>NZ_CAUFUE010000005.1 GCF_959029255.1 uncultured Bacteroides sp. | reverse complement strand
ATCATGTTCCATAGTTTCTCATAATATCAATACGTCATTTTTAAAGTTAAACATTGTGTTATTTTCCATTTGCAAACAAACGAGAATTTTCTCAAAAGGAATTTAAAGATTGTATCAAATACTATCAAAAATATCTCAAATTACACATCATTATTGATATTCAGCAACTTATACCTACTAAAATTTTATTTTATTTCGTCAATATACGCAAGTCCATATTATGTCGTGCCATTAATTGTGCTATATACAAAGAACGAGGAAAAATATTCATCTCATTTTGACCTTCCCAAATTCCATCAAGACGATCAGTAAAATGTCCCGGATATTTTTGCCCTTTCATACCTATATTATAATTATTACCTGAAACCCATGGATTTTGAATAGCTGCTCGTTTGGTACGACAGTTCCACAAAACTTGTGTTACTCCCGCCCAACCATGGCCACTTCCCATCTGACCACGATCTTGAACATTGATTTCTCCATCAGTCACTACATTATCATATAGAGTGCCTACTGCCCAACGATGGTGGGGGCCGATATCTGCATAAGTTTGAGAAGCTGTACAATTATAAAACACATTAGGTCCACATACCCGAGCACCCGTTACATAGTCGTGCCGTCCCTCTGTACTTTGGCAATTCATAAAAAGATTTTGCTGTCCCCAATTATTAAAAGAATAGCGCAAGCCACCTGTTATCACAGATTTGCTCTCAAGACATCGACAATCCATAACAGTTACATTCTTTGCAAAACGTTCACAACTTACAGCAGAATATCCCATGTAACGACAAGTCAGGTTTCGTGCCCAACAATTTTCAACTTTATCAAATTGTACGCCTATCCAACCATGCTGATTATCTTCATAATGCTCGAATTCTGACTCCAAGCACATATTGCTCACACCAACTTCACTAATTCTACCCTCAAAACTATATTTAAAAATCTCACCACCCCCATATTTATCTTCCATTTGCATCACAACCGGATTATCAATATAAATTCGGTTACCTTCAATCTTCACGATTTCACGTTCAAAAGAAAGATTGTATTCTTGTGCAGTCCATTGACGAGTACCTTTACGCTCTACAATCTGATCCATTTTTAAATCGTGTATCCAATTTTGTGTACCAGGACGATAAACAATTATACGATCACCTACTGTATAATTTGCTGATGAAGAAACATTGAAAGAATGAGAACCTACAGGTACAAAACTGTCCGTTATCTTTGTACGAGTGCCGGGAATTTCTTCTATTCTTCCTTTACCATTTACCTGAATTAAAGAAAAGCGTTCTTTGCCAACTGCTAACAATCTGGTCTCATTTATATTTTCACCCTCTCCCATCAAGATCACACCACTTGTATTAATATGGATACTTCCATGAATGGGATATATCCCTCGTTTTAATAAAACAGTGCCCCGATGCCCATTTTTATCCGGTTTCATTCTAGAAACTTCATCTATTGCCTTCTGAATATTCTGCCGGTTATCAGCATTTTCTATCGGATAAACGACTTTAGTTATAGAATAATAAGGAATAGATTTATCACTATGATGATAACCCACTCGGCTAAAATCAGGAATAGTATTCCCTTGTTGATCCGGATAATAGACTAATTTACCTTCTGAGGTAATTTTTACGAAACTTGATTGCCAAGCCGGTGGTAACTTGGTCTGCGCAGAGGCTCCGATACAAAACATTATTACCAAAATTCCACTTAATAACTTATTCATGTGTTTCATTCTGTTTTTATTAATGATTAGTATATAATTGCAACTCTATTGTTTCACCGACAGAAGTGGGTATCTGTAAATATCGACCATATAAAACATCAACCTTCTGTCCATTACGGTTTAGTTGTACGGGGTTGTCTTTCCAGGGATTCTCAATCTTACAAGGCCGACCTTTTTCACTAAAAAGTTTGACTTTTTGTACTTTACCTTTCTCTAAAGATGAAGTTACCAAGAATGCCCCATACGCTCTCAAATTTGTAAAAGCAGCATCCTTTCTTCTATTCCAATTTGGAAAAACACGTATAACACCCTCATAACTTTGAAGTAACATTTCATTGATAGTCAATGGAACAGCAGCAAAGGTCTCAATCCCCCCTCCTCCTTGTACAATCCAACAATTAGGATATACATCCATCTCTATACGTTTCTTCATATTGGCGAGAATTTCATCTCCAGGATAACCAACACGAACTGCTCCAGGATAACAAGTTTCAATACCATTATTCGATGTATTTCCCCAATCATCCGCCATACGCTGTTTCTGTGACCAATGTTCCACATCGTCCAATAAAATACGATTAAAAATAGAATCTGTGACAGGTCCGGCAACTCCTCCAGGTAAAATAAGTCCATGAATAGAGACCCTATTAAGTCCTGAAGGTTGAATTTCTCTATCCTTTGGTCCTCTTTCCATATTTTTCAGACTTTTACGTCCATCTTTTAGTATCCCCACAGGGTATTCACTCAAGTTATCCAATATATCTTTCCAATGTGCCTGACGTTGTTTATCTACCACTAAAAAATCACTCATATCCAATATTCCCTTAAATAACATCCGTACAAGCCCTAATGAAAGTGTAGAATTAAAATCACCCAATTTATCACGCCAAATACCTCCATTGCGTTTATTAGGCATTACTTCATTAAAGTGATCCATACGGATAACATAACGCCCGTTTTCCATTGATAAATAATCTTCCCAAAAATCAGCACATGCTAATAAATAAGGATATACTTTTTGAGCATAGTCTCTATCGTAAGTGCTGTAATACCGCATCAACATATTACCAACACTAAAAACCGCATTTATCTTTTGTCCCAAAAATTTATAACCATCATCTATCGTATTTTCACGAGTCGCATATTTTTCTTGCATTTCATCTGGGGTCAATGGCCACATTGATGTACATAAGCCCTTCGGGCCAATCCCTACCGGATAATAGATACCCCTACAATTGAGTAATTTTCGGGCATGCATCCGCCCAGCCTTCATATAATCTAATAAAGGTTGATCGAAATTATCAGTCAAACTAATATGATTGGATGAAAATGAAGCCCAATATGGTGCCTGGTAGTTATAATTCAAATGATAATCTCCTCCCCAAGCTGCTTCGTCTCTAGTAATAAATGGTCCCCAAATCCCCGGTGCAAATTTTCCTTCACGAGAAGAACAAGCAAATAAATATTGAGACTGATAATAATACTTTTCAAAATAATTATCTCCAATATTGATATGTGATTGTTTCCAAAAGTTCTGCCACCAAGTTCGGTGATTATATTTCAGTAATTCTATAGAAGCATCTGTTACCTGCTTCGCTTCTATAATAGCTTTCTCCTTCCAATTCGGAATATCATGATTAGTATAAACCGTTATTACCAACCTTTCTTTCTTATCGGGGGTTAGTTTCAACGTCTCACTTGTAGTATTCATCGCCAGTGCTACATGAGTAGGCCAACGCAACAACTCCGATTTTTCAAATGATCGACTTACCCATATAACAGGTTCAGTTCCTTGTGCATTTACAGATGTATTACCTTCAGCAGCCCATAAACGCAAACGAACGATTTGTTCTTTATCAGACTGTAATTCAATAATCACTTTATTATCTGTAGCCGCCACCCAGGCAGATAAACTCATCTTACAATCATCAGTTGAGAAAAGTGCAGTTATCTCCGCACTTTCCGGTAACTGTTCTGCATAATAAGAGGCATTACGCAACCCTTCAATAGTAATATCCAAACCACCAGGAAGAGCAATCCCCCCCGGATATACCGGATATGCTCTCCAAAAATCATTTTTACCGATATAAAAACAAAGATTATCCGGTGTACCTCCCATTGTTATACCGATATCTCCATTCCCAGCCAAGGGTGCATCAGGAGTTTTTATTGTAGGCACATGTTGAGGAGGAGCAGTAAATATCGCTTTATATCGATCTATAGATTGCAGTCCTTGAGTATAAGTAACACTCAATAGAAACATCAAAAGCAAAAAGAAAGCCTTACGTGTATTCATAGTCCCATGTTTATTTTACACAAACAAAAGTAGACTGTTCCTACCAATAAGGCTTGCATTATTATTTCATTCGTTTGAAGAAATAACTCAAATATAAAAAAACATTTAAATTCAAAGATTTACAGAAACGGTTTTTCCCTTCTCTTCTGATAAAGGGACAACAATATCTTTATTTTTAAATCTCAATTTAATTATTTCTTGTTGATGCGTCGGATCAGCACAACTCAACTCATATTTACCCTTCACTTCTCGAATCATATAAATACCCGGAGTTAAAATATCCAAAGGATACCCGGAAATCAATGGTATTGTCAGAGGCTGATAAGCTGTTATCCACCAAGTAGAATTTTTCTTCGTATAGACAGCTTGCGCGATTTCATCATTACGAATCAACTGAATAGCAGATAAATCAAACAATTTTGTTTTTCCCTGATCCGTAGCTGGAAGCATCAAATATTGATACGTACCTTTTTGTGGAGAAACGCCATGTTCTAAATAAATTGAAACAACATCGCCTTCCACATCTTTAGAACGATACATTTGCATTACATCATGCCATTGTCCCGTACGATGATTAACCTCAGCCACGCAATCTTTTGGATTATTCCATAAAATATATCCCGTCTGATTATGGAAAAAACGTTGTTCTTTACCTGAATACATTTGTTTGTCACCAACATTTATCCATTTTTCTCCCTGCAATATAGTTAATTCTCCTTTCATACGGCATTGTTCGATAGCAGTAGTCACCACTAAATTACTATCTGCCTGAATACCCGCCCCAAGACACAGCACAAAATCATCTGTAAAAACCCATGATTTATAAGCTTTTATACCAGCACGATTTATCTCCATTGCTGTCATTCCTTGTTTACCATCAGAAACTCCTCCTACAAAAGAAGATTGATTACGCGGCTGATAGTTCTTAATTAAAGGCATAGGCGCATCTGCCTGGAAAGCCGTTATCCCCGGTACCTTTCGCCAATCCCACAAAGGAAAAATATCCAGATATTCTTCACCATTCTTATATATATATGTAGCACCATCTGCCATATAATACCCTTGCATATTATCACCATTCATCATTTCAACTCCCACTACCCGTTTAGATGCCATTTTTACAGAAGCCATCCACTGGGGACGACGATGAATGGTATAATCCGATTGCCAGAAATGTTTATGACCGATTAATAAATTCGTTTGTCTGGAATTATAATTTTCATCTAATAAAGCTTTAGAAACAATTGAACATTGTTTTGACTTTCCACCTCCTAATTCCGAAGAAGCAAAGGCAAGGCTTAAAGCCTTATGTACCTGCGCATGATGGAATAATTGACGTCCCAAAGCACTAACATCCATTTTTCCTTTCCACAATACCCAACGATAACCTTTATCTATCAAAGCACTGATAATTCCTAATTGCTGCTCATTAAACGCTAAAGAAGTACCTGCAAATACTCCAGAGAAGAAACTCATCCCTGACACAAAAGAAAGTCCATAATTACCAAACTGCTGTTGTGAACCATGCTGATGGAAACACCAATCATCTTTAATTCCCTCGGCACCACCAGTCACAATTTCAGATACAATAATATCACGTGCCTCTTTTGTCAAAGCAACATCATTTTGCAGCAATGCACGCATCATGACATTTCCAGCAAGCCATACTTTGTTTTGTCCGGTCATACCAAATTTCGCATTCTCCATCACAGATATAGCAGCTTCTTTCTCTTCCGGAGTTAACTTTTGTTCAAACAAAATAAACGCAGTACCTAACGTTTTAGGAATACCAATTTGATTGTACCACCAATTAAGACAGACCGGTTTAACCCGAAACCAATAACCTAGTGCTTTATGAATCGCAACTTCTACATCTGAAGACTGATAATAGGGAGTCTGTTTTGAGTAATATAGTTTTACCAATTCCAAAATACGTTCCGCATGTATTTTAGGTTCCCATCCCGAGCGTTTTTTATCTTCATAATTAATATCCGGCCACACCCCATCCGCAGATATAGAAGATAAATATAACTCCATCTTGTCCATATTCAAAGGATATCTCTGATGGAGTTCTACAACAGCCTGATCAGAAATTTCCTCCTCTGGAGGAATAGAAATAAGTATTGACTTTAAATGAAAAGGGTCCTTATCTGATGGTATCAGCATATCTGAGAAATTTTGCTTAATACGCAACAATTCATCATGAGAAACTGCTCCCACCGTCAAGGACGATAGAAGCAGCACTATACTTACCATTATTTTACACATATTCATAATTAATTATTTTTTCAAGTGATCGGTTTCCATAATAACAGCAGCCCATAATATACCAGCAACAGCCTCTTTGGCATTCAAGATTTTGGGAACAGTAACATATTCTACAAAATTCTTTTTAATTGTTACACCATCACACGCTCCTATTACATCCAGCAGTCCTCGCTCATTTACTTGCACAAAAGGAAACAAGCTATGATATCCTCTTTGGGCCACCGACTCATAATCTTTAGCCTTTAACAATCCCAATTGTATACCACGTTGAATAGAATAAGTAAACATTGCAGAGCCTGAAGGGTCTATAAAATTCAAAGGGTTATCTCCTTTATCAACAACCATAAACCAACCTCCTGTTTTTTCATCTTGTGCATTTTTCAGTCCTTTACACATCTTCAAATAGATATCAAGAACTTCCTTATAATTCGGGTGTGATTGAGGTAATATTGCCAATAATTCAGGTACAACTAAAGTATACCATCCCATTCCCTCACTCCAAACTTCGGGCGAAAGTCCAGTTGTTTTATCAGCCCAAACAGCTTTTTCCGGTTCTGTGGTCCAAGCGTGAAGGACTAAACCATCCGGTCGTTGCAAATGACGTGCTGCAGCAATGATGTTACGACATGCTATATTATAGCAATAATCCGCTTCTCCCACAAATTGAGCACAACGAATCAAAAACATCTGCATCATAAAAACGCCATCAATCCACATATTCGGACTACGATTGCCATGCCAAAACTGTCCATCAGAACTTGGATATGAATCCACCGCTTTCAATATCTGTAATGCAGCCTTCTTATATTTCTCTTCACCTGTACGTCCATACAAAGTACAGAAAGCAGAACCTGTCATAAAATTATCCAAGTTGGTCAAACCACCTCCTTTATAATTTCCTTCTTCATCTAGAAAATGGTCTATATACTTTTTAATATATTGCAGATATTTATCATCACCCGTAAGTTGCCCCAGACGATCCATAGCTTCAAACATATACCCTTGGACATAAGTATAATCTTTCCAATAAGCCATACGATAATCGGGATAACGTACCATTACTGTTTCTGACAAGGGTAGGGCTAGTAAAGACAGTTCTGTACCCGGCTGGTAATTCAACTTTGCATCAACAACGCCCTGAGAAGTCGTACGACGATATTTCATCGTTACATCCTGACTAACTAACATTGTTACTTCCCCTTCAACAATAGTCCCTGTAGTATGTTGGGTAACCACCCTGTTTTGAGCACTTACAGAAAATGTCATACATGAAATACAAACTCCTATCCCTATATCCTTAATCAGTTTCATAATATCCTAAATTTATGAGTTTAAAAGTTTAGATCCACAATAAAGGATTACGTACCGGTAAATTACGAACTACCTCATCCGTCTCTGGAAAATGTTCCAATTCACTCCATGTCGAAAACCATTTCTTATTTCCTGTTTGCAATGCCCCAAAAATCAAGAAAGGATGAGCTACAGGCCATTCATCCCAATACATAACATCATGTGCAAAAGGCCAAGAAGTCTTATCTATGACATAGGGAAAAATAAAATCAATTCCTTTCAATATACTTTTAGTATCATCTACAGAAAAATCCCAAAGGCTGTCTGCTGTAATAGAAAGAGTTTGACATATTGTTGCCATTGCATCCAAATTAAACAAAGAATACCCATAAGGTTTAGTACGTGCGGTTTCGCGTGGGAAACTACCATCTTCAGCCATTTGTTTCGGAAGAAGTACTTCTTTATAACGATTGCTGCAGAACCTAATCATATCCTTATTATCAACGTAACGTGCAAAAACAGCAGCTTGCATCACCCAACAAGTTCCATGATTATTTTTAGCATTCATTTCATCAATTCCATAGGGATGAGTGGACATCCATTCCAAATAGTCAGAGAACCATTTTTTAGAACCATTGATATCCTCCTCTGAAAGTATTCCAGCCTGTTCCAACCGCAGTAACGACTGAGCCACTTCCATAAGGTGTACCGTATCAATGATACCAATGCCCCGCCCGGTAGCAATACCCTTTATAGCCTGAGCATATTGCAAATTGGGACGCATTAATGTTTCTTCATTGATAAACCATGCACGAACATGTTTCATAACTGCTTCTGCATATTTTTTATCTTTAGTTAAAAGATAGGCAGAAGTCAGATTTCCCACAATAGAACTAAAACGTATCATTGCATGACGATGGGCTACGAAATTATCAGGATTCGTTTCACCGTCACGACGTATATACGGACCATCTAAATTCAATGTATCAGGCCACCAATAATCACCTTCCGAATAAAAATCATGAGCATCACCTGCACTACGTTCTGCAATGAAAGATGTAATCGTTACCGGCTTCTCCTGAATATTTAAGGCAGCCCGCTCTAAAATACCCTGTTTCAATACATCCTCTACATATTCTTTATCACTTTTCTGTGAAGTACAAGAAATGAATGCAAACAGAGAAGATATCAATATAAATATAGTTGTTTGTCGCATATTATTTTACCGTTACAAAAGAAGTTTGAACATGCTCTGCCTTCACAGCCACACACGAAGTTCCCTGATTGGTACGAACTCTAATCTGAGCACGTCCATTTCTGGCTTGTACTTTCCGTGAACCGGTCACCGTCCCTTGATTCTGAATAAGTTCTCCATCACCGGCTATATCAAAATAGACAAATATTCTTGAATCAAGACATCTTACTCCTTTCTCATCTACCAATTGAGCCTCTACTTCAATAATATCATCACCCACAGGAGTAGTTTTCACTTTAAATGCAGTCTCTTTTCCCCATTTTTCAGTCTGATATTCAAAAACCAATTCATCATTCAAGGTTTCTTTTCCCGCTACGGCAACTGCCCGAAGTATGTTTTCTCCTTTTTGGAACTTTACATTCCAGCGCAATCCGGCAGCAGGAAAATCCTGACTATTACGTTTACGAATACCTAAACTTTGCCCATTCAAAAACAGTTCAACAGCTTGACAATTAGAGTAAACCAACACTTCCTTCTCCTCACCGTCTTTGCCCCATCTCGCTGGCCAACCGTGTCCATAAATATGCAGCATAGGTTTCTCCGTCCAATACGACTGGAAAACATAATAACTCTCTTTCTTAGTAAAATCACGTTCTATCACACCTTTTTGGTTGACGTATGGCACCGGGTTCTCTGGACGAACCGGAGTCGAGAAGTCTTTAAAAGGCCAATAGGCCGCACCGGTCAACCATGGCATATTTTCCTGTTCTTTCAAATGCCAATCAATCAACTTTACAATATAAGTTTCCGACCAATCACCTTTCTCCAAAACTAATGCAGAACCGTTCAAAGCCACATCACCTTCAGCTTCCCCTTCTTTGCGTAAAGGAGCGACAGCTTCTGCATGACGCCCGGCATGACTGTCTCCTCCCCACTCCACATGCAAGAAATGTTTCACTTTCTCCATTTCATCCTTGGAGAATTTCTGATAGTCCGTATAATTACCACGATACCATCCTGCCCAGATTGAAGGAGAATACACATCTACAATATCACTACAAAAAGCGCAACGACGAATGGCAGTCTTACGATTTTCATCCATATAATGAGCAATCGTGTTTAGTTCACTCATCAGTCCACGCACTTCACTTTGCTTATATTCCGGAAAATCATTAGGCCAATCATTTTCATTGCCCAATCCCCAAATAATAACAGCCGGGTGATTATAATGCTGGGTAATCATATTATTCAACATCCGTTTGGCTTGATTACGATAAGTTTCATTACCGACTCCACCGCGACACCAAGGCACTTCTTCCCAGACAAGAATACCTAATTCATCACAAAGATTGAGAATGATTTCAGATTGTTGATAATGCCCAAGGCGTATGAAATTAACACCCATTTCCTTCATCATCTTCATTTCCTGTATCATTTGCTCTTCAGTCATAGCAGCTCCCACGCCTGCATGATCTTCATGACGATGAGTACCTCTTAATAAAAGACGTCTGCCATTTAAGATAAAGGGGCCTTTTTCTACAAATTCAAAAGAACGAAAGCCAAAACGCTCACTAGCAGTCATCTTTTGTCCGTTGGCTATGATTGTAGCTTCACAAGTATATAAAAGAGGTGAATTTACATCCCAAAGTTGTGGCTTATCCAACTTGATATCCATCAAATCCAAATTCCCCAATGGAGTAATATCTTCCAACTGACGAGTTGCTACAACTTCTCCTTTGGGATTCTTTATCGCAATCTCTACAGATGCTTTGCGGACATCTGTCGGGTTATACAACATTCCGGATACAGTAAGATTAGCTTTTTTCATCTTAGCATCCAACGTTGGTACTATCTTCAGAGAAGCGAAAGAAACTTCAGGTAAATATACCAGATTCAAATAACGATAAATACCACCATACACATTAAAGTCCGATAAATCAGATGGAATCATTTCAGCATCCCTTGTATTATCACAACGAATACTCAAAGGAACTTCTCCATTGAATCTTTCAGCCTCTTTGCTTGCCAGAAAAGCCTGAACAGCGTCTGTTATATCAACATTCCAACTATCGTAACCGCCTACATGGCTACCTACCTTTGTCATATAAATATATACATCCGTCTTTTGTCCCGATCCTTCAAATTCTAAAACAATTCGGCCATTCGGATAAGGATTATCCAACTTCAAGCGGGTTTTATACCAACCCGGTCCCTGATAATAATTCACATCAGGCTCAACGGCATCTTCGGCATTAAAACAATGAGGCAACGTAACCTTCGTCCATATCGGTTGTTCTTCCGGCTGACCTTTCTTCACCGGACGTACCAATTCCCATATATTACCGACATCTTGCCGAAGAAATTCCCAATTATCCGTCAAACGAATCTTATTGTATGTTGTGGGTACTTTTGCATAAAAGTCTCCCACAACAAAACAACATATTACCAATAATAATATAAAACGTTTCATACCTATTGAAATCTAAATTTACAGAATAGCCGTACCCTCTTTTTCCAGTTTTGCTTTCTTCAACAACGCCTCCAGGAAATAATAATCGGCATATACCAAGGGCACATCGCGTTCAAAATTGTGTGCTCCCGTGCTATGAAGCAGCAAGAAACCATAATCACCGTCCAATTTTGCACGATAGTTATTACTCAGGCTTTCCACAATCGTATCCGCCCATTTTTTATACTGTTCTGCTTTTTCGACATTGTACATAGAGAGTTCATACATTGCACATGCCATTACAGCGGCGGCGGATGCATCCCGCGGTTCATTCGGAATTCCGGGAGCATCGAAATCCCAATAAGCTACCATATCTTCAGGCATAGTGGGATTGGTAAAAATATAGTTGGCAATATTCTCTGCATGAGTCAAGAATTCAAGAAGTTTCGTTTCGCGGTAACACATTGTATAGCCATACAATCCCCACGCCTGACCTCTTGCCCAAGCCGATTCGTCATTATATCCCTGATGTGTTTGTTTATGAAGAACATTACCCGTAATCGTATCATAATCTACCACATGATAAGAACTGTAGTTATCACGGAAATGGTTTTTCATCGTTGTCAAAGCATGATTGGTAGCAATATTATAATAAACAGAATCTCCTGTCTCCTTGAACGCCCAATATAACAACTCCAAATTCATCATGTTGTCTATAATAACCGGGCACTCCCATTTGTCACGACTGTGATCCCAAGAACGGATACAACCAATCGTCGGTTTATAACGTGTAATCAAAGTAGCAGCCGACTGCAACAGAATATCTTTATAAGCAGCATCTTTTGTCAAACGGTAACCATTGCCAAAACTGCAATACATCTTAAATCCCATGTCGTGAGTACCGCCATTAGTCTTTTGGTCTTCAATATGTGCAGTAAAGTCTTCTGCTTTCTTTTTCCAGTAGTCATCTTGGGTATACTCATACATATACCACAACTCTCCCGGGAAGAAACCACTGGTCCAATCCCTAGATGCCACCATCTTAAAAGAACCGTCATCCGCTATGGTGCGCGGAGACACCAATTTCTTTTTCGACGATTCTTCTGACACAGCGGCTTTTACTGAATCAACCTGTGTAAACGCATACTTCAACTGCTGACCGGCAAAATCAAAACTATCCTTTACAACATCTACTTTTTGAGGTGTTTGGCTGCAAGCTCCACAAACTACCAATAAGGAAAACAATCCTGTCTTAAACTTCATCATACTTTATTTTTAATGTTTACATTTCAGGGCACTAAGATAAACGATTTATCCCTGCATAATTTAAAATATTGTCTTATTCGTTTGAAATTCTATTCCAAAAGCGACCAAAGACTATAATCATCAGGCATTCTCACTATTCTCATTATGTCTTTGTACCCATTCAGATGGAGAATATCCATAAAATGACTTAAAACAGTTTGTAAAGTAAGCATGGCTATTAAAACCTGTATAGACAGCCACTTCTGAAACCGTATAGTCCGATTCCAATAATAATTTAGCAGCCACTTCCAAACGTTTATTACGAATAAGTTCGGTCGGTGAGAGTTCCGTTACCGCTTTCAATTTTCGATATAAATTAGCACGGCTCAAACCTAATTCCTGACTTAATAAATCAATACCCAATTCAGGATTGGATATATTCTTTTCTATAAGTTCAAAGAAACTCTGTGTAAACCGGTCATCACCCGATACGATTTCAATCCCCATAGCTTCGGGAGAAAACTTCTTACCATAAAGCTTCTTCAGTTTCTCCCGGGACTCCAATATATTGTTAATACGGCATATAAGTACATCCATACTGAATGGTTTCACTATATAATCATCGGCTCCTACAGAAAAACCTTCCTTGATATGAACCACCATAGATTTCGCCGTCATCAGAATTACTGGAATATGTCCCAACTGTAAATCCTGCTTCACACGCGAACATAATTCCAATCCATCCATCTTAGGCATCATAATATCACTGAGTATCAAATCAGGATACTTTTCAAGGCTCAAATCCAAAGCATCCTTTCCATTATCAACATCCAAAACATAATAATAAGGTTCAAGACACTCCTTCACGTACTTTCTCACCTCATCATTATCTTCAGCCAAAAGTACAGTCCGTTTCTTTTCGATATCAAAATGCATTGCTTTATCCACAGGTATCACGTCCGCCACGGCTTCCTCCCTCACTAATTGGTCTTCTTCATAAACAAAACTACTAATAGGAATATACACATTAAAGACAGTACCCGTCGGTTGATTTTTGGAAACCGTAATAATTCCACGATGCAGATGTACGATAGAGCGCGTCAAGCTCAAACCGATACCTGTACCTACATTTTCCTTATTGTCGTCTTCTCCCTGATAGAAAGGAGCAAATATATTCTTTATCTCTTCATCGGGAATACCCTTACCCGAATCTGCTACAGATAGGCATGCAAATTCCGTATGTGCAGGCATCTTGCTCAATTCAGACTGATATTCGGCAGGCAAAGCAGAAGAAGGAATTTGGGATAAGGAGAACACTACCTTACCGCCATTCGGTGTAAACTTCATAGCGTTGGACAATAAATTGAACACCACTTTCTCAATCAATGTCTTGTCGAACCACGCCGTCAATTGCTCCGCTTTCTTCTCAAAAGTGAAATCTATGGATTTCTTTGCCGCCAAATGATTGAAAGCGCAATATATTTCCAGCAAGAAAGGATACATATCACTTTTAGTAATACGCAATTTCAGTCTACCTTCTTGATTTTTACGTAAATCCATCAACTGGTTTACCAGCAGCAGCAAGCGCTGGGCATTACTGAATATCAAGCCGAGTTTGTTTTTCACCATCGATGAAAACTCCGGCATAGCCACCAACTCCTGCAAAGGTGCGATAATCAGGGTCAACGGAGTACGAAGTTCATGCGAGAAGTTAGTAAACATACGAATCTTTGCCTGATGGAATTCCTCCAATTGCTGCTGTTCCTTCTGCCGGAAATGCAATTCACGTTCCAGTTTCTGTTTCTTGAAGATATAATACATGATTAATACCAACACAGAAACGAACGCAACAATATAAAACAAACAAGCATACCATGTCTTCCAAATAGGAGGATGGACAACAATCCTGATTTTACGCGTATCCTGACTCCATACCCCATCATTGTTGGACGCTTTCACCTTAAACTCGTAAGTTCCCGGACTCAAGTTAGTATAATAAGCCTCCCGGCGGTTACCAATATAATTCCAATCTTTGTCATAGCCTTCCAGAAAGATAGCATATTGATTTTGACGGGCAAACACAAAATTCAAGGCACAATATCCGATAGATATGTTGTTTTGGTTGTAATTCAGTTCTATCTCTTCCACGTCATCCAGTACGGAAGATAATATCCCCGTTTCATCTTCCGCTTCGATAACCTGATTATTCACCACCAACCGCGTGAAGACCAGAGGAGGTACGAAAGAGTTCAATTGTAATTCCTGTGGGTTAAAAGTCACAAATCCATTATTACCGCTAAAGCAGATTTCGCCATTGGGCAGAAGCATACCACTATGGGGAGTAAACTCATAAACACCAATCCCATTCAGGGAATTATAATTTATGAACTCTTCCTTTTCCGAATCAAACTCCGAAATTCCATTGCTGACACTTATCCAGAGTTTATGGTTTCTATCTTCAACGATAGCACAAACATCATTATCTATCAATCCCTGTTCCTGAGTAATGGTTTTAAGAATGCCCTTCTGCTCGTCATAGAGAGAAACACCTCCGCCAAAAGTACCAATCCAAACACGTCCGGAAGTATCACGGATAATACTCGTTACATAATTATTCAGCAAACAAAACGGTTTCTCGGCATCCGCATTATAATAAGTAATTTCCTGCTTATCGGCATCATACTTAACCAATCCATTGTTACGCGTTCCTATCAATAAAACCCCATCACTCAGTTTAAGGATACAACGAGAACTTGTTATCTGGCAAGAGTCTTTCCCGTCATGAAGAGGAAACTTATCCTGAAGAACTTTCTCCGCCGACAAATGTATCAATCCATTTTTAGGGTCGGACCCGACAATCCATAGCCCCCCATCACGTGCAGGGGTCATGGCATAGATAGACATTTCCTTCGGCAACTGATAGTACAATTCATATCGTTTCGTACGGACATCAAACTGATAGATAGCTCCTTTATTCGTACCACACCAAAGAGTATTTCCATCCAACAACAAGCCTTTGATTATATTCCGGCTATATTGCAACCGGGAGGAATTATCTATCGGGTAATAGTAATATTTACTATTATTCAAATTATAGTCGAGCAAGCCACGCCCTTCAGTAGCCATATATAAACATCCACCCTCGGTACAAACCATACTTCCATAAATGCCAAACAAGGCATCGAACACCGAAGTTGGATCGTGAAAATCGAAACGATTATTAAACCGGCTCGAATAGCTGACACCACCAGCATAAGTTCCTACCCATATTGTCTGGCTACTGTCCACAAATAAAGAATAAATAGAAAAGTGACTTAAATTACCTCGTTCCAATGATGCATCTGTATGCTTCCAGAAAGAGTTGTCAGAAAGATCCATCGAATAAAGGCCATCAAAAGTTCCAACCAGTAGTCGGCCATGAGACTCGGTAATGCAACGGATACTATTCGTAGTCAATATGCTATTCCCCTTATTATAGGCCACAATACTCTCTTTTTCAATATCTATCCGGAACAATCCACCGGCATTGCTTCCTCCCCAGATATGCCCTTTCAAGTCTTCATAAAGAGTGCCAACATAATTATCGGGCAAACGCAAGTCGGGAGTATCCATAGTAAAATGCTTCAACTCCTTCATGCTCATATCACAGACAAACAGTCCTTTGGTAGCAGTTCCAATCAATAGTTGGTGTCCCTTTGTTTCATGAATGGCTGAAATATACTCATTCTTGATTTTGCCGTTCAAGTCCAATTGCTGAAACACATCCATCTCGCGTACATACAGATACAGTCCTCTGGAAGTACCTACCCATAACCTTTTACGGCTATCCACGAACAAGCTGCGTATGTCTAGTTTTGCAAGCGCACCATATTTCTTATCGGAATACCGCTTGATGTGGTTAGTCTTCAAATCCAGCTTATTCAATCCGCGTGCCGTACCCACCCATAAATTTCTACTTTCATCTTCTACCAGTGATATTATGTTATTATCACTCAAAGTCAATGAATCTGCCGAAGCATGCTTGTACACTATAAATTCACTACCATCATAGCGGTTCAGGCCATTGCGTGTAGCAAACCACATAAAACCTTTGGAATCTTGCAGTATTTTAATAACAGAGATTTGGGACAAACCATCTTTCAAATTCAAATTTGAAAAATAGAATGTCTCATTATTGTTCTGGGAGAATATCTGCGAAATAGATAATAACAAAAATAGCAATAGAACAAATTTCTTCATGTAACAGTTTGTGTTTTCAACGTATTATTGTGACACAAAAGTACGCTATTTTTTCATTATGCAAAGATTATACCACATTTTTTAAAACGATATTAGCTTCTTATTTAGTTAAAAGTTCCGTAGCACACCATAATAAAGGAGCATGTGCATGCAAATCTCCAGTAATTTGCTTACGAGTCATATAATGATTCTTGTCATTCTTTATATTGGTACCCTCACAAACATTTGTCAACTCATCATCGGTATTCAGATAAGAAACCAATGCCAGCCATCCCTTCCATGCGGCAGGTTCATAAGTTTTTTTGTTCAACCAACCGTGCTTTACCCCTACCAACATCGCATAAGTAAACATTGCTGTACCCGAAGTTTCTTTATAAGATGCCGGCTCATCTATTAATTGATGCCACATACCATCAGAATCCTGATTTTCCAATAAAGTAGCCATCATTTTTTTATAAGCTTCCATGATAACAGTACGGTTGGGATTATCTTTCGGCAGAACAGCAAGAAGACGTGACATTCCCGCAGCCATCCAACCATTTCCACGCGCCCAAAAGAAAGGAGCTGTAGGAGCATGATAAAAAAGCCCATTAGGGCGTTGTATTTTTTGCAGATACATTACCATTTCGGCAGCTGCGCGATCTATATATTTACGATCACCGGTGGCGAGATAGGCTTGTGACTGAATGGTAGTAATCATAAACATATCATCAATCCAAACGCGAGTTTGCCAAGAAAATCCCTGATCTGCATACGCTTTCTGTTCCGGTTTAACATCAACCGGTACTTCCCATTGAGTATCAGCATACTTCATACCTAAATCAAAATACTTGCGATCTCCCAACTTTTGCATATAAATTTCCAAAGGTACGGAACCAAAAACATTATAGTCTACGTGTACCATTCGGGGCAACATATTTTTTTCAGTAGTGAACAAGGGCTCAAAACGATTCTTCAGGCGTTGTTGCATATCCGTATCTTTGATAGCTTTACTGAACCACAATGCTCCCAACCATGCACATGCATCAGGGTAAGTAATGTAATTAGGAGCTTTTTCTGCACGAGGATTTCCAAATCGGGTATGTGGAGTTATAATAAACTTATTAACGACACGTGTACCTATAACTTTGGGATCGGCTTCTTTCATGCGTTTTTTCAAAGAAACATCCTGAGCATTTATTGGATTGCACAGCAGGAGTACCCCCATGACCAGAGCGAACATTTTACATTGTTTCATCACAGTATTGTTTTATAAGATTCATAATATGAAAACAAAGGTAGCAGCATTCCCCCAACCCTTTTTGCAATATTGTATCAAATACTTTAAATTTTGAATATAATAAACATTTCAACACTAGCGTTTAATACGAAACATACTAGAGGAGATTCACTATGACAAACGTTTACGTCTTTTTTCTCCCACATACAAGGTGAGTATCAAGGCTAAACCAAATACGATGAAAACGGCATGCAGCCCCGGCGGAGTATCACCACTACCGTAAGAATGCAAACCGGAAAGATAATAATTCACTCCGAAGTAGGTCATGAGTACCGATGATAATGCGAAAACAGACAGTACGCTGAATGCAAAGTCCGAACGCAGGGATGGCATGAAACGGGCATGCAGGACAAAGGCATAAACAATCATTGTGATGAGAGCCCAAGTCTCTTTAGGGTCCCATCCCCAATAACGTCCCCATGATTCATTCGCCCATACGGCACCCAGAAAAATACCGGCAGTCAACAAATACAGACCAATGTAAAGAGAGATCTCGTTGATAACCCGTAATTCACGGATATGAGGTTCCAGCAACGCCGCCTTCCTATCCGACACCATGAAACCCAATGACAGCAGGCCTAGGAGGAAACTCATGCCGAAAAAGCCATAGCTTGCCGTAATCACCGCCACATGTATCATCAGCCAATAGGATTTCAATACAGGAACTAAAGGGGTTATCTCAGGATCCATGAAATTGAGATTGGCAACAAACAGGATAATACCTGCAAAGAAAGCGGCCAATGCCAGAGTCATTGACGAACGGCGGATGAATAAAAGTCCCGCCAAAGCTGTAGCCCATGCCACATAAACCATCGATTCGTAGGCATTTGCCCAGGGAGCCCGCCCGGAAATATACCAACGGATACCGATACCGAAAGTTTGCAGCAGGAAGAAAGCTACTACACCCACCGTCATTGCGATGGTAATCGCCCGAAGCCAACGTTTGGACTTCAACAGGGACCAGACGGAAAATAAAAGGAGCAACAAGCCCACAGTCATGTATCCCACAGCAGACCAGAAGAATAACCCGGCACGATTATAGAACAGTTCCCAGGAAATCTGCTTATCTGTCAATAAACCTGCTGTACTTCGTTTCTGCTGATATACATTCATCATGGACAGGACTTCACTCGATGCCGACCAGTCACCCGTATACAAAGCATTGTATGATTCAGCCAGATACCACGGGAATATTTTAGAGACAAACATGGAATCCTTGCCGGAAAATACTTTCAAGTCATCGCCCGGAGAATACCACTTTCCATTCGCATCATCCGGCAGGGGAAAGAGAGCCAACATCTGGCCTTGCTGCAAAGAATAGAGGATATTCGCCTTTTCATCCAGTTTCAACACATCCTTTTCTACTCGTGAGCGCTCTGCCACAGGACGGGAGTATGCACTTTCCACAGCATCTGCAATGACATAATGTCCTTCTTCATCGAATAAATCGGAAAAACGGATGTATTTGTCCGAAGGCAACGCCAGTTCCTGAGCCATTTCTTTGTTGGGCTGGCGGATAAGAGGTACATTGCTCCAATAAGAAGGATTTATAAGAAAGCCGAAAATAACCTGTTCTGAACGTAATCCCTCGAAAATATCACTCCGATAGAGTTTACGCAGCAATTTGGAAGTATAGGTATTGATTGGTTCGATACGTCCCGTAGGGCATTGAATCTGCATGCGTCCCCACTCCTCTGCCTGCGTGGCGGGAATGGTGTTCTTTTCCAATTGATTAGTAGTGACCTCCCGGGCAGACAGGCAAGATGGCAAACAGCAAAGCAACAATACCGGCACGGTCTTTTTCAGTTGTTTGGTTAATTGGCGGAAACGGGACTTGGGGTCTGCGACGGTGAGCAATATTCCCGCCAGGAGCAATAAATATCCTGTATAGGTGATGCCTGTACCCCAACCATCATGGTTCACGGACAAAACAGTTCCTTGCTCATCCGAGTCGTAGGAAGACTGATAGATGCGGTATCCTTGTTCGTATATCACCTTATTCATATAAATATGTTCGGCACGCGTCTCTCCACCGGAAGAAATGGTCAGGAAACTTTCATAAGAAGACGGGCTGTGGGAACCCGGATAACGTAACAATTTAAAATCATCCAAGCGAAGTGTAAAAGGCAGTTCACGCGTACCGTCCGTTGAATGCAGTTGCGAAGTTGTTTCTCCCTCCCGAATATGTACGATACCCTCAAAACCAAACAGATTGGTAACCAAAGCTCCTGTAAGAATGACGATAAGGGAAACATGGAGCAAGCATATACCGTACTTACGCTGTTTCCAAAGTTGCATACGGATACTCATTACTATGAATTGTATCACCATCACCAACTGGAGCAAATAAAATACGGGCTGGTTATAAATCAGTTTTCTGGCAACAGGAGTCCCCTGGGCTTTCTCTACAAAAGTTGCTACCGCCAATGCAATGGCATATATCACCAACAGTATCAAGGTTAATCGCCAGGATACAAACATATTCTTTACAGAGGAAAGAAATTTCTTCATATTATTGTTCTATAGAGACATTCAAAATATGCAGAAGTTCTGCCAAACCATCCGGTGTGAGCTGTTGGGCAGAATCCGATAACGCTTTTTGCGGACAACAATGTGATTCAATAAACAAGCCATCCACGTGCAAAGATAAAGCTTTCTCAGAAACTGAAGCTAATAATTCACGTTTTCCGGCAATATGACTCGGATCGCAATATAATGGCAGATTGGGAAAATGCATGCGAAACTCCTCTAAACGTTCCCAAAGAGGGGCATTGCGATAAGGAGCATTGTCTGTCGTACAAAAGCCACGGTGGATAACACGGATATCCTGCACGCCTGAATGTTGTAGCCGTTCAACCGCTCCAAGCCAAAGTTCTACATCCGGGCATACCGGGTTCTTCACCCATACGGGAATGTTACAACCTCGCAAGGATTCAGCCAGTTCATGCATCATGAAAGGATTTACGCTCGTCCGTGCACCAATCCATACCATGTCTACACCTGCTTTCATAACGGCTTCCACATGGGCGGGCAACGCGACTTCGGTCATGACCTGCATTCCCAATTCCTGCTGTATCTCATTCAGCCATGCCAATCCACGTTCACCGACTCCCTCGAATGTTCCATATCTGGAACGGGGTTTCCATAAACCGGCACGTAATGTATTAACCCCTATACTTTTTAATCCCCTTGCCGTTTCCAACATCTGCACGCGATTTTCTGCGCTGCATGGACCGGCTACCAGTCTTATTTTATTCTGCTCCTTCATCATTTCAGTCTAAAAAGAAACCGGCGCACTATCCTCTCATCAAGGATACAAGCGCCGGTGTCTATCAATCACTTATTAATCTTCTATAATCACGCGGAAACCGACATTATATACTTTCTGCCAAGGCAAATATGCTCTACGATAATATGACGTACATGTCTTTGGATGGTCGGTCCAAGAGCCACCACGTACCACTTTCTCCATACCGCTTCCCTGAGTTTTCTCATTATACGGATAGGGCAGATAGTCGGAACGCGTCCATTCGGAAACGTTACCTTGCATATCGTACAGTCCGAATGGGTTAGCCTGATAAGCGCCACCTTTCACCTGCAACATGTTACCATCATCCACCCCATTTTCCTTGGGTTGGAATGTGTAATATTTATACCATGAATCGGTTTCTTTCATCGGTTGTGGATTTACACCACGGACAGCCATTTTATTCAACTGTTTGTCGGCCATATTTTCAAATTTGGCAAAATCCGCATTCAATGAGCCATACCAGAAGGCGTCGTCACTACCGGCACGACATGCCCATTCCCACTGTACTTCCGTTGGCAACGTGATATTTTTACCGGTCTTCTCGCTTAACTTCCGGCAGAATGCCATGGCTTCTTCCCAACTGACACGGATAGCAGGCTGTTCCGGTTTATTTGCCGGATATCCTTGATGTACATGGTCTTTCCATAATTGTCTGTCGAAACGGCTGTCGTGTTCAGGGAAAATAGTACGGAACTGTTCGTTGCTGACTTCTATTTCTCCCATCCAGAATGATTTCTTCACCACTTGCTTGTTAGCCGGTGAATAATCAGAATGTCCACGATTGCTACCCATAACAAAGGAACCGGCAGGAATGCGGACAAAGTTCATCTTTATGCCCGGAGCCAATTCAATGCTCATCTTTGAGTCACCTTCCTTACTAATCATTGCCTGGGCTACAGTCTTATCGAAAGGCCAGCCTTTAACTTTTACTTCTTTATCCTTATGCTCCTTCTTTTCCGGTTTCACAGGAGTCGGTTTATCTTGTGATTCCAAATACTGGGCATACGAACGAATCTCAGCTTGCCAGTCTACGCCGGCATTTGCATATTTGTCCGCTAAATCCTTACGACGGCTAATTTGTTCAACGCCCTTAAAGACATTAGCTTTAAACTTGCCATGATAAGGAGCATTAAAGTCAATCCAGTTATAAAGTGTCTTCCATTCCTTATCTGTTAATTCCACACCATGGTGTCCGGTCTTCAATATTTTAATAAGTTGGCTGACAGATGCATGATATTCATAAGGATTAAGAACTTCAATTTCAGCTTCCGGTCCTTGGCGGTATACATAAGGATGCAAATTCAGATAACTTTCACCAAATCCGGAGAATTTATCAATACGTCCGCCTCTGAAATCGGCTAATTTATTGGAACCGTCATGGCAAGAAACACAAGCACGATCCAAGATAGGCTGCACTTCAAGTTCGAATGTGAAAGAACGTTGACCGCCTTCGGGCACAGCAATAGTATGCGGAGGAATAGTGGATGCCTTTACACGTTTCGGAATGGGCAATTGGTTCTGATCTTCATGGCAACCTACACATGATACGGTTTCACCCGGCATACCAGTCAGCCAGCTACGCATCCATTGCACTGCACGTCCTTCAGAATCCAATGGCTGCAACGCAACCGGAGTATTAGCAGGAATTTTAAAGATAGCAGAGCCATCTTCTTCTACAGGTACGGTACCCAAAAGACGTTTGATATCCCAGCCACTTTGCACTCCTTGTGCCCAATGGTCGGATGGAGTCTTATTATAAGCATATTCATACGCCAGTACACGGAATGATTTCACTGTACCACGAGGCACACCCTTCAAACCTTCACCTTCGTAAATATCCTGAATAAACACGGTAGCTTCTTTACTTCCCGGAGTAATCTTGTCGGGGATTACGGGAGGTACCGGAGTTTTCTTGACTGGAATCGGACAAATCAGACCTTCACCTTCAAACTCGGCAATCAGTGTCAGATTATCGTATACATCAATCAAATAAATCCCCCAAAGAGAATTTGCATCCAATTTAGCGGCAACGAGGAAATATTTATCCGTCAAAGGATAAGGTTTGATAAATTGCGGCCATACGCCATCCACTAAACGGTCTTTTACAATCGGTTCGATTTTACGGTCACGGAAAGGCAATTCCTGCAACATTCCTTTTTCCGACTTACGGCTCTTTGACGGGTCAAACAACATCAGACGTCCTGAACGCGCCACACCATGGTGACCCGAAATAACACCTATAAACTGGGACGCGTGTCCCGGAAGAGGTTTGGCATCAAAGGTACTGTTCGGAAAGTAAGAGCCACTACCATACAAAGACTTCTGCTCCGTACCATCCGGATTCATGTGCATTACAAAACGAGAGAAGTAATGCGTCAAGTCCGTATATTCCCAACGGGTATACATGATACGGCCATTATTCATCACTGTAGGAGCCCAGTTTGCATCCTGGTCGAAAGTCAGACGGCGCAATGATTGGTCTTTCGGGTCGTAAAGGCACATATTACCTACTTCGTCATTACCATTCACACAAGGTACGCCATTGTATCCGATATTGGACACTGCAATAAGTTTACCGGAAGGCAAATAAGTAGCATCAAAAAATTCCAAGTCCTTCTCGGGGGTTTCAATCAACTTTTTCAAGCCTGTACCATCCAGTTTCACCTCAAATACCTGCCAACGCTTATCTGTATCTACCATGGAGAACATCAAACGTTCGGCATCCCAGTGTAATTTTAAGTCAGGAACAGAGGAACCGTTAGTCGGCTTAAAAATCGTACGAGTCTTTACGTCTCCACGCAGATTGGAAAGTTCCGCGATTTCAGCATTAAATCCTCCACGGGGAGCAGAAGTTTGATTGGACCAATTGTTGTTCTGAGTACCCAAAGAGCGAGGATTTATTTGGCGTGCAGTGGTACCTATCTTATAACGACCTACAATGATTTTATCCATATCCAATGCAGGATTTGCCAAAAGGATTTCACGTTTCAGTTCCAAAGCCTTCTTTGCATCCTGTATGGCAACTACATCATTTTTATAGATGTCGGCAAATCCTTTTCCACAGAGTTGCTTCAACTGAGCCAATTTAGCCTGATTGGCATTGGTATCAAAACCGGTAACTTTTGCCATATCACTGTAAGCCTCCTCAATGGCACGCATATTAATCCAGCCCAAAGAATTCTGCAACTGATATACCTTCATGGCATCTTGCGCCAAATTCAAATAACCGATTACCTGCTCATCCAATGAAGGCTTGGCAGCAACCTGCGCAATTTGTGCATTAAAATAAGCTTTATCTTTCAGCAAGTTTACAACAGAAGTTGCTATATGCTTTTCGATGGAAGCATCATACGTTGTTACCAAAGCTTTCATATCACTACCGGCAAACGGCAAGAACCAGGTAGATTCCGTCGGATATTTCTTTACTATATCCGCAGCAGCTTCTGCTCCGGTAATACCTTGCAGGCGGAAAATTACCGTACCTGACGAGGAACGGTTCTCTAAACCGATTTCCGCTTCAAAACGTACATATTTCTTATCCAAGGGAACTACAATCTGCGCATTGGCATTAGCCATAATCGTACGGTCGTAGCGTTTACCTTTCATAATGACCGTCTCTCCTTTGGCATTTCCTTTCATGCGCAAACTACCGCTACCGGTTTTCTTGAAAGTATCTTTCAAATCATTCAACCAAACAGAAGAACCGTCTGCTGCAATAAGTCTGGCATTTGCCCATATTGCCTGATCGTCACCGGTCCCATCAACTGTTCCCCATGTGTACAACACCATTTCATCGAGTCCTGTCACGTCCGCAGAAAAAGGCTCTGCGGCAGCCTTAGCTTTTATAACTTTTGATGCAACCGGCAAACAAGTCTTCTGCATTTCAGCATTAGCCTGATTTTTAGCCACAGCAACGCTCTCCGCCCACGTAGCAGGCGTATTCACCTTTGCTTTTGCTTTCCGCTGCGCCATCGTCGGAAGCGCTAAAGCAATGCATACAGACATTATTATCAGTGTCCTATTCATATTACTTTGTTTAAAGTTAATTTCTTTATTTCAAGTCCGGTAACCGGAAATTCTTCAGGTAACAGGCTGCAGAAACCAGACCAATATTCTGCTTGTCATTCAAGGTCCATACCGCTTTGCCTTCGTTATCAATCTCAATTAATTGTGGCATGTCTACAACTGCCCCCCTTGTATGCCCACACCAATTGCAAATCAGCAAGTTCTTATTACTCAATTCCAAAATTTGAGCTACAAACCATAAAGCGGCACCTTTTATTTCTTGGGAAGTTACTCGTTTCAATTCTTTACCTGTTTTGCGGTCTATAACCATAAAATAGTGTGCATCTCCGCAAGGTAACAGCCAATTACCATCCGACAATTCCAACGAAGAAAAAGCTCCCCCATCTATTTTATGTTCTGCAATCATTTTACCTTTCCGGCTTATTTCTATAACTTTGCGTTTTGCCATGACAGGTATCAAATAATTCTTGTTTTTCAATTGAAATACCTGCCTAAATTGACTGTGAGGTTTTTCTATGTTTAAATCAAATGTAGTCTCATTCACCTTTCTCCCCTTCTTATCCAACTCAATAAAACGTGCGGGATTTCCACAGATACCCAATAAATATCCGCCATTACGTAGCATAGTAGCCGACTGAAGTTCTGTCTTATCAGGCGCAGGAAAGTTCCATACTACCTGATGATTCCATGTCACCACCTTTGCCCCTTTTTTATAAGAATACAGAACATTGCCATCCTTAGTCAAAGCTACAGAATTACATTCTTCTCCTTTCTCTAAAGGATGTTGCCATTCTACCTTTCCAGTCTGTTTATCTACAAGCAGGATAGATGGATTTCCGGAACCGGCGACCAGGATTTTATCCTGTGCCACCGCCCGAAAACCACATAAAAAAATAGTTATAACAAATATATAAAACCTCATCATGTTTTATTTTGTGTTTGTTATCATTTTTGTTTCAGTTCATTGAACAAGTCAAGTGCATCTGTTGGTTTCATGTTATCATGTACCACTGCACTAACTGCCTGTATCATTGCTGCAGGCGCTTCCGACTGGAATACATTACGTCCCATATCAACACCGGCAGCACCGTCATTAATAGCTTTATAGCAAAGTTCAAGCGCCTCCAACTCGGGTAATTTCTTACCACCTGCAATCACTACAGGTACCGGACATGCAGCAGCCACCTTCTCAAAACCATCGCAATAATAAGTCTTCACGATATTTGCGCCATTCTCGGCCGCAATACGGGATGCCAATCCAAAATAACGGGCATCACGTGCCATATCTTTACCAACAGCCGTTACTCCCATTACCGGTATACCATAACGAGTACCCTTATCCACCGCTTTGTACAAGTTTGCCACTGTTGTAGCCTCGTGTTCTGCATCTCCGATAGACAACATCACTGCCATTGCAGATACATTCATGCGAACGGCATCTTCAATATCAATCAGTACATTGTCATTCAGTGATGTCAGAATAGAAGTACCGGCATCCGAACGCAAACAAATAGGTTTATTGGTAGTAGGTGGTATCACAGAACGAAGAATACCACGAGTACACATCAGGCAGTCAGCATATTCAATCAATGGTACAATATTCAAATCAATACGTTCCAAACCGGAAGTGGGTCCCATGATAAAACCATGGTCACAAGCAAGCATTACCGTCTTACCTGTTTTGGGGTTAAATATGCGTGACAAACGGTCTTTCATTCCCCAAGGAAGATTCTCAGCCCCTTTTACATGAAAACTCTGATTGGTGGAAGCAACTCCCAAACCAAAATTACAACCTTCTCTCAAATCATCTAAATCAGCCATATCTTTATGTCTTTCTCTCTTTAAATTTTACTTATATTGCTTTTGCAAACGCATCGAACATGCATGACCATGAAGAAGCACCAGAATCTGCATAACCGATAGAACGCTCACCGTAATTACGGGCACGTCCAAAGTTAGCCTTCATTTCTTTAGTTGCTTCAGCACCCTGCAAAGCAGCTTTTGCACCAGCTTCCAAAACAGTTTTAATATCATTGGAATCAACATTCTGCATAGCTTCCACAGCCGGAATCAAGGCATCCATCATAGTTTTATCACCACGTTGCGCCTTCGTCTGTTTCTTTACACCTGCAAGCCCACCTGCAAACATTGTTTTCACAGCTACTGCATCCAGTTCCGTACCTTCCGCATGGTCGCTCATCCCAAGGAAGAACCCTCCTAACAATGTACTGGTAGAACCACTAATCTGCAACATGACGTTAAATCCCATATCATTCAGCATCGTCTTGAATTCTGTTCCTTTTTCAGCGGTATCCACAATGGCAGTCATTGCCTGTACGATAGCCGTACCATGATCACCGTCACCCAACACCGCATCCAGTTTTGAGAACTCGTCGGCACGCTCCGTAATGCAAGCCAATGCATTACGAAGCATTTTTTTGAAATCTTCTACTGTCAGTTTATTCATGTTTACTTTCCAATAGTCGTCCAATAAGGAGCATTCGACATTTTATTATTCAGATAATCAACATGATCGGCATCCAGCAAAGCAAGAATCATTTGGAAACCGGCTTGTTCCTGAACTGTCAACAATTCACCAATACGGCTTGCCGCTACCTCAAGACCTGCATTCTCCAAAACCTGATGCGCCTTGCGGTATATAATATTCATTTCCATGTGAGTAGTAGCACCTACGCCATTGATAATCAGCAACGCCTTGTCACCGGCTTTGGGTTTCAATTTCTTCATCAACAGGCCAATCATTTCTTCTGCCGTTTCATTTGCTGAAACCAGTTTCTTGCGTCCACCTCCGCCTTCACCATGTTGCCCCATACCGATTTCTATTTCTCCATCAGGAAGTTCAGAAATCATCATTCCATTTTGTGGATGTGTACAAGACTTCATAGCAACTGCCAAAGTCGCAACCCTTTTGTTGAAACGCTCGCCAATCTCAATGATTTCATCCAAAGATTTTCCTTCTTCTGCGGCAGCTCCCACAATTTTAATCAAAGGAACACAACCGGCCAATCCACGACGATCGTCATCAGGAGCATCAAGTCCGGCACTGATATCATCATGAGTAAGAATCGTCTTCACCTTGATGCCCACACGTTCTGCTAACTGGCAAGCCATATTTGCACTCATCACGTCACCAGAGTGATTCAGTACCACCAACAAAATACCGGCTTCACGCTTAAATAACTGCAAAGCCTGGAAAACGCGTTGAGCACCCGGAGCAGCAAAAATATCTCCTACTACCGAGCAATCCAACATACCATCCCCTACAAAACCACTTAATGCAGGTTCGTGTCCCGAACCACCCAAAGTGATAACCGCCACTTTATCTTCTGACTTGGCATGTGCACGTACGATGATATTTTCTCCTCCGATAGCTACTTGGTCACTATATGCCATTACATAACCTTCCAACAATTCAGTAGTCAGGTTATCCGGGTCATTTATAAACTTATGTATCATAATTCTTTTTTATATTGTTTAATTAAACTGCATCAATTCCAAAGCAATACCCTCTTCTTCAATGAAAGCTATGGTCAGGCTTGCATTGACAACAGTCTTGGGAAGCAAAACCTTAGCATTTTCCAACTCTTTGTCCAAATCGTCAACTTCGTAGGCAATATGAGCCAACTCCTGAATCTTTGCAGGCATCCAGCTATCTTTATCAAAACGAAGGAACTCTATCTTATTTGGACTTTGGGCAAAGTCAGTCAGGTAAACCTTCATTCCATCATTATAAACTTCGCCCGGTACCGGGTGCTGAACAGGTATTCCAATGTGATTTATCTTTCTCATGGTATTACGTTTTTTAGATTACAATGCAGCTTTTGTATTTGTAAAGCGCAGGCCATCATTATCATGGTAGCATGCCCATTCTTCTACGATAGCGCCCTCAGGACCTGCCATCATGAAATGATAAGTTTCCAGTTGTTTCAAGCGAAGAACATCTCCCACTTTCTGAACAACGAAGTTCTTGCTCTTGATAGGACCATGACCTGCCGGAATTTCAGGAGCATTCGGCGTTTCGTCACCTACCTCGGAGAAATTATAAACCCAACCATGATTTACCATCCAAGATTCATGCTTGGCAGGGTATTTTGTTTTTACGTGCGCGTGTTCCGGAATCATCTGACCCGGCAACAGATAGATATTATGAGCGAAATATCCGTATTCAGGATCGTTAATCCAGAAAATACCGCCCATACCTACGTGTTCAAAATCACCCAAACCAAAATCTGTAAACCAGATATCTTTCTCCATCAACGGAGTGAAAGGATATCCATAGAAATCAAACATATCAAGGAAAGCTTTTTTAGCAGCTTCTTGATCAAACTTACCATCTTTGTAGAAGTCAGCGTTCGTGTACTTCTTCTGATACGTAGCTTTTTCCTGTGTCATAACTTGTTCTGTTTTTTTAGTTTCTGCCGTACAAGCAACCATTCCCATACCGCAAATGGCAATCAATGCCAACGTTAATACTTTCTTTACTTTCATATTGTTTTTATTTTTAAATTGGTTTTCTTCATTGAAGCATGCCCATTCCTTCTATCTCTATCAACAACTCCGAACGGCACACATCCGTAAGCGTATAGATAGCAGGTAAATCAGGATATCTCGTTTCTACTACTTTTCTAGCTTTCTCTAAATCCTCCCAGTGTTTTACATACACACGGAAATTTATCAATTCGGTATCTTTAGTCACCGGTACACCGGTACGTTTCAGGTTTTCGGCAGAAACCAGATACTCAATATTCTCCAGAGTTGTCAACGTCTGTTCTTCTATACCGACACCTTCCAAACTTAGTTCCCCACGAATGGCTGCCGTACCTGATATATAGACAAAGCCATGATCTTCTTTCCACACGGCTTTAGCACGCTCAAACTTAGGAGTTGTCTTTCGTTGCATCACTGTTTCTCCAAGCAACACCTTTTGAGAATAAGCATGCGCCGCCACCTGCAATGGGTTGTCCACTCCTGCCACCAACACCGTTCTATCCTTGCAAACAAGCACATCCATATCTATCATGACACCTCCCCATTGAGTACCTATTCCCGTTGCCGCAGGATAACCGGTTTTCCATTCTATATTTTCATAAAACAGAGAACGTGCATCATTGAAATCCTGATAATGCTGATGTCCGGCAGTATCATATTCCGTAATCTTCTCGATATAGTTCCATTGGCGGATGATGGCCGAAACCGGCATTTGTTCCACTTTCAATACCCGGTTAATATGCGCGAAGACATCATCGGACTGTTCGCGAATACTCTGATGCAATACATCTCCTATCACACCACCCAAAAACAACCGTTTACATCCTTCACGTTCTACTATTATATAAGGTATATCAGCATAATTCCGATAAGAAACCACATCTTGATTAGTCAGCACCACTTCATGTGCCTCCATAGCGATACCTTCCGTATCAACAGGCTGGGCAACATAACTAACCAAAGGCTTTCCCGTTGGAAATTTCCGTCCCACAGTTTCCTTCAAAAAGGCAAATTGAGAAACATATTCCTCATTATCAACGGGTGCCCCAAAGAAGACCAAACGCACAGGCAGATAAGACGCGGCATATTGCTCAAGCAACTTAGCCACCATCTCACCAAAAGTTGCTTTCTTGGTCTGGAAGAAACGATGTATTATTTCAATATTTTCTTTTTTAGTAGTCATAGCTTCCTTTTTGCATACATATCATCAGAGTGAATTCACATATTCAACAAGTTCATCAACTTCTTTCGATGATATTTTTTTATCTATACCGTGTTTGTATACTTCAAAAACCTCTTTCATTGTAGCCGCTCTTCCATTAAATAAATAAGGAGCAGTGCGCCAAACCTCCCGTAAAGTAGGAGTATCCCAACCTTTCTCAAACTCGATATCCTCTCCAATACGATGCATCTGCATATCCGTATAATACGGTCCTGAATGACATTCATCACATTTGAATTTTTCAAAGACTTTACGTCCCCGCTGTGCCTTCTCCGACAGCTCTCCATTCACCAAATAAGGACTGGGAAGCGGTTTTAAAGATAAAAGATATTCATCTACACAAGTGGCAAATTCTTCAGGTAAATCTGTAAACTGGATAAATTTATATCCGGTACGCACAGCCACATAAGAAGAAGCACGTATTCCGGAAATCATAGCGGGAGGTGTGACATGAGAGAACAATAAACTCTTGCAATTCTTGGAATTACCGATACCATCGTTCATCAAATCCCAGTTCATAGCATCCATACGGGCATCTCCGGGATGGCAACCATTACAAGACTGCCAGTTCTGGAAACAATATTCAGCATCATTAAAATACTTCTCTCCCCTATTTATACGGCTTTCTACCCTATTCTTCACCATATCAATCGGTTGAACGGAAGCAGAATTCAAATCTACCACATTCAGTGTATCTGAAAAGTAAGTGGGTACCACAGCATTTCCATCCTTAATCATAAAGCTTCTCGGCCCATTACCTACCAATGCAATCCGTTGGCGTATGCCATAAAGGAAACGTAAATCGTATGCCAAAGCATCCTTCTGCGGATACTGTTCAAATTTTTGCACAAACTCAGGATAATCAATCACACTTATCTCATGTGTTCCCGAGTGACTGATTACAATCTTGTCATCCGTGCACTTCACATCCCAAATTCCGGCAGCACCACGTTCCGGCTCATCCAACAATACGGCACCTTCAAAATTCAGTGTCTCAAGATTCACTACGCTCATGGCACTTGTATTCATCCATCCTTGCTGCAATTGGGAAGTAGGAACCTGAAAGCGTCCCAAGTTATGTGTAATCAATAAATAACGTCCGTCGGGAGAAATAGTCATTCCCCGCAGGGCATTACTTCCGTTTGCCAACTGTATATCTTTTACCTTTTGAAAACTCTCCTTGTCTATTACAGAAACACAAGCCGCTACAGTATCTACATCTGCCCGTTGCGCCGGAAGGAAATTAGCAACAAACAAATGTTTGCCTTTAGAATCCAGCACTATGGACTTCGGTTCACGTAGAACATGTACCGTTCTCAACACCTTCTTTTCATCTTTATCTATCTCAGAAACCGTCCCCGCAAACTGGTTACAGACATATAAGTTTCCAGTTTGTGCATCCAGCAACGGTGCACATGCACCTGAAGCTGTCTCCAGAAAACTTTTATCTGACGGAACAGAAGCCGAAAGGAAATAGACTCCATTTTTATGTTCACCTGCTACTGTCGCGATTATCTGCTCACCATCGATTACAACACCTGTAGGAATTTCATCCAAACTCCATTCCTGTAAACGTTCCTTATAATCGGACGAATAAACGGTAACCTTCTTAACGCCTTTCTGCGTAACAATCATTCCCGCTTTATAAGGAACTATACTTGTTATAAATAAAGGCGTACCTTCCGGCTGTTCCGTCGTATGGGTTGTGAAAGCGAACATGACCGCTACCAAGACGATAGGTAAAACAATCTTTGTAAATTTACAATTTCTATATTTCATAGTTATCAAATTAAGCTTTTTAATCACACGCAAAAATAGCACAAAACAGCATACAGAACTTATAATAACGTCTCATCAACTTGCAATAATGTACAAAAAACCTCTTCCCCATTCATTTAAGACAATGAATAAAGACTTTTGAGACAAGTCCCTTTCATTTTTTCAACTTGATATTAGTCTGCATAAATTCTGATGGCGACATACCGTACAATGCTTTGAAAGAGTTGGAAAAATAAGAATGACTACTAAATCCTAACGCAGCTGCAATATCCGAAATAGTCATATCCGTTTCCTTCAAATATTTCATAGCTACTTCCAAACGTTTATTACGAATCAGTTCCGTTGGCGAAAGTTCGGATATCGCCTTTATCTTTCGATACAAATTTGCACGGCTGATGCCTATTTCCTGACAAAGTATCTCTATGGATAATTCAGGATCGGAAATATGCTTTTCTATCACTTCATACAGTTTCTGCGAGAAACGCTCATCAGCAGAAACCATTGTAGTCCCCACCACTTCGGGAGAGAAATGCCGTCCATACAATTTCTTCAATTGCTGCCTCGACTGCAACAAGCTATGTATGCGAATACGAAGTATATCCATACTGAAAGGTTTAATGATATAATCGTCAGCACCCGCCTGGAACCCTTCTTTGATGTGTACCACCATTGAGCGTGCCGTCATCAGTATCACAGGAATATGTCCGATTCTCACATCTTCTTTTACCATGGCACAGAGTTCCAACCCGTTACGTTTGGGCATCATTATATCACTCAATATCAGGTCGGGGAAATCCTGTACCGCGCGCTCATAACCTTTCACACCATTGGAAGCCTCCAATATTTCATAATCAGATTCCAAAGACTGACGCAGATAATCACGCACACCCTTATCATCCTCCACTATAAGCACAACAGGCTTTTTCCGGATTTCTCCCGGTAACTGAGGTGCAGGTTTCACCTCCACCGGTTGCGCCAATGCCGTATCCCCAATCGTTTCCATCGGCATCACATCTTTCTCCGCTTCTGTAAAAGCATCCGCCGTAGCAGGCAGTTCAACAATAAATATCGTACCTTCCTCACCGTCTGGACGATCTTCAATCCTGATATTACCCTTATGAAGTTCTACAATAGAATACACCAGACTCAGTCCGATACCCGTTCCGGAAATATTCACACCAGAAGTCTCAGGCACCTGATAGAAAGGAGTAAATATCTTCTCACGCTCTTCCTTAGGAATTCCACATCCGGAATCTTCTACACGCAGTAGAATACGTCCACACTCTTGGTCATATCCTATTTCCATGTGGATATCCTTGCCCGAGGGCGTATATTTAAAGGCATTGGAAAGCAAGTTGAAAACTATCTTTTCCAACAAAATCTTGTCATACCATGCTACAAATGAATCAGGTTGGCACTTTAAGGTAAAGTTTACCTCGTTAGTCTGCGCTATTTGTTTGAAAGCATAATAGATTTCACGGATAAACTCACACACATTCCCTTCACTCACCCTTAGTTCCATCGCACCACTCTGGTTCTTCTGCAAGTCCATCAACTGATTGACAAGTAACAGCAAGCGTTGCGCATTCTTATAAATCACCGTCAGCTGGGAATGCAAATTTGCACCTATATCCACCCGTTTCACCAACTCTTCGAAAGGCGTAATAATTAGTGTCAACGGCGTACGCAGCTCATGGGCAAGATTGGTAAACAAACGCATCTTTGCCTGATGAAACTCCTCCTGCTGTTGCTTCTCCCGTTGCTCAACGCGAAGTTTTTCACGCAAGATACGACGCATATTATAATAATAAAATACTATAAATATTACAGCAATCACCAATATGCCATACAACATGTATGCATACCATGTTGCCCATAAAGGCGGAGCAATGACAATTTTCAACGTACGTCCTTCTTCATTCCATACTCCATCATTGTTAGATGCTTTCACATGGAATGTATAGGTTCCGGACGGTAGTTTCGTGTAGTAAGCGGTAGTACGCCCTTCCACCTCATTCCAACCTTTATCGTACCCTTCGAGCCGATATGCATATCGGTTCATGGAAGAATTAATAAAGTTTAGCGCACGATATCCTATCGCTATATTATTCTGATCATAACTCAAACGGATTTCCTTTGCATAATCTACCACAGAGTTCAAAATACCACTTTCATCTCCTACAGATACCAAACGGTTATTAACCTGGAAGTCCTCCAATACAACAGGTGGTACAAATGAATTGGCTGGCATTTCAGGTGTATAGAACGTAATAAAGCCGTCATTTCCTGTCAGACAGACAGTACCATCCGGCAATGTCACGCCACCATGTAGAGTAAACTCACGCATCTGGATACCATTAGAAAATGGATAATTCTTGATACTTCCATCCTCTAAAAAATAGCCGGTTATACCTTTATCCGTACTCATCCACAGCGTATTGCCCGCTCCTTCCAACAAATTACAGATAGTATTGCTCATCAAACCATCCTTTTCGGTCACGGTCTTTTCAATATTTCCATCACTATCCATGCGATACAGCCCACCGCCATAGGTAGAAATCCACAGTTCATCGCCTCGCGTACGTAATATGGAAGAAATGTAATTAGCATTTAATTTATAACGTACATCAGTATTCCTCATGGTATAGGAGACCAAAGAACCCACTATCTTCTTGTCTTTCCCACTCAGCGACATTACCTTCATACGCAAGAGCCCGCCTCCTCTAGTTCCAATCAAAAATACGCCCGGACTTTCTTCGAACAAACATCTCACCGAATATATAGGCAATCCCTTCCCCGAAGAATCCACCAACTTTTCTATCAATTCACCCGAAGGAGTGAAGCATACCAACGAATACCTTCCACTGGAAGCACCTACCCATAAATTACCGGAAGTATCACGTAAAATGGAATAAACCGACAAGGATGAAGAAAAACGATAGAATAACTTAAATTTACGCGTTTTCAAATCAAACCGATAGATTTCACCTCTAGTAGTACCACACCAGATACAGTCTTCCTCTGCAAGAACTGATTTTATCACATTGGCATTGTAAACGGAGTATGCAGAAGAGTCAATCAGATAAAAATGAGTATCCCCGGTAGAAATATCATAATTCAAAAGACCATAGCCTTCCGTTGCCACCCAAAGATTATTGTTACGGTCGTAACAAGCCGTACCATATATTCCGGTTTGTATATTATTCCAGTTTCCGGGTGCATGGCGCACAAAGCGTGAAGAGAGAGTGCTGAGTCGGGATACACCTCCGGCATAAGTACCTATCCAAAGTGTACCCATGCGGTCGAGACAGAAAGAATAGATGGAGTAATGCCCTAACGGCTTAGTCCAGTCACCATATCCACCGACCTTGGTAATTTTATTATCAAATTGATTAAAGGAATATACGCCATCATAGGTTCCCATCAACAATTCCCCGTTCCATTCAGCCATACAGCGGACAAAATTATTCTTCAATCCACTGTTCTTACTCGTATAGCATACTGTAGCATGCGTATGAGGGTCTATCCGGGTAACTCCACCGGGATTGGTACCTGCCCATACGCGGTGATAGGCGTCTTCATATAAGGATGTAACACGATGCCCGACAAAAGAACCGTCTTTTTCACAGAAATGCTTTATAAATTCCATCTTGCTGCTACAAAGATAAATTCCATTCTGACCTGTCCCTATCCAATACTTCCCCGTACTGTCCTCCATTATAGCCGACACAACCGGACTGCCTTTTATAAAAGAGACTTTCTCAAAACAGTCTTTATCAGGGATATAACGGCAAAGCCCCGAGTAACTTCCTATCCACACTTGTTGATGGCTATCTACATAGACGGTAAGAATACCTTCTGAAGACAATCCATCTTTCGTATAATAGTTACGTATACTATCAGTCTCCAAAGACAAACGGCTGACCCCGTGGCTTGTTCCTATCCACAGATACCGTCCGCCTTGTTCCGCCAAACTTGAAATTTCATTATCCGCAAGACTCAAAGAATCCCCAGAACGATGGGTATATATGGTATAGGTACTTCCATTATAGCAATTCAGACCATTACGTGTACCTAGCCAGAGGTATCCGCGAGTATCCTGGCACATAGCCATTACAGACAGTTGAGACATCCCTTCATTCATCCCCGCGCTGTAGAAAAAGGAATATTTAAAGTGGTCTGCCCGTACGGGAAGAGCAACCCAGAAAATTATAAGGACGAATAGGAGTTTACGTTTCATTACGGTATTAGATTATTTACCGTACAAATATAAAGAATGTATGTGACAAGCCATAATAGCTTGCCACATTTTATAATAGATAAAGCCAAAAAAGAGACGGAAAGAACAGGAAATGAGACAGACAAAAAAGTCTCAAACCCGATTTACACCCGTACTTTAAGGGTTGTTCCTTCCTCTATATTCTTCTTTATAATAGTCTTTCCTGCTTTTATAACCTCTACATGCAACTTCTTTCCGGCACGGGAAACACGGATATCAAAGTCCGAATTGAAAGCACGTATTTTATTCAAATTCATGTATTCCCATTCCTGTGGCAAACGAGGTGTCATTTCAAAACTACTCAACCCGGTGGGACGGATACCGAAAAGTCCTTCTGTGTAAATTCTACAATACAACCCACTCTCTGCTGACAAATGGCGCTGATCACCTTCAGGCCATGCTTCAATGGCGTATGGCACATGGTCTCCTAAAAGACGGCGATGAGAGTATTTCTTCAAGAAGTCCATACCCTTTTCTACTTCACCCGCAGCAATCGTGCCACGAAGAGCATAGAGAGTAGAACGGTCCCAGAAAGTCTCTGTACCCGCCTGTGTCAACAAGCCGTCATCCGTCCATAAGCGCGGTGAGAACAAGGCATCTATCGTACCTTGCGCACGAGTATAAATACCCATTACAAGCGGCATACAAATCCAAGAACGCAAAATATCATTTCCTTTATAATAACGATAACTATGAAACCCTTCTATTTCGTAACCAAAGTGGGCTTCAATGGCACGCTCCAAGGCATTGGCTTGATCCTTATAGGCAGAAAGCTGTTTAGCCGGAACACCCAGTTCACGTCCCAACAAGGCGGCAGAGCGCAAAGCATCATAATATAAGGTGGAAGTACAGAGATTGGCATCACCGGCAGGGAAACGGTTTTCCAACTCATCGGAATTGGAAGCAACCACACCATCGGGGGTTAGTTTACGCTTGCAATACTCCAAACACCATTCTATAAGCGGCCAGAGTTCACGTGCCTCTTCTTTATCACCACGAGCCAAAGCATAGCGGGCAGCCCCGTATGCTATCATCGCCCCATCCCCACGATCTTTAGCCCCATGCCAGAAACTGACACCTTCGGAAATTATAGAACTTGGAATTGGCTTATATTCTGAATTCATATAACGGGCAAAATGCCTGAAAGCATTCAAAGCCGACTGGTTACCAATCTCGTATCCAAGGAAAGGGAAGAAAGGATTAATGTATTCCGCCTGGTCATTTGCCCATACAGCAGCATAATAAGCTTCTCCACCAGGACCATGCATCAAACCTCCTTTCGTACGATAAATACTTTCCGCCCCACGCAGTTTGGCAAAGGCAAACATACGGTTCAATACAGGATCGGGAGTATCAAGAACAAGATTTCCCCACCACTGATCAATCAGAGCCTGACGTTCGGTACGTTCTTTTTCAATATTGATACCGGAAACAACAGCATTATCCATACCATCCGACACCTTATGACCGGAGAAGATAGCAAAGAACTCCAATTTTTCGCCTGGTTTCAAGACAAAAGTCCCTGCCTTGGAAAGAGATGCCTCCATACGATAGGCTCCATATACCCCAGCCTCTTCAGGAGTTGTATAAGTTACATGCCAATCGGGTACACGCAAGGTTATCGCATTACCACTATTATTCTTGAATGTGTACTCTTCACAATAACGGGCCTCATTGGGTGAAGGATAAAGCAAACGCGTTACGTGGACCGCCTTCTTCAGTTCTTTGCGACGATGAATATATCCGTAATCGCTTTCTACACGCATCACACCGTTAAAGGTGATATCACTGACCTTTTCATTCAAAAGAGTCTGATCGTCTACAGTCACCATAGCAGGTATATTGACATCAAAACGCTGTTTCAGATTATTCTGTGTCTTGTTCGGTTTCATACGCAACATAGGAAACACCAGGCTGCGGTTCATATAAAAACGCTGTTGGGCATCCACACCATAACGGAGAACAACAGAAAGCATCTGCCCACTCATTTCAAGATGATCTTCGTGAGGGAAGTTATTCCCTGACATACTCCAACGGATTGCCCCGTCATCCTGAATAGTCCAACGATCCCCGGTTTGGGCACAAACTACTACTGATGTAGTAAAAAGTAATGCAAAAATTAGAAGTATTCTCTTCATATATTATTGTTATTAAAGTTTCGTATGTTCTGTATAAGGTTTATAAATGGGAATTTGGAGAAATGAAGAACTAAGAATGAAGAATGAAGAATTACCTTGCGGCGTGTTTGCATTGCGCAGCCAAATTCTTCATTCTTCATTAAATTATCATTTACCCCCCTTCTTCATAAACTTACGAAACTTGAATTATATTATTGTATTTTCAATAAAATCACAGCACTCTCAAACTGAGCGTTCAGAGGATTGGACAATCCGGCACTCATAAGTTCAGCTCCCGTGAAGACCTTACCGTTAGCTGGGAAACGGGAAACGGCTCCTTTGGGAAGTCCTACTTCTTCTACCCGGTACTTCTTATCAGCATCCAGTCCCCCAAGTACCACCTGAGGCACATTACCATCTTTGGTTTGATAGAGATAGACCACCGCATTTTGCTTATCAGCAGAAACATAGCTTAATGATGCCAACGGCTGTTCGTAAGGAGATACCAAACGATATAAGTCTCCTTGCATCACCAGCGGACGGATACTTTCCTTATATAGTTTAACAGCATCCGCAATCTGCGCACGTTCTTCAGCCGTAGCCTTATCCAGTGCAAGGTCAACGCCGAAAGCACCACTCAAAGCAACATCTATCGCCAGTTTAAGGTGACGCTTACCCATGCGGGTGACATGAGCGGAGATTGTACTTGCAGGGAAGAAATGAGAAAATCCCCACTGTATTTTGATACGTCCCAGAGGATCAGTATTGTCACTAGGCCAGAAACTGTGGAAATAAGGTAAAGCTCCATAATCCACACGACCTGAGCCACCGGCACAAAGCATTGCCATCACATTAGGGAATTCTTTGGCAAAACGGTTCATCAAGCGGTAAAGCGCCCAGTTATAATCAATCCAGAGATGGCTCTGTTCCGAAGGTTGCAGATAACCTGAACCGGGCTGAGTGACATAACGGTTACAATCCCATTTAACATACGTAATGTCAGGGTTAGGACGCAATGTCTTGTCAATGATTTCCCACTCATAAGCCTGCACTTCAGGACGGGTCAGGTCAAGTATTTCCTGATGACGTCCCAATATCGGTTCACGCTTGGGTTGAGTAATTATCCAATCGGGATGCTTTTGATAGAGTTCACTTTGCGGGTTTACCATTTCCGGCTCCAACCAGATACCAAAACCGACTTTACGTTTCAGAGCTTCTTTAGCGATATAAGAAAGGCCACGGGGAAGTTTCTTGGTAGAAGGCTCCCAGTCTCCCAAACCATGCTTATCATCGTCACGGGAATAAGGACCATTACCGAACCAACCATCGTCCAGCAAGAAAAGTTCCGCACCTACCTGACGAGCGCCATTGAAAAGTTCCTTCAGCCGTTCTTCATCAAAATCACAATGGGTAGCTTCCCAGTTATTCAACAAGACCGGACGGTCCTTCTGTGCGTCACGGATGGCATGTTTCATAGCCCAACGGTGATAACGACGGCTTGCCTCTCCTTTTCCCTTTTTACTGTATGCAAACAATATAGCAGGAGTAGTGAAAGTACCGCCACGTTCCAGATAGTACTGGGAACCCAACGGGTTCATACCTGTCAACATCCGGAGATTTTTATTCCAGTCCATATCAAACGCAAACTGGAAACTACCGCTCCAACGCAAGGAAGCAGCCAATACTTCTCCTTTATTCTCATCCGCCGCAGCATTCAATGAAAGCATGAAAGAAGGGATACGCATCTGATGGGCACGTACTCCCAACTTGGAATCTAAAATCTTAACCCCTTCCGACAAACGTTCTTCAGAAAGAGTAGCCTCACGCTTATAGTTACCCATAAACTGAGTAAGCCAATACTCTTTTGCTTTCACCACCGGAGAAGCAGAAGCAAAACGATAGAGTACCACCTTTCCTTTCTCATTATGGCTCACGGTATTCCAAAGTTCCATCATACTGTTGTCTGCATAACATTTGATGTAGAGGTCCACCGTAAACGGATAGGCAGGGTCTTTCAAAGAAATAACGGTTTGAGAAATACCATCACCCAAGTCTTCCGTACGATGTCCCGTATAGTGAAGTTCCGTAGAAGTATTACCATCGGCATGGGTAGCTTGCAAAGCCGGTTCTGTCAACACGCCATTACCGTACGGAGGATAAAACTCCCGTTCGCGCGAAGGCATTTTAGCAGGAGCTTCTACTTTAGCGTCCGCATCACCAAAGCCCAGTTGATACAGGCGATTGTCTGCGCCTACCATGAAAGTCAGCTTCAGTTCACCCGAAGTAACGGAGAATATTTTTTTCACATTCGGATTGTCTGCTGCACGCATCAGGCAGGTGCAGCACAGGAATATAAGTAAAGTTGTAATTTTGTGCATTTCTTATGGGTTTTAAATCAATTGACAAGGGAACAAGTTAACAAGTTGACAAGGGAACGAGGGCTACGCAACCAGAGCCAACGCGTAGCTCCTTGTCAACTTGTTTACTCGTCAACTCGTTTCCTTCATTTCTACTCTGTCATAAATTTCCAAGTAACAGTAGCTATATTATCCGGTTTTCCTTTCTCTGCTTTAGAAATGGTACCTTTCAAACGTCCTTTCTTATCGCGCGTCACTTTGATATCACGCCAAGAATATGCTCCCTTTTCATAGTCGAAAGTTTCACCATCGTCATCATACAGACGATAGGAACCATCCGCCTTACCATAATGGCGAATTTCAAGATTGATCTTCTGTCCCGCCTTAGGAGCATGGAGTGTAGCTTCCATAAAAGGAATAACCGCACCATCTTTCACATATACAGGTATACGGTCCAAACCGGGAGCAACCTTTATCCTCTCACCGTTACCCACGTATTTTCCGGTATAGAAGTCATACCAGTCACCTTGGGGCAAAACGACACTACGTTCTTTTTGTCCTGCAAACATGGGAGCAACCAACAGATATTCACCTGCCATATATTGGTCTTTTATCTCTTTGGAAATAGCTTCCAAATAAGGATTATCTTCCAGATTGGAACTCTTCATCTCTTTGCTGACAGCCTGTTCAGGATTGAAACCGGGCTCAAGGTTTATGGCACGGAAAGGAGGAATACCATCAAAATGATAACGGGCAAATTCCGTATACCAATACGGCATCATCTGCATACGCAAAGTAGCATATTCCTTTATTTGTTCAGCCACCTCGGGGAAAGACCAGGGCTTAGTACCGCTTGCCCAGGCATTAATCATTGCCATCGGTGAGAAAACAACGGATTGGAAACGACGCAGCCACTCTTCGGCAGTCTTTGAACCGCGCACTTCGGGAGTCCACAATACCCCGCTAAAACCGGAGTTTATCAAAGCGGTAATAAAATCCTGATGACTGTAATAGTCATTATAAATAACGTATGGGAATGAACTGCTACCACCATTGGAAGCACGTACCAGACCGAAAGTACGTTGATTGCGTTGTTTATAAAGCTCTGCTGTGGTACGTTGCACCCACAAACCGTATGTCTGACGCATCTGTTCAGCAGACTTACCACTGGGGAAAGTAGCCACATCGGGCCATACATAGCGGTCGTATCCGTCTACTTCATCAATCTTATAGCCACTGACACCGATGCCGATATGTTCTTTCTCCAACTTATCTTTCCACAGTTGGCGAGCCTTCTCGCCTGCCAGGTCAGGAACGATGCCACACCACACGGTGTGCGAACCACTGACTGGATACATTGCCTTATATACCTCCGACTCGGGAGAGAGATAAGGATTAGTCCACAGATTGATGCGAACGCCTTTATCCAACATTTCCTTCACGAAACCGGCAGGATTGGGAAAACGTCCCTCATCCCACTCGAGCGTACAAGGATAAGCCTTGCTCTGCCAACCCGGTTCCAATCCGATAAAATCAAGGGGATACCCCTGACGCTCAAATTCATCAGCTTCTTTCTTCACATCTTCTGCCGTATAGAGCTTCTTGGTACGTTGTGTGAAACCCAGTCCCCAGCGCGGTGGTAAAGTACCGCCACCGCACAACAGATTGTAACGGCGTATTACATCCATCGGCGTAGGTCCGGCAAATATATAAATCTCAGCGCCGGGAGCAGGGACAAGAATAGAAACAGCATCCGAGTACGGGCTTGCAGTCCAGGATTTATCCGTATTGCGGTCTTTGGCAACCGGTGCATTGGGGCTATCCTTGCGGGCGCCAGAACCTGCATAAACCGTTAGATAGCGAGCCGAATTAATGAAGACACCATAACCCAGGCTTGAAATATAGAATGGGACGGGCGCATGCGTACGGCCGTTGTCCTTACCGCCATAATGGTCTACGTGCAAATTCAGTATTTTGCCACGTTGGTGTACGGTCTGGAAGTTCAGGCCAAAACCGTAGAGTTGTTCTTTCTTTTGTAAAGGGATGCGAAGACTAGTCTTTCCATCTTGTATTTCGCCTACAATCTCATTGGCAAACGATGGCAAAGTAACCTCGGGCAAACGTGCAAAACCCTCTTTCAACGGAGTCACATCCGCCACACCCAACAATGAGTATTCTTCGGGAGTACCAACCACACCTTTCCAAACTCCGGGTTCAATCTGTTTCCAGGCTATTTGCGCATTCGCCGGAAACAGCATCAATACCGCAAGCGCTCCTAAAATCAATTTCTTTTTCATGGTTTTTATTGTCTATATTAAATATTTAGATTAATTCCGCGTTAATAAATAGAACGTTACAAAGAAACGGAACTATATCATATTCATATTGTAATATTGTATAAAAAACTTTCAATTACGTTCCAATAGAAGGATTGACACCGCATATATCGGGCAATAAACAGCAATCAGCCACTGAATGAAGACTCATCACCTCAAAGATTAAGACCGAGTACACTATATATCATGACTGAATACCTTTCATATAGATACTGAACACAGAGAACACCCGCATATATCATCTGAAAACATCCCCATGTTTTACCCTAAAACACCCGGATGTTTTGGGGTAATACATGGGGATGTTTTTATACAAAACACCCGGATGTTTTGGGCATTCAATCACTATATGAATGGTGTTCAATCACTATAAGTGACGTTTTAAGTTCCTATAAAATAAATGATGAATGAAGAATCACCATCTACCTACCGTATGATACCGGCAAAACCTCCATTGGGGAGCAACTTCACCTTCACCGTTCCATTGGTGTTCTCTATCGCCATGTAGTCGAAAGCATCCTTATCCGCACCATCCGTAATCATCGTGAACGGTTTACCCTTACAGGCATCAGGAAGTGTGAATTCCAATTCACGACTCTCGTTCTTACCGTTAATACCGCCCACATACCAGTTATCACCCGAACGACGGGCTATAATTACATAATCTGACGGATAACCAGCCAACAAGCAACTTTCATCCCAGGCAGCAGGAACATCTTTCAAGAATTGTTTAGGTTGTTCCGGCAATCCGAGATAAGCCTCAGCCCTATCGGCAAAACATTGGAAACCTGACTCAAAAACAACAGCCAAAGCCAACTGGTGTGCCACGGTAGTCTTACGGATAGCAGGTACTCCCTGACGTATCTTATTGGAGAAAGTCACCGGAGTATAATCCATAGAGCCCACCACATTACGGGTGAAAGGAACAGTGGCGTTGTGTTCGGCAGCACGGTCACAACGGGGTTGCTGTCCCAGAGTTTCTCCTCCACGAATGGCCTCCGTGGTCATCAAGTTCGGATAGGTGCGTTCATAGCCACGCGGCAATGTGGCGCCATGCAGGTCTACCAACAGATGATTATCCGCTGCATCTTTCAGAATAGCAGGATATAACTGGATGACACGTTGCTTGTCGGAGTCGAAGAAATCGACCTTGATACCTTTCACGCCGATATCACTGATACGTTTCATTTCCGCACGGCGCAATTCCGGATCACACATAATACGACGCGCCGCTACCGTATCATTCTCATGACCCGCGCCCGAATGATACCACAACCATATACCTACACCTTTGGACTGAGCATACTTCACAACATCTTCCATGGTACCGCCATTTCCCATACGTTGCCAACCTGCATCTATCAGCATATATTCCCAACCCATTTCCGCACTGAGCTCCACATACTTCAACTGTTCTTTGAAATCGCGTACGGAAGAGCCGTTATACCACCAACTCCAACAAGCACGTCCGGCTTTTATCCAAGACTCATCTTCCACCACAGAAGAGGGGTTCAGATGGGATACCATCTGGTTCTGGAAAATCGTATTCAAATTATCTCCTACGATAATGGCGCGCCACGGCGTATACCAAGGCATCTGGGATACGGGTTCTACAGCATCCGGCACGATAGGCTCATCCAGTTCGGGGAAACGGATTTTATAGGCACTTTGAGTACCAGAATTATCAATATGGGTAGCCGGATAGGTACCATCCAGTTGAGCTTCCGTTATCATCATCCACAAACCGTTGGTCTGGAACAACATGGGAAATGCCCAACCCCTACCGTGTTTACAATCCGAACGGATATCTATCCCGTTCTCACAATATTGCTCGTAACTGGGTTTCTTACGGCTGTTCCAATCGTATGGGTGTATCCACGCCTTGCCGTTTACCGGTACGGCAAACTCTGTGTGTTCAGCCTGAATGGTATGAGTCTGACTATCCGCATTGGGAAAGCCGTAACGAAAGGCAACTCCATTGTCATAGACACGAACAATCAGATTGAAATCAAGTCCTTTCTCTGTACGGAATTTAAATGTCTGTTCACGACAATCGTTCACTGTATTCATTTTCTTACCCGACTTCAACCGGTAAGCTTCGGTTATATCTTTCACCGGAGTAGCGGATACAAACTTAGCATCCTTGCCACACTCCTGTGTATCCATCACCAGCCCCAAAAGGGAATTCTCGATAGCTACCGTATCGTTGTAGTAGACAGAATAAGATAAATCCTTTACTCCATCCGTTTCCTTATTTTCCAATACAAAACGGACATTGTTATCCTTTGAGGTCAACTCCCATGAGTCAGGGGGTGTACAGGCGACCATCAAAGCCGCTCCCAGCAAAATTGCCGCATTCCATAGTTTATTCATGATATTTGTTTTTAAGTGTGTTTCATTTCGGAGTAAACATAACTACATAACCGCCTCCTGAGCGCATGTGACCGGTAAGCGAGTCTGCATTACGGCAAAATACGCGCTGTACGGCAATTGCCGCCGCATTGGACGGATTATCATTGAGCACCGTTCCTTCATACCATCCATCACCTAAGAAAGATAATGGAAACTGTATCATACGTTCCTGTTGACCATTCAGCACAGCCAGGAACCAAGTATTTCCACTTCTGCGGGCAAAGGCGGCCACTTCACCAATCCTACTGGAAGGTAACACAATAGTTTCGTCCCAAGTAGCCGGTATTTCTTTCAACACTTTGACAGCAGGGTTGTCCAGCATCTTTTGGGGATGAGAGCCAAAGAATATCACTGAAGAATTAAATACCAAAGAGGTAGCCACCTGATGTGTCCAGGAAGTCTCCAGACGACGTTCTCCAAAGACAACCGGAGTATAATCGCCCGCACCTGCCACCAAACGTGTGAAGGGAAGAGTGGTATTATGAGTAGACCATTCATATTGCTTCTTGCCATATTCAAGTCCACGGATTCCTTCACGGCTCATCTCATTAGGCCATGTACGCACTTCCCCCGCCGGTTTATTGCTGCCATGTATATTAAGCATCAGTTTGTATTCTGCCGCTTCCTTCAGGCAAGCCTGATACAAATCTATGAATTCTTTCGATTCATGGGAAAAAGCATCCAGTTTCAGACCGACAATTCCCAAGCGCTGACACCTCTCAAACAATGCCTTACGCTTTTCCGGGTCACGAACATCGCGTCCATGACGCCACAGCCAGACCTTAACGCCACATTGGGCCGAATAATCAACCAAATCTTTCAATTGTTCATCTGTCCAGCGATACCAGAAAGCATCGACCGTATTGTATTCATAGCCCAGTTCCCCCGCTAATTTGGAGAACTCCTTCATGCCCTCCACCGTACGGGCACCGCCATCGAGCCAACACCATACGGAACGTCCCGGCTTAATCCATTCGGTATTGACGCCTTTGGGAAAAAGCTTCTTGTCCGATGCAGGAGCCAGATTGGTAATCAAATCGGTATTGACCAACCCATTCAAATCATCAACGATGACAACGGCACGCCAAGGGGTTGTAATGGTACCGGTTATAGTGGCCGGAAGAGAAAGACGGCGGGCATCTTCAAGGCTATAATCATGCGCAAAAGCATAACTGGCAGGTTGGGCATGTCCTAATTGGGTTTCAAAACCATTGTTCCCATTCGCTTGAAAAGACATCCCTGCATAATTCATCAAAGCAGATTCAGTGAGACAAAGATAACCAGAGTTTCCGGGAAGTTGTACGGTCACAGGAGGAGCCGCCCACTCTCCTTTCGTTATCTCGGAAACTTCTTTCCGCTGGTGCAATCCTTCGTAATGGCAATACATATCATGATACCATACCTGACTACCGGCAGGAAGCGTAAAAACCGTATGTTCATCCGGTGTTCTTACTTGCTTATCGTCTCCGGGAAGTATCAGGCGGAAAGCTATTCCGTCATCATAGACTCTGGCTTCTAATATAAAATCCGTTTTCAGTTTTTCGTTTTTCAACTTAAGCAACAATCCATTACTTTTATCTACAGCCATGGAATGAGAGCCACGTATAGGATAGGTATCATTCGTTTTATAACTATCGGAAGACAATAGCCGGGGAGAATTACACACTTCCGCTCCATCTACCGTCATACGAATGGGGGCTTCCATCAAGACTGTTTTTCCAGATTTGCATACGTCATAAGTCAGATTTTTATCTCTCAACCCTATCCGTAATACAATAGAACCATCCGGACTGGTGACTGATGATAAAGTCTGGGCATACAGACCCACCCAGGCACAGCATACCATGAACAATGTACATATAATCTTTCTCATAACTGTTTATTTGTAAATTTGCATATCACCATCCTCACAGATTATCTCGGGACGGGCATCCGGATTCTTCAACTCGAATGTAACATTCTTCAGCTTCAAACCTTTCACATGGCGTGCCCATACTCCGTAAGCCGGAATTTTAGGGCCGAATGTTTTCACTTCAGGGTATTTGTCAACAGCTTCAGGAACTACTGACAAAGCATCTTCCACAGTACCGGTTCCCAATAGACGGATATGAATATTCTCCAACGTCAGATTAGTGATATAATGTCCGGGAATACCGGTAATCAAAATTCCCGAAGGTGGCTTCAATTGCGCATTATCGGCAGCAACGGCTTTTACATTACGAATAGTAACGTTCTCAAAAACGCCAACAGGTTGCTGGGTATCCTGAGTCTTACGGAAAACACTTAAACGGGCTCCCAGACGGAACATCATAGGAGTACGGACTTCATCCATCGTTATATCTGATATTTCGACATTGCGTAAATGGGCCCCGTCAACAGAAAATAGTTTGATACCACCATTCTTGGTGTCATAGATATGGCAATTGCTGATTTTGATATTTTCAAATCCCGCCATTGATTCTGTTCCCATCTTGATACCTGCCTGGTTACTTTTCAACTTCATGTTGGTGACTATTATATCATCGCATCCCATCTTGCTGGAGGTTGTCTTGAAACAAAGGGCATCATCCCCGCTAATGATATCACAATTACTGATGCGTACATGCTGGCAACCATCAATGTTGATTCCGTCATTGTGTGCCACTCCAAAACTACGGATAGTCACATTGTTTATATTGACGTTCCGGCACTGAAAATAGTGTGATGTCCAGGCTCCGGCATATTTTAAAGTAACTCCCTCTACTTTCACATTTTCACAACGTACCCAACGAAGCAAAAAAGGACGTAATCCCCAACGTTTACCTTCGGGACGCGTATCGGTCTTGATATGGCGTTCCTTCAATGCAGAGCCTTGCCCGTCAATGGAGCCTTCGCCTTCCAGTGTAACGTTCTTAGCATCTACCGCAACCATCAATGCCCAACCGACATCTATACCCAATCCCTCCGTAAAAGGGTCCAGGTTATCGTATGCCTTATAATCTGTAGTCCCTAAAATCAAGGCATCTTTTTCCAAATGTAAAGTTACATTATCTTTCAAGACAATCGTAGCTGAAAGGTAAGTTCCCGCAGGAACCACCACTGTTCCTCCTCCTGCCTGATGACAGGCATCAATAGCCTTCTGAATGGCAGGAGAGTCCATCTTCTTACCATTTCCCCGGGCACCATACTTTTTCACATTGAAAGTTTCGCCTGCCTGCATGGCCAATGGAACAATCAGCAATAAAAGCAGTAATCCCCAATAATTTATTCTTCTCATGATATTAGTTTATGTATTAAATTTATGTTTGTCTTTACTTTTTCTCTTTAGCGATAGAAACAGAATATATCTTGTTACTGCGACGTCCGGGATGTTGCAAACTCAGTTCATTTAGTCCCTTCTCCAACATCACAGGAAATACGAACTGCCCGCGTTTATTACCGGTAGTTGCCAGATAACCTATATTTTCGCTAACTAACTTTCCATTGTTATATAAATAAGAAGGTGCAGGATTACCACCGGCATAAGAAACCGTCAGATAATATTTACCCTGACGGGGTACTTCAGTTTTCCAAGCTATGGTACCGTTAGAACTGCCTTTCTCACCTTTAAATTCCACAGAGCCATCTTCATTCAGTGTTGCCGACCCTTCTAAAACCATCTCTTTCGCCTGGTAAGTGAAAAGCGGTTCCAAGCAACGTTGTACGATTTTTTGTGAGGCGGCAACTTTATGATTATTCAAAACTTCCAGGCAATAGCCGGTAGTTTTCTTCAAATCAACCGGTAGAACTCCTTCGGGACTATCCAACTTCTTGCCATTCAATCTGACTTCATCAGCATTGGAAGTTTTATAATATAAGTTTGCTCCATCAGCATAAAAATATTCAATGGCCGGACGCTGTTCATCCATGGGCACCCTATATAGTTCTATACCTTTACCAGTCCCTAGATTCCGGCTATAAAGTCTCTGGTCAGGATTATTCCAGTGTTCGTGTACCCCCAGGCTGCCTTGTTCCTTACCCATATAAGCGATACCGGAAGGCGGATTACCTATGTTGGCCGCTTCATGCAGGAAGTTATCAGCATTTGCCGGAAGAGGAAGTTCGGAATAGATAAAGTCAAGCACTACCGATTCAATGGCTACTTGGTCGTTAGACGCCAAAAAGCTGGATGTCCATCCATTATTGAAAGGAGCACGCTTAAATCGTACTGCTTTGCCATTGTGTTTGGGATTGACGTACATCGCATCTACAATATATACTAATGTATTTCCTCCAATACGCTCGTGAGCCATTAAATCAACAATACAATTGTAAGTACCCATTCCCCGGAAAGACGACCAATCACGAATGGATAGATGAAGAGGGGGTACATTTCCTATCGAACCAAATTGATTTTTACCGGTGGAGGTAATGCCTGTTTGTCCGGCACTGTCACGCCATTTATCCGTCGGTTCGGAATGACGTTTCATCAAAGCCATATTAATCATGTAATCCGCTTCATAAGCAGCACGCGCCAGACTCATGGCACCGGCGTCAGTTATTTCACTGGAATAACGAATGACATCAGGAACAAAGCCACCCCAATTCTGATAATTTACATCAGGATAAACCGGTTGCACATAGTCATAAATAGCAGAAATCCCCCGCCGTTGCGCATCATAAACCGTAATACAATTCTGCGGAACTTTCATGATGTCCACCAACTGATATAACAAAGCATATACCGATTGAGGAGTGGCATCTATTATATTCGAACCGCCATTATCGTTTAGATTGACTTTAATGGCAATCTTTTCTCCTTTTTTATAAAGAACCGCTCCCTTTCCCTTTTTATAATTGAAAGTACGAAAAAGTTCTTCCCATGCTTTATCAATAGTATTTTGACGGGTCAATGAAATAATTACTCCTTCCATCATATCATTGACACGTGTCTGGCTATTATTATTTGCATCCGAATAAAGTCCCCGCTTACCATCCCAGGCGGCCGCTTTAGGGTCGTATGCCCAAGCTACACGTCCCGGATGAATTCCTTTGGCGACTCCCATCGGTGTATTAGGAGAATCAATAGGAGTAAAACGTCCCATATCCGTACCATTATCTATCTGTTTCCGAATAACCTGCCCCATCAGAGAGTTGTCAACTGACATTACATATAAAATGCCTGATAAAAGAACCCCTATCGACAGTACCGATAATCCTAAATAAAAACGGCGGGAATACCACAAACGTCGGAAACGTTTCCATGCTTCCACTCCCACAAGAGTACTACTGATAAAGGCAACAAAAGAGAAAGCTATAGGAGCCGCTATCTGTTGACATGGATACTCAATACGGCTGGGCTTGGGCACGACACGAATCAAAAACCATATCAAAGCCGCTATTCCCAAAAGAGGAAAACATATCTTCAATACAATATTCTTTTTATTAATACCAACGATACGCCCACTTTTAGGACATGTCTTAAAAAACCATTTTTTTATTTTATCCTTCATATTATCAGATTAAATATTAATAACCTGAGACAAAAATAGAGATATAAAAATGAGACGATTTTAAGAATTTATTCAAATCCTTGAAAAATCGTCTCATAGTACAAACAGTAAATCATTTATGTGAATAAATTAACTCTATTCCTATGTCCTTTCCCATATTTCTACTATATTTTTTCTCAATGGGGTTGTTCCAGTGTTCCAATACTCCCAGACTTCCAACTCCGGTACCATCGCGTTCAGGATCATAAAAAGTATCAGATAGCGGAGAATTCGCCATTGCGGCCTCTACCAGATACATGTCACAATAATCGACATCTGCCATACGCGGGAACTCCGAACTCAGAAAATCTATTCCTACGGCATCGATAGCAACAGGATCTTGTGAAGCAAAAAGTGAACAAGGCCAATCATTATTAAACGGAGCCATTTTCCATTTTCCGGAAGGTGCTCCATTCACCTTTTCCGAACCATATAATCCGTCAATCAAAAAAAGCATTGTTTTTTGTCCTAAATCTTTGTGGGCTATAAAATCCGTAAAAGTCATATAACGAGGCTTTCCTCCACGGTCCTGATTAAAATTATTGTGCTGATTCTTCCGGAAATTCCTGTCTATATCGGTCACTCCATACCAGTTCTTGGCACAAAGTGTCACTCCTTGTCCTCCATGTCCCTTCAATAAAGCCATGTTTATTAAGTAATCGGCTTCTATCGCGCAATCAGCCAATCCACGGGCTAAACGTCCATTGTCTTCCGAATATGGAATGGCATCTGCCGTATAAGTTGATTTAGTACGTCCTGCCCCACCTTCATTATCCAAATAAATGATATTCGGAAATTCGGAATGGCATTTATTAAATAATGCATCGGTTATAAACCGACTTGCATCAAATACCGTAATCTGTTCTTGCGGAACACCACCTTCATTAACAAGGCTTCTCAACAAAGCCAGAGTGAGATGAGGAGAAGCATTCAATTGTTCACAATCCTCATGGGAAAAGGTATTATTCTGGTTGATTTTAATGGCAATCTTTTCGCCTTTCTTATAACCTTTCTTCCCTTTTTTATGATATTGATTAAAGGAAACAAATAAGGCATTCCATGCAGCCTTCTCTTTTTTCTCACCTGTCAGCATAAGCAACGATTGATTAATCAACCAATCAGCATCTTCCTGATTATTCCAACGGTCTTCATACCAAAAGCCGGTTCCTTTTTCCCAAACAGCAGCTCCCGGAGCGTGAGCCCAAGTTACACGTCCCGGATATATCCCCCTCGGAATTCCTACCGGATTATTCCTACCCCATGCCATACGCGGTTCCGTAACCGGTAAAACAACTTGAGCCAGCAAATCCGTACTATTCTCTACCAATGTCATGGTACAAAACAGACAAAGACATATAAAAGAGAATATACTTACAGCTATTTTACGCTGACGAACAGCATTATAGAACTTACGTCCACTCCACCATGTAACAGTAAAAGAAAGCAAATAGGTAACGAAGGCCGACATCATCGGAGCAGCAGTCTGCATACAAGGATAATAGGCACGCGAAGGCTTGGGAATCACACGAATGAGAAACCATAGAGTCGATGAAAGCCCCACCCCCCAAAAAAGAAAAATCCGCATACGCTTTGAAGAAAACTCTCCCTTTTCCGTCTTTTCCTTGAAATATAAATAAATCCGTTTCATAACCTTATTTACCACTAGTTGCTTGTTCTCTACTATTTCCGGGATATAATTTCACTAACCGTACACCATGAGGTGCAATATCCGTAGTAAACTCCGTGTCGGATTTAGCTACATCTTTCTGTCTCCACAAGTCACGTACCGTCTGTTCTCCACGGATACCGACAGATTTCCAGGCAAGTGTAGCTTTGGCAACAGAATCACCACGATTAAAAAAGCCTACAGCCATGGAACCGTCTTCCAAAGGTTTGGCATAAATCACGACAGAACCTTTTTCATTAATTATAGTGCCTTGTTTGCCAAGAGGATCCTGATTTACCTCAATGACTTCATCATTCGTCAGAAGACTCAATGTGAAATCATCCAACTGCGCCATATCACAACCTATCAGCAAAGGAGAAGACAACAATGCCCACAAACTGATATGAGTATATTGTTCATCGGGAGTAAGACGGGTATAGTGAAGTTTGGGTCCCCATCCAACCATACCTACTACCAACATATCCGGATCGGGCCAATGACCGGGGCCTGTATATGCCGCCCATTTGGTCTGGTTGAAACCAAGACTGCTCATTCTTTCCCAAGTATCACGAATATCACCGGTAGTACGCCAGCAGTTTGCCATCTTTTCCCACTGCACGGCATCTCCCCAGGGGGCACTGTTTGAAAGACTGAATACCACATCACGATTATGAGAGCGCAAAGCATCATGCATCTCTTTTACATGATATACATCATTCGGATTCCAGTCATATTTCAGATAATCCATTTCCCAATCTATCCATTGCTGAACATCGTTCTTGACGAAAGAATACTTTCCATGATGATAATTTACTCCATGTTTAGTTTTCTTGGTAGGATCCACATAACGATAATATTCATTTGCATATTTCTCTACCCAATCATAAGTACCATCAGCGTTATCACAATAAGAGCCCAAATGTCCCGCATAAGTACCTACCCACGGACCGGAATAAATACCAATTTTCAAACCCATAGAGTGGATTTCATCGGAAAGGGCTTTCATATCGGGAAATTTACCGTTGGTCATTACCCCCTGATGTTTTCCACCGCGAAGTCCCTGCCAACCGTCATCAATATTGATATACTGCCACCCATGGTTTATCAGACCTTTTTCAACCATTGCTTTGGCTGAACTGAGTACCTTCTCCTGACTGACAGCGTTTCCCCAACAGTTCCAGCTATTCCATCCCATAGGAGGGGTAAGCGCTATCCTATCTCCCACGATAATTTTAAAATCACGTCTTGCTTCTCCCAAAGAATTACGTGCTATAAAGGTCACTACATATTCGCCTGCTTTCTTCACACTTCCGGTAATTTGACCGGTTACCCCATCTACCTTCAAACCCTTGGGAAGATTCTCTACTGCAAAAGTCATTGGACGGATACCGGTAGCCGGAATAGTATAGAGGAATTTGGAACCCGGACGAACACCAAAAACCTTTGCTCCATTGATACGGGGAGTATCAGGAGCTTTTGGAGTCAGGATATATTTTTTTAGAGTATCTAACGGAGATATGGTTTCCGTAAATTTAGGAGGAGCTAAAGAAGGATCATCCTGACATGCATTATTCTCAGCAAACTGTACTTGAGCCGAGGCCGATACTATTCCACAAAAGAACAGTACTCCCATGTTAATCATTAACTTGTTCATGATATTTAATTTTATTCGATAACTATGTTATGGCTACGAATAGCTTTCACGTTTTCCTTGTCCGTAATATTCTTTTCTACCTGCAGATTTTTTATTTCAGCACCTATCACATCATCCAAAACCACCGCATAACGGCCGTCTTTACTTTCTGCATTTATCTTACAATTATCCAATACGAACCCTTTGACATGGCGTGCCCAGAACCCGAAAGCCGGTTGTGTTTTCAAATCACCGACATTATAACGCCCCACTCCGATTTCAGGAGGACAAGCCTCGGCATCTTCCGATGGATGTCCGCCTTTCACCAATAGATTTACATCATGGAATTGTACATTTTCAATATATCCTGTATGTAATCCATTGGGTAAACGGAAAGTTAAACCACCTTCCACATTCTCCGAATCCGGTAATTTAAAACCTGCAATAATGGGAGTTGCTTTGTTCTGCGAACCATCGTATGCTTTCCAACGACCACCACGGAATGAACTTCCTCCATAAACTTCCTCAATATCTACACCTTTTATAATTATATTCTCTACATTACCGATATTGGAATTGGTAACTAGCAACTCCTTACGTAAAGCTCCATTTTCTTTAAATGTAAACGGGGCAACATTTGCTCCCAATACCCTGCCACGATTGGATATGGAAATAAAGAAAGGGGCACGGGTGCGGCGCATCACAGAACGAGAATGTATCGGTCCTGTCTTACCACTGTTAAGATACACATTCTTAATGTGTCCACCATCATTGGTAGAGATAGAAAATCCCGCTTTATTAGCACCCAACACATAAATATTATCAATATATAAGTCCTGAATGTCATCCGCCGTTTCAGATCCAATCTGAAACAGGTTACAATTAGTATCTCCTACTATATTACGAACCTTGTAGTCATGTGCAGGACGAGTAAAACCTAACGAACAATCAGATCCCGGTTTTATGATATCATCCGAACTGACACGAGAATAAATATTAGTAGCTGTTACATCATTACATGCCATAAAATCATAGATATCCCGGGCATTCTTTGAACTGTGCTTGGCGAAATAGGTATCGTGTACATGAATGCCATCCGTACCGGTTGCCAAAAGGACAAAATGACCGGCCTGATCGATATGCAGCATATTACTTACATCAAAATTCTTTTGCCCGTCTTTTTCGATATAATAGGGTTCGTCTTTCTGAGCATCATACCACATGTCCTTATCAACACTCCAACCACCGATTTCTATATTCGTACAAAGCTTCAGGGAGAACATCTTATCGGCACGTTTTTCCGGTGAATTATTCATGACCCGGTCTGTAGTTACGAGATTACCATTGCCGGTAATACGTCCTGTACCTACAATCTTTACATTATCAATACGCTCACCAAAAAACATGGCATTGCGGAAAAAAGTATGACCGACATCCTGTTTAGTCAGATAGTTCTCAGGATCAGCATACGGGCGAGGGTCTGTAGGTGACAGTCCGGAACGATAGGCACGATCACTGAACCAAGTTACTTCAGGTGCATCAGCACCAGGAAGCGCCTGAATGACTGCATCCGCACTAAGGTTCAACCATACGTTACTCTGTAGATGTACGGTACGGACATTATAGATACCTGCCGGAAAATATAAAATACCGCCACCTATACCATTCAGTTTCTCAATTGCCTTATTCAGCGCATCCGTATCGTCAGCTATAGCATCACCTTTCACTCCTAACGTTTTAACATCCCATAAACCGGAATAATACCAGGCTACATTTGAATCACCCTGATTATCCCCACCCTCCACACGAAGTTTAAATGCATACAATTGATTAGGATTTAAACGATAAGCGGCGCCAAAATCATCATCCGGCAATATTTCTGTTTTAACAGGCGTCCAGGTCTTCCCCATATCCTCAGATTGCAAAAGCGTGACGGACTTGGCATCTTTAGGGGCAGTCCAATGAAAAGAAGTGAATGACAAGTCCCAATTCTTTTTATATGTAAAAACTCTTAAAGTATTTCGTGTGAAATCGGCCACCGTAGTAACTCCTTTCAATGTTGCAGTAGTAACCGGACTACGCAGTATCTCAGGCTTTGACGTTTTGTACGCTGCTCCGAAAGTATATGTTCCTTTTGAGGGTAAAACAACTCCATTGATACAAAGACGGATATCAGGGCCATTAGATGGACGAAAATCCAAATCTTTGAAAAACAATTGAGTACCTTTCTTCTCTATCCTTCGTAATTCAACTTCTCCTACTTTATTATAAGAATAATCAGTTCCTGTACGCCCTATAGATTGCTTGGGAAGATTACGTAAAAGTACTTCACCACGCCCTATTACATTGACTGTTGTATTATCCAGAGTAACATCAATACCTTCGGGCACAGAAATTATAACTGTAGTCATAGGGCTACGTTGACCCGCATAAAAATCTAGCGTCAACTTACCAGCTGTTTTTACAGTAAACGCTTCACGATCTATTTTTAAAACAGGTGGCAGTGCCCCTTTACGTACTCCTATCGGTAAACGCTTACCAGAAGAAGAAAATAGACAATCGCCATTCTCCGGCATTCCCTGTATTTTTTCTTGTCCATCGGCTGCCAACACCTTAAAGGTACCGACACCTGCATCAATCAATTTTTCTTTCAATTCCATCACAGTAGGAAGAGTAGAAACCAAACCTTCATTTTCCGGTGTGTCCACTGTATACCGATAGGTCGTCCCTTCAAATAACAACAAAGAATCCGATGTTAATTGCCAGGGATGTATTTCCTCCGCATTCCCATTTATATTTGCTACTCCTAAGAGGAAACATACACACAATATTTTTGATATCGAAGTTTTCATGTAAAATTGTGTTTATTATCTATTCAACGATGTAAATCTATATAGTTTATAAACTCTTTTGACGGTTGATACCAAGAAGGACCGGCAGCAAAAATACAAGTATCTACCCTTTTCTTCTCAATCATATCCAGCCCAACGGACTTACCAACCGCTTTAAATCCCGTGCGCATACGTTCGTAAGGTACTGCATCCAATGTACTTTTATCAGTAAACGCCCAGTGGTTATCCATAAATAAAAATCCCGGTAACAATTCATCCGCATTGATGATTTTCAACTGCGGCACTTCTCCGGCATATAAGTTATTCGCAAAACGAACATTCTTCGGTAGTTTGTCTCCCCGTCCGGAGCCCAATTCTAATGAACAATTCAGGAAAGTGTTGTAAGCTATATCCACATTCTCTACCCGATGATAAGATGTCAACGGTTCTTTCTTCACATCAGTTTCAGGCGTAGGCCGTTCATAAACCCCTACACGGACAAGTAAACCGAAAGCAGATACATCTTTTATATAGTTATCGTAAACCGTATGCCCTTGGTTAATGATGCGGATACCGGCCGTTCCACGTAAATTATGACCGATAAAAGTATTCGATTCTATCACATTATAATGTCCGTGCCGGCAAACCAAGCCTCCCTGTGACTCATAAAAAAGATTTCTCCGCAATACATTATGGCAAGATTTCACTGAAATAATTTCATTCTCTCCGCTACATCTGAAAAAAACATTATCTTCTACAATAGTACGTGATTCCAATTGGGATGACCAGGAATGTCCGATACGGATAATCTCCGCACCATTTGCTCCATAAGGTTGACGTTCTCCAAAAAAGTTGTGATCTATCATATTATTATTCAGATGGTTGTCCGCATCCAACCAAACTTGAAGTACCAATCCTCCTATTCTTTTATTGGCAAAGTAACAATGATCTATACGATTATTCATTCCCCTTAAACCGACCCAGTATTCACCTTCCCTCTCCGATTTTGCTTTTTTTTGAGGGTCATTGCAGTCATCAATCACGCAATGAGTCATTCGGCAATAGTTAGCATACACACCTTTCTCCTTTTGAAAATTTATCATATCATGTCCTAACGCCCATGCCTGATAGAAGAATAAACCTTCCAATTGTAGGTATTCTCCGTAAATCTTCAAATTCAATTTACCTGAAATAACCGCTTTACCCGGGTTTTGCGCTTTCCATACAATAGGTTTATCAAAGGTTCCTTTTCCTGTAAAATCGATTTCTTCCAGATTAACGTAGGTTCCATCTTGCAAAACAACCACATCACCGGGTTGCAGTTTTCCACTACCCATCAGGCGTTTCATTGCAGGAACATCCTCGGGTGAGAATGTATATTCTTTTGCAAAAGAAATCACTGAAACAACCAAAAATAAGAGAGTGCATAGTTTTCTTGTCATGTTTTTCTTGATTTAGAGTTTAAAAAATTACAGAGCAAATATAGGAGATTAAAAATCAAATAAAAATAGATATCCTTTACAGGACAGCTCTTTGAGAAGATAGTACAAAAGATTGAAACGTTTTTGTAAAGTAAGGGCATAAAAAAAACTCCCTGACAAACATCACGCTTATCAGAGAGTAAAAATATAAAAAAAAAACCGATTTATTTCTTGGCAGGAGAAGAATATCTAGCATTTAATCCTTCAAGAATTTCCCGAGTAATATTATAAATGCTGTCAGCATACAACAGGTTATCGAAACCGGTATTGCTGATAATCATGCTATACCCCTTAGTCTTGTTGTATTGCTTCAAGAAAGCATTGATAGAGTCACGCAACTGCAAACTGTTCTTTTCGTTCTCATTCATCAATTCAGACTGCAACTTGTTACTCAGGTTCTGAAGATCTTGCTCCAATTTAGCGATACGGTTGTATTCCTGTTGAGCTCTCTCAGGAGTAAGATATGCATTATTTTGATACTTAGTCTGGAATTCACGTTTCTGCTTATCCAATTCGGTTGCTTTCTGGTTCAAGGTTAAACGAACATTTTCGCTTTTCTTCACCATAGCCTCATTCAAGTCTACGCAGTAGTTATATTTTGCCAGAAGCGTATCAATTTCTACATAAGCGATTTTCATTCCGGATAAATCAGCAGCTTGTGCAGCTGTGTTTGTTGTCTGATTGTCTGCTTTACCGGCGCATTGAGAAAATAAAACGATTAGTGCAAGAGCTGCCAAACCGTTTACGAGGTAGTTTAATCTCTTCATAATAATTTGTAAAATATAGTTTTTAGTTTATTCAATTCATACTATCGTTTAAGGCCTTTTCCAGTTCGTCGATGGAAAAACGTGACTTCTTCTGTGCTTCCCGGTCTTGCGACTGTACACACCCGATTCCTTTGTCCCGCATTGCTTTATTACCGCTAACATGACCGTTAGGGAATTTGCCGCCTTTTACGAAAAAAACTTTTACTCCCAGTAAAACAACGCAAATAGCAACTATTAACAAAGTTATCAGTACTGTATCGAGCATTTTCATTAATTTTGTTACACAAAAGCAAAACACATTGTTTTTGTGGGTGCAAATATAGGGCTTTGGTTGGACTAAGCCACCTTTTTTACTCTAAAAAAAAAGAAAGGGAAATAAAAGAACCAACTTTTTAACCGTATTTAGCAATAAATAGTTAAACAAACCCGCTCCGTACCCGGTCCATACCAAGTCCGTACCTGGTCCGTAGTCAGCCTTACTCTATAGACACGGAGCAAATACGGTTCAAGTATGGCTCGGGTAATAATAAAAGAGATAACAGGAAGAATTATACTTCAATAAAAAAGAAAGAAATGGAAAAGAAAGATTTAAAACCGGCAGGTGTATTCCGCTATTTTGAGGAAATCTGCCAAGTGCCACGCCCTTCTAAGAAGGAAGAGAAAATTATTGCTTATCTAAAAGCATTCGGAGAACAACATAAGTTGGAAACAAAGGTTGATGAAGCCGGAAACGTATTGATAAAAAAGCCTGCTACTCCGGGCATGGAAAACCGGAAAACCGTCGTACTTCAGTCGCATATCGATATGGTATGTGAAAAGAACAATGACGTGAAGCATGATTTCCTTACCGACCCTATCGAAACGGAGATTGACGGTGAATGGCTGAAAGCTAAAGGAACGACATTGGGTGCCGATAATGGTATCGGTGTAGCTACAGAGTTGGCCATCCTTGCTGACGACAGTATAGAACATGGTCCTATCGAATGCTTGTTTACCGTTGATGAAGAAACCGGACTTACCGGTGCCTTTGCCTTGAAGGAAGGTTTTATGAATGGTGACATCCTGCTGAACCTCGACTCGGAAGATGAAGGTGAACTTTTCATCGGTTGTGCCGGCGGTATCGACTCCGTTGCCGAATTCTTATATAAAGAGGTAGATGTACCTGCGGGTTATTTCTTCTGCAAGGTACAAGTTAAAGGTTTGAAGGGTGGACACTCCGGTGGAGATATCCATCTGGGACGCGGCAATGCCAATAAGCTATTGAACCGTTTCCTCAGCCAGACTTTTGGAAGATACGATATGTATCTCTGCGAAATCGATGGCGGTAACCTTCGTAATGCCATTGCCCGTGAAGCTTATGCAGTGATTGCGGTTCCTGAGGCTGACAAGCATGCTTTACGTACGGATTTAAATATCTTCGCTTCGGAAGTTGAAGCTGAATACGCTGTAGTAGACCCTGATTTACAATTTATATTGGAATCGGAATCTCCTCGTTCAAAAGCTATAGACAAAGATACCACCAAACGTCTGTTGCAAAGTATCTATGCATCACCTCACGGTGTATACGCCATGAGCCAGGATATCCCGGGTTTGGTGGAAACTTCCACTAATCTGGCATCCGTCAAGATGAAACCGGGCAACATCATCCGTATTGAAACCAGTCAACGCAGTTCTATCGAATCTTCCAAACAGGATATCGCCAACATGGTACGTACCGTATTCGAGATGGGCGGCGCACAGGTATCATTTGGTGACGGATATCCCGGATGGAAACCTAATCCACATTCGGAAATCCTGGAAATTGCCACAGCGTCCTATAAACGTCTGTTCGGCGTAGACGCAAAAGTAAAAGCCATCCATGCAGGATTGGAATGCGGTTTATTCTTGGATAAATATCCTATATTGGATATGATTTCTTTCGGTCCTACCTTGCAAGGAGTGCACTCGCCCGACGAACGGATGCTTATTCCTACCGTTGACAAGTTCTGGAAACACTTATTGGATATTCTGAAGAATATTCCTGCCAAGAAATAAATGCAAAAGTGGTAAAACGCCCCTGTTTATTTCTCTTATTCTTTTTCCTCTGCCCGTACTTTCTGTTGTACGGGCAAGAGAAAAAAGATACTATTACTTTCCGTGTCATGAGCTACAACGTGGAAAACTTATTCGATTGCCACCATGATACACTGAAAAATGATTATGAATTTCTGCCCGATGCCACAAGACATTGGAATTATCCCAAATACAAGAAAAAACTGGATAACATCGCCCGTGTAATTACTGCCGTCGGAGGTTGGACACTACCGGCTCTTGTCGCTCTCTGCGAAGTAGAAAATGACAGTGTGTTGCGCGACCTTACCCGTTACTCAGCTCTCAAGGAAGCAGATTATCGCTATGTAATGACAGAATCGCTTGATGAGCGGGGCATTGATGTAGCACTGCTCTATCAACGAGGATTGTTTAAATTGCTTTCTTATCAAAGTCTTTCTATTCCGAAGCCACATAAAAACAGTCGTCCCACTCGAGACATTCTTCATGTCAGCGGATTGTTACTGAATCGAGATACATTGGATGTATTCGTTGCCCATTTTCCATCCAGGTCCGGTGGAGCGAAAGAATCCGAGCCTTACCGTCTGCTAGCTGCCCAAAAGCTGAAAGATGCGGCAGATAGCCTTATACAAATACGTCTCCATCCTCAAATCCTGATTATGGGGGACTTTAATGATTATCCAAGTAATAAGTCGGTGAAAGCGATACTAAAAGCGGTTATACCTCCTTCACATCCGAATGAGTTTCCCGATAAACGACAACTCTACCATCTACTGGCACGAAAAGCCGCCACAAAGAAACACTTTGGCAGTTATAAATATCAAGGAGAATGGGGATTGTTAGATCATATCATTGTCTCGGGTAACCTATTATATCCTTGCTCCTCTTTCCATACGAATGAAACGCAAGCTGCCGTTTTCAGTTGTCCTTTCCTTCTGACTGAAGATAAAAAATATGGAGACAAACAACCTTTACGCAACTACTACGGGATGAAATACCAAAAAGGATATAGTGACCATTTACCCGTCTATACGGATTTCAGGTTGATTTACTAAACGGAATATTGATAAAGTTTCAAATCGAATTTCTGTACCATCACCAGCAGATGATCGAAGATATCGGATTGAATACGCTCGTATTGCTTCCAGACTTTATTACGTGAGAAGAAATAAACCTGGATAGGGACTCCGTAGGTAGTAGGTTCAAGCTGACTGAGAATTAAATCCATATCCTGGTTTACTACCGGAAGACTACACAGATAGCGTTCAATATAGATGCGATATAGTTGTGAATTAGTAGGGACTTCCCCTTCTGCCGGTTGATAATCTGCCATCAATGGAATTTCCTTACGAATATTATCGAGCATTTCGGGCGTACAGAATTTCAAGGTAGTCATATCCAGATAAATATTCTTTTTTACACGACGTCCGTCACTTTCCTGCATACCCCTCCAGTTCTGAAAAGAATTATTCACCAAAGAATAAGGCGGTACGGTAGAAATAGTTTTATCCCAATTCTGAATTTTCACCGTATTCAGTGTTATCTCTTTCACAATGCCATTGGCTGTATTATTCGGTAAAGTTATCCAGTCACCAATACGAACCATATCATTGGCTGAAAGCTGCACACCGGCTACAAAGCCCAAAATGCTGTCCTTGAAAACCAACATTAATACTGCCGCCGAAGCTCCCAATCCCGCAAACAAAGTCATCGGTGATTTATTCATCAGTACAGCAACAATGATAATACTGCCTACAAAAAACAACAGTACCTGAAGTACCTGCACAAATCCTTTCACGGGACGATTCTTCTGCGTGTCTTTGGAGTTATATACATCGAGCATCACCAATAGCAAACCATTGATTGTAAGCAGTACAGCCGCAATGATATACACCATACATACTTTCTGAGAAAACTCCAGCATTTCCTTGCCCCGCACAAAAGCCAAAGGCAGTAAATAATAAACCAATACTCCCGGTAAGATATGTATCAAATGGTGTATCACCTTCCGTTTCATCAACAATGTATTCCACTTATGAGGTGAACGTTTAGTGTAGTGCTTCATACCTCCCACAAATATTGCCTGGCATAGATAATCTAAGCCTACTGATAGAACTATCATCAGCAGCGCAATAATTGTTTCGTCAAAACGGTCGGCAAACTTCGGGTCTACTCCCCAGTCAATCAGGATTTTATTCATCCATTCTCCTAAATTCATCATACATTTCCGCTTTATCGTTAAAATGAATAACAAACGAAGGAGAAAGATGTTTGTTGTTTACAGGATTACCCGCACCAGCGCATAGATTAATATTCCTATAATGGTTACTCCGCCCACTATGATGGGGGCATAAAGATGCTTATAGTCTTTCTGGCACTTATATTTGCACAACAAACCGAAAAGCCAATAACAGAGAGTGGCCCCTATAAAACCTACAATAGCGCCTACCAATAAATCACCGGGAAAATGCACTCCTAAATAAGAACGTGAATAACAAGTCACTATAGCCCACAACATAATAAACCAGTTAAGCGCACGGTTGCGGAAAAGATAGAAGATAAAGAAAGCAAGACCGAAAGTATTGGCTGCATGACAAGAAGGAAAGCCATAACGCCCACCCCGGTAATCGTTTACAATCTGTACGAATTCGGAAAGAGGATTTTCCGGATTGGTGGGGCGAAGACGACATACCAAGGGACGAATAACCGTTGCACATACCTGATCGGCAAAAGTAATGGTCAAGGCTACTGCAATGACACATCCCAGCGCTATCCGCCAATTAAAGTTACGCAAAATCACATAGAATATGGCAGCATACATTGGCACCCAAATCCACCTGCCACTAAAAGCATACATAAAATAATCCGCCCATTCAGCCCGCCATCCATTGATGGCAAGTAACAGGTCAGTGTCCATTTCTACTAATCTCGACAAAACATCCGCTAATATCATCCCTCTATCACTTTATGTCCTTAACACTCTATTACCTTATCACTTTATTACTTAATGCCCTTATCACCTCATCACTTTCCAATCACCTCTTCGCAATATCATCATACAACTTTTGCAAATAGGCCTGACCTAACTTCAAATTCTTACCTTTCTCAGTTCCTTCATCTACTACAATGGAATTGGATTCATTATTGAATATCAACTGATTGTCCGGCGTTACCACGCCGAAAGCATCGGGCACCGTAAAGAATGCAAAATGAGGAGAAGCCGGATTGAGCATATCTTTACTGAAAATAAATTCATTATGGGGCAATGAGAGTTGCGCCAATAAAGTAGCGGCGATATCGTGTTGCGAACCATAAACATCAATGCGTCTAGGTTCACGTATGGCACCGCCAACCAACAACAAAGGAATTTGATAACGGTCTATTTCAAGATTGCTGATGTACTCAGGATAAGCCCCCAGATGGTCGGGCACAAAAAGGATAACTGTATTTTTCCATTGCGGCAATTCACGGAACTGCTTCACAAAGTCACCGATACAACTATCCGTGTAAGCAAATGCATTCAAACGATTGTTTTCCAAGCGCTGATAAGGCACTTCAAACGGTTCATGGCTACTGGACGTTTGCAACACCCGGAACTGAGGTGCATTGCTACCTGCCGGTTTGCTTTCTGCCGCCTCAGCTTTCAAGTCATCCAGCAGGCGACGGAATACAAGATGATCGTGCGCTCCCCATTTACTCAACCGTTCCGATACGGGGAAATCCTGATCGGAAACAATCTCGTCGAAACCCGAAGACATCAGATAAGAACGCATATTCGTAAAATCGGCATCACCACCGTAGTAGTACTTCGCGCCATATCCCGCTTTTTTCAAGCTACCGGCTATGGCAGGAATGGACTGCGTTTTACGGGGATATTTCATGATACTGGTGGTGGGCTGTGCCGGATAGCCACTCAATATGGCAACCAGTCCACGGTCGGTACGGAAACTGTTAGCATAGAAATTAGTAAAGAGCACTCCTTCTTGTGCCAAACTATCCAAATGGACTGCAACATTGGCTTCACCCCCTAAACTCTTCATCAACTTGGATGAAAAACTTTCCATGATAACGAAAATCACATTAGGACGGCTTTCCGTAAACAGTGAGCGCAAAGAATCGACAGACTGTCCTAAGGAATCAACCGCCATTGTATCCTTTCCCAATACAGCCGGGTCGAGCATTCCGGCAAATATACCATCAGCTTCTTCGGCACTCATAAAACGATATTGTTTACCAAAATCCTTTTGTTTGGAAAGTGATTCCATCAAGCTGAAAGCCGGATTGATGGCGGCATGATTCAATCGTTGGTCTGTGCTGAAATAAACCTTACCCACGTTCATGGTGGATACCGTAAATCCTCCACGAATAGGAATGAATAGCAGTCCCGTCAGAAGCAACAAAACGCCTGATATCCTCAAACGACGATATGGCAACTTCATCCGATAAAAATAGCGTCTTTGCAATAACAAGCTGTAGAATATGGCATACAGCACACCTGCATAAATTACCATTGCTATGATACCCCCCAACACTACCCAGGCACTGACACTTGCCACCGCATCTTTGGGAGACGAGAAGAAATAGAACAAAGGGGTGGCATCCAACCGGAAGCCCCAATACTCATAAAGCCCTAAATCTACCGTAAATATAAGGGAAATCAGAATTGAGATGAAAAGAAAATAGCCGCTCCATATACGGCGGAGGATATCAGACAAAGTCCATGCAGAAACAATGAAAAGCAAACCGGGAATAGCTGTCAGATAACCGGCAAGGGATAAATCCAACGGCAATCCATGCCACATCACTTTAAACCAGTCCGCCCACGAAACATCCCCGTAGAGCGAGTGATAGAAAAACATGAAAACGGGTTTCTGCAATATAAAAATACAGACAAATAAAAAATATGTCTTGAAGAATCCTATAAGCCTTTCTTTCATCAGTGCTTTATTTTTAACTAATATATTCGGCAAAAATAAATATTTTTATTCTATTATTCGCCAATAACAGTCAAGAATTGCAGTGAAAGATAGGCTTATAGGCTTTTTTAGGAGTTATCCGTTTACGCGGTTGTAATCTTCCAGGAATTTCTTTAAACCGGCATCAGTCAATGGATGGTTCAATAATCCCTTGATAGCGGAAAGCGGACAAGTTGCCACGTCGGCACCCACTTCTATACACTGAATGATGTGTGCCGTATGACGGATGGAGGCAGCGAGCACCTGAGTGGAGTAACCGTAGTAACGATACATTTCCACAATTTTACCCACCAAGGCAATGCCATCTTCACAAATGTCATCGAGACGGCCTACAAACGGGGACACGTATGTGGCGCCGGCTTTAGCGGCCAGCAATGCCTGACCTACGGAAAACACCAATGTACAGTTTGTACGTATGCCTTTTCCCGAGAAATATTTAATAGCCTTGATGCCATCGGCAATGCAGGGCACCTTTACGACAATATGCTGGTTGAGGGCTGCAAGTTCTTCACCTTCCTTAATCATGCCTTCATAATCGGTGGCAATGACTTCGGCACTCACATCCCCCTTTACGATGTTGCAGATGTCTACGTAATGTTTACGCTGGTTCTCTACCCCCTTGATTCCCTCTTTCGCCATGAGCGAAGGATTGGTAGTAACTCCGTCGAGTACGCCCAAATCATAGGCTTCCCGAATCTGTTCCAAATTAGCTGTATCAATAAAGAACTTCATGATATAAATGATTTAAAATAGTTGATGTACAAATATAACGATTTGCAACATAGTTTGTTCTTTATCAAACAAATAAATTTATCGGTTACGTTTCAGGTATAAACGGTCGGTTATAGTACCGGGCAACTCGTTTTCATAGTGAGTTACCATAATCATCGTCTTGTCCCGACGGCGGCAAAACGCCTCGATTATCTTCTTCACCCGACGCCTGTTGTAAGTATCCAGCCCATGAAGGGGTTCATCCAGAATCAGCAGTTCCGGATCTTTGACGAAAGCACGCGCCAGCAATGCCAGGCGTTGTTCCCCACTTGACAATTGCAGGAAAGGCTTGTCTTTCAAAGCGGCAATGCCAAATACATCCATCCACCACTCGCACACCGCCATTTGTTCCTCATGGGGACGCTTGTACAAACCGATGCTGTCATGCAGACCGGAAGCCACAATTTCAATGGCTGGTAGATTTTTCAAATAGGCACGGTGCATTTCAGGACTGACGTAACCGATGTGTTTCTTGATTTCCCAAATACTTTCACCTGTCCCGCGTTTCCGCCCGAACAGGCTGATATCACAAGCGTAAGACTGCGGATTATCGGCACACACCAAGCTCAATAAAGTAGACTTACCCGCACCGTTTTCACCGCTCAACGCCCACTTCTCTCCACGCATCACTGTCCAATCCAATTCTTTTAATATAGTACGGTCGTCGTAGCGGATGCTCACTTTATTCAGTTTCACCACTTCCGCCGAAGTATAATTAGTGTTCCCGTATGGCAAATCGAGGATACGTTGCTGCAATTCTTCCATCTGCGCGGCAAAATCCCGTGCACGGAAAGCCTGCATGTACACCTCACGTTCCATCTTTTCACCCACCGTCATATTATTCACAGGCACCACATGGGTAATAAAAGAAGGTATGTCATCCAGCATGGAAAGTATAAGGATAATCTGCAAAGTACCCAGGCGGGTAAGTTCATCCAGCAATTTAAAAAGAAGTTCGCGCGTGGGAGCATCCAGTCCGATAAACGGATTGTCCATGATAAGAATGCGGGGAGCAGTGAGCAATGTCTTTGCCAACTGGAACTTACGCAACTCACCGCTACTGAGAAGAATTATCTTCTTATCGAGCATAGGCTCTATGCGGAAAAGTTCAAAAAGCTGTTGTTGCAAGGCATCATCTTTTACCTCTCCCAGTAAATCGCGCACTTCGGGCGTATCTTCCTGGTCATGGGCATTCCAGCGCTGCTGATAATAATAGTTCGCATCAGCCGAACCGTATGTATCGCGGAAAGCGATATATTTAATGTTATCGTATGCCGTCTTTGTAGCAGAGGGAGAAAAATCGTATGTCAGTTCCCCTTCCCGCAAAGGATATTTCCCCGTAAGCATATCTACCAGCAAGCTTTTTCCCGCTCCGTTAGGACCGACGATGGCGATATGCTCTCCGGCAAGAAAATCAAGACTGACAGGCTGCGCCAAACGAATAAGCGGGTTGCGTGCTACGCCCCCCGCTATATGTATAGTATGTTGTTGCATCATTTATAAAAGATAAGTGCCGATTGTGCCGGAGCTGAAATTTCGGGGCCGTACATCGTTCCCAAACCTTGCTCACTGATAAATCCATCCTTGCAAACTACCGTATATTTACCTTCGGGTACAACTATTTTAGCAACCTCCTTACGAGCATTCAATACAACGTAGATATCCTCCCAGGCATCGCCACCGGCATGTTCTTTCAAACGGTAAGCCACTACGTTACTGCCTTCAACAGGAATAAATTCCAAATGCTTACGCACCGCATCGGCATCCCCCATACGGAAAGCCGGGTGATTTTTCCGCAGTTGAATCAAGCCCTTATAATAAGCGAACAAATCGGCATTCGTAGTTTTACGGTTCCAATCAATAGCATTGATGGAGTCGGGACTTTGGAAACTGTTATGCACTCCCTTCTTGTCGCGCATCACCTCTTCGCCTGCCTGAATAAAAGGAATGCCCTGCGAAGTAAACACAGCCGTCTGCGCCAGCTTATCCAATTTGACAAGCTCTTCGGGAGTTATCCCGGGCATGCTGGACTTCAATCTATCCACCAGGCACATATCATCATGGCAAGACACATAGCTAATCATCTGCGTAGGTTGTGCCGCCCAAGGTGCCTTACTGTAATTTACGGAATCATTATTGACTTGCGGATGTTGTATCGCCCCCACGATGCCAAATTTAATACTTTCCTCTCCTCCGGGAAGTCCGGCAAGGAACGCTCCCTTATGGTCATCGTTAAACGGACCGCGCAAGGCATCACGCATTTCGTCGGAGAATGCCGCAACTCCCGGCATCTTATAAGTATTCACCTTCATTGCCAGCGAGTCCTCCGGCAGTTGCGGAGCCGATGCCGCCCATCCTTCACCATAGATAATGATGCTCGGGTCTATGGCCGAAGCCGCTTTACGAATTTCATTCATGGTTTCGATATCGTGGATACCCATCAGGTCGAAGCGGAAACCATCAATGTGATACTCGTTTATCCAATGCAACACAGACTCTATCATATACTTCCGCATCATGGGTCGGTCACTTGCCGTTTCATTTCCGCAAGCCGAAGCATCAGCAAGGCTGCCATCCGGTTTCTGACGATAGAAATAGCCCGGCACAGTACGTTCAAAGTTGCTTTCGGATGTATTGAAAGTATGGTTATAAACCACATCCAGCACTACCCTGATACCCGCCTTGTGCAAAGCTTGTACCATCTGCTTGAACTCACAAATACGTACTTCCGGATTATAAGGGTCAGTAGAATAGGAACCATCGGGCACATTATAGTTCTGAGGGTCATATCCCCAGTTATACTTATTCTCATCCAACTTTGTTTCGTCCACCGAAGCATAATCGTATGAAGGAAGGATATGCACATGCGTCACCCCCAGTTGTTTCAAATGGTCGATACCCGTAGCCAACTTATCGGCATTCACGGTACCTGTTTCCGTCAACGCCAGAAACTTACCTCTATTCCTGATACCCGAAGAAGGATCGATAGAAAAATCACGGTGATGCATTTCATAAATCACAGCATCTGCCGGAGAAGCCAATGCCGGACGCTTGTCTTCGGCCCAGCCTTCAGGATTGGTTTCTTTCATGTCTACAATGGCTGCACGTTTACCATTCACCCCTACCGCTTTTGCATTGATGCCCGGAGTATCGCCCAACCATTTATCTTTTATTTTCACATTGTAAGTATAGAACTTGCCTTTCAGGTCTTTCTCAATTTTAGTTTTCCAAGTTCCTTCTTCCGAGGGTTCCATAGAAATCGTTTCGTATGCATGTCCGCCCTCTCCTGCATCAAACAACATCAAGCGAACTTCATCTGCCGTAGGCGCCCACAGTGTAAATTGTGTAACGGCAGGCGTATATTCCATTTCCGCTAGGCTACCTGAACGGACGGGATAGAGCTCGTACGAAGCGTATTCATTTTTAGCAGGGGCACAACTTACGACAGTTGTCGCGGCTACTCCGATAATGGCAAGGTCATTTAATTTCATGGCTTTTATTTTAAGTATTAAATATTTAGTATTAGATATTAAATGTAATCAAACGATTATTTCTTCACTTTATCAGGATTTTTGGCTATAAAGTCCTTCCATCCGTGATATCCTTTCTCCACCGTCGGCCGTCCCATCTGCAAGAAGTGACAATAGGCGGCGGCAAGCCCGTCGGTAGCATCCATAAAAACAGGCATCTCCTCTTTAGGGAAGTGCAGCATACGTTGCAGCATATCCGCCACTTGCTCCTTGGATGCCTGGCCGTTTCCGGTTATCGCCATCTTTATTTTCAATGGCGCGTATTCCGTAATGGGAATATCCCGGCTCAAAGCGGCTGCCATAGCCACCCCTTGCGCACGCCCCAACTTCAACATGGATTGCACGTTCTTACCGAAAAAAGGGGCTTCAATAGCGAGTTCATCCGGCAAATAACTTTCGATGATACTCAGTACGCGCTCATGGATATGGCGAAGCTTCAAATAATGGTCACCAAACTTACGGAGGTCTATGATACCCATAGCAATCATTTCAGGCTTTACACCCGCCACGCGCAATACTCCGTATCCCATAATGGTAGTACCGGGGTCAATGCCCAGAATAATCTTTTCCTTTACCGGTTTTATCACACTATCACCTCCATCAATGTAGGAAATCCCACTACTTTATCCTGAAAGGTTTTCAGAAGCTCTTCATTCAGTTTCACTCCTTGCTCTTGGTGCCAGCGATGTAATTTAGCAGAATTTTCCACCTCAAACTGAACGGAATAACTTTCTCCGTCGTCCCTATGGCTCAATACGCGAAGAATGCGCGGAGCAAGCAACGTACCGTATTTTTCAACCTCAGGAAGATAGTATTCCTGCATCCAAATCAGGAAATTCTTTTCCTGTCCTTCCTCCACATGATAAGTAGTATTATATATCAGCATAACTCATTTTTTCATTTTGTTTCGCAAACATAGCAATTATTTCAGAATAATGCATTATATTTGCGCCATCAAAAATGCAGAGTCTTCTGCAAACGTTAGCAACGGGGCGTTAGCTCATCTGGCTAGAGCGCGACACTGGCAGTGTCGAGGTGATGAGTTCGAGTCTCATACGCTCCACAAGAGGTTGACTGTAAAGTCAGCCTTTTGTTTTGATATACGTTCTCCATCACTTCTCAACAGGACGGGGCAGTCCGAAAAAACAATTGCATCCCTTTTCTGGGGTCAGTTTCTTACAATGTGAAAATAACAACTTTTTCACAATATGGCAGAAATTATCTTTTCCTTAAACTATTTTGTCAAATGTATCTTAAAAAAGAATATATATGACCTTTCCCGGTAACAACTTATCTTTCAATTGGCTATCTTTAATACAGAAACAAGTGGACACTAATGTTACAATTTTACTAACAACATCTGTGTAATGTTCGTTTCGTCATAAAAGACATTATGCGGTGATTATTCTGTCAATTATGGAAATCAAGAAAACACCCAAAGCGAACCTTGAAAACAAGAAGTCAAGTTGCCTGCTTGTTGGTTATGTAATTGTACTTGTCTTCATGTTCGTTGCATTTGAATGGACGAAACGTGATGTAAGAATTGACATGAGCGGCGCTATTACCGAGAATGTATTCGAGCAGGATATGGAAATTCCCATTACGGAACAACCAGAACCGGTAGCCCCGCCACCCCCTGAAGCTCCCCAAATTGCAGAAGTTCTGACAATTATGGAGAATGATGAAAATGTTGTAGAAACTTCCATTACCTCTTCTGAAGAAACCGGAGAAACGTACGAAATAAAACATGTGCCTGCTGCCATAGAAGAAGAAATACCGGAAGAAGAAGAAATCTTTGAGATAGTGGAAGAAACTCCCCAATTCCCCAATGGCGGCATGGTAGGTTTGATGCAATATCTGGGCAAAAACATCAAATATCCTACGATGGCACAAGAAGCCGGAACCCAAGGACGAGTAACCATACAGTTCGTTGTCAACAAAGATGGCAGCATTGTAGATGTTAAAGTTCTAAGAGGAGTTGATCCTTATCTGGATAAAGAAGCTGTCCGTGTAGTCAGTTCCATGCCCAAATGGAAACCGGGTAGACAACGCGGCAAACCGGTACGTTGTAAATTTACCGTGCCTGTAACATTTAAGTTCCAATAATTAGAAAAGTGTCCACTCCGTTTTTCCGATTTAATAAAATAAATACAGTCTGTCCGAAAACTTATAACTGCTATCGCTTAGACGCGGTTTGAGCGGATTGAGCGGATTTTTAATTTTCTTATCCGCTAAGTCCGCTCCATCCGCGTCTGAAAAATAATCATAAAGAAAGTCGCCACAGAGTTTTCGGACAGCCCCTATTTCATAAAAGTCGTATCTATAATTTAATATGCAGCTACATGACTCTTCAATAATTTACATTTAGCTGTTAATCATGATTACTTTTCTTCAAATTAGGCAAGAAGTAAGCCACCAACCCCAATAGAGGCATGAACGCACAAACGTTGTAAACAGATTCTATGTCGTACTTATCGGCCATAACTCCTAATACAGCGGAGGCAATGCCGGCAATACCGAATGCAAAGCCGAAGAATAAACCGGAAATCAATCCCAGTTTATTGGGAAGCAGTTCTTGCGCATACAGCAATATGGCGGGAAAAGCGGAAGAAAGCATGAAACCGACACAAAAACTTAAAACCACCGTCAGTGCCAGTCCGGCATGAGGCATCAATAAGCTGAAAGGCGCCGTACCAAGAATGGAAGCCCAAATGACATATTTGCGCCCTACCCTATCGCCTACCGGTCCGCCAACCAAAGTACCTATCGCGGTGGCTACCAGAAAGACAAAAAGATACAACTGTGAGTCTTGAATACTCACACCAAACTTATGGATAAGATAAAAAGTATAATAGCTCGTCAGGCTTGCCATGTAGATGTACTTGGAGAATATCAGTATCAACAGGATAGTAATGGCGAATATAGTCATCCCGGAAGATAAAGGACGCTCCATTTCACCCCTTACAAGCATCGGACGCCTTTTGATGTGGTTGAGATAAGAACGATACCAACGACAAATAGGCATCATCACCAATATGGCTGCCACGGCGAGGACAACAAACAGCGCAATGTGGCGCCTGCCATACGGAGCCACCAACAAAGCTACCAGCAACGGGCCTAACGAACCTCCCAGATTTCCACCTACCTGAAACAACGATTGAGCCAATCCACGTTTCCCGCCGGAAGCCAGAAAGGTAATGCGCGACGCTTCGGGATGGAGTACGGAAGAACCGATACCTATCACGAATACGGAAGCCAGAAGCCAATATAAATTGGTGGCAAATGCCAGGTTCAATATCCCAATCAGAGTGAAACTCATCCCCATCGGCAATGACCAAGGCATAGGCCGTTTGTCGAAAATCAGCCCCATAACCGGCTGGAATACGGAAGCCGACATCTGATAGACCAATGTTATCAAACCTATCTGGGCAAAACTCAATGACAAATCGGACTTGAACAGAGGATAAGAGGCTGTGATGACAGATTGCAGTGAGTCGTTCAGACAATGGGAGGCACTTAAGGCGATGAGGATAGGAAAAGCAATTCTGCGAACCGGAGGTCTTTGGGATGAAGTCATTCTGAATATCGTTTATTAAAATCGGGTACAAAGGTATACAAAGAAAGTACACCAAGATATTCTATGCGATGATATTTTTATTTCTGACATTCTGAATAACTCTTTATTTATGGGTTTTGAATCAGTTGACAAGGGAACAAGTTGACAAGTTAACGAGGGCTGCGCAACCAGAGCCAACGCGTAGCTCCTTGTTTACTTGTTCCCTTGTCAACTTGTCAACTTGTTCCCTTGTCAACTTGTTAACTCGTTTACTCGTCAACTCGTTTCCTTCATTTCCATTCAGTTCAGCAACCCCGGATTGGCTTCGATAGCATCCTTAGGAATGGAAATCGTATACCGTGGGTCGTTTTCCTCAAGAATATATGTTTTACCATCAAAGGTTTTCTCCATCCGGGGACGAGTAGTGCGCCGTAGGTCGAACCAGCGGTGTCCCTCAAAAGCCAGTTCACGGGCACGCTCATCCAGGATTTCAGCTATCAGAGCATCCTTGCCCATTTCATTGACCATAGCCTCCTTGCCTAGATAAGCTTCCGGTGAATAACGCTTCCGCATCAGTTCCAACAAGCGTTTACGCGCCTCAGGCAGTTTGTCCGATTGGGCAGCAGCCTCGGCAGCCGTCAGATACATCTCGCCGACACGGAAAGTACATAAGAAATTATTACTTCCACCTTTCTGATTTTTCCGATAACCATTTGCATCTGCCTTAGCGAAGTATTTGTCCAGACGAAGATCCTCTTCCGAATAGCGAGTAAGCAAAGAGGGGGTGGCCAAAGACGCCTTACTTACAGAATTGCTCAAAGGCATTTCCAATGCGGTGATATTCTCTACCGACTTATAATAATTGGGCAAGTTGGCAGCAGCGTCATTCAAATCTTCCAAATCAGATTTCCCGGCAAGTACGGCTTCAGCGGCTTCCCACGCAGCCTGCCACTCACCCTTATAGAGAGAAACACGCGACTGGAACGCCTCTACCGACAACGTATTGAAGCGGTAGGAATAAGCCAACTCCCACTCCGGTTCCGAAATCAGTTTACGAGCCTCATCGATATCCGACTGAATGGAAGAATAAACTTCCTTCACCGTATTACGACTGAGTACTTTTTCCAAATCCGTATCCAATTTCAACGGTATGGACTTGGTATCCAATGCCCCCGGTTTGGTATAAGGTTGCCCGTAAAGGTTCACCAACAAAAAATGCATGTAGGCACGCAACATGAAAGCTTCACCCACCAGTTGGTTTACTTCCGGCTCACTACCTTCTTTTATTTCCTTCCTGTTCTCTATGATATGATTGGCTATAAAAAGTACGTTGTAATATCTCACCCACTCAAACTGCGCCGTGTAGGCATTGGGTGAGAGATCGTTCCAACGTTCTATATCCATGTACGTATTCAGGTCGTAGCTATCGCTGCTCACCTGCATTTCATCCGAACGGAAACTCGCGATGCCCCGGTCGCTCAACGTACTTACATCCTTATAGGAACGGGTGAGCAAAGCCCTATATTCAGTCAAAGAATTGGGAATGACACTACCGGTAGGCTGTATGTCCAGGTAGTTGTCGCAAGCTGTAAACAGAAACGTACAGCCTATTATCATCAGATTTATTATTTTCTTCATTGTCTTCCGGTTTTAGAATTAAAAATTCAAATTCAAACTAAAAGTAACAGACTTGGGTACCGGGGTAGCAAAAGGATTGTACATAGACTCCGGATCCATAGAATTGTTATACCCCGAACCGAAAACAAACAGATTACGTCCTTCCACCGATAACGTGGCAGAATTCATGCCCAGACGTTTCGTCAGAACTTCGGGTACACGATACCCCAAACGAAGGTTTTGCAAACGCACATAGTTGAGTTTCTTCACCCAGATATCCAAATCTCTCCAGATGGGCTTAGCGTCATACCAGTAGTATTCTTCAGGATTGGAGGCACTCGTCATAAATGCCGGAAATTCGGCATTCGGGTTCTGGGGAGTCCAGCGGTCCAATACATCCCGGTTGTAGTTCTTACCATAGTCCGGCTGGATGATGTCATACGTAGGTTGGGTACGTACATACCCGCCCATGGTGAGAGAGAAGTTGGCACTCAGTTCCCAGTTTTTGTAAGTAAAGGTATTGATGAACCCACCCGTATAAGGCGCATCCGAGCTACCGATATAGGAATAGAAAGTCCGCTCCTCGGCAGGAGTAACGTCCGAAGAAGCAATTCCTATCCCCCACTCGTCTACCAAGCGATAAAGTTCTTTCAAGGTAACTTTCTCGCCTTTTGGATTGTAGAACATCATATTTCCAGTCTCCTTGTCTACCCCGGCCGTTTTCAACGCAAAGATAGCGCCCACAGGATATCCCTCACGTCCCGGAGTGGTTTGCTGTTCCGGGATATTTTCGTGCAACACTTTATTGCCGTTATAAGCAAAGTTGAAGATGGTGTACCACGAGAAATTCTTAGTGGTTATATTCCTTGTAGACAAGCTCACTTCCACACCTTTGTTTTCCATACTCGCCCAGTTTACATTCATGGAAGTAAAGCCGGTTTCAAGGGGAAGCATGCGCAAAGCAATCAAATCAGTACCTCTGCGATAGTAATAATCTACACCTAAGTTGATGGCCTGGTTCAATACCGAAAAGTCAAAGCCGGCATTCACAGACTGAGTCTTTTCCCAACGTAGTTTTTTATTAGGGGCTGAATTGATATCAATCATATCTTCCGAAATACCGGGCAAGATACTTTCTACCCTATATTTACCCAATAAGAAGGGAGAAGTGTTCTTGTCGATATTTCCCTGCAAACCGTACGAAGCACGGAACACCAGGTTGTCAATCCACTTTGCCCCTTGCATGAACGGTTCCTGAGACAAACGCCACAAAGCACTGACCGAATACAAAGGCAGATAGCGGTATTTCTTATCCACCCCGAAAAGGTCGGAGCCGTCGAAACGGATACTTCCACCCACCGTATAGCGGTTCAGCAACGAATAGGATGCCGTAGAGTAGAAAGAGACGTAGGCATTTTCCTTATAAGTAGTCTCATGGAGCGGGAAAGAACTGGCATAACTCTCGTTAGGAAACACCACGGGTTTCGTTGTCAGGGTCCTGCGGTCGAAACCATATCCGGCAGAGAACAAGGTTTCATACCAAGTCTTGCGTAACTCCGTACCCACCATTACCTCCAGTTCGTGAATATCATTGAAGCTGTCACGATACTCTCCCATGGTCTTCCAGGTAATCTGGGAGTTGCTGTTCTCGTACTTTTTCTGTACTCCGCCTTGAGGCAGGAAATACTTCGTCTCACCATTTTGGTCATAATTACTCCTCTTATACAGGGAGCGCATGGCATAGCTGTCCCAATCGGCAATTTCCTCCTTGGAAGTCTTGTCCAACTGATAACCGAACTGGGATGTTACCTTCAGTTTATCATTAAAACGCAGTTCGGCATCGAATATGGAGGAGAAAGAGTTCACAACACTCTCGAGTGATGTATTCTGCCGCTCTTCAAATATATTGAACTTCAAATCGGTATCCGTATTATTCTGGATATCGTAATCATAGTTGTAATTTCCATCCTTATCGTAAAGCTCAAAATAGGGATTGGCCTTGCGCGAGTAGTAAACCGGATTGGACATACCATATTTATCCGTCGGATAGCCGGTATTCTTGCGGCGGTTGGCAAATAGGGAAGCTCCCAATTTCAACATACGGTTCACCTTATAGGATGTTTTGCCCACCACGTTGAAACGATCCATACTGACGCCTTCCATATTTCCATTTTCTTTATAGTAGCCCAAAGAGGTATAGTAGGTCACCTTTTCCGTACCTCCGGAAAGGCTCAAATTATACTCCTGGTTAAAAGCATCTCGGAAAAGGACATCACTCCAGTTCGTATTAATGCTCTTCAAGCGGTTGATATCCGCCTGCGCACCCGCACTCAACGCATCCCATCCACCGGATTGGAAAGCAGACACTTCATTGTATCTGGAAAGGATATTATATACACCTCCCTTTTTGTTCTCAGGCGAATAGTTATTGCGAATCATATCCAATTCCAGTCCCACTTTCTCCGACGCATTCAGCAGATTCAATCTGTCAAGGCTCAATGTAGGAGTATAGGTAAATCTGGAAGAGAAATTAACTACCGGCTTACCCGCCCTACCTTTTTTCGTAGTAATCACAATAACGCCATTGGCTGCGCGCGCACCATAGATAGCGGTAGCGGCGGCATCTTTCAAGATGGTGATATTCTCGATATCGGCGGGATTCAAACCCGCAATGGAAGATTGCTTCATATTCGCTATATCGCTCAGCTCCTCTTGCTCGGGAATATCTGTTCCTTCGAGGGGAATACCATCCAGTACCCACAGAGGGTCTTGCGTACCATGCAGAGAAGCGGTACCACGAATACGTATCTTTGCCGGAGCGCCCGGAGCACCGGAAGTCGGGGTGACCGCAAGTCCGGCAACTTGTCCGGCAAGTGCCTGGTCGATGCTTTTTACCGCACCGATGGTCTCATCCGAGATGTCAAGCTTTGAAACCGCTGCCGTCAATTTACGGCGTTCCACGGTTTGGTAACCCGTCACCACTACCGCATCCAATACATGGGCAGAGACATGAAGGGTGATTTCATACCGTTCCTTGCCCGGGAGGAGTTTCACTTCCTGGACATCATAGCCCAGATAGCTGCAAAACAAACGGGTGATTCCGGCAGGAACAGAAATAGAAAATTTGCCGTCCACGTCGGTGATAACCCCAATCGTGGCCTGAGCACTTCCTGCTTTTTTCAGGTCTTCCGCCGTTACATAGACGGAAGCGCCGATGAGCGGAAGGTTATCCTCTGAAGATATTACTACACCCTGCACCTGCCTGTCTGCGGCAAAAACAGAAGACAAAGCTCCCGCAAGGCATAGCAAAACGATTAATAAACGTTTTTCCATGTGTTACAATAAAAAAATTAATACTCTATTGAAATTGATTATATAAATGGGAAGTTTGGGAAATGAAGAACTAAGAATGAAGAATGAAGAATTTGGCTGCGCTATGCAAGTACGCCGCAAGGTAATTCTTCATTCTTCATTCTTAATTCTTCATTAAATTATCATTTAATTCCCAGCGCCGTATTTATGCGCAAAATTAAGTCCTTATAATGATACCTCGTCGCTATATCCGATGTCCCCAAGCGACTTTGCAACAAATCTTTGATACGTAGCAGTTCACCGCGTTTCACAGATATCGCATCCGACACCCGGTTTATCTGTGAACCGTAAAAATTCAATTCGCGGGGAGCACCCATGCGGTCGGAATCCAATGTGCGGTGCGCATGCTCATCGCAACTACAAAGGGGGAGACGGCTATCCAGCAAGAAGTGACTTTCCATCAACTTCTTGTTTATTTTCACTCCTTCGCTCTCGGCAGCGGCCGTAATCAGCGCATCCACAAAATTTTTCTGCAAGGCGCGTGTCATGACGTCCGGCACTGCTCCACGCTCCGTGGTGGCAAAGATACCTCGATGCAAACCATCCATCAATTCCACTACCGTGAAAGCTTTCTTACCATTGACAGATTCATTTTCCAACATACGCATCAGGCGATTATTGGCCAACAAATCCCAAAGGATATATGACTGCGCATTCTTCAACACCTGGGTAGGCGCGTTTTCTACCACTCCCAGCGGAGTGTTGCGCAATAAATAAGTGTACTCTCCTACTTCCGTGTCAAACAACCACTTCGGATAAGTCAGCACTTCGTCCAACAGAAACTTCAGTGCGGCTTGTTGCTTTTCCCTCTCTACAAAAGTATAAGTCTTCTGCCCGTCGCCCACCGTGGTATTCTCCAGATAGATACCACCGATATTGGCAAGCACATGATAGAGGTAATTATTCCACTGATTAATTACCGCATAATACAAGCGGGATGCTTCCTCGTAGGTCTGTCCCTTCTCTCCGGTAGTAGTCCACTGAATAATCTGAGGAACAATGCGTTTCAGGTTCTCGATACCCAATAGGGACGAACGGATGGCATCATCCCCCAAATCTTCAATCTGTGCGCGCGGGTCAACCGCATCACGGACATCCTGCGCTTCGCTGTATTTGTACAGGCGACCCGTATGACGGCTCAGGAAATCGGCAAGCAATTCCTTCTCAGCTTCCGGAGTCTCCTTGCCATACCAGCGGTAGCCGTATTCTATGGCAAACAAATCATACGGCCCGATATGTGGAGAAAGTGCCGTAATACCATCCCCCGGTTGCGCCACATAATTAAAACGAGCGTAATCCATTATGGAGGATGAAGTACTGTTCATGCGGTCCGTAAATGTTTTGGAACGCAACGAATCCGTCGGGAAAGCCCAAGAGGCTATCATGTTATGGCGCAATCCCAGCGAATGTCCCACCTCGTGGCAGGCTACAAAACGCATGGCATCCCCCATCAGCTCATCCGACAACTTCACGCCTTGGGCTTCGGGGCGTACCGTTCCCGTTTGCACCGTAATCCACTCCTGAAGCATACTCAGGACATTGTGCCACCACATGATATCCGCCTCCAGTATCTCGCCCGAACGCGGGTCAAGGATAGAAGGCCCCATAGCATTGGCCTTGGTAGAAGCGGCGTATGTCAAGACGGAATAATTCACGTCATCCTTATCCACATTCATGCTGTCCGTCAGTTCTCTTGCCAGGATGGCATTCTTGAATCCGGCACGTTCAAAAGCTACCTGCCAGTCTTCAATGCCCTGCTTAATATATTTCCGCCAACGACGGGGAGTGGAATTTTCTATATAGAACACAATCGGCTTGGCAGGTTCCACCAATTCACCACGAAGATAGCGTTCCCTGTCTTCCGGTTTCGGCTCCATGCGCCAACGAGTGATAAACGGTTTCTTATCCACACGTTGCTGCCCGTCGCTATAGTTCAGCAACGGATTGGTAAAATAACCCACGCGCGGACTGTCCAAACGCCCCATCATCGGCTTTTCGGGAAGTAATAACAAGGAAGAACTCACCTCAACCGTAACAAACACAGTTGTGGTTCCCTCGGTCACCTTCGTAGTCAGTTCGGACGTTGCCACCACATTGTTCTCAAAAGATTTGATAGAAAGAATGCGCGACAGGTTCTTTATGGCGGAAGTACCCAGGTTTATATTAGTAAATACGTTGTTGATACTAGTTTCCGTGCCATCATAGATGTCGTTCACCTTCACCACCATGCTGGTAGAATCCTTACTGAAGGCTTCTATCTTGAAACCGGCTATCAACGGAGAAATATAATTATCGAGCACCGATTGGCGTATGGCATCTTCATCAGGCGCCAAAGGCAAAGGACGGCTTTGGCGTACCAGCAATTTATTGGCGGCCTTGTCCAACTCGAAGCGTACCATCTGGTTTTCATAATTCGTGCCGCGATTGACGCCCGCTTCATTCAGTTCGGAAGGTACACGCTGCAACTTGTTTACCACCAGCATATCGCGCCCCAACAAATCCACAGGGACCTCGAAGTAATAATCATTTTTCTTTTGGTAAACATTGAACATGCCCTTGCGGACAACAGCTCCGTCACCCGTCAGCTTTTCATAAGCGCTTCTGGATGGAATGCTGTCTTTAGCGTCACTTTTCTTTTTCTTCCGGAACCATCCCGTTGTCTCGGGAGATGTAAAATCAGATTGCCCGGCATACAAAAACACGGTGGGTCCACACATCAGGACACCTGTAACGGCCATAATAGGCAGGAATGTTTTCAATCTCATCAATACAATATCTATCTTTATAATATTAAAACTCCTGTCTGTCAGGTCTCTCTCCCTCAATCGTCCAATCAATGAAGTATAAACAGACCTATATTCTACCTCCTGTAGAATAACAGTGGGGCGCAAAGATAATAAAAGTATGCTTTAAAAGTTATAAAGCAATGCATATTTATGTTTTTTCCATGAACAAAAAGAATACTTATGTATTATTAAGAAGTTAAGCGATGTTATAAGCTCATACTTTCACCTCATTTTACCCCCTTCCCAAACGTAGTAAATCCGTAGTTGCTCCGTAGCTAACCCATAGTTTTCCTTTATTTATGGTACTTTGCACGGAGAAACTACGGAGCAACTACGGATTTACTATGACTTTGATAGAGTTTTGAATTGAAATACGCCCTAAACTCACCGGCATGGAATATTCTATTCAAATTAAGAAAATAATATGAAGCGACTGACCGCAAAACAATGATAAAATTGTATCTTTGCACCGTTTTATGCACTTAGGAAATAACTAAAGATAAAGATATGATAGCTAAAATCAATCAGCTTCTACAAGAAGTGGAAGCACTGAAAGCCGCTAATGCAGAGGAATTGGAAGCACTCCGCATCAAATACCTTAGTAAAAAAGGAGCCATCAACGACCTGATGGCGGACTTCCGTAATGTGGCCCCCGACCAGAAGAAAGAAGTGGGCATGCGCCTGAACGAACTCAAAAACAAGGCACAAGAAAAAATTGCCGCGCTGAAAGAGCAGTTCGACAACCAAGACAACGGTTGCGATGACCTCGACCTGACCCGTTCGGCTTATCCCATAAAAATGGGCACACGCCATCCGCTCACCATCGTAAAGAATGAAATCATCGATATATTCGCCCGCATGGGTTTCAACATCGCCGACGGTCCGGAAATAGAGGACGACTGGCATGTATTCTCTTCCATGAACTTTGCCGAAGACCATCCGGCACGCGACATGCAGGATACTTTCTTCATTGAGAACAATGCCGAAAACGTATCACACAATATCGTCTTGCGTACACATACCTCGAGCGTACAAAGCCGTGTGATGGAGACCTCGCAGCCGCCCATCCGGGTATTGTGCCCGGGACGCGTTTACCGCAACGAAGCCATCAGCTACCGTGCGCACGCATTCTTCCACCAAGTGGAGGCGCTGTACGTAGACCGCAACGTATCGTTCACCGACCTGAAGCAGGCGCTGCTGCTCTTTGCCCGTGAGATGTTCGGCAACGACACCAAGATTCGCCTGCGTCCTTCCTACTTCCCGTTCACGGAGCCGAGCGCCGAAATGGATATCAGTTGCAACATCTGCGGTGGCAAGGGATGCCCCTTCTGCAAAGGTACGGGATGGGTGGAAATTCTTGGCTGTGGAATGGTAGACCCGAATGTGCTGGAGCTGAACGGCATTGACAGCAAGATATACAGCGGATATGCCCTCGGTATGGGTATCGAGCGCATCACGAACCTGAAATACCGTGTCAACGACCTCAGGCTCTTCTCTGAAAACGATACGCGGTTCCTGAAAGAGTTTGAAGCTGCATATTAAAAGGAATCAAGAGGAGGGGATATCATTATCCAAGTATAACTCGATTCCCCCCTTCCAAGGTGACTGTGTGAAAAGCGGATGAGTGCTTTCATTATGATATGATTTTTAGGTGCGGGTTACATGGATTTTTTTTTATTTATTCTGTGAAATCCATGTAATCCGCGCCTAAGAAGAAGTATCAAGAGCGTTTTTATACAGACTCCCCTTTTTTCAATTTTACCTCACATCAAAACCCAGCATCATGAAAGACAGGCTTGTCACTCCCGGATATTGCTTTATACTGGCAGCAAACTTCCTGCTGTATTTCGGTTTCTGGTTATTGATTCCGGTATTGCCTTTCTACCTCTCAGAGGTATTCAAAGCAGGGAACTCCACCATCGGCATCATCCTTTCGTGCTACACGGTGGCCGCTTTGTGCATCCGCCCGTTCTCGGGATATCTGCTGGACAGTTTCGCCCGCAAGCCCCTCTACCTGCTGGCTTACTTCATCTTTATGAGTATGTTCGCAGGATATATTATCGCAGGTTCACTGACGCTTTTTATCCTGTTCCGCATTGTTCATGGCGTATCGTTCGGAATGGTGACGGTGGGGGGCAATACGATAGTCATTGACATTATGCCTTCCTCCCGGCGCGGAGAGGGACTGGGTTACTACGGCTTATCCAACAACATAGCAATGGCGGTAGGGCCCATGTCAGGGCTTTTCCTGCACGACGCCGGAATGAGTTATACCACCATCTTTTGCTGTTCGCTGGGTTCGTGCCTGATAGGTTTCTTCTGCGCCATGCTCGTGAAGACGCCTTACAAACCACCCGTAAAGCGGGAACCGATATCCCTCGACCGCTTTATCCTGCTGAAAGGAATACCGGCGGGCATCAGCTTGCTGCTGCTTTCCATCCCCTACGGCATGACGACCAATTATGTAGCCATGTACGCCAAAGAAATCGGAATCAACGCTACCACCGGCTTCTTCTTCACCTTTATGGCGGTGGGCATGGCAATCTCGCGCATCTTCTCGGGTAAAATTGTGGATAAAGGAAAAATAACGCAAGTCATTTCCGCAGGACTGTACATCGTAGTAGTCAGTTTTTTCTTGCTATCGGCTTGCGTGTATATCATACAGTGGGACGTCAGAGCGTGCAACGTAGTGTTCTTTGCCGTAGCCTTACTGCTGGGTATCGGCTTCGGCATCATGTTTCCGGCGTACAACACCCTCTTCGTCAACCTTGCGCCCAACAACCAGCGCGGCACCGCCACTTCCACCTACCTCACCTCGTGGGACGTAGGCATAGGTATCGGCATGCTGGCGGGAGGATATATTGCGGAAATCAGCACCTTCGACAAAGCTTATTTCTTCGGAGCTTGTCTCACCATCCTCTCCATGCTCTACTTCAATTGTAAAGTAGCCCCTCATTATCATAAAAACAAATTACGATGAGAAAGAAAGAACGTTATGAGAAAATAATTGCCTGGTTCAGGGAAAACCGCCCCGTGGCAGAAACCGAATTGCATTATGAGAACCCGTTCGAACTGCTGATTGCGGTAATTCTCTCGGCGCAGTGTACGGATAAGCGGGTGAATATGATAACTCCCCCACTCTACCGTGATTTTCCTACCCCGGAGGCGCTTGCCGCCACTACCCCCGAAGTAGTGTATGAATATATCCGTAGCGTATCCTATCCCAACAACAAAGCGAAACATCTGGTGGGAATGGCAAAGATGCTGGTGAAAGAGTTTAACAGCCAAGTACCCGACACGCTGGAAGAACTTATTAAGTTGCCGGGCGTGGGACGCAAGACAGCCAATGTCATCCAGTCCGTCGTTTTCAACAAGGCGGCTATGGCGGTAGACACCCATGTATTCCGCGTCAGCCATCGTCTGGGTCTGGTTTCCGACAAGTGCACCACTCCCTTCAGCGTGGAAAAGGAATTGGTGAAACACATCCCGGAAGCGGACATTCCCATTGCGCACCATTGGCTCATCTTGCATGGGCGGTACACCTGCCAGGCACGCACACCTCAATGTGACAACTGTGGCTTGCAATTGATGTGCAAATATTACTGCCGGAAGTACAAAGTGACGGGGGAGGAAGGAGATTAAGGAGACGAGGGGACAAGTTGACAAGGGGACGAGGGAATGAGGAGACGAGGAGATGAAGTATTCCCCTGGTAAACTCGTCAACTGCAACCTTGTCAACTAAAAAAACAACTATTTCATAGCGGAAAAAAGAAATAAATAGTAACTTTGCGCTCACGAAAAAGATTTAGTAACACTTTTAAATAAAATAGAGTATTATGACAATTGATCAATTTAACTTTGCCGGAAAAAAGGCATTCGTTCGCGTGGACTTCAACGTACCCTTGGACGAAAACTTCAACATTACAGATGATACCCGTATGCGTGCCGCTCTTCCTACCCTGAAGAAGATTTTGGCCGACGGCGGTAGTATCATTATCGGTTCTCATCTCGGCCGTCCGAAAGGCCCGGCTGACAAATTCTCTTTGAAGCACATCCTGAAGCATCTTGAAGAGTTGCTGGGTGTTGAGGTACAGTTTGCTAACGATTGTATGGGTGAAGAAGCTGCTGTAAAGGCTGCCGCTCTGCAACCGGGTGAAGTGCTGTTGCTCGAAAATCTTCGTTTCTATGCTGAAGAAGAAGGCAAACCCCGTGGTTTGGCCGAAGATGCAACAGACGAAGAAAAGGCTGCCGCAAAGAAAGCCGTAAAGGAAAGCCAGAAGGAATTTACCAAAAAATTGGCTTCTTACGCTGACTGCTACGTAAACGATGCATTCGGTACGGCTCACCGTGCACATGCTTCTACGGCATTGATTGCTAAATACTTCGACAAAGACAGCAAGATGTTTGGCTACCTGATGGAAAAAGAAGTGAAAGCTGTTGACAAGGTGTTGAATGACATCCACCGTCCGTTCACTGCTATCATGGGTGGTTCCAAGGTTTCTTCCAAGATTGAAATCATCGAGAACTTGCTGAACAAGGTTGATAACCTGATTATCGCCGGTGGTATGACTTATACCTTTACTAAGGCTATGGGTGGTAAAATCGGTATCTCTATCTGCGAAGATGACAAGTTGGATTTGGCTCTCGACTTGATTAAGAAAGCTAAAGAAAAAGGTGTAAACCTGGTTTTGGCTGTTGACGCTAAAATCGCAGACTCGTTCTCTAACGATGCCAACACTAAATTCTGCCCGGTAGACGAAATTCCTGACGGATGGGAAGGTCTGGATATCGGTCCTGAAACTGAAAAGATTTTCGCTGACGTAATCAAGAATTCCAAGACTATCCTTTGGAATGGCCCTACAGGCGTATTTGAATTTGAGAACTTCACTCACGGTTCACGTGCTGTAGGTGAAGCTATCGTGGAAGCTACCAAGAACGGCGCATTCTCACTCGTAGGTGGTGGTGACTCTGTAGCTTGCGTTAACAAATTCGGTTTGGCAAACGGCGTATCTTACGTTTCTACCGGTGGCGGTGCTTTGCTCGAAGCCATCGAAGGAAAGGTTCTTCCGGGTATCGCTGCTATCAACGAATAAGAAGAATCATTATTATACTAAAGGGCAGCTCTTTGAAAAAAGAGTTGCCTTTTTTTAATTATACTTTCAACACATGAAACGAATTCTACTATCCTGTTTTCTTTTTCTCTCTGTTTTTACGCTAAAAGCGCAAGACGCTTGTCTGAATGACATCGTCAATACTCTGAAAGAACGTATCAGTCTGGCCGGATATGCCCAAGTGGGATATGCTTACGAGGATACCGGCGAAAAGACTACCAACACTTTCGATATAAAGAGAGTGATTTTCATGGCACGCGGTAAGATTACCGATAAATGGTCGTGCTACTTTATGTATAGTTTCGCCAACACCGGAAAGATATTGGAGGCTTATACGGAATACCAATTCCTGCCGGGACTTACCGCACGCATCGGACAGTTCAAAACGATGTACACCATCGAGAACCCGATGTCACCTTGTTTTGTGGAATTGATTAACTGTTACTCGCAGTCTGTCAATTACCTTGCAGGCATCAATGGCAGCGACCCGTTGTATGGTTCCAATAGTGGCCGTGACATGGGTATATTGATTTACGGTGACCTTTTCAAAAAACTCGTAAGCTATAATCTTGCCGTAATGAACGGGCAAGGTATTAACCTGAAGGACAAAAACAATCAAAAAGATATAGTGGGCAGTTTGATGGTAAACCCATTGAAATGGCTGTCGGTAGGCGGTTCTTTCATCAAAGGAAAGGGATGTGCGATGGCGACTTCTTCCATCAATCCTGATATTGCCGTAGGCGAAACTTACACTCGTAACCGCTGGTCGGCAGGTGCAACTATCCAAACAAAGCCCATCAGCCTGCGCACCGAGTATCTTGCCGGTAAAGACGGACATGTGAAAAGCGACGGATACTACGCAACAGCTTCCGTACATATATTACCCAAGTTTGACGTAGTGGCATCGTACGATTATCTCAACAAGAATAAGGCAATGGCGGACAAGCAAAGTAATTACGTGGCCGGTGTGCAATGGTGGTTCTACCCCAAGTGCCGCATACAGGCACAATATACATACTGCGACCCTCACAAGGGGGAACATTCCAATTTGTTGCAGGCACAGTTACAGGTCAGATTCTAAAAAACAAAGTATTATCGAACTTTTTGGCATCCTTTTTGTACATTTGTAGAGTATATACCTAAAAGAATACAAGTTTATGAATGAGCAAGCCATACAAGAGCAATATCAACATATCACTGTCCTGCTGCAACAAAAGCGGCTGAAAGAGGCGCAGTCCCAGTTGGAAGCTTTCCTTTGGAACTGTAGCGACTGGACGCTGCGCACCCGGTTGGAACAAGCCAAGGTGTCCTATCAGTACATGTTGCAATACATGCGGCAAGGGATAAAAGACCCTGAACGGCAGAAACTCTACCGGAAACTCCTCACCGAGACCTGGGAAATTGCCGACCAGGCTCGTATCTGCTTGCTCGATGGTGTATCAACCCGTTATTATCATGCGCTTCACAGTAATAGGGTGAACATGGCAAAAGGCTATTCCATGCTCGACCGGCTGAAAGTGCTGGAGTCGTTCCCTGACGATTTGGCTGTCTGCCAACTGATGCCCGATAACAAGCAGGGACTGGATAATGCCCTGCAACGTCATGAGGAAACCGGACAATATTTATTCCTCACCACCTGGGGAAACAGTAGCTGGAGTACGGAAGATGAGCAACAAGCCAAGACTTTTTTAGATTCGGAGCTGCTGCCCGTCAACGACTTATGCATGTTCATAGGTGCTGTCATGCTTAGCCTGATGGAATGTTTCGATCCTCGCAAGTTTTCGTGGTTACTGGATGCAACCACCCATGCCGACACGCAGGTCAGCCAACGCGCATTAGTAGCAATTGCCATCATACTGCACGTACATCCTTACAGATTACCGCTTTACCCGGAGCTTACGGCACGCCTTTCCCTATTCAACGAGGATGGAAGTTTCGGCAAGCAGTTGAACCGTGTATATATCCAACTGCTCCGTAGCCAGGAGACAGAAAAGATTGACAAGAAGATGCGCGAAGAAATCATTCCGGAAATGATGAAGAACGTAGGCATCATGCGCAATATGAAGTTCGGGTTTGAGGAGATTGCCGAAGAGAATGACCGTAATCCGGATTGGGAAAAGGCTTTCGAGGAATCGGGATTGGGCGACAAAATACGTGAAATGAATGAGTTGCAATTGGAAGGCGCCGATGTATATATGAGTACTTTTGCGCAACTCAAGAGTTATCCGTTCTTCCAGAACCCGCACAATTGGTTCTATCCGTTCGATATGCACCACTCCAGCATCATCCGTGAATTCGGACTGAATCCGACAGGTGACAATGCTGCTATGGCGGTGATATTGCGCTCGGGATTTTTCTGCAACAGTGATAAATATTCGCTTTGCTTCACGATGGCACACATTCCGCAGGCCCAACGAGGCATGATGATGAGCCAAATGACCTCCCAGGATTTAAACGAAGCGATGGAGGAGAACAAATCATCCTTTTTGAAACAATACGCCCAGAGACCGGATGTTATCAGCAATCAATACATCCACGACCTTTACCGTTTCTTCAAGCTGAGCCAGCGTCGTCATGAATTTCGTGATATCTTCAAGGAAGAAATTGTATTGCATCGCATCCCGGTATTAAAGAATATTTTGCAGAAACCGGAATTACTCGTTGCCGTTGCCGACTTCCACTTCCGCAAGGAACACCCGGTTGAAGCATTGGAGATTTACAAGGAAGTGATAGATATGAACTTTGCCGATGCCGACATCTTCCAAAAAGCGGGTTATTGCTTGCAGAAGGAGAAACGCTACAAGGAGGCTATCAGCGCCTATCGCAAAGCAGATGTGTTGAAGCCTGACCATGTATGGACTATCCGCCATCTTGCCACATGCTATCGCCAAATGCGTGACTTCAGTTCTGCCATCGAATATTATAAAAGAGCGGAAAGCATTCAGCCCGATAATCGTAATATACTGTTTTATATCGGAAGCTGTCTGGCCGAATTGGAAAGGTATGAGGAAGCTCTGCAATACTTCTTCAAGCTGGACTTGATGGAGAACAACTGTATCAAGGCATGGCGCGCCATAGGATGGTGCTCTTTCGTCAGCGGGAAATATGAGCAGGCTATGAGGTATTATGACAAAGTGCTTGAATTAAAGCCTATTGCGACCGATTTTCTCAATGCAGGCCATGTGGCGTGGAAACTGGGTAACCTGGAGAAAGCAGCTGAATTATATGGAAAAGCAGCCGCTGAAAGCGGAAGCAAGGAAACATTCCTCGAAATGTTTGAAAAAGATAAAAAAATGCTTATCAAGCAAGACATAGATGAAAAAGATATGCCGTTGATGCTGGATTTGATTAGTTGAAAGTTTAGGATTTAAACTTTCAACTGAACAAGTTCCTTATAAAGCCTCTGCACCGGCAGTCCCATTATGTTATAATAACTGCCCGAAATATTTTCGACACCGATAAAGCCAATCCATTCTTGGACACCGTATGCTCCAGCTTTATCCATCGGCTTGTAGGTATCTACATAATAAGTGATTTCCTCTTCGCTCAGTTCTGCAAAACGGACCTCTGTCTGTGCCGTGAAACTACGCTGCCATTCTGTCGTAGTGATGCAAACACCTGTAAAAACTTCATGGGTACGACCGGACATTGCTCGTAACATACGCATGGCATCCTCTCTGTCCTTCGGTTTTCCAAGTACTTTCCCGTCCAGCCAGACAATTGTGTCGGCAGTAATCATCAATTCCCCCGGCTTCATCATATCCAGATAGGCATCCGCTTTTTCTTTGGCTATGAAGAGAGGGATATCCGCCCCTTTCAGTGTATCGGGATACGACTCATCTACATCCGGCAAGGTACGCACTTCATAGTCCACACCCAATCCAGCCAATAACTCCTTCCTGCGGGGAGAGTTAGAAGCGAGTATTACTTTGTATTTCTTTAAATTATCGAGCATAATAACATTCACTGGTTACAAATTACTTATTACTATTTTTGAGTTAACGATTATTGCGCCGGCATCACCACCCGAAAGCTTTCTCATCCGCCATCCAGAGTCCTTTCGCCTTTAGAACCTGCTCTACGATATCGCGCCCGCAACCATATCCTCCATTCTGATGGGAAATATAACGCGCCACCGCTTTCACTTCGGGAGCGGCATCTTTGGGACAACAGGGTAATCCACACGTAGTCATCACCTCGATATCGGGAATATCATCACCCACATACAAAATCTCCTCATCACGCAGACCATGACGGTCGCGAAAATCCCGGTAGTCGTGTATTTTCACGGAAGACCCCAAGTAAATATCTTCCGCTGCCAGCCCCAAAGCAAGGAAACGCTTACGCACAGCTTCGGTACGACCACCTGTGATGATGCCCAATGGAATGCCCAACTTGGCAGCCAGATGCAGGGAATAACCATCTTTTATATTCACTGTACGCAACGGTTCTCCATCCGTACTCATGGAAATGACATTGGCGCTCAACACGCCATCCACATCAAAGGCAAGGGCTTTTATCTTCTGTAAATCGTAATTGATTGTACTCATGTTCTATTTTTTAATAAAGTTCCTTTCAGGACAAACGGTGTATGCTCTCACTTATCAACCGATATAACTCCTGTATTTTCGGCTCATCAGCAAGCATCTGCAAATGATTATTGATTACATTCTCGTCGTAACGTATGGCAGGGCCGGTCTGTGCAAGATGGGGTTCCAGTTCATGCACCTTGCGTGCTGTCTCGTCTATCAATGGCAACATCACCTCGAAGGGCAACTCATATTTCTTCAATAAATCAGCGGCAAGCGCATACATGTGATTGGTAAAATTACAAGTAAACACTGCTGCCAGATGCAAGCTTTTCCGTTGCTCGGAAGTCGCTTCATAGACCCTTTCGGAAAGAGCAGCGGCAATATCTTTTAAAAAACGGGTATCTTCCGCTGAGTTACTCTCTACAAAAATAGGTATATCACTGAAATCGACTTCACGCTGCTTACTAAAGGTTTGCATGGGATAAAACACACCATATCGCTCAATCCGCCCTTCCCACACATTCATCGGGATACTACCGGCCGTATGCACCCACAAACCTTTCTCCTTTCCCAAGACAATATCGGGAAGCAACTCCACAAAAGCCGCATCCTTCAAGGAAACGATATAAAGTCTTGCATTTTCGGTTATAGCAGATAAATCTGTTGTATACTCCGCTTCAACGGCTTGCGCTAATGCCTGCGCCGACTCTACCGTCCGGCTGTAAATCTGAGCAATGCGAAAGCCTTTATAATAAAGCGCTTTCGCCAGATTAGTCGCCAGATTTCCGGCACCGACAAAGACGATGGAGGTATCTTCTATACTTCTTTTCATCTTATCTGGTTGAGATTAAATACAATATGCCACCGATTAACAACAATGCCACAGGCAGAAGGTAGGCGGACATCGTGCCGAGCAATGCCGTTATCAAACCGAAGTTCAATATCAACCATAACCCTATCAATACCAATCCTACGGATTTATCACGCTTGAAGCATAAGAAAATCACTGCCGTATAAAGCAAGAAATTATCCTTATTCATCACCCAAGGTAAACCCAATGCCGAGAAATGTATAAGCTTATCTATCATGTAAAGTATACCGAAAACAATCAGCGTGATAGCGGTAGCCCTGTATGTATCCTGATTATTGTTTGCTTTCGCTGCACTCACCGTTACTTCCCTCCATATTTGTTAATGTGAATCTTCTCCCATTGCAGGTTGTCTTCATTGAACGGCTTACGTTCCATGCCTTTATGTCCGATAGCTATAATGCTGAGCACTTGCAACTGCAATGGAATATCCAGAACTTCGTGCACATATTCACCGGAAGGTACGCCGGATGCCGTGAACCGTTCGCGAACCTGCACCCAGCAACTCCCCAAGCCCATATCTTCAGCCTGAAGTTGCAAATAGATGGATGCGATAGCGGCATCCTCAATCCAGACATCGCTTGCCAACGGATCGGCAGTAACTACAATCGCCAACGAAGCATCCGCAATGAATTGCGACGCCTGTTCCTTACAAAATGATATTTTTTTGAGAGTCTCTTTATCATCCACCACAATAAACTGCCAGGCATTGCTGCGCTTTGAGGTGGGTGCCATCAACGCTGCTTTCATTAGCGAAACCACCTGTTCTTGCGTCAATTCTTCCTCCGTAAATTTACGCATACTGCGACGGACTTTTATCAATTCGCTGAAACTTTCCATTTGTGTATACTGTTTTAGTGTGAATACTTCATTAATGTATGCAAAGATACGAGATTATTTTCTAAATTTGCAGTAATGCCCTTGAAACTGACTACATATTACCGAGGGAGCCAAGTACCCGAATTGCCAGGTACAAACACGTTCCACTCCACCGAATTGTTTCGTATTTACGAAGCGACGCCGGGATATACCCCCCTACTCATAGTGGCTTCCGAAGCAGGAAAGCCCATCGCCAAGCTGCTTGCCGCGATACGAAAAAGTGTGCGCCTGTTTCCACCGGGCATCATCAAACGATGCGAAATCTATGGTACGGGAGAGTACTTTGACAACCAGGCAGACCGTGAAGCCATCTTTAGCGATATGCTGCAACGCCTGACGGACGAAGCGTTGCGGGAAGCCTTTCTTATTGAATTTCGCAATTTGGATAATGCCAAGTTCGGTTATAAGGCTTTTCGAGAGAATCACTATTTTGCCATCAATTGGCTGCGTGTACGCAATTCATTGCACCTTGTCACGCAAGCGGAAGAATGGTTCAGCCCTTCACGCATCCGCCAAATCAAGAAAGGCTTCAAGAATGGCGCTAAGGTGAGTGAGGCACATACAGCAAAAGAGATTAGAGATTTCGCCCACATGCTTCACAAAGTATATTCAGCCAAGATACGCCGCCATTTTCCAAGCAGGGATTTCTTCCAGCAACTTGAAAAGCAGATGATGAAAAGTCGCCAAAGCCGCATCTTTATCGTAACTTATAAAGATAAAATTATCGGCGGAAGCGCCTGCATTTATTCAGATGAAAGCGCATACCTGTGGTTCTCCGGTGGCATGCGCAAAACGTATGCCCTGCAATATCCGGGTATCCTAGCCGTATGGTATGCATTGCACGACGCCAAACAGCGTGGCTATCGCCACTTGGAGTTTATGGACGTAGGTTTACCCTTCCGCAAACATGGTTACCGGGACTTTGTACTTCGTTTCGGTGGAAAACAAATCAGCACCCGTCGCTGGTTCCACTTTAAATGGGAATGGCTGAACCGGATGCTGATTAAGATGTATGAGTAATCTCTATTATTTTATTGGGCAATTTGGAAAACGACTGAGCTATAAGCGCCCATTTTTATAGAAGAGGTTGTATCTTTCTTTTGCTGAACCGTTCCGGACACTCCTACCGTTTTCTCAATCTTATCCGAAAGCGATATTTCCACTGATGAGTTTCCAAAGTTATGAACTACCAGCATTTTCTCATTCCCCTTGGTCATATACCATGCAGCAATGGCTTTGCCTGTAGTTGTGTTACTCTCATTATAAGTGCCATGCTTCGTCATTGTACCTTCCGCCAAAGCAGGATACGTATTACGTAACTTCGTGAAAGTAAGGTATGTATTCAGCAGGGAATTGGCGTTTTTACTTTGGTCGGCCACAGGCTTTATAGTGGAAGCCAGTGTCGCATCAATCTTATCAGTATAAGCAGTAGTGTAATTATCTCCCCATAACATCGGGCTACGCACATACTCATCACCATTCTGTTTTACCCCATAAAGTCCAAGTTCCTCACCGTAATAAATGTAAGGTTCGCCCGGTGCTGTCAGCAACACGGCAGCAGCCAGTTTCTCTTTGGCTTCTGACTTACCCAACTTGGAAGCAGCACGATCTTCATCATGATTCGTCAATTTGGTAGCTTCAATATAATCTTGACGATACTGTGCGTATTCCTTTTGATAAGAAAGAATATCTTTCACGAAATAGCAACCCTGACCATTATTTATCGCATACTCCAAACGATACCAGAACGAAAATTCAAATAAAGCCGGAAGCCCTGCATAATAGGGTGCCACCTCATTATGTTCTGAAAGCACTTCTCCCACTACATAAATATCATCTGTATTCCCTTTTTGCTTATAATATGTATTCATATCATCATAGAACATCTTCAGAAAACGAGGATTTTCATCGGAAGTGGCACTGTGATAAATGTGCTTCACGGCATCCAAACGGAAACCATCTACACCCTTATCAATCCATCCTTTGGCAGCCGAAGCAATGGCTTTATATGCTGGGGAATTAGCCGCATTCTCTATCGGACCATAGTTTAAATCTGCAAACCAATCGGTATAGAAGTGTGAATGATAATACCACATTCCCATCGACTCAAATAAAACATCTGTAGGTGAAGAGTTGGTTAAAGCAAAAGTTTCTCCCAACTTCACTTTGGCAGCAGCAGAAGACGCGCCATACTTAGTACCTCCATCCCAAGTCGCATTGCTTGTACGAATCAAGAAGCCCCAATCTGTATCCAAGTCCACCGTCAACTCATATTTATTATTTCCTTTATCGTAGAATTTCTTGCAAATATCTTTCCCATAATAAAGGTATTTGGCATCCTTCGTACTAGAGTCCGGATTTTCATTATCTGCCGCAGAAGCTTCTGTAACCGTCACTGTCGGTTTAGAAGAATCAGACCAGTCAAGCACAAATTTGTAACAACCCTTGAAGGACGTACTCGCAGAGAACCATTCACCTTCATTATATCCATTTCCTCCCTCTTTACCTATCATTGCTATCTTGCCGGCAGCAATATCAACTTTTGGATTTTGTGAGAAAATATAATAATCCCTATACGGGCTGTTTACCGAAGATTTGGCGTCTAAGAACCAAGGGTGATCTTTACTGGTATGGTTCATTACATAATCCAGATAAATCTTGATACCCAGACTTTTGGCTTTAGCAAGCATTTCTTCAAAATCAGCCATTGTACCATAATCGGAATTTACGGCCGTATAGTCAGTAACATCATACCCATGATAGGATTTCGCAGGATGAATGGGTGACAACCAAATGGCCTTTATTCCAAGCGAATTCAAATAGCCCAACTTAGCGGTAATCCCTTTAAAATCGCCACACTTATCACCATTGCTGTCTGCAAAAGAGTAAACCAGTAATTGATAAGAAATATCCGCACGCTTCTCCCCATCCCAGTCGGCAGGAGTTGCAGCCATATCTACCCATTCTGTCGAAGGTTCAGGTTCGGGGTCAGGATCAGGTTCAGGAGCAGGCGATACGGGATTATCATCACTACATGCCAGCATCATGCATGCCAGCAAACAAAACATCAGAAAAGAAATAAACTTGTTCTTCTTCATGCTATTAGATTTTTCATTCGTTATCTCCCCCAAAGATAAAGAAGAACCTACGTGTAAGGGAATCAACCAAGTATAAATGCGCAAAGAGATTACGGAAACGTTTGCATGGCAAGCAGTTCTTTCGTTTTGTCCGCTAAGAATAAAGGAATATTCAGTAACTTACCATCTTTTTTCAAGTTCAACATAGAATAACGAATACGGCATACCGGCTGAAACAATTTCTCATACTGAATTAAGCTTTTGCCTTGTTTCAGTAAAGGCTCTATCCTATCAATAGATTGCACATATTCTTACATCAATGCATCCTTCGTCTTCAAGAATTCCATAAAAGTAAGTGGATACATATAAATATAGTTCACTCTTTCCACTGGAAAAGAAGACCCATGTTTTGCCCACTTGCCTGGCATCATGAACCACTAAAGGCTCCTCTGTTCATCTGCCTTCCAAGCTGATAATTGTTTAAAAACGTCTCTTTCAAACATAAAAAACACTTTTTAAATATCAAAAAGGTAGAACATATCACATTTTTGATATGAGTTTTGTGCAGATATACACATTTTTAATACAATCGAATGGACATCGCACAATAAATATTGAGTGATACCCTGCTTTTTACATTTCTCTATGATAACATGAAATACTAATACAATAGGAAGAAGAAAAATGAAATAAGGCCATCCTGCAAGAGCCGGATAGCCTTCATTAACTATAAAATTAGCAGGGAAACACTACTAATTAAGCCACAATTTGGAATACATATTCACCTGTAATATCATTGAAGAATACATTATAAGTACCGGCAGGAGCAAAGAAATTCGCACCATTATAAACAGCTTTACCCGAATTTTCATCTGCAATATTCACATCACCACTTTCTCCTCTGCCTCCCCAACTATCAGTCCAGTCATCATCCGCATGAAACTTCAATTGTCCTTCTGTTAGAGTAACAGCACTTCCATACCAATTGTGAGGAGTAACTTCTATCAAATCGATGTCAGTATCTTTCTTATCCCAACCATTAAAATCTCCAATCAATGAAATTGTTGTGTATGCTTTAGGAGCTTGGTTTTCTAACTTAACCCACGTATAAGACATAGTAGAGAAATCTGCCATAAATGTATAGAAAGCATCCTTCTCAGGACACACAATAGCACCAGCATTTATACTGACGAATGTACCAGATGTAGTATTAGAACCATCAATAGCAGCCCCATAGCAAGCATCCCAACTACCAAAGTCACTACCCAACCAAATCTTTAAATTAGCATCACCTACAAACTTAGTAGTATAAGAATGGACCATCTTACTCTGGGGATACAACATACAAGTTTTATTTTCCGGCTTATCTTTCCAACCTTGCATTGCACCTACAATGTAATACTCGGGAATGATTTCTTTAATAGTATAAGTATAGTCCATCATATTCAATGTAATACTATACATGCCAGCCTTAGCAATCTTAGCTGCCTTAGCATCAGTTGTATTAATTAACTTACCACTCATACTATCATCACCATCAACAGCCACACCAACAACACCTTCAGCCCAAAAATCATCATTGTCTATATTATCTTGCGGAATAATTTTCCAATATTGATTATCAGCAGTAGTAGTAAACATCAATGTAAATACAGGATCTTCATAAACATCCTTATCACTATGATTGAATTCCTTCATAGAAACAGCTGTCCAACCATTATCATTCTCATCAATCTTGAACATATCGCCTACCATATAATACTTAGATGCAATATGGGGAGCATTCAGTTTAGCTTTCAAAGTAAACGAAGAACCTTTCTTCTCTGCCACAACAGCACCATCCTCCGTCGTGATTGTAACATTAGCCGCTACTTCAACAGCAAGTGTCCGCTCTATCGGAGCTTTTCCATAAATAGTTGCCACTGCAGTTTGCAAGTCACTTGAAGCAACCTTCCCTTCTGCTGATGCTTTCAGAATAGCAGTCTCAGTCTTATCCTCAGCAGAAAAAGTTACAGTGTATTCATTGGTTTGACCATCCTGAAGATTGGTCGTGAACAACTGAATATTTTCTGCTGTCTCTGTTGCAAAATCGATGGAGCTAACCGACTGCTGTACAGTGAATGCAAATTTCTCAGCTGCCTCATTGGCGGCGTTGCTCTGAGGATTTGCCCAGTCGGTGTAGTCATCATTACAGGAAGCAAGTCCTGCAATGATAGCGAAGCCATATAATAATTTCTTAATCATAATATTTTTCAATTAAAAGTCTATTATTTATTTTTTGGGAATGATGCTGAACTCACCGGTTATATCATTGAACATGATAATCCATGTACCAGCTTCAACACCGATGTTCTTGCCTCCGGCTGCAGCCTTACCACAAGTGGAAATTTCTCCATCGAACGAGCCATAACCCCAATTAACGTCCCAAGAACCTGGAGTTCTGAACTTAATCTGTTCAATGGCATTATCTGCAACCGTCAATGTATGACACCAAACATGATTTTCACCATTCTTATTTACCGGAATCATGTTTGTATCACTCCAATCGTTGAAACTACCTATAATACAAACCTGATTATAAACAGTAGGAGTAATATCCTTCTTGACAATCGTACAAGTGTTATCAGCTGTATTAATAGTAACAAGATAGTAACCAGCCGGATCACAAGTAATATTTCCTGCATCAGCACCGCCATCACGGTAAACCGCTGTATTGGCACTGCCACCGCCCATAAATCCATAATCCCAGTTGAAGTCAGCAGGTTGAATCTTCCACCCACCAGTGGTTATGTAATTAAGGTAAGTGATTTCGCCTGCACCGGTTACTTTATCATAAGTATAGCCACTCTGTAAAAACAACGGATAACTATCTTCACCCGGTTTGTCATTCCATCCGTTAATGGCAAAGTCTTCTCCTACAAGATACCACATGATAGGAGCCGCATCTTTCAGTTCAATATAGTAAGGTGCTACGTTGATTTCTATCACATTGGATGTAACAGCATTCAATCTTTTTGTACCTTCAAGAACAAAGGCATTTACACGGATAAATGCTTTCTGTTCAGCAGGAACGGCATCCGATGCCCATTTCGCAACTTTAACCAAAGCCTTATCCAGCTCACCTGCAGCCAAGTTCGTAAAACAAGTTGTAGAAGTTTTATCAATGACCGCATAATCAGCTATAAGATTACCTTCCTCATCTGCATCTGCATCATTCGTAGATACCGTAAAGGAATTGGTAGGAGATACTTGAATCTCGTATGTGGCATTGATAGGAGCATTATCTGCCGTAAATTTTGGCTGTGACCATGTCAACCGAAGAGCCTCTGTTTTCTCCAAATCAACCGTCTCGTTAACGTATGCCGGAGTATTTAAGACAAACTCCGTGGGCTGTATCAGCGTAGGATTTGAGTCATTGTCATCCGAACATGCTGTGAATATGCCGACGGTACTAATAAGTATTGCGCCAAGCAATAATTTATTCTTCATATTACGTTTCTTAATTTACTGTTTAATTTTATTTTTCAGTCTCGTTATAACCATCAATCTGTACAAGGCTGCTATTGGCCTGTATCTCCGATGACGGAAGTGGGAACAGATTTCTTGTTTTGTCGAAAGTTACACCATTGACATTACCTCCCTTAAATGACCAGTTATATGTGGCTTGTGTACCACCAAACTGATTATAACGTATAAGGTCGGTACGGCGAAGGCCCTCGAAATAAAACTCACGCGAACGCTCGTCAAGAATATAGTTCAGATTGTAAGAACCACTAGTAGTTGCATGAGCACGTTTACGCAAAAGATCAATATAATCTTTCGCCTTTGTAGAACTCTCCCCATTTATGTGCATTTCTGCTTCAGCCGCATTGAGATAAGCCTCTGCCACACGGAACAGGAAGAAGTCTGTGTCTACATCGAACGAGTCGTGTGAACTTCCACCAGTAGAATAATTGTTATTCCATTTTGTGGTCACCAAACCCTGATAGAAACCGGAGTTGTTACCAAGATCAAGTGTACGCTTGTCACTATCTGAACCTTTCCCCCAAATAAGTGCACGATCGTCAATATTTAAAGCTCGGATATCTGCCGTTGACTTTCCAACAAATGACTCCGGATTGTTAGTAAACTTTTCGATTAACTGAGGACGGCAACGCATACCTGACCAAATGTTACCCGTAGTACCAGCAGAAAGGTCGGTTACAGTTGACATTTTATCGTTCCACATAGCAGCGATAAAGAAAAGCGAGCCGCCATATCCTTTTGTAATCTTTCCATCTTGAAGAAGCGGAAGGATAGCTTCGCAACTAGCACCGTTTGAACCGTTGTCGCCCATAAAAAGAAGGTCGTATGGACGATAACCATTAGCTTTAGCCTGTGCGGAAATCTTGGTGTCATCAAAAAGCGCATAGTTTGAACTAATAACTTTCTCTGCATACTCCAAAGCCTTATCCCAATGTGGATTATTCTGACCATCGTTATTGAGATAAGTACCGGCATTAAGGTACAGACGGCTCAATAAAATCCAAGCAGCGGCTTTATCAGCACGACCATAGTTTGCATCGCTATCAGTCTTGGGTTCTGCAGGAAGCATATCGGATTCAGCAGTTTCAAGTTCACCTTTTACCCAATTGAAAAGAAATTCACGTCCTAACTGAAGAAGTTCTGCCCGAGTGTATGTAGCCCCCTCATCAAACTTATCATTGTAGGCATGCGCTTGTTTAGGAATCGCAGATGTAATAGTCTCAATAAATGTTGGATCACCAAAGAAATCAAGCATTAGGAAATAATTATATGCACGAATAAAACGTACCTCTGCCAACATCGTTTTGTCTGTCTGTGCCACATCAAGGCTTAGATAATGGTTACAGAATGTAATATTGGACATTAGACGATAATATAGGAATTTCAGTGTTGCAGTCCCCGGCATACATTGGTTATAACCAATATCAACGATACCACCGTCACTCCACCAGCAAATAGCCTCATCAGTTGAAAGTTCATTAAAATTGAAGACATTACGCAGCAGTGTCGATTTACCTGCATCTTCTATAGTAAAGTCTGCATTACCATCGTTACCCTCCATGATGAGACCGGCATAGCACTTACTGTATAGAGCCAAAAGATTTGGATTAGCCTCTACAGTAGGGTCTATATTCCCTTTCTCAAGATCATCCATACAGGAACTCACACTTACAGTCAGTAAAAGAGCAACTGCGGGAAATATTGTTTTTATTTTATTTAGTTTCATGATTATCCTTTTTATTTAAATTAAAAATTAAGATTCAATCCAAGAAGGAAAGTACGACTGCGCGGATAAAGACTGCTCTCTTTACCGGAAGTCTGCTCCGGATCAAGTCCTTTATACTTTGTAATAGTAAAGACATTTGAACATGAAGCATAAATTCGCCCAGACACACCTTTGTATTTTCCGCTCTTAAAGAGATTATCAAAATTGTATCCAAGTGTAATGTTGTCACACTTCAAGAAACTTGCATTTTGTACAAAGTAATCTGTGAGAGGATAATTATAGGAACTCCATCCAAGTCTTACAATATCCAACGTGCTATTCTCATAGTAGCCCTTAGAACTATAAAGTTCGGCAGAGTTTGCCTTACCAGATTCGATGTTATTGTATACATAATTACCAAAGCTTGCTCTGAAGTTTGTACCGAGATCCCAGTCCTTATAAGCTATCTTAAAATTGAACCCACCGGTCCATGGCGCTGTGATACTCTTGTAGTAATAACGGTCGTTTTCATCAATGCTACCATCACCATTACGATCCACGTAACTTCCCATAACAGGACGTCCATTCTCATCATACACCTGCTGGTAAACCCAGAAAGAGTTAGCCGGAAGACCGACTTTGTGATATGTGATTTGTTGGTCAGTACCAACCTTCATCCCTGCCTCAATAACATCACGTCCACCATAGAGTTCAGTAATTTTATTCTTATTGTATGCAACATTCACACCAAGCTCTACGAACCAGTCTTTTGTCTGGATAGGTTTACCTGAGAGTGCAACCTCGACACCGGTGTTTTTCAAAGAACCAGCATTAAGCAAAAGTGCATTATCAAAATTCTGTCCTGCGGGAATTGTAGGAGTAGAGAGCAAATCTGTAGTCTTACGATAATAAGCATCAACATTCAAGACAAGTCTTTGGTCAAACATACCGTAATCAAGACCTAAATTCCATGTCGTTGTTGTCTCCCAAGTAAGGTCATCGTTATAAGGCAGGGGCTGATAAAGTGTACCTGGATTGTTAGGACCAACAGGATAGCGATGATTGTCACTAGTGCTCACTTTGTAAATAGCGGTATAATACTCTTTACCAGTATCCTGCTGACCAGTCTTACCCCAACCGAAACGGAACTTCAAATCACTGACAACATCTACATTTTTCAAGAAAGCCTCATCTTTAACACGCCAAGCAAAAGCTGCAGAAGGGAAAAATCCCCAACGCTGACCATCTGCAAAACGGCTTGACCCATCGTAACGCGCAGTAAATGTAAAGAGATAACGGTCAAGAAGCGAATAGTTAGCACGACCATACCAGCTAACAAGATAAGTCTGACCTCTCCAATAATTATTATTAGAGCTATTTACTGTTCCAGCCTTCGGCGTACCGTCATCGTAATGACCTTCATTCGTTGATGGATAATAATTCTTATCCCATTTATCACCCCAATATTTCATGTGGCTATACTCATAACCCAACATCACATCTAAATGGTGTGATTTGTTGAAGTCTTTATAATATTGTGCGTATGCCGTAGCGATAAGGTTATACTTCTTTTCCTTTTCCTCACTCATGCCGCCATAATAGAAGCCGTATGTGGAATATGGACTATTGTTGGAATACTCTCCACCATCAGCATACTCTCCTGATAGATTCATGTGCAGGCGAAGATCTTCGAAACCATGTATCTTATAGTCAGCCTCAAAGTTACCCAAAAGAACATTGGCACTCTTGTTGAACGTATAGTTATTAATCAGTTCCACCGGGTTTTTAGGAGCATCGTCATTACGTGCAAACGGGAAAGTCGGATCAAATTCTGATGTATTTTTTGTCCATTGCCAATAACCACCCCAGTTTTTAAACTGCTCATCTGTACTTGTCACAGGACGGGTCGGATCCATAGTGATGGCGGCACCAATAGCATCCGTACCACCGGGGTTCGTCTTTGAGTAAGAATATTTAGCATTAATATTGAAATTAAGATGTTCGTTGAGCAATGAAGGGTTTAGAGTAAATCCTGCCGTAAAACGACTGTAATCAGAGCCTTTCAAAATACCTTCCTGATTCGTATAGCCTACGCTGACACGATAAGGCATCGCCCATTTGTCGTTACCTACTCCACCGGTAACACTGACATTGTGGTCATGGCTTATACCCGCGCGATAGACTTCATCCTGCCAATCAGTATCATATGTACCTGCCGAGAAATCCGGCGTACCATCTTCATTGTGTTTTTTCCATCCAAGACCTGCGTAGACTGCTGATTCCTCACCATAAGCATTCTTGATAAAATTCACATATTCCGAAGCGTTCATCACGTCAAGTTTCTTTGCGATTGTACTTACAGACAACGTTCCGTTGTATGAAATCTTCGGTGCTTGATTCTTACGTCCCTTCTTAGTAGTAATGATAATTACACCATTAGAACCACGGCTACCATAGATTGCTGTAGCGGATGCATCTTTAAGTACGGTGAAAGTCTCAATATCATTCGGATTAACAAGCGAAAGAGGGTTATTCATACCTTTCGTATTGTTATTATCCATAGGCATACCGTCTATTACGATAAGCGGATTATTGCTGGCATTCAATGACGCACCACCACGGATACGAATCTGAGCACCCTCACCTGGAGCCCCCGAAGTAGTATTAACATTCACACCGGCAATCTTACCCTGAATCATGTCTTGAGCATTTACAACCAAACCTTTGTTCTTCTCATCCGGTTTAATAGCCGTAACCGAACCAGTCAGGTCGTTCTTCTTGGCCACACCGTAACCGATGACAACCACTTCACTCAGTAATTCTGAATCATCTTTCAGCGTCACAATCACAGAAGAAGCAGCTGCTATTTCCTGCGTTTGATAACCAATAAAAGAAACTTGAAGAATTGCTCCTTTGGGAACAGACAATGTAAAGTTACCATCCAAGTCGGTAATGGTACCGTTCGACGGATTACCTTTTTCAATGACATTTGCGCCTATCACTTCACCCATGGCATCTTTCACATGCCCTTTCACAGTGATGTTCTGTGCATAAACGCCAACTGACAAGAATAACCCTAATAAAAGGGGAAGAATCGTTTGATAGATTCTAAGATTAACTTGCTTCATGCATTTAAAAATTAAAGTTAACAATATTAATTACCTATATATATTTTATGAATAATCAACCATTTTCAGCGCATCTTTCAGGATGCTCTTCTAAGACATCATAAATATAACGAAACAAAAATAGTCTTTAACAAACTAACAATGAATAAAAGAACTGCTAAATATAAAGTTTATGCAATGCAAACGATTGCATTATATCGCACGTTCTTGAAGCAGCAAGCCTTCATTTATCTGAAACCGACATGCTCTTACAAACAAATGATATTAGTTCGTCATTTCGCAAGCAAATTTAAGGGTATGGACATTTGCCGCAAAGCAGATTTTGGACATAAAAGAACAGAAAATAGACAAATCAAGGCAGAAAGGTACTTTGAATTCTATTTGTCGCGCATCGCCATGGTAGAGAAATTGGAACGGAATATCAGACACTTTGTATTTACTGCATCCCTGAGAATCGCGTAATTCTACCCGTTGGCAGATGCGAGCGGAAATACGGGAATGAAAAATCGTATTTCCTTCATGGATAGACGAATATAAAAACAAGTACAACTCAAATAGACGAAAAGCAACCGATTGCCTACAAAAAAGCGCTCTTTTCCGGGGAGAAAAAGAGCACTCTCAAGAAAAATGTTCATCTTTCCCATGATGGAAGTTAACATCCCTCGCGCTGGAAGTTAACATCTCTTGTGTGGGAAGTTAACATCTCTTGTGCAAGAAGTTAACATTCCTCTTTCGGAAAGCGTAAAATCAAGGTATATTCAGTAAAAACGTCGCATATTTATACTTCAAATCAGACGTTTCCGCTCTATTTCTGGCTTTTGGGAAAGCGAGCACGTCAGCAAAACAGGTGATTCAAAGACAAGAAGCACCTAATAAGCACTGTTTGGAAATCAATTTGACAGTCTGGCTTGTCGTATTTTAACTTCAGGTGTTTTGCCCGTCTAGTTAAAAACTTTGCGCCCTTGTGTCTTCTATGCTAAATACAATACTAAAAGGTATTATCAAGTATACCAAACCAATCATAATTTCCTGCCTTTCTGTATAGCAATACACAAAAGCAGGAAATTCTTTTCAGTTTACAGTTAACAGACTGAATTTATTAACCGAGGAGACTATCAGTCTGCAGAAGCGTGGAGTACAAGCTTTCCCGTTTTCAACCCTTTCGCCTTTGCTTCCAGTGTAATCTCACCAGCCTGTTCACCGCTTTGCACAATCACCGTCAACTGTCCGCTGAAAGCAGGCATATTGGGCAGATGAAACAAGTTAAGGTTAACTGCATCACCATTAGCGGCAGCACGATACTTTCCGGAACCCTTCACAGAGAAGTTTACCATGCGGCTGTCTGTCGGACAGAGATTGCCGTCCTTATCCACTACACGGACGGTGATATACGCCAAATCTTTGCCGTCGGCGGCAAGACGAGTACGGTCAGGTACCAATTCCAGGTGATGTGGTTTCCCGGCAGTATGAATCACTTTCTCTTCGACAGGCTTACCAGAGGCATCGTATGCCACTACTTTCACCTCGCCCGGCTGATAGGGAACATCCATCCACATCAGGCGGTAACGACGCTGCAGGGCAAACGAATCTTTACCTTGCAAGGCCTTGCTCTCCTGCACCGTCAGCTTGCGTTGTTTGCCATAGCTCTTGCCGTTGACAAACAGTTCTGCTTCAGGATAATTGGTATAGACAAAAACCGGCGTGTTCTCTCTTTCCCTACCCGGCCACGTCCAGTGAGGAAGTACATGCAAGGTGTTCGCCTGTTTATTCCAAAGGCTGCGGTACAGATAATAGCGATCTTTCGGAAGGCTTGCCAAGTCGATGATACCGAACAGAGAACTATGGCTGGGCCAGGCATCCGTATCATAGGGGGAAGGCTCGCCCAAATAATCGAATCCGGTCCATACGAACTGCCCGATAGTCCAGTTATAATCGTCAGCCAAGGCAAAGTCTTCATCGGGTACGTTCGACCAGGAACAAGCCTCTGTGTCGTAACCGGAAGACTGATGGTCATCGTACATCACATGCTTCTTCAGTTCCACCGGGAACTTATAGACTCCCCGCGAACTGACCGTAGAAGCTGTCTCAGAACCTAGTACGATGTTCTGCGGCAGATTTTCATAAGCTTCTACGTAACGGTGGGCACGGTAATTGAATCCGGGAACATCAATCATGGCGGCAAAGCCGTTGGAAAGCACACAACTGACTTGATCCATACCGCAAGTAACGGGGCGTGTAGGGTCTTCGCGGTGACAGATATCCTGCAAAAAAGAAGCCACCTTATACCCCTCCGGACTGCATTGGGTCGGAACCTCGTTACCTATGCTCCACATCACAACACACGGGTTATTGCGATAGTGGCGCAGCATGTTTACCATATCCTTTTCCGCCCATTCGTCAAAATAACGATGATAACCGTTCCCGCATTTAGCAATGTCCCACTCGTCAAAAGGTTCTATCATCATCATGAAACCCATTTCGTCGCAAAGTTCCACCAGTTCCGGTGCAGGCATGTTGTGGGAAGTGCGTATAGCGTCACAGCCCATATCCTTGAGCAAGGTAAGCTGTCGGCGAAGCGCCGCCACATTAACGGCTGCGCCCAAAGGGCCTAAATCATGATGATTGCAGACGCCTTGAAACTTACGGTGTTTACCATTCAGGAAGAAACCCTTGTCGGCAACAATCTCTATGCTGCGGATGCCGAAGCGGGTGGTGTATTCGTCCACCTGCTTGCCATCCACATAAATCTTGGATACAGCCTTATATAAATAAGGTGTCTCGGGCGACCAAAGGGAAGGCGCATTCACCAAAAAATTCTGCTCGAAAGGCTGTCCATGATTAATTTTGCGGGTATCGTCTTTGGCAGCCACCACCTTGCCGTCGTGTGAGAAGATGTCCGTAGCGATGCGAACATTCTTATCTCCGGCTCCGGCAACCATAGTCCGCAGGCGGACGGAAGCATAGTCTTCCGCCACATGGGGTGTAGTGAGTTGCGTACCCCAGACGGGGACATGTACCGATTCCGTAGTCACTAATCGAACATTGCGATATAATCCCGCACCCGGATACCAACGAGAAGACTGCGGTCTATTCTCAAGACGCACAGCAAGAATGTTCGGTGTACCATCCTTATATATATAAGGTGTAGCGTCAAGATAGAAAGAATTGTAACCGAAAGGCCAAAAGCACGCTACTTGTCCGTTGATATAAACACGAGCCTCGCTCATGGCACCGTCGAAAATGAGCGTCGTACGCTTGTCGGCAGGAGCATCAAACGTGGTACGATACCATCCTACACCGACGTAAGGCAATCCCCCCGTACGTCCGGTCTTGACGGAAGCCTGCTTCTCTAAGTTTTGCGTCACCGCCACTTCCTGCAAATCGTGATTGCGATCAAAAGGACCGAAGATAGCCCAGTCGTGCGGAACATTGACAGCCTCCCAGTTGCTATCGTCAAACTCAGGCTTAACGGCTTCCACTACTTCTCCTTTCATAAACTTCCAGTTCTTGTCGAGAAGACACTCACTACGCTGCGCATGAAGGCGAACAGCAAACAGGGAAAAGAAACACAAACTGTATAGTAATAGGATATTTCTCATATTTACCTAGTCTATTTATTTGGAAAAACTTTTTTGTAACTGCAAAAAAATCACTCACTGAAAGCATCCATTATCACCGTAGGCCGGCCATCTTCAGTAAACGCACCTAAACGATATTGGCTCGGTTTACACTCCGGTTCCCAATAGAACACGCCCTTACAACGACCGTTAGTACTCTCCTTACACTCTTTCAGAAGACGAGCCAACTGCCTCTTCCCTGCAGCCAGCACAGAAGAACCAGCCAAATTCCCTTTGTCATCGGCACACTCCATACCGGTCTCCACCACCATCACATCACAATCATACTTAGAACTCAAAGCTTTGATGTTGTTGATGCAATCCGTAATAACAGCATCCGGTGTATAGTTTTCTTTTGCATCGCGCGACCAATAAGGATAAAGCGACATACCTATCATATCCCACTTACCGCCATTCTTCTTCAGTTCATCGAAGAACCAGTTGAACAAGCCGCTGTCCCATCCATTATCCAAATGAACAATAACAATGGCATTGGCGAAAACAGACTTCACAGCATCATATCCGGTAGTAATGAAAGCACCGAGATTAGCCCAATTCATGGGATAAACCACTTTATCAGTAGCACTTGCCGGAGCATTTTTCAAGTCCTTCTCCTTGACATCATAAGATGCGCCACTCAATGCCGCGTTTTTGTCCCACAACATGCCCGGACGGATTTCATTGCCCACTTGCACCCATTTAGGAGTGACTCCGACAGTCTTCAAAGCCTGAAGCACATTCACCGTATGGTCTTTTAGCGCACTTTTCAAATCCGGCAAACTTTTGCCGACCCAAGCTGCAGGCTTATTCTGCTGAGCAGGATCCGCCCACCAGTCACTGTAATGAAAGTCTATCATCACATCCATGCCCTGCTCTTTCGCCCTTTTGGCTTTCTCCACAACATCAGCGGTATTACACCAATTACCATGCTCACTCGGGTTTACCCATACGCGAATGCGGATGGCATCAAGCCCCAATTCCTTCATCAGAGCCGTACACTCCCGTTTATCACCGGCAGCATTATAGAAGTTGTACCCCTTGGATTCATACTCAGTACACCAACCTATGTCGGCCCCTTTGGCAAATTCCACATCGGTGGAATTTCCACCACTATTATCAGGATTGGGAGTAGGTGTAGGTTGAGGGTTTGTCTCGCTCTCACTACTGCATGCCAATGTTGCAAAGGCAATGCTAAAGAATAAAGTAAAAAATTTCATGCGTTTCATGGTTATTATAGTTAATCATATTATTTGATTCAAGTTCACAAGGCATTGCCTTTCGTTGGCAAATATAAGGAAATGTAGAGTTCCACAGAAACACATTTCGGACAGAAAAGGACAAAAAAAAGACAAGCCCTCATCAAAAAGGCGTCTGATGAGGACTTGTCTTGCAAAAGCAATAGTGTGTCCCGTAAAAGCTATGTTATTCTGCCAGATATTGCTTAGGAGTAAGTCCGAATTCAGCCTGAAAACATTTGGAGAAATAAGAGTGGTTGGAAAAGCCTACCATATACATCACCTCTGCCACAGTAAATTTTTTCTGCCGCAACAGCATGGCTGCTTTCTTCAGACGGATGAACTTTATATATTCAACCGGTGTCATTCCCGTCAGCTGTTTCAGTTTGCGATACATCTGCTTGTTGTTGGTCGCCGCCCAATCGCAAAGGGTATTTACATTCAGTTCGGAATCCGAGACATGTTCTTCTATCAGACGGGTGACATTTGCCAGGAATTTTTCGTCATACGACATCGCTTCTATGGCTTTCGGGGTGGCAAACACTTCCATCCGTGCCTTAGCCTCATGAGTCCGCTTGCTAGCAAGCAGCTGTTCCACCCGCAAGAGCAGGATATCCGGTTCAAAAGGCTTGGCTATAAAAGCTTCGACATGCAACTGCATACTTTCAATTTCCGTCTCCTTGTCACTCTTTGCAGTCAGCAGAATGACGGGAATAGTAGATGTAGGAACATGCTTCTTAAAGCCGCGTACCATTTCGAATCCGTCCATAATGGGCATCATCACATCCGAAATGACTAAATCGGGCAATAATTCCATGGCAAGTTCCAGGCCGGATTTACCATTTTTCGCAATACGACAACGATATTTGGCATGTAAAATCTGGTAAATGAAGTCTGCAACCTCGGCATTATCATCCACAATCAATATAAGAGGGGCATCAGGTAAAAGGATATCATGTGATAAGTCCGCCCCCTCTACAGGTGCAATCTGTTCTTGAATAACAACCGGCAGGGCAAGAGTTACTGTAGTACCTGTATTCTCCTCTGAAACCAAATTAACACTGCCACCATGTAGTTCCGTATAGGTTTTCACCAAATACAGTCCGACTCCCGTCCCTTCATTTTTTCCCGCAGTCTTGGATGACTGAAAAAAACGTTGGAAAATATACGGTTGATCTTGAACCGGGATTCCGGTTCCGGTGTCAGACACGGAGACATACACCTCCTTCCCTCCCTCCGGAGCATCCAAAATGAGAGTAACAATCCCGCCTTCCGGTGTATACTTCACCGCATTGGACAGTAGGTTATCTAAAACAGACTCCAGCTTAATGGCATCCATCTGAACATATATCTTTTCCCGGTTCGTATGGAATTCATAGGCAAGCTGTTTTCCCCTCGTTTTTCCTTCTGTATAGAGTGCAAGCAGGTCGCGGGCAAAAGAAACCAACTCTATCTGCGACAAAATCAACAGTGCACTGTTACCGCTGTCCACACGATTAAAATCTAGTGCCTGATGAATCAAAGAATTCAGTTTCATGGCATTACGCTGAACCAATTCAAGTTGTTGCTTTTCCTGCTGGTTTCTGATTTCCGGCAACATCCTGCTGATAGGAGCAATAATCATACTCAAAGGAGTCTTGAAATCATGGGAAAGGTTGATGAAAAATTCCAGTTTGGCACGCGACTGTTCCAGAATCCTCTCCTTTTCCAAATGTTCCAGTTTCAAGCGGTTTTTCACACGGAAAAAGTGAATAATCCAAACAATCAGCACACAGCATAGCAGGATATAAAATGCCTTTGCCCACGAAGTATAATACCAAGGGGGAAGGATAGTAACATCCAAATTATATATTTTTTCAAAAGGTTTACCAAAAGAATCCAGCTTACTCGCCGTCAACCTATAGTTTCCATACTCCAAGTTATTATAAGTGATGCGGTTGACATTAGGAGCTAAAAGAATCCACTCATCGTCTACTCCCTCCAGACGATACACAATCCTGCTTTTCTCCTCCAACGAATATGGCAAGTCTGAAAGTTCAAAAACAAGATTATTCCGGTTATAGTCCAGTTGTATCTGCTCCATAAAGCGAATGCCCCGATTGGTTAATTCAGCATCGGGCAGATACGGCCGGTTATTCACATAAAAAGCTGTCAGCAATAATGGGCGCTCGGGATGTTCCGCCAGCAACGCATCCGGTGAAGAAACGGCAAAACCGTCTGCCGTGCCCAAATATAATTTCCCCTCTTTCCTGTCAAAGAACAGACTGGTGAAGCGTTTATCGGCAATATTCAGGCGACGTACTTCCAATGTCCGCTGATCCGCAACCCAAAAGCCGTCGGCAGTGGATATCCATATCTTTCCGTCAGCCTCTATCATGTAAAGTACTTCGTAATGATTGAAAGTATCGAATGACAAGACCTTTATGCTGCCATCCGAAGAGTCCACCCGCATTACCCCACCGGGAAAACCTATCCAGATACAACCATCTTCGGCACACAAAACAAAATTGGGTCTTTGCCCCTCCTTAAACTCTCCGGCACCAATGTGAGTGATTTTATGGGTAGCAGGATTTATTTTCTCAATGCCGTTGGCTGTACTGAGCAGCGCCAATGCATTTCCTTCACGATCGGGAACCATCTGATTGATAAACATGCCCAATAAACCGTTCTGCATCGAATAAGTCTTTTCTGCAACGTATGGTTGCGTGGAAGAGTGCATCAGTTTATACTTATCTACTACAAAAACGCCTCCCAAGCAAGTGGATATCCACAATTTTCCCTCCATATCTTCAAAAAGCCCGTATGCCCAGTTTGCGTTATAGCTATGGGTACTATCCACTATACTATAAGATACAAACTGACGGCTGCCTTCATCATAACGGCTGATACTTCCATCCGTTGCTACCCAAAGGTGTCCGTCATGGTCTTCATACAGTTGGCGCACTCGGTTATGGGATAAAGGAAAGTTCTTGTCACCCATCTTATACCAGGTAACATTCCTCGCTTCTTCCGCCTCCTGCCCTTCTACCACAGGAAACGTAAAACGGATAAGTCCATTGGTCCCGCCAAACCAGAAATTACCATGCGTATCACGCAACATGGAGTAGAACTGGTTTCCTTCTCCTGTTCCGGTAATCTGTGATATGGGAATATAGCGCAATGTTTCCCTATGACGCGCCATGGATATGCCGTAATCCGTTCCTAACCAGATATTCTGCTCGCAGTCGGCATAGACGGCCCAGACAATATTATTGGACAGTGACTGAGGATTCCGCGAATCGTGTACAACATGCTGTAAGGGTGAATTCTCCCTATATACGTATAATCCGTTATCCGTCCCTACCAACAACTGCCCATAACCATCCAAAGCCATTGATTTGACCGAATTGTCATGAAAAGCATCAATTCTCTGTATTTGTCCATCGGCAGGGGTATATTTGAAGAGGCAACCTTCCGTACCTATCCAGATACAATTTCGTGCCGTGTCTTCCAACAAAGAATTGACAAACTGATTGCTTTTGTTTCTGTTTACGGGTAATCCTATCGTTTCAAAACGTCCGGTAGCGGATGTATAACGGCAACAACCATTGTAAGTACCGATATAAAGCTGATGATCCGAAGTGTGAATCAGGGAATAAATGGTCTGATGGGGAATTCCTTCCTTTACGGAAGAAATCTTACGAGTATGCGGATGATAGGTATATAGCCCGCCCAATGTTCCCAACCATAATAATCCGTCATACATCACTAGTGCACGGATATCCGTTGGAAAATCGACTTCCAAATCTTCATAAGTATCAGTCCTGTAATTATAAACCAGGAGCCCGTTGTCTGCTCCCAAATAAAGAAAGGTGCTATCAATGACTGCACCGCAATAAATGCGCGTGTTACTATGTTCACCGAAAACGAAGTGCGGCTGCGTGGAATAACCGTCATAACTGAATAAACCTTTATCCGAGCCAATCCATATCAATCCTTGAGTATCTTGCAGGAAACAGTTGATAACAGATGCTTCCGTCCCTAAACCGATATTCTGAAACAGCCGATAGTCGGACTTTTGCGCACTGATACGGCAAGAAAAAAACATCTGTAAAAGTAGTATGATAAAAAGAATATTCCTGTACATATTCAAGATTTTGTTTATTAAAGGTTCGGACAAAGATAAGAAACCGCAATCGTTTGCACAAACTTACAACCCGATAAAGCTCAACGGCTAAGCACTATTTACCATATTCCACTATTTTTGCAATCGGATTAACGAAGTTTCCTTTATCTTTGTCCCCAAAACAGTACCATGAATAAACCGCAGATTACCATCAAGGATATTGCCCGGGCATTGAATGTCTCCCCTTCCACCGTGTCGAGGGCTCTCAAAGACAATCCGGACATCAGCCAAGAAACTCGTGACCTTATCCACGCATACGCAAGCGAACATAATTATAAGCCGAATGTGCTGGCCGTGAACTTACGGGCAAGCCGCAGCAATACCATCGGGGTGATTGTGCCACAGCTGGTACATCATTTCTTCTCGTGTGTGCTGAGTGGGATTGAAACGGCGGCGGCTAAAGCAGGCTATAATATTATAGTGGCGCAAAGCAACGAGTCGTACGAGCAGGAGGTGAAAATTGTTCATTCTTTCCTTGCGGCACGTGTTTGCGGCGTGATTTCATCGTTGGCCAAGGATACTTCCCGGTATGACCATTATCAGGAATTGCTGAATAATAATATCCCTATCGTATTTTATGACCGTATCTGTACCGGACTGAAAACCGAACGGGTGGTTGTGGATGATTATGCCGGATCGTTTGCCGCTGTGGAATATATGATTCAGACAGGGTGCAAACGTATTCTATTCTATGGTGCGGCTCCCCATCTGGAAATTACTAAAAACCGTCGTAACGGGTATCTGGACGCAATGAAGAAATATAAAATCCCGGTAGATGACAGCATGATAAAGTTCTGCGACACACGGGAACGTGCCATTGCCATGACACCCGATTTACTGGAAAGCGACAACCGTCCGGATGGTTTCTTCGCCATCAACGACGAAACTGCATCGGGCATTCTATACGCCTGCAAGCTTGTGGGGGTAAAAGTTCCCGACGAAGTCTCCATCTGCGGTTTCACTGATGGAGCGATAGCACAAAGTACCGACCCTAAACTGACCACGGTGGAGCAACACGGAGAAGAAGTGGGCAAAAGCGCTTTCGGCATCCTGATAGATAAGCTGGAAGGGGAAGAAAAGAGCAGCAATAAGATTGTGAAAACCAACCTTGTGGTGAGGGGAACGACAAAATAATGCGCTAATGTGAATGATGTATCAACGTGCTAACACAGAATGATGAGAATAAACAAAATAAATAATCATGAAAGTAAAACCCGATTTAAGTTTCTGGAAGCTGTGGAATATCAGCTTTGGTTTTTTCGGCGTACAGATTGCGTATGCCTTGCAAAGTGCAAATATCAGCCGTATCTTTTCAACATTGGGAGCAGACCCGCATGACCTGAGTTATTTCTGGATATTACCACCCTTGGCAGGGATTTTGGTACAGCCCATTGTAGGAGCTGCCAGCGACAAGACGTGGACACGCTTCGGACGTCGCATTCCCTACTTGTTTATCGGTTCGCTGGTTGCCGTCATCGTGATGTGTTTGTTGCCCAATGCAGGAAGTTTCGGTATGGCGGTAAGCACGGCGATGATTTTCGGACTGGTTTCTTTGATGTTCCTGGACACCTCCATCAACATGGCGATGCAACCTTTCAAGATGATGGTGGGCGACATGGTGAACGAAAAGCAGAAAGGACTCGCCTACTCCATCCAGAGTTTCCTGTGCAACGCCGGTAGTCTGGTGGGTTATTTATTCCCGTTCATATTTGCTTGGATAGGGCTCAGCAACACGGCTCCACAAGGAGTAATCCCCGATTCGGTAATTTATTCATTCTACATCGGAGCAGCCATATTGATATTTTGCGTCATCTACACTTCTGTCAAGGTGAAAGAAATGCCGCCTGCCGAATATGCGGAATACCACGGCATTACGGAAGAAGAAGAACATGAAAAGATTAATATGCTGAAACTGCTCATCAAAGCTCCCAAAGCTTTCTGGACAGTAGGATTGGTACAATTCTTCTGTTGGTTTGCCTTCATGTTCATGTGGACTTATACGAATGGCAGTATTGCCGCCAATGTATTTGACGCTCCTACCGTAGAACATATTACAAACGGCATCACCAAGATAGTGCTCGACACCAAGAGCTTGCAATATCAGGAAGCCGCCAACTGGGTAGGTGTATTGTTTGCCGTGCAAGCTATCGGTTCGGTAATTTGGGCCATCTGTATCCCTATGTTCAAAGACCGCCGCTTTATTTATGCCCTCAGCCTTGTATTGGGAGGCATCGGCTTTATATCCACTTTCTTTGTACACAACCAGTATGTGCTGTTCGGTTCCTTCCTGCTCATCGGTTGCGCATGGGCAGCTATGTTGGCTTTGCCTTTCACCATTCTTACGAATGCACTTTCCGGCGGACACATGGGTACTTACCTGGGACTGTTCAACGGCACCATCTGTATCCCGCAAATTGTAGCGGCTGCATTGGGTGGAACTATTCTCGCGCTGTTCACACCGAAAGGTATGCTTCCTCCTGAAATCAACATGCTGGTAATGGCAGGGGTAATGCTGATTATCGGAGCGGTTTGTGTATATTTCATCAAAGAGACTAAGGGAGAGAAAGCAAACTGACAACCTGAGCCAGGAGTGCTCTGAAGAAGGGTGTATTGACCGACACCGAGGAACACACTCTCCGACACCGGGGAAGGCATCGCTCGACACCGAGGAACGATGCCTTCCCCGGTGTCCTTTTTATCCCTTTTCTCCCCCTGATTTATTTTTGTCCTCACTTTTCTTTTTTATTTCTGCGTATTGCTTATCTTTACGGCGATAACTACAGAAAACATATACCATGAAGAAATACCTCAAAACAGATGAGTGGAACATCATCGAAGATAGTTTTCACGCAGAGCACCTGCGGATGTCGGAAAGTATATTCAGTCTCGGAAACGGCCGCTTCGGCCGACGGGGAAATTTTGAGGAACCTTATAGTAGTGACAGCTACCGGGGAAATTTTGTCGGCGGTATCACTTTTTTAGATAAAACCCGGGTAAATTGGTGGAAAAATGGCTTTCCCCAATTCTTTACCCGCATCCCCAACGCAGCCGACTGGAGCCGAATCAATCTCCGGCTGATTGATGAAGAACTGGACCTTGCGCAATGGGATGTGGATAGCTTCAACCGCAGACTCGACATGAAAGCCGGAATTTCATATCGCGATGTAGAGGTCAGCTCGCCACGGGGTAACCAGCTACGCCTGCATGTGGAACATATCGCGGACATGGCGCATCCCAATCTCTGCCTCATCAGATACAGCGTTACTTCACTTAATTATAGTGGCAAAATATCATTTGTTCCGGTTCTTGACGGGAACATAGTGGATGACAAGGAACAACCGGGCGAAAAAATCTGGAATATCCTCCGCTCCGGAGGTACACATGATTGCGCATACCTCTGGACACAGACGCGGCGGGAAGATGCGCAGATATGCTACGCAATGACTTACCAGCTACTCAAAAACAACAAAGAAGCCGTTCATAACCCGATACGGATAGAGAAGGGAAAGCAAACGGGGTTCAGTGTAGGCGTCGATGTAAAACCCGGTGATACGGTGACACTTATCAAATATGTCGCTATCACGTCTTCACTCTATTACGAACGGCACAATCTGATAGAACAATCCGTTTCAGAGGCGTTGCAGGCCAAAGCCATAGGCTGGGATACATTGCTGGAGGAGCATAAAACGGCCTGGCAGGAAATCTGGGATGAAGCCGATGTGGTTATCGAGGGTGACCCCGAAGCCCAGCAAGGTATTCGCTACAATATTTTCCAGCTCTACCAAACCTACCGGGGGGATGACCCACGACTGAATATCGGTCCGAAAGGTTTCACCGGAGAGAAATATGGGGGCAACACTTATTGGAATACCGAATTGTGTTGTGTACCGTTTTTCCTCTTTTCCAGCCCTAAAGAGATTGTAAAAAATCTGCTGATATACCGCTACAACCAACTTCCCAAAGCGATAGAGAATGCCAGGAAACTCGGTTTTAATAATGGCGCCGCCCTCTTTCCGCAGGTAACCAGCAATGGAGAAGAATGCCATAGCGAATGGGAAATTACGTTCGAAGAAATCCATCGTAATAGCATCATCATTTACGCCATTACCCAACATGCGGCAATAAATGGTTCATTGGATTACATAGCGCACTATGGACTGGAAGTAATGATTGCAATCTGCCGCTTTTGGAGCCAACGGGTATCTTTCTCAAAACCGAAACAGAAATACGTAATCCTGGGAGTCACCGGCCCGGATGAATACGAAAACAATGTAGATAATAACTGGTACACCAATTATTCATGCATACAATGCCTCAAGATTACCCTTAGGTACATTGAAACCATCGCCCGCGAATATCCCGACGAATATGCGCGCATACGACGTATCACCAACCTCAATTACACGGAAGAAAGTGAACGCTGGAAAGATATCATCAAAAACATGTACTTGCCCGAAGATAAAGAGCAGGGCATTTTTGTACAGAATGACGGCTATATGGACAAAGTATTACAAAGTACAGATGACATCCCTGCCGAAGAGCGCCCCATTAACCAGCATTGGTCATGGGATCGTATCCTCCGTTCCTGTTACATCAAACAAAGTGATGTATTACTCGGCTTATATCTTTATTATTTTAACTTCGATACAGATACCGTTCGACGTAACTTTGAATTTTATGAACCCATGACCGTACATGAGTCCTCACTTTCTCCCCATATACACGCCATATTGGCGGCACGTATCGGCAAGGTGGAAAAGGCTTATAAGCTCTTCATGCATGCCACGCGCCTCGACTTGGATGACTATAACAATGAAGCCGACCAGGGACTGCACATCACCAGTATGCCGGGTAGCTGGCTCGCCATTGTACGCGGTTTTGCCGGTATGCAAATACTGGACGGAAGGCTGAAATTCACTCCTAGCAGACCTAAAGAATGGAAGAGTTACTCGTTCAAAGTGAACTACTTAGGAAACACTCTGCATGTGCAAGTGGGGAAAGAAATAAAAATCTCTCTTACCACCGGAGACAAACTGAACATACAGGTCTATCAAAACGTTTATGAGTTAAGACAAGGGTTAGATTTGACTATCAAAACAGTAGAATAATTCAAACGCATTGTTAAGAAAGTACAATTAATAAACTTGGAAACTATTTTTAGTTTTCAAGTTTATACCTTTGCGCCCGAATTGAACAATAAAATACTTGTTTTAACCAAAAGCAAATGAAAAAAATGTATCTATTCGCCCTGATTACGACGTTTGTAATTACGTCTTGCGGGCAAAAAAAGGGGGAAGAAAGTCCTCTCATCCGACCTGTAAAAACCGCTACTGTGAATTCACAGTCGGTTATTCGCAAAGATTTCTCCGGTATGGTAGAAGCGGTGGAGTATGTAAAACTGGCATTTCGTGTCAGTGGACAAATCATTAACCTCCCGGTGGTGGAAGGGCAACGGGTAAAAAAAGGACAATTGATTGCCGCCATCGACCCACGGGATATTGCCTTACAATATGCTGCGGACAAAGCTGCGTATGAAACGGCTGCCGCACAAGTGGAACGTAACAAGCGCCTGTTGAGTCGCCAAGCCATTTCGCTGCAAGAGTATGAAATCAGTGTAGCCAACTACCAGAAAGCGAAATCGGCCTACGAATTGTCTTCCAACAACATGCGGGATACTAAATTACTGGCTCCTTTTGATGGTTCCATTGAAAAACGCTTGGTAGAAAACTATCAACGCGTCAACTCGGGAGAAGGTATCGTACAGTTGGTTAATACACAAAAGCTGCGTATCAAGTTTACCGTGCCCGATGATTATCTCTATCTGCTTCGTGCCAAAGACGCTACATTTAAAGTAGAATTCGATACTTATAAAGGGACGATATTCAATGCCAAACTTGAAGAATATCTTGATATATCGACTGACGGTACGGGTATTCCGGTTACCATCACCATTGATGATCCCGCTTTCAACCGTGCCATATATGATGTGAAGCCGGGATTTACGTGCAACATCAAGCTGGCTTCGGACATTGCCCCGTTCATAGAAGAGAAACTGATGAATGTTCCCCTCAGTGCCGTATTCGGTGAGAGCGGAAATAAAAAGACATACGTTTGGATAGTAAATGATAACAAAGTCAGTCGCCGTGAAGTAACTGTATACTCACCGACAGGTGAAGCAAATATACTCATTTCCAAAGGACTGGAACCGGGAGAGACCATTGTTATAGCCGGAGTTCACCAGTTGGTGGAAGGACAGGCTATAAAGGTGATTAACTAAACGATAATTTAATGAAGAACTAAGAATGAAGAATGAAGAATTTGGCTACGCAATGCAAGCACGCCGCAAGGTAATTCTTCATTCTTCATTCTTAGTTCTTCATTTCCCAAAATTTCCATTTCTCTAAACAATATTCATTATGAACTTAGCCAAATATTCATTAGACAACACAAAGATTATTTATTTCTTCCTGGCTGTGTTGCTCATCGGCGGTATATTCTCATTCGGTCGTTTGGGAAAAAAGGAAGATGCGCCCTTCGTCATCAAGACGGCGGTCATCATGACACGCTATCCGGGGGCTGAACCGGCTGAAGTGGAACGACTCATCACCGAACCTATCTCCCGCGAAATACAGAGTATGAGCGGAGTATATAAGATTAAATCAGAGTCCATGTACGGGCTTTCAAAAATCACTTTTGAGTTGCAGCCGTCACTTTCTGCCGCATCCATCCCGCAAAAGTGGGATGAGTTACGCCGCAAGGTGCTCAACATACAGCCGCAACTTCCTTCCGGCGCTTCCGTACCAACCGTTTCGGACGATTTCGGTGATGTATTCGGTATTTACTACGGCTTGGTTGGCGACGACGGTTTCTCTTACGAAGAAATGCGCGACTGGGCTGAACGTATCAAAACCCAGGTTATCACCGCCGACGGTGTAATGAAAGTAGCCCTGTTCGGCACACAGACGGAAGTAATCAATATTTTTATTTCCGTAAACAAGCTGGCGGGAATGGGTATCGACCCGAAGCAATTGGCAGGTTTGTTGCAATCGCAAAACCAAATCATCAATACCGGTGAAATCAGTGCAGGTGAACAACAGTTGCGTATCGTGGCGAACGGTACTTATACGACTGTGAACGATATCCGCAACCAGATAATCACTACTCCGGGCGGACAGGTCAAACTGGGGGATATAGCCATCATCGAAAAGGGTTATATGGATCCTCCAAGCACCATCATGCACGTAAACGGGAAACGCGCCATCGGTATAGGAGTATCTACCGACCCGCAAAAAGACGTGGTGAGAACCGGTGAACTGGTTGATGAAAAACTTGCCGAACTATTGCCTCTTATACCCGTAGGCTTAGAGCTGGAAAGTCTTTACCCTGAGAACGTCATAGCCAAAGAAGCCAATAACGGATTCATTATTAACTTGATAGAGTCTATCCTGATTGTAATTGTCATCATCATGTTAGTGATGGGTATGCGTGCAGGTCTACTTATCGGCTCTTCCCTGGTATTCTCCATCGGAGGTACCTTGCTCATCATGTCGTTTCTGGGGGTCGGCCTGAACCGAACCTCATTGGCTGGATTTATCATAGCCATGGGTATGTTGGTGGATAATGCCATCGTGGTGACAGACAATGCCCAAATAGCCATAGCCCGTGGCATAAACAGGCGGAAAGCGTTGATAGACGGAGCTACCGGACCGCAATGGGGATTGCTGGGAGCAACTTTTATTGCCATCTGTTCATTCCTGCCGCTATATCTGGCTCCTTCTTCCGTTGCCGAAATCGTGAAACCTCTGTTCGTAGTTCTCGCCATTTCACTGGGTTTGAGTTGGATACTGGCACTGACGCAGACAACCACTTTCGGCAATTTCATACTGAAAGCCAAAGCTGACAACAACACCAAAGACCCGTATGACAAACCGTTCTATCATAAATTCGCATCCATCCTCAGCGTATTGATACGGAAGAAAGTGTTGACATTGGGAAGCATGGTCGTTTTATTCGTCCTCTCCCTTGTCGTCATGGGCTTGATGCCCCAAAATTTCTTCCCATCACTGGATAAACCATATTTCCGTGCAGATGTATTCTATCCGGACGGTTATAGCATCAGCGATGTGGAAAAGGAAATGAAGAAAGTGGAGGCGCACCTGATGGAGCAACCGGAAGTAAAACGGGTTTCAGTCACTTTCGGAAGCACCCCGCTGCGCTACTATCTGGCATCGACCTCTGTCGGTCCGAAGCCCAACTTTGCCAACCTCTTGGTGGAGCTGACTGACAGCAAATATACTAAAGAGTATGAGGAAAACCTGGATGCTTATATGAAGGCGAATTATCCCAACGCCATCACCCGCACCACGTTGTTTAAGCTGTCTCCTGCCGTAGATGCCGCTATCGAAATCGGATTTATCGGCAATAATGTAGACACACTGGTTCAACTTACCAACAAGGCATTGGAAATAATGCATCGCGACAATGACCTTATCAATGTACGCAATTCGTGGGGAAACAAGATACCTGTGTGGAAACCTATATACAGCCAGGAGCGTGCGCAACCATTAGGTGTATCCCGCCAAAGCATGGCGCAGAGTATTCAGATAGGAACAAATGGAATGACGCTGGGAGAATATCGCCAGGGAGACCAGGTACTTCCTATCTTACTGAAAGATAATACTATCGACTCTTTCCACATCAACGACCTGCGTACACTGCCCGTATTCGGCACTACGCGTGAAACAACGACACTGGAGCAGGTAGTCAGCAATTTCGATTTCCAATATAAGTTCTCCAATGTGAAGGACTACAACCGCGAGATGGTAATGATGGCGCAAGCCGACCCACGTCGTGGCGTGAATGCCATTGCCGCCTTCAACCGCGTGTGGAAGCAGGTGCAGGAAGAGATTGATGTCCCCGAAGGGTATACGATGAAGTTCTTCGGCGAGCAGGAAAGCCAGGCAGAATCTAACGCTGCCTTAGCCGCCAATCTGCCATTGACGTTCTTCCTGATGTTCGTCACCTTGCTATTCTTGTTCAAGACGTATCGTAAACCGATTGTCATCCTGCTGATGCTGCCGCTTATCTTTATCGGTATTGTATTGGGACTGTTATTGCTTGGCAAGACTTTCGACTTCTTCGCCATCCTCGGTCTGCTGGGATTGATTGGTATGAACATCAAGAACGCGATTGTACTGGTAGACCAGATTGATGCGGAAACCGCTGCCGGGAAAGCGCCGCGTGAAGCGGTTATCAGTGCTACTACCACCCGTATCGTTCCGGTAGCCATGGCATCCGGCACTACGATTTTGGGTATGCTCCCGCTATTGTTCGATGCCATGTTCGGCGGTATGGCGGCAACAATCATGGGTGGCCTGTTGGTAGCTTCGGCACTGACCCTGTTCGTATTGCCTGTGGCATATTGCGCCATACATAAGATTAAAGGATAAAAATGAAGAATGAAGAATGAAGAATTTAGCTGCGCTATGCAAGCATGCTGCTAGGTAAATTCTTCATTCTTAATTCTTAATTCTTCATTAAATTACTATATAACCCATTAACAATGAAAAATATTCTATCAATAGCATTATTGTGCTGCTTCGGTTTGAATGCCGGAGCACAGCAACATCTGAGCCGCGAAGCCTATCGTGACAAGGTGGAAGCCTACAGTCAGATACTGAAACAGCAACAACTGAAGTACTCAGCAAGTACCGAAGCGCGAAAAATAGCCGCCACCGGTTTCCTGCCACAGATAGACATCACCGGTGAGGGGACTGCCAACCTGAATCATCTGGACAAGTGGAACAGTCCGAAAGGGGAATACCGCCCCTACACTTATCAGGCATTGGCTACATTGGGACAACCTCTGTATACTGGTGGGGCATTGATGGCTCAAAAAAAGATAGCCAAAGCCGATGAGGAACTGGACAAACTTGCCATTGAACTGACTATAGACCAAATTCACTATCAGAGTGATGCCGTTTATTGGAATGCTTCCGCCGCATTGGCTACCCTCAAAGCCGCCAAAAAATTTGAAGAAATCATTGACCTGCAATACAACATTATCCAAGACCGGTTCAACGATGGAGCCATCAGCCGCACCGACTTACTGATGATATCCACTCGTAAGAAAGAGGCCGAACTGCAATTCATCAAGGCGCGGCAGAATTATACTCTCGCCCTGCAACAACTGAATATACTGATGGGGGTAAAACCGGATGTACCGGTAGACAGTCTTTGTGAAATCGGCGTTGCTTGCCCACCCGTCACGCTTCTCAATCTGGATGAAGTCCTGGGACGCCGTGCCGACTATGCCAGCACATACGTGAACATAGCCAAGAGTGAAGCACAGCGCAAAGCTGCTCTGAGCAAATACAATCCCCAGCTCAATATGTTCCTGGCTACGGGTTGGGACACAGGAGTGACATACATGGGGCTGGATGTACCACATACTCCCATTGCCGGAATCAATGTCAACATTCCTATCTTCCGATGGGGTGCCCGATTCAAGACAAACCGCCAGCAGAAGGCTTATATCGGTATCCAGAAGTTGCAACAAAGCTATGTGACGGATAATATATTGGAAGAGCTTTCTGCCGCCACCACCAAACTGACGGAAACGGAACAACAAGTAAAAACCGCAGAAGAGAATATGATGCTGGCAGAAGAAAATCTTGATCTTGTTACTTTCTCCTACAATGAGGGAAAATCCAGTATGGTCGATGTGCTTTCCGCACAACTATCATGGACACAGGCTCAAACGAATTTAATCAATGCCCATCTCGCCGCTAAAATGGCGGTAGCTGAATATAGAAAAGTTATCAGCGAATAAGGGAACGACTGGTTATATAAATTTTAGGCACGGATAACGCGAATTACACGGATTTTTCTTTTTTGCTGTAGCTCAAGCAATAAATCCGTGTAATTCGCGTTATCCGTGCCTAATAATATTCAGCAAGTAATATTTATCCGAGGAACGAAATCAGCACACCGGCTGCCACAGCCGAACCGATAACGCCCGAAATATTACTGGACATACAATAATTCAACACATGGTTTTTCGGATCATACTTCGTTGCTATATCGTTGCAAACACGGCTTGCCATAGGTACGGCACTCAATCCGGTTGCACCAATCAGCGGATTAATCTTCTTCTTAGAGAACAAATTAAACAGCTTCACAAAGAAAATACCACCCGTAATTGACAAGGCAAATGCAAGGAATCCACCGATTACGATACCGATAGTCGTCCAATTCAAAAATGCCGCACTAGTCATTGTAGCACCCACACTCAATCCCAGGAAGATAGTTGCCGCATTCATGATGCTGTTTGCAGCAGCATCGAATAAACGACTGGTATCAGAACCGATTTCCTTAATCAAGTTACCGAACATCAACATACCTATCAAAGGCACTGCGGTCGGCACAAAAAGCGCAACAACGGTAGTCACCGCAATCGGGAAGATAATCTTCAACACGCGCAGATTCTTTATTTCCGTCTTCGAAGGATAAAGTTTCTCCTGCTCCTTCATATTAATCATCAGTTCCTTCTTGGAACAGAACAGTTTTACCACCATCGGGATGATAACCGGTACCAAAGCCATATAAGAATAAGCTGCGATAGCAATCGGTCCCAGCAAATGAGGAGCAAGCTTAATCGTAGTAAAAATAGCCGTCGGACCGTCGGCACCACCGATAATACCCAGTGCACCGGCTTCCTGCGGAGTAAAACCTATCATCACGGCGCAAAGCAATACCGTAAAAATACCAAGCTGCGCTGCCGCACCGAATATAGAAAGACGCAGATTGCGGAGCATCGGTCCAAAATCCGTCAATGCACCTACACCCATAAAGATAATGGGAGGCAAGAATCCTGTCTTAATCAACATATAGTAGATGAAGTTCATCAGTCCAAGGTCGTGTGCAATCTCGTGCAACGGCATGTCCCAGATGTTCTTTAACTCGTTACCCACCAAAACCATTCCATTTTCATCCGCCTGAATCACACCCATATCACCGCCGGGAAAGTTGGCGATGAGCACACCGAACGCGATGGGCACCAACAACAGCGGTTCATAGTGTTTCTTAATTCCCAGATAAAGCAAAATGAAAGCAATGGCATACATCACGAGGAATGACGGATCGGCAATGATATTGCTGAACGCCGTCATTTCATAGAGTTTTGCAAATATATCTTCCATTATCCAATCTTCATTAATACATCATCTTCAGAAACCGAGTCACCCGGATTGACGCAAATAGCGGTAACCGTTCCGGCAAAGTCGGCACGGATGGCATTGTACGTCTTCATAGCCTCAATATAGCAAAGGAGATCACCTTTCTCTACCTTATCTCCCACTTTAAGAGCAGTTTCCTGCGCATTCTTGGTAAGGAAGAATTTACCTTCCAACGGTGCCGGTACATCTTGTCCTTCACCTACGGGAGCAGTCACCTTTTCAGTAGCGGAAGCCGGTAGGTCAATGTCACCGTAAGCCACTGTTACGCGATAAGCCTGTCCGTCCACCTGCACCGTGAGGGTTTTAGGTTTGGCATCATCCAACGGAGATTTATCCCGTTCGGCACGACGTTTTTCAACATCCGCCAGGAAGTCTTCTTTCGCCTTACCGCTTCTGTATGCCTCATATTGTGCCGGATGCATGGCATATTCAAAGAGCTCTTCTTCGTCCTCGCCAAGCTCCCATTTATTCTCTTTCATCATCTTGCGATACTTATCCAGCGCATCGGGATAGTTATCCTGCGGATTTCCGGTAAAGAATTTACGTCCTTCACGTTCAGCCTTTTCTATCAGTTCGGGAGCCAACGTACCCGGCAGTTTACCCGCCTTACCCAGCAACATATCCCAGATATCATCAGCAATCATACCCCAACGTTCCTTGCCTTTCTCCATAGCGATGACATTCATCATGGAAAGATTCTTGACGTACTGGCTGAACGGGGTCACCAACGGAGGATAACCCACACGGGGCCAAACGTATGCCACTTCGTTGAACAGCTTGATAAGCAACTGGTCTTGCGTCATAAACGGCAAATTACGTTTTGCCTTATACTTATTGATAGACTCCAGATTAGACTCCAAGTCAGCCATCAAGCTACCCATCATGCCACCCGGAAGTCCCGGACCTATCAACAGGGAATTCATCAAGCGATTTCTCGGGCTGATGTAAAGTCCGAGGAAGTCATCCATAAACTCCTGAATAAGAGCGCGAACTTTCATGTAGGCTTCCATATTGATTTCGGGCACCTGGAAACCGGCGTCTTTCAACATAGCCTGTACGCTGAGCAAGTCAGCATGTCCCGTACCCCAGGAAAGCGGTTCCATACCCACATCGATATAGTCGCAACCTGCCTCACAAACTTCAAGGATACTTGCCATATTGAAACCGGGTCCCGCATGGCTATGATACTGGACAGGAATATCTTTTATCTTCTTGATACCGGCTACGATTTTACCCAAAGATACCGGACGCCCAATACCTGCCATATCCTTGATACAGATTTCATCGGCACCGGCTTCAATGAGTTCCTTCGCCATGTTTACGTAATATTCCACCGTGTGCACCGGAGAGAAAGTGATACACAGCGAACACTGGGAAATCATTCCGGCATCATGTGCATAGCCGATGGAAGGAATGATATTACGAGTATCGTTCAATCCGCAGAAAGTACGGGTGATATCCGTGCCCTGCGCTTTCTTTACTTTATAAAACAGTTTGCGCACATCGGCCGGTACAGGGCTCATGCGAAGTCCGTTCAATGCACGGTCCAGCATGTGAGTCTGAATACCTGCTTCATGGAATGGTTTCGTCCATTCGCGTACGGCTTTATTAGGATTTTCCCCAAACAATAAATTTACCTGTTCAAAACCTCCGCCATTGGTTTCTACACGGGCGAAACAGCCCATTTTAATGATAGCGGGAGCAACCTTCACCAGCTGGTCTACACGAGGAACATATTTTCCGGCACTCTGCCACATATCCCTGAACACCAAGCTGAACTTAATTTCTCTTTTCATACTATTTTTCAGTGTGTGTTTATACTTTATACCTTATTTTTATACTTACTTTCCTATTTTCTCTACCTTCGCCACTTTACCTTTACCTTGTGTAACCACCGTTACAGCTGCACTGATAGCAGCCATAATATTTCCGGGAATAGGTGCCGGAGCATTCCCCGCAGCTTTGGCAGGTACCACTTCTTCGGGTACATATTTATTCACAAGTGCAATGAGACCTTTTCCTAAGTAGATAACAATCAGTAGGATAGCAAAGACTGTTGCCATACCTACTACCATCAGCAGAAGCGCTGTATTCAAGTTTTCCATATTATAATTTATTAGATATTTCAACCTATTTATAAAAAAACGTACGAAATTAGTGATTATCCGTTAAAGGATGGCGGATATAAAAGATAAAGTTTACTAAATGATAAGATAGAGAGTGCAAAAGAAAGCAAAAGAAGAAAACAACTCTATATACCATTACCCGTGATACTTTGGTGTTGAATATACTGGTGAATGAGAAAATAAAAAGTAAAAATTCTATTAGTTTGGAACAATATAAGGAAGAACAAAATCCTATGATATTGAAATATAAACTCAGGGGACATTAAAAGAAGAATAAGCACATGTCACTTCTTCCATATTTTACTTCACCTTCGGCAACCATGCCAAGAACTTCTTCGTGCTTCCCATTGTCATAAAGCCGTGGTGTTTTAGGCTTGAACCGCTTCAAAAATACGTGGTTGATATGATACTCTATTTCCAGTAACGTCTGTTTCCTCACCGCAGGCTTCAACTGGCATTCCCACACAGTCATTACGCACCAGCCCATCTGTTTCAATGCTTCCTTGTCGCGCTCATCACGCAGTTTATTGCGTTCAATTTTCTTTCGCCAAAAATCGCTATTGGAATGCGGGATATGCCCATCCACCTCATGCCCATGCCAGAAACACCCATGTATGAAAATCACGATGCCATACTTGCGTAACACGATATCCGGCGTGCCCGGCAGCCCTTTCACGTTTTTGCGGTAGCGATAGCCGCGCGAAAAGAGGTAGCGACGTACAATCCACTCCGGTTTCGTGTCTCGACTCCGTATCTTCGCCATGACAGCTGAACGTTTCTTTTTACTCCAAATATCCATGCAATCTGATTTATCACCAAGCAAAAATAATGAAAATCAAGCAGAAAGAATAAACAGATAAGATAAATTACATCTTTCGGATTAAAAAGACCGATTAAAAAAGATACTTATGCCGTATATAAAGAAAAAACATGCTCTTTGGGAAAAAGGCTTTATGAGTTCCAACAATCACCCAATACTCCCCTTCGTCAGAGCACCTTCTGAATAGTAGATAATTCACTATACGACTGAATAGAATTCAATAACTGTTTTTATTTATCATCCTAAAAAAGGTAACGCTTTATCCCGATAAAAGATACCGAGGTGCAAAGTTTTTATTACCTTTGCTACGCAATGAAGCTACTCTTCCTACCGCAAGCATTACATAAAAATATTACAATGAACAGAAAACGCTTTTACAATTATTTATTGGGGATTGCCTTGTGCTTGCTGTCAGCAGCATGCAGTGATGAGGAAAAGCCCAACAGTGAACAATTCCCGCCCACTAATTTCAAAGTAAACGGTAAAGTAGAGAAAGGCCCGTTTGTACGCGGTTCTTCCATCAATATGCAGCCCATGGATGCTTCTATGCATGAAACGGGTAAAACCTTTACGTCAACAATAGAAGACAATTCAGGGGCATTCAATTTCGGCACACAAGAATTTGATACGCCTTATGCCAAGCTGACGGCGGACGGTTACTTCTTTAACGAAGTAGAGGGTGAACTTTCATCCGGTACGCTCAAACTGAATGCGATAGTGGACTTGTCCGACCAACAAACTATCAATGTGAATATCCTGACTCATCTGAAAAGTCAGAGAATTATTCAACTCATCACCAAGGAAGGGAAAAACTTCAAGGAAGCCAACAAGCAAACACAAAAGGAATTGTTGAAAGCATTCGGGCTTGAACAGTATGCCGCTACAGATGCTTCCCAATTCTCCATCACTTCGGGAACAGATGAAGCCGGAGCGTTGATTGCCGTATCAGCCTTAATTCTCTGTGACCGGACAGAAGCGGAAATCACTGAATATCTATCACGTCTTACCACGGAATTTTCAGCATCAGGCGCTTTTTCGACTACTACCATGAATCAAATAAAGGAAGACCGGGATTTATTGAACAGCGAATTGGCAAATATTACCGAAAATATTATAAGAAGATACGAAGAACTGGGTAAAAAAGTAGAAGTCAAAGATTTAGCTTATTACTTCGACTGGAACGACGATGGCATTGCAGGTAATGAAATTGCCGGAGAAGACACCAAAGTCACACTTGAAACTTCTGAACTGAACATCCCGACTAAAGGCGGGGATTACAGTATAAAAATAAGTTCGCCAATCCCCGTTAGTTTAACCTCGCCGGAAAACAGTACCGACGGACCTATTTCGAGCATAAACCCCGATTATTTTTTTAATTCTTTATATGAAACGACAGCTTCTTCTGCCATGGACTACGAAAAAGCCATCACAGAAAACGTGCTAGAACTTAAGATTAAGCCATCCAATTCAAGAAAAGATATGGATGACATAATCTACCTCTATGACTTCAGGGGGAAAATCGTCGCCTCGCTTCACCTCATCCAGAAAGGCGACCCTAACGCAGCTATCCCAAAATTAGGAGAAAACGGTTCATCCGCCATTTTGGGTTATGCACTTTCCCTTTCCAAGGCTATAACTTTATCCAACGCAATAGACTCCCATTATACAGGATTAACAAACGACCCAAATTTTAAAGCTCCTGTATTGGATAATAATGCAAATTTGAATCAGAGTTGGGAGAATTTCTACAAGGCTATCAACATGAATTTAAGGCTTCTTGATGCAGACGCCCAGGCACAATCTGTATATCAGGAGTTTCTGAATACCTATAACGCACTGTGCTATTACAATATGGTGGTGTGCTGGGGTGGAGTGCCTTATCTGACAACACAGGCGGAAGTTAATAATTATAATATAAAACGTACCCCTGAAAATGAAATTCTGGATGCGCTCATCCTTAATCTTCAACAGGCTATCAATTATCTGGAAGAAAAGAGAAACGCCGCCATTGCCCAAGCTCCGAACGATGTACTTTTCATCTCAAAAGATGTGGCACGTATCATCCTGGCTGACATATATATGTACAGGAAAGAGTATGTTAAAGCCAAGCCTTTGTTGGAACAGGTTGTTTCCAATGGATATTATCAGCTTGAATCTGCTTATGAATATACAGAAAACAGCCGTGAGTTGATATTGGGTCTGCTTCAAGAGGACGGAACGAGAAGTGATGAAACAGCAATTACACCTGTTCTGACTTATGCGAATGTCCTTCTCTCTTTGGCAGAGTGTGAATATCATACCGGGAATGTAAACAAGGGAAAGGAACACTTGGAAAAAGTGACTCATGCGAAGAGTATAACCGTATCAGCTGATTTACAACAAGGTATTAAAGAGACAAGAGCCCAACTGATGCTTCCGGGTTATTTCGCTTTCCTAAAGAGAAATGGTTTGGCAATATCCGAGCTTAATCTGAAAGAGTACTATTTGCTGTTGCCTATTCCTCTCCAAGAACTGGATAAGAATTCAGCGCTTTCACAAAATCCAGGATACTAATCACCTGTCAATCAAACAGTATTATACAAGACAGGGGCACAAAGTTGGAAACTTCGTACCCCTGTCTTTTTGTTTTATAGTGAGGGAAATCAGAATTCGCTCGTAAAGTGGAACCTGATATTCTTGAAGTCCATCTGCGCCATTTGCAGTACATAACCACTATCGGCCAAGAACACATCCCTACCCTCGCGGTCTTTTGCCATATACTGGTATTTGCGTTTCTTGAAAGCTTCCAGTTCTTCAGGGTCGTCACTTTCAATCCAACAGGCTTTATACAGGCTCAGCGGTTCCCAGCGGCATTTGGCGCTATATTCATTTTCCAAACGGTATTGGATAACTTCAAATTGCAACTGGCCTACGGTACCGATAATCTTACGACCATTGAATTGGTTGACGAACAATTGTGCCACACCTTCGTCCATCAACTGGTCGATACCTTTGGCAAGCTGTTTCTGCTTCATCGGGTCGGCGTTCTCGATGTATTTAAACATTTCGGGAGAGAAGCTCGGAAGTCCACGGAAGTGAAGCATTTCGCCTTCAGTCAGGGTATCGCCAATCTTAAAAGTTCCGTTATCCGGCAAACCAATGATATCTCCCGCCCAAGCTTCGTCAATGGTAGTCTTGCGCTGTGCCATGAACTGGGTAGGTGACGAAAAGCGCACGGTTTTTCCATGACGCACATGCAGGTAGGGAGCGTTTCGCGTAAACTTGCCTGAACATATCTTGCAGAAAGCGATACAGGAACGATGGTTCGGGTCAATATTGGCTGTAATCTTAAAGATGAAACCGGTGAATTTAGGTTCTTCCGGCGCTACTTCACGCTCTTCCGCTTTCACCGGGCGGGGGCTTGGGGCAATCTCCACAAAACAGTCCAACAATTCCTGCACACCAAAGTTGTTCAATGCGGAACCAAAAAAGACCGGGGCAAGTTCGCCTTTCAGGTATTCTTCATTATTGAATTCGGGATAAACGCCGTCTATCAGTTCCAGCTCACCGCGCAGTTTGTCAGCCAGTGGTGAACCGATATGTTTATCCAGTTCTTCGGTATGGATATCTACTTCTACTTTTTCCGTGACAACTTGTTTGGAGGGTTGGTAGAGGTTCAGATTATGTTCATAAATATTGTATACTCCCTTGAAACGGACACCGCTTTCGATGGGCCACGTCAGAGGGCGTACATGGATAGAGAGTTCTTCCTCCAATTCGTCGAGCAAGTCGAACGGGTCTTTCGCCTCACGGTCCATTTTATTGACGAAGATAATTACCGGCGTATTACGCATACGACAGACTTCCATCAATTTACGGGTTTGGGTTTCCACACCTTTCGCACCGTCCACTACGATGATAACACTGTCTACAGCTGTCAGCGTACGGTAAGTGTCTTCAGCAAAATCCTGGTGACCCGGAGTATCGAGGATATTTATTTTATAATCCTGATAATCGAACTCCATCACAGAGGTGGTGACAGAGATACCGCGCTGTTTTTCGATATCCATCCAGTCTGATGTCGCCGTTTTCTTTATCTTATTACTTTTTACAGCTCCGGCTACTTGTATCTGTCCACCGAAAAGCAATAACTTTTCAGTCAATGATGTTTTACCGGCATCCGGATGCGCGATAATCGCAAATGTTCGTCTTCTTTCTATTTCGTTCATTTTAGTTGATAGTTGATAGTTGATAGTTGATAGTTAAATACTACTGCCTACCAAGACTATCCTTTAATGTTTTTACTGTACTTGTTAATAATCTCACCAATTCTACACTGTCCGCATGAATAGAAGAATAAATATCATCCGATAAGTAACCTGTATCATGCAACAGCGATATCCAATATTCAGTTTCATAAGCCTCTTTCAAAGCTATATTCATTTTATTAAGAAAATCAGCACGACTCTGTGCATGAATACCTTCACGCAACAAAGCACCAACAGCCGTACCGCTCCGCAACAGTTGTTTTGACAAGACATACTCCCCATGAGTTGACAGATACTTATATGCCTTCACTATACGAATAGCAAAAAAATAAGATTTTTGTTGAGTTACATTATCCTCTATCATAAATAAGAGTATCTCTATCTATCAACTATCATCTATCAACTATCAACTGAGAAAGGCACTCTTCGAGTGACTTCTCCCAGTGGGGAATTTCAATACCGAATGTCTTCTTTATTTTTGTTTTATCCAATACGGAATAATGCGGACGCGGCGCTTTTGCCGGAAATTCATCCGTGTGCAACGGACTTACTTTACAGGTTGTAATACCAGCCAGACGGTGTATTGCCAAAGTAAAATCATACCATGAACAGACACCTTCATCGCTGAAATGATAGATGCCGGGAACGATGCCTTGATTGATAGCTGCGAAAATGACACGCGCCAAATCATTGGCGTATGTCGGTGTTCCTATCTGGTCGAAAACAACACCCAGAGTTTCACGTTCACGTCCCAGACGAATCATGGTTTTCACAAAGTTATTTCCGTAAATGGAATATAGCCACGCTGTACGGATAATCATGGCACGGCTACAATTCTTCATCACAATCTGTTCTCCTTCCAACTTAGTAGAGCCATATACGGAATTAGGACAAGGAGTAACTTCTTCCGTATAAGGAATATGTCCCGTACCGTCAAAGACATAATCGGTGGAGACTTGAATCAATGCAGCGCCACAGGCTTCGGCAGCGGCAGCCAGATACCCGGGAGCAATATGATTCAGTTTATCGCAAAGTTCGGCATTGTCTTCCGCCTTGTCTACCGCTGTATAGGCAGCACAATTAACAATAACATTTATTTGATTATCGGTTACAAACGCACGTACTGCCTGTTCGTCACAAATATCCAGTTCTTGCACGTCGGTAAAAAAATAAGAGTGTTGAGAATTCTCTTGCGACAACACCTGCATTTCATTGCCAAGTTGACCGTTGGCACCGGTTATTAAAATATTCATATTTTTATTTACGATTTATTCCCTAGGGTCATGACACATTTTTATCTTTAATACATAGGTATGTTGACGATTTACGATTTGACGATTCAAGTTACCTTGCCGCATTCCATCACCTTATCACCTTTTATCACTCCAAATCCAGTTCGCCACGTTTTTCCTTATCGTAGTAATTGGCAAGCAGTGAAACGAAACTACTGATTGCTTCCATGGCTTTGGCAGTCCCTTGGCTGATTTCTTTCTTCTGCAAACGCAGTAATAATATACCATAAAGTGCTTCGAAGCAGGTCTCCAACTCCGGTTCATCTTCTTTTCCGTTCTTACGGCGCAATTCTACAATGAAAGGTAACGCTTTGAAATAGGCGGCATTATAAAACGGATATTTGGTGGAAGCCAATAAAGCGGCATGTAGTTCTGTCAGATTCTGTATCACATTACGATTGATTTGCAGATGCCCTTTTTCCTTCACCCCCTCCGCACGCATCATCTCAACCAGATTGGCATACCATTCTTCCAATGCAGGGCGTTCTTCTTCCAAGTAACGGGAAATGATATTATGACGTATTTCATCGATATCGCACTTATTGGCACGAATCAAATCTTCTACTTGCCACATATATATAAGGTATTCGGCAATATTCTTTTCTTTCAGTTGTTTTGCAATCTTCACGTAAGATTTATGATTTATGATTTATAATTTATGAGCTTTAAATTATGAATACAGTCTTATCATCTATCAATTATCCACTATCATCTAATATAACGACTCGCCCATCAACGTAAACACCAATCCGAGTACAGACACCACCATAACAATGCTTCCGATGATACGGTTCAATATCCAGATGCCGCGTAAGTTGAATTGCGTGCGGACTTTATTCACAAAATAAGTAATACCGAACCACCATGCCAAAGCACCTAAAGCGATGGCTAGATATCCCGTGACAGCCTCAAATACCAATATCCCCTCACTTACAAAAGCAAAACGGGCAAAAAGGCCGACAAATAGAAATATAATCAGTGGATTGGAGAGTGTAACGGCAAAAGCCGTGATGAAGTTATGAAAATAAGAGCCCTTATTGACAGAGACTGGGCGGATAGATTGTACGGGATTGCTACGAAATGTATAAATACCAAACGCTAATAGAAGAATACTGCCAAAGAGTTGCAGGTAAAAAATATTCTTGTTGACATAATCAAAAACGAAACTCATCCCATAACCCGTCAACAAAGCGTATGCAATATCACTCAGAGAAGCTCCTATACCGGTTACAAAACCATACCATCGTCCTTTATTCAAAGTGCGCTGAATGCACAATACCCCTACAGGACCCAACGGTGCGGACACTATAACACCGATTATGAATCCTTTCCATAATATGTCAAATATGGTCTCTATCTGAATCATGCCTGCAAATATCGGACTTTTTTATGAGATGAACGAATTGTGTTAACGTTTTTTCGACGGAAAAGGATTTTAAAAGTAAAGATTACCCTTTTTCAGACTACCAAATACACATTGTTATAATGGTAAATTGCTTTTTGAAAGTATTGACTGCATTTTATTTCCTATAACGGATAAAAAGTATTAAAATACCAACTTATATAAATAAGATATACAAGTTTTAGGCCAAATACAAGCAGAATATCAAAAGATGTTGTATCTTTGCAATGCCAATCAAAAAATATAGATTATGAAAACAATGCGTATATTGAAAAGTGCATTATTCGCCTTGTCGTTGACGTTTGTCGGATGCATGGATAATGACGTGTATAATCCTGATAGACTTCCTGATAACGGAGGCATTACAGACCTTGTAGTTCCTTCTAATTTTCCTTGGTCCACTACAGCTAAAGTTACCGTAAACGTGAATGTTAATGGTAAAAGCAATCAGACTTATAATATCTTTATTTATCCTCAAGGAGCCGGTGAAGAAACTTTACCACTTACCACCGGAGTTGCCAAGGGAGAAACAACTTACAGTGAAACAATTACTATACCTGCAAGCGATACGATTGTATCGGTAATGCAAACAATGCGATATAAGGATGGAGGAATTGCGAAATTGCAATACTCCGCTCCTATTATTAACGGAAAAGCAAATGTCAATTCAGGAAATGCTTCTGTCACCCGTACAGCGACAAGAGGTAATGACGATGATTGTCCGGAATTAAATGACGCAGACAAGAAAGCAATCAAGAGCGCAACAAAGATTAGCGGGACGACAGTAATTGACAAAAAAGACAATAATGCTTATTTAGTCGAAGCAGGTACCAGTTACACGTTAAATGTCAAAAACACAGATAACATAACAATATATGTAGCCGGTACTATGGATGTATCCGATAAAGGCAGTACAGAAAAACTAAATTCAGGCCGTATTGTTGTACTCAATCAGAAACAGATAAAAGAAATAGTTGGTACGGATGCCGATGAAAGTGGGAAAATAATAGGAAACAATTTTACGCTTAAGTCCGGTTTAAGGCTCGTAAATTATGGTATAGTCAATATTACAGATACAGATATTCAAAAAGGAAACATAGTAGTAGAGATTGGCGCAGAAGTCCATACGTGGGGATGCATTTCCGGCAATAATATCATTATTGGAGATAACAAAGCAAAATCAACCACCCGTGGCAATGGTAGCGATGACGCAGTACTTCATATCGAAGAAAGCGGTTATGTAAAGACAAATACTATGTATATAGGCGCTTCTGATGATAAAACAGATATTTCACTGAACCAAAATTCCTTACTTGAGATAAAAGAGACTTTAACCTTTAAAGGGAAAGCTGAAATCGAAGCAGAAGGCAATAAAATGGACAACAGCCAATACGTTGGCGTTATTAAAGTAGGAGATATAATTAAGACGAATGGTGCTAGTAAAGAACTCGAATTTGAAGATCCTTTATTTATCATTTGTGAAAATGAAAAGCCCGCTTATGTAACCTTAGATGACGGTGCTACATGGGGTAACGAAGAAGGAGCCGCTAATATCGGTATCAAAATTCTGTCTAACGGATGCTTCTCCGGTTATATTCCAAACGACAATGAATCAGGAGAAGACCCTGATCCGAAAGAAGAAGTAACCACTCCGGGAATCTACTCTTATGCCTTTGAGGACCTGTGGCCTAACTATGGTGATTACGATATGAATGATCTTGTTTTGGTTGCTGATCCTAAAGTTTATTCAACCAATGGTATTATAAGTAAAATTGAATTAAACTATAAGATTATAGGTATCGGAGCAAGCAAAAGTATCGCAGCGGCAGTTCAGTGGGATGGTGTCGAGCCTGATGCTATTAAAAGCATTGAATATAATACAACCAATAATTTCCCGAAGAAATTATTCCAATGTAACTTGAATGGTACGGAAAGTTCCCAAAAATTGGCAGTCATCCCATTGTTTGACGACGCTCACACCTTTGCCGGTGTCAGTGGTATTACAGGCACACGACCCAACGATACTTTTACCGGAAAAGAATTCACTGTAACAATCTACCTCCAAGGGAATGATACAAAGCTTGCACAGGCTGATTTAGACAATTGGAACTATTTCATAACTTGTAATGCTGCACAAGGCAAACGTATGGAGATTCATCTGGTAGATGGAAAAGCGACAGATTTATTTGATCCGAGTACAATTGGAGGCGTTGTTTCATCTGTTTCCACACCATTTAAAGCTAAAAACAACCTCTGTTGGGCCATGCGAATTCCAAATGAGTTCCATTTCCCTTTAGAAAACAATGACATACGTCAATCGTTTAAAGAGTTTGAGTCTTGGATTACGGATCCCACCTATGCCTGGTATGAAAATCCCATTCCAGGAAAAGTAAAGTAAGACAATCTGAAACCATAACTAAGAGGATGTGTCGAAATATACTTGATGATTTCTTTTAGGCACGGATTACACGGATTTCACGGAAAAGGAATAAAGAAAATCCGTGAAATCCGTGTAATCCGTGCCTAAAAAGAAACAAATAGTAAGCGAACTTTTGTTTTGACACCTCCTCTTTTTTATTTCATACTGAAAAGTCTGTTTGTGTTGGCCTCTGTATCCATTTTAGTATCTTGCGCCAACGACGATGTTTACAATCCTGATAACGCCCGAAATACGGGTGATTTGAAGGTTCCTGCAAATTTTGACTGGACAACATAACGTACTGTAACGACCAGTATCACAAGTCCGTCAGACGCTCAAATATCCATCTATTCCGATAAGGATTGCAAGGATAGCCAATTATTAGCTGAAGTTTTCGTTTCTAAAGCAAAAGCCACTGAAGTCAGCTTGGACTTGCCTAATTCATCTGAAGGGTATTATATAAAATATCCTACAAAAAACGGTTTCAAAGTAATGCCAGTAAAGACTACCGCGACAAGAGCGGCTGATAAAACAATCGCCTTACCCGAAGATACCGGAGAAAGTGGGTATACCGATTACATAGATTATCACTATTTGCCAGCGAAGGATACTTATGGCATGATTATGTTTGAAGACCTCTTTCCTGCTAAAGGCGATTATGATTTCAATGACCTGGTTGCCGGTTATAATGTATGCGTTAACACTACACGAGGAAGCGGAAATAAATTTAACGACGGCGTAACCATAAAGCTACAAATCAGAGCAATCGGCGGTAGCAAACCTTACCGTTTGGGAGTAGAATTTACTTCTTTACAAACGAAATATGTTCGTGATAATTACACAATCACACCCCAAGCAGAAGGTATTAATATGGAATTAATCAGTAAAAATGACGATGACCCCGCAGTTTTTGTAATAACAGGCACTAATAAGTTCAAGGAAGGTTCATTCTATAACACTGAAAAGTTATCCGATACTGAGATGCCGGAGATTATCTGCAAAATTGAACGTAACAATTTTAACGACGTTGTCCCTGCAGGACAGTTCCTCGCTTTAAGCAATCCTTATAATATCAACTTCTTTTTGCAGAACCCCCAGTCCAATGAAGAAATTCATCTAAAAGGTTACTCTGTGACTAAATTGGCATCCAATGCCGATGACAAATTCCACACAACAGATAACTTTGTGTGGGGTATGAAGCTACCAAAGGTCATCCCTCACGCTACAGAAAGAACCGATTTTACGGAAGCATATCCTAAATTTGCCGCGTGGGTTACAAGCGGTGGTACGCAAAACCACGATTGGTACAACACTCATGTTGACGGAAAAGTCATCAACCCTGATAAATAGGTCCAATATCCTTCAAATAATCAAAATCATTTCATCCTCCGTGCCCCTTTTGAGGTGCGGAGGATTTTTTATATTCTTTTCTTTCTCTGCCCCAACGATTTTATTTATCTTTGCGCCAAGGAAAAAAGCTGGTATTTCCCATAAATGCATTTCCGCTTATGCGAAGAAATATCAATCGTGAAATCGTAAATCGTAAAATCGTAAATATAACTATGATTCTTTTTTTCAGAACCCCATCCAAGAGTGTGATTGCCGTAGAATGTAATCACGAACTCCCCCAGGCAGACAGCGACAAACTCTGCTGGCTTTTTGGAGAAGCCACCCCCGAAAGTGAAGACAACCTGAAAGGACATTTCGTTGGTCCGCGCCGCGAAATGATTACCCCTTGGAGTACAAATGCCGTGGAAATCACCCAGAACATGGGCTTGGACGGTATCACCCGTATCGAAGAATACTTCCCGGTAAAAGATGAAAACGCTGACCACGACCCGATGCTGCAACGTATGTACAAAGGGTTGGATCAGAATGTATTCACTACCAACCGCCAACCCGAACCCATTGTTCACATTGAGGATTTGGAAGCATACAACGAAAAAGAAGGCCTTGCACTTTCCAAAGAAGAAATGGACTACCTCAAGAAGGTAGAGAAAGATCTTGGACGCCCTCTGACCGACTCCGAAGTGTTTGGTTTTGCACAAATCAACTCCGAACACTGTCGTCATAAGATTTTCGGCGGTACTTTCATTATCGATGGCGTGGAACAAGAGTCATCTCTTTTCCAAATGATTAAGAAGACCACGCAGGAAAATCCCAACAAGATTATTTCAGCCTACAAAGATAATGTGGCTTTTGCCGAAGGTCCGGTTATCGAGCAGTTCGCTCCGGCAGACCATTCTAAGCCCGATTTCTTTCAGGTGAAAGATATTAAAAGCGTTATCTCCCTGAAAGCAGAAACACATAATTTCCCTACAACCGTAGAACCGTTCAACGGTGCATCTACCGGTACAGGTGGAGAAATCCGTGACCGTATGGGTGGTGGCAAAGGCTCTTGGCCGATTGCAGGAACCGCTGTTTATATGACTTCATATCCCCGCACCGACGAAGGTCGTGAATGGGAAGATATCCTGCCTGTACGCCAATGGCTGTATCAGACACCGGAACAGATTTTAATCAAAGCTTCCAACGGTGCCAGTGACTTCGGTAACAAGTTCGGCCAACCGTTGATTTGTGGTTCCGTACTTACTTTCGAGCACTACGAAGCAGGGAACAAAGAGTCAAGGAAACAAGAGGATAAGGCAGAGCTTGCCAACTCGTCAACTGAATCCTCGTCAACTTTCTACGGATACGATAAAGTTATCATGCTTGCCGGTGGTGTGGGATACGGTACACAACGCGACTGCCTGAAAGGCGCTCCAGAAGCCGGAAACAAAGTAATTGTAATCGGTGGCGATAACTACCGTATCGGTTTGGGTGGTGGTTCCGTATCTTCTGTAGATACCGGACGCTACAGCAGCGGTATTGAATTGAATGCCGTACAACGTGCCAATGCAGAAATGCAAAAGCGTGCCTACAACGTGGTACGTGCCCTTTGCGAAGAAGAAACCAATCCGGTTGTTTCCATCCATGACCATGGTTCTGCCGGACACGTCAACTGTTTGTCCGAGTTGGTGGAAGAATGTGGTGGTGTAATCGACATGAGCAAATTGCCTATCGGTGACAAGACATTGTCGGCAAAAGAAATCATCGCCAACGAAAGCCAGGAGCGCATGGGGTTGCTCATCCAGGAGGAAGCAATCGACCATGTACGTAAAGTTGCCGAACGCGAACGCGCTCCGATGTATGTAGTCGGTGAAACTACCGGCGACCATCGCTTTGCTTTCCAGCAGGCTGACGGCATCCGTCCGTTCGACCTTGCCGTAGAACAGATGTTCGGCTCTTCTCCTAAGACTTATATGATAGACAAGACTGTGGAACGTCATTATGAAATGCCGAAATATGAGCTCTCACAGTTACACGAATACCTCACGAATGTACTTCAGCTGGAAGCTGTTGCTTGTAAAGACTGGTTAACCAATAAGGTAGACCGTTCCGTGACAGGTAAAATCGCCCGCCAGCAATGTCAAGGCGAGCTTCAGTTACCGTTGAGTGACTGTGGCGTGGTTGCTTTGGATTTCCGTGGAGAGAAAGGTATCGCAACCTCTTTGGGTCATGCTCCGCAAGCGGCGCTCGCCGACCCGGCTGCCGGTTCTGTGCTCTCCGTCAGTGAGGCATTGACCAACCTTGTTTGGGCTCCCCTTGCAGAAGGCTTGGACAGCGTATCCCTCTCGGCCAACTGGATGTGGCCTTGCCGCTCACAGGAAGGTGAAGATGCACGTCTCTACACCGCAGTCAAGGCTTTGAGTGACTTCTGCTGCGCCCTCCAAATCAACGTACCGACAGGTAAGGACTCCCTTTCCATGACCCAGAAATACCCTGACGGAAGCAAAGTCATTGCTCCGGGTACGGTAATCGTTTCTGCCGGTGGTGAAGTTTCTGACGTTAAGAAAGTCGTATCTCCCGTTCTGGTTAATAACGAAAAGACAACTATTTACCATATCGATTTCAGCTTCGACAAACTGAAACTCGGCGGTTCCGCTTTCGCGCAATCATTAGGAAAGGTAGGCGACGAAGTACCTTGCGTGCAAGATGCCGAATACTTCCGTGATGCCTTCCTCGCTGTTCAGGTATTAGTGAACAAAGGCTTAATTCTTGCCGGACACGATATCTCAGCCGGTGGTCTCATCACCACTCTGCTGGAAATGTGCTTCTCCAATGTAGAAGGCGGTATGGAAATCAACCTGGATAAGATTAAGGAAGAAGACCTTATTAAGATTCTGTTTGCAGAAAATCCGGGCATCGTCATCCAGGTGAGCGACAAACATAAAGAAGAAGTGAAGCAAATTCTGGAAGACGCCGGTGTGGGTTACGTGAAACTCGGTAAGCCGACAGACGAACGCCATATTCTTGTTTCCAAGGATGGCGCTACCTACCAATTCGGCGTAGACTATATGCGCGATGTATGGTACTCATCTTCTTATCTGCTCGACCGCAAGCAATCCATGAACGGTTGTGCCAAGAAGCGTTTTGAGAACTATAAGATGCAACCGTTGGATTTGGCCTTCATGCCCCAATTCAAAGGCAAATTCTCTCAGTACGGCATTGACTCTAACCGTCGCAATGCAACCGGCATCCGCGCTGCCATTATCCGTGAAAAAGGAACCAACGGTGAGCGCGAAATGGCCTACTCACTCTATCTCGCCGGTTTCGACGTGAAGGATGTTACCATGACCGACCTCATCAGCGGACGTGAAACACTGGAAGACGTAAACATGATTGTATATTGCGGTGGTTTCTCCAACTCCGACGTTCTCGGTTCTGCCAAAGGATGGGCAGGAGCATTCCTGTTCAACCCGAAAGCCAAAGAAGCCCTTGATAAGTACTACGCCCGTGAAGATACGCTTTCATTGGGTGTCTGCAACGGTTGCCAGTTGATGATGGAACTCAACCTCATCAATCCTGAACTGAAAAAACAGGGCAAGATGCTGCATAACGACTCTCACAAGTTCGAGTCCCGCTTCCTCAGCGTTACCGTTCCTACCAACCGTAGCGTGATGTTCGGTTCATTGAGTGGCAGCAAGCTGGGCATTTGGGTAGCTCACGGAGAAGGCAAGTTCTCACTGCCTTACGATGAAGATAAGTATAACGTTGTACTGAAATACACCTACGACGAATATCCTGCTAACCCCAACGGTTCAGATTATTCGATAGCCGGTTTGGCAAGTGCCGACGGACGTCATTTGGCCATGATGCCCCACTTGGAACGCGCCATCTTCCCGTGGCAGAATGCTTATTACCCTGCAGACCGCATAAACAGCGACCAGATTACCCCGTGGGTCGAAGCATTTGTCAACGCACGTAAATGGGTAGAAGAACATAAAAAATAAAAGATAAAAAAATCTTTTATCACCTCCAGAATGCTTGCAGACGCGGATTTACTCTATAATCCGCGTCTGTTTTGCTTCTTATTCTTTGCTTTTTCTTTGCATATTCTAAACATTTTCACTACTTTTGTGTTAATTTTAAGTCCCCCCAGAATTTATCATCATATTCAAACCCTAAATAGGTTATTTATGAGAAAGCTTTTCATTTTCTTTGTGTACCTTTTGTCTTCACTCTTTTGCGCCGCTCAGACATACAAATATATCGGTGTGGAAGATGGCTTAAGCAATAGACGGGTATACGCAATTCAAAAGGGGCCTAAAGGCTACATGTGGTTTCTGACACACGATGGAATCGATCGCTATAACGGCAAAGACTTCAAACAGTACAAGTTAATGGATGGCGAGGAAGAAGTCAACTCCATGATGAACTTAAACTGGCTCTATATCGACTCCCGGGGAAGACTGTGGGAAATCGGTAAGAAAGGCCGTGTATTCCGCTATGAAAGCAAGCACGACCGTTTCCAACTGGTATATAAAATGCCCGACAGCGAATCCAAGAACCGCCACACTCCCGTCAGCTTCGGATATATCGACAATAATGATATCGTCTGGTTATGTAATGACAGAGCCATATACCTATATAACAGTAATACCGACAAATCCATCGTAATCAAGAATGCTATAGAAGAAAGCATAACGGACATTGTACAGATAGACAGTACCCACTATTTTATTGGCACAGACATTGGCATACACTATGCTGAACTGAAAAATAATACCCTGTCACTGAGTCCTTGCGGCAAATTGGACAACCTGAAATTCCAAATCAATGAGCTTTTCTTTCATAAAAACAGTAACAAAGTCTTCATCGGAACGTTTCAAAAAGGAATGTTCGCCTACGACCTGAACCTTCATCGCACGATCATGCTGAAATCCGGTTTAGAAGATGTCAGTATCAACCGTATCTGTTCTTTTGGCGACCATGAAATATTGATAGCTACTGATGGTGCGGGAATTTACAAAATGAATGTGAACACCTACAAATCCGAACCATATATCATAGCCGATTACAATCGCTATAACGCCATGAACGGCAATACCATTAATGATATATACGTTGACGAGGAACAACGAATATGGATGGCCAACTACCCTATTGGCATCACTGTGCGAAACAACCGATACAGTGATTACAAGTGGATAAAGCATTCCATAGGAAACGTACAGTCACTCATCAACGACCAGGTGAATGCCATCATAGAAGATACCGATGGTGATTTATGGTATGCCACCAACAACGGTATAAGCCTATATGTTGAAAAAACAAACCAATGGCATTCTTTCCTCAGCGTATTCAATAAGGACAATCATAATCAAAACCATACATTTATCTCCTTGTGCGAGGTAAGTCCCGGAATCATCTGGGTAGGAGGCTATAGTTCCGGTATCTACGAGATAAACAAGAGGAATCTGTCAGTAGACTTTTTTACACCTTCCCTATTCAGTAATTTGAATATCCGCCCGGATAAATATATTCGCGCCATCACCAAAGACAGTGAAGGAAATATATGGTCGGGAGGTTATTACAATCTCAAAAAGATAGATTACATAAACAAGGAAATAGAGTATATCCCCGGACTAGACGGAATTACAGAAATCGTTGAGAGGAATGATAAATACATGTGGATAGGCACTGCCAACGGGCTCTACCTATTGGAAAAGTCATCCGGAAAGTATCAATATATCCCAATGCCTGTAGAGTCTGTCTACATATATTCTTTATATCAATCACCAAATGGTTTATTATATATCGGTACCAACAACTCGGGACTGTTGATTTACAACCCTCAAGACAAAAAGTTCGAGCATTTCTATAAAGACAACAGCGCGCTTATTTCCAATAATATATATACCATCCTTTCCGATGGTAAACGGGACATCTTCTTGAGTACGGAACACGGTTTATGCAGTTTCAATCCCACTGAGAAGACATTTCATAACTGGACTAAAGAGCAGGGATTGCAATCAGACCACTTCAATGCCGCCTCGGGAACACTGCGCAAGAATGGAAATGTCATCTTGGGCAGCACGGACGGGGCTATTGAATTTAATAAAAACATGGTATTGCCCCGCGATTACAAATTTAAAATGATTTTCAGCGACCTCCGCGTATTCTATCAAACGGTTTATCCGAAAGACAACGGTTCCCCGTTGATGGTGGATATAGACGAGACAGAGACCTTGCAACTGAAATATAATCAGAATATATTTTCGTTGAATGTATCCTCCATTAACTACGACTATCCTTCTCTCATCTTGTATTCCTGGAAATTAGAAGGTTTCTATGATGGATGGAGCCGTCCGGGGCAAGAAAACATTATCCGTTTCACCAACCTGAGTCCCGGTCATTATACCCTGCGTGTACGTGCCATCTCCAACGAAGACCGCCGTATCATCTTGGAAGAGCGAGCGATGAACATTATCATCGAGCAGCCCTTCTGGCTCAGTATATGGGCTTTGTTACTATATGCCATAATCGTCATTGCCATTGCAAGTATCACTTTGCGCATCATCGTAATGCGTAAACAGAGAAAATCCTCCGACGAGAAGATAAGGTTCTTCATCAATACGGCGCACGACATCCGTACTCCGTTGACGCTTATCAAAGCGCCTTTGGAAGAAATCGCCGAGCGCGAAACCTTGAGCGAAAACGGTCGCAACAACATCAATACTTCCCTGCGTAATGTCAATGCCTTGTTGCGCTTGACAACAAACTTAATCAACTTCGAGCGTGCCGACACTTATACGTCCAATCTCTACGTATCCGAGTATGAATTAAATTCGTATATGACCGAAACCGTCAACGCTTTCCGCTCATACGCCAACGTAAAACATATCAACCTGACCTACGAAACCAACTTCCGCTATCTGAACGTCTGGCTGGATAAGGATAAAATGGACTCAATCCTGAAAAATCTTATATCCAATGCCCTGAAGTATACGCCGGAAGGAGGAAGTGTTCACATCTATGCGGGCGAAAGTTCGGATAACTGGAGCATTGAGGTTAAAGATACCGGTATCGGTATTCCCGCATCCGAACAAAAGAAACTGTTCAAGATACACTTCAGAGGCAGTAATGCCATCAATTCCAAAGTCACCGGCAGTGGCATCGGATTGCTCTTGGTAGGTAAACTCGTAAGCATACACAAGGGTAAATTAAGTTTCACCAGTACCGAAGGCAAAGGTTCCAACATGAAGGTTACATTCCCGAAAGCTGGGAAACATTACCGCAAAGCCATACACCGTGCTCCACTGAAGAACGAGAAAGTGGTTTACTCGGAAGCCGGAGTGCCAGTCAGTGTATCACCGCCTAGCAGTAATATCTACGAAAGTGTGAAACAACAGACTCTCAAAGCCGAAGACCGTCAGAAAATTCTAATTGTAGAAGATAATGACGAGTTACGTGAATACCTGCGTAATTCTCTTTCCGAAGAGTATAGCGTACAAGTATGCAACAACGGAAAAGACGCGCTTATCATAGTGAAAGAATACTTGCCAAATCTGATTATTTCGGATATCATGATGCCCGAAATGCGGGGAGACGAATTATGCAAAGTGATAAAGAGTAATATTGAGACTTCCCATATCCCCGTCGTCTTGCTTACAGCACTCAATACAGACAAGAACATCATCGAAGGATTGCAAATAGGTGCGGATGAGTATATCGTGAAGCCGTTCAATATCGGAATTCTCCGCGCCACTATAGCCAACCTTCTGACAAACCGCGCTATCTTGCGCCAAAGATATGCCAATCTGGAACTGGATGACGATGAAAATCGGAGCGATTGCATCAACTGCTCTTCAGATAAAGAGTGGAAATTTATAGCAACCATTAAACAAAGTGTGGAAGATAACATGGATAATTCCGAATTCACAGTCGACACACTTGCCAAATTGTTGAACATGAGCCGAAGCAGTTTTTACTCTAAACTCAAAGCGCTGACCGACCAGGCTCCAAGTGATTACATTCGCTTCATCCGCCTGAAGTATGCCGCCAAACTGCTGAAAGAGCAGCAGCATACCGTCACCGAGATTGCTGAAATGACCGGATTCAACGATGCCAAGTATTTCCGTGAAGTATTCAAAAAACATTTCAACATGAGTCCGAGCCAATATGGCAAACAAGGCGCGGGAGAAGAAGCAAAGGAAAAAGAAGAAGTAAAATAAAAATGAATATATATATCGAAGCATTCTCCATTTTCTTTAAAATCGGAGCATTTACCATTGGAGGTGGTTACGCTATGGTGCCACTGATTGAAAACGAAATCGTAACCAAACGCAAGTGGATAGCCCAAGATGATTTTATCGATTTGCTTGCCATATCGCAATCGGCTCCGGGCATCCTTGCAGTCAATATCTCCATCTTCATCGGCTATCGGCTGAAAGGGTTGAAGGGAAGCATCATCACTGCCTTAGGTACCATACTCCCCTCTTTCCTCATCATCCTTGCCATAGCACTGTTCTTTCACAACTTCAAGGACAATGTCTATGTGGAGCGGATATTCAAGGGCATCCGCCCGGCAGTGGTCGCTTTGATTGCCGCCCCCACGTTCAGCATGGCCAAGTCAGCCCGGATTAGCCGCTACAATATCTGGATACCCGTTGTTTCCGCCCTGCTGATTTGGTTACTGGGCTTTTCTCCTATCTGGATTATTATCGCTGCCGGTGTAGGCGGATACATCTACGGAAAATTGAAAAGAGTTGATAGTTAAGAGTTGATAGTTTGATAGTTGAGAATCAACAAAATCATAATTCCCAAATCTAAAGTAATAAATCTGAAATCATAAATCTAAAACCCCATGATATTCCTCCAATTATTCTATACCTTCTTCAAAATCGGCCTTTTCGGCTTTGGCGGCGGATATGCCATGCTTTCCATGATACAGGGAGAAGTTGTCACCCGTTATGGCTGGCTCTCACCTCAGGAGTTTACAGACATCGTAGCCATCAGCCAGATGACCCCCGGCCCCATCGGAATCAATTCCGCCACCTACGTAGGTTTCACGGCAACGGGAAGTATATGGGGCTCCGTCATCGCTACTTTTGCGGTAGTGCTGCCCTCATTCATCCTGATGCTCACCATCAGCAAATTCTTCCTGAAATATCAAAAGCACCCGTCCGTAGAAGCAGTATTCAGCGGACTCCGCCCGGCAGTGGTAGGATTGCTGGCATCGGCCGCACTCGTATTAATGAATACTGAAAACTTCAACTCTCCCACGGAAGACCTGTACTCCTTCATCATCAGCATAATCATTTTTCTCGTTGCTTTCATCGGTACGAAGAAGTACAAAGCCAACCCGATATTGATGATTATCGCATGCGGAATTGCAGGGCTTATACTTTACTAAAAAAGAGCTACGCCCTATAATTTCACTTTCTTTCCTACTGATTTCGATTCGTTATGCAAGCGGTCGAGTGCCGTCACAACATAGCGGTACTTCGTTTTTCCGTTATCGTATGGCAACTTATAGAAAGGATTGCGGGTGATGGCAACAATATGCGACGGATCATCAATATTCACCTTCTCCTTTGAGCCGAACCGATACACTACATACTGCACCGGACGATTCATTTCGTCATCATATTCAGGTGCCGTCCAGAACAGAATATAACCATCGGCAGTCCACACCGGCTTCACCTTGCGCACCTTGTCAGGAACTTCATTATCCATGAAATCGAAAACAGGAGGAAGAGCCGGATACTTATGGTACTCTGCAACCAGGGCATCCCGGTAGTTACCCGCATTCTCCACCACCGCACTCGCAGGCCACTGGCAACTACCGCTAATCGTCTGGTAAGCACGTTGCAAAGCCATCTTACGGGGAAGCTGGTTAATCGACGGATTTTGCGGGTCGGCATTCTGCACCGTGTTCATCACAGACTGACCGATGAACAAAGGACGATTTTCAGAATTCTTAGCCCACCACTTCACCAAAGTCTCATAGTCGGCAGCCGGATGCCCTATCTGCCAGTAAATCTGGGGAATATTATAATCAATCCAGCCCTCGCGCGCCCACAGCAACACATCCGCATACAAGTCGTCATAATTCTGCAAGCCGTTAGTCTTGCTACCCAACGGGTCACTCTTTTCGTTACGGTAAATGCCGAAAGGACTGACACCGAACTTCACCCACGGTTTCAGCCCGCGAACAGTCTCATGTATCTTTTTAATCAATATATTCACATTACTGCGGCGCCAATCCGCCTTATTGGTGAAACCACCGCCAAAACGTGCAAAGCTGGCATCATCCGGGAAATCCGTCCCTTTGATGGGATAAGGATAGAAATAATCATCCATGTGAATGGCGTCCACATCATAGCGGGATACAATATCAGTCACCACCTTGCAGATATGGTCACGGCTTTCGGGCAAAGCCGGGTCAAAATAAAGCTGGTTGCCATACGTCACGAACCATTCGGGATGTTCCCTGTAAATATGAATCGGAGCAAGCTCATTCTTCAGTGAGGTTTTCACCCGGTAAGGGTTTATCCAAGCATGAAACTCCATGTTCCGCTTGTGGCATTCTTCAATCATAAACTGCATCGGGTCCCAAAAAGGTTCCGGCGCCTTGCCCTGCACACCTGTCAGATAACGGCTCCACGGTTCATATTGCGACGCGTAGAGCGCATCCCCCTCAGGTCGCACTTGGAAGATGATGGCATTGATGCCCGCTCCCTGCAAAGAATTCAACTGGTTTATCAACGTTTGCTTCAGAGTCTCGGTCGGTATGCCACGAAACTGTCCGTTCACCGCCTGAATCCAAGCTGCACGAAATTCACGTTTAGGATATGCAGACGGCGCCTGCACTTGCGCAAAAATTCCTCCTGCCATCAGTAACAAGAGGAATAAACATAAAAGGGATTTTGCTCTCATCTTTCAATTATAACTTTATACTAATATTTATATTTAGGTTTTATCTTTCATCGGCCACTCCAAAACAAAGCGGCAACCACCCCGGTAACTCTCATCCAGGTAAACCCGTCCACCGGCCATTTCCATGATTTCCTGCGCAATGGCAAGCCCCAAACCGGTACCTTTGGTAAAAGTGTCTGCCTTATAGAAACGCTCAAAAATATGTTCCTTATTCCCCGAATCGATGCCGATGCCCGTATCTTCTACAGTGATGCGCATCACCCTGCGGGTTTTATCTTCCTCACAGGAAACACGGATATAGCCTTCATTTGTAAACTTTACGGCATTATCCAGCAAAGCCATCATCACAATTTTCAACCACGGCCGGACGGTATAGATGACAGGAATTTCCGGTGAAGGAACACATTCCAATGCAACCCTCTCTTTCAAAACCGGATGGAGCGCTTCGGTACATTCACGGCAACATGCATTGATATCCACCTCTTCCCGCGACATATCCAGCACCTGCGAATCCATATCCGCTATGGTAAGAATATTCTCCATCAGACCCAGCAAATAAGTATTATTACTTTCCACCTGGGCGGCATATTCTTTCTTTTCTTCCTCATCTACCTCGTCTTCAGCCAGCAGAGTGGAAAAGCCGACAATAGAATTCAGCGGTGTACGTATCTCGTGAGTGATATGCTGAATGAACGAACTCTTCACCCGGCTCATCTTCTTCACCGCCTTATGCGCCGTGTCCAGTTTACGGTTCATCGACAAGGTACGGATATACAGATAACTTATCACCAGCAGCAACACCAATATCAAACTTCCGGCTATCAAGGCAGTTGTCAGTTTGTCTTTGTTCAATTTGGCACGCAGCTCCAGTTTCTCCATCTTCAGTTTGTCCACCTCAAACTGCGCCGTGTATTTACTCAACAGTTCATCCTGTTCTATTTTCCGTACAGAGTCATTGACCTGGGCATATTCCGCATAGCTTTGACATGCCTCACGGTAATCTCCCGACTGCACCTGCAACTCCGCCTTCATCCTATGATTATAAGGATAACAGATGCCCAGAGAATGTTGGTAATCCATCAGAGAATCAACGTATGATATGTTTCCTTTCAAATCACCCAAAATACGGCAACACATTATCTTATACGCAAACCATGCTTCAGGGTTCGTACTTCCGGGATTATATCTGTAAAAATCATCCGTTTCTTTTATATAAGGTTCAGCAGCTGCCTTCCCTTTGCTTGCCAACATACAGATTACACGAAACTCGTTGAAACGCAGGTGCAAGGAAGAGTCTATTTCCCTATTTTCCTGTTTCATCGTTGCCTCCAGTTGTTCCAGTTTTTTCAGATATACTTCGCCTTCGGCATACTCGCTACGTGAAAGATAGGTCTGGATAATATTGAGCAGCACCACGTATGCATCCCTATAATACTCACCTTCCTCAAAATGTTTCAACGCATTATTATAGCATTCTATACAAAGCTCCACATTATTGGCAAAAATCCGATGGTTATATCCGATGCACATTTCACCGCATGCCAGTCCATACTTATTTTTAGCCTGTTCAGCATCCTTATGTAAGCGGGCAGTTTCGGCAATGGCCTCTTCTTGCATACCTTTCTCGGTTACGCGCTGAATGAACTGGCGCCAGTACATATATCGCATATCCGGTTTGTCATACTTTGTACACCAATCCATGAAGTTATATGTCACCTTCTTCAAGCTGTCAATATCTCCCAAATTATAATAGTGTGATACCAGATTATCGTAAGCCGCCTCTATTTGCGTGGTGTCATTCAGTTCCCGGGCGATTTTCATCCATTGGGCATTCAAAGCAGGCAGTTGCTTATTTCCCAATAGATACCTTGCACTATCCGCCAAGATTTTCATTTCTTTAGGAAGGTCAGTAGCCTGTAGGACAAAGGGGAACAGTCCCAACATCAGCACAACAATAAACCGTTTAACGGCAGTTTCTATCATTTCAGATTGAAGATTAAGTGTCTGATGCGAAAATAACGCTTTTATTTAATGTAAATTAGCACACATCAGAAAGTATAACAAATCTTAACCTTGCCGGAAATACTCCGGCAATGCCCAAGCAATGGCGGAGTATTTTCTACAATCCAACGTTCTATGTTGCGCGTGACATTACTGAAGTTCACACCTATCTTGAAAAGCTTACGGCTGTCAGCCTCAAAAGGCAGGGTGTACTGTTTATCATTGATTTGCTTCAAAGCTTCTTCGGCACTGCCTTCCAGTTTGAACTCCATCACATAGATGTATTTGTCAGTTTGCACCACCAAATCTATCCTGTCCTGTGAGGTGTGACATTCCACCTTTACATAGAAGCCCGCCAGCTTGAAGACAATGAAAAGCACGTTTTGGTAGTGCAATTCCAAGTCCTTCTCCAGCTTTTCGATGGCAAGCCCCTCGAACAACTCCTTTTTCCCTTGAAAATAAGCCTATCATCCTGTCATACTGAGTGGAAATCACTTTGAAAAAGTGAAACAAATCGATAATGACAAAGGGGTTTTGTCATTGTTAGCGTAGTCGAAGCATCTCCTCCCTATATGAACAGAGAAGAAATCCTTCGACAACAGGATGACAAAGCGTAATGATAGTGAATTTTACTTTTGACACCTTTCTTTTTATTTTTAATGTTACGCTTTCTACAAATAGTATGAGTTAATAGAGAATTAGTGAGTATATGCATATATTTCAGCACTCCTAAATAGAACCAGCCCGGCATTACTTGTGCCCGTTTTGACTTTACCATTGCATAATCAGATATAAATGACAAAAAGTCCATCGCTGACACTTTGCATTTCCCGCATCCCGAGAATCGCGTATTTCCACCCCGTTGGCGGGTGTGAGCGGAAATATGCGAGCGAAAACCCGTATCTTCTTCATGGATAGCGGAATACAGAAATATGTACAACTCAAATAGATGGGAAATATCTGGCCGGTCATGTAAAAGCACTCTCTCCCCGGAAGAAAAAGGGTGTTTTCAGGAGAAATGTTCATCTTTCCCGGGAGGGAAGTTAACATCCCTCGCACCGGAAGTTAACATCCCTCGCGTGGGAAGTTAATATCTCTCGTGTGGGAAGTTAATATCCCTCCTTCGGGAAACATAAAATTAGCGGATATTCGGTAAAAGTACCGCATATTTATGCTTTAAATCGTACGCTTCCGTTCTATTTCGGGCTTTTTGAAAAGCGAGCATGTCAGCAGAACGGGTGATTTGAAAGCAGAAAGCGACTGACAAGCATTGTTTGACAATCAATCTGGCAGACCAGTGCATCAAGCCGCCTATCGGAAAAAAGGAAAAGAGCAACCCCACAAGTACTTTCATTTGTAAACGTAATGGTAGAAAAAAACTATCAATCAATAAATTAATGGAATTAAAGAACCGAATAAAATCACTCAATGGAGTAATTAAAGTTTAATTAAAACAAACTAGCTCCTGCTTCCATTAAGATTTATTACACTGTTTATCAATAGGATATAAGGAATAAATATACGATAAAAGGAATTCATACCAACAACCTTGTACATCATTCTTTAACAGTCATTATCCAGAGTATTAATAAGAAAAGTACTACCTTTGTTTTCTTAAAACCAATATAACCGTAAGTATGAATATAGATAGTCTTTTAAACCGTTACTTTAAGGATAGCGAAATGCAACCTTTGATTGAAGTATTCGACAATGAAAACATCTATAATGTATATTCGCATATTGTAAAGTCACTCAATAATTATCCCGACATCGAACTTAGTGTAATGCAAGCATTGAGTTATTGCTTTTACGAAGTATTGGATAATGTATTGACGCACTCCGGAAAGACTTGCGGTACTACCATCTCACTATATAGCCCTACAAAATCTATGATTCAAATATTGGTAGCCGATGACGGGATGGGGATTCAGCAATCATTAGCGCAAAATCCATTGTATAGAAATCTATCTGAACCGAAAGCCATAGAAAAAAGTATTCAAGATGCTGTGACAGATGGAAAAGGGATGGGGTTTGGACTTTATTCAACATCCAGGCTTATCAAAAATGTAGGGATACGATTAGAAATTCATTCCGGACTCCATACTTTGATATATGACGGTGAGGAAATCCATGTAAATTCATCGCCACTTTGGCAAGGCACTATTGTCTATTTCGACATTCACTCAAACCGAGAGATCGACCCTAACGAAATAGTAGACAACCGGACAGACTGTGAGTCGCAATTCAATGAAGAATTTGCGCCAACTGACGATTTGGAACAATTATGGTAATAATGAAAACAATAAATAGAATGACAACTTTTAAATTTGCTACAATAAACGAGAACTTGGGTACCCGGCAATTGGGTGAAAAAGTTCGTTCACAATTACTGAATCTTATTGGAGAAAATGACAAGGTTATATTAGACTTTAGCGGAGTAAATGTAGTATCAAACTCTTTTGCAGACGAATGCCTTGCTAAACTCCTCTTTACCATGTCTTTGGAAGATTTAAAACAACGTACCACATTCACAGGCTTGAATGAATTTGCACGCAAGAATATAGCTATAGCTTTCAGGAGACGACTGAATGCGATGACATCTGTTATCGGGAATTGATTTGATATTCAAACAGAAGTAAAATATATCCCATCTACTCAATAATTCATCACATCATTCGGCACACCGGATAAGTTTGTAGCTTAAAGTATTAGTATAAGAAATTATGACTGAACAGAAATCTATCATCATAAAAGGAGCCCGCGTCAATAACCTCAAGAACATTGACGTAGAGATTCCCCGTAACAAATTAGTTGTTATCACCGGGTTGTCCGGCTCCGGTAAATCATCGCTCGCGTTCGATACTCTCTATGCCGAGGGACAACGCCGCTACGTGGAAAGTCTCAGTAGCTATGCGCGTCAATTCTTGGGACGAATGAGCAAGCCGGAGTGTGACTTTATCAAAGGAATTCCACCGGCAATTGCCATCGAACAGAAAGTGAGTAGCCGCAATCCACGCTCTACGGTAGGCACTTCCACTGAAATCTACGAGTATCTGCGCTTGCTCTATGCACGTGTAGGACGTACGTTCAGCCCCATCAGCGGGCAGGAAGTGAAGAAACATTCCACGGAAGATATCGTGAACTGCATGCTGGAATACCCCGAAGGAACGCGCTATACGGTGCTCACCCCTATTCTGCTTCACGAAGGACGCACGATGAAACAGCAGTTGGAGATAGATATGAAACAGGGGTTCAACCGTCTGGAAGTGAACGGGGAAATGGTACGCATCGACGAATATACTCCGAAAGAAGGAGATACTGTATTCTTGCTGGTGGACCGCATGACCGCTTCCCGGGAAAAAGATGCCATCAGCCGCTTGACGGACTCTGCGGAAACTGCCATGTACGAAGGAGATGGGTCCTGCCTGCTGCGTTTCTACCAAGCGGACGGGTCTACTTGTCTCTACCGGTTCAGCACTAAGTTCGAAGCGGACGGCATCACTTTTGAGGAACCCAGTGACCAGATGTTTTCTTTCAACTCCCCGATTGGCGCCTGCCCCGAGTGCGAAGGTTTCGGACGTGTCGTAGGCATTGACGAGCATCTTGTCATCCCCAATCGTTCGCTATCCGTATACGACGGCGCTGTGGTTTGCTGGCGTGGAGAGAAGATGGGTGAATGGAAGGACATGGTGATACGCGGTGCGGAGAAAGCCGGTTTCCCCATTTTCACGCCCTACTTCCAGTTGACTGATGAACAAAAAAGGATGTTGTGGGAAGGTACCCGCTATTTTGAGGGTATCAACGCTTTCTTCAAGATGATACAGGAGAACCAGTACAAGATACAATACCGCGTGATGCTGGCCCGCTATCGTGGCAAGACGCTTTGCCCGACGTGCCACGGCACTCGGTTGAAGCCGGAAGCAAGCTATGTCAAGGTGGGCGGACGTAACATTTCCGAATTGGTGGACTTGCCTATCACCGAATTGAAGTTGTTCTTCGACAACCTGAAACTGGATAAGCATGATGAAGATATCGCCCGACGCATCCTGACGGAAATCAACAGCCGCATCCGCTTCCTGCTGGACGTAGGACTGGGATATCTTACGCTCAACCGTCTCAGCAATTCGCTATCGGGCGGTGAAAGCCAGCGTATCAATCTGGCCACCTCTTTAGGCAGCAGCCTGGTGGGTAGTCTCTATATATTGGATGAACCGAGTATCGGTCTGCACAGCCGGGACACCGACAAGCTGATACACGTGTTGCGCCAGCTTCAACAGTTGGGCAATACGGTAGTGGTGGTAGAACATGATGAAGAAATCATTCGTGCGGCAGATTATATCATCGACATAGGTCCTAAAGCCGGCCGCCTAGGTGGAGAAGTGGTATACCAGGGAGATATGAAAGACCTTCAGAAAGGCAGCGACAGTTACACCGTCCGTTATCTTCTGGGTGAAGAGACTATTCCTATCCCCGAAAGCCGCCGTCCGTGGAACCAGTATATAGAAATAACAGGTGCCCGTGAAAACAATCTGAAAGGGGTGGACGTACGTTTCCCGCTCAACGTGATGACGGTTGTGACAGGTGTATCCGGTTCTGGAAAGAGTACATTGGTTCGTGATGTATTCTACCGTGCCCTGAAACGTGAACTGGACGAGTGCAGCGAGCGCCCGGGTGAATTCGCCTCTATCAGTGGCGATTTGCAGAACTTGCGCAATGTGGAGTTCGTTGACCAGAATCCTATTGGAAAGTCGTCCCGCTCCAACCCTGTGACCTACCTCAAAGCATACGATGAAATCCGTAAGCTGTGGGCGGAACAGCCGCTTGCGAAACAAATGGGTTATACTGCGGGATTTTTCAGTTTCAACAGTGAAGGCGGGCGTTGTGAAGAGTGCAAGGGGGAAGGCACGATTACCGTAGAAATGCAATTCATGGCAGACCTTGTGCTGGAATGCGAGTCTTGCCACGGCAAGCGCTTCAAAGCCGATACGCTGGAAGTGAAATTCCACGATGCCAATATTTACGATGTCCTTGAAATGACCGTCAACCAAGCCATCGAGTTCTTCACCAAGCATGGACAAAAGAAAATCGTCAAACGCTTACAACCGTTACAGGATGTAGGTTTAGGCTATATCAAGCTCGGTCAGTCCTCTTCTACCCTTTCGGGCGGAGAGAACCAGCGGGTGAAGCTGGCTTATTATCTCAGCATTGAAAAAGCCGACCCTACTCTGTTCATTTTTGACGAACCTACTACGGGACTACACTTCCATGACATCCGCAAGCTACTCGAAGCTTTTGATGCCTTGATACGCCGTGGTCACTCCATTGTTATCATTGAACACAACCTGGATGTAGTGAAGTGCGCCGACTACGTGATAGACCTTGGTCCCGAAGGCGGTGACAAGGGTGGTAATATTGTAGCTGTGGGTACTCCGGAAGAGGTAGCGGAATGTGCGGCAAGCTATACGGGGCAGTTCTTGAAAGAGAAGCTGCAAACAGAGAAGTAAAGAATTAAGTAACATAAACAAGGCACGGATTACACGAACATCCCGGATTAAAGGCTGCGCTATATGCTTGGCTCAATAAAAAAATCCGTAAAATTCATGTAATCCGTGCCTAAAAATATACAGCAGGGGTTATCCCATCTGCCTTGTTTAGAAGTAGAAACCAAACCCTACCTTCAATCCCAATACAGAACGGTCTTTATTAATATCCCAATAAACGGCGGGTTCGATGGTCACTGTATGTGAAAGGAAGAAAGCATAACCTGCTTCCATGCCGAAGCCAACGAGAGTCCTGTCACCTCCATCCCAATCATAACGGTTCAGATTGACATCAGCACCCAGATAAATACCTATTTTATCAAAGTAATAACGGCCGCCCACACCAAGGGTATAAACATCTTTTTGCAAGTCTCCTTGATTCCAACCTGCACCGGCTTTTATCAGCAACGCAACGTTGTCCATTAAAAACGCGCCGCCATTAGCTTCGAGGCCGAAACTGGCTTTATCCGTTTCCGTATTATAGGAAAGGTTAAGACCGGTTACGGAAGGATTTACAAACCATTTTCCTTTTTCAAACTGTGCCTGGGCAGCCATTGTGGCAACAAGCAGGCAAACGAGTAATGCAAGTCTTTTCATCTTGTTTTTATTTTTAAGTAAATAATTATCGTTTCATTCTGTTTTCATCTTCCTCGCGGCGCTTCCGTTGCAAGTCTTCCTTTTTGCGGAGTACCAACCACAGCACCAGTACTATTACGTACGAAACAGCTACGGTAACGTATTTCTCCGTATTGCTGATTTCCGTGTTCCGGGGCAGGAAGTAGGCAGCAGTTGCAGTAACATAGATAAGTAAAGCTAAAGTCAGGCCGGTTGATTTCTTAATCTTCTTCATTACCAAAGTTTTTTAGTCGTTTTAAAATACCAAATATTGAACCAAACAGCGGCTACCAATGCCGCAAGAATAGCGATGACAGGAGCGGTATGCAGTTGCATGCCAAATCCCCCGGGAGCAACGCAGATATAGGTTGTACAGACAGCTGTCATGAAAAGAGTCGGCAAATAGGTCACATAAAAATAATGTCCTTTTCTCTCACGCACAAGATAAACCGTGACAGCCCACAACGTAAAGACGGACAGTGTCTGATTGGCCCAAGCAAAATAACGCCATATCGTTTGGAAACCATCCGAATCACGCAAATTATAGAGCAGTAATCCCACTGCTATGGCAAACATCGGAATACAGATATACAAACGTCTCCGCATCGTTTTTTGTTCTAATCCCAAGAAGTCGGCGACGATGAGACGCGCCGAGCGGAATGCCGTATCTCCACTGGTAATCGGTGCGGCAACCACACCCAGTATGGCAAGTATACCGCCGAATGTGCCCAGCCATCCTTTACTGATATCAAATACGACTATCGATGCATCGGTTATCCCCATTCCCTCCTTATGGAAGAAATAAGTGGCGACGGTTGCCCAAATAAGGGCTACGATACCTTCCGTAATCATGGCGCCATAGAAGATGGGGCGGCCGTGGCGTTCACTGGTCATGCAACGTGCCATCAACGGGCTTTGCGTAGCGTGGAAACCGGAAATAGCCCCGCAGGCGATGGTAATGAACATCATCGGGAAGATGGGATTGGAAGTTGCTTTGGGATGTGTATTCCGCAATCCGTCCCATAGTTCGGGCAGGGCAGGATGATATACATAGAGCATCACCAGTATTCCTACCGCCATGAATATCAAGGCAATGGCAAACAGAGGATAAATCTTACCGATAATCTTATCGACGGGAAGCAACGTAGCCAGAATGTAATAAACGAAGATGACGATTATCCAGAATGTGTTATCCAGAGCGCCCGGAGTCAATTTGGCAAGCAGTCCTGCCGGAGAAGCCACAAAGACGGCTCCCACCAACATCATCAAAATCACAGTGAAACCGCGCATCACCTGCTTGGTGGGCAGTCCCAGATAACGTCCGATAATTTCGGGAAGGCTCTCTCCGCCATGACGCAGGGAAAGCATTCCTGCCAGATAGTCGTGTACCGCTCCCGCGAAAATAGAGCCGAATACAATCCAGAGGTAGGAAGCCGTGCCAAACATGGCGCCCATGATGGCACCGAATATAGGGCCTACTCCGGCGATATTAAGAAACTGTATCATGAATATTTTCCAGGTGGGCAGAGGTATGTAGTCCACTCCGTCAGCCTTGGTTAAAGCTGGGGTTTTACGGTCATCAGGACCAAAGACGCGTTCGATAAAGCGCCCGTAAATGAAATAGCCCGCTATCAACGCCAGCAGGCAAAGCGTAAATGTAATCATGGCGTGTTAATCTTTTTAATGTATGCAAATGTAACAGTTTCTAAGTAAACAGCACAAAATTATCAGGTGTTTTGCTTAACTTCGCAGAGAAATATAACAAGAATAAAGAAATAAATGGGAATTTAGTCGCGCGGAGCGCGAAGTTGATAGTTGATAGATGATAGTTGATAGTTACCATTCGGCATAATAGCGCAGCTATCTATCAACTATCATCTATCAACTATCAACTTTTAGCGGCAAAGCCGCTAAATTATCATTTATACAAACTTCAACTCTAGAATTCAATGAAACGAATAGTATTTACGCTCTTATATATCGCGATGTTTCTTCCTCTTGCCGCCCAACCTCCCAAACATGAAGTCCGTGCAGCTTGGGTAACCGCAGTCTATGGTCTTGACTGGCCGCAAACCCGTGCCACATCTCCCACTTCTATCCGCAAGCAGCAGGCTGAACTGATTGAAATTCTCGATAAGCTGAAAGCCGCCAATTTCAATACGGTACTTTTTCAGACCCGTACACGTGGCGATGTTCTCTATAAATCCGCCATAGAGCCCTACAATTCGATACTGACAGGAGAGACAGGAGGTAATCCCGGTTACGACCCTCTCGCTTTTGCCGTGGCCGAATGCCATAAACGGGGGTTGGAATGCCACGCCTGGATGGTAACCATCCCTCTAGGTAATCGGAAGCATGTGGCGGCTCTCGGGAAACAATCTGTAACCAAACGTAAACCGGCAATTTGCGTACCTTATAAACGTGAATACTTCCTCAATCCCGGCCATCCGCAAACGAAGGAATACCTGATGAGCCTTGTCCGTGAAGTGGTTGAGCGTTACGACGTGGATGGGGTACACTTTGATTACCTACGTTATCCCGAAAACGCCTTGCGCTTCCCCGACAGCTACGACTACAAAAAGCGCAGCAATGGCCGCAGTCTTGCACAGTGGCGCAGGGACAATATCACCGAAATCGTACGGTACATCTACAAAGGCGTGAAAGCGCTGAAACCTTGGGTGAAAGTCAGTACCTGCCCCGTAGGTAAATATCGTGACACTTCACGCTACTCTTCCCGTGGCTGGAATTCTTTCAATACCGTCTACCAAGATGTACAAGGCTGGCTGGGTGAAGGCATCCAAGACCAGATTTATCCCATGATGTACTTCCGTGGCAACGGTTTCTACCCGTTTGCCCTTGACTGGCAGGAACAAAGTAACGGACGGCAAATCATCCCGGGGCTGGGTATTTACTTCCTGCACCCGTCCGAAGGCAACTGGACGGTGGATGAAGTGGAACGGCAGATTAACTTTATCCGTGCCCACGGAATGGCAGGTGAAGGACATTATCGCGTCAAATATCTGATGGATAATACCCAAAACCTATATGACATTCTGGAAGAAAACTATTATACAGCCCCCGCACTGCAACCTGCCATGCCATGGATTGACAGTATCCCTCCCACTGCTCCTACATACCTCAATGTTGAAAAGCAATCAGAGGGCTATACCCTTTTACGCTGGCAACCTTCTACCGATAACGACAAACGGAATGCACCGGCTTACGTTGTCTATGGTTCGGACAGCTATCCGGTAGATACTTCCAATCCTGAGAATATTTTAGCTCAACGGGTGGCAGGTACTGAATATATCTATGCCCCGATACGTCCGTGGACTGCCAAGAAGTATTTCGCGGTGACGGCAATTGACCGTTGCGGGAATGAGAGTGAAGCCATACAATAATTAGCCTCATCTCCCCATAAAATACCAACAGTTCCCCACATGGATTGTTGTAGTTCCATCCGCTAAATTTTATCTCAAAAAAGAGTAAACAATTTCCTTCTCACCTACCTTTCGCCCTCAACATGTAGTGTCGTGAGTGTTTACGTCTCCTTGCCATCCATCCCGACGACGTGCGCCAATGGCTACTCAAGTTTTCCCAAATGCTTAGAGCCGGATAGTAGGATGGGACGCCAGAAAAGGCGACGCAGTGGATAAATAAAATAAACCAAAGATTTTCCTTTCATATTTTGCAATAATATTTTATCTTTGCTAACAAATAGCACCTATGGAAGAAAACAACATAAATAATCATATTTTTCGAATACTAATTCTTTCTGATTTACATTATGAAAGTAAACGGAAAGATGATTTCGAACGAATTTTCAATCCTTTTCTCGATAAACTATCAGCTTTCCTGAAAAATCATCAGGAATGGTCTCCTCAATGTTTGGTCTTGGCAGGAGATATAGCCCACTCGGAAAATGATATGACAGGATATGACGACATCCGCTCTTATATCGAGAAAATAAAATTAGAAATCGGTATATCTTTCCAAGTAGTAGCAGTACCCGGAAACCATGACAAACAGTTAACCCCAATAGAATATACAAAAGAGGAACTAACGGCTTTAAAAAATTCTTCAGAAGAAAAAAAGAAAAGTATAAAAGCGAAAGCACAACTGAGGGTCTCTGAAAAAGATTTGGAAGCAGCCAAGATGTTTTTAAATATGTACACAAATCCCCAGCCCGAAGTTTGCTCCAAAAATTCTGAATATTTAAAGAAATACTTTGGAAATTACGCCCGTTTTATCTCCTCTTATTATGATACAGTACACTGGCATCCGATACCAGATATTAAAATTGATTCTGAATTGAAAAGCATCAGCGGCTATTATCTGCTGGAATATCCTAAAATATGCCTAGTAGCTCTAAATACAGAATGGCAATATGTTGTCGGTAATGCCGGAGGACACAGGTCTATACTCACACTTGACGAAAATATAACAAAACAGGTAGAGAAGCATGTTAAAGGTTTGAAACGAAACGGATATACAATCATTACCATAATGCACCGTTCACCCTATCGACTTTGCTGGAATGACATTTATGGACGTCTAGATGAAAACAGCTTGGTGGAACGGATTATAGGAATAAGCGATCTTATTATCTGCGGGCACGAGCATAACACCAAAAACAGAGAACCGGATATGCTAATGAATTCGACCTTACTTTATCAAAATGGAAGCATGTTTGACCGTAACAAAGAAGATGGAAGATATCCTTATTCAGCCTCTCTCCTCAGAATTGATACCAAAGCACGCATGCTCAATGTGATTCGTATTCGGTTCAATACGGGTAATGCTTTAACATACGAATGGACAGTGGCTTCCGAGGATGTAAAGTCGTACTGTATGGAACCCATGACTTCTTCCAAACCACGTTTAAAAACACTAAACAATGAGTTATATAAAGAAATATCATTCTCTTCTCCGATAGAACCGGATTTATTGCAAAAGAAAATCCGTTCGTTATTTTATCCCGGCAATTCCCCTGAAAATATTCCGAATTATATCAATTGCTGTATCCTTACTCTGGATACAAAAACAGAAAGCATAGTCAAACAGAAAATACATGCAATAAAACAAAAAATCACCGATGGCGAACCATTACCGAAATTGTATGTTCTTATATTGTACAGTGAACGATTTGAAGGCAATAAGATTGAAATCCAAACCCAGCATGCCATCTCTTCGTATAAAAAGATCAAATCTTTGATAAAGTCAGAAGAAATAGGGCATAAGTTGATTACCAATCTTGTTTTTTGCAACATTTTGTTTTGAATTTTTTGTGAATTAATTAAATAAGAGTAACTTTGCAGCCTATTAACCCACTTACTATAAATTATAGTGGAAATACAGATTGTCAAAGAAGCTTCAAAAACAGATATTATGGCTATAAGAAGAACTGATTATCTTAACCTTTCTGCCCTACTAAACGCTGAGCGAACAGGCCAGCTGGCAGAACAGCTAAAATTACAGCGTAGTAATACAGGTTCATCCGGTTTAAGTACGGAATCTTATTGTGTAGAATTCGTGAAAATGAAAAAGGAAACAAGGACATTGGGGCTTTCCGTTAATGATGTAAAACGGAAGGAATTTCATACGAATTACTAAGTAGAAAATATCCTTTTTTAAAGTTAGTATATAGGGGATGTGCCAAAACACATCCCTTCTTTATTTGCAATTGCACAGATTAACCTTAATCGAATATGGAATACAAAGTAGACACCTGTGGTTTAGTTATAGGGTTGCTGGATAACTACTCCACAATGCCATCGGAAAAGCTGTTTGAAGAGGAGTTTAAAAATGATTTATTCAGCAAGTACAAAGAAGATGTAGAGCAACATGGCGGAAAAATAGACAACGAATTATATCATCCGGTAGGATATCATCTTTTTGGCAATTGCAACATGGCTGTATTGTCACTGATTGATGACTTTGCCTTTCCAAATCGCGTTTTGCACACAGGACATGGATATAGCAGTGACATTGAAGGTAAAAGGAAATATACCTTGCAAATAATTAACGGTATTCATACCTGGATAGAAGGAGTTCCCGAACTACATACATTAAAAGAACAAGCTAAAGCTACATTCCTAAAAGAAAAAGATAGATACCCTTTCATAGGTATAGTCAATTATAAAATCAATAATGGTCTTTTGATAGGAAATGGCATAGAGTTGCTCGAAGTTTTGAAAAGGAAGTTATATCAACAAAAGAAAGCTGTAAAATACCCAATTAACATGGTTTGTATAGACAGTTTTTCCAATAATGAGCTAGTCGTTATCTACTTTGCAAATAAATTATCTTCAATCTCCTATTTTACCAATGAAACACGTGTCTTGAAACTCCATGACATGGCAGAAACAGATAATGAAAACCAAGATCAACTTGACACTTTGGCACGTAACTCATTACTTTATCACTCACTGAGCAAACAACAAGAGCATTTTGATGAAAAAGCCTTGTTGGAGCAAGTAAAAGACGCCCATATTTTTGCTACATCTTTTTCACATTTGGGATATGACATGGAACTTTCGGAATGTCAAAAAAATAACAAGGAAACACTATCATTCCAGTTTCAATGGGATTTAAAACCCGGTCATTACATAGACTTTAAGAAGACAATAATCAGTGAAAAACATATCTTTACAGAAAATATAGAGGAACGTATCATGCCGGGAACTGACATGATGCAATTAATTGTTAAAGATACTTCCTTTGAAAAGTTCCGAACTCAAGTCGGTCATTTAAGCAACGAGTATCTGTTACAGAAATACATTCGGAAACAGCGCATCAACGTGGTATTCAACCAACACGGGATGAGACAGGAACTTAGAAATTCCGAAGGACACCCTGAATTGATGAAACGTCTTAGGGAATGTGGTTTCACACATTCCGAACTTGCACAATTGAGACAAGATTTAGATGCCTGCCGTGTATCAAAGGTGCTGAAAGAACGTACCATGAAAATGTATGGCACCTTCAATGACGGTATCACCGATTTGCTTTTTTTCAGCTATTTCATAGAACTCAAGGGATATTTGGAAGGAATATTGAAGCGAATAAGCAATTACAGGAACACTCTTACAGGAGAAATATCATTGGAAGATTTCCATACATGGCTCAACCGGATGATTCGCAATTTTGAGCAAGCATATTACAATCGTTTCCATAACAGTTCGCGTTCATTGAATATCTCCGATTTCAATTTGGAATACAATGGTGGCATTCAACAATTGATATCCGCTTATGACACGGCTTACAAAACCATTTTGGAAAAGCTGGTCAAAGATGAAGCCGAAAACAACTGTATTTATGTATCCGGTTATGAAAGAGTTAGTTCTGATAAAGACTCATTACGAATCAATATATCACACATAACATATCCTGAACTATATGCCGCCACTGTATGGAAAGAGGCTATGAACTTTTATTGGGATTCTTCAGAATATTCAGAATACGACACTCCAAAAAACTTATATCAAATTAATATTCATACCAACAACCGATTGATTGTAGACGATGATAGTATACGAATCCTCAAAAGCCGAATATTACACAGTAAAAACTATAAACCGGAAAGCTATGTACACAGTTTAATGTTTAATTCCGTCAGCAAAGTGTTTATCCATTACTTGATGGCAGATGCTTTTGTCTTTAAAATCGGATACATGGGGAATTTTAATACATTCACATTCTGGTATTGGCATTATTTCCTACAAATGTCTCATTTCTATAACCACGAAGGTGAAATGCTTCCTGAATCATTTATCAAATTTCTTATCAGATGGCTGTTTGTCAAACGGATTGCTCGTGAAGCAGCGTCTGACTTACCAGATGACTATATAGCTTTTGAACCTAAATTAGCTGAACTATGGCATTGTTATATCTACGAAGCATCAACATTTATTGACGTATTACTGGAAGAACTCGAGAAATTTGATTTTATGAATCACGTGGACGCAGAAGCTTCTCAACTAGAATTTCAAGACTTAGGCTTAAAAGAGAGCTTAGATAAAAAACTATCTGATGAAGAAATTGTAGAATCCATCAATAAGCATATTCATAACCTGAGGATGACATTGGATAAATATGCAACCGCATTTGAAGAAGGCAAAGTGGTCTTATTAAATCGAAATGAAGTTTCCGACTTTTTCTTTATCCGTAATTTGATGTTCTGCTATCTTCAGAGTGTAGAAGCCATTAATCAACCGAACAATAAGTACACACACGTGTTGGAACGCGATGATGAGGGAAAAATTCTACAACGTGAACAATACTGCTCTATTTTAGCAGACCCTCTAGGTGGCATGTTCATTTATAATGGAGCCAAAAGAGGAGAATATTTCAAGCTCCGCTCTGTATTTTACAAGAGTTTATGGGGAGCTGGCTTCCAAATCAAAAAAGAATTGCTCACATCCGAAATCTAGCAGTCGCAATTTTATGCATTCCAAAGCTACACTTGCGGCATCACTTCCACAAATGCCCGATAACGGCTCTTTGGCGTGATTGGCACCAATGGCAGATAGCCGGAGATGAGTTTACCATCTTCTATTATCAACGGATATTCTCGCATGTCCTGCTCGTGCTGTGAACGCAACGCTTCATTGGTAGGGAAATATTCGATATTGAAACGACCGGTATGCCCGGACGGCACAAAGCGGTCATAGAAAAAACGGGAGACAATCCCCATATTCATTCGCATATTTATTTCGACACAGGGATGAATGACGTATCTATGTTCGCCATTACTGCGGCAGACCATCATGTCTACACCCAGATAGCCCGTATAGGTATTACCGTAAATGGCAGCCAGACAGTTTTGTAGACGTTCGCGGATACGTATCAGTTCCGGGAGGGGGACATATTGTTCAACCCACTCCTCCATCCGCTTATCCGAAATGAGGATATTGCCTGTATAAGCACCATGATCGTTAGTGGAAAACAGGGAATAACCTACAAAAAGAATCTTTCCCTGTCCATCGGAATAAAATTCGATAGCAAAATCTTCCACCTTATTATATATAGGTTCCACCAAAAGACATCCTTGCTCCTTTATAACCCGTTCGCACCAATCGGCCAGGCTCTTGGTGAAACCATGACGACACCAATTCAAACCTTTGCCACTACCGGACCAAGGAGCTTTAAGCAAGCAAGTATGCATTTCTTTTACCACCTGCTTGCAACATGCCATCGTTTCAATAAGATAATGACTGCCGCAAGTATATTCGGGATGGCTACACCTGATGACTTCTGTTAAACAAACGGTTTGAATACGGGAGGAAAGCGGCCGATACTCTGCAAGAGTCTGTAACGTAGGAAGTTTACGCTCTAATATTCCTCCTTTCAGCAGACGCTTGCGTAGAGCAGGGTTCCATCCCCATGGCATAATCTGCGCTTCGGCATAGTCGGGTAGTTCAGGTTCAGTAACCAATTGTACTTGCAACGGAAAGTATTCTTTCATTTGTTTCAGGAAATCCGCATTATAAGCGGAAGGTGCCAACACCGCACTGCCGGGCTGGGCGTACCACACCGGAAGTAATGCTAAATCTTGAGCCATGCGGCGGGCAGATGCCGGAGCCATGTAGTTTTCTTCGTTGTTGGCCAGCGCAAGGTCGGAATCAGGATTGAAAAGATATAGTTTCATTAATTGAAGTTCGTTATCATTAGCGGCTGCAAACTTACGGAGAAAAAGAACAGTATACAAATATATAAAACTTAACTATGAAAAAGATATTTTGCTATCTCTACTTTGCAAATCTATAAAAAAGATGTATATTTGTCGCCCGATAAACCGAATTTAAAGCATGGAAGCATTTTACCGAACACACGCTTATCTGGTAGAGCATACGAATGCCCCTGTCCGTCGTGACCTCATGGATGAGATTGACTGGAACGACCGGCTCATCGGTATCAAAGGTACCCGAGGTGTGGGCAAAACGACTTTCTTGCTGCAATATGCCAAAGAGAAATTCGGTACCGACCGTTCTTGCCTCTTCATCAACATGAATAATTTCTATTTCTCCGGACACAGTATCGTGGACTTCGCATACGAATTCCAACGCCGGGGCGGAAAGGTTTTGTTGATAGACCAGGTTTTCAAACATCCGGACTGGAGCAAGGAATTACGTTTATGCTATGACCGTTTCCCCAATTTGAAAATCGTATTTACAGGTTCGTCTGTGATGCGACTGAAAGAAGAGAATCTGGAGTTGTGCGATATCGTAAAGAGCTACAATCTGCGTGGTTTCTCCTTCCGGGAATATCTGAATTTGCAAACGGGCATGAAGTTTCACGCCTACTCCCTGGAAGAAATTTTGAGTAACCACGAGCAAATTGCCAAAGGCATCCTTTCCAAGGTACGCCCACTGGAATATTTGCAAGATTATATGCATCATGGTTTCTATCCATTCTTCCTTGAAAAGCGCAATTTCTCGGAAAACCTGTTGAAGACAATGAACATGATGGTAGAGGTAGATATCTTGCTTATCAAACAAATTGAGCTGAAATACCTCTCAAAGATAAAGAAATTGTTATATTTGCTCGCTGTGGACGGTCCGAAAGCCCCAAACGTGAGCCAATTGGCAAACGACATACAGACATCCCGCGCCACGGTGATGAACTACATCAAGTATCTGGCAGACGCACGACTTATTAATATGGTATACCCCAAAGGAGAAGAATTCCCCAAGAAACCATCTAAGATAATGATGCACAACTCCAACCTGATGTACTCCATCTACCCCGTGAAGGTGGAAGAACAGGATGTGCTGGACACATTTTTCGTAAATACCCTATGGAAAGACCATAAGGTGAACAAGGGCGACAAAAACATCTCCTTCATGGTAGATGAAGTGATGCCTTTCAAGATTTGTCCGGAAGGAATGAAGATAAAGAACAATCCGGGAGTGACCTATGCGCTACATAAAGCGGAGATAGGCCGAGGAAATCAAATTCCACTCTGGTTGTTCGGATTCTTGTATTAAGTTTGAGTTTATAAGTTTTTGAGTTTATAAGTTCGTAAGTTCACGGACAGATAAACTTAAAAAACTAAAGAACTAAAAAACTAAAAAACTAAAAAGATATTTTTTACTTAATAAAATTCAATTTAGTTATGACTAAACAGAAGAAATTCATTACTTGTGATGGTAACCAGGCTGCTGCACATATCTCGTATATGTTCTCCGAAGTAGCTGCCATCTACCCCATCACCCCCTCTTCTACGATGGCTGAATACGTAGACGAATGGGCTGCCGCAGGTCGCAAGAACATCTTCGGCGAAACAGTATTGGTACAGGAAATGCAGTCTGAAGCTGGTGCTGCCGGTGCCGTTCACGGTTCTTTGCAGGCTGGTGCACTGACTACTACGTACACTGCTTCACAAGGTTTGTTGCTGATGATTCCTAACATGTACAAGATTGCCGGTGAGTTCCTGCCTTGTGTATTCCATGTATCCGCACGTACGCTGGCAAGCCATGCACTGTGTATCTTCGGTGACCACCAAGACGTAATGTCTACTCGTCAGACCGGTTTCGCCATGTTGGCAGAAGGCTCTGTACAGGAAGTTATGGACTTGGCCGGTGTAGCTCATCTGGCTACTATCAAGAGCCGTGTACCATTCGTTAACTTCTTCGACGGTTTCCGTACTTCTCACGAAATCCAGAAGATTGAGATGTTGGAAAACGAAGATCTCGCTCCGCTGGTTGACCAGGAAGCTTTGGCTGAATTCCGTGCCCGTGCGCTGAATCCTATGAATCCTGTAGCTCGTGGTATGGCTGAAAATCCTGACCACTTCTTCCAACACCGTGAATCATGCAACAACTTCTATGAAACAGTTCCTGCTATTGTAGAAGAATACATGAATGAGATTTCCAAGATTACAGGCCGTAAATATGGTTTGTTCGATTACTATGGTGCAGAAGATGCAGAACGCGTCATCATCGCTATGGGTTCTGTAACGGAAGCTGCCCGCGAAGCTATCGACTACCTTGTAGCTAATGGCGAAAAGGTTGGCTTGGTTGCTGTTCACTTGTATCGTCCGTTCTCTGCTAAACACTTCCTGGCTGCTGTACCTAAGACAGCTAAGAAGATTGCCGTACTTGACCGTACAAAAGAACCGGGTGCTAACGGCGAACCTTTGTATCTTGACGTAAAAGACTGCTTCTACGGCGCAGAAGATGCTCCGGTTATCGTAGGCGGCCGTTACGGTTTGGGTTCTAAGGATACTACTCCTGCTCAAATCATCGCAGTTTACAAGAATCTGGCTATGCCGATGCCTAAGAACCACTTCACTATCGGTATCGTAGATGATGTAACCTTCACTTCTCTGCCCCAAGAAGAAGAAATCGCATTGGGTGGCGAAGGTATGTTTGAAGCTAAGTTCTACGGTCTGGGTGCTGACGGTACGGTAGGTGCCAACAAGAACTCAGTGAAGATTATCGGTGACAATACCGACAAGCACTGTCAGGCTTACTTCTCTTACGACTCTAAGAAATCAGGTGGTTTCACTTGTTCTCACTTGCGTTTCGGTGATACCCCAATCCGTTCTACCTATTTGGTAAATACGCCTAATTTCGTAGCTTGCCACGTTCAGGCTTACCTGCACATGTACGACGTAACCCGTGGTCTGCGTAAGAATGGTTCATTCTTGCTGAACACTATCTGGGAAGGTGAAGAATTGGCTAAGAATTTGCCTAACAAGGTTAAGAAATACTTTGCACAGAACAATATCTCTGTTTACTACATCAACGCAACTCAGATTGCACAGGAAATTGGTTTGGGTAACCGTACCAACACTATCCTCCAGTCTGCATTCTTCCGCATCACAGGTGTAATTCCTGTAGAACAAGCTGTTGAGCAGATGAAGAAATTCATCGTTAAGTCTTACGGTAAGAAGGGTGAAGACGTAGTTAACAAGAACTATGCTGCCGTAGACCGTGGTGGCGAATACAAGACTTTGGCAGTTGATCCGGCTTGGGCTAACCTGCCTGAAGATCCGAAGGCTGAAAACAACGATCCGGCTTTCATCAACGAAGTGGTTCGTCCTATAAACGCACAAGACGGTGACTTGCTGAAGGTATCTGCATTCAAGGGTATCGAAGACGGTACTTGGGAACAAGGTACTTCTCAATACGAGAAACGTGGTGTTGCAGCTTTCGTTCCTGAATGGAATCCTGAAAACTGTATCCAGTGTAATAAGTGTGCATACGTTTGTCCTCACGCTTCTATCCGTCCGTTCGTACTGGATGCTGAAGAGCAGAAGGGTGCTAACTTCACTCAACTGAAAGCTGTTGGTAAAGCATTCGACGGTATGACATTCCGCATTCAGGTTGACGTTCTCGACTGTCTGGGTTGCGGTAACTGTGCCGACGTTTGTCCGGGTAATCCGAAGAAGGGTGGCAAGGCTTTGACTATGAAGCATCTTGAAGGCCAATTGCCTGAAGCTGCCAACTGGACTTACTGCGTAGAAAATGTGAAGAGCAAACAACACCTGGTTGACATCAAGGCTAACGTGAAGAATTCTCAGTTCGCTACTCCGCTGTTTGAGTTCTCAGGCGCTTGTTCAGGTTGTGGTGAGACTCCGTACGTTAAACTGATTTCTCAGTTGTTCGGTGACCGTGAGATGGTTGCTAACGCTACAGGATGTTCTTCTATCTACTCAGGTTCAGTACCTTCTACTCCTTATACCAAGAACGAAAAGGGTCATGGTCCTGCTTGGGCTAACTCATTGTTCGAGGACTTCTGCGAATTCGGTTTGGGTATGGAGCTCGCTAACGAAAAGATGCGTGCACGTATCGTGAAACTGTTCAACGAAATCCTGGCAGCCGACAATGCTCCTGCTGAAGCTAAGGAAGTATTGAAAGCATGGATTGAAAACATGTACGATGCAGACAAGACTAAAGAACTCGCTCCTCAAATCGAAGCTATCATTGAACAAGGCATTGCTGCCGGTTGTCCGATTAGCAAAGAGCTGAAGGGCTTAACTTCATACCTGGTTAAACGCAGCCAGTGGATCATCGGTGGTGATGGTGCTTCTTACGATATCGGTTACGGTGGTCTCGACCATGTAATCGCCAGCGGTAAGGACGTTAACATCTTGGTTCTGGATACTGAGGTTTACTCTAACACAGGTGGCCAGTCTTCTAAGGCTACTCCGGTGGGTGCTATCGCTAAGTTTGCCGCAGCCGGTAAGCGTGTACGTAAGAAAGACCTCGGTTTGATGGCTACTACTTACGGTTATGTATACGTTGCTCAGATTGCAATGGGTGCTGACCAAGCTCAAACTCTGAAAGCTATCCGTGAGGCAGAAGCTTATCCCGGTCCGTCACTCATCATCGCTTACGCTCCGTGTATCAACCACGGTTTGAAGCAAGGCATGGGTAAGAGCCAGGCTGAGGAAGAAAAGGCTGTTAAGTGCGGTTACTGGCACTTGTGGCGTTACAACCCGGCTTTGGAAGCTGAAGGCAAGAACCCGTTCACGCTGGATAGCAAAGAACCGGATTGGAGCGGTTTCCAAGACTTCCTGAAGGGTGAAGTTCGTTACGCTTCTGTAATGAAACAATATCCGCAAGAAGCAGACGAACTGTTCAAGGCTGCTGAAGAAAACGCTAAATGGCGTTATAACAGCTACAAGCGTCTGTCCAGAGAAAACTGGGGCGCTGAAGTTGCCGAATAATAGCTGAAAGTTATTGAATTAAATAATCAGGAGGGCTGTTCCGCAATGCGGTGACAGCCCTTTTTTGATGAGGGGATAAATGATAATTTAGCTGCTTTGCCACTAAAAGTTGATAGTTGATAGATGATAGTTGATAGATAGCTGCGCTATTATGCCGAATGGTAACTATCAACTATCATCTATCAACTATCAACTTCGCGCTCCGCGCGACTAAATTCCCATTTACCCTTTCCGTTTCAGAAAATCCGTAGGACTTTCACCGAACTGCTCCTTATAGCACTTCGTGAAATAGGAAGGTGACGAGAAACCGACCTCATAAGCAATTTCCGCCACTGTCATTTCAGACTTGGCAAGCAACGAGGCGGCTTTCTTTAAACGCATCTGGCGTAGTAGTTCATTGGGAGAATAATTAGTGAGTGATTTCAACTTACGATAAAGCTGCACACGGCTCATGCCCATATCACGTCCCAAATCTTCCACATTCAAATCCGGTTCTTTTATCTTATCCTCTACCAACGACTTGAAGCGGGTCACAAAATCTTTATCAAGGTCGCTGACAGACCCTTTTTCAATAGCCTGGTTATCTCCGAAAAACTGCCTTAACTGGCGGCGGTTGGCTATGAGATTATGTATGCGGGACAATAACAATCGCGAATTGAACGGTTTAGAGATATAGGAGTCTGCCCCTCCATCATATCCCTGAATGCGTTGTTCATCAAGTGAACAAGCCGTAAGCAGTATGACGGGAATATGCGAGGTCTGCATTTCGCTTTTAAGGCGACGGCAACACTCTATGCCATCCATACCCGGCATCATCACATCGGAAATGATCAAATCGGGAACATACTTCAAGGCAATGCGAATACCCGTAGCTGCGTCAGCCGCATCGAGTACATGGTACTCCCCGGCAAGCAATGATTTTATATATTGACGGATGTCGACATTATCATCAATAACAAGCACTGTCAGGCAATCAGCTTCTACGACCTCCTCCCCTACCGTAATTTCCGCATCAATCAAAGTGGAAGCAACTTCCGGCTCTTCGGAAGGAAAGGTGACAACAGTAGGATGATACCGGGAGACATCCTGCGCGGGGAAAGTGACAAGGAAGGTGGTACCCTTTTCATCACTGCGAGCCGTGATGTTACCGCCATGCATCTCCACAAAAGCACGGACCAAAGCAAGACCGATACCCGTACCTGCCTGATGACCGTCCACTTGGTAGAAACGCTCAAAAACAGCCTCAACCTCAGCAGATGAGATGTAACTGCCGGAATTGAAAACAGACAGACGGATATTGCCGTCAACCATTTCAAGGCGTATCAGTATCTTCCCGTTCTCAGGCGTATACTTCACGGCATTGGAGAAAAGGTTGAAATAAATGCGCTCCATCTTTTCAGCATCCGCCATCATACGGAAATCCGCATTGGAAGACACTTCAAAACTGAAAGCTATATGTTTCTTCAACAGAGCTACACGGAATGAATCGTTCCATCCCCGGAAGCTGCCAAGCAAATCAAATGGTTCCAGGTGGAGTTCCATGCGCCCGTTCTCCACTTTGCGGAAATCCAGAATCTGGTTAACCAGACGGAGGAGAATATGTACGTTCTTTTTCATCAGTTCCAGTAACTGACGGGATTGACCTCTGATGGAACCGTCGGCAAGAAGTTGCTCAATGGGATCGGCTATTAAAGTGAGCGGAGTACGGAAATCATGGGAAACGTTGGTAAAGAAAGCAAGTTTGGCATGCGTAGCTGCTTCCAGCTCACGAGCAAGTTGTTCCAACTGTTCCGTTTGCTGCATCAGTTGCTGCTTCTGTTGTTCCAACTGCTGTTTTTGTCGGGAAAGTTCACGATTCAGACGGTTCTTGGTGCGCAGGGAAAGATAAACGGCAACCAACAATCCGATTACCAATAGGAGTACCAATAGACTACCGTAAAGCACCACCTGCTGCGTGGCATAACGAGCCAGATATTGGTTGATTTTCCCATTAAGAGTCTCTATTTTCCCATCAAGAGTAGCAATATGCGATGTCTGCATCTTCATAATAGGGGCATTATCACTATCTATCACCGAAGTATTCAGAAGAGTTTCGCGCGGGAAATCACGTTTATTCAAGATATCCATAGCAATCTGCATCACACGGTCACCCCCTGTGGGATAAATGAAAGATGCACTCAGTTGGCCCGAAAGAATCTGCTCCACGCCAAAACCCTCTCCGGGAAGAGCATCCGTACCAATGAAACGCATCTCCTTTTCCCGGTGTTTGCGGGAAGCAGCAGCGAAAGCACCGGCAGCCATACGGTCGTTTTGTGCATAGACAACATCAATCTCCGGGAAACGGTCGAGTAAAGTGTCCATTCGTATTTCTGCCTGGGAACGTAACCATGCACCATCTTCCATAGCCAGCAAACGGACACCGGGATAGGCTGAAATGGCATTCATAAAACCTTGATGGCGGTCTATGGCAGGAGTGGAACCGGCAAGGCCTGTAATCTCTACCACCGTACCTTTACCACGAAGCAGATTTGCAATATAATTGCCTATCGCTTTACCAATCTCATAATTATCGGCACCTACGTAAGCTGTATATTTGTCGGAAAGGATTTTGCGGTCTACCACAATAACGGGAATACCTTTATTATAGGCTTCTTCCACAACCGGAGTTATCGGCGAGGCCTCGTTGGGGGCGACAATCAACAAATCAACTCCTTCTTCGATAAAGTTACGGATATCTTGGGCCTGCCGTGCATTGTCATCCTTAGCCGTACGGATATCGACCTCCACACCATCGTAGAAAAGTGCTTCACGCAGCATTTCACTGTTCATCTGATGTCGCCACTCATCATCACTACACTGTGAAACCCCAATATGTAAACGGGGTGCATGACGGGAACAGGATGTCAATAGCTCCAAACAGGCTAATAAAACGAAAAATACCAGATTAAAATATCCTTTTCTCATCTTTCCATGTTAATATAAGGTTATAACCCAAGCAAAGATAGTGGAAAATTGCAATTACAATCCATCATCACGCCACTTTTTCTATAGTCGGGAATAATAGCAAACTTTATATGTGATATCGCCATTTCCCACCCCGTACATCTCCCCTATCTTTGCAGCATCCGAAAAGAGCAACAAAATTAGAATTAAAACGTTATGAAAAAGAATTTATTAATGGTAACAGGATTGCTGATTTCAGGAATGACATTAGCGCAAAACGGAGGAAACAGTATGAAAAAGTATGAAAACCAATTGCCACAGGAAGGCAGAGGAAATGTGCAGGTAGCTTATCAAGGTAAAGCTATCGACCAAATGATTTATGAGTTCATGGAAGAACAGGGAATACCGGGTATGACACTTGCCATCGTACAGGCCCCTTATATTCCACGGGTAGTAGGTTACGGAGTGACTGACTTTGAAAAAGGAAATCTTGCCGCAGCAAAAACTCTCTGGCCCATCGGTCCCATCTCACAAGGTTTCACCGCAGTGGCAGTGATGCAGCTCTATGAAAAAGGTAAACTCGATTTGAATGATCCTATCGGCAAGTATCTGAAAGACATTCCTGAAAACTGGAAGGGAGTCACCATCCTGCAACTGATGCAACACAGTTCCGGCATTGCCGACTACCGGGAAAACAAGCAATTCGATGTATCCGCCAACTATGAGCCCAAACAACTGATAGAGATGGTCGTAGCACTTCCCCTGGCTTTTGAATCGGGTACGGATGTGAAACAAAGCGCTACAAACTTCTTGTTGCTAACTTCCATCATCGAAAAGGTAGCTAAAATGCCTTATCATGATTTCGTGAAGAAAAATCAGATTGACTACCTCGGCTTGCAACAGACCTACTTCGGCGAAGACCTCGCTAAAGTGAAGCAGGAAGATGTGACAACCACCGGAAATGTACACCAGACTTTCAAGAAGGATAAGAATTACATCAATCCTTCGGAAACGACTACCGGATATGTAGAAAAAGATGGTAAGCTTGTAGCCGCCCCCGTCGTCAGCCCTACTTCCCTGAAAGGATTCTCTGATATCTGGGCTTCTGCTGAAAACGTTAGCCATTGGGACATCGGACTGGCAGGGAACGTACTGATTGAGAAAACAGAAAATCGTGACATCGTGTACAAACCCACAAAGTTGGCAAATGGAAAAGTTGTTCCGGCCATGGCAGGCTGGCAGTTCTACAATCACAAGGGATTGATGGACATCAAAGGCGATGTATCCGGCCATTCTGCATTCCTGAGTCGTTTCACCGATGCTTCCGAACTGGTATGCGTCACTCTGCTTGCCAATAAAGAAGGAGTTGACTTAACTAATTTAGGTCGTAAGATAGCCGCCGCTTTCGACAGTAACAAGATGGGCACAGGCGCCAATGACAACTTGATGTACACCTACGAGAGCCAATTCGGTGTAGATGAAACTGTAGCCAGAATAGAGAAAACCCTTCAGACAATGGGCATTCCTGTATTCGCCAAGTTCGACCATGGAAAGAATGCTGAAGAAGTGGGCTTGAAGATGCTTCCTAACCAAGTCATTGTATTCGGTTCACCCAAGGTGGGAACAGCACTGATGCAGGAAAATCCCAGTATCTCCATCGAATTACCACTGAAAATCTCCGTTTGGGAAGACAAGAACGGCAGTGTATGGGCCACTTTCCCGCAAATGAAGCAAATGGCAGCCAACTACGGAATGGAAAACAATCCGGTAATCGGCAAAATGCAGGATTTACTGGAAAAGATTGTGATTAAGGCAGCCAGCCAATACTAAGAACTTATATACTAAACAATTCATTGATATAGCTTAGCTACAGGATTTACGGGTTTTCACGGATTTTCTTATATTATTCCGCGAAAACCCGTGTAATTCGTACCTGAAAAAGACCACAACAACTACTCCAAATGGTTCTTAAGATATTGCGTAGGAGCCATGTGATAGAATTCCTTGAATTTTCTTCCAAAATATTTGGCATCACAAAAGCCTAGTAAAGTAGAAATTTCCGCCACCGTATAATGCTGCGTTACCAACAAATTCCCGGCTGTAAGCATCTTATATCTAAAGATGTAATTTATAGGTGTTTTACCCGTAACTTTCTTCAACCGATTGTAAAATTTGGTACGGCTCATCCCCATATCTGCACTCAACATATCTACAGTATATCCTTCCGTTGAAATGTTCTTTGCCAAACATTGATTTACATTCTCCACAAATTCCTTTTCATCAGATTCTTGCACTCCCGATATACCCGTTATGAAATTATTTGCCAGGATCTTTTTCATTCTTTCCTTCTGTGCAACACGATTTTCGATAAGTTTCCGAATATCCGCACGGAGTCTTATCGTACTTACCATACGTCTTTCCACCCTATCCGCACCGCATTGAAGATGAATGAGATAACTATCATTATCAGTTGATGCGACAAGCAGAATAACCGGTATATCATACATTGTTATATCAGATTTTATTTTCGAACAAAGATCCTCTCCATACATACCACCTACCACTTCATCCACAACAACTATATCTGGATTCTGCTTACTGCAAGAGGTAATTACCTGCTCCGGCTCATTAAATACCACCACTCGAAAAGCACTTGATAAAGACCAACTTAAATATCCGCCCAAATGTCTGTCCGTCATGACTAAATAAAGTAATGGCATTTTAGCCAAATTCGGGTTCTGCTGCGTTCTCTTGATATCAATTTCACGGTCGAGAGATATATTCCCTCCTCTCAAACCGGAATCTTCCAGTTCAGGCCGACTTTTCATATCGCATCGGCATTCTATAGGAGCAGTGATTCGTAATGCTACCATCTTACCCCGATACCTTCCCGTTATCTTTCCACCATATAAACGAAAAATCTTACTCACAGTCATAATACTTCCGACACAGTGACAAGGAAATATTGTAGAAACCGGCAATGTCCCCCATTTGCAATGCTTAACAGCCCGCTTACTATTAGAAATCTGTAATTCCCAATTATCCGTATAACGCGATAGAGTAATATCTATACAACCTGCATCAGGTGTGTTATCTATTACTTTATTTAAAAGACTTTGTATAGCAATAGACATATTCGTCTCATCTATCCGGCAGTTGACATAATCGAATTTTTTAGTAAGTACCAAATCTATCTGCCTGGAACCGGCGTATGCCTTGCACTGATTAATGACAGACGTTATATAACCATAAAGTTCTATTTCGGTGACTTTCCAAACAAAATCCAACTGCGTTCTCATCTTCGGTCTCTCAAAAGCTATTATATTTTGAAAAGATTCCATTAAATTACTTGTATAACCGGTAGCCCACTTCATCTTTGTGGTCGTATTTTCTGAATATCCATCAGAGATAACCTCTTCTAATAAATTGTGTACGACAGTTATAGAAGACTGCATCCTGTGAATCAGCCCCATAACAAGATTCAACCTCTCATGGGAAAATAATTGAACATGATGCGTCATTCTATAATATGCCATAAGAAAAACAACCAATCCGATTAGCGCTGCTTCAATGTGATAAGCCCAAGGAATCTGTGAAATACTGAATTGTTTATCCAAGAAGAGAAATAAAAAAATGCTTGAAATAGATTTCATTAGTAACTTGATTAAAGATTTAATATAACTGCTTTTATAAAGGAAATATGCATATCCCAACATACACTATATGCAGGAAACATTATTTATGAGTGCAAGTTTAAGCCTTTTCGTTTAACCAAATTGGGTGCATTCTGTTAATAAAATGGGTAATATCTATCAGAATACCACTAATAAAGGCATGTTTATGCAATATTTCCAATAAAACCCTTCCCTTCTACCGAAATAATATTATTTTTGCTCAATATTAATAAAAACATGGGTAAAAGCAACCTTAAGTTTAAATACGCTCTTGTTTCTGCCATTTTATTGTTTGTTTTTATATGTGGTTTAAATTACAAGCAATGGTATGCTACTAATAATTTAGCATTGAAACGTGTCTCCCTTATCTACTCGAGTTCTAAGGATGAGATTGGTAATGGAAATATTGAAAAGCTGTTGCATGAAGAATTTAGGAAACAAGGAATTGATGCTGTATTCGACAAGTATTACCTTAATTGCAGTTATTTCAATGAAAAAGACGAAATAGAACAAATAAGAAAATATCTTGATTTGCTTAAGTGTAAATCTATCCACCTTATACTTGCCATAGGAGATCAAGCTACTTATTCCCTATTGTCTACCCACCACCAATTATTGTCTTCTATTCCCGTAGTGGCTTGCAATGTGCATTTCCCCAACGAAAAACTGATAGAAGAATATGACCTGAATAAAGTTTATATCCTGCGTGATGCACCCGACTTTAAGCGCAATATGGATTTCATAAAGACATTGCATTCTAACAAGAGCATAGAAATCATCTACAACATTGATATGACCTTTCTGGGACATAAATCCTTTGACAGATTAACACATGTGGTGGACAGGAAGAATGTGAGGATTCTAGGTTATCAGAAGTCGTTCATAGAAAAGCAAGAATATGATAAACTGAGGGAAATGATTGAGTATTTCAATCTGATGCCCGGTTTGACTAACGACTCTTCAAAAAAGAAAGAGTTGACCGTCTGCCTTTGTCCATTCCGCTACATAGAAGGAGCTTCTTTATTGTTTATGTTAGAGAAATCGAAACGTGAACAGGAAGGGCAGGCATTCCTATTGGACAAATATGACATGATGGGCATACCCATAGTAAATGCTCTGAATATTCCTTCTTACAGTTGTATCCGGGAAGGTTTCAATGAGAAGGTCAAGATTGTAGGCGGTTACATGGCAACAGAAGAGATTTCAGCCAAAGCTGCCGCCGGATTGGCTACCCGTCTTTTGAATAAGGAGAAAATAGGCATGCCGAAAATCAGGGACTTGGAGAAAGAATATGTATTGGATTGGAGCTACTTTTCCAAGTATGAAGAAGATATTCACAAAATACCCAAGAATGTCCGTATCATCAACTATCCATTTTATGACCGTTACCGGAAAGAACTATACCTGTTGAGCATACTGTTCATACTTGCTTTCATCTTGATTACTACCTGTTTGCTACGTGCACGCAGGCGTTCCTTAATTGAACGAAAAAACCTTCAGAAGTTGGAAGAAGCCCATAAAGAACAAGTAGAGCGCGAACGGCAACTCATCCTGGCAAAGCAGATAGCTGAAAAAGCAGAATTGAAACAGTCTTTTCTTAATAATATAAGCCATGAAATCCGCACTCCGCTCAATGCTATTGTGGGTTTCACCAATTTGCTACTTAGCGAAGAAGCAGACGAGATAGAACCGGAAGAAAAAGCAAACATGCTCAACCTTATCAACCATAACAATGATTTGCTTTTGAAACTTGTCAACGATGTTGTGGAAATATCACGTCTGGACTCCGGAAACATGGCCTTTAAAATAGAGACATGTGACATGACAGAAATCGTGAAGGAGATTTATAAGACTTACCAGAGCCTGATTCAGCCTTCACTGCTCTTTCATCTTGAATTGGATGAAACTATTACCCTACCCGTCAATATAGACCGTGTCCGCTTTATTCAGGTTATCTCCAACTTCTTGGATAATGCAAACAAGTTTACCCAAAAAGGAGAAATTACATTGGGATGCAAATTAGATAATGAGCATCAGGAAGTATACATCTATGTCAAAGACACCGGTAAGGGAATTGACAAAAAAGAACTCATAATGATTTTCGACCGCTTTTATAAAACTGATGAATTTGGTCAAGGCAGTGGTTTGGGACTATCCATCAGCAAAGTGATTATCGAGCAATTGGGAGGACGTATAATGGTAGAATCGGAAGTGAAGAAAGGAAGTTATTTCGCGGTTATCTTATCTTTGGCCGACACCATTTAACCCGGCAAACAGAGATATTGAAAGAAAAAACAGATGAAGGAAAAGAAATTAAAATCCTGGCATAGCTGGTTGCTATTTGGTGCCGCAATGGCTTTTGTTTTTGTGTTGGGAGTGATAATCTCATCATTGATGGAACACAGAACGAAAGTAGCCAGTGCCATTTGTAATAATAGCAAGGTGGAGATAACCGGAATAGAGGCTCGCAGCTCTATATTCGGTAAGAACTATCCACGTGAATACCAGACGTGGATTGATACAACTGAAACCCTTGGTAATGATAGTTTCAAAGGAGAAAGAGCACTCGATGTCTTGGCGCAACGTCCGGAAATGGTTATTTTGTGGGCAGGATATGCTTTTTCCAAAGACTATTCTACTCCACGAGGGCACATCTATGCACTGGATGACATTATCCATTCACTCCGTACCGGTGCCCCCATGAATGCCAACGAGGGGCCTCAACCCGCTACCTGCTGGACTTGTAAAAGCCCGGATGCCCCCAGGTTGATGCAAACCATGGGAGTCGATTCCTTCTACCACAACAAATGGGGAGCTTTAGGAAGCGAAGTAGTGAATCCCATAGGCTGCGCCGACTGCCATGAGCCCGAGAATATGAATCTGCATATCAGCAGACCTGCACTTATCGAAGCATTCCTCCGTACAGGCAAAGATATCACCAAAGCTACTCCTCAGGAAATGCGTTCGCTGGTATGTGCCCAGTGTCATGCGGAATATTATTTCAAAGGTGATGAGAAATACCTGACTTTTCCCTGGGACAAAGGTTTCTCCCTCGAAGACATAGAGAAATATTATGATGAGTCGGACGTCACCGACTATATTCATAAGTTGAGCCGTGCCCCTATATTGAAGGCTCAACATCCCGACTATGAAATTTTCCAAATGGGCATTCATGCCCAACGTGGCGTATCCTGTGCAGATTGTCACATGCCTTACAATGACGAAGGGGGAATAAAATACAGCGATCATCATATTCAAAATCCGCTTGCCGTGGTTGAACGTACTTGCCAGACTTGCCACCGCGACAATAAGCAGACACTTTGTAAAAATGTATACGACCGCCAGCAAAAGGCCAATGAATTGCGCGCTCTTGTAGAAAAAGAGTTAAGCCAAGCACACATAGAAGCTAAATTCGCTTGGGATAAAGGTGCTACAGAAAATGAAATGAAGGAAGTTCTGAAATTGATTCGCCAGGCACAATGGCGATGGGATTTTGCAGTATCAACCCATGGCGGCTCCTTCCATGCGCCACAGGAAACAATGCGCATTCTAGGCCATGGACTTAATAAAGCATTTCAGGCCCGCATGGCCATCCATAAGATTCTGGTTTTCCACGGATACACAGATGATATTCCTCTTCCTGATATCTCAACCAAGGAAAAGGCACAACGATATATCGGTCTGAATATTCCTGCCGAAAGGGCGGCGAAAGATAAATTCCTGAAACAAGTGGTTCCGGTATGGCTTCAAAAGGCGAAAGAGAAAGGACGCATTATACAATAATTTAGCGGCTTTGCCGCTAAAAGTTGATAGTTGATAGATGATAGTTGAAAGTTACCATTCGGCATAATAGCGCAACTGTCTATCAACTATCATCTATCAACTTCGCGCTCCGCGCGACTAAATTCCCATTTATAGCCTATTCCTTTACCACACGAATCTCTTTTAAGACATCCGGCAACTCCGGCATTGCACCACTTTGCGTACAAACATAAGCAGAAACCTCAACCGCCAATTTATGAGCTTCCGGTATGGATTTCCCACGGAGAATAGCCGATGTAAAAGCAGCAGTAAACGAATCGCCCGCACCTACAGTATCAGCAACAGGAACTTTCGGAGTTTCCTGGAAAGAAACAACGCCCGGAGTAAATACATAGCTCCCATTCGTACCACAGGTCAGGATAAGCATCTTCAAATTATACTTGGCAAGTAAAATCCAACATTTATCCTGCAAATCAATACCCGGATAACCGAAGATACGACTAACCGTTACCAACTCCTCATCGTTTATTTTGAGGATATTGCAACGGTCCATCGAGTCACAAAGAATTTCTTTTGTATAAAATCCCTGACGAAGATTGACATCGAAAATCTTTAATTGTCCTTCGATATCAGGCATAGTATCGAGAAAACGGTTGATAGTGGCACGGCTTACCGCATTGCGTTGCGCCAACGAGCCGAAACAAACAGCGCGTGTGCTGAGTGCCAAATGTTTTAGTTCATCCGTGAAAGGGATGTTGTCCCATGCCACATTTTCCTTTATTTCGTAACATGGAATGCCCACGGCATCCAATGTCACCTGTACGGTACCTGTGGGATAAGGCACACGTTCTATCTGTGTACGTAACCCCTTTTGTTCAAAAACTTCCAGTATCTCGTCACCGTCAGTATCATTGCCTACTGCACTGACCACACGACTGTCAAAACCAAACTGTGATACATGATAGGCAAAATTTGCCGGAGCACCACCTATTTTCTTTCCTTCGGGGAGACAATCCCAAAGAGCCTCACCCATTCCTACAACAATTTCGTTCATGATGTTATTTTTTTACAGTTTTACGTATTATTATCTTTATCGCAAGAGGCAGATAAATTCAACCATATATCGAAAGATCAAAAAGTAAAATTCACTATCATTACGCTTTGTTATCCTGCTTGTCGAAGAATCTCTTCCCCTTTCACATAGGGAGAAGATGCTTCGACTACGCTCAGCATGACAGAATGATAGGTTTATTAGGATTTTGACACAACCTCACAGTCGTATAATGGCATACAGCCGAAATTCCCTCCTCTCCGGATACCTTGTAAAATCATTCCCTAAAAAGTCAGCGCTTCATTCTCAACATATAGAAAAATAAATACACCACTCCAACCGTCATCACCGCCACGGCACCACTTTGGCCGACGGCATCACTGGCAAGCCCCATGGCGAGCGGAAAGACCGTACCGCCAAACAGTCCCATAATCATCAGTCCCGAAACCTCATTCTGTTTCTGTGGCATCGCCAGCAAAGCTTGCGAAAAGATGATAGGGAAAATATTCGAATTACCGAAACCAATCAAAGCAATGCAAATATATACCATTATCTTGTCATGGAAAATAAAAAGCCCCACCATTGCCGCCAACATACATAACACGCTGGTTCCGAAGAAGGTTCGGGCCGACAACTTCTGCAAGATAAAAGCTCCCAGAAAACAGCCTGCCGTACGGAAAATGAAATAAAGACTGGTAGCAAATCCTGCATCGGCAAGTGACATGCCCAGACGCTCCATCAATATTTTGGGTGCAGTGGTGTTTGTCCCTACATCAATCCCCACATGACACATGATGCCCAAGAAGCAAAGTAGTATGAATGGCTTGCCCAGCAACGCGATACATTCACCGAAAGTAGAGGGCTTCCCCTTCTCTTTTTCTTCATGGATGGATGTACCGCCTAGCCACAAGATGGCGATGACGGCTATAATCATATAAATAGGGAATAGCACACGCCACCCCATGCCCAAAGAAGGGATGGCCTGTGTAGCTCCCCACATAGCGATATAAGGGGCAAGAAAAGAAGCAATGGCCTTGACAAACTGCCCAAAGGTTAAAGAACTTGCCAGTCGTTCACCACTAACGATATTGGAAAGTAAAGGGTTGAGTGAGGTCTGCATCAATGCATTGCCTATGCCGAGCAAAGAAAAAGAAAGTAACATCAATGCATATCCGTCACCGAAAACCGGAAGAAGTAATGAAGCCAAAGTGACCACTAGACTGAGAATCACTGTTTTCTTACGTCCGATACGGTTCATCAACATCCCCGTGGGTACAGAGAAAATGAGAAACCAGAAGAATACAAGAGAGGGAAATATATTTGCCTGAGAGTCAGTCAAGTTCAAGTCCGCTTTCACATAATTGGAGGCAATGCCTACCAAATCCACAAAGCCCATAGCAAAGAAGCAAAGCATTACGGGAAAAAGCCGGGACAAGGAAAAAGTATTAGTCGATTGTTTCATGTTTTTTGTTTTATCATTTAGAGCCCCAATTTATAAATCTTGCAACCTTCCACCTTATAATTTCCTCCTTTACCATAAAAACTCAAACGGTTGTAGGGTTCATTGGGGAATACAAGGTTTGTCATGGCAATCCTGCCACCATCCAAGAAAATCTCGACAGAGCACTTATCAACGAATATATTCAAAGTATGCGATGCCGCTTTCGCTACAGGTCCCCAAGTGGCGAGAGCAAAATCATCTATATAATTAATGGAAGTGGACATACGCTTGTCATGAACTTCAAGAGCATGCGGCTTACTGTTACGACCAAAATCCACAATTCCGCTTTTCGTGCGATCCATCACCAATTTACCCTCCGGCAAGTTGAAATAGATATCTACTTCTTCACCTTTATTATTGAAAAGTTTGAACCCCATCACATCTGCCGTTCCAGATATAAACTGTATATCCAGTTCGTATGCCCCTTCATTATTATTCAATAATGAATCTACATGATATTCAGTGTCAACGGTAAAGGCAGGAATGTCCTTTGTTTCCTGACGTAACGTTTGCACTTCTTTCACTGGAGCGGCCGATACATAAAGTTCGCCATCCTGTTCGTATAGTCCCAGTTCGCGCGGAAGAGCATTGGCGCTGCGGAATTGCTTAGTCGGAACGATATTGGCATATTGCCAGTTGCTCATCCAGGGAACTGCAATGGTACGGTCACCGGTATTGGAGAAACAAACTGCCGCATAATGGTCTTTTCCCCAGTCCAGCCACTTCACAGTTTCTTTAGGAGTGCTGCAAGTAAAGTAAGTTCCGTCAAAGTCGCCTACAAAATACTGTGTGGCACTACCTCCAAAATAGCAACCGGGATTGACGTTGACAAGCATCACCCATTTCATATTACCCTTATCACCATTCACCGGTAATTGAATCATATCAGGGCACTCGAACTGGCGGGGTTGTACTCCGTAACCTTCACCCCAGGCACTCAGGTAAGTCCAATCTTTCAAATTGGTTGAAGCATAGAAACGCATTTCCTTATCAGCAGAAACAATCATCACCCATTTCTTTTCGGGAGCATACCAGAAAACCTTCGGGTCACGGAAATCTTTCAATCCGTCGAAAGGACGAAGGATGGGATTATTTTCATACTTGGTATAGGTATTACCATTGTCTTTGCTGTAGGCCATGCACTGGATTTGTCCGTTCTTATCGCTGGCGGAAGTGTAAAAAGCAACGATAGTACCTGCCCCATATCCTGCCGTATTATCGACATCTACCACAGAACTACCGGAAAAGATATGTCCCAATGTATCGCGCACAATGGCGGGTTCATGGTGTTCCCAATGCATCAGGTCCTTACTCACCGAGTGTCCCCAATGCATGTTGCCCCACATAGAGCCGTATGGATTGTACTGATAATACAAGTGGTACTCACCGTCTTTATATACCAAACCGTTGGCATCATTCATCCAACCGTAGAGAGGTGTATGGTGATAAATGGGACGGAACTTATCGGTATTCTCCGTATCAAAGGTATCGGACAACTTCATTTGTTTCCAGCAAAGAGCATCCTTGGCTATGCGATTGATACGCACTGTAGCTGTCTTCACTCCTGCAGGAAGCTTAAACGGCACATAATAATCTACCTGCTTTTGCGCAAGGCGCACATCCATATCGGTATCGGCGTCATCACCGGTATCGAGACGCACCTGACTCTCGGGCGCATTTTCCTCTACCGGAAGAAGGAGGTACTTGGTGGGATTTGTAATGTGAATCACTGTAAGGCTATCGCCCTTTTGCTCAAATTTCATTTCGTTCTTAGTTGTATGGCAAGAAGAAAAAGCTACTGCCAATGCGAGAAACGCTGTTTTAAACAGAAATGTTTTCATGATAATCAGGTATTATAAATGATACAAAGTTAATTAATTATTTATTCAAAATTTGATACTTGCAGAGAACTCTATCGTGAAAGGACGTATGTAACTACCCGCCATCCATGCACCATAATATTTGTCCGCATCTTCTTTTTCCACTAATTCGGCACCGGCAATGCTGCCTTTCGCACCTGTCTGATTCAAGAAGTTTATAACCGTAGCTCCCAAAGAAAGGTATTTGTTCACATTCCAGTTCAAACCACCGAAAGTTTCCCAACGTCCGCTGAAGTAATAAGCATCATTGATGTTGGCATACGTCTTACTGAAATAACGGAAGCTTGCCCAAACCCTGAAATCTTTCGTTATCATATAACTGGGGTCGAGCTCTACCAGGACTTTTGGAATTTCCGCAACAATATTTCCGGTTGCATTGATGTTGGAAACGCTACCATCGGGAAAGGTAACTCCTGTTTCGTACTTCTTATATTTAGGTACCTGGTAGGTGAAGAGAAAATGAAAATCAAATCCCTTGAACGGTTTGATAACAGCATCCGTAGTCCAACCCATCGTCTGGATATCATAACTCAGCGGGGCGGCTTTGATGTCTTTACCGCTCGGGTCGTTTGGGTTTATCAGATTTAATGTAGAGTTATTATTGGTTTTGGCAATATAAGAAAATAATGAAGTCAGGCTGAGCCAATCATTATTATAATATAGGCCGGCACGTCCCAAAGGCACGGTTATCTTATCCACATTGGGCATCTCTGCGGGGGAGAAATTAGTCAGGTTAGGACGTTGAGTAATATAAGTAAAGTCTCCAGTGAGACCGAAATGACGGGTTATCTTGTAAGTCAATGAAGCGGTAAAAGCCATATTCAGCCAGTCGTAACTGAAATTACGGGGAACAATCGATGTACCGTCGGCAGCAGTGGCGCCAATATAATAATTATAGAAACGGCCTACAGCATTACCCTCTTCGTTATATACAGCAAGATTCTTTCCTGCCAGGCGCTGATATTCAAGACGTGCGCCATAATAAGCATTCAGTTTGTCGGTGATATCCCAATCATGCGTAGCATACAGGGCTAATTTATTTTCATGGCCTTTATAATATTCCGACGCGTTCTGGTTGAAGTTATAATAAGGAGTATCTCCGTAGTAATGCACCTGACCGGATACAGTTCCGTACAACATTTGCGGATAAGCTTCTACCGTATGGTCATACATGGTGGTATTGGAAGCGTAATCTACATCATAATACCATTCGTTCAATCCCACACGCCAAGTCTGGTTACTGTATTGGCGAGACAGTTCCGTGGTAAAAAAGAATTCATCGATGTTCCCCCGGTTGAAGCAGGACATACGGCTCTGTACATATCCCTTATAAGGTTCGAAAGAACCATCTGCCGTTTTCATCCGGTAACCGGCAGCCTCATCCTGTTTCTTCATATCCATCGGTGTTTGATACAGATAGGAACCCAAGGCATGGTCGTACTTCATGTTTACTTTCCACTCAAGTCCGTTATCCCACCTATAACTATGGAGTAAAGTTAACTGATTGCCCCTGCTGGCGGTGGCGTCATACAGATTGATAGTCTTAACTTCACCTGTACGAATATCCATATAGGGGATAGTGCCTATATTGGGCAGATAGGAAGATGTTCCCAAACTGAAATCCGGAATTTCCTTCACACTGCCATCGCCTGTATATATGAAAGGGGCACCCGTAGTGGCATTGCTCAGCCAATGGCTGCTGCTATAATGGTAAATAACAGAGAATTGCCCGCGCCCCTCATTGTATTTTTTAGTAAGAGCAGCTTTATAAATATGCGTACGGTCTTGATATTGAGCAAAGCGTAATTTGAATGTTCCGGGGTCAAAGTTCTGATAGATACTTCCGCTATAGTACCAACCTTTTCCCAATCCGCCATTCAAATTAAAATCAAACTGTTGCTTACCAAAATGATTGGTATTGTAGTTCAACACTCCTTTAAAGTTGTTGTTATCAAGCCCCAGTTGGGTAAAAGAATTCACCGCATACCCTATGTTTCCGGTAGTAATGGCGGTTTCAGAGATTTTCAGTAAGCCTACATGACCGAGACTACTATCGCCACGCCAATGGGTGTTCACATTATGCGGGTTGGAGTTATAGACCACGGGAAGTCCGTTTTCAAGTACATTTACATCTCCACCGGGAAGCCCGATTGAAATTTCACGAGGACCGTTGGCACTGGCGGCATTAAGCATCACATTCCGGTTGCCTTCTTCTTTCGATTGAACTGATACGTGTGCAGAATCTGATTTTAATTCTTGCGCGAAAGTTTGTACTGCCAGCAGAGAACTGATGGCAAGCACCATAATTGTCTTTCTTTTCATGGTATGATACATTTAAAGTTTTGATTGATCTCGTTTGCACCGGCAAAGGAAAAGGAATTGTACACGAGACCCTGAAACAAATGTTACAGAGAAATGTAAATTTGATACCATGAAACAAAAGTGATAGAATATGTAACAAAAGTACAGATTATGTCACCTGCCATATAGGCATTATCAACTGATTTGGAATTCCGCCGCACAGGCATACCCTTCTTCGTAAAGCTCTGTCAGCTTACGGATATCCCGCTCGATACGGTCTACGGTAACCGGTTTTTGTGGACGGACAACGGTGATTTCACCAGCATCCTCCATACGTTCCACTAAATCCAACTGCGCATTATAGACGCGGCTACGCATGTTGATGGCTGCACGCAGGCGGGGATATTGACGATAAATAAAAGGAGGCACTTTGGTTCCCTGGATATCTTTCCTGTAACCACGGTTACGGGTCAGTACCACGACATTACGGGTATAACCATCCTGACGAGCACGCATCAGGGGAATACTGTCTACGATGCCGCCATCCAGCATGGGGATATCATCTATATAGGCTATGGGACAAACAAACGGCAGGCTACTCGAAGCACGAACAATATGAATGACCCGCTCCTTGCTACGTTTCTCCTCAAAATAGTTCGCTTCACCGGTCAGACAATTGGTGGTTACCATCACATAACGTTCAGGACAATTGAAATAAGCTTCATAATCATACGGCAAAATATGTTCGGGAAACTCCTGAAACAGCAAGTCGAAGTCCATAATGTTTCGTTTCTTCAGAAGATACTTCAGACCTATATAATTATACCTCTCCAACAAGTCTATATTACTGTATTTGGCACGCCCACGTTGACCGGACATATACGAAAGTCCATTACATGCTCCGGCACTTACGCCAATGGTATAAGGAAACCGGATGCCCCGGTCCATAAAGTTGTCCAGTACACCACAAGTGAAGACGCCACGCATACCGCCACCTTCCAGTACAAGTCCGCTCAAATTGTCTATTTGTATAGTTTTCATCATAAGTGTCGGAATTAACGCCCCAAAGATAGCTTTTGTTTACGATATTCTATCTATATTTGCAGTTGCAACTATAAAATCAAAACATTTTAATCATGATGAAAAAGTCTATACTTATTGCCGCACTGGGTTTGCTGAGCTTGAATATGATGGCACAGAACACCCCAAAAGAGGAGGGTTTCGTCTTTACAACCGTAAAGGCAAATCCTATCACTTCCATTAAAAACCAAAACCGCTCTTCTACGTGTTGGAGTTTCTCCAGTATCGGTTTCCTTGAAAGCGAATTGCTACGTATGGGAAAAGGGGAATATGACCTTTCCGAGATGTTTGTGGTACACCACACGATGACAGACCGTGCACAAAACTATGTACGCTATCACGGTGACAGTTCTTTTTCACCGGGCGGAAGTTTCTATGACGTGATGTATTGCCTGAAAAACTACGGAATGGTTCCGCAGGAAGCCATGCCGGGTATCATGTATGGCGACACATTGCCTGTACACAATGAATTGGATGCTGTAGCAGGCGCTTATGTAAATGCCATCACCAAAATGAAAAAACTGTCTCCGGTATGGAAGAAGGGGTTATGCGCCATCTATGATACTTATCTGGGACAATGTCCTGAAAGTTTCACTTATCAGGGAAAAGAATATACTCCGAAGAGTTTCGCCGAATCTCTCGGCATCAACCCTGATGACTATCTGTCACTGACTTCATTCACTCATCACCCGTTCTATACGCAGATGAATATCGAAATCCAAGATAACTGGCGTAATGGCCTTTCCTGGAACTTACCGTTAACGGAGTTTATGTCTGTTATCGAAAATGCCGTAAACAATGGTTATACCGTAGCTTGGGGTAGCGATGTAAGCGAAGACGGCTTTACACGCGATGGCATCGCCGTGATGCCTGATGCTGCACGTGGCGCCGAGTTAACCGGCTCTGACATGGCACACTGGTTAGGGATGAAAGCCGATGACAAACGTAAAGAACTAACCTCACGTCCTTTGCCGGAAATCAACGTTACTCAGGAAATGCGTCAGGAGGCTTTTGACAACTGGGAAACCACCGACGACCATGGAATGCTTATCTATGGCATCGCCAAAGACCAAAATGGCAAGGAATATTATATGGTGAAGAATTCCTGGGGCACAAACAATCCTCACAAAGGAACATGGTATGCTTCCAAACCATTCGTAGCTTATAAAACCATCAATGTACTGGTACACAAAGATGCTGTACCCAAGGCTATATTGAAGAAATTGGGAGTGAAATAACAATTAAAAAGATTATAAGGTATAAAGTAATTATAAGATATAAAACCATGCGGTATCATGCCGTGCACTTATATCTAATACTTTATACCTTATATTTTAGATTTTTATCGGTTTGACTTAACCGATTGAAGAATAAACTTTTAGCGAATTATTTGAGAAATAGAGGTAACGATTTAGCAACCGTGCGAATTTCAGCGTTTTGCGTTGCTATACTGTCAAATAACTCTTTCAAGGGCAAATATAATATCTTTTTCCGAAAGTACGAACTATCGGCGGCTATTTTACAAAGGCTGCTCGCGAAAAAAAGAAAATCATTCGTCCCCATTCACGGACTATGTCATTAACGTAATAGGTGACTTCTCGATTCTAAATAAAGAATATGTAAAGACTAATCTTATTAGAGACACTTAGACACCCAATCGAAATTCATTGGGTGTGTTCCCCGTCATACGTTTGAAGAACCGGATAAAATGCTGTGGATATTGATAGCCAAGCAGATTACTTACTTGTGTAATACTTTTCTGTGGGTCTAAAAGTTGTTCCTTCGCAACATCTAAAAGTTTCTGTTGCAAATACTCCTTTACGGATTTACCCGTTTCCCGTTTTACAAGGTCACCGAAATAATTAGGAGATAAACATATTTGGTCGGCAAAATAGTTCACTGTCGGTATTCCTTGCTTTTCAGCCTTGCCGTTTATCAGATAGTCATTCAACAAGTTCTCAAAACGAATAAGTATATCTTTGTTCAATTCTTTTCGTTCCGTAAACTGACGGTCATAAAACCGCACGCAATAATCCAATAACAACTGGATATTGTCACATAGAAGATTGTGAGTATAGCTGTCTATTTCAGTGGAAAGCTCTGTTTGTATAATAGCTATCAAGTGTTTGATTACCTGAAATTCCGATGGAGACAAGTGTAGTGCTTCATTTGACGAATAAGCAAAAAACGAATAATTCATAATCTTTTGTCCCAAAGATGTTCCGTGAATGAAATCGGGATGAAACAGCACACCTACGAATTTCGGGTCTTTACCCGGAATCGCCTCAAAAGCACAAACCTGCCCCGGAGCAAAAGCTATAATGCTTTTGTCTCCGTGGTCATAATGCGTCTTGCCATACGTGATGGTACAACTTGCCATATCTTTTAGAAATAGGGCATAGAATCCCCAGTTCATCATATAAGGTTTTAGTTTCTCCGGCTCGTTACACTCCACCACAGCAACCAACGGATGAGTAAGCTGAAAGTCAAAAGTCTTGCAATATGTTTCAATCGTATCTAATTTTATTATATCCATAAGCATTCAAATCAGAGTTTCATTGCAAATGTAGCAATTCTATATAAAGCTGATTTCTATTTTCTTGCATTTGTAGAACTAAAAAGTGAAAATGGTAATATCTGCCCTTATTCGGGTATAAGCCGTAAAAAGCAACCTCTCTAATTTTGCAACAGAAATTAAAAACGAAGTGATTATGAACACGAAAAGAAATCTATTATTGGTTGCTGGACTGTTGCTGGCAATAACAAGTCGGGCACAACAGAACGACCGTATTCCGGCAAAGGGCTTTGCTTTCCATGCCGAGGACGGGCATTTCCACGATTATGCGTTTTCCCGCCACCCCATCGGTGACAATGATGTCCAAATTAAGATTATGTATGCCGGAATATGCCATAGCGACCTGCATACGGCTGACGATATCAAGACGCTCGGCGGCGAGCCGTGCGTGCTCGGTCATGAGATGGCGGGAGAAGTTATCGCAGTCGGTAAGAACGTGACTAAATTCAAGGTGGGTGATTATGCCGGTGTCGGGTGCATGGTCAATTCATGCGGGCATTGCACGTTCTGCGATATGGATAAAGAACAGTTTTGCGAGAATGCCACCACGTTTACCTATAACTGTCCCGATACATATCACGATGGAGAACTTTCACAAGGCGGTTACTCCGACAATATCGTGGTGAGCGAACGTTTCGCCATTTCCATTCCTAAAAACGCGGACATGAAGCGTGTCGCTCCGTTGCTTTGCGCGGGGGTTACGACATGGTCGCCCATAAAATTAAGCAATGTACAGCGCGGCGATAATGTAGCCGTAGCTGGTTTCGGCGGACTCGGGCACATGGCAGTGCAGTATCTCAACGACCTCGGTGCGGATATAACCGTGTTCGACATAACCAACGACAAGCGTACCGACGCATTGCGTATGGGAGCAAAACAGTATGTGAACGTGAACAAACCGGAAGAAATGAAAGGGTTGTCCAATACTTTCGATTTTATCATAAGCACCGTTCCGGTGGATTATCAGCCGATAGAGTATATCCGCATGTTGAAATACGGAAAGGGCGAAATGGCTATTGTCGGGCTACCCACCAACACCACCGTCAAAACGGTTGATTTGATTCTGTCGGGTGCTGCCCAACGAAAAGTTTACGGTTCGCTTATCGGCGGCATAAAAGAGACGCAGGAAATGCTCGATTACTCCGTAGCACATGATATCTACCCCGAGGTAGAAATTATTCCCGCCGATGCCGCCGCCATAGACGAGGCATATAGGAATGTGCTTGACGGAAAGGTGAAATTCCGCTATGTAATAGACATGAGTACAATGAGAAAATGATATAGAATATGGACAACAAAATTTTATCGGAGAGTTTCATGCTCTCCAACGGGGTGAAAATACCCAAACTCGGACTTGGGACATGGATGATTGACGATGACAAGGCGGCAGAAGCCGTAAGGAAAGCTGTAGAAATCGGTTACCGCCATCTTGACACGGCGCAAGGCTACGGCAATGAGCGTGGCGTGGGCGAGGGCATCCGTACCTGCGGACTGAAACGGGAAGAGGTTTTCGTTACGACCAAACTCGATGCGTTTATCAAAGATTACGACGGTACACAAGCCGCTATCGAAGGCTCGCTCGAACGGTTGGGGCTCGACTACATCGACCTGATGATTATCCATGCACCGCAACCGTGGACGAATTTCCGTGAGGACGACCACTATTTTGAAGGCAATCTCGCCGCATGGTGCGCAATGGAAAAGGCATACAAGGCAGGTCGGTTGCGGGCTATCGGTGTAAGCAATTTCCAGCAGGTCGATATAGAGAACCTGATGCAAAACGGTGATGTGAAACCTATGGTGAACCAGATTTTGGCACACGTCAGCAATACCCCCTTTCCCCTTATCGACTACTGCCACAAGCATGATATTCTCGTAGAAGCCTATTCGCCTATGGGACACGGTGAGATGATGAAGAATACACTTGTGCAGGATATGGCAAAACAATATGGTGTAAGCGTCGTCCAACTTTGCATCCGGTACTGCCTGCAACTGAATATGCTTCCTTTGCCTAAAACCGCGAATCCCAAACACATGGAATCAAATGCGGACGTGAATTTCGAGATTTCCGCACAAGATATGGAAACACTGAAAAATGCGGAACGTATCAAAAACTACGGTGATGCAAGCCTCTTTCCCGTATATGGGGGTAAGATGGACAAAGAGGGGAACTGTGCGCCGAGAGATTTTTTCAACGAATAAATATAAAGTCAGCATATATGAACAAAATAACAAAATGGGCTTTGTACTTGTACCTTTCAGTACTTACGCCGTTCACTGCTATGGCTTGTACCTCTTGCAGTGATAATCATAATAACGATTTGGAGCAAATGGAAGAAAATAAAAATCAACATCAAGACCAAAACTCGGATAATACATCAGGCAGCTATATCGAGGAAACCGATGGTATCCGTTTCACATTGAACGGTGTGGAGTTCAAAATGGTAACGGTTGAAGGTGGCTCGTTTACGATGGGACATAACAACCGCCAGCCGAACGAGAAGCCGAAACACCAAGTAACATTATCCACCTTTTGGATAGGCGAAACCGAAGTAACGCAACCGCTATGGCAAGCTGTAATGGGTAACAATCCAAGCCGGAGCAATCGTGGCGACAGCTATCCCGTGGAGAACGTGACTTGGAAAATCTGCCATGAATTTGCAGAACGACTTACAGTCCTAATGCACAAGGCAGGGATGCCACAAGAATGGGAGTTCAGGATGCCCACCGAAGCACAATGGGAGTTTGCCGCAAAAGGTGGCAATAAAGGTAAAGGTTATACATACGCCGGAAGCAATACGTTGAGCGAGGTCGGCTGGAACTTGAACGACGGCAGGGAAAGCCATCCCGTAAAGCAGAAACGACCGAACGAGTTGGGTATCTACGATATGTCGGGCAATGTGTATGAATGGGTAGCGGACTATTTCGCACCTTATACTGCCGAGCCGCAGACCGATCCGTGCAACCTTACCAATATCAATTCGTCACGGCAGGTTATCAAGCGTGGTGGCTCGTTTTGGTACAACGATGCTTTTCGTTACACCTGCACTTATCGCTACGCTTACTATGAGGAAGTGACCGATGAAAGTATCGGGTTCCGATTGGCTCTTGTTATTCCATTGAATAATAAATGATGATATTATTTCTTTAGTGGATTATTACCAAAATAGGATGTGAAAGATTGTTTGAAGAACAAAATAGTCTTTCACTCCATTATTCAGATTTATAGCTTGCCCCCCTGCCTTTCCTTTGCGGCTGCATGGGGTATGCTCTGCCGTAGCTTATCGAATTGTTCCTTAAGCCACTCGGCAATGGGCTTTCGGTCGATGGCAAGAACCAGCTTCGTCCCGTTCGTGGGGTCTTTCGTCACTTGAACCCCTGCCTTTTCGGTCTTGAATTTCCGCTTGTGTTCCTCCGGGTAGAGTTCCCTGCATACTCCTTTTATTCGTTTATATTAATCTCTTCCAAATCGTCAGGAACAAACACTTTCCCCTTGAAATTCAGTAAAGCTTCTTCCATGTAATTCTTTTTGCGTGTACTTAGATTCTTATCTTCTGTGTGATACAGTAATAAGTTCTTTACATTTAATTTTTCAGCTAATAATCCAGCTTCCAATGCAGTGCTATGGTGTTTTTCGTATGGTTTGAATACATGACGGTCTTTATATAAGCAAAATGCTTCACATAAAAGCCAATCTGCACCTTCTACATAATGACGGTTAGCTTCATTATAAGGTTCATCGCCCAAGCAAACTAACTTTGTTCCATTAAGCATTTGTGTACAAAAACCAAACTGCTTTTCTTTGGTAGACAATATGTCAAAGCATTGGAAATCAGTTCTGTCTATATTGAAAACATCTTTATCTTGCAATTCATGAAAAAAAACAGACTTACCTAAATAAGATAAATCAATTTTAGGTAATGTCATACGGCAAATCCAATCCAGCACTTTTAAGGCTTTACCATGGCTATAAACTGTAAATGAACCTTTATATTCTTTGTCTTTCATTCGATGTATAACAGCTCTTACCAGCCATACAGCCCCTAAAATGTGGTCTGTATGCGCATGGGTTATAAACATATCATGTATATCCGAAATGTTTATTTTTGCTTTTTCTAATTGTACTAATATACCATTTCCACCACCGGCATCAACAAGTAACATAGTTTTTGCCATTTTTAGTATGAAACAAGTATTATAGCATTGGGTTGCAATTGCATTTCCCGTGCCCAGCATTATTATTTGATTATTGCTTATTTCCATTGTTTTTTAATATTTTTGTTGCAAATATACTAAAAGAGCCACTCAAACCGGGGTAGTGAATAGTTCTTTTATTGTTTTCCAGCGAGATAAAACGGTTATAACTTCATCCCCCTGCCTTTTCTTTGCGGCTGTATGGGGCGATGTATGTTCTGCCTTATCTTGTCGAATTGCTCCTTGAACCACTCGGCAATGGGCTTTCGGTCGATGGCAAGAACCAGTTTCGTCCCGTCCGTGGGGTCTTTCATCACTTGACCCCCTGCCTTTTCGGTCTTGAATTTCCGCTTGTGTTCCTCCGAGTAGAGTTCTCCTGCATACTCCAACGGCTTTCCCTTGACGAGCGTTGCCGTCTGCCCGTCGCTGAACCCGACAAGGCGGCAGAGGTTTTCGATACGGAGCATTTCACGGAAATAGGGA
>NZ_CAUFUE010000004.1 GCF_959029255.1 uncultured Bacteroides sp. | reverse complement strand
TAATGATTCAAACATGTTTTTTGATTTATGATTTATAAAGTTATTTAAGTTTCGCAAGCGAAACTTATTAGTTGACAAGGAAACAAGGAACAAGTTGACAAGGAAAGAATGTCAGCCGAACAATGGGAATAGGATGTGTGAGAATCATTTTCGATACTTTCCCCCTTGTCAACTCGTCTACTGATACCTTGTCAACTTATTTCCTTGTTCCCTTGTCAACTAATAAGTTTCGCTTGCGAAACTTGAGTGATTTATTTTCTGAGCAAAGCCTCCGGGTCGTGACAGAGGAAACAGGCGCGTACGATGTCTTTGCCCGAAGTGTCTACACCTTTGCCACTAGGTCTGTCTTGGGTATCGTCTCTGTAGGCCATTTCCACGTAATTCATCGCCCAGTACATGTTTTCCGCCGCATCTTGCGCGGTGTTGGCGGTGTGTTCCGGGCGATAAGGCACAAAAGCTTTCACGCCCCGTCCGCCGGGACTGATGAAACAGAGCACGGGGCATAGGAAAGGGTCGTCGAAGAGTGTCCGGCGCATCCGTTCGGCTTCCTGGAGGGAGTCCAGGTGGTCGATGTCCACTACTACCAATCCGGAGGGCTTCAGCAGCGAATGGCAGTTGCGGCGTGTGAAGACACCGCAGGGGGTGACGTAGGGCAGCAGGGCGGCTTTGGCAGCACGTATGTCAGCGGCGTTTCGCACTCGCGAGGTGGCGAGGCGCAGCGGTTCGTTGCAGGTGATGAGTTGGTATACTTCGGCAGGCGACACCTCCATGGCAGGTGTCAGCGTAGCGGCTTTCAGGGTTTGTCCCTGCGGGTTTCGTTGCGGCGCGATGGGATTTTGGAACAATGACATTTTACATTCGTTCATGATTTCTTTTTTGTTTTATTAAGTTTCGCAAGCTCAACTTGTTAGTTGACAAGGGAACAAGAGAACAAGTTGACAAGGGAACGAGTTGACAAGGTGTTAGTAAATGAGTTGACAAGGGGGAAAGTATCGAAAATGATTCTCACACATCCTATTCCCATTGTTCAGCTGACATTCTTTCCTTGTCAATTTATTCCTTGTCCCTTGTCAACTGTAAAAGTTGAGCTTGCGAAACTTGAATTGTTTTAAAATTTCCGGTGAAGTTAGATAGAATATTTCGCAAGGGATTACAGGTATATGTGTAATCCTGAAACAATAATTTACCGTAATTTAATAACGTTAACATGAAACAGCAAGAAAATGATGCTATCAGTCCCCTTAACTGGGGAAATAAAATTGAAGAAGTACGTAACCGTTTGGGCATTCACCAGACTGACTTATGTACGGAAGCGGGGATAAGTCCTTGCACCTACCAAAAAATAAAAGGGGGCGTGGAACGAGACATGACAGCCTGTTGCGCCTTTTGGAGTGTCTGCGTCGGGCAATGACGGAGGAAGAGTTTCGTGAATTCTGGATGGAATTGGCGGGAAAGTGACGATTACTCGCGAAAATATGTATGGACTGTAAATAGAATTGTGATGCTATGATACCTAAGATTATTCATTATTGCTGGTTCGGAAGAAATCCTCTTCCGCCGCTTGCGGTGAAGTGTATTGAGTCGTGGAAGAAGTTCCTTCCCGACTATGAAATAAAGGAGTGGAATGAGGATAATTTCGATGTGAATATCATTCCTTATACCCGTGAAGCCTACGAAGCCCGGAAGTATGCCTTTGTGAGCGATTATGCCCGGTTCTATATCCTGTATCATCACGGTGGCTTGTACTTCGATACGGATGTGGAGGTGATACGGCCGATGGATGATATTATAGGGCGCGGGGCATTTATGGGGTGTGAGAATGAGTTGGGAAAGAAAAGGGGGAATACACTGGCGGTTGCTCCGGGGCTTGGCCTGAGTTGCAACCCAGGTCAAGATTTGTATGCGGAAATTCTGGGGCTGTATGGTGGTTTACATTTCAAGCGTGCGGACGGCGGGCTGAACCTGAAGACGGTGGTGGAATATACCACGGAGCTACTTGTAGCTAAAGGCTTAAAGAATATAAATGAGATACAGCAAGTGACCGATGTTTGGATTTATCCGAAGGAATATTTCTGTCCGATGGACTATGAGACGAATGTAATAAATATCACTACAAATACACGTTCTATTCATCATTATGCAGCATCGTGGATCAATTGGAAAATGAAATTGAAAATAAAGTTCGTAAAAGTTCTTCCTATGGGGCGGCAACTTCTGGAAATTTATCAGAGATGGAGAGAAAATATACGATAAGTCTCCGGACTTTACTGGCTTTAATAGTATTATTCCTTATCAATCTAAGGTTTTTTTTAGCAAGTATTCTTGATGTCAGTACTACCATTTTGTCGTGGGGAATATTATTGCTGACTTTTACTTTATTTACTAAAAAGGATTTTTCTCTTCTCAATCTGATTTGCTTTCTCTTTTATCTTGCTGCCTTTTTCTACACTCCCTACGCTAAAGATGTACTCATAATGATTGTCTCTATTATAGCTTTCAGGCATCTCCCTATCAGGCGTTTTGCATTCATTAATTTGTTACAGTGTCTTTTTTTACTGTTCATTATATATATAATAGTAGAAAATAATCTGTTGGTGGAGGAGGAGATGGGCAAATCTTTTGATTCGACCTTTGTTAGTCGTGATTTAGGTTTTGGGAATCCCAATGCTTTGTCTGCGTTTGTTTTTTATCTTTTGGCGGATTTCTATATAATCTTCCATCGTAAGCCGTGTTTTTTTTGTATGGTTTTCATTCCGGTTTCGATAGGGTGTTTTCTCTATACAGGTTCAAGGACATTCTTGATAGCAGAAACTTTTCTGTTATTAATTTATTTTTTTAGGAGTTACAGGCTTGTAGTAAATAAATGGAGTCTGCTGGGGTTGCTGATAACTATCCTTATACTTATTTTTTATTTTTCGTTTAATTATGATGCTGTTGTCGATGCAATCTTATCCCATAGGTTGTCTATTTATGGCTATGTGTTTCAGAATATGAGTTTGAAGAATTATCTGCTGGGACTCGATGTCTCTGTTTTAAAAGATACTCCTATGGATAATGCTTATATCACGTTAATAGTTTATGGGGGAGTGTTTTATCTGCTCTTGTTCGTATTCTTGCTTGTAAGGTCTGCATTGATTCATTTTGATAGAATAAAACCTTACTTTCCTTTAATCTGTGCAATCTTGTTTGCAGGTATCGGTGAGTCTCTCTTTGTAGCTTTTAGCACAGCCAATGCTTTGTTGATATGGCTTCTGCTTTTGGGAGAAAATAATAATAAAAAAGTAATATCAGATGTTGACAGTCATAATTCCTGTATATAATGTGCAGGCGTATTTGGACGAGTGTGTCTGTTCCGTAGTAGAACAATCTTACCGTAATCTGGAAATTATATTGGTAGATGACGGGAGTACTGACAATTCAGGCAGAATGTGTGATGGCTGGGCGGAGAAAGACCGGAGAATCCGGGTTATACATAAACTCAATGGAGGTTTGAGTTCTGCCCGGAATGCAGGGCTTGACGCGGCGAAAGGTGATTATATCACTTTTGTGGACAGTGATGATTTTATAACCCCATCAATGTACGCTGACCTGTTGGCAGTTTTTGAGGAAAATCCGGATGCGGATATCGCTTGTTGTGGGATAGCGCAATTTAAAGATGTGGATTACTCGTTTGTAGGTTCATTTCTGGGACTTTATAATCGGAAGTTTACCCCATTGGAGTACTGGAGGAGGGTGTTAAAGCATAAGATAGATAACGCTGTATGTAATAAACTTTATCGTAAGGGTGTTATTGGAGGGATACGTTTTGAAGAAGGTATAATCAATGAGGATATTTTGTTCAATCTGGAAATTTTACAAAACGTAGGTTGTTTGATTTATGTCTCTGATACTTATTATAAATATAGATTAAGAACGGGAAGCATTACTCGCCAAGCCAATCCACGGCTTTTTGATTTTATTGATAATGCTTTTTATTTGAAAGAGATACTTTTGGAAGAAATGAAATATCCTTTAGCACAAGAAATAGAAGGCTACATATATCATGAAATGACTAATTGCATATCGACTGTTGAGAAATATCATTCTGCGCAAAAATACAGGAAGCAGATAAGTGATTGTAAAAAGTATATACTCAATCGTCCGGTGAAATCTTTGGGGAATGCTTGTTGGCCGGTCAAGCAAAAAATAAAATTCTTTTTGGTGTCCTATTTACCTTCGCTCTATCGGTATATGCTGAAAGTATAATTTTTTTTATTTTGTTTTTCATGAAGAAAATCTCTATTTATATCCGGGCCAAGGATGTTTCTCCTTCCGGTTATTATCGCATCTTACAATATACTTACAAGTTGAAAGGACAATACTTAGTGCATAATGTATTGTCTCCTTCATATTATAGGTGGTATCTGGCAATAAAACGTAAAGTGTGGTTGCCGTTATTACTGGATGTTTTTACCTATCTGTTGATGTATGTCAGATGTATTTTTTTCTTGCTGTCCGATTATGTTAATAAGATGGATGTTGTAATTGTTTCACGGGGACTGTTGCCTAAGTACTTTCTTTTTCCTATCCCTGGCCTTTTCAGGAAATTGTTGCGTCGGTCGGAGAAACTGATTTGGGATTTTGATGATGATATCTTGTTAAGTGGAGAGATTTCCGGGTGTGAGTATGGTTTCTTGTGTCGGAATAGTAATTCTATTTTTGTAACCCATCCTTATCTAGCCGGGAAAATAGATGATAAATATGGTGATAAAGTTACAGTATTACCTACTACTGACGGTGATTTCTCAAGTATAAATATTCAGGCTTTATTGACGGAAAGAAAAAAAACTTTTGGGAAAGAGTTGATATTGGTCTGGACGGGAAGTGCTGTGAATCTGGTTCATTTGGAAGCTGTTATACCGGCTTTGGATGCTTGTGCAAGCATATATGGAGAGAAGTATGGCAGGAATATTGTCTTGAATGTTTGTAGTAGTGAACCTCTGGTTTGTTCCACCCGGCATTTGGTGGTGAATAATGTTGAGTGGAGCAGGGAGAGGGCGGTAGAAGTTATTAAATATAGTCACGTCGGTATTATGCCATTGCTCCCTTCGCAGTATTCTTTGGGAAAGGGAGGTTTCAAGTTGATTCAATATATGGCGGCAGGCTTGCCGATAATAGGGTCGGATGTGGGATTCAACCAATCGATTATTAAGGACAAGAACGGATGTTTGATTCACGATATGGGTAATCAGGAGGAATGGATGGATGCCTTAAATCTTTTGGGAGTAGATTTCCAATCCTACTGTGACGCTGCTATTTGCTCACTATGTGAATGGGAAAAATATTATCCGGCGAAGAATAATTTGAAAATCTGGTCTGAAACAATCGGTGTACCTGTACAATAATGGTTTAACTTATGAAAATTCTTCAAGTAATAACTCTCTGTGAGCTCGGAGGAGCGCAGTCGGTAGTTGTCAATCTGGCAAATAGTTTGGTAAAAGAACATGAGGTGATAGTGGCTGCCGGTGTGGGGGATGGTAAGATGTGGTCGTTGCTTCATCCTTCTGTGAAACGTGAGTCTGTTCCTTTTCTACAAAGAGCCTTGTCTCCGGTAAATGAGATAAAAACAATAGTGGCTTTACGGAAACTTTACAAAAAATATAAGCCTGACGTGGTTCATCTTCATTCTTCTAAGGTAGGAATATTGGGGCGTATTGCTTTTCCGAAATCGAAAACAGTCTATACGGTGCATGGGTTCGACTCTATCCGCATAGCTTATCGCAAGTATTTGCCGTTGGAAAAGTTGCTCCAATATAAATGTAGTGCTATTGTGGGGGTGAGCTGTTATGATGAACTCAATTTGCGCGGTGAAGGAATAAACCGAAATGTCGGAGTGGTTTATAATGGGATAGAGAGACCGGTTTCTTTACGGGAAATTCCTTTTCGGGAGTTGAAAGAGTACAAGAAAAAGGTATTGTGTATAGCTCGGTTGTCCCCTCCTAAGAATGTAAAATTGTTTTTAGAGATAGCAACCTTATTACCGCAGTATGCATTCATCTGGATTGGTAACCAGGATGAGTACAAAGAAATGTATCCGCAGAATGTCTGTTTTATGGGAAACCTTCCTAATGCCGGAGCTTATAATGAATATGCCGACTTATTTGTATTGACAAGTAATTATGAGGGGTTACCCATGGTAATTCTGGAAGCCATGTCCTTTGGAAAACCCGTTGTGGCATCGGATGTAGGTGGAATTAGCGAGATTATAGAGAATGACGTGAATGGTTATACGGTGAGGAATGAGGCGCGAGAGTTCGCTGTTAAGATTAGTCATATATTAGACAATCAAGATGTGTATGAACTTTTTTCGCAAAATGCGTTACGGCGATTTGAAAGGGACTTGACTGTTGGCAAAATGGTGAAAGGATATATGGATATATATCAATCGAATATTATTAATTCTTCGGAAAAATAAAAGATTATGAATTACAAGATTATTGATACTCAGAGAATCGTTGATTATATCAACTCTTTCTCTGGTTCGACTATTTCAGTAGAAGAAATTCTGCAACACTCCGGTGCCGATAAACTGCGGGTATATCCTGCCCTTTTTGAGTTGGAACTGGATGGATGGCTCGAAGTGGTGGAAAGGGAGGAACTGGGAGCGCCAACAGTGGTGTGTGTCAGGAAAGATACTTCTGCAAGGAATGAGATAAAGGGATAAACGACAGGTAACAGCGGTTACTTTGTTTTAGGCGGCAGCCGGAACGGTTCTTTGAGAATTTGTTCCGGCTGCTTTTGTTTTAAAGGTGTAGAGATGGGTGCTTTGAATTTTTTGCTGTTTATAAAAAACGGTTAATCCTATATAAAGAACCGTTTATGGCGTATTTTGTGTTGTTTAGAAAATATTTTTTGATTTGTTCTACTTTCTTTTTATCTTTAAAAATTATATAGATGATGTTCTTTTATAATAAGTATTGTTGAAAAAGTTGTCGAGGAAAGTAATAGTTCGACTTAGAGGAGAATGTTTTTTATAGTTTCTTACTTTAATAATTAAGTTGATATGTATGAATACACAAATAAACCAAAAAAAGAAGTTCGTACTTTAAAAGCTGAAAATAATGCATGTACAGCATGTTCCCCTTATGAAATACTGCAAACATATAGACATAGGGAGTTTGGCGATGAAATAATGAAAAATCAAAGTTTTGAAAATGAGGCGTTCCCATTTGTTGGAGCGTCTAGTGTAATGCAAAAAAATAATAGAAAGCAATTAGGTAGTCATTCAATAATCCAACAACAAGTTATCGGAGATAATACTGGTAATATAATACAATGTATGCCAGATTTAGGGGAGGTTGCAACTGTCAGATTTTGTAAAATATGTGATAAAAGAAAACAAAAAGGTTGGAATGCTAGACATATATATAATGACATAATGAAAAATCGCGCAGTATATGGACTTCCAATAAGAGTTATTAATGAGATAAAAAAGAAATATAAAAACCTTGCTCATGTTAACCCTGATGCAGTAAGCTGTAATGTTCCCAAAAGTTTCCTTAAATTGAAAAGTGTGGTAGAATCGGTTATTAAGGGATATTACAATGATGTTAATGAAGGAGGAATACAAGAAGGATGTGATTTGAATGTAGCATTGAATGATTTTAATGCTAGTTTGGGTAGCCCATCGACACCCTATACTTCTTTAAATGTTTTAAAAGAAGCACTTTTAAGTATACTTTTCTGTGAAACAGATAAAAGACCATTTTATAAATTTTGGGGGACAACAGAGAATTATTTTTTCAAAGATCATGCGCCTCTTTCTCCTATTACTCCAAGGGTAACTCACTTTGGAAATTTTACTAGTAGTACTTTAAAGAAAAAAGTTGAAAAGGCCGCAAAACTGGCATCTTTGGTAATGGGACCGCGTGATGTTACTGTAAGATCAGCTACAGATGCTGAAAGAACTGATCCGGACAATGCCTATACTAGAGCTGATTATTGGGGAGAACAAAAAGAAATTAGAGTTTTCCCGGTAACTGATGGGTCTAGAGTTTTAGATGTTATGCATGAAATGGGACATGATTTTGAAGAGGAAATGGGGGTTGAAGATTTTGTTCATGTCCATCGTTTTCTAAGAGCACGTTCTAAAGGGGATGCCACTTTTACAGATGGCTCTTATCTTTATGATACGCATATGCCAGTTATTGGACCTCCTGGTACAGACTCTGCAGAACAAAATGGTCCTATTTGGAATTATGCTTCAAAAGTATATGGTGTTGATGGAAAAACAGGACATCCGTTGCCGGGTACAAATCCTAGTTTTAATACAGAATTTATATCTACAGGAATGGCTTTGTTCTCGAAACGTAAAGAAGCTAAAAGTCTAATTGAAAATGATCCTCAACGGGCTGCATTTTTACTTTATATGGGAAGTAGGACAGATGTTTTTGTTAAAGTTAAAGACGAATATAATAGAAGAAAAAGAAAATTAAAAAGAAAAAAAAAGAGCGGTATCTCTTTACTTGAAATTGAGAAAATTATTCATGTGAGATAGAGTGCTTCGTCACAGTGGTTATTTTTCATCCATTGCGTAAGCAATATAATTTTACGCAGGTAGAGTTATCTGAAAAGGCGGAGACTATCAGCCTGATTTTGCCATGTTATATTTATCAGAACTTAATGTGGCAAAACTTTGTTTTAATAATAAATATGAAGTAATTTTGCCACGGAAGGAGTGTACGTATGAAGACTAATAATCAAATTGTAGGAGAAAATCTGAGGAAAATCAGAGAACTGTCCGGCTATACGCAGGAGCAGCTGGCCAAATCTGCCGGTATAGAACGTTCTGCTTACAGCAATTATGAAATGGGGACAAGAGAAGTTCCGTATGATATACTGGAAAGGATATCTAATCTGTTTGGTTGTGAGCCATCTATCTTGTTTGAAGATAATATTATGGTAGATGATGAAATAATGGCAACCGCATTCAGAATATCTGATTTGGAGGAAAATGATTTGAATGAGATCGCTATGTTTAAAGACATAGTGAGGTCATATCTTAAAATGGAACGTATAGCTCAGAATGAAACCGAATAAATTTATTATAGAAAGACAAGTCGCGGAATTCCGGATGGATAATGGGCTGAGTGCCACAGAACCTATCACGTTGAAGAGCCTGTTGCTGAAGCTGAATATTCTGGCTATTTTCCGTCCTTTATCCGTGAACTTTTCCGGTATGTGTCTAAAGGATGCGTCGGGTCATTGTTTCATGCTTATAAATTCCAATCAATCAAGAGGAAGACAGCATTTTACGATGGCTCATGAATTGTATCATCTTTGCATAGAAAAGAAACCTACTCCACATAAGTGTAATCCCGGATATGCCAGTAAAAATCCGGTGGAACAGAATGCTGATATGTTCGCTTCCTCCTTACTGATGCCGGAGGTCGGTTTGTGTCAGTTGATACCGGAAAATGAATTGAGTACCAAAAAAGTGACAATAGCTACCATCTTGAAGTTGGAGCATTATTTTTCTGTATCTCGTTCGGCATTATTATATAGATTGCTGAATGTGGGAGTGATATCAGAAAATACACATGCCGCTTTGAGTGAAGTAAAAGTTAAGTACTCCGCCAGATGTTTCGGATATGATACGGCTTTATATGAACCCGCCAATGAGGGCTTGGTAATTGGTGACTTTGGTGAGAAAGCCCGGCTGCTGTTTGAACAAGAGAAAATATCGGAAGGTCACTATTTGGAATTACTCCATAAAATTAATATTAATGGGACGGAAGAAGACGAAGATAGTGCTCGATGCTGATGTAATTATCCATTTTATAAAGGCGGAATGTTTTTCGATATTACCTGATATTTTTCCGGAATACGAGTATCTGATTTTGGATGTAGTCTACAATGAAATCGCCAGGCATGCGCAAACGAAGAATTTTATAGATAAGTATATACATTATATTCCTAAGATAAAACAAGAAGTGTTTGCGCCTGTTGGTGAGTCGATAAGGGATTTCTTTCAACTTCAACGGACATTGGGGAAGGGGGAAAGTGCTTGCATGATTTATTGTAGGGATAATAGGGACGTGTTAGGGAGTAGTAATTTGAAAGATATAAAAGAGTATTGTTCGCAAAATGACATAATTTATCTGACTACTCTTGATTTTTTATATTATGCTTATTGCAGAAAGAAATTATCTGCTGAGGAGTGTGATGATTTTATGCGGAAGGTGAATGCGTTGGGTAGTAAACTTCCAATAGTTGATATTACGCGTTATGTTTGTCCCGTTCGGATATAAAAAAAGAGGACCCTGTTTCCAAAGTCCTCTTACATCTTTTTTATAGTGCGATATCGCGACCTGCCGATATGGGCACTTACATAAGTCTTTTTACATCATCGTCAGCAATATCATCTGCCCCGTCAGGATACGCAAGAACATTGTCAGCGGATACACTGTAGAATAACCTACCGACGGAGCGTCGTTGCCTGATACTTGGTTGGAGTATGCCAATGCGGGTGGATCAGTATTACTACCGGCTATCAGACCCATGAGGGTGAAATAGTTGACTTTGCAGTAGAGACGGGCGATGATACCGATAATCAACAGAGGAATGACGGTAATCAGGAAGCCATAGCCGACGTATAGCAGACCGTCGCCATCTACTACTGTCTGCACGAAGTGCTCGCCCGCTTCGATGCCGACACTGGCAAGGAAGAGTACGATACCGATTTCGCGTAACATCAGGTTGGCGCTCATGGTGGTATAGGTGACTAGGTGCAGTTTATGCCCGAAACGTCCTATCAGGATGGCCACTACCAACGGACCGCCTGCCAAGCCCAGTTTTACAGGGGTCGGCATGCCGGGGAAGGCGAAGGGAAGGCTACCCAGAAGAATTCCGAGGAAGATACCTACGAAGATGGTCACGATGTTCGGTGTGTCCAGACGCTTCAATTGGTTACCCAGCACACTGGCTACACGCTCTACGGCATCTTGCTGACCCACTACCATTACACGGTCGCCTACTTGGAGAACGAGGTTGGGGTCGGCGAACAAATCCATACCGGAACGGTTGATGCGGGTTACGTTTACTCCGTAAAGGCTGCGGAAGTGCATGCTGCCCAGCTTCTTGCCGTTGATATCTGTCTTGGTCACCAGGATGCGGCGCGATACCATCGGGGTGTCTTGCTTTTCCCAGTCCACTTTGATTTCTTTACCGATGAAGGCGGTTACGGCTTCGGCGTCTTCTTCGGAGCAGACGATGAAAAGCTGGTCGCCGATATGGAAAACGGTATCTTGGTTGGGGATACTCACATGACCCTCGTGGCGGATACGGGAACATACGAAAGGACGCCCCAGAAAGTCCTTTATCAGGAGAAGTTTCTTGCCGTCGATGGATTCGTTGCGCACTTCAAGGTGCAGCATGTGCGGTTTGTGCTTCATGTCATTGTCCTGCTTGTTGAGGTCTTCCTCTTCTTTGGCGAAGTTGATGCGGAAGATATAGCGGATGGCGATGATGGAACCGATGATGCCGACAACACCGAGCGGATAAGCGCAAGCATAACCCAACGCGATGGGGTCTCCGGTATAGTTAATCTGGTTCAGGGCTTCCTGTGCGGCACCAAGACCCGGAGTATTGGTGACGGCACCATAAAGGATACCGATTGTCATCGGTAGTTCCAGTCTGCCGTTGGCAATGAAATAGATACCCAGTGCCACGGCTATATTCAGCACCACGATACCTACCGCAAGCATATTCAGCGTCATGCCTCCTTTCTTGAAGGAAGAGAAAAATGACGGACCGACTTGCAGACCGATACAGAAAACAAATAAAATTAAACCAAATTCGCGGATGAAGTGCAAAATATGTGTTTCTCCCGTGAAACCGAAATGTCCCATCAGAATACCCGCAAAGAGCACAAACGTGACTCCCAGCGATACCCCGAAAATCTTAATCTTACCCAACAGCACACCCACAGAGATGACGAATGCATACAAGCAAACAATGTGGGCGACAGATGTAGGGTCCCATAGCAAACTTTCTAACCAGTTCATAGTACCTTATTTATATGTCGTTCTTAAATTTTGCGCAAAATTACTTAATAAAGGGGAGGTGGCAAAAGGTTTATGCTACTTTTTGCTATACGGGCTTTGCAAAAAGAAATGCATGCGGATGAAATGTTCTGTTTCCGAATAATCACGGAGTCACAGGCAAGTGCAATTTTCACTAAAAAAACATTTTGTTTTAAGTATTTCAGTATATTTGCAAGTCTCTTGATGACATTATGGAATACTATTCATCTATTTATAATTTTAAATAAACTATGGCAGACAGTAAAGAAAAACTCTTCTCAGACTTTTCCCCCGTTTCCACCGAGAAGTGGATGGAGAAAGTTACCGCCGACTTGAAAGGCGCGGATTTTGAGAAGAAGCTCGTTTGGAAGACAAACGAAGGATTTAAAGTGAAACCTTTCTACCGGATGGAAGACCTTGAAGGACTTAAAACGACTGACGCGCTTCCCGGTGAATTCCCTTACCTCAGAGGTACTAAGAAAAACAACAATGAATGGTTGGTTCGTCAGGAAATCAAAGTGGAATGCCCCAAGGAGGCTAATGCCAAGGCATTGGATATCCTGAACAAGGGGGTCGATTCGCTTTCTTTCCACGTAAAGGCCAAGGAGCTGAATGCGGAGTACATCGAAACATTGCTGAAAGATATCTGCGCCGAATGTGTTGAACTGAATTTCTCTACTTGCCAGGGACATGTAGTGGAATTGGCCGAACTTCTTGTGGCTTACTTCCAGAAGAAAGATTATGACCTCACCAAGTTGCAGGGTTCCATCAATTATGATTACTTCAACAAGATGTTGGCAAAGGGTAAGGAAAAAGGCGATATGGTGGCTACTGCCAAGGCTTTGATTGAAGCTACCGCTGTTCTTCCCAAATACCGTGTGTTGAATGTAAACGCGCTGACGCTGAATAATGCCGGTTCTTACATTTTCCAGGAATTGGGTTATGCGCTGGCTTGGGGTAATGAATATATGAACCAATTGACTGATGCCGGGCTTCCTGCCGCCGTGGTGGCGAAGAAGATTAAATTCAACTTCGGTATCAGCTCCAACTACTTCCTCGAGATTGCCAAGTTCCGCGCTGCACGTATGTTGTGGGCGAATATCGTGGCTTCCTACCATCCCGAATGTTTGCGCGACTGTGAAAACAAGGGGGCTAACAACGAGTGCCGTTGCGCAGCCAAGATGAGAATACATGCGGAGACTTCTACTTTCAACCTGACACTGTTTGATGCGCACGTGAACTTGCTGCGTACTCAGACTGAGGCTATGAGTGCCGCCCTTGCAGGTGTTGACTCCATGACGGTTGTTCCGTTTGACAAGACTTACGCGGCACCCGATGATTTCTCCGAACGGTTGGCTCGTAACCAGCAGTTGCTGTTGAAGGAAGAATCTCACTTCGACAAGGTGATTGACCCGGCTGCCGGTTCTTACTATATTGAAAATCTGACTGTATCCATCGCCAAACAGGCTTGGGAATTATTCCTCGGCGTAGAAGAAGAGGGTGGTTTCTATGCTTGCGTAAAGAATGGCAAGGTGCAGGCTGCGGTGAACGAAAGTAACGTGGCCCGTCATGCAGCCGTTGCCAAGCGCAAGGAAGTGCTGCTGGGCACCAACCAGTTCCCGAACTTCAACGAAAAGGCCGGTGATAAGAAGCCGGTTGCGGCTACTTGTTGCTGCGGTGGACATGATACTTGCGAAAAAGATGTTCCTACATTGAGCTTTGACCGTGCCGCCAGTGAATTTGAAGCATTGCGCCTTGAGACGGAGGCTTCGGGTAAACGTCCGAAAGCATTTATGCTGACTATCGGTAATCTGGCTATGCGTCAGGCACGTGCGCAGTATTCTTGTAACTTCCTGGCTTGTGCCGGTTATGAGGTAGTTGACAATCTCGGCTTCTCTACAGTAGAGGAGGGGATAGAGGCTGCTATGGCTGCCAAGGCTGACATCGTGGTATTGTGCTCAAGCGATGATGAATATGCTGAATATGCCATTCCCGCTTTCAAGGCTCTGAATGGCCGTGCCATGTTCATTGTTGCCGGTGCTCCTGCCTGCATGGATGAATTGAAGGCTGCCGGTATCGAGAACTTTATCCATGTCAGGGTAAATGTATTAGAGACATTAAAAGAATTCAACGCCAAACTTTTGAAGAAGTAACTTCAATCGTAAATCGTCAATCGTCAAATCGTAAATAACATGATGCGAAAGAATTTTAAAAATTTAGATATATATGCTGCTTTCAAGCCCGCTAATGGTGCTGAGTGGCAGAAGGCTAACGGTGTGAAAGCCGACTGGAAGACTCCGGAACACATCGAAGTGAAGCCTGTTTATACAAAAGAAGACCTTGAGGGTATGGAACACCTGGACTATGCTGCCGGTATTCCTCCTTATCTGCGTGGCCCTTATTCAGTGATGTACACATTGCGTCCCTGGACCATCCGCCAATATGCCGGTTTCTCCACCGCCGAAGAATCCAATGCTTTCTATCGCCGTAACTTGGCTTCCGGACAGAAAGGTTTGTCAGTGGCATTCGACTTGGCTACCCACCGTGGCTACGACCCCGATCACGAACGTGTAGTGGGTGACGTAGGTAAAGCCGGTGTATCCATTTGCTCGCTGGAGAACATGAAGGTGCTCTTCGACGGTATTCCTTTGAACAAGATGTCCGTATCCATGACAATGAACGGTGCGGTACTTCCTATTATGGCATTTTACATCAACGCCGGTTTGGAGCAAGGTGCTAAACTGGAAGAAATGGCCGGTACCATCCAGAATGATATCTTGAAGGAATTCATGGTGCGTAATACTTATATCTACCCGCCTGCATTCTCCATGAAGATTATCTCTGATATCTTTGAATATACTTCCCAGAAGATGCCTAAGTTCAATTCAATTTCTATCTCCGGCTATCACATGCAGGAAGCGGGTGCTACGGCAGATATTGAGTTGGCTTATACTTTGGCTGACGGTTTGGAATACCTACGTGCAGGTGTTGCCGCAGGTATCGACATCGATGCTTTTGCACCGCGTCTGTCATTCTTCTGGGCCATCGGTACCAACCACTTTATGGAAATTGCCAAGATGCGTGCCGCACGTATGCTTTGGGCTAAGATTGTGAAGCAGTTCAACCCGAAAAATCCGAAGTCACTGGCATTGCGTACACACTCACAGACTTCCGGCTGGTCGCTGACCGAACAAGACCCGTTCAACAACGTGGGCCGTACTTGTATCGAGGCTATGGCTGCGGCATTAGGTCATACCCAGTCATTGCATACCAATGCATTGGATGAAGCCATCGCATTGCCGACAGACTTCTCTGCCCGTATCGCACGTAACACTCAGATTTATATCCAGGAAGAAACTTACGTATGTAAGAACGTTGACCCGTGGGGTGGTTCCTATTATGTAGAATCCCTCACCAACGAACTTGCCCACAAGGCTTGGGAACTTATCCAGGAAGTAGAGAAACTGGGTGGTATGGCTAAGGCTATCGAAACCGGTATTCCTAAGATGCGTATCGAAGAGGCTGCCGCACGTACACAGGCTCGTATCGACAGTGGTTCGCAGACTATTGTCGGTGTGAACAAATATCGCCTGGAGAAAGAGGCTCCGATTGATATCCTTGAAATCGATAACACTGCTGTTCGCCAGGAACAGATTGCCAACCTGAAGACTCTGAAAGAAGGTCGTGACGAGGCTGCTGTTCAGAAAGCGCTGGAAGCTATCACCAAGTGCGTGGAGACGAAGGAAGGTAATTTGCTGGAATTGGCGGTGGAAGCTGCCCGTGTCCGCGCTACTCTGGGAGAAATCTCGTATGCTTGCGAGAAAGTTGTAGGACGTTATAAAGCTGTAATTAGAACTATATCAGGCGTGTATTCATCAGAAAGTAAGAATGACAGCGATTTCCACAGAGCTTGCGAACTCGCTGATAAGTTTGCGAAGAAAGAGGGACGTCAGCCCCGTATCATGGTTGCCAAAATGGGTCAGGACGGTCACGACCGTGGCGCCAAAGTTGTAGCGACCGGATATGCCGACTGTGGTTTCGACGTAGATATGGGACCTTTGTTCCAGACTCCTGCCGAAGCTGCTCGTGAGGCGGTAGAAAACGACGTTCATGTAGTGGGTGTCTCTTCACTGGCTGCCGGACACAAGACTTTGGTTCCGCAGATTATTGAAGAACTCAAGAAATTGGGCCGTGAGGATATTGTAGTGATTGCCGGTGGCGTAATCCCCGCACAAGACTATGACTTCCTGTACAAGGCCGGTGTGGCTGCCATCTTCGGACCCGGTACTCCGGTTGCGAAAGCTGCCTGCCAAATTCTTGAAATCTTGTTGGATGAAGAATAAACAATTAAGTTAAATGTTAAAAAGGGACGGAATGCTTTTGCAATTCCGTCCCTTTTTCTTAATCTGTGTTATAAAACATACTTTTTTTCTTGGATAATTTGCAGATATGTCAGAAGTCCGTATCTTTGCAATGTGTTTTTCATAGTATTAGATTTAAGGTTAACAAAGGTTGGAGTACAGCGGTACTCCTTTTTTTATGCCTATATGCGATGTATAAAGTAGAGGGCTTTACGTCGCCAAATCTCTACTTTACAATAGCTTATTCCTTTAAATCCAAGTATCTTTTCATTGCTTCCAGATAGTAATAGTCTGCATAATTCAGGGGTACATCTATTTCGGAACCATGAGGGAGTGAACCAGTGGAATGTAGTAATACGAAACCTTGGTTACTTCCTTTGGCTGCCAGATAATCGGACCCGGAGAGGTTCTTGAGAATGGCTTCGGCATAGTCGAAATATTTCTTACCGTCAGGAACAAAAGTACTGAGTTCTAAAAATGCGGAAGCGGTGACGGCTGCTGCCGAAGCGTCACGGGGAGTCTTTTCTCCTACCGGTGCGTCATAGTCCCAGTATGGGATGAGGTCGTCGGTCTTTACACGTTCCATAATCATGTCTCCTATGTGTACAGCTTCTTGCAGGAATGCGGGGTCTTTAGTTTCACGATAGCAAGAAGTATAACCATATACTCCCCATGCCTGTCCGCGCGACCATGCCGACTCGTTGTCTTTACCTTGATGTGTTTGTTTCAACTCCACGCTACCATCATTGTTGTAACTGACTACATGATAGGAAGTGTAGTCGGGGCGGAAGTGATTTTTCATAGTAGTTTGCGCATGTTTCACGGCTACGTCATAATACTTCTTGTCCCCTGTCAACTTTGCTACGTTGAACAGCAAGTCCAGGTTCATCATATTATCGATAATCACGGGGAAGTTCCATTTTCCGAAATCCCATGAACGGATACAACCGATTTCCGGGTTAAAGCGAGTACATAGATTGTCGGCTGTTTCAATGAGGACAGCCTTTATCGTATCATTGGGAGCAAGGCGGAGAGCATTGCCATAACTGCAATTCATCATAAAACCTACATCGTGAGTCTGGGTGAGCTTGCGTACGGGATTTAGAATATTGGTGTATTCGATAGCACGTTTTTTCAGTTCTTCATCTCCCGTCATTTCGTAGGCATACCAAAGGCTTCCAGGAAAGAAACCACTGGTCCAGTCGTTGATGCCGCAAAGATGTCTTTGGCCTAACTGCAACGCAGGCGGATTGGGGAGTAAAGAGTCGATGTATGATTTGTCTTCCCGTTCCAGTTGGGTATCAAGGAAATTTATATCATAACCGGAATAGATGGAACGCGGTAATTTGTTGGTTCCGATGAGCTCTTCAGCAGTCAGTTTCAGTTGGTAGGTAGTTACATCGAGCGCATTACTTATCCAGGCTTCTTCTTGTGGCGGATTGTTTTTACACCCGGTGAAGCCAATGAGGAGGGCTGTTGCAAAAAGTAGAGAATTTCTTTTCATGTCATTAAGAATTTTAGTGTATTTTGTTAATTTGAAAATCCGTGAACAACACATGGTTTTCCAGAAGACGTAACCCGAAATGTCCATCTCCTTCGTGCTCCTTTATAGACAGTCGGAACAACTCTTCTCCATTGACACGGTAAGTAGTAATGCCCTTTTCAACACGGATTTGGATATGATACCATTTGTCGGGCAGCAATAGATGTGCCTTGTCCGTATACTCCTTGATGACGGGGCGTGACAATGCATCATCAGTTTTTGCCGTACTACCAAAGTACCTGCGGAAACGGGTGGTGGAGTTATGATTGCCGCCATAACCTACATAGAATAAAGTCAGCGTTTTGTAGTGTTGAAAGACTCCGTTCCTCCATTCACTGCGTGCAAAGAGGTCATTGGGATTTTCAGGATCGTTGGCACCCCAAAAGCAGTTTAAGTCACTGAGACGGTCGTACCGGCTACCCTGCATCGGCATTTTAACACGATAACTGATCTCGTAATCACCTGTCAGTCTTTGGTTATACCACAAGGTGAGACCTTTGGGAGTGGTTATCTCCAGTGTGTCATTAGAAGTGACTATATGCGCCTTACCGGAATGGTCTTCTAAGGTCCAGTTCGCTAAAACATCTCCTCCTTTTACCTCCCACTTATCATCAAAACAGTCGTATAAGATGGATGCATACTTATCCTTACACTGATATGCTTTACCGTTGATGATAGGTTTTTCTTTCCCATAACTGAAAGTAGCTTGAGACTTTTCGTTGTGGATAAAGAGGGTTGCCGGGTACTTGGCATTCATTTCGGCATCGATTATCCAGTCGCCGCATTGGAAACTGTTTCCGCTGGGACGTAGTATCTCGGCTGCTTTGTTTCCGTCAACCTCTACTTGTATAATAGTCAGAATACGGTTTTTTTTACTGGGGCCAAAACTGGCGGTTAAAGACCAGGGAGCGGTGAAATCTTCACCACGTACGGCATTCTTTTGGTTTGGTGGAGCTGCAAACTTATCTGTTTGGGTGATTGCACACTTCTGTTCGCTGAACAGGCGGGCAATAGACTTATACTGATTGATTTTGTCTTCAGTAGTCAGCGTAGCGGTCGACTCCTCAATATCGAATTTGACTGGACTGTGCAGCAACCAGTCCCAACTGACAGCCTTGTCAGCTTCCAGTTCGTCATAGATAACTACAATATTGGGATGTAATAAGAAGATATGGCGGAGATATTTCTTTAAAGGAGTTTCTCCGAAACCGTTCTCACGAGATTGTTCCAAGTTATGATTGGCGAAATTCTTCTGCCACATGGGATATTCACTGATGCCGCAATAGGCATTGGAAGCATCGCCCAGAGCGTACGAGATATGTTCACCGTTGAACATACGCAGTATATTTCCGTAGGCACGTGTGGTGAAAGGCTGTCCGATACCATCAATCAGTAGTGTGTTGTGGGCACGCGTGTTGCGGTAGGACAATAGATTGTGCGGGTCGGCGAAGTTCATGTAATGCCCCACTGCATGATAGATAGCTTTTCCTCCATAATGCAGGTTGAAAGCATTTTGGTTGGAGTGTGTGTGGCTACCCGAGCCGAAAGGGCTGGAACGGAAACTTAAGCTGATGTTGTGTTTGTAATTTTTTAAATCACTGTTGGCAATCATCTCGCCGCAATCTTTGAACCATACGGCTTTGGGCAGGTTGGCAGGCGCTTCTACGTATGGAGGACGTTGCTTGCCGCTCGCCATGCGATACAGTCGGGTCTCCGTTTCGGTCTTGTACCGGTCGTTGATGCTTGAATACCATGTGGCGTAGGGGTCACCCGTATTGCGTGCCAGGAAATCGGCAAAAGCGCTACGGATACGTAAAGGCTTTCCATTGTTCTTTTCGTGTCCGTCGCCAAAGCCGGCACTGAGTGACTCCGGTTGCCAACTGTAGAGCATAGCCAGACCGGCATTTTTATACCAGGGATGTTGCATGAAATCAGTTTTTGTCAGATAACTGAACAAGCAGGGTACGTATACAAGGGTGACGGCATTGGCACTGAAATAACTTGTACCGTTGTGCCAGGCACCATCACGGTTGAAGCCGGAAGCCGGAGCACGTGCTGTCCAAAGCTCGTAGCTGTATTCCAGATATTCTTTGGCAAGCGGATATTTATCGTACATCACCAAAGCCGCCTGCATGAAGTGCCGGAAGGCAAACTGCCAGAAATGATTGTCAAAGATATGTGTTTCTTCGTGTCCCACCATGTGCTTATAGTAAGTCGCCAGTACATTCATGACAATACTTTCTATCTGTTTACGTTCTTCAGGCTTGAAACGGTCGTAGCAGTTTTCGTATGTACAAGCCAGGGTATAAATCAATTCTCCTGCGTTGAAATCGTTACCGATGACTTTGGCGTCAGGCTCAACAGCCAACAGGTAACGTACATTTTGTACCATCTTATCAGCATATACATCCAACTGCAACATCTGGTAAGCGGTATTCAGGATATCGCAAAACTCGGCCATACGGGTGATTTGTCTGTAAGGTTTGGTATCGTTGGCGTAGTTTGTACCCAAAGCTGTGCGCGAATCGGTTATCATATTCTCGAACTCGGGATGTTTGCGCACTTTTTTACGTGCATTCTCCAGATTATTGTTGAGGAAGCAGTAAATGCGTGGATACTCTTTCGGAATATTGTTGAGGAATGTACTGAAAGGAGGAGTTACGAACTGAGGCACATCATCGGCTACATTGAAACGGTAAGTTTCACTCCAGGGCATCGTTTCGCCGGACTTACTCACAGAGCGTACACGCCAATACCAGGTTCCGCTTTCCAATATCCGGTGCGGGTTGAACATGCACCACGGTGCAGGGGTTGACAACATCGAACTTGCACTTGGAAAATCTTTGCTTCGGGAAAGATTGAATTGCAGGAAGTCCGACTGTTTCATGCTCAGTGGCACAAGCAGGGGAGAGGGATTGATATACAAGATATGCTCTTCTTGTGGAAAAGGTGTTTCACGCTCGTTTTCGTGAATACGTGAAAGGTTTCCCGCACCGATATCGGTCAGCGCCAGGCAGAGAGTCAGTAAGAATACACTCAGTTTTTTCATGCTATCGTATTTAAAGAAATCCTATATAAAAAGTGATAGGACAAAAATAGCGTATTCAGTTGAGGAACGGTAGTAGGAATGTTTGGAGCATTGTCATTAGATTACAAAAGACTTTCAATAATGTAGAATATGCTTTTAATATTGTTGAAGTAACAAAAAATACTTTCATTCTCATGAAGAAATGGTCTGAGGTATAAGAAAAACTTCATCTTAAGGTTGAAGATACAGAACTTGAACCTTAAGATGTATATCTTCAACTTAGAGATACACATCTTTAAGTTGAAGATGAAGTTTATTCTTAAGGATGACTTGCCTTATTTATAGGAAAACAAAGTTTTATGTATTACTTTTTGGCACTTTCTTTATATAGAAATGAGTGGCATTTGGGATAAGATAGGTTACTTTATATCTTTCCCTTTGGTGTACTCCGACGGCAAACAACCAAAGTATTTCTTGAAACTTGTAGCAAAGTAGGAGGGCGTATTAAATCCTACCATCGTACTGATTTCCGCTACGGTGTATCGTCCCTCTTTCAACAACTTACTTGCCTTGTTGAAGCGCATCTTACGGATGAATTCATTGGTCGATTCTCCCGTCAGTGCTTTCATTTTCAGGTGTAGGTTGGAACGGCTCATGCACATTTCACGCGCAAATTCATCGGTAGAGAATTCCACGTCATCCATGTGTTTCTCCATTATTTCTACGGCTTTTTTCAGTAGTTCCTCATCCATGGGATTGAGCGCAATTTTTTCCGGTTCGATATCCAGTGATTTGGAATAGTGTTCGATGGCACGATAACGCGTGCGGAACAGGTTCCTGATTTTTGCCGTGATTACCGCCATGGAGAATGGTTTCGGAATATAGTCGTCCGCACCTACTTGCAGTCCTTCCAGTTGTTCTTTTATTTCAGTTTTAGCAGAAAGGATGATAACAGGGATATGGCAGGTACGTAGGTTTTGCTTGATTTGCTTGCATAGTTGCAAGCCATCCATGACGGGCATCATTACATCGGTCAGTATCAGGTCTATATCTTGTTCTTTGAGTATGCTCAATGCCTCCTCGCCGTTTCCGGCTTTCAGTACATGGTAGGTTCTGCTGAGTTCGTCGCACAAGTATTGCCGGATTTCGGCATTGTCTTCTACTATCAATATGTTTTCTTTTCTATGTTCGCTGTTAACGGCTGTTTCAGCTTCTTCTTTGATGGCTTCCGTATCAACTACATACATCGCCTGATTATTGGTTGTGTAGTTGGGCTGATTTTCATCCACCTCTTGTTCTGTAGTCTTTTCTTCGGACTTGTAGGCAGACTCCTCGGTTGGCAAATAAATGGTGAATACACTTCCTACACCCTCCTGGCTATCCAGCTCGATACGCCCGTGATGTAGCTCAACGAGGCGCTGCACCAGTGACAGGCCGATGCCACTACCGATATGTTCATTGTCTACTTGGTAGAAGCGCTCAAATATTTTTCCCTGCTTGTCGATGGGTATTCCATTACCGGTATCCTTCACCTGAAGCGTTAACTGATTACCCTCTTCTTTCAAAGCCAGAGTGATGCTTTGTCCCTCACTGGTATATTTGAATGCATTGGAAAGCAGATTATTAACGATAAGCTCCAGGTAATTGGGGTCACAAAGTACCTCTCTTCCTTCTACATTGGAATGAAAGTTATAGGTAATTCCTTTGCGTTGGGCCAGCCGCTCGTAGAAAAGGAAATCTTTTTCAATGACTTTGTGGATGAGATTGAGTTTTACTTTAAGACCGAATACTCCCAGTTCCGCACGTCGGTAGTCCATTAATTGATTCACCAAATGAAGCAGGCGAGTGGTATTCCGTTGTATGTGTTCCAGTTGTTTATGTATCCAACGGTCGTTAACATTGTCCAGCACCTCTTGGAGAGGAGCGAGAATTAAAGTCAGCGGAGTCCGCAGTTCGTGGGAGATATTGATGAAGAATCGCAACTTCATTTCGTTCACCTCTTTCAGCCGTTCTTTATCCACCCGTTCCATTTGTAGTTGCGCTTCCATGCTTTTCCGTAACCAAAAGTAACGGAAGATAAAAATCGTGATAGCAATAAATGCGATGATAAACAACAGGATTGCCCACCATGTTTTGTACCATACGGGCAGGACAATGATTTCCAATTCGGTAGGCGTCTCATTCCATTTGCCGTCGCTGTTGGCAGCTTTCACTAGAAACTGATAAGTACCTTGCGGGAGATTTGAATAGGATACCGTGCGCAATGTGTTTGAGTAATACCATTCTTTATCATAACCTTTCAGCATATAAGCAAATGTGTTGTGATTGCCTGAAATATAGTTGGATACTACAAAGTCCAGTGAGAGCATAGATTGTCTGGCACTCAAAGTAATACTGTGTGTTTCGCTGATATTCTTTTCCAGTATCCCCGTTTCGTCACCCGGTTGAACGGTCTTGTTAAAGAGCCGTAAATGCGTGATGATTACCGGTGGAATATATGGGTTGTCCACCAACTGTTCGGGGTAGAAAGTCGTGATGCCGTTGATGCCTCCGAAATACATTTGTCCGTCTTTTGTTTGGTAACCGGCATTTTCCATGAACTGATTGCTTGGAAGACCATCAGAGTCAATATAGTTTCTGAATTTCTCCGTTATCGGTTGCATGCAACTGAGCCCTTTGTTGGTACTTATCCAGAGTTTTCCGGAGGAGTCCTCAAGAATGGCATGTATCACGTTGTTGGGAAGCCCATGACGCGTGGTGTATTGCTTTGTTTCTTTTTTGCTTTCGTCAAAACGGTAAAGTCCGCTACGTGTTCCTATCCAGAAAATACCGTTGTGCGCTTCGTGTATACAGTTGATATATTTATTATTCAAGGGGGATTCTGCGGGTAATACCGGAGAGGCTGTCAGTTCATTGTTCTTTTCCTGATGTACAGCCAATCCTTTCTCGCCTCCTAACCATAAACGTCTTTTACTGTCACGTAATGTCGTTACAATTCGTTCGGGTATCATAGGCTCACCATCTGCCTGCTTCTCAATACGGGTGAAGGTCTTGGTTTGAGGATTGAATCGTAATAGGATATTTAAGCCGCTTAACCACAGTTCACCGTCCAGGGTAGGTTCAATGACATAGATATTCTTGATTTCGCGGTTATTCAGTGTTTCTATCTGTCCTGTATTACGATGCAAGATACTAAGACCACCGGTGTGTGTACCTATATACACTAAATTATTCTTTTCGTCTACGTAGAGTGCCTTGATATCATTGGATTCAAGCCCTTCATTCATTGTATAATATGTGAAACTTTCAGTATACTTATTATAATAATTTAGACCGCCACTGTTGGTCCCTATCCAAATTCCTTTTCCTCTTTCCTCTGTTATACAGCTTACGATACTATTGTTTAAAGAATTCTCATTTGTCTTGAATTGGATGTTATGGAAACGATTTTTTAAAGGATGATAATAATTTATACCACCGAAATAAGTTCCCAGCCACATACCCCCCTGTGAATCCATGAAGATATTCCGTACGGATGTCTGAGACAGGCTACCGCTTATTGATAAGTCGCTGGTATAGTTCTGAAAAGAGTTGTCTCTTTCATTATAGATATTCAGTGAGTTGATGGTACCTACCCACAGTTTGTTTTCAGAGTCGAGAGTGAGTGCCCGGATATAATTTGAACTGATACAGCCTTTCTTTCCCGGGGTATGGGAGAAGTTAACAATATCGTGAGTTTGAAGATTAACAAGGAATAGGCCGTCCCCTTCTGTACCAATCCATAATTTGGTAGGAGATTCTTTTAAAATAGGACGGATGTGTTTGCCTGCCAATATTTGAGGCATGATATTTTTCAATGTTTTCTGAGAGATTGAATAAACGTATGCGCCGTTGAAACTACCTATATAAATGTCATCCCCCTGTTTGTTGATACTTGAGAGTTGGATAGATGCAAGGGAAGCATGTAGCGGACTATCACTGAACTGTTGTGTTTCAGTGTCAAATAATAATAGTCCTTCTTCTTTACTGGAGAAAAGGAGTAACCGCTTTTCGTTGATTTCTACAATAGAGGATATCGGCAGGTTTTTACCTTTTTTCTGGTAGTAGAAATTATAAAAGGAGTCCTTAGCCGCATCATAGCGAGAGAGCCCCTCGCCGGTTCCTATCCATAATCTGCCTTGTGAATCGACTATACAGGTGCGGATAACATCGTTTCCTATACTATGTGGGTTTTCTTCGTCATGTTGATAAACAGTGAAGTCGTAACCGTCGAATTTGTTGAGTCCGTCGTAAGTGGCAAACCACATATTTCCCTGTTTGTCTTGAGTGATATCGAATATTGTGTTTTGTGACAATCCTTCGTTTACGCCAATATGCGTAAAATTGATACGCTCCGGTCTTTGCGCATAGATGGGTAATAACAATAGGTTTATTATGAGGTATATAATATATTTTGCCATATCTGTATATTTTTATTCGTTATTATTCTTTTTTACAATGTATTCGGAAGGTAAGCAACCAAAATATTTTTTAAAACTGGTCGAGAAATAAGACGGGGTATTAAAACCTACCATTACGCTGATTTCAGCTACGGTATATCGTCCTTCTTTGAGCAACTTGCATGCACGGTTGAAACGTATTTTTCGGATAAAGTCATTGGTCGTTTCTCCTGTCAGGCTCTTTAGCTTGGAATGTAAGGTGGAACGACTCATATATATTTCGCGTGCAAAATCATCCGTAGAAAACTCCACGTCGTCAATATGTTTTTCTACAATCTCTACGGCTCTTCTCAGTAATTTCTCATCCATTGGATTTAGCGCCACTTTTTCCGGTTCAATCTCTAGTGATTGAGAGTAATGTTCGATGGCCCGGTAACGTGTGCGGAACAGATTTTTAATCTTTGTTGCAAGTATTACCATGGAGAATGGTTTGGAGATATAATCGTCGGCACCTACTTGCAAACCTTCCAGTTGTTCCTTCAAGTCGGTTTTTGCAGATAGCATGATGATGGGGATATGGCAAGTACGCAGATTTTGTTTTATTTGTTTACATAACTGTAGTCCATCCATTACGGGCATCATGACATCGGTAATGATAAGGTCCACTTCCTGTCCCTTGATTATATTCATCGCCTCTTCTCCATTTTCCGCTTTCAGAATATGGTAGGTTCTTTCTAATTCGTCACTCAAGTATTGCCTGATATCCGTATTATCTTCCACTATCAGTATTTTCTTTTTCTGTTGTTTGTCGGTTGCTCCGTTTTCCTCTTCTTCTTTTTCTGTATCTATGACATACATGTCCCGGTGATTAGTGGTATGCACCGGTTGTTCGTCAGACGAATCGTCTTCGGTAACTATTTCTTCCGGAAGATATGCTATTTCTTCTGTAGGCAGATAGATGGAAAAAGTACTTCCCTTTCCTTCTTCGCTTTCCATATCTATATGTCCGTGATGTAAGTCTACAAGGCGTTGCACCAATGATAGTCCAATTCCACTACCTATGTGCTCATTCTCTATTTGATAGAAACGTTCAAATATTTTTGCTTGTTTGTCAACAGGTATTCCGTTTCCCGTATCTTTTACCTGGAGCAGGAGCTCTTTGTCGGTTTCTTTTAAAGTCACGGTTATACTTCCTTCCTCGTTTGTATATTTGAAGGCATTAGAAAGCAGATTATTAACAATCAACTCCAAATAACTGGGGTCACAGAGGATATTTTTGCCTTCCACTTCTGATATAAAGTTATAAGTAATTTTTTTCTTTTGTGCCAACCGGTCGTAATATAGGAAATCCTTTTCAATGAATTTATGAATAGGGTTTCGTTTTACTTTGAGGCTGAATACTCCGAGTTCGGCACGTCTGTAGTCCATCAGTTGATTGACCAGGTGTAGTAGCCGGTTTGTGTTTTTCTGTACATGTTCCAATTGTTTATACAGCCATTTGTCGGTAACTTTTTCCAGCATGTCCTGTACCGGCGCAAGAATAAGGGTGAGAGGAGTACGCAGTTCATGGGATATATTGATGAAGAAACGCAATTTCATTTCGTTCACTTCTTTTTGTCTCTCTTTGTCTGCTTGTTCCATCATTAATTTTGTTTCCCAACTTTTACGAATCCAGAAATAGCGGAAGATAAAAACGATGATTATAATGAAAATTATGATGAATAATAAGATGGCCCACCAGGTCTTATACCATACCGGTAGTATGGTGATTTTGAGTTCGGTCGGCTTTTCGTTCCATTTCCCGTCGTTGTTGGCAGCCTTTACAAGAAAGTGATATGTTCCGGCAGGTAAGTTTGAGTATGAAACGGTACGTTGCGTGTTTGTATAATACCATTCTGTGTCGTACCCTTTCAGCATATAAGCAAATGAGTTGTGATTACCGGATATGTAGTTTGATACAACAAAATCCAGTGAGAACATAGATTGTTTGGCTGTAAGTGTGATATGGTGCGTATCACTTATGTTCTTGTCTAATATGTGGGTATCGTCTCCCGGCATCACCTTCTTATTGAATACTTGTAGACGGCTGATGACCACCGGAGGGGTATACGGATTGTCCACTATTTGTTCCGGCTGAAAGGTAGTAATTCCTTTGATACCACCGAAATACATTTGTCCATTTGCAGTGCGGAAATATGCAGAAGCTGTGAATTGATTACTTTGTAGTCCATCATTACTTGTGAAATTACGGAATTTCTCCGTGTTGGGTTGAAAACAACTTAAACCTCTGTCCGTACTAATCCATAATTTACTTTCATCGTCTTCCAGAATACCGAATACGACATTGTTGGGTAAACCTTCTTCTGTCGTATATTGTTTGAGTTCCTTGGTTGTTTCATTATAACGATACATACCATTGCGTGTACCAATCCAAAAAAGGCCATCATGTCCCTCATAAATGCAGTTAATGAACTGATGGTTGAGGGGAGAAGAAGATGGCAACACGGATACGTTCTGCAACTCATTCTCATCTTGTGTATAGGCAATAAGCCCTATTTCACTACCGAACCACAAACGTTTCTTGCTGTCTTTGAAAACAGTTGTGATTTGTGTGCTTTTAAAAGGTCTGCCGTTTTTTTCGGTAGTGACAGGAGTGAAAGTTTTTTGTAAGGGGTTGAAACGTAGTACTCCGCCTAATGTACCTATCCAATATTCACCATTACCAATGGGTACGATAGCGTAAATACTTTTTAAAGCGATATCTGACGGATGGGAAGGCATGATATTTTCAATACGGCCGGTGGCTGGGTGCAGTATGTTTATTCCACCGGCATGGGTACCGATATAGACTTTTTTGTGTGCTTCATCTACATAAATGGTTTTTACGTCATTGGAACCTAACCCGTCTTTTCGGGTATAATGTGTAAATGTATTGGTCTTGGAGTTATAAAAATTAACCCCACCGCTATTAGTACCAATCCACAAATTATGTTGTTTATCTTCTACTATGCAGTTTATGATATCGTTGTTGAGGGAATTATGGTTAGCGATAGACTGTATATTCTTGAAACGGTTTTTCAAAGGATGGTAGTAATTCAGACCTCCGAAGAATGTCCCCACCCATACACCTCCTTGGGAGTCAGTAAATATACTGCGAATAGACGTTTGGGACAAACTGCCTTTTCTGAGTGGATTACTTTTATAAATTGTGAATGTGTCGTTTTCCTTTTGATAGATATTAAGAGAGTTGATAGTACCTATCCATAGTCTGTTTTGTGTATCCAAAGAAAGAGCACGTATGTAGTTTGAACTGATTGCGTGTTCATTTCCGGTGGTTGCTGTATATTGCTTCACCTCGTTGTTTAAAGGGTTTATCAGGAATAAGCCATCCCCTTCGGTACCTACCCATAATTGCGTAGGGGATTGTCGCAAAATGGGAAGTATGCGTTTTCCCCTTAGAATTTCAGGAACGATGTTCTTGATGGAATTTTGTGAGATGGAATAAGAATACAGGCCGTCACGGCTTCCTATGAAGATATTGTCGTCCTGACGATTAATAGAAGTGGCTTTTATGATAAACAGTTGAGGATTTAGTTGGGATTTGGTAAATGATTGTGTAGGGATATCGAACAAGATAAGTTCATCATCTGTACAAATAAGCAATAATTCGTCATTGACTGTTGCTATATTATTGACGGGCATGTTTTTATTTCCTTTTTTATACTGGAAGTTATAAAAACACTCCTTTTCATAATCATAAAGTGAGAGCCCTTCATAAGTTCCAATCCATACCTTGCCTTGATTGTCTGTTTCTAATGAACGGATAATATCGCATCCTAAGCTATATTCATTTTTGTCATTGTGTTGATATATGGTGAAAGTATAACCATCGTACTTATTCAATCCGTTGTAAGTGGCAAACCACATATTATCATATTTGTCTTGTACGATATCGAAAACGGTACTTTGAGACAACCCTTCTTCCAGCCCAATATGGGTGAAGTTTATGCGCTCCGGTTTCTGCGCATGAAGAGGCAATAATAATAAGCTAGCTATAAGATATATAAGATGCTTTGCCATATTGATGACTGATAACGGTTGTTGGGCAAAGATAAAAAATAAATCTCCACTTTTCTTTAAGTTATGGTATGAAAGTGGAGATTTATTCCTTTATATTGAAGTTAGTATAACTTTTGCTTGTTGATAATCTTCAAGTATCTCAGTAATCCTTCCATGAAATAATAGTCCGCATACGAGAGCGCTCCGTCCAGTTCGCTGTTTTTAAGTAAATTTCCGGTAGCATGCATCAGGATAAAATTCTTATGCATTCCCGGTTTTGCCAGATAAGTAGGGGAGGAAAGGCTTTTCAATTGCTTTTCTCCGGCTTCAAAGTATTTTTTCCCTTGTTTAGAGTAAGTACTAAGCTCCATCAGTGCTGATGCCATGATGGCGGCAGCCGAAGCATCCCGCATTGTAGAACGTTGGGGATCGGAGTAGTCCCAGTAAGGAACCATATCTTCAGGCATGTTGGGATGGGTTAATAGGAAATCGGCAATCTTTTCAGCATGCTCCAGATACTTCATATCACCAGTTTCCCGATACATCATGGTGTAGCCATAGAGTCCCCATGATTGTCCACGCGACCAGGTGGAATTTGTAGTGTCGTCTGAACCGTTGTTCCAGTCATATTTCCGCATAGTTCCTGTCTCCGGGTCATAGTCCACTACATGGGGACAGGACATATTCTTACGATAGTGGAACTTCATTGTTTTGTCTGCATGAGAAATGGCGATGTGCTTCAAGGTAGTGTCTCCCGATATCTTATAGGCTTCCATCAACAGTTCCAGATTTATCATATTGTCGATGATAACCGGAAACAACCAGTCACGTTTCTCGTCCGGTTCCCACGACATGATGAGCCCTGTCTTGTACGAATAACGTGAGGTCAATGTTTTGGCGGAACGGAAGATGATGTGGCGATAACTTTTGTTACCTGTCAGCAGATAGCCGTTGCCATAGCTGGAGTACATTTTGAAGCCGATATCATGATCGAAAGCATTGTTTTGTTCACCTTTCATCAGGGCAGTGGCTGTCTCGGCACGTATTTTCCATGTTTCTTCTCCGGTATAGGTGTACAGATACCACAGCGTACCGGGAAAGAATCCGGCTGTCCAGTCTGTTTTGGGGCACAAGCCTCGTTGGATGGAACGTGGAAGTAACTTTGTTTTCATGACTTCTTTATACATGGCTTCCGATTGTGTTTGTGCCACTTTGAAGGCTTTCTCTACCCAAATGGGTACTTCTTTTATTTGAAGAGGGGATACTTGCTGGGCTGTTAAAACATTCCGATACCCCAATAGTATCAAAGTCAATAGCACTATAGTCCTTTTCATGGTATTATCTGTTGTTTATGACGGTATATTTCATTCAACCGTCAAATGTTTCATTTCTTCATCTATCTCCTTTTGAAATTCCTTGATTTGGGCATACATCTGTGCCACAATTTCGGGGTGCTGTGCTGCGAGATCATTGTTTTCTTTAGGGTCGGTTTCCAAGTTGAAGAGGGCGAGACCGATGTTACCACCATTGGATATCTGTTCACCGGGAAGTCCGTCTTTACCGGGAGTCTTTACGATACGGTAGCTATGAGGAGTTACACATTTCCATTTTCCGTCACGCAAGGCTTCTACCACACCGTTGTATACAAAGTAGAAAGGTTGGTGTCCATCCTCTTTCCCGGTAAGGAGTCCCCATACATCTTGTCCGTCAAACTTATTCATGCGAGGCATCTGTGACCGGGTGAGGTTCACTAAGGTAGGCGTGATGTCGAGAGCGGATAGAAATTGATTGGATACTTTCCCTGCCGGAATTTGTTTAGGCATACGGACTATGAATGGTACGCGTTGCCCACCGTCAAAGGTAGTACCCTTGCCTTCACGTAGTCCGCCGGTAGAACCGCCATGATTTCCATAGCTTAGCCATGGCCCATTGTCCGACGTGAACAGTACCAATGTATTTTCATCCAGTCCGTTGGCTTTCAGAGTCTTCATAATTTCACCTACCGACCAATCTATCTCCATGATGACATCGGCATAGAGTCCTTCTCCCGATTTATCTTTGAACTTATCCGATACTCCCAGAGGTACATGGGGTTGTGTGTAGGGCATATAGAGGAAGAATGGTTCATTTTTATGCCGGTTGATAAACTGTATGGCACGTTCTGTCAGGCGGGTAGTCATTTGGTTTACAGTAGGATTATATTCTATCACCTTATCGTTGTCATATAATGGCAATGCCGGATAAGCGTGATCCGGTTTCGGATGAAAAGGCCACATGTCATTGGAATAAGGCAGGCCGAAGAACTCGGTAAATCCGTGTTGCAACGGCAAATATTGAGGTTGATATCCCAAATGCCATTTTCCTACTATTCCCGTGGCATAATTATTTTGTTTCAGATAATCGGCGAGAGTGAATTCAGTAGGTTTTATTCCGTTTTCCGACGTGTCATCCACCACTCCCGGTACTCCCACGCGTTCAGCATAACGTCCTGTTAGCAGAGCGGCACGTGATGGAGTTGAGGCTGCTGCGCCTGCATAGAAATTAGTGAACCGTGTACCCTCAGCAGCTAGTTGGTCCAGGTTGGGAGTCTGTACCTTGGGATTACCATAGCATTTCATGTCTCCGTAACCTTGGTCGTCGGTCAGCAGGATAATGATATTGGGTTTGCGGGTAGATGTACTATCTGTATTTTCGTTTCCGCTTTGCGTAGTTTTAGAACCTGAGCAGGAAGATATTCCCAAGGCGCTTAGGCATAATATAGATAATTTATTCATAGTGAGTTATTGCTCTTCTTTAAATATTGGTTATACTGTCAGATTACTGTTTGGGTATGTTTACTATAATCGGGGTTGCCGCATACAAATCCGATTGATAGTTGTATTTGGCGGCATCCCGACTGTCGGGTAATTCTACTGTCACTTTGCTGCCCTTGCCTTCTTGTTCCACCTTCACCGTTTCTCCTTCCAACGGGTAAACACCTCGAGTGCGATAGGTATATGTCCCTTCAGGTAATTGGGTGGAAATACTGAATGTCAACGTCTGCTTTTGTCCGTCGGGCATGGGGTTGTTCACAGATAATACCCATTCCTTGCCGCTGTCACGTAACATGATTTGCGCTACATCGTTGGAGGTTACACTGGTCTTGCCTACGGAAATACTTCCCGGTTGGAAGAAAGCGTATTGCCAGGTTTTGTCGGTTGCGGAGTACGCGGCATGCACCTTGTTGCCCTGCATGGCAAATTCCATATCCTTCAATAAAGCTTCTACACGCACAGGCATTTCTTCTGCACGTACGTTAGGTAATTGAATGTATCGATAAGTATCATCCCATTCTTTTCCCGGTATTTCACCATGATTTATGGCAATAATAAAATTTGGTTTGTTATTGGCAATCTCGCGGTCGGTGATATTTATTTCTTTACCGCTCTTTATGAGAAGTTGTAATTTCTTCTCAGGCAGGATAATATAACCTTTCTGTCCGTGATGAAGCCAGCATACCTCTTCGATATCTTCCGTAATGTCCACAGACTCACCACTATTAACCTTCTTGATATCTTTACCGTTACAGTAGGTCAATACACCTTTCAATGCCGATTGGTCGACGAAAGTAACAATATTTTGCCCTTCTCCAGTACGCACGCGGCTGATGCTGCTACCCAGTGCTATAATCTTATCTTCTATGAAATGATAGCTCTTGAATGCAGTGGCAGAGCTGTATTTCTCTTTTGTCAAATGGTGATAAATACCCATTCCTGCTCTACCATCAGCCAGTACTCCGGATATTTTGTTCTGTCCCGGCAGTGATTCTTGAGCGTGTCCCAAAGGCATTGGATCTGTACGCCATTCTTCCGTCAATCCCGGCAGGGCATGCCAGTCAAAGTTATCCAGTACTTTGTCGGAGTATTCATCACCTTCTACTTTTACTTGCAGAATACCGTAACCCATGTGCCATGAACGACGTATGGTCTTTTTAAAGTCTTCGGCACCTACAGTACGTTCCGATTTCAATTTCAAAGAAGCATAGAATGGCTTTTCGTTTTTTCCACGCCGGTGTACCAGATACTCGTTTACCCAATAAGCATCTGTACCCGAATATTCAAACGTGTTATCTTTTAACTGTTTACATACTTCTTGCAGTTTTTCGACTCCTTTCAGCTTAGAGTCTTTGTTCCGTGCGTTTAGCATAGAATTTACAGCTTTAATATATGTTTTGTTGACAAATGTCCGCATGTCGTCTATGAAAGAACGTCCGGCTACAAGGAAGTCCATACGTTGCTTGTAGAAAAGTTTGGGATATACATTCAGTAGGCGGTCTAACTGGAATTGATAGTATTTATCGTCTATCTTGAATTTAGTATTCTTGAAATAACCGTATCCGCTGTTACAATCCGTCAACCACTCAAAGCCGTATGCAACCATAGCCGCATCAGTTGCGTTGGCAATATGGTGAGATATGGTTCCATCAGGTTGGAAACCGGATTGAATATATTTGTGGGCTACAATATTATATTTAGTCATCCAACGACTTACGTCCGCTACAATTCCGTGGGGACTCCATCCCGGTGAATAGCTGAAATCTTTAAACGGTTGGTCGTGGTAGAAATCACTGTACCAATACTGAACGTAGGTCAAAGGACGGTTGTAGTCTGCCCAGATAATAGGTAGTGCCAGCATGGTACGTGAACGGTGTCCCAGATTGGCGTCCGCCCATGCACCGGATGAGTAGATAGTATCTTGCAGTTCTCCCCAGCGTCCATCAGGATTGTCGATGGGGCGACGGCTCTCTATTTCTGCAAAAAATATCTGTAAGTAGCGTATCAGTGCATTGTGTACTTCCATACATGTTTTATCCTGCTTCTTCATGCCAGCCAGTAAGTCAGGCATCAGGTGAAGCACAGGTACTACCAATGGATCAGTCAAGGTCCATTGATGAGTAGGAGTTTGCATACCTGCCAATTTATGAGCTTGCAGCATACCAAAACCATCGCCGGTACACTCACCGATGGGTTTACCATCTATCATAACCTCATTACCTTCTACGGGTACTGAATTGGTATAAGTCAGGATGGCTTGGTACAAAGTTTCTCTTAACTCTTTACGCTTTTCAGGTGAACCTTTCGGACCATATACATTGGAAGTGGCGTATGAGTATCCTAATCCACCTATCTGGTTGGCAACTTCCGCCCAATCATATTCTATGGTGCCCGAAGGGAGGTATTCGTTTTTTGCATCAAACGTACCTTTGTAGTTCAGGGGACTGCCGTAGCATTTTTCAAGTCCTTTGAATTTCCATCCGTTATTTTTCAGTTCACTGATTTTGGCAGCCACTTCTTCATCCGAATACTTGATGCGACCATATAAGCGCTTGTTATCAAGTGTCTTTGCGGTATATCTCTCATTGAAGATACTCCACAGTGTTTTCTTTACCACTCTGACATTGATATTGAACTTCTTCAGTTGTTTGTCCCCGTTTTTCAGGGCAATGGTCAGGATATGTTTGGATGGTTTGTCTCCGGTGTTTTTGCCTTGCGCTACAGTGAGTACCCCCATAATCCGTTTGGATAAGTCGTAACGCGTTTCAAGCTCAAACAATGCGGCGTCATCTTGTTTCAATATCTCAAAGTGATAACCTTCGGGAATGGGGCGTGTCAGTACGTCCTTGTTCCTTTCCAAATGAATACGTCCGATAACTTCTGTTCCTGCGGAACTGTTTACCGGAATGTCGAAATAATTGGCGAATACTTTCTCCCCGGCTCTTGCGGTGAGCGACATACAAGGACAAGTCAATAATACGATTAGTAAATGGAGAATTCTGTTTTTCATAATTGTTGATGTTTTGATTCTTTCTGTGGACAAAAATACAGCATTGATGGCTGCCCCCCTGTCAATACTGTATTTTTCTGAAGCAATAATGAATGTCTGATTATAATCTTGTCGGATTGAATTATAATTTTGTCGGAAATCTTTGTTTAAGCCTATTGTGAGTGCTTCTGGCTACTGTCTTTTAGTAGCTCGCCACCCGTGTTGACGCGGGTAGTCGGTCGGTCATTTCACTCACTTTGTACTTTCCGTCGGCATGATTTTCATCATAGAGCATTGATGAACCTGCCTGTTCCCTCAGATAACAGTTTCCACCGATTGTGGGATGAGCGTTTCCGAGACTGAAGAATACAGGATTATCGGCGTGCGTCACGGTGAGCGTGGCAGGTTGTGCGGCATCCAGTTCGGCATGGATACTCCATTTGCCTACGGTAATGGCATTACCGTTCTGCTTGATGATGTGTGCGGGAGTGCCATCATCGTTTATCTGTATCACGGCAAGGATAAGTGTTCGTGCTTGTTTTTCCGTCCGTGCAGTTACATGCCACTGGTTGGGGTATGCAGGATTGTAGATAGGGGTAGGAGGTACGACAAATCGGTTATTGACCGACAGTTCCAGTGGATTATTGCAGAACAATTGTGTCACGGCTGTGAAACCTGCCTCTCTATTTTCATGGTTCACCGTGAGTAATTCCTGGTTGAGGTACATTTGCGAAGGACTGTGAAGCAGCCAGTCGTAAGTGACGGGTTCCGATGCTTCCAGTTCGTCATAAATCAGTATGATACCTTCGGGATGTAGCATCAATACATGGCGGCGGTATTTTGTGAGGGGTGTTTCTCCGAAACCATTTTCAGGTGTCTGCGTGATACCTGCATTCTCGAAAGATTGTATCCACATCGGATCATCCGAAACACCGTTGTATGCGTTTGACGCATCGCCAAGGCAATAAGTGATATGTCGTCCTTCCATGGCACGCATCACGTTACCGTATGCTTTGGTGGAATAGGGCTGGCCGATTCCGTTTACCAGAATGGTATTGTGTGCACGGCTGTGACGGTAGGACATCAGGTTGTGCGCATCACTGAAGTTTAGATAATAACCTGAACTGCGGTATACCTCTTTTCCCTTGTATAGTAGGTTAAAAGCATTCTGGCTCGATGTGGTGTGGCTCCCCGATCCGAAGGTACCTGAACGGAATGACAGGTTCACGTTATTTTCCGTATGGGCCAGGTCGCTGTGCATAACCACTTCTCCCGCGTCTTTATACCATATCATTTTGGAAGCGTCGGCAGGTAGGGTGTTTTCATATTTACGGTCGGCGCATATACGGTAGAGACGCAACTCGGGGTCACCGTATAAAGCGGTATTACACTCCGAGGCGTACCAACCGGCATACGAATCGTTCAGTTCCCTTGCCAGAAAGTCGGCGAAGGCAACTCGCATACGTACAGGCTCATCTCCCTTTTCACTACCATCGCCAAAACCGTTGCTTTTGGAGCGGGGCGGCCAGGTGTACACCATTGAGCGACCTGCGTTCTTGTACCACGGGTGTTGCAGGAAGTCTTTACGGGTTATGTAGGAAAAAATCATCGGCATGTAGTGCAGTGTCTTTAAGTTGGCGTTGAAGTACCCGCTACCGTTGTGCCACACGCCGTCACGGTTGAAACCCGATGCCGGAGCGCGTGCTGTCCACAACTCGTAATAATATTCCATCATAGGCAGCACTTCAGAAGAATAATCGGTATTGTCATAGAGTAGCAGGCAACATTGGAAGAGTACTCGCATGTTTTGTTGCCAGAAGTGATTGTCGAAGATATGGTTTTCTTCAGAACCGTATTGCTTGGGGGTATAGTGGCGCAATACACGTAGCATCAGTTCCTCGCAACCGGTGCGTTCATCGGGGGAAAGTTGGTGGTACAACTGGTCGTAGAGTGTGGCGTAGCAGATAGCGATATCGGAAGAACTGAAATTGGATGCAAACAGCAACCGGTCACTTACGGGATAGGTAAGTGTCAGTTTCAATAAATCGTGCATTCGTTCCTGGTATTTATATTGTTGCGTCAGGTGATAGGCATCGTAAAGATACTGGACATGGTTTTTCAATGTTTCTGTATGCTCATTCGGATTGACTGTGGAGTAGTCGGCATCAATGGCGGCTTGCGCACGACTCAACAACAGTTTGTATTCGCGATGGGATTTTATGTTGCGGCGTGCCTCGTCTATGTATGGGTCTAGATAACAATAAAGCCTTGGATAACGTCTGGGGGCATTGTCAAGAAACTCACTGAAAGCAGGCGTTACGAATGCCGGTGTTTCATCTTTTACTTCAAAGGAGTAAGTATCGCTCCATTCCCCCGGAGACCGATTTGTCCCGATATTACGGAAACGCCAATACCATGTGCCGGTGTGCAATTTGCGATGCGGGTTGAACATGCACCAGGCTTTGGCTTCCGATTGTTGTGTTTCGGTTGCATTGAAATCTTCACTTTGCGAAAGTTCGAATTGTAGTGTCTCGCCCGTCTTCATGCTTTGAGGGACGATGAGGGGTGGCGGGTTCAGGTATAGCTCGTTGTCTGTTTTCGGATAAGGTTGTGTACGGATTTTATCGTGATAAGCGTCGGATAGTTCTGTGTTTCCTTCAGTTACCGGTTCGGGCATTGCCGGGATTATTTCGTCTTGGCAGGCGCATTGCAGTGAAAGCGATGTGGCAAGACAAAGGCGGACGGCATAGTATAAGAATTGGTGATGTGTTTTCATTGGTTTTTCATATTAATCTTTGCATGCAAAGGTGGTGAAAAACCGATGAACGGGGCTTTCAAATTGTTGATTTGCTTTCTGCTTATGTAGAAAAAGCTTTCAATATTGTGTTTTTGGATAGCAAAATTGTTTGAATAATGATGCCTTCGGTAGGGAACAGGGCTGTAGTATGGAGTGAGTCGGGTTACAGTTAAGGGTGAACTTACCTGCCTATAGGACTGATGTGTTATTAAAAGCCTTTTAATAATGTATTATAAGGCTTTTAATAGTGAGTTGAAAGGCTTTTAATGGCATTGGTGTGTCATGGGCAGGTAGGCTCTTCTTATTGATGAAACTCCCCGCCAATCTTACTGTAGTAGGTAGAGGCGGGGAGGGAGAGTGATTAAAACCTATAAAAGATTGTTATCCTGCTTGATTATTATTTTTTTGTGATACCTTCGAACACTGTAAGGATAGGACGAATGGTGGCTTTTCCATCTTTTATGGCACATTTTCCTGCATTGTTGGCAAGTGTTGTCGGTGTGTTTTCTTTATTTTCAATCATAGTCGATGATATCTTATCTTCACCTTTGGCATCTGCAAGTACGCAACTGGATGCAAAGAATGTACCACTACCTTTATCTGGGACAAAGGAAGTTTCAGGATCTATTATGGCAGTGAGTGCTGCAACAGCCGACTCTCCCAAAACCTTCTCAAAGAAATAATTTGATTGCGCTAAAGAAGGAATATACCATGGACTGGTATATTGGGTGCCATGATTAGAATCGCCTACCCATGTTTCATAAGCGTTATAAAGAGGTGAGGTACCTTTTACAACTTCGCTTGCATTGTTTGTCCCATCTGTCTGTCTGAATGTATTGACGTAACTGAGTAAAGTTTGTGTTGCTGAATATCCTTTGAATGTAGTTCCTAACGCTTTAGTAGTAGTCATAGCGGGCCAAGCGGGTGAACCGTCATTCATATCTAGTCTAACGTTTGGGCGGTCTCCTACTTTTACAATATTTTCTAATGCTACCGCATATCCTGCAATTGTTTTATCTTTATAGCTTTCGCCGTAATCTGCGGCTGCATCATCATTTCCTGCAAATTCATTCGCCAATGCAAATACTACCGCAATGGCATCGGTTGCATCGTCACCGTAAGTACCGTCAGCATAAATGTATTTACCTACCGCCAACACATTCGGGTCAATAAAGTCACCATTGATAGTAATCTCTACAGATGTAGAATTATCATTTTTTGTTTCTACTTTTACGTCTGTATTCACGTTTTCACCGGTATGTATAGCACTACCTTCTACTTTCACATTTTTCGGTGCTTTGGGACTTTCGGTAGCAGTATCCGTAAACTCCATTTTAATGAGGTTCCCTGCACCGTCATCCAGGCTTGCGGTGTTATTACTTGCAAAAACGAAAGTACTGAACCAGCTATCCGCAGTGATGGCATCGTTATAAGTAACTTCAGTCCATCCGCTTGTTGTACCTGACATGACATTATAGCCGCTGGGAGTTTTGTAGGTAGCTTGGAGCTTGTCATAATCCTCAAAATCCGCTTTTTGCGAATCTGCAGGTTTAAGGGTCATTTTTGCGAAGGGGCGTTTCAATATAACACCACTTGCTTCTCCTCCTTGAAGTACTTTACCACAGAAGGCATCGGCAGCAGCACTGTTAAACAGGCTATTATCGGTTTTGGCATAAGTTATATTTGTCAGTTTCTCGATGTTATATAAATTATTTGCCGTGAGTTCTGCATTTTCGGGTATATAGTCAGCCCAAAAAAGAAGGAGATATTCCGCTTCCGGTGTATCGAATGTAAAAGTAACATTCTCGGCTGTCACTTTAGTTGTTTGGGTTGCGATGACGGAATTATCCGTTTTGTTTATAATCTGCATGATACAGCGTAATTGATGTCCGGCGACTTCTGCCGGGAGGGCGCGCGTGGAGGGGCCATTACCTGTTGGGATGGTTACGTTCATTGTAATGGTTTTCGGATTGGAAGAATCGGAGAGAATCTCTTCCTGACTACATGAAACTGTGAAAAGCAACATGAATAAAGCCATCATTGGATACAGAAAATTCTTTTTCATAATCGTTTTTGATATTAGTTGGTTAATTAATTATTTTATTTAGAATTGTTTTTAGTGACTTCTCCCGGTACGATGATTTCTTCTTCTCCATCGTAACTCGGGTCGAAGTCGATACCTCCGTCCGGGTCGGCAGTGAGGAAGTTATGCGTGGTTGTGGAATGCTTGCCTCCATAAACGGAAATATTAAATGTGGTGGCTGCCACCATCTTCTTGCTTCCGTCTACTATTTCCAGTGTCACAGGAATGCGGGTCATCATGTCATCTGCCGCAAATACATAGTCGAATACCAACGGGAAGGTGTCTTTATCCTTCAGGTCTTTCAGGCGGATGGTCCTTTGATATTGCAGGTACATCAATCCGTGGCGAGGCAAGCGTTCAAGTACATTGTATCCCACGTTGAGGTAAGTATTGTACTTCACTTTTAGAGTGAATGTTTCACCTTTTACCGTTCCGGCTTCAATACGTTTCAGGAACTTGGTCACATCGTTAGCCACCAGCTCATAGCGTGCTACGGGACGTTTCAGTTCTATATCCGTAGTTATTTGCGCACCCCATTCTTCACGGTATTCACCAAGGTCTATATCGGTTTTGCCACAGAGGGCATCCTTGTATTCATTGTTGGCACGATAGGTTTCACTGCCCAATACCGTGAGTAGATGGTTGCTTGTAGTGTTATAAAAGTACTCTTCAGTTCCCGTGATATCTTCTTCTTCGTTGGGCACCTGCACATAGTCCGTCCATACAGCTATTTCATAATTTAGGGCATGCAATTTCATACTGACGGGGATGGACATTTCAGTACGTCCGTCTACAATGTCTTCATATATCACTTGGCGTGCGGCGAGCGTACGGTTATGATAAGCATCTATTACAAAACGGTGGCGGTATGACGGCTTTTCACCTGCCTCCGGGCGTTCTAGGGCGGTTGCTCCTTCAGCGGATGCAGGCATTTTGAGGTTGAACTTGATATTGGCTTTCAGGGTTACTTCCGTAGGGTCAATGCCCAGTTCGCCGTCAGCGGTCATCACCGGGTTTTCGTATAGGCAACCGGTCACCAAGACAGGCATCAACAGGTATGCCAAAATGTATGTAGTGAGTTTTCTTTTCATGGTTTCTTCCTCCTTAAAAACGGTAAACAAGTGAGAGCCCCGCACGGGTGATGCCCCAATAATTGCGAAGACGGGTATCAATGTAGGCACCGTTCTCTATGTTATAATAGGTATTGTACTTCATGTTGGCATATCCGAAGCCCAGATTGAACTCGGTTCCCCAATGGTTTCCTAGATTCCAACGGTATCCATAGCTGACACCTGCACCCACTAATGGACGTTTTTCGGTCTGGTAACGGTTATCGTTCCACTTAAGGTTAAACCACGCGGCATGGATGTGTAATCCGAAGAAATGCCCTCCGTCAGTAGCAGATTTGAGCCACCAGCGTACTTCGGGCTGCAGGGCGATGGTGCGCAAGCCGTGTTCACGCTCTATATCGCTTATGCTCCACATGACGGGGATGTCAATTGTGATGCGTTTATGTACTTCAAATTCCAATGCGAGGTTTTGTATTGCCAGCACATCAAAAGGTACGTTGGTTTTCAGTGCGATAAAGCGGCTGTTTCTTTCTTTTGGAGATTGCGGCTTCTTTACTGTTAGATTTCTTTGCTGTGGCTTTTTCTCTGTGGATGCTTTCTTTTGTTCTGTTTTTGCGGCACGCTCAGCTTTCTGGACTTTCTTTCCGGTGACTACGGTCTTTTTGTCGATGACCTTCGTCTTGTTCTCTTGTGAGTAGGCGATAGTGGTCAGGTTAAGTCCCATAGCCAGGATAAGTATTCGTGATATATAAGTACTCAGTTTCATAAAATGTTTTTCATATAAATGTTGTTACTCATAACTCTGATAAATTAAGGTATGCGATTCTGTATTTTCCATTTCTGTTTTTCTTCATCGACAAAGTTAGATTATATGGAAAAACAATTAATTCTGATTTGTCTCAACCATGTTCAATATCGGATAATTGAGTTTCAAATCTGTTTTAACACCTTTCAGAATTGTGTACGAAATGTACACCTGCATACTTCTGGAAGTGATTTCTATTGTTTGGGTATAAACCGTATCGATGAAGAATGTCCCGGCATTGGATGTTTTGCCATCCATTGTCGAAGCATTTGGCGATGTTCGTTCAGAGTATCTTTATACCGGCTTTCGATGGCAAGATTACGCATTTCGCCACGGTCGGCCTGCATATCATAGAGCATTTCGCGATTTTTGCCTGCTTCGTACAATACATATTTGTAATGCGGTGTGCGTACCATCCATCCTCGTGTACCGCCGGTCTGAAAGAAGTAAGTTTCCGTTACTACATAGGATTGGTGTTCCTTCTGCGGGTCTCCGCTTTCAACCACAGTGCGGAAACTGGTACCTTGGCATCCATTGGGTAACTTGGCGCCTGCCCAGTCACAGAGGCTTGGTATTAGGTCTACTCCGTTGTTGATGAGTTGTGGAAGCACCTTACCGGCATTCTTTCCGCCAGGCAGGCAGACGATAAAAGGAATATTGGTAACTTCTTCATAAAGAACGGTTTTTTGGTTCCACTGATGGGAGGCAGTTCCGTCTCCGTGATCACTGGTGAAGATGATGACGGTATTCCTCCAAAGATTCTGTTTGTCTATTTCCTCTACAATCTTACCTATTTCGACATCAACATTTTCCACAAGGCGATAGTAGGCATTGAGGTATCGGCGCCAGTCATCGGGAGTATAGTTGTTGGTTGGGTAGATACGGTAACTGAGACTTTTTTCGCGTGCCAGTACATCTGCGTCATAAGGGGCGACGGCAAAGTTGGCGGGCAGGTTGGGACATTTCTCTAATTCGGGCTCTTTCAAAGTGGCGAACGGCAAAGGCTGTTTGCGGGCATATTCGCAAATATTGTGTGGATTGTCGAACGAGGCGACAAGGAAGAATGGTTTATCATGTTTACGTTGCAAGAAATCGACACATGCTTCTGCCAAGCCGAAATCATTGTGGTCGTGCAGGTTCTCAAACCCGAATGCGTGCCTGCCGGGTAATGAGTTGGTATGTACATGCCATTTGCCCGAATAGGCAGTAGTGTATCCGACTTCTTCCATGAGGGTGCCCAGGCTGATGGTACGGAGTGAATCAGGCATTGGTACCCCGTTTTTGTCCATACCGGTTTCACCGGAAGTACGGCCGGTGAACATGGCTGCACGTGACGGTCCGCTCAGGGGATGCGCACAGTAGGCATTCTCAAAACGGATGCCCCTTTGCGCCAGTTTATCCATGTTGGGAGTATGTAAGTTCTTATTTCCGGTGCAACTCATGGCAGTGGCGGTCTGCTGGTCGGTCATTATGTAAATGATATTCGGACGTTCTTGCGCAAGTAATGCGGCAGGAAGGGCTGAACAGAAGATTAAAGCAGATTTCAGGTTTTTCATGTCTATATAATTGATTTAAACTGATTTTACTTTTTCGGGAAAGTGCTCGTAGGTTGCGGTTCATAGTCACTCATTTCATGTATGGTCCACTGTCCGTCCATAATGTCATAAAGTATGGAGGTACCCGGTTCACGCTTATAATCTTGTCCTTCAATCTTGAGGTTTTTGTTACCCAGGCTGAATAATGTACCGGCTTTAGGATCGCGTATGAGTAGCTCTGCGGGTTGCTTGGAATCCAGTTGCGCTCTGATTTTCCATTTTCCTGCTATAAAGTCGTTGGGATTGCCGTTCTTGTCGTGTATCACGTTGATAGGCTTGTCTCCATCCGGTAACAGGGTAATGATGGTAAGGATACGGTTGGCGGCGCTCTTCTCGTAGGAAGCGGTCATGTGCCAGGTATTGGGATATTCCGTTCCCTTACGCATTTTCTTGGGGTCGGGAGCGGAGAAGTATTGGTCGGTCTGTGACAGTTTGCACTCCGAATTACTGAATAAGCGGGCGATAGAAGTGAACTTCTTTTCGGGATATACGGTGGTGAGTATCTTGTCCTTGGCGTTTTCCTCAAATTGGAACCGTACCGGACTGTGTAGCAGCCAATCCCAACGCACAGGTTTATCGGCTTCCAACTCGTCGTATATAACTACGATATTGGGATGCAGCAATAAGATATGGCGACGGTATTTTTTCAGTGGGGTTTCGCCAAATCCATTCTCTACCGATTCTTCTACTTTGGAGTTCTCGAAATTTTTCTTCCACATGGGGTAGTCGGTCAGACCACAATAGGCGTTACTGGCATCGCCACAGGCGTATGAGATATTTTCACCGTTGAGCATACGTGTCACTTTACCGTAAGCGCGGGTGGTGAACGGTTGTCCGATACCGTCTACCAGAATAGTATTGTGAGCACGGGTATGGCGATAGGACAATAAGTTGTGAGAATCGCTGAAGTTCAGGTAATAACCGGTAGAACGATATACGGGTATCCCACGGAAGTGCAGGTTAAAACTATTTTGGTCGGCAAGCGTATGACTGCCTGAGCCGAACGAGCTGGAACGGAAACTGAGGAATGTATTTTCGCGGTAACGCTTGAGATTACTGTGCGCCAGCATTTCACCGGTATCCTTCATCCACAGGGCTTTGGGGGCATCTTCGGGAAGCGGAGTGGCGGATGGATAGCTTTTTAGGGAACCCATGCGTTGGAGGCGGGTGTCGAAATCTCCAACAGCGGCTTTGGTTTCATTACAGTACCATATAGCGTATGGATCTTGCAGTTCGCGGGCGATATAGTCGGCAAGGGCTACACGTTGACGTGGAGGGGTATTGTTTGTTTCGTTTCCGTCACCGAACCCTGCACTTTTGGACCTGGGTGGAAACGCATATACCAAGGCTTGGCCCAAATTCTTGTAAAAAGGATGTTGCAGGAAGTCGGTACCTGTCACGTAGGACATCAGGGCAGGAACATACCATAAAGTTTTGGTATTGGCATTGAAGTATCCTTGCCCGTTATGCCATTCACCGTCACGGTTGAAACCAGATGCCGGAGCGCGTGCCGTCCAGAGTTCGTAGCAGTATTCCAGGATTTCTTTGGCATCGTTGCGGGTGTCTGCAAACATCAGCCCTAATTGCAGCATTTCGCGGAAGCCGCGTTGCCAATAGTGGTTGTCGAATATATGGTTTTCTTCTGTTCCCTTCCGTTGCAACATGTGATGGTACTGAGCGGTGGTGAAGGTACGCTTTTCCAACTCTTCGCGTTCGGCATCGGTCAATTGATTGTAGCAGGCATCGTAAGCATGTGTAAATATATAGATAATGTCTCCGCATACGAAGTCATTACGCAACTTCTCATCATGAGGAACGGCAAGCAAGGCACGAGTCACGGCGAGCATCTTGTCAGCATACTGTTTTTCACCTGTGGTGCGATAGGCGGTATAAAGGACGTTGAAATCGGAAGCAATCTTACCTATTGCCTTATAGGGTTGCGGATTAGTTTCGTGACTGTTCTTCATCGCACCGTCTGCACGTCTCTTCATTTCCTTATATTCGGGATGGGTAGTAACGGTGGCTTGTCCTTTTTCCAGTCCTTTGTCTATGAAGCAGTATATGCGCGGATAGCCTTTCGGCATATTCTTCATGAAAACATCGAAGGCAGGAGTTACGAATTGCGGTACGTCATCTGTTACGGTGAAGTTGTAAGTCTCACTCCATTCCGTCGTTTTCTTGTTTTTATCAATAGAGCGGAAACGCCAATACCACATACCGCTTTCCAGAATATGATGCGGATTGAACATGCACCAGGCAAGAGGCTTGGATTGTATGGTCTTTCCTTCGGGGAACTCTGCGTTCTGAGACAATTGGAATTGCAAATATTCTGCTTTGCGCATTTCTACGGGTACCACTAATGGTGAGGGATTTAGGTAAAGCGTATTTTCTCCTTGCGGATAGGGGATGGTACGTATGTTTTCGTGTACACGTTCCAGCGTTGTTTTTTGTGCTAGTGCCGATGGTATTATTGCCATTGCAAGCAAGAGCATCAATGTCCATTGAATGGTGGATTGTTTTTTCATGATACGAATTATGGCTTATGAGTTATACATTATTAATTGTTCAATAGCCCGGGTTGTTTTTTCCGTTCAGCTTGTAATTCACCTGTATCTCATCCATCGGGATAGGGAACAGTTCATGTTTTCCGGTCTTGAAATTGTCCGGGGCTATGTAAGTTTTATTAGTACTCGAGTTTGCAGCCGTATCTTTGCCGAATAGTTGCAGGGCTTCGGCAAGGATACCCCAGCGGATGAGGTCATACTTACGCTGTCCTTCGAAGGCAAGTTCCAGTCCGCGTTCCCAGTAAAGAGCAGTACGGAAGTTATCTTTCTCATCTCCACTGTTGAAGTAGGGCAAGTCATAGAGATTAGGTTGCACTTTCCTGTATTCTGCCAATGTATTGGTGGGGGTTGCTCCGGCACGTTCACGCACCTTGTTCAAGAGTATCCATGCCTGCGGAGTGTTGCCTGTTTCGTTATAAGCTTCTGCTGCCATCAGCACTACGTCGGCATAGCGGAGCATACAGTAGTTGATGTCCGTGCAGTTGAGGTCTTTGGTCGTTCCGCTCGGCATCCATTCCCGACGCCATTTGCCGGGATACCAGTTACGCCCGCTCGTGTCTTCTTTTTTTACGTGGTTTTTTATTTTATTGTCCCATGTGTATTGGTAGGTACATATCGCTACATCGCGACGCTTGTCAACAAGAACCTCTTTTTCTACTTTCTTTCCGTTTTCTTCTACGGTTTCCGTTTTCGTTTCGTAGAAGCTCCTCCACTCCGGCACGGCACGGAAGGAACCGTTGGCACGTCCCATGTATTTGCTCGTTTCACCGGTTTTTACATTGGCTGCTGCTACTGCAGGACCCATATAGCTTCCCCAATAACCTTTGGTGGTGGGGTAGTAGAACGCTACTTCAAAAAGACTCTCTTTGGATTTAAGTTTACCTTCGGAGAAACTTCTGAATAAGGCTTCATAACCTCCTTCATAAAATCCATGATAATCATTGGTTTCAAAGGCTTCCCATTCGTCAATGACCGCATTGAAATATTCTTTGCGCACACCGTCTTGGGGACGTGCCGTTTTACCGTTCATCTGGAGGCTATATCCGGCACGCGTTAGCAATACGCGCATCAGCAAGGCGCGGGCGGCACCTTGTGACACCTTCTCGGGAGATGAGTCCGCGTCCGCCCAAGGTAGTACAGTCTTGGCGATATTCAGGTCTTCGATGATTTGGTCGTATATCTTTTCGCGGTCGGTACGTGGCTGATAGGCATCTTCGTAGTTGGCGGAATAGTTGGTCTTGAAAGGTGCGTCGCCCCAATAGCGTACGATGTCGAAAGCAGTTTGCGCACGGAGGAACCTGGCCGTGGCGACAAGTTTCTGGAGCTCGTCGTTTTTGGAGTAACCTTTCATGGCTTCAATATTTTGTATGCAATAGTTGGCGCGGTTCAGTTGCTCGTATTTTCCGTTCCATATATTTTCAAGGTCTTTATTGGAAGTAGTAATTGCGTAGTGCCCCATATCACGACGTGCATTGTCTCCGCTGTTACCGCCTGCAGGAAACATGATGTCGTCCGAAGCGGCGCTGTTTTGCCCGTCTATGTATCCGTACAAATCAATCAGTGCATTGTAAATTCCATTGATTGCCATTTCTGCATTGGCGGCATTGACAAAAAAGTCTTTGCGAGTATAGTAGGAGTCGGGGTTTTCTTCCAGTGTATCTTGGCATGAAGTGCTGCACAAGCTTCCGAAGGACAGAAGCGCCAGTGCCAGGTATGTATTTTTAAATTTTCTCATGATGATATTGTCTATATAATAAGGTTTAATTTTCTATTAGAAAGCAACGTTCAGTCCGAAGATGAAAGAGCGGTTGCGGGGATAAGCTCCGAAGTCCACTCCCGGTGTCAGGTTGCTGCCTTTGGTAGACACTTCCGGGTCGAAACCTGTATAGGGTGTCCAAACGAAGAGGTTATTGCCACTGGCATAGAGTCGTAGGCTCTGTAACCCGAAGCGGGCAAGCTTCTTACGGTCAAAGGTATACCCGATGTTGATGTTGCTCAATCTCAGAAATGAGGCGTCTTCCACTGCCCAGGAGTGGATATAGTTTTTGCCTTCCTGAAGGTCGTAGATACTGGCAACGTTTCGACCCGCATTCAGTGAGGCAAGTTGTCCGGGATCGGTCACGATTTTCCCATCCGCATCAATGGTCATCCAGCGGTGATTACTGTCTACTGCCGCCAGTACATTATAGTTCATCTTACCTGCTTTTGTGCTGGTCAGTTTTGTGGCGTTCAGTACTTCGGCGCCATAGCTGAAGGAGAAGAAAACACTCATGTCCCAATTTTTGTACTTGAAGGTGTTGTTCAGACCTCCGTAGAAATCGGGATTAGCGTTGCCGATGACGGTACGGTCATTGTCGTCAATCACGTCATTGTTGTCCAGGTTGGCAAATTTCCACATGCCGGGTTGCATTTTATTGCGGTCTCCCATATAGGGAATACCTTCTTTCAGCAGATAGGTTTGGGTAGCGGCATCATAATCGAATTCATTCACCTGATAGACTCCCAGGGTCTTAAAACCGTAGAATTGTCCGATAGAATTCCCTACTTCTATCTTGTGGGTGGCTTGGTTGTAACCGAAGGAGGCTTCTTCCAGAAAAGACTTTTCACCGGAAAGCGCTTTGATGGTATTACGGTTATAGGATACGTTGAGACTGCTCCTCCAGCTGAATTTCTTATTTTGTATGTTGGTACTGTTTATAGTGAGGTCAACCCCGACGTTTCGTGTCTGTCCGATGTTGCGTAGCATGTTGGTGAAGCCTGAAGAACCCGGTACGCGGGAGTTGAGCAGCAGGTTGCTGCTATTGTTGATGTAGAACTCCGGCGAAACGGTGATGCGTTGTTCCAGAAAACCGAGGTCTACTCCGAAGTTGAATGTGGCGTTTGATTCCCATTGCAGGTATTCGCTCGGGATACCTGCCGGAACATAACCGGATACTTGCGCATCGTTATTGGCATAGTTAACGGAGGACAGCAAATCCAAAGAGGAGTAATTTCCTACACGGTTATTTCCAGCCAAACCATAACCTACACGAATTTTCAAGTCGGAGAATAACTTCATCCTTTTGATAAATTCCTCTTCTCCCAGTCGCCAGGCGGCAGATACGGAGGGGAAATAGCCCCATTTGTGCTTGTCGCTGAATTTGGAAGAACCGTCGGCACGCACAGTGGCTGTAAACAAGTATTTCTCGTTCAGATTGTAATTGGCGCGTGCAAAGAAAGAAATAAGTTTGTCGTCATAAATCACTTTGCTTGTGGTGCTGTTAGGAACACCCAATCCCATGTCGTTCAGTCCTATATCGTCATTAGGGAAGTTCGTTACGGTGGCGCGTAAGGCTTTACTCCAATTGGAAACGAATTCCTGTCCGCCCATCAGGGTGAATCGATGTTTGTCCTTACGATATTCATAATTCAGAACGTTGGAAGTCTGGAAACTACCTTTTTCGTCATATTGGGTATATCCGTTGATACTGGAACGTTTGCCGGATGATGACTTGGAACCATTGAAAATATCGTTTCGTGTGGTGGAATAGCGCATACCGGTGCTGTTACGTAGACTCAATCGTTTGTTGAAGTTGAAGGTAAAGCCACCGTTGATTTGCAGATTACGGCTCAGTCTGTCTTTCTTTTCTGCCGATGCCGAAACGAGAGGGCTGACCATCGGGTTGGCGTTATCGTCTTCCAGCAATGGGTCGGTGTCCCATATCAGGTCATTGTCGTTTCCGTAGAGGCCGATGACTGGGCGGTATTGTAAGATGTGTTCCATCTTGTTGAAACGGCTGCTTCCGTCCGATGTGCCCATGCCGTAAACTTTGTTCTCATTATAATTAAGGCGGGCATTTGCCTGGAAGCGGTCGGATGCGCGGTGCGATACGCTGAAAGATACGTTATGTTTGTTGTTTCCACTTTTTATCATGGCTCCCAAGTCCTTGAAGTAGCTGTAACTTAAGCTATACTTCAGTTCTTTGTTCCCACCCGAAATGCTGACACGGTAGTTCTGTGAGGTGGTGACACGTCCTAAGGCTTCTTCCTGCCAGTCCACCCCCGGACGGCCGGCATAGTTATCGTTTATTTCGTAGAATGAACCATATCTTTTTTGGAATCCCTTCACGCCATCTTCTCCCTTAAGGCTGAGGCTGCGCTCGTAGTCCAGCAATACGAATTCTTTGGGAGAGAGCACAGGGAGTTTCTTTGATACTTTCTTTATACCTATATAACTGTCGAACTTGACGCTCATCTTCATATCATTTTTCTTTCCGCCGGACTTGGTGGTGATAACCACTACACCGTTGGCGCCCCGTGCACCGTAAATAGCTGTGGACGAGGCGTCTTTCAGGATATCGATACTTTCAATCTCACCCGGGTCCAGGCTACTCATGCCATCTTCACTGGGGAAACCGTCAATGACGTAGAGCGGTTCATTGCTTTGTGTGATGGAGATACCGCCACGTACACGGATGGAAACGTTGGCTCCAGGTGCGCCTTCGGACTGCATGATGTTGACACCTGCTACACGTCCCGCCAGTGCCTGTGCCACGTCCGAGGTAGGTGTCTGCATCAGGTCTTCGCTTTTCACGGATACCACTGAACCGGTCAGGTCGCTACGTTTGGCCGTGCCGTAACCGATGACTACCACTTCGTCCAGCACTTTGTTATCTGGCAACAGGGTTACGTTGATTTGTTTTCGTCCTTTGACCGGAACCTCCTGAGTTTTCATTCCGATATATGAGAACACAAGTACATCTTTCGATGCATTGTTTACGTTCAAGGTATATTTTCCATCAATGTTAGTGATGGTACCTATACCGGCATTACCTTTCAGGGTGATGTTGGCGCCGATAACTTCCAGACCTTCGTTATCCACTACCTTGCCGGTGACGGTGAGGTTTTGCGCATGAATGCCCAAAGCCATGAGAAGGCAAACTGTCGGCAGGAGAATTTTTAGAATGTTTTTCATGTGGAGTTTATAATATAATTTCAAACTTATTTTCCTGCTGCTAAATTAGGCGCTTTTCTGCTCTTCTCCTTTCTATCGTGTTTTGGGGATATTCCGTACTGTTGATTTAACTTTCAGTTTTGTACATTTGTCTTTCAATTCTGTATAAATGGGGTCTTCGGATATAAACAACAATGACAGCTACAGGCTTTTCTAGGGGGGATTAGCCTGGGCTGTCATTGATAAAGTAGAATATTACCGGTTAAGTTATCTCTCTTCTTATTTATACGCTGTCTGGTAATTAGCCGTTTTCGGAAGCACCTTTCCGGGAACATCATGCAGTTTCGGACGAGTCGGCCGGATTTTCTGCGTATTCATCCATTTCTCCAAGATGTCACGATGTTTTTGTACCACTTCCTCGTAAGCGTTTTCCATCATGAGGTTTCTCATTTCACCCCGGTCGTTCTGCATGTCGAAAAGTTGTTCGCGATGTCTGCCTTTGTCGTAAAGGACATATTTATAACGTTCGCTGCGCACTACCCAACCTCTCGTCTTGCTGCCGTCGAAACGAGTCTCTGTGATGACATACTCCTGATGCGGGCTCTGTGGATTTCCTTCCTCCACAACTTTACGGAAAGACTTGCCGGCAGCCCCTTGTGGCATCTTGGCGCCTGTCCAGTCGCAGATGGTGGCGAAGAAATCAACCCCGTTGCTGATGAGTTGCGGCAGTTGCTTTCCTGCATGTTTCTTGCCGGGTAAAGTTACGATAAGAGGAATATTGATAACCTCTTCATATAAAGCCGACTTCTGGTTCCATTGGTGGGCGCCGGTACCGTCACCGTGGTCGCTGGAGAAGATGACAATTGTATTCTTCCAGAGATTGTTCTTGTCAATGGCATCGACAATCTTTCCGATTTCACGGTCTACCTTTTCTACCAGACGGTAGTAAGTGTAGCGGTACATACGCCAGTCTTCCGGCGTGAAAGTAGCGGTAGGATAGACATTGAAATTATTGGCTCTTTCATTTTCAATGACATCGGCATCATACGGGTTCTTGGCGAAGTTAACGGGTAGTCCCGGGCAATTACGTATCTCAGGTGTATTGATATTCCCGTAAGGTAGGTTTTGGCTGCGTGCATATTCGCAGACGTTATGCGGATTGTCGTAAGAAGCCACCAGGAAGAAAGGCTTATCGTGCTTGCGTGAAAGGAATTCTACACAAGCTTCGGCAAGTCCGTCATCACTATGTTTATAGATATTGTCGAAACCATATTGTTTGTCCGGAATATCAAGTTCGGGTACATGCCACTTACCACCGTAGGCGCATTCGTATCCGGCGTTCTTGACTAATGTTCCCAGTGTTTGTGTCTTTAATGAATCGGGCATCGCTACTCCGTTTACAGACAAACCCACAGCATCGGGATAATGCCCCGTGAACATAGCCCCACGGGAGGGACCGCTGAGTGGGGCAGTGCAATAAGCGTTCGTAAACATCACACCGGCAGCGGCAAGCTTGTCAAGGTTGGGAGTGTGCAAATCCGGATTACCCGCACAACTCATAGCATTAGCTGTATGTTGGTCGGTAAAGATGTAGATAATGTTGGGGCGGTCGGCGGCAGAGACCGCAGATGAGCATAGTAGTGAAAAACATGCCCAATGCTTCATTGAAATTTGTTTTACCATATTATTAGTTTAAAATTGATAAGTTTAAAAATAGGAATTTAGGGAAATGAAGAATGAAGAATGAAGAATTAGGCTGCGCTACGTAAGCATGCCGCAAGGTGATTCTTCATTCTTCATTCTTCATTCTTCATTAATTTATCCTTTTCCTCTCCCGCAAAATTACTCCTTTTCCCCCTGTTTTCTCTATGTCAAATGTTTATTTAAATGTCAATTTTGTACAAGTTTCCTTGCCTTTCCCCCCTTTTTTGTACCTTTGCCATTCAAAACAACAAAAAGCGAATGATAGTTTGTATTGCCGAAAAGCCCTCTGTGGCGCGTGATATAGCCGATGTACTTGGAGCGAGAGATAAGAAAGACGGATACATCGAAGGAAACGGATACCAGGTAACCTGGACATTCGGTCACCTCTGTACGCTCAAAGAACCGCATGAATATACACCCAACTGGAAGTCGTGGAGTCTGGGAAGTTTGCCTATGATACCTCCTCGTTTCGGCATCAAACTCATCAGCAATCCCACCTACGAGCGCCAGTTCAGTGTGATAGAGAACCTCATGCAACATGCCGACATGATTATAAACTGCGGTGATGCCGGGCAAGAGGGAGAATTGATACAACGCTGGGTGATGCAGAAGGCCGGGGCACGTTGCCCGGTGAAGCGTCTGTGGATTTCCTCATTGACGGAAGAAGCCATCCGGGAAGGATTTGCCAAGTTGCGCGACGCTTCCGACTTCCAACCGTTGTATGAAGCGGGCTTATCCCGTGCCATCGGCGACTGGCTGCTGGGAATGAATGCCACCCGTCTTTATACCATGAAGTACGGACAAAACAGGCAGGTACTTTCCATCGGGCGTGTGCAGACCCCTACGTTGGCGCTCATCGTGAACCGCCAACTCGAAATACAAAACTTCGTTCCCAAGCAATATTGGGAACTGAAAACGGTTTACCGTGATACCACATTCTCCGCCATCCTCAAAAAGAGCGAAGAAGAACTGATTTTGGAAGCTGAAAAGCAGAAAGAAAACGCTGCCGCTTCAAAGACTAAAAAGGAGGAAGAAAACCGGGGTATTGAACCGATTACGGATAAAGAACGGGGATTATCTCTGCTCGAACAAATCAAGGATTCCCCTTTTACGATAACCAACGTTACTAAGAAAAACGGAAAGGAAGCCCCCCTCCGTCTTTTCGACTTGACTTCTTTGCAGGTGGAATGTAACAAGAAGTTCGCCTTTTCCGCCGATGAGACTTTAAAGACTATCCAGTCTTTGTATGAAAAGAAGGTTGCCACCTATCCGCGTGTAGATACCACTTATCTGAGTGATGATATTTATCCGAAGTGCCCCGGCATATTGAAAGGGCTGCGCGATTATGAAGCATTGACGGCTCCTTTGGCAGGTACTACATTACCCAAGTCGAAGAAGGTTTTCGATAACTCCAAAGTGACCGACCACCACGCCATCATACCTACCGGACAACACCCGCAGAACTTGACGGATATGGAACGCCGGGTATTCGACCTGATTGCACGCCGTTTTATCGCTGTATTCTATCCCGATTGTCTCTTTGCCACCACCACCGTACTGGGTGAGGTGGAAGGAATAGAATTCAAGGTGACCGGCAAACAAATATTAGACCCGGGATGGCGGGTCGTATTCGGTACCCCTTCGGCTCAATCGCAGGAAGAGAAAGACGAAAAAGGTGGAGAAGAGGAGAATGTCCTTCCCGCTTTTGTAGTGGGAGAGAGTGGCCCGCATCTTCCCGACCTCTATGAGAAGTGGACGCAGCCCCCTCGTCCTTATACCGAAGCGACTTTGCTGCGTGCCATGGAAACTGCGGGTAAGCTGGTGGATAACGATGAACTGCGTGACGCTTTGAAAGAGAATGGCATCGGCCGTCCTTCTACGCGTGCCGCCATCATAGAAACGCTGTTTAAGCGTAACTATATCCGCAAGGAGAAAAAGAATCTGGTTGCCACCCCCACCGGTGTTGAACTGGTTCAGATTATTCACGAAGAGTTGTTGAAGTCTGCCGAGCTGACGGGTATCTGGGAGAAAAAGTTGCGTGAGATAGAAAAACGTACCTACAATGCCGGTCAGTTCCTCGAAGAGCTGAAACAAATGGTTACGGATGTAGTGATGAGTGTACTATCTGATAACAGCAACCGCCATATCACCATACAGGCGCCTGTTCCGGAGAAAAGTGCGAAAGCGACGGCAACGAAAGCCTCCGACGGTGACAAACCTAAAAAAGAACCTAAGAAAAGAGCTCCTCGAAAAACGGCGGCCGAAAAGAAAACGGCGCAAACGCAAAGCGTAACGCCGTCTTCACCTGTTGTTCAGCAAGATACTTTAGTCGGTCAACCTTGCCCACTCTGTGGAAAAGGCACTATTATCAAAGGTAAAACGGCCTACGGCTGTTCCGAATGGAAGGACGGCTGTACCTACCGCAAAGCATTCGAGTAAGTTTAGTAATTCAGGTGGAACTCTACAACTGCCTCAATACCTTTTCTGAGGATATCCAGCGGGATATTCTCGTTGGGAGAGTGGATAGCGTTTGCTTCCAGTCCGAAGCCCATCAGTACGGTTTTGATACCCAATACCTTCTCAAACGTAGAGATAATCGGGATACTTCCGCCACGGCGCACTGCCAACGGTTTCTTTCCGAATGCTTTGGTAAATCCCTTTTCGGCAGCCTGATAGGCAGGCAACGTGATGGGGCACACATATCCTTGTCCACCATGCATGGGGGTAACTTTTACCTGTACGCTGTCGGGGGCAATACTTAAAATATAATCGGCAAACAGTTTCGAAATCTTCTGATGGTCTTGATGAGGAACCAGTCTGCACGATACCTTTGCAAAAGCTTTGGATGGTAACACTGTCTTGGAACCTTCTCCCGTATAACCACCCCAGATGCCGCAAATATCGAAAGAAGGACGGCAACTGTTTCTTTCCAGCGTGCTGTATCCCTTTTCTCCGAAAAGAGCCTTCACGCCGATTGCCTTTTTGTATTTCTCTTCGTCGAAAGGGATGTGTGCAATCATTTCCCGTTCAGCTTGCGGAACCTCTTCCACATCGTCATAGAAACCGGGGACGGTAATGTGTCCGTCTGCATCCGTCACTTTACTAATTATTTGACAAAGCACGTTGATGGGATTTGCCACCGCACCGCCGAAATGCCCTGAGTGCAGGTCACGGTTCGGACCGGTAACTTCTATTTCCCAATAAGCCAAACCTCTCAGCCCGGTGGTCAGCGAAGGCAGGTCTGCTCCCAGCATACTGGTGTCCGAAACAAGGATGACGTCCGCTTTCAGCAACTCCTTATGTTCTTTGCAGAAACCTTCCAGGCTGGGTGAACCGATTTCCTCTTCTCCCTCAAATATGAATTTCACATTGTGAGTCAGCAGGTTATTCTTCACCAGATATTCAAAAGCCTTCACTTGTATAAACGATTGCCCTTTGTCGTCGTCTGCACCACGTGCCCAAATATGTCCGTCGCGTACCTCCGGTTCAAAAGGACTGCTCTTCCAAAGTTCCAAAGGTTCGGCAGGCATCACGTCGTAGTGTGCATATATCAATACCGTTTTAGCTTTCGGGTCTACAATCTTTTGTCCGAATACAATCGGATTTCCAGCCGACGGCATCACGATGGCTTCATCCGCTCCCGCCTCCAGCAGCAATTGCGCCCAACGTTCCGCGCATGCCAGCATGTCATCATGATGTTCGGGTTTTGCGCTGATACTGGGAATGCGGATAAGGCTGAACAAGTCTTCCAGCATCTTTGGCTCATTCTCGGATATGTATTTCTTTATTTCCATAAAATTAATAACATTATTAGAATAGATAAATATTATAATCTGTTTTTTGATTAATCATTTTTTATTTCCCAAAATCCATTTCTACGTCCGTTTTTCCGTTCGATTATTCCTTTTTCACTTAGATTGACGGTGATAGTTTTAATAGTTCGTTCAGATTTACCTATTTGTTCGGCTATTTCTTTTTGTGTAGCATTAGGTTTTTCCTGAAGAATTCTCAATACCGCCATTTCTTCCAAAGTGCAATTCAAAGTGCGAAACTTGCACTTTTGTACGTCCCAATCACTAACTGTTGCACTTTGTTGGGCTGCTTTCCCTTTTTCTTCAATCAATAAATGGCGATTTTTGAGTTCATTATGTTCTCCGAGTATCAGGTTTCTGAAGAAACGTTCTATATATTCCGTCGTAGCAAAAATGCCTTTAGATAAATCATTATAGTTGGCCCGGACCAGTGCATTGCGGAAATACCAGGAATGCTTTGCAAAAGCCTCATTACTGATGTCGAAACCATAAGTACGTAAATACTTGATGGTGAATACGGCAGTGGTTCTAGTATTACCTTCACCGAAAGCATGAATCTGCCATATTCCGGATACGAATCTGGCGATATGATTGATGGCTTCGTTCAGGCTCAAGTTCTTATAATCAAAATTTTTTTCTTGAGAAAAGTCATAATCCAGAGTTTCACGTATATTGGCTGCGCTCGCATACAACACAGTATTACCATTCAGTACCCATTCGTTTTTTGTAATATTATAATCTCTGATTTTTCCCGCATGGCTGAATATACCTTCAAACAAACGTTTGTGTATAGTGATATATTCTATCGGAGAAAAGTTAAATGTCTTTTCCGAAAGAATTTCAGCGATACGTGCCGAAACCTTATCGGCCTCTTCCGTACGGTCTTCAGCGCTGCTACGCACATTTTTCGACCTGTAATAACTGTCTACTAAATGTTTTACTTCATCAATCGTGATATCACCCTCAATGTGTTGGCGAGCCGTTTCTATTAAGTAGGTGGATGGTTTTAAACCATCCACTGCTTGCAGGCCGATAGCGGTTTGCCACGCATAACCTTTTTCTCTCTTGTGAGGTTCACCTTGTCTTATATATTCTTCGAAGTCGTTCATGCTTTATACTTAGAATACATAACCCTATTATAGTTGCGTGGTACGATCTAGCAAATAATAATCAAGTAACGTCATCGCCGTCATTGCCTCCACGATAGGCACGGCGCGGGGCAAAACGCATGGGTCATGCCGTCCACGTGCCTTGAGGGTAGTGTCTATGCCATCCATATTCACGGTATGTTGCTCCATCAGAACCGTTGCCACCGGCTTGAAGGCAACGCGGAAATAAATGTCCTGCCCGTTGCTGATACCTCCTTGGATACCACCGGAGTGATTGGTACGTGTTTCAATACGCCCATTGTTATTATAAAATACGTCGTTCTGTTCCGAACCTTTCATCTTCAGGCCTTTGAACCCGTCGCCGTACTCAAAAGCCTTTGCCGCATTGATGCTTAGCATTCCGGCAGCAAGCGCGGATTGCAGTTTGCCGTATATCGGTTGTCCCAGTCCGATGGGGCATCCTTTGACAACACATGTCACCACGCCGCCGATGGTGTCACCTTCACCTTTTATTTTGAAGATGAGTTCTTCCATTTCTTTTGCCTTTTCGGGGTCGGGACAACGTACCGGATTGGTTTCAATCAGGTCGAGATCATACGCTGTATAGTTTTCTTCCAGTTTGATGGGACCTACCTGCGACGTGTAGGCGGTAATCTGTATACCCAGTTGTTTCAAAGCCATCTTGGCCAATGCGCCTGCCACCACACGGGAGATTGTTTCGCGGGCGGAAGAGCGTCCGCCCCCCCGGTGGTCGCGGATGCCGTATTTCACCTTATAAGTATAGTCGGCATGCGAGGGGCGATAAACTTCTTTCAGATTATTATAATCATTGGAATGTTGATTTTCGTTCCATACGATGAAGCCGATGGGGCAACCTGTAGATTTTCCTTCGAATATTCCTGAGAGGAATTCTACTTTATCAGATTCTTTTCGCGAAGTGGTGATGCGCGATTGTCCGGGGCGACGACGGTCGAGTTCTGCCTGTACAAAATCCATATCAATGGTAATACCTGCCGGGAACCCATCTATTACGCCTCCGATACCTTTACCGTGAGATTCTCCAAAACTGGTCAGGCGGAGAATATTGCCGAATGAGTTGAACATATCAATTGCTTTAAGGGTTTATATATGAAGTTAATGTGCCAATACGCCCTGAACAAAAGGCTTTTGACTCATTAAAGGTAACAAATTATTTTGTAAAACGTTGCAAAGATGGCAATAAATCTTTCTTTTTTCTTATTTCCTGAAACAAAAACTATCTATCGGCTACTAGGAAAATATGTTTTCCTTTAAAGGAAAAGTATCCTTCGATACTAGGTAAGCTATAAACAAAGGCTTCATTTGTAAGAATGAAAGCTTTGTTTTTATAAATGAAGCCTTCGTTTTTATAAATGAAGCCTTTGTTTATAGTTTACGTTGCATCGAAGGCAGTTTTTCTAGGTGGTGAAGCAAACTTTGTATAGGATGCCATAGTTTTATTGTCGAAAGTAAATAGAGCTAGTTTTTATAATATTATAATGTGTAAATAGCATGAGAATAATGGAAATATTAAAAAAAGAACATCCTTTTTGTAGAAAAGACCTTGTGAAGGTTATATAAAAAGTGTTACTTTGCACCCTTGATAAAAAAGAGAAAATAAACACCTCCTTATCTGGGAGTATTTTATTAACTAAACAAGTATTTATATGAAGAAAAATTTGTTTTATTTATTTGCATTGATCTGTTCAATGAGTCTGTTCACTGCTTGTAGCGATGACGACGAACCATGGCAGAAGTTGCCTAATGGTGAAATTACTCCTGAAAAAGTAGATTTAATATTGAATGGTGAAACTACAACAGGTACGGTAAACTTTACGGCAACTGGTGCTGAAGCTGCTAAGGTAGAACTGAAGAATGTGATTGACGGATATAGCGATGTGAACGTGAACGTCACAATGAAAGAACAAACCGATGGCTCATTCTCATTTAGTGGTAAAGAAAGTATTACGACAAAACCCGTGACCAAGAATACCGCAACTCCTGTTCCTTTCTTGGTCGTGACTTTGGATGGTACGATATCCAAAGATGGCAAAACAACTATGAATGTGACTGCCGAAGGTATAGGACTTTATCTTGGTACGTATTCGGGAGAAACCTTATCTTTAACTTACAATGGTAATATGTTGTCAGATAGGACAGTTGTGCTTGATGCTACTTCAGGTGATAATACAAGTATTCAGTTGCAAGGTGTATTACCGGGTGAGGCAGAGGCTGTGTTGAGTAACATTGCCTATGATGGCACAAATTTTAGTGGAACTGCTGCAACAGACCTTTATTCGGTGGAACTCACAGGTACACGTGCCGATAAGAAGCTGACTCTGAATGTGACAAGTAATTTGACGGATAAGGGACAAGGTGGCCTGACGGGAAAATGGAATTTGAACGTAATTAATCCTTTGTTTACATCAGATTTTGATTGGGACACTTTTGAAACAATTACCACTTGGAACTCAAACCCTCCGGTTTATTTTAATTGGACTGCCAAAACGACAACGGATCCGACATTAAAATCTCCCGAACAAGCTGCTCGTGTTCTTTCAACTCTCTGTAGCCATCTTTTAGCCGAGGTCTTGAATTCGGCTGCTTTCACTGCAACTGGTGATTTGACGGCAGAATATTACTCAACACCTATTATGGATAAATGGTGGAGTAATGAAGCTGGTGAATGGACAGAGGTTCGTTTTACGGATTGGTTGTTCTACAGTATGGCAATGCCTGATTTGAAACCGGCTGACCGTACTTGGATTGAAGCTCCCAAAGGATTAGTGCAATGGTATGTGAAAGACGGTTACTTCTATATAGTACCCAATATTGAGGCTATAATGAAGCAGATTGCCGCAGATCAGGGAGGAACGGTTTCAGGAATAGATTTGGCGACTATTATAACTATGTTGCAAGAGTTTGGCATAACGCTTGATGAAACTATGCTTGCTCAAATAACAGGTTGGTTGACTAATGGTATTCCATTGAAGTATAAGGTGGAGGGTGACATACTTTCTTTGTATGTAGATAAAGAAATGGTGGCTCCTTTCATGAATATGCTTCTTCCTGCATTGCCTGCTTTATGGGAGAAAGCGCTTGCTGCCGATACTACCGGTATGGCAAGTATGCTTATAGGTGTATTAGGTTTTGAAGATATTACGGATGTTCAGAAAGTATGGGAGAATAATACTGATAATTTTGATATTACATTGTGTTTTAAGAAATAAAAAATAGAAATTTATGAAAAAGTTATATACTCTGTTTGTTTTGATGCTACTTTGTAGCCTGACAGCTATGGCTGCTAATATAAAAACCTCTTATGTGGGCACATTAAATGTATCCGTCAATGGTAGTGTTTCTACAAGTGAACAAACCGTGAGAGCGAAAGATAATGGTAACGGTACGGTTACAATAGTAATTCCCAACTTTACTTATGGCATTTTTAGTGGTGCAGCAACTGTTAAAGCCGATATAGATGCTAATGGAAATTTAACCAATCCGAAAGTTTCTTTTTCCATTGTTACAATATCTTCTATGAGTATGTCTGATTCTTGGCTTACTCCGACATCTTGTGAAATACATCTTACGATGGGAGCGAATAATGATAGTATCATGGTTGATTTTTCTGGAAATTAGGAGCGATGAGAAAGTGTACTGTTACTCTGATGTAATGTAATGGTACTTATATATAAGAATCGGCGTAAACGTACTGTTATGCAGTTGTTTGCGCCGATTTTATATTGTCTCTTCAGCTTTTTGTTTAGAATGCGTATCCAAATCCTATGTTCAGATAAATGGGATACATGGGAAAAGTGATGGTCTTGAAATCTTTCTTGAAAATGTCGTTCAATCCCCAAGTTAAGTCACCCGATACGGTGAGGTGTTTGAAGGCTCTCCAATTTACTCCGGCTTGTATGCCCCATTGGAATTTACGCAAATCATCGGAGAAATCATAGGGGGCGGTGGAATCGCCCTTGAACTGTACCTTATTGCCGGTTGGACCGTTTTCGCGCAAATAACCTTCGTAGACATAACCGTCGAAGGTGTTGCTAGTGGCAAACGAAAAATAAGGACCAGCTTGCAACCGTACCCGTTGGCTGACCTTGTAGGCGGCGAGCAGAGGGATGGAGAAGAACGAGCCGCTGTATTTAGTTTGCACCATGCCTGTCCAGTTACCTTTAGTCTTACGGTAGTCCGTGCTTCCATCTGGATTTTGTGTAATTCCTATGATTTCCATACCGTAATTTTTTACGCGTGCTTTGGTTTCCATGCCTTTTGTCTCTACGCGCAGACCAAGGATGATGCCCCATTTCTCTTTTTTGTCCAGCCACTTGATGACGTTACCCTCAATTGCAAAGCAGGTATTAGGCGAGTAACTGTTTATTGAGCGTATCTCTTTGGGCAAGGGCAGGGGAGCAGTACCTCCGATGTTTATACCTGCTTTCACTTCATATTCAAGTCCATGGGTGGCAGACCAGATGATACTGTGGTTGCGGTCTTCCTGCGCTTGCAAATTCGTGGCTATACCCATCAGCAGTAGCGGCAGGGCGATGGCGAGTATATTTCTTTTCATATTCAACTCTTGTTTATGAATTAATTTTATTCTTCGTTGTCAATGTATCCTAGTTTCACTTCGTCGATGAGCAGTGTGCTGTTTGGTGCACCTTCAAAATGGTCGCCACGGATACTCGAAGCGAAAACGATAGTCAAGTTATACTTGCCCGATTTCAACTTTTCGGGGTCTATGGTTTTGCCGGAACGGTAGGTAAAAGGTAAATTAAACTCTTTCCATTGGCTGGTGGTGGATATGCCGGTTTCTTCTGCATCGTCTATGCGTGCCACGGCAATGATATTTGGGTTATCTTCGGACAACACATTGGTGCCATCCAAAGTTTCCATATCGGTGGTACTTTCGTAGAATACGGCATAAATGTCGAATATGTCCTTCTTACCGGGCACGGGTCTCAGTTTGTCTTTTGCGCTCTTGTCGAGTTCGTAGAAGGTCTCTCCCGATTGGTATTTATAGTAGCCTTTCACATTGGTGGGGATATATTCGAATTGCATACCGAAGCGAGTGGAGGTCAGTGCGTTCTGCAAAGCGTTGAGCACGTCAAACGTGCCGATAAAAAGATTGCCTGAAGCAAGCGGCATATTGACGCTGTTACCTAGAGAACCCGTACGGCGTGTAGTCAGTGCAAGGCATTTACCTGTGTAGCCATTGTCCGACTGGTAGGTAGGATAGGTATTTTGGTTGCCTAATGCGCCAGTCAGTGCATAACCAGGATTACCGCTTGCCCAAGCCATAGTTTCCTTACCGTTTTCGTCTGTTTCATAGAAATATAGATAGTTGGTACCATTTTTCTTGGTGGCGTTCTCAAAGTGGTAGGTGGCATTGGTAAATCCGGTCTGACTGACTTCTACCGTATAGCTCTTTGTCCATTGCCTGTCTTCCGAAGTGACCGTATAGCTTTGCGGTGTTGAAAAGTCTCGCGCTGTACCGCTTTTGGGGCTAATCGTGGCTCCGGGTGTTAGGGTGAACTCTACAGGTAAAGCCGATACGTCCGTTTTTTTCTTGACGTATAATGTTATTTTGTTATTTTCAATAACAGGCTCACGATTCAATACATCCCCCGGAACTGTACAGCTTTCTATATCTGCTTCTGCATTTGGGGCTTCATCTTGAATACATGACGTCGCTACAAAGCCTAAAAAGAGATAGGCTATCAGATTTTTAAGTCTCATATTTTTCTGTTTAGTTAATAACTATTTGCTAATTAAAGTCTTTACGACTTAATAACAACAAAATTTTGTGGGCAAAGTTAGGTTTCTTTTTTGTAAATAAAGTATTTCTCCAATCCTTTTTGCTATTTTTGCAAGACAATAATGTGAAAACCTGAAGAAGTGATGACTGAATCCGAAAGAAAGCAAATAATAGCGTTGGTAAAGTGCGAGGTTGTTCCGGCAATCGGGTGTACCGAGCCAATTGCTGTGGCTCTTTGTGTGGCAAAAGCGGCTGAGACATTGGGCATGAAACCTGAAAAGGTAAATGTTTTGCTGAGTGCTAATATCTTGAAAAATGCTATGGGGGTAGGGATACCCGGTACGGGAATGATTGGGTTGCCTATTGCAGTGGCTCTGGGAGCGCTGATTGGTAAATCGGAGTACCAACTGGAAGTATTGAAAGACAGCACGCCGGATGCGGTGAAGGAGGGAAAGCGTTTTATCGATGAAAAGCGTATACACATATCTTTAAAGGAAAATATAGAGGAGAAACTTTATATTGAGGTCTGTTGTGAAGCGGGAGAGGATAAAGCTACCGCTATCATTGCAGGTGGGCATACCACCTTTATATATATAGCCCGGAATGATGATGTCCTTTTGAATAAGCAAAATGTGAATGGCGGAGAGGAGGAGGAACAAATTTTGGACTTGAGTTTGCGCAAAGTTTATGATTTTGCCATGACGGCGCCGTTGGAGGAAATCAGCTTTATCCTGGAAACTGCCCGTTTGAATAAAACTGCTGCCGAACGTTCGTTTGAAGGGGATTTTGGGCATGGACTGGGAAAGATACTGCGTGGCACATACGAGCATAAAGTGATGGGGGATAGTGTGTTCTCTCACATTCTGTCTTATACCTCAGGAGCATGCGATGCCCGTATGGCGGGTGCCATGATACCCGTTATGAGTAACTCGGGAAGCGGCAACCAGGGGATATCAGCTACATTGCCTGTATTGGTTTATGCTGAAGAAAATGGTAAATCAGAGGAAGAATTGATTCGTGCGTTGATGTTGAGCCATTTGACGGTGATTTATATCAAGCAAAGCCTGGGTCGTTTGTCCGCCCTGTGTGGTTGTGTGGTGGCTGCCACCGGCTCCAGTTGCGGCATTACCTGGTTGATGGGTGGCACGTATGAACAGGTGGCTTTTGCCGTTCAGAATATGATTGCCAATCTTACGGGGATGATTTGTGACGGCGCCAAGCCGAGTTGTGCCCTGAAAGTGACTACGGGGGTGTCTACTGCGGTCCTTTCTGCCATTATGGCGATGGAAAACCGTTGCGTGACTTCTGTGGAAGGTATCATTGATGAGGATGTTGACCAAAGTATCCGTAATCTGACTAAGATTGGTTCGAGGGGAATGAATGAGACGGACAGGCTGGTGCTGGAGATAATGACAGGCAAGAATTAGAGAATTAAAAATTAAAAATTAAAGGCTGCGCGGTTCATGTACATTGACATTGAACATTGCGCAGCCTTTAATTTTTAATTTTTAATTCTTTAGTGACAGCATCCTTCTCCACATTTGTGGTCGTGGTCTCCGCATCCGTCGCCACAGCCATCTCCGCAATCATCGCAACCGCAACTGCAACCACCGCCACTCATCATGCGGGCGATTTCCGCCAGTTCTTCGTTGGTAGCCGGACGGCTTTCAATAACTTCACCGGTGAAGTTCAAGTCGCAACCTGCCAAAGGATGATTCATATCCATCACAACTACGTCTTCTTTCACTTCTACTACGCTTCCGTTGATGCGTTGTCCTTCGGAGGTCATTAAAGGAATGACTGCTCCTTCCACTACACGTTCGTCATCGAATTTGCCTTCAACGACAAAAATATCTTTAGGGAGATCTATGACGTGTTCGTCATCGTATGCTCCGTAAGCTTCGTCAGCCGAAATTGTGAAGTCGAATTTATCGCCCGGTTTCAAATCCTTTACTTGGTTTTCGAAGGCTTCCAAAGTCAGGCCCAAACCTGAAATGAACTGGAAGGGGTGTTCTGCAGGTGCTTCTTCTTCAAAATCTTTTTCTCCGTCTTCAATTGAGTACAGCTTATATGCTACGGTGATGTACTTGTTTTCTACTGTTTCCATTAATTTTCTATCTTTATTTAATTAGTAAATACTTTTTTTTGAGTATTTGAAGAGACAAAGATACGAATTATTTGTTTCGGGATGTAGAGAGCCTTTGGTAATTTTCAGATTATTAAATGGTTTCAATGATTGGCAATACATTTACATTGGCTGTCTGAATGGTTCTATTTAGAACTGTTAAGTGATAAAATAGGATTTTAGGGCGATATTTTCTTACGATTATTCATATTTATCTTATTTTTTTCTTCAATTTGTTTGGAGATTATAAAAAAGCCCTTACCTTTGCAGCACGTTTGAAACAAAAAAGAAGAATTAAGTTATGAATTTACATACATCTATTAACCTGGCAGTCCTGCATATTATTCGCGTCGTGGTGGTGGCATCAAGAGCGTGAGAAAGGTTATGTATGTATTCGTACGTTAGAAGATAATTTATTAAGCCTTTCTCACTATCGTGAGGGAGGCTTTTTTCATTAAAAGGAGATAGATAAGATGAAACATCAGTTACGCAGTTCGTTCAGCACGCAAGGTCGCCGTATGGCAGGAGCCCGTGCATTGTGGACGGCCAATGGCATGAAGAAAGAACAGATGGGCAAACCCATTATCGCAATAGTCAACTCGTTTACGCAATTTGTTCCCGGTCATGTGCATTTGCATGAAATAGGTCAGTTCGTAAAGGGGGAGATAGAAAAACTGGGGTGCTTTGCAGCTGAATTCAATACCATTGCCATTGACGACGGTATCGCTATGGGGCACGACGGCATGCTGTATTCATTGCCTTCACGCGACATCATTGCCGACAGCGTGGAATATATGGTGAATGCGCATAAGGCGGATGCGATGGTTTGCATCAGTAATTGCGATAAGATTACTCCGGGAATGCTGATGGCTGCCATGCGGCTGAATATTCCTACTGTATTCGTATCCGGCGGTCCGATGGAGGCCGGTGAATGGAACGGGCAACATCTGGATTTGATTGACGCCATGATTAAATCGGCTGATGAAAGCGTGAGCGATAAAGAGGTTGCCAACATTGAACAACATGCTTGTCCCACTTGCGGATGCTGCTCCGGTATGTTTACGGCTAATTCGATGAACTGCCTGAACGAGGCAATCGGTTTGGCTTTGCCGGGAAATGGAACGATAGTGGCAACCCATGAAAACCGTAAGAAGCTCTTTAAAGATGCCGCTAAGCTGATTGTGGAAAATGCGACTAAATATTATGAAGAAGGAGACGAAAGTGTGCTTCCACGCAATATCGCTACCCGTGAGGCTTTCTTGAATGCCATGACACTGGATATAGCGATGGGAGGATCTACGAATACGGTGCTTCACTTGCTGGCTGTGGCACATGAAGCAGGGGCTGATTTCAAGATGGATGATATTGATATGTTGTCTCGCAAGACTCCTTGTTTATGTAAAGTTGCTCCGAATACTCAGAAATATCATGTACAGGATGTGAACCGTGCGGGTGGTATTATTGCCATTATGAGCGAGCTTGCCAAAGGTGGTTTGGTAGATACCGGTGTACGTCGTGTAGACGGGATGACGTTGGCTGAGGCGATTGACCAATATTGCATCACCAGCCCGAATGTCAGTGAAACAGCGATTGAAAAATATTCCAGTGCACCCGGTAGAAAGTTCAATCTGGAACTGGGTTCTCAGGATGCGACTTATAAGGAATTGGATACTGACCGTGCCGAAGGTTGTATTCGCGATTTGGAACATGCATATAGTAAAGATGGCGGATTGGCTGTTTTGAAAGGTAACATCGCTCACGATGGTTGCGTTGTGAAGACGGCAGGTGTGGACGAAAGTATCTGGAAATTTACCGGTCCCGCTAAAGTTTTCGATTCACAAGAAGCGGCTTGTGAAGGGATATTGGGAGGAAAAGTTGTCAGTGGCGATGTAGTCGTCATTACCCATGAAGGACCTAAAGGCGGTCCGGGTATGCAGGAAATGCTTTATCCTACCTCTTATATCAAATCCCGTCATTTAGGTAAGGAATGCGCATTGATTACCGACGGCCGTTTCAGTGGCGGCACTTCCGGCCTGAGTATCGGGCATATTTCTCCCGAAGCGGCAGCCGGTGGTAATATCGGTAAAATTCAGGATGGAGACATCATCGAGATTGATATACCGAACCGTTCTATCAATGTGAAACTGACGGATGAAGAACTTGCCGCACGTCCTATGACGCCGGTAACGCGTAACCGGGAAGTGTCGAAAGCGTTGAAAGCATACGCCAGCATGGTGAGCTCGGCAGATAAGGGAGCCGTAAGGTTGATTGATTGATGAATGTGTAATAAGCAAACTTCAATTGTAAATCGTCAACGTACCTATGTGTTAAAGATATAAGATGTGTCATGACCGTAGAGAATAAATCGTAAATATAGATATGGAAAACTTAATAACAGGCGCAGAGGCATTGATGCGCTCTTTGGAACACCAAGGAGTAAAGACCATTTTCGGTTATCCGGGGGGGAGTATTATGCCGGTATTCGATGCCTTATACGACCACAGAAAGAATTTAAATCATATCCTGGTTCGCCATGAACAGGGAGCGTCTCATGCCGCACAAGGCTTTGCACGTGTATCGGGTGAAGTCGGTGTATGCCTTGTTACCAGTGGCCCGGGCGCTACTAATACAATAACAGGTATTGCGGATGCTATGATTGACAGTACTCCGATTGTTGTTATTGCCGGGCAGGTGGGAACTAATTTCCTGGGTACGGATGCTTTCCAAGAGGTGGATTTAGTAGGTATTACGCAACCTATTACTAAGTGGAGTTATCAAATCCGCCGTGCTGAAGATGTGGCTTGGGCGGTGGCTCGTGCATTCTATATCGCGAATAGCGGTCGTCCCGGTCCGGTTGTACTGGACTTTGCCAAGAATGCCCAAGTAGAAAAGACTGAATATGTACCGACAAAAGTGGATTATGTTCGTAGCTATCTGCCTGTTCCGGAAATGGAACCGGAAGCGATACAACTGGCTGCCGATTTGATTAATGCGGCCGAACGTCCGCTGGTGTTGGTAGGGCAGGGTGTTGAATTGGGTAATGCGCAACAGGAACTTCGTGCTTTTATTGAGAAAGCGGAAATGCCCGCCGGTTGTACTTTGCTGGGACTTTCGGCATTGCCGACGGAACATCCTTTGAATAAAGGTATGCTGGGCATGCATGGTAATCTGGGGCCGAATATCAATACTAATAAATGTGATGTCCTGATTGCTGTGGGGATGCGTTTTGATGATCGTGTCACAGGTAAATTGGATACATACGCCAAACAGGCGAAGGTAATTCATTTCGATATCGATCCTGCGGAAATAGATAAGAACGTAAAGACGGATGTTGCCGTATTGGGTGACTGCAAAGAGACGTTGGCGGCTGTTACCAAGCTTTTGAAACCTGCGAAGCATAAAGAGTGGCTGGATAGTTTTATTCCCTACGAGGAGGTGGAGGATGAGAAGGTAATCCGCCCTGAACTCCATCCGGCAGGCGATGCGCTGAATATGGGTGAAGTGGTACGTGCCGTGAGTGAGGCTACAAATAATGAAGCTGTTCTGGTGACTGATGTCGGTCAAAATCAGATGATGTCCGCACGTTATTTTAAATATAGCAAAGAACGCAGCATCGTTACTTCCGGCGGTTTGGGTACTATGGGGTTCGGTCTTCCTGCCGCTATCGGCGCTACTTTTGGAAGTCCCGGCCGTACGGTGTGTGTATTCATGGGAGATGGTGGTTTGCAAATGAACTTGCAGGAACTGGGTACTGTGATGGAACAAAAAGCTCCGGTTAAGATGATTTTGCTGAACAATAACTTCTTGGGTAATGTTCGTCAGTGGCAAGCTATGTTCTTCAATCGTCGTTATTCGTTCACACCGATGCTGAATCCTGATTATATGAAGATAGCATCCGCATACGATATTCCGGCACGCCGGGTCTTTAACCGTGAAGAACTGGAACAGGCAATTGCTGAAATGATTGCGACGGATGGTCCTTTCTTGTTGGAGGCTTGTGTAGAAGAAGAGGGTAATGTATTGCCGATGACTCCTCCGGGAGGTTCGGTTAACCAGATGTTGTTGGAATGCTGAGATAATAACAAATTGTAATTACGAATTAGGAAAATGAACAAAACATTATATACCATTATCGTTCATTCGGAGAACTTCGCCGGTTTGCTGAACCAAGTAACGGCTGTCTTCACCCGTCGCCAGATAAATATAGAGAGCCTGAATGTGTCGGCATCTTCCATCAAAGGAGTACATAAATATACCATTACTGCCTGGACGGATAAGGACACCATCGAAAAGGTGACGAAACAAATCAGTAAAAAGATAGATGTACTGCAAGCTCACTACTTCACGGATGATGAAATCTATCAGCATGAGATTGCACTTTATAAGATAACCACGCCGGTACTTGAAGAGAAACCGGAAGTATCGAAGATTATCCGTAAGCATAATGCGCGTATCGTAGAAGTGAACTCGGTGTTTTCCATTGTGGAAAAAAATGGTATGAGCGAGGAAATAACCAATCTATATGAAGAACTGAGAGCTTTGGATTGTGTACTTCAATTCGTGCGTTCCGGTCGGATAGCTATTACAACAAGCTGTTTTGAGCGTGTCAATGAATATCTGGCAGACCGCGAAGCAAAATATCGTCAAAGTAAAGAACAACAAGAATAATGAGTGAGAATAATAAAATAGGTACATATAAGTTCGTAGCGGAACCGTTTCATGTGGATTTTACCGGACGCCTGACTATGGGTGTGCTTGGTAACCATCTGTTGAACTGCGCGGGGTTTCATGCCAGTGACCGTGGTTTCGGTATCGCTACGTTGAATGAAGATAATTATACGTGGGTGTTGTCTCGTCTGGCCATAGAATTGGATGAGATGCCTTATCAATATGAGGACTTTTCCATTCAGACTTGGGTGGAGAATGTGTATCGTCTTTTTACAGATCGTAACTTTGCGATTATCAATAAGGATGGCAAGAAGATAGGTTATGCCCGCTCGGTGTGGGCAATGATTAGCATGAACACCCGTAAACCTGCCGATTTGCTGGCACTGCATGGCGGCAGTATCGTAGACTATGTCTGTGACGAGCCTTGCCCCATAGAAAAGCCTTCGCGCATAAAGGTGGCGGCTAAGGAACCATCTGCCACTTTGGAGGCTAAATATAGCGACATTGATATCAACGGGCATGTAAACAGTATCCGCTATATCGAACATATCCTTGACCTGTTTCCGATAGAGCTTTATAAAAAGAGCAGGATACGGCGTTTTGAGATGGCATACGTGGCGGAGAGTTATTATGGCGATACGCTCACTTTCTATAAGGATGATGCCGGGGACGGTGTATATGAAATAGAGGTGAAAAAGAATGCCGGAGAAGTGGTATGTCGTTCAAAAGTGATATTTACAGAGAAATAAATATATTAATCAATCAGTTGGCGTAAGCCACAAATAAAAATTAAACAAAAAATGGCACAATTGAATTTTGGCGGTGTTATGGAAAATGTAATAACCCGCGAAGAATTTCCTTTGGAAAAAGCACGTGAGATTTTGAAAGATGAAACAATCGCAGTTATCGGTTATGGTGTACAGGGTCCCGGTCAGGCTTGCAACCTGCGTGACAATGGTTTCAATGTAATCGTTGGACAGCGTCAAGGTAAAACTTTTGAGAAAGCGGTAGCTGACGGGTGGGTTCCCGGTGAAACTTTGTTCGGCATTGAGGAAGCTTGCCAGAAGGGTACTATCATTATGTGTTTGTTGTCTGATGCAGCCGTAATGTCTGTATGGCCGACTATCAAGCCTTATTTGACTCCCGGAAAGGCTCTCTACTTCTCCCATGGTTTCGCTATCACTTGGAGCGACCGTACAGGGGTTGTTCCTCAAAAAGATATCGATGTTATCATGGTGGCTCCTAAGGGTTCGGGTACTTCACTCCGCACCATGTTCCTCGAAGGTCGCGGTTTGAATTCTTCATACGCTATCTATCAGGATGCTACCGGTAAGGCATTAGATAGAACTTTGGCATTGGGTATCGGTATCGGTTCAGGTTATATGTTTGAAACAACCTTTATCCGCGAGGCTACTTCCGACCTTACCGGTGAACGTGGCTCTTTGATGGGTGCCATCCAAGGATTGCTGTTGGCTCAATACGAGGTATTACGTGAGAACGGCCATACTCCTTCTGAAGCATTCAATGAAACAGTTGAAGAGTTGACCCAATCTTTGATGCCGTTGTTCGCTAAGAATGGTATGGACTGGATGTATGCCAACTGTTCTACCACTGCTCAACGTGGTGCTTTGGACTGGATGACTCCATTCCACGATGCCATCAAACCGGTAGTTCAGAAACTGTATGCAAGTGTGAAGAGTGGTAATGAAGCTCAAATTTCTATCGATAGCAATTCTAAACCTGATTATCGTGAGAAATTGAACGAAGAACTGAAAGCATTGCGCGAAAGTGAAATGTGGCAGACAGCTGTTACCGTTCGTAAACTCCGTCCGGAAAACAACTAATTCTTATTATATAGAAGAAGACAAAAGAGATAAACTTCCTTGTAAACAGTATGTTTATAGGGAAGTTTTTTTTATATACTCTATCAACTTCTTATAGAAACCATGATGGCTCAGTGTTGCCGCTTCTCCCAGTATCACCAGTTTCATCCGTGCTCTTGTAATGGCTACATTCATCCGGCGCAAGTCATTCAGAAACCCGATTTGACCATCTTCATTGGCGCGTACCAGGCTGATGAAAATAACATCACGCTCTTGTCCTTGAAAACCGTCGACGGTGTTTACGGTGAACAGGCTATGGTAAGGGCGAAGGGCGGAACTTGTTTTTATTTTGTTTCGGAGATACTGTACCTGTGCTTTATAAGGGGAGATTATTCCGAAATCAATTCGTTCGTCCAGAATTCGGCTACCACCTATTCGCTTGATATATGTTTCCAATTCTTGTAACAGCAGCTTGGCTTCTTCCTTGTTGATGCGCCCGAATGTTTCACCGACAAACTCTTCTTTAAAATCCATTTCCGATGTATCAATCCAACTGATGGGAGTATCCCAGTCCAGTATACCCCGGTGGCGTATTTCCGGCGCTGCCTGAAGCTCGCCATTATAAAACCAGTCGGAAGAAAAACGCATGATGTCTTCGTGCATCCTATATTGCACTTTCAATAAAGAAACGACGGCGGGTTTATTGGCAACTACTTTTTCCATTAAAGTTCGCTCCAATCCGCCACGGGCGGCTTCATAGCATTTTATGGTAGGTGGAAGTTGGCAATGGTCTCCTGCCAATACCACCCGGTCCGCTTTGCGGATGGCTATCCAGCAGGCAGCTTCCAAAGCTTGAGCGGCTTCGTCGATAAACAGGGTGCCGAAACGTCGTCCGTTCAGTAAACGGTGATTGCTGCTGACAAGAGTCGATGCGATGACATGGGCGCTATCGAACAGGTCGGCATTGATTTGAATTTCCAATGCCGTAGCGCGGTCGCGTAGGCGACTCATCCGGTTACGTACCCCTTCCCGTTCTTCATAACTGCCCCGGCGGGCACGTCCTCCCATTTCGCGCAAGCTTTTACGGATGCTCCATAACTCCGTGTAGAGGGGATGGCTTTCAAAACGTCGTTCGTAAGTGAAAGACAACATCTTGTCATTGACGCGTGTAGGATTACCGATACGCAGGACATTGACGCCTCTGTCTACCAATTTCTCTGATATCCAATCGACCGCAGTGTTGCTTTGAGCGCAGACCATTACTTGTGGTTCGCGATGCAAAGTTTCGTAAATGGCTTCTACAAGGGTGGTCGTTTTTCCGGTTCCCGGAGGACCGTGTACGATGGCTACGTCACGGGCACACAGTACTTTATTGACTGCCGTTTCTTGGGTTGAATTTAACCATGGGAAGCGTACAGGATAGAGCTCACGGGAACCGGCTTTCAATGTTCCCAATAAGATATCCCGTAATTCCGCCAATCGGTTTCCTTTGGCGCGAAGCACATCTTCCAAAGCTTCGAACATAGTGCGGTAGGAGGTCTCGTCAAAATAGAGTTGTATACCCAAATTCTCTGCCTGCTGCACTTCCATGATGGCGCCTGCACCGGGCATCACTACTACCATCCGGGTTTCATCGGCATAGCTGACAGTAGCGATAAAATTCATATAGGTGATTTTACCGTCGGCAGATTGGCGGAAAAAAACGACGGGACGTCCGAACTCAAAATTATGTTCTATATCAGTTTCTTCCGAATGTGTAATTTCTATTACCAGTTGATTGAGTGAATTGTAGTAACTTCGTCCGGGAGAGATAGGATACCAACATAGCCCCCGTTTCACTTTTCGGGCAACACCCATGTTCTCGGTTTGTCGTTTGAACTCCTCTTTCTCGTATTCGTATTCCATACGTAGCAGGAGTTGGTGCTGTTGGAGGTGTATGATGGGAGATTGTATTTCGTTGGTCATATCTTTGGGTTTTATAAATGGGAAGTTAGGGAAATGAAGAACTAAGAATGAAGAATGAAGAATTTGGCTGCGCAATGCAAGCACCCGCAAGGTAATTCTTCATTCTTCATTTTTAGTTCTTCATTAAATTATCATTCAATTTCTTGCAAAGGTAATCATTCTGCCTTTTCAGTAGGAGAAAAGTTTTATTTTGTTAAACATTTACTTCTTTTTATTTGTTTATAATATTAATTTGTAATCTTTACAATATTGAAAAACTAAAAATAAGTGGTTATGGTGTATGATTTGACAATGCTAAAAGCGTTCTATGCTGCTTATGCAGGGAAAATAGGACAAGTTCGAGCCGTTCTGCAACGTCCGTTGACGTTGGCAGAGAAGATTTTGTATGCTCATTTGTATAATGAGAATGAAGTGAAGAATTATAAGCGTGGAGAAGATTATGTTAATTTCCGTCCTGACCGTGTGGCGATGCAGGATGCGACAGCACAAATGGCCTTATTACAGTTTATGAATGCCGGTCGCGATAAAGTTGCAGTACCTTCTACCGTGCATTGTGACCATTTAATTCAAGCTTATAAAGGTGCCAGAGCAGATATAGCTACAGCTACGAAGACCAATGAGGAGGTATATAACTTCCTTCGGGACGTGTCTTCACGCTATGGCATAGGGTTCTGGCAGCCCGGTGCAGGTATCATTCACCAGGTTGTTTTGGAAAACTATGCTTTTCCGGGTGGCATGATGGTTGGCACAGACTCGCATACGCCTAATGCAGGTGGATTGGGCATGGTAGCCATCGGTGTAGGCGGTGCCGATGCGGTGGATGTAATGACCGGTATGGAATGGGAACTGAAAATGCCCCGCCTGATAGGTGTACGTCTCACCGGCAAGCTGAACGGATGGGCAGCCCCGAAAGATGTAATTTTGAAATTGGCAGGTATCCTTACGGTAAAGGGCGGCACAAATGCCATTATTGAATACTTCGGTCCCGGCACAGCTTCCTTATCCGCCACCGGTAAGGCTACGATATGTAATATGGGCGCTGAAGTCGGTGCCACTACTTCACTATTTCCGTTTGACGAACGTATGGCAACCTATCTGAAAGCCACCGGACGTGAAGAAGTGGCAGAATTGGCTACCTCCGTAGCAGCTGACCTTTGTGCGGATGAAGAAGTGGATAACCATCCTGAAAAATATTACGACCGTATAATTGATATCGACCTTTCTACCTTGGAACCTTATATCAACGGACCTTTTACTCCTGATGCCGCTACTCCTATTTCTGAATTTGCGGAAAAAGTCCTGAAAAACGGTTATCCCCGTAAAATGGAAGTCGGGCTGATAGGTTCCTGTACAAATTCCTCTTATCAGGATTTGAGCCGTGCTGTTTCTTTGGCGCGTCAAGTGCAGGAGAAACATTTGCACGTAGCGGCTCCTTTGATTGTCAATCCCGGTTCTGAACGGATTCGTGCTACGGCCGAACGTGACGGAATGATTGATGTATTCGAAAAAATAGGTGCTACGATTATGGCAAATGCCTGTGGTCCTTGCATCGGGCAATGGAAACGCGAAACCGACAATCCTACCCGCAAGAATTCAATTGTAACCTCGTTCAACCGGAACTTTGCAAAACGGGCAGACGGTAACCCCAATACCTATGCTTTTGTCGCATCTCCGGAGTTGACGATGGCATTGACGATTGCCGGTGACCTATGTTTCAATCCGTTGAAGGATACATTGGTAAACAATGAGGGTATGAAAGTGAAGCTTTCTGAACCGGTTGGCGAAGAGCTGCCGCCACAAGGGTTTGCTGCCGGCAGCGAAGGATATATAGCACCTGCCGATGAAAGAAAAAATATTGTGGTAGACCCACATTCACAACGTTTACAACTACTGACCCCTTTCCCCGCATGGGACGGTACTGATTTACTGAATATGCCTTTGCTGATTAAAGCGCAAGGCAAATGTACCACCGACCACATCTCTATGGCGGGTCCGTGGCTTCGTTTCCGTGGACATCTGGAAAACATCTCGGATAATATGCTGATGGGAGCTGTCAATGCCTTCAATGGAGAGACCAATAGCGTCTGGAATCGTTCTACCAATACATACGGACCGGTATCCGGTACGGCAAAAATGTATAAGTCGGAAGGTATTCCGTCTATTGTCGTGGCTGAAGAAAATTATGGTGAAGGTTCCAGTAGGGAACATGCGGCTATGGAACCCCGTTTCCTGAATGTACGGGTCATTTTGGCAAAGAGTTTTGCCCGTATCCATGAAACCAATCTGAAGAAACAGGGAATGCTTGCATTGACTTTTGTGAACAAAGAAGATTATGATAAGATACAGGAACATGATTTGATTTCAGTCATCGGATTGAGAGATTTTGCTCCGGGGCGTACCATGAAAGTTGTTCTCCACCATGAAGATGGGACAAAAGAAAGTTTTCCCGTACAACATACTTATAACGAACAGCAGATAGGCTGGTTCCATGCCGGTTCTGCACTAAATGCACGATAGAATATGGAAAGAATTACCGTACCGTTTATTACCGGTGATGGAGTTGGAGCGGAAGTCACTCCTTCCATGCAAGCCGTTGTGAATGCCGCTCTTGAAAAAGCCTATCAGGGCGAGCGGAGTATTGAATGGAAAGAAGTCCTGGCAGGAGAACGTGCGTTCAACGCAACGGGCTCCTGGCTGCCCGACGAAACTATGGAAGCGTTTCGCAAATATAAAGTAGGTATCAAAGGTCCCTTGACAACGCCCATCGGAGGAGGTATCCGTTCTTTGAATGTGGCTCTGCGCCAGACGCTTGATTTATATGTCTGTCTGCGTCCTGTGCGTTGGTATAAAGGCGTGGTTTCTCCGGTGAAAGAACCGCAAAAAGTGAATATGTGTGTGTTCCGTGAAAACACGGAAGACATTTATGCCGGTATCGAGTGGGAAGCCGGTACGCCTGAAGCGGAGAAATTCTATCGTTTTCTGCACGATGAAATGGGAGTGACAAAAGTTCGTTTTCCCGAAACATCCTCGTTTGGCGTGAAACCGGTTTCTAAAGAAGGTACTGAAAGATTGGTACGTGCGGCTTGCCGGTATGCCCTCGAACACGGTTTGCCCTCGGTGACGTTGGTTCACAAAGGTAATATCATGAAATTTACCGAAGGCGGTTTCAAGAAGTGGGGATACGAAGTGGCTGAACGTGAGTTTGGAAAGGAGATAGCCGACGGACGTTTGGTTATCAAAGATTGTATTGCTGATGCGTTCTTACAGAATACCTTGCTCATTCCGGAAGAATATTCTGTCATTGCTACCCTGAACCTCAATGGCGATTATATCTCCGACCAGCTTGCGGCTATGGTAGGTGGCATCGGCATTGCTCCCGGCGCAAATATCAACTACCAAACCGGACATGCCATCTTTGAGGCTACCCACGGCACAGCTCCTAACATTGCGGGAAAGAATGTCGTAAATCCTTGCTCAATCATTCTCTCTGCCGTGATGATGCTTGAACATTTTGGCTGGAAGGAAGCGTCGTCCCTGATAGAAAAGTCTTTGGAACAGAGCTTTATGGAAGGACGTGCCACTGCCGATCTTGCTCGTTTCATGCCCGGAGGTGTCTCTCTGTCCACTTCGGATTTTACACGGGAGATTGTGGAAAGAATTGAAAGGGAGAAAGAATGATGTACGATTATACGATAGATGATTTGTAGTTGTCGCTATGTTCATTTATCGAGTCAATCTATCTCTTCCCTTGAGTGAGTTTTAATAAAAAGGCTTTTAATGCGCAATTAAAAGGCTTTTAATACATCGTTAAAAGGCTTTTAATCATATTTCAGTCGTATAGATAGCCAGGCTTACGCTTACAGGTATCCTCTCTTTCTGCGATATCGATGTGACTTAAGCTTTAAAGTGTCTTGATTTTCCATTTGTATAACATAATTAGACTAAATAATATCATGAAGAAGGAATATTTGATTTACAAACTTTCGGAAGACTTGAAAGAAGCCACCCGGATTGAAAACGAACTATTCAAGAAGTTTGACGTAAAGCGCGGACTGCGTAATGAAGACGGTACCGGTGTATTGGTTGGCTTGACTAAGATTGGTAATGTAGTGGGTTACGAACGCATTCCCGGTGGTGGTTTGAAACCTATTCCCGGTAAACTGTTTTATCGCGGGTACGATTTGGAAGACTTGGCGCATGCAGCTATCAAAGAAAAACGCTTTGGTTTTGAGGAAGTGGCATATCTGTTACTTTCCGGGCGGTTGCCCGATAAAGAAGAGTTGGTCTCTTTCCGCGAACTCGTCAATGACAATATGCCGTTGGAGCAAAAGACAAAGATGAATATTATTGAGCTGGAAGGAAACAATATCATGAATATTCTGGCACGTAGCGTGCTGGAGATGTATCGCTTTGATCCGCAAGCTGATGATACCTCCCGTGATAATCTGATGCGTCAGAGTATCGAACTGATATCTAAATTCCCTACCATCATCGCATACGCTTTCAATATGCTTCGCCATGCCACCCATGGGCGTTCCCTGCATATCCGTCATCCGCAGGAAAACCTGTCCATTGCCGAGAACTTCCTTTACATGCTGAAGAAAGATTATACAGAACTGGATGCTCGTACGCTTGATTTGTTGCTGGTACTTCAGGCTGAGCATGGCGGCGGTAACAACTCAACTTTCACCGTACGCGTTACTTCTTCTACAGGAACTGATACTTATTCGGCCATTGCTGCGGGTATCGGTTCTTTGAAAGGTCCGCTCCACGGTGGCGCCAATATTCAGGTAGCTGATATGTTCCATCATTTGCAGGAGAATATTCAGGATTGGACGAATGTGGATGAAATTGATACTTACTTTACCCGTATGCTGAATAAAGAGGTTTACAACAAGACAGGACTGATTTATGGTATCGGCCATGCTGTATATACTATTTCCGATCCGCGTGCCGTTCTGCTGAAAGAACTGGCTCGCGACCTGGCTCATGAAAAGGGCAAAGAACGGGAATTCGCTTTCCTTGAACTGCTGGAAGAACGTGCTATCGCTACTTTCGGCCGCGTCAAGAACAATGGAAAGACGGTTTCGAGCAATATCGATTTCTATTCCGGCTTCGTGTATGAGATGATTGGCCTGCCGCAGGAAATCTTCACTCCGTTGTTCGCTATGGCACGTATTGTAGGTTGGTGTGCCCACCGCAACGAAGAATTGAATTTTGAAGGTAAACGTATCATTCGTCCGGCTTACAAGAATGTGCTGGAAGAAACGGTATATGTACCCATCAAGAAACGGTAATTATCAAGTAGGAAAATGCTAAAATTTATAAGGGGATGCCGCTGGTTCTAATGAATCGGGTGGTATCCCCTTACTGTTTTTTCCTGCTGATATGAAGAAAATGTTTTAATAATCATGGGAAAACGATTTGAGAGTCATAAGTTTTCTTTATATTTGCTGCACTTAAATAAAAGAATATGAGCCGGGGAGATTTTCAGGTCTTTTTATGTGTGATGAGTGTGATAGCGCTTTTCGTTTTCATTGCACTCTATTTTATTAAAGCAGGGTATGGAATGTTTCGTACAGCCTCTTGGGGAATATCTATTAATAATAAATTGGCTTGGGTGCTGATGGAAGCTCCGGTCTTTTTTGTTATGTTAGCTCTTTGGGCATATAGCGGTGTAGGGGTGACGATACCGCAATTTATTTTCCTTTTATTGTTTCTGCTTCATTATTTCCAGCGCTCATTTATCTTTCCATTGTTGTTGAAAGGAAAGTCGCGTATGCCGGTTGCCATCATGGCGATGGGCATCGTATTCAATCTTCTGAATGGAATTATGCAAGCCGGTGGAATATTCTACTTTCCGGTGAGTCGACTATATGCTGATGGTTGGCATTATTTCCTTTCCCCGTGGGCAGTTCTTGGTCTTTTGCTATTCTTCATAGGAATGGGAATAAACCTACATTCCGATTATGTGATACGCCATCTGCGTAAACCCGGTGATACAAAACATTATCTTCCGGGCAAAGGGTTTTATCGTTATGTCACTTCCGCCAATTATTTCGGTGAATTGATGGAGTGGATAGGGTTTGCAATATTGGCCGCTTCCCCGGCTGCCTGGGTATTTGCGTGGTGGACATTCGCCAACTTGGTACCTCGTGCCGATGCTATTTATAAACATTATTGTGAAGAATTCGGCGTCGAAGCGGTAGGAAAAAGGAAACGTATTATACCTTTTATATATTAAAGATTAAGGAATAATGAAAAACTCAAAGTTATTTACACCTGTTACTTTCGGGCCATTGACTTTGCGCAATCGTACTATCCGTTCGGCTGCCTTTGAGAGTATGTGCCCGGGTAATGTTCCGTCTGATATGTTACTTAATTATCATCGTTCGGTGGCGGCGGGCGGCATTGGCATGACTACTGTCGCTTATGCTGCCGTTACGCAAAGCGGACTTTCTTTCGACCGTCAGTTATGGATGCGTCCTGAGATTGTTCCCGGACTTCGCAAGCTGACTGATGCCATTCATGCAGAGGGAGCTGCGGCAGGTATCCAGTTGGGACATTGCGGCAATATGTCCCATAAAAGTATATGTGGTTGTATGCCGGTGGGAGCCAGTGGTGGTTTCAATCTTTATTCTCCGACGTTTGTGCGGGGACTTCGTGCGGATGAACTGCCTGAAATGGCGCGTGCATACGGACGTTCGGTAAATCTGGCACGTGAGGCCGGCTTTGATTCTGTAGAGATTCATGCCGGACATGGGTATCTCATCAGCCAGTTTCTTTCACCTTCCACTAATCATCGGAAAGATGGGTTCGGCGGTTCGTTGGAAAACCGCATGCGTTTCATGGATATGGTGATGGAGGAAGTGATGAAAGCTGCGGGTAGTGATATGGCGGTATTGGTAAAGATGAATATGCGTGATGGCTTTCGTGGAGGAATGGAGATTGATGAGACAATGCAGGTGGCAAAGCGTTTGGAACAATCGGGAGCCCATGCGTTGGTGTTGAGCGGTGGCTTTGTCAGCAAAGCGCCTATGTATGTGATGCGGGGTGAAATGCCTATCCGTAGCATGACGTATTACATGACTTGCTGGTGGTTGAAGTATGGGGTACGTATGGTGGGTAAATGGATGATACCGACTGTACCGTTTAAAGAAGCTTATTTCCTGGAAGATGCTTTGAAATTCCGTGCCGAATTAAAGATGCCTTTGATTTATGTAGGTGGTTTGGTATCCCGTGATAAGATAGACGAAGTGCTGGATGATGGTTTTGAGGCAGTGCAAATGGCGCGCGCTTTGCTCAATGAACCGGGATTTGTAAACCGCATGAGGGAAGAGGAAAATGCCCGCTGCAACTGTAAGCATAGTAATTATTGCATTGCGCGGATGTATTCCATCGAGATGGCTTGCCATCAGCATCTGAATGAGGAAATTCCTGCATGTCTGAAGAAGGAAATAGAGAGAATAGAGGCGAAAGGCTGATTGCCCGTCGTTAATTATCAACTATCAATTATTAACTATTAAAGTGAAACTTGCTATTATAACCGGGGCTGATGGGGGAATGGGTATGGAAATAACTCGTGCCGTGGCCATAGCCGGTTACCGGATAATTATGGCTTGCCGGAGTTCACAGGCGGCCGAACCCAAGAGGCAATTGCTGATACGTGAAACGGGAAATTCGTGTATTGAGGTAAAAGAGATAAACCTTGCTTCATTGTCTTCCGTATCTTCTTTTGCAAACGAATTATTGGAACAGGGGGAACCGTTGAGTCTGCTGATGAATAACGCCGGTACTATGGAAACGAAACGTCGTATTACCGAGGACGGGTTGGAACAGACGGTAGCTGTCAACTATGTAGGACCTTATTTACTGACTCGTAAATTGTTGCCGTTGATGGGCAAGGGGAGTCGGATTGTGAACATGGTTTCCTGTACATACTCAATTGGTAAGATTGATTTTCCTGATTTCTTTCTTCGTGGAAAGAAAGGTAGCTTTTGGCGTATACCTATTTATAGTAATACGAAGTTGGCTTTGTCCTTGTTTACCATTGATTTGGCAAATCGGGTGAAATATAAGGGGATAATAGTCAATGCGGCTGATCCGGGAATCGTTTCCACCAATATCATAACGATGCACCTATGGTTTGATCCCTTGACGGATATTCTTTTCCGTCCTTTTATAAGAACCCCCAGACAAGGAGCGGCAACTGCCATCAGCCTGTTGCTGGATGAAGAGGCTGGGAAACGTACTGGGACACTGAATGTGAGTTGTCATCCCAAAAGATTATCGGACAAATATACACGGCATGTACAAATGCGGCAATTGTGGGATGAAACGGAAAGGATAGTGAAGAAGTGGTTGTAAGAGACCTATTATAATTGAAGGTATGTCAAAATACGCTTGAAGATTTCTTTTTAGGCGCAGATTACACGGATTTCACGGATTCTTTTTATTATTCTTTTTCCGTGAAATCCGCGTAATTCGTGCCTAAAAAGAAATAAATAGTAAGCGAATTTTTGTTTTGACACACCTTCAACTTGTAGTATTTGAATTAGATTGAGAGTTCTCTCAATACATTTACCAAATCTTTCTTAATAGGTTTATCATTCTTGATTGCTTTTGTAAAAGGAACATAAACAACTTCGTCATGTTCGATACCAATCATGACATTACGTTGTCCTTCCATGATAGCATCAATAGCGGCAGCACCCATACGGCTGGCAAGAATTCGGTCGTGAGCGGTAGGACTTCCTCCACGTTGCAAGTGGCCGAGAATGGTTACACGTACATCGTATTCTGGATACTCATTCTTTACACGTTCTGCATAGTGCATGGCGCCACCGGTCAATTCACTTTCAGCAACGAGTACTATACTACTGTTCTTTGATTTGCGGAAGCCGTTCTTGATAAATTCTTCCAATTGGTCGACTTCTGTACTGAATTCGGGAATAATGGCTGCTTCTGCGCCGGAAGCTATGGCGCCGTTCAAAGCAAGGAAGCCCGCATCACGTCCCATTACTTCTACAAAGAACAAACGCTCGTGAGAGGTTGCCGTATCACGGATTTTATCTACTGCATCCAGAATTGTATTCAATGCCGTATCATAACCGATTGTAGTATCTGTACCATAAAGGTCGTTGTCGATAGTTCCCGGTAAACCGATACAAGGGACATCAAATTCTTGTGCAAAAATGCGTGCACCCGATAGAGAACCGTCACCGCCAATGACTACCAAAGCGTCGATGCCTTCTTTCTTCATGTTGTCGTACGCAATCTGCCGACCTTCAGGTGTTTTAAACTCTTTACACCGGGCTGTTTTCAAAATAGTACCACCTAATTGGATGATGTTACTTACATTCTGGCTTTTGAATTCCTTTATTTCGCCGGTCACTAGACCCTTATAACCTCTATATATACCTTTTACTCCCAGTCCGTTGTAAATAGCTGCACGCGTCACCGCGCGAATAGCGGCGTTCATTCCCGGAGCATCACCTCCGGATGTCAAGATACCGATGCACTTAACTGTTCCCATAACAATCTTTTTTATGTTAATAATCGGCGCAAAGATAGCAAAAAGCTAAGGCCATGACTAATAAATTACGTTAATTTGCTGTTCCAAAAGGATGACATTTTGGCCTAAAGGCGTGACTTAATCGCTTTGGATATTTCTTCCATTAACCATTTTGGCGTGGAGGTTGCCCCGCATATACCAATAGAGGTTGCTCCAATAAGCAGATTGCTGTCAATTTCTTCTGCGCTGTCTATAAAATGTGAGTTTGGATTGACTGATTTACATTCATGGAACAGAATCTTTCCGTTGGAACTTTTTTTGCCACTGACAAAAAATATCAGGTCGTGCGAAGCTGCAAACTTGCGGATATTAGGAATGCGGTTAGCAACTTGCCGACAGATGGTATCATAATATTCAAAAGTGACGTTTGGTGAAATATGTTCCTTGATATACTCCACAATCTTTTGAAATTCTTCCAAGGATTTAGTGGTTTGAGAATAAAGACGGATACTTTTACTGAAATCCAAGTGTTTGGCTTCTTCCAGTTTCTCTATGACTATCGCCTTTCCGGTAGTCTGTCCTACCAATCCCAGTACTTCGGCATGCCCGTTTTTTCCATATATCACGATTTGCTTGTCTTCATTACTTTCCTGCGTATATTCCTGTTTGATTTTCTTTTGCAAACGAAGAACAACGGGGCAAGTTGCATCGATGATTTCAATATTATTACGGCGGGCAATATCGTATGTTTCAGGTGGTTCGCCATGAGCCCGTAGCAGTACTTTTACATTATGCAGATGGTTGAATTCATCGTGATTGATGGTGATAAGCCCCATTTCTTTCAGACGTTCTACTTCCCGGCTATTGTGTACAATATCTCCCAGGCAATATAATGTACCACCTTTTGCAAGTTCTTCTTCAGCTTTATTTATTGCTGTGACTACTCCGAAACAAAAACCTGAACCTTCATCTATTTCTACTTTTATCATTTTGTAAATTGTTGATTTATAGATGATAAATAAAATGTATAAAAGGGCGTTTCCTTTTCGGTGCTATGCTTTACACACCCTGTTGAATTGCTCTGACAACCATTCTTTTTGTTGGGAAATAGTCATCTGGCTATTGTCGAGCAACAGTGCATCGTCTGCTTTGCGGAGCGGACTTACTTCCCGGTTTTGGTCAATATGGTCCCGTTGTTTCACGTTCTCCAAAATTTCATCAAAGCTCGCTTCCTGTCCTTTGACTTTCAGTTCATCATATCGGCGCTGCGCACGAATTTCGGGAGAAGCGGTTACAAAGATTTTTAGTTCCGCATCCGGAAAAACAGTAGTGCCGATATCGCGGCCATCCATTACAATTCCTTTGGCTTTGCCCATTTCCTGCTGCTGCGCCACCATTGCTTCGCGTACAAAGCCTAGAGCGGCAATAGGACTTACATGAGAAGAAACATCCATCGTGCGGATTTTGTTTTCTACGTTTTCTCCGTTAAGGTAGGTATCAGGGCGTCCTGTATCCGGATTAAGACGGAAAGAAATATGAATGTCCTTGATTTGCTCCTTCAGTTTTTCCGTGTCGATTTTTTCATTCTGGAAAATACCGTTTTCCATGCTATATAAAGTGACTGCACGATACATGGCGCCGCTATCTATATATATGTATCCGATTTCACGTGCAAGGTCTTTTGCCATGGTACTTTTTCCACAGGAGGAAAAGCCGTCGATTGCAATTGTTATCTTTTTCATTTGAAATGATTTTATACTTTAATTCTACGATTTTTTTCTCTTCTGAGAGGATTTTTCAATAATTCATCTAAAATTCTTGCCAAAGATACGGTATTTTTAAAATATCTCGTTACATTTGTGGCACAAAAGCGTATGGATGCTTTTGAAGAATTAAAAAAACGAAAATGCATTGCTTATTGTGTAAAAAAACACATCTAAGCGAGAACAATCGTGGGAAAAGTACTATATTTGCCCCAATGAGAAACACTAAAATTATATTATAAATTATGGAAATTAAAAAGACACCTAAAGCAGACTTGGAGAACAAGAAGTCAACTTGGATGCTCATCGGTTATGTAATCGTGCTCGCATTCATGTTCATCGCGTTCGAATGGACTAAGCGTGACATCAAGATTGATACGAGTCAGGCTATCACCGACCTCGTATTTGAAGAGGAAATCATTCCTATTACAGAACAACCCGAGCAGGTTGCTCCTCCCCCTCCTGAAGCACCTTCGATTGCTGAAACACTGACAATCGTAGATGACGATGCTGATGTGGAAGAAACTACTATCGCTACTTCTGAGGAAACCAATCAGGCCGTAGAAATCAAATACGTCCCGGTGGCTGTTGAGGAAGAAGAACCGGAAGAACAAACTATTTTCGAAGTTGTAGAAAATATGCCGGAATTCCCGGACGGTGGTATGGCTGGTTTGATGCAGTACTTAAGCAAAAATATCAAATATCCGACTATTGCTCAGGAAAACGGAACTCAAGGCCGTGTAACTGTACAGTTCGTTGTTAACAAGGACGGTAGTATCGTTGATGCTAAAGTATTGAGAGGTGTTGACCCCTATTTGGATAAAGAAGCTATCCGTGTGATTAGTGCAATGCCTAAGTGGAAACCGGGTATGCAGCGTGGTAAACCCGTGCGCGTTAAATATACGGTACCTGTAATGTTTAGATTGCAGTAATAAAATATCTATAAGTGGAGAGGCTGCCGAAAAGCAGCCTCTTTTCATTCCTTGCTATTCCTCTAATTTATATACTTATGTTTACAGCTTCCGAGCTTCTCGAAAAAATAAATACTCATATTGCAGATTTGCAGTTTACGCGTACTCCGAAAGGATTGTATGATCCGGTGGCCTATGTGTTGTCCATTGGCGGTAAAAGAATTCGTCCGGTATTGATGTTGATGGCTTATAATCTTTATAAAGATGATGTAACCCATATTCTTTCACCGGCAACGGGTATTGAAGTTTATCATAACTATACGTTGCTGCATGATGATTTGATGGATCGTGCCGATAAACGTAGAGGTAAGGCGACGGTCCATAAAGTTTGGAATGACAATACTGCTATCCTTTCAGGTGATGCGATGTTGGTGTTGGCATATCAGTTCATGGCACAGTGTCCGACTGAATGTCTGAAGGAGGTGATAGACCTCTTTAGCCTGACGGCATTGGAAATTTGTGAAGGCCAGCAGTTGGATATGGATTTTGAACAACGGAACGATGTGGGGGATACAGAATACCTTGAAATGATTCGTCTGAAAACATCGGTTCTTTTGGCTGCAAGCCTGAAAATCGGTGCGCTTTTGGCGGGGGCTTCTGCCGAAGACGCTGAAAATCTGTATGATTTTGGTGTAAATCTAGGGGTAGCATTTCAGTTAAAAGATGATTTGCTTGATGTATATGGAAATACTGCCGTTTTCGGGAAAAATATAGGTGGTGATATACTTTGTAATAAAAAGACCTATTTGTTGATAAAGGCGTTGGAGCATGCCGATGAAGAGCAGGCAAGACAATTGAATTATTGGATAAATGCTACTTCATTCGATGCTGCTGAGAAAATAGCCGCTGTAACGGAATTGTATAATCAAATAGGGGTGAAAGCCATTTGTGAGGAAAAAATGACTGAATATTGCGCAAAAGCAGTGGAAAGTCTTGCGACAGTGAAAGTTGCCGATGAAAAGAAAAAGGAACTTGAAGAACTAATGAAAAAACTGATGTACCGCCAGGTATAATCATGCTTAAGCTGATAGAAAATGCCTTATAGAAGATTACCAAATACAGACCAAGCGAGAATACGTGCATTAAAAGCCGTAGTCGTGAAAGGTGATATATATAATGTATATGATTTGGCTGTATCTTTAAAGACACTGACTGATGCCCGTAATTTTCTGATGAAATTTGAAGCGGCGCAGGCTTATTATGCCGAATGTTATGAACGACAGGCAAAAGCCGGACGAAAGCATCAGGCTAATGTGAAAACTGCCCGACTTTATATTTCTCATTTTATACAAGTATTGAATTTAGCTGTTATCCGCTCGGAAGTACGTATTTCCCACAAGGAATACTATGGGCTGGATGCAAAAAATAATAATGTACCTGATTTGTCGGCCGAAACTTCTCTTGCAGAGTGGGGGCGAAAAATTATAGATGGTGAAAGTAAGCGTATTTCTCAGGGAGGAATCCCTATCTATAACCCGACTATTGCTAAAGTAAGGGTACATTATGATATTTTTATGGAGAGTTATGAACGGCAGAAAAGTTTACAGGCTTCGACTGCACGTAGCTTGGAAGCTCTTTCCGCAATGCGAGCTGATGCAGATGGCTTAATCTTGGATATCTGGAATCAGGTAGAGAAGAAATTTGAGGAAGTTCTTCCGAATGAGAAACGATTGGATTTATGCCGTGATTATGGAGTGATTTACTACTATCGTACCGGTGAAAAACAAATAGAAGAGGTTGACGCATGAGATTAGTGGACTCACATTCCCATCTTTTTTTAGAGGAATTTTCAGATGATTTGCCGCAGGTTATGGAACGTGCGCGTGCGGCGGGGATTACCCATATATTTATGCCCAATATAGACAGTACTACGATTGAACCCATGCTTCGTGTTTGCTCCGACTATAAAGGTTATTGCTTTCCGATGATGGGGCTTCATCCTACTTCGGTAAATGCAGATTATAAGAAAGAACTGGAAATAGTAGCGGAACATTTGGCTATGCGGAATGAGTATGTGGCAATTGGTGAAATCGGGATGGATCTTTATTGGGATAAGACATTTCTGAAAGAACAATTAATTGTATTTGAACAGCAAATAGAATGGGCTTTGAAATATAATTTGCCGATAGTTATACATTGCCGGGAAGCCTTTGATTATATATATAAGGTGTTGGAATCCTATAAAGCGGCTCCATTAAGAGGTATATTTCATAGTTTCACGGGAAGCATTGAAGAAGCAACACGTATTCTTGATTTTCCGGGTTTTTATATTGGAATTAATGGAGTGGTGACATTTAAGAAATCAACCTTACCGCAAGTATTGCAGGGTATCCCGATGGAACGCATAGTGCTGGAAACTGACTCTCCTTATCTGACTCCTGTGCCCAATAGAGGCAAAAGAAATGAGAGCGCAAATGTGAAAGATACTCTCTTAAAAGTTGCTGAAATCTATCGCAAAGCGCCTGAGGAAGTAGGATGGGTAACTTCTGAAAATGCATTAAAAGTGTTTGCAATACTCAAATAAGGTCTTGTAGATTTTAAAGTTTATTAATTTTGAGATATTATTCAAGATAAAAGCCGGAGAATGCTACGGAAGAACAAAAAAAAGAATACATTTGTAGCTGAAAACGCTTGTGGTTCGCATTTTTTTTGTAATTTGCACCCGATTTCAGAGAAAGCGTGTACTGGAGAGATGCTCGAGTGGTTGAAGAGGCACGCCTGGAAAGCGTGTATACCCCTAAAGGGTATCCGGGGTTCGAATCCCCGTCTCTCCGCGATAGTTTGAAATTAAGAGAAAACAACAAATAAATATAATAAGTAATTTAATTAATTAATCTTAAAAATTAGACACACAATGAAAAAGTTATTTGCAATTGTTGCTGTGATGGGAGTCTTAACATTTGGCTCAACTCAACTTGCTCAGGCTCAAGATGCTCCTGCAGCTGAACAAACTGAACAAGCAGCTGTAGCACCTGCTGCTGACGCTGCTGCTCCTGCCGCAATGGAAGCTGCAGAAGGTGGTATCCACAAAGAACTCAAAACTAAGTTTATTGAAGGTACTGCATCTTTCATGAGTTTGGTAGCTATCGCATTGGTTATCGGTCTTGCATTCTGTATTGAACGTATCATTTATTTGAGCTTGGCTGAAATCAACACAAAGAAGTTCTTGGCTGCTATTGAAGCTGCTTTGGAAAAAGGTGACGTTGAAGCTGCTAAAGACATCGCACGTAACACTAGAGGTCCTATCGCTTCTATCTACTATCAAGGTCTGATGAGAATTGACCAAGGTATCGACGTAGTAGAAAAGTCAGTAGTTTCTTACGGTGGTGTACAAGCCGGTTACCTGGAAAAAGGTTGCTCTTGGATTACACTGTTTATCGCAATGGCTCCGTCATTAGGATTCTTGGGTACTGTAATCGGTATGGTACAGGCATTTGATAAAATCCAACAAGTAGGTGATATCTCTCCGACGGTTGTAGCAGGTGGTATGAAAGTAGCCTTGATTACAACTATCTTCGGTTTGATTGTTGCTTTGATTCTCCAGGTATTCTATAACTACATCCTGTCTAAGATTGAAGCTTTGACTAGCGAAATGGAAGATTCTTCTATCTCACTGTTGGATATGGTTATCAAATATAACTTGAAATACAAAAAATAATAGAAATGGCTAAGTTATCATATAAAGTATCATACTACGTACTGTACGTAATGTTTGCTGCCATCTTGGTAGTGCTGGGCTTGTTCTACCTCGGTGGAGATGCTCAGGGCGATTCAGTACTGATGAGCGTTGACTCAGAAATGTGGCAGCCTGCTCAGACCGATGCCTTGATTTACTTAATGTATGGCTTGTTCGGTTTGGCTGTAATCGCTACATTGGCTGCTTTCCTGTTCCAGTTTGGGACTGCGTTGAAGGATAATCCTGGAAAGGCTTTGAAATCTTTAATCGGTGTAATCATTTTAGCTGTAGTTGTTTTTATTGCTTGGGCAATGGGTAGCGGTGAGCCTCTCAATATCCCAGGATATGACGGTTCAGACAATGTGCCTTTCTGGTTGAAGATTACTGATATGTTCCTTTATACTATCTATATTTTGTTGGGCGCAACTGTGCTTGCAATTATCTTTAGTAGTATTAAGAAGAAATTATCATAACCAATTGAGGAAACTCAGTTAAAAGAGTAATTACAATGGCAAAAGGAAAAAGAAAAGTTCCTGATATTAACTCAAGTTCTACGGCGGATATTGCTTTCTTGTTGTTAATCTTCTTCTTGATTACAACGTCTATGGATACTGACCGTGGTTTGGCAAGACGTTTGCCACCGCCACCGGAGCAAGAAAAGCAAAAAGACGATGTAAAATTGAAAGAGCGCAACGTATTGCAAGTCTTCCTGAATATGAACGACCAGTTAATGTGTGGAAACGATTATATCAGTGTAGATCAATTGCGTGCAAAAGCAAAAGAATTTATTTCCAATCCGTATAATGATGAGACCAAACCGGAGAAATATGCAAAAGATGTTCCTTTCTTTGGTAATATGATGGTTACGGAAAAGCATGTAGTTTCTTTACGTTGTGACCGTGGTTCTTCTTACAAAGCATATATTTCTGTACAGAATGAGTTGGTAGCAGCTTATAATGAGTTGCGTGATGAACTTGCTCAGGAAAAGTGGCAGAAGAATTATGCTGATTTGAACGAAGACCAGCAGAAAGCAATTCGTGATATTTATCCTCAGAAGATTTCTGAGGCAGAACCTAAAAAGTACGGAGAAAAGAAGTAATGGGAAAATTTAATAAGACTGGTAAACGCGAAATGCCGGCGTTGAACACTTCTTCTCTGCCTGACCTTATCTTCACCTTGTTGTTCTTCTTTATGATTGTAACAACTATGCGTGAGGTAACATTAAAGGTTGAGTTTAAGGTTCCGCAAGCTACTGAGTTGGAAAAACTTGAAAAGAAGTCTTTGGTTACGTTTATCTATGTAGGAAAGCCTACTGCCGAATTCCGTAAGAAATTAGGTAATGAAAGCCGTATCCAGTTAAATGACAGCTATGCAGAAGTTGCTGCAATCCAGGACTATATTATTGGTGAACGTGCCAGTATGAAGGAAGAGGATCAGCCGCAAATGACTGTTTCTTTGAAGGTTGACCAAGATACGAAAATGGGTATCGTTACAGATATCAAAGAGGCTCTTCGTAAAGCATACGCATTGAAAATTAACTATTCTGCGCAACCGCGTCAGTAAGAGTTAGTTCAGACTATATGATAAAGGCTGCTTGTTACTAAACAAGCAGCCTTTATTTTTTATTAGGCGTTTTCTTTTACTTCACACTATATACTTCTTTGTAGAGTTTGTCCTTTATAGAATTGAAATCTCTATCACTTTCCAGTTCTCCATGAGCCATTAATAGCATTGGGAGATAGTTGTCTCCAGGCTTATAGGGCGGTTGGAGGTATGGGTTCTCCCATAATGTGAAACCATGGCGTTTGTAGAAGTTGATACGCCGTTTAGCCATTTCTTCTTCGGGAGCTTCTACTTCCAACACAATAGGGCGGTTTAAGAGTTGGCATAAATGATTCAAAACGTTCTTTCCGTGCCCTCCGTTTCGTTGTGACGGATCAATGGCAAAGTGTTCTACATAATAGAACTGTCCGAAATCCCAATAGGTAATGAAACCAATGGGCGTTTCATCATGAAAAATGATGTTATTGTAGAAATATGGCTTGGTATCTGTATATCTCTTCATTTCATCCAAAGCTCTATATTCATCAGATGGGAAAGAAGCAGTCATTAACTGTTCCATATAGGCGTATAAATCTGTATCAGCGGTAGTGATACGTTGAAATCTAATCATGAATAATTGTTTTTAGGTTTAGTATTATTATTCTTTATCAGTGCATTATAAATTATATTACGTCATTGTGGACTTCATCATTTATTCAGTATAAAATTCGATTACTCTGCGGATAGCACGTTGGCATACCGGACAAAATGTAGGATACTCATTAGTACGCATACGACAATTATCCGACGGACGATAAATGCCTTTGGCAGAATAGCCACCACCTTCATATACACCCACAGGATACTTTTTGTTCATGTCCGTCGGAGTCGGTACAGGTGTTCCTTTTGCAAGCATATCTTCCCATTTGGCGGCAAAATTTATGCGGGTACTGATATTTTGTTCCCATGGCTCTACATCCAACGGATAAGTATCTGTCATTACATCATTATCATAGAAATATTCATCGGCAAGTCCACCGAAGCTGTGTCCGAATTCATGCACAACTACCGGACGGAATTTAGGATGATGAGCCGTAGTGAGGGTATAAGAATTGTAAATACCGCCGCCGCCATATTCTTCCGTATTGGCAAGGATGATAATATGTTCGTACGGAATTCCCGCCAATGCATCGTGGATTGCTTTTACATGAGTAGTCGTGAGATACCGGTCGGAATAAAAAGTACTGAAATGTGAACTGACTGCTGTATGTTTCCAGTTGCCAAGCCGTGGCACACTCACTCCGCTATCTTGTGAGGGACTGGCTACCGCTACGATATTAAAGCGTTTTTTCATTGATTTGAAAGGCTCATGGGAAAATAAACTCTCACAAGCTATTGTAGCATCTTGATAGAATATCTCCATTTCATCGGGAGTATAACCTTCCGCAAGGATGGCTACGTCAATGCATTTATCCAATTCTCCGCTCTTTAGCAGATATTTGTGGGGACTGATGTGAGTGTTTCCTTTCTGTTGTATCAAGATGTCATTAGGGTTTACGCTATGTTTCATGCTGGCATATACGTTTCGGCGAGGGGCGAGCAAGGTTATCTCCACTTCCACAGGTTTAAGAGGGAATGGAAGTAGAAAAGTATTCTCAAATCCTTTTGTAACCTCTTTTGCTTCATCTGTTTCTAACCATTCCTGAAATAGAGAAGAGAATGATGTTTTGTATATAATCTTATTGTCGGCAATATCACGTACTGTAATCTGTCCGTTACCTTGTAGTGGAAGTTCCGACAGATGATGCCTTCTTCCTGCCCATGATGGAAGAACCGATAAGCCGTCCAGGCAAATATTCTGTTTAGAGGAATTACCATTAAAGATGTAATCTACGCGGAGAGTTTTATCCGAAAAGTAATCATTGAAAACTTGCGCATAACTTGAGATTGCTACCCCAAGGCAAGCTAAAAGCAGAATGTATTTCTTCATATTCATTTGTAATTTAATCTTTCACAAATTTAGCAAGAAAAGTTATAATTCATATTTTTATCTGTGAAAAAATGGCTAACTTTGCACATCGCCGTACAGAAATACGGTTTTTATACATCATTTATTAACTATAGAATTTGAAATGGGACATCATCAATTGGATACTTTAGACGAGCAGATACTTAAACTCATCGCCGATAACGCGCGTATTCCTTTTCTGGAAGTGGCAAGAGCCTGTAATGTTTCCGGAGCGGCCATTCATCAGCGTATTCAAAAACTCACCAATTTAGGAATATTAAAAGGATCGGAATATATTCTCGACCCGGAAAAGATTGGATATGAAACATGCGCCTATATTGGCATTTACTTGAAAGATCCTGCTACCTTTGATGCTGTGACAAAAGCTCTGGAAGCCATTCCCGAAATAGTGGAATGTCATTTTACAACCGGTAAATATGATATGTTTATCAAACTCTATGCACGAAACAATCATCATTTGTTGAGCATTATTCATGATAAATTGCAACCGTTGGGATTGTCACGTACAGAGACGCTGATTTCTTTCCATGAAGCTATAAAACGTCAGATGCCTATATTAGTGGAAGAAGATGATGAATAATCTCTATCGACGCAAATAATCTACAAAAGCATAGGGGCAGGGATGTTTCTCGTCTACCGGATGAGATTCCCTGCTTTTTTCTTGCCATATTTTGGAATCTACTTCCGGAAAATAAGCATCCACGTAGGGAGCTTCCGCATCTACTTCCGTAAGACAAAGCGCATCAGCAAAGGGAAGTGCCTGTTGATAAACACTTGCTCCACCTATAATATATACTTGTTCATCCTTCTTGCAACTCTTTATAGCTTCTTCCAAAGAGGTAAATACTTCTGCTCCCGGGCAACAAGTATCCGCATGAGATGACAATACCACATTACGTCTATTGGGCAAAGCCCCTTTAGGTAGCGATTCAAAAGTTTTTCTTCCCATGATAATGGTGTTCCCGGTGGTGAGAGCTTTGAAACGTTTCAAGTCATTGGGAAGCCAGAATAGCAGTTTGTTCTGATAACCGATACCTCTCTTTCTATCTACTGCGGCAATGATACTAATCATACTGTTTGTTTCCTATGTTGATACTGTTTGTTTCTTGTGTTGAAACTCTATTAGTTCCAAACATTGAAACCTGTTTGAAACTGCTGGTTTTGTACTAATCTGAATTGAATTAAACCGATACTTTCCCGGCTATGTGAGGGTGTGGATTGTAACCAATCAATTCAAAGTCCTCAAATTTGAAGTCGAAGATACTTTTTACATCCGGATTGATTTTCATCTGCGGGAGCGGTCGCGGTTCACGACTTAGCTGGAGTTTGACTTGTTCCAGATGATTTAAATAAATGTGTGCGTCTCCCAAAGTATGGACAAAATCTCCGGCTTTCAATCCTGTTACTTGTGCCATCATTTGCAGTAGTAAGGCATACGATGCAATATTGAACGGTACACCTAGAAATATGTCGGCACTTCGTTGGTAAAGTTGAAGACTGAGCCGACCGTTCGCTACATAAAACTGAAAAAAGGCATGGCATGGAGGTAAATTCATGTTATCCAAATCTCCTACATTCCAAGCGCTTACAATGATACGGCGTGAATCCGGATTGTGCTTGATGGTTTCAACAACCTCACTGATTTGGTCTATCGCGCCACCTTTATAATCGGGCCAAGAACGCCACTGATAACCATAAATATGTCCCAAATCTCCATTTTCATCTGCCCACTCGTTCCAAATGCGTACTCCATTGTCTTGCAGATACTTGACGTTAGTGTCTCCTTGCAAGAACCATAGTAACTCATGGATAATGGATTTTAAATGAAGTTTTTTGGTAGTGAGACAAGGAAATCCCTCGTCCATATTGAAGCGCATCTGATGCCCGAACACACTGATTGTACCGGTTCCGGTACGGTCACTTTTTTCTACGCCTTCGGTCAGCACCCGATTGAGCAAATCTAAATATTGTTTCATTGAATTACAAATTAAAAGCTTCGCCAAAGGTAGACAACTTCCGGGGAAATTAAAAATTAAAAAATAAAAATTAGAAGAAGACCGCCGATTAGAGGAATGGCGTCAGCAGATTACCGAACCAGCCGACGAACTTCTTCCATGCCGACCGCTTTTTCCAAACTTCAGGAGTGAGTAGGGTACTGTTTTGCTTGTCATTCATAAACATGTTGTTCAGTTGATGAGTCGTTGCCGGGTCGAAGATGAAAGCATTCGTTTCGTAATCGTAACGCAGGCTCCGGCTATTGAGGTTGGCTGTACCCACCGTGCAAAAAGTGCTGTCCACCATCATTACTTTAGAGTGGTGAAAACCTCCATTAAACAGATAAATTTTAGCTCCACGCTTCATCAATTTATGCACGATGTAGAAAGAAGCTTCAGGAGTAAAAGGTATATCCGATACGGCAGGTATCATTATTTCCACTTCCGTACCTTTTTTCAAAGCTTTTTTAATGGCTTTACGGATAGACTTGGTAGGTAAGAAGTATGGATTTACTATCTGGATATTTTTTTGTGCAGCCTCAATGGAAATGGTGTATGCATGACTGATGGAGCGAGGCGTTTCACGCGGAGTACGGTCTACAATCGCTATTTCTTCCGCTATACTGTCGGGAAATTGGGGTATATCGGGAAAATAAGCCGGACCACCCACATGCTGTCCCGTCTCACGATTCCACATCGTGAGAAAAATACCTTGCAGATATCGTACGGCATCCCCTTCGATGTGCATGTGTATATCATGCCAATTACCAATCTTAGGCAGGCCGTTGATATAATAATCGGCGATATTCATCCCACCCGTATAACCTATTTTTCCGTCAATAACAACGATTTTACGATGGTCACGGTGTATGGCATGGTTGATATACGGAAAAGTAATAGGGTCAAACTTTACAATTTCTATACCCCGATCGCGTATGGATTTCAGATGATGGTTCCTTAACGGCTGATTATTAGACCAGTTTCCAAAGGCATCGAACATGGCACGGACCGTTACACCTTCTTTTACCTTTTCCGCCAGCAAGTCAAACAACGCATTGGCGATAGAGTCATTACGGAAATTGAAATATTCCAAGTGGATGTGATGGCGGGCGTGGCGTATGGTTTCAAACAAATCAACGAATTTATCACGACCGGTCATTAGTAATTCGACCTTGTTATTATAAGTTAAAGGTACTCCCAAATCCTGCATATAATGCATGACGAGTGAATCACTTGTAACCTGAGCACGGATACTTCCTAAGGAAAAAACTAATAATATGGCGAATAGTACTTGTCTCAAAACTTTATTGTCTTTTTTAGTTTTACGAACTTGCAAATATACAATATATCGATGAAATATGCTCGTTTGTATCTAAAAAAATAGCCTTTACCGTCATTTAATAAGGTAAAGGCTAGTTAATTATTGAGGTAGGAGTTTAAATATCTCCTGAAAAAACACCATCAGGCAAGAGAGCAAATCTTCCGATATATAAAGTAGAGTAATACCACTCCCGCAATCAACAAAGATTTGGGGTCGAGTTGCGCGACACCGCCTTCTGTTGCAGCAACAAACGTTTCCCGCAGGGTATCCAATACCAGTTGCAGGCCGTCAAAGATGAAGAACAATACTAAAGCCAGCGTGAAGCAGAAAGTCACCCATATCTGCGATATACGCCGGGTACGGTCAGGCAAGCGGCGCATGACGCTACGGGTAAAGCCATTATCGGCTATTTCCTGTCGGTTTGCTGCAAAGAATTGTTCTATAAGCTTATCATTATTTTCCATCATAACCGTTTTGTTTTAAATAGTTGGCCATTTTTTCTTTTGCCCGTGAGAGGTGGCTTTTTACCGTTCCCGCCGGACCCCCGGTGATACCTGCAATTTTTTCAATACTTTGGTCTTCCATATAGAAAAGAGTGATGCAGATTCGTTCCATTTCCTTTAGAGTGGCCAGTGCACGATAAATATCTATATGCTGGCCTATGTCCTTTTGCAGCGTACTGCATTGAGCATCAACCTGGTTGGCTTCCAAGTCATCAGTCTCTTTCCGACTACGAAGATAATCATAAAATACATTATAAGCAATACGGTAGAGCCAAGTCGAGAAACTGGACAGATTTTTGAATGAGGCCAGATTAGTGTATGCTTTGATAAATGTATCTTGTGCCAGGTCATCGCTCAATTCGCTGTCGCCACAAGTCAGGTGTAGAAAAAATCGTCGTACGGGCGATTGGTATTTTCTCACTAACTGGTCGAAGGCCTTGGTGTTGTGAAACACCACGACCTGTGCGACTAACGATATGTCATTGAGCTGACTCATCTTTCTTCATTTTTCTCTGTGGGGGTAGAGTCCTTTTCTCCTCGCCCCTTTTGCTGTGTATAGTAGATGACAACCTGTCCGAATCCGGTGAACATGATAAGTAAACCGATGCAACCGATGCCAAATTCTCCGGTGATGGCCCAAAGGAAGATGAAAAGACCGATGCCTATGAAAATATTATTGATACCTTTGCTGCGTATATCTGTTCTATCTACTCCCTTGAAGAAGTTTTCCGGCAGTTGTTGTCCGCTGGCTAATGCCTGTTCCGCCAGGCGATATTTGGCTTTGCGGTTTTTATAGCGGAAGAAGAACACGATAAATATGATAATCAGAGGGCAACCGAAAACGAAAACAATGGCTGTGATAGCGATTACGGCTTCTTTCGTGCCATGTCCCAAGTCCCATCCGAATTGGTAAGCCTGGCTGTGGTGCTCATATCCGTTTTCGCTACTGGTACTGTTCTCATAAGTCATCACGCTAAGCGTATCTGTCACAACTTCTCCGTTGATAGTGGTATCCTGTAATTCAATCACTCTCTTTTTGTTTCCCTGACTATCGTTTTCTGTGACAGTTCTGTTTTTTCCCTGTGCCAATGTGCAGAGCATCATGGCGGTCATTAATGCAAAAATGATACGTTTCATAATCATATAGGTTTATTTTATTATTGTTTCTTTGTAGGTTAGACGTATTCAAGCTTTAATAAAGTTGCAAAGTGACGATATTTTTTTGATATTTGTGCCAATAAATAGCAAAAAATGGAACTACCCGCTTCTTTTATCGACTATACGCGTGCCCTTCTGGGCGATGAAGAATATACAAAACTGGAGGTTGCCTTGGAGCAGGAACAGCCAGTCAGTATTAGGCTGAATGAGTTGAAACTTAAAAGTGAAAAAACGCTCGACTATCAATCAAACCGGGTATCTTGGTGCGCTTCAGGTTTCTACCTTAAAGACAGGTTGACGTTTACTTTTGATCCTATGTTTCATGCCGGCTGTTACTATGTGCAAGAGGCTTCGTCCATGTTTGTGGAACAGGCTTTGAAGCAATATATTGGCGAAGAGCCCTTGGTAATGCTTGACCTCTGTGCCGCCCCCGGTGGTAAATCGACGCATGCTTGCAGTATATTGCCTGAAGGTAGTTTGCTGGTGGCCAACGAAATAATTCGCAATCGCTCGCAAATATTGGCTGAAAACCTTACGAAGTGGGGATATCCCGGGGTAGTGGTCACTAATAATGATCCCGCAGACTTTTCATCATTGGAAGATTTCTTTGATGTGATATTGACAGATGTTCCCTGTTCAGGCGAAGGTATGTTCCGCAAAGACCCCGTTGCCGTAAGCGAATGGAGTTCAGAGAATGTAGATATATGCTGGCAACGTCAGCGGCGTATCATCTCAGATATCTGGCCTTGCCTTAAACCGGGAGGACTCCTTATATATAGTACCTGTACTTATAATACGAAAGAAAACGAAGAAAATATCCGTTGGATACGTGATGAGTTTGGTGCAGGGGTACTTCCACTTATAATTCCTGAAGACTGGAACATCACGGGAAACCTGCTTTCTGACGAATATTTCCCGGTTTATCGTTTTCTGCCGTATATGACGAAAGGAGAGGGATTCTTTTTGGCTGTTCTCCGTAAACCAGATATAAATTCCGCATCCGTAAATTTGAGCCTTACATCTGCCAACCTGAACTCTGTTTCTGTAAATCCCAGTGGTGAGTTTCGGAAACTCCAAGGAGTAGTTTCAGAACTCCCAGGAAAAAAGAATGAGAAGTCCGGCGGAAGAGGGCGAAAATCCCAAGGTAAAGGAGTTGCAACACCGGGCATTTCCAAGGAACAACTTTCGATGCTTCGTGCATGGCTTCTTTCTCCTGATGACTACGAACTTGTCTTGAATGGAAACAACGTTATCGCTTTTCCCCGCACTTATCTTCAGGAATTGTCCGCTTTGCAGGCATCACTTCGTATCGTGAAAGCGGGAGTGGGACTTGCCGAACTCAAAGGTAAAGATTGGATACCCGACCATGCCCTGTCCATGAGTCTGGCTTTGAAGCCGGATGCTTTTCCACGTGAAGAAATTACATACGGACAAGCTATTGCTTATTTACGAAAAGAGGCTGTCACCCTTTCGGATACAGCCTCTCGTGGGATAGTATTGCTTACTTATAAGAATATTCCTATCGGTTTTGTTAAGAACATTGGTAATCGTGCCAACAATCTTTATCCTCAGGAATGGAGAATACGTAGCGGATACTTGCCGGAAATAACGAAGATAATGATGAATGATTAAATATTAGAAATTAAAAATACATCATTCATCACTATTTCACAGCCTGCTCTTATACATCCGTGCCATTGCCTTCTGATACTGGTTTTCCAGTTGTAAGAGGTTTGTCTTGCTTTGATAAACCACAGAAACTTCGACAAAGTACTCTATCATGCTGATTTGTCCTCCTACAAGAGCTTGCTTCAGCAATGACAAGTCTTGTTGTTGCTGGAAAGTACGCTCATATTCTTCCATGGAAGCATGCAGGTTCTGCGCTTCTTCATACAGTTGCCACAATGCCGAACTGGCAAGGACGGCGGCACTCTCTTTCTGAAAGTCTATATTCATGGCCTGAGCCTTGGCGATTTTTACTTTATTCCTGTTTTCGAATATAGGGAACGAGAAACCTACCACCACACCGTTTAGCGGATGACCGGATTCGGTATTACGGCGGTATCCGAGTTCCAATTTCGGCAACCAGCCCTGTTTACTCGCAGAAATCTGTTTGCGGGCGGCAGCGCTTTCGCCACTGAGAGATTGCAGTGAAGCATCGGCGGCAATTAACTCATCACATACTTGCTTGAAGTCCTTGGGGAGAGGGACAGCCGGATATTCTGCCAACCTCAAAGCATCTACATTGGCACCAAGCGGTTGGTTTCCATTCAAAGCCGTCAGCTCCTTCAACTTATTGTTCAAAGCCGTGAGGTTCATTCGCGATTCGGTGCGTACATTCAGCAATTCCAAGTTGATTTTATTGGTTTCAAGAATGTTGGCATCTCCGGTAGACAGGCGTTTGGCATACATGGCAGATAAATCCTCTGCGTTCTTCAATCGCTCATTGAGCAATACCTGCTGGCGTTGCAGCATGATGATGTCAAGGCATATCTCTTTAGCTTGCAACAATATCTGTTGACGGAAAGCGGTTGATTGAGCTTCAAGTGCTCCGGTTTTGAGACGGTTCATCTTTCCACGTGTCGCATACAGCGTAGGGAAGTCGAAACTTTGAGAAACAACCAGTTCGCCCACTGTCTCACCGCTATTCTTTGAATCCCAAAGATGGGCATACGAGAGGGTAGGGTCAGGCAGGTTATTCTCTGCTTTATTTTCCAACTTTTGAGAAGAAATCAGTTGTGCATTGGCTTGCAACTCCTTGTTGTTTGCTTCAATCTGATGAAGCACATCGTCAATACTGCTTTCTTGAGCGCTTATCCATGCACAAGTAAAAATGGCAGCACTAAATATAAGTATTCGTTTATTCATTGTTTTAGCTATTATATGGAAATGAAGAATGATGAATGAAGAATGAAGAATTTGGCTGCGCTATGTAAGCATGCCGCAAGGTAATTCTTCATTCTTCATTCTTAGTTCTTCATTAAATTATCATTTCTTCTTGTGTATCATCAAATAAACAATCGGAATAATGAAACCGTTCAAGAACGTGGATGTTAAAAGTCCCCCCAGAATAACCTTTGCCATAGGGCTTTGTATCTCATTGCCGGGCAAATCACCACTCAATGCCAGCGGAATCAATGCAAGAGCACTGGAAAGAGCCGTCATCAAAATCGGGTTCAAACGGTCTAATGAGCCACGTATAACGCTGTCGTAAACACTATACCCTTCTTCCTGCTGCAAATGGTTATAATGGCTGATGAGCAACATCCCGTTTCGGGTGGCGATGCCGAACAGCGAGATAAAACCGATGATGGCAGGAATACTGACTTCGCCCGTTGTGATGAGCAGGGCAAATACACCACCAATCAGTGCCAAAGGCAGATTGATAAGAATAATCGCACTCTCTTTCACGCTGCGGAACTCATGATAGAGCAACAGGAAGATAACCACAATAGACATGAATGAAGTCAATGCCAGCGTGCGGCTCGCCGCCTGTTCGCTTTCAAACTGACCGCCATATTCGATGTGATAACCCTCCGGCAGTTTGATTTCCCGGTCTACACGGTCTTGGATATCATTTACCACACTGCGCAGGTCACGGTCGGCAACATTGGCAGAGATAACGATTTTACGTTTCACATTCTCCCGGCTGATGGTATTGGGACCCATAGCCGAACGGATTTCGGCTACATAGTTCAACGGCACCTTCTGCCCGTCGTTGGTGTCAATCATCAAGTTACGTATCTTCTCCATTTCATCGCGAAGGTCATCCTTGACACGTACGGTAAGGTCGAAACTTTTTCCCTTCTCATAAACCTGCGATATGGCTTCGCCTGCCAGACAGACGTTGACAAACTCCGAGAACTCCGGTAATGAAATGCCATATTTGGCAAGTACCTCCCGTTTGGGAGAAATGATGAGTTGGGGGCGTTCGATTTGTTGTTCCACATTCAGGTCGGCAATGCCGGGAATACCTTGAATAGCACTTTTTATCTGATTACCGATGGAAAACATACGATTAAGGTCGTCCCCAAACAACTTGATGGCTATATTTGCCTTTGTGCCGGATAGCATGGCATCGATACGGTGGCTGATAGGCTGTCCTATCTCCACATTGGCGCCTACAATAGTTCCCAGTTTGGCACGTACATCAGCGATGAGTTCGCTACGTGAACGGTTTTTCAATTCAAACGGCGCTTCAATCTCTGAGACATTTACACCCAAGGCATGTTCGTCCAGTTCGGCACGTCCCGTTTTGCGGGCTACGGTCTGTATCTCGGGAATGGAGAGTAATAACTCCTCGGCGCGGTGCCCCATCTTATCACTTTCTTCCAGCGAAATGCCCGGCAGAGAGGAAATGTTGATGGTAAACGAGCCTTCATTGAATGGAGGCAAGAAAGAACGTCCCAGTGTAAAGAAGCAAATCAGCGCTACGATAAACAGCCCGATTGTACCTCCCAATACACTTTTCTTATGCCCCAGCACGAAAGTCAGTGCAACGGAATACCATTCTTTCATCTTACGTGCCACAACGGAGTCGCCGGTGGAATTCTTCTTTTCTTTTGTTTTCTCTTTGCCCAGTAAGTAGGAGCAGAGCACCGGAGTGACCGTCAGCGCCACAAGGGTGGAAGCTGCCAATGCCACAATGAAAGCGATACCCAGCGGCACCAGCATTCGGCCTTCCATGCCACTCAGGAAAAACAGGGGCACGAAACTTACCACGATAATCAGCGTAGAGTTCAGGATAGGCATACGTACTTCTTTCGAAGCGTTGAATACCACATCGAGTATGGATAACCGTTCCCCGGCAGGTTTCAACCGATTTTCCCGCAATCGTTTATAAACGTTTTCCACATCCACAATGGCATCGTCTACCAGCGAGCCGATGGCGATTGCCATACCTCCGAGACTCATCGTGTTGATAGTGAATCCCATATAGTGAAGCGCCAGTATTGAAGCTATCAGGGATAAAGGCAATGTCACCAGCGATATGATAGTTGTCCGCACATTGGCCAGGAACAGGAACAGAACGATAACGACGAAGATACCACCTTCAAAGAGAGACTTCTGCACATTGCCGATAGAGCTTTCTATAAAACGGCTCTGACGGAAAATATCGGTAGATACTTTTACGTCTGCCGGAAGGTTTTTCTGCAAGTCCTTCAGCGAAGCTTCCAGTTTTTCGGTCAACTCCAGTGTACTTGTTGCAGGCTGCTTGGTCACCGTCATCAATACGGCAGGCTTACCGCGTTCCGAGGCAGTACCCAGCTTCGGCAACTTGGCACCGATACGTACGTCTGCAATGTCTTCCAGCAGAACAGGAGGATTGGAAGTTGAAAGTTGGGAAGCTGCGTTATCTTGTACTTTTATAACGGCTTTTGCCAACTGGTCTACACGGTCGGTAGAGAGCACTCCGCGTACAATATACTCATTTCCATATTCATAGAGCACACCGCCATTGGCATTCAAGTTCATTTCACGGGTAGCGTTCATCACTTCCGTCAGGCTGACACCATAATGGCGCATCCGTTCCGGGTCAAGTTGTATCTGATATTCTTTAATATCTCCACCCAATACGGCAACCTGCGCCACACCTCCGGTAGAGAGTAGCCTCGGACGGATGGTCCAGTCAGCAATCGTACGCAAATCGAGCATGGAAGTGGAATCTGCCGTCAGTCCTATAATCAGCATCTCACCCAAGATGGATGATTGCGGCCCGAGCGTAGGTTTACCCACATTGGCAGGCAATGACTCATTGACAACCGCTAGCTTTTCGCTGACAATCTGGCGTGCCAGATAGATATCCGTATCCCAGTCAAATTCTACCCAAACTACTGAAAAACCGTTCGTTGAGGAAGAGCGTACGCGACGTACGCCTGTTGCACCGTTTACAGCGGTCTCTACGGGGAAAGTAACGAGTTGTTCCACCTCTTCGGCCGCCATGCCATTCGCTTCGGTCATGATAACCACGGTCGGTGCATTCAGGTCGGGGAACACATCTACTTCCGTATGCATGGCGGTATAAGTACCGCCAATCAACAACAACACGGATGCTACCAGCACCAGGATGCGGTTGTGGAGGGAGAAATGTATAATCTTGTTTAACATGTCATTAAAGTGTTTGATTAGTGTTCGTGGCTATGAGCCGGTATTGCATTCGTTGCCCCGGCCAGTTTTACTTGATAAGCTCCTTTGACAACCACTTTGTCACCCGCCTTGACACCCGAAAGTATTTGTACGCTTTCCCCATTGTCGGCACCCAGGGTGACGAGCTGTTTTTTATACCCCTCTTCATCCAGTTGCAGGTAGACGAAGAAACTTCCTTGCTCTTCAGTCAGGGCTGTACGAGGAAGTGCAATCACATTTTCCATCGGAGAAGAAAGCAGGAATATTTCTACAAACGAACCCGGAATGATGTCTCCTTTGTTGTCGAACTCGAAAGTGACCGGAACGTAGTAACCATTGTCCCCCGTTGCTTTTCCGTAGGAAAGCAATCGTCCGTTGAGTTCTTTCAAAGTATACACCTTATTATTATAAGGTGTACAGAAGTTGGCGGAACCGATAGTGCGTAAAGCGGGATAGTACTTTTCCGATACATCGGCGCGGAGAAACAGTTTACGGTTTTGAGTGATGCTGACCAGCGGCTGACCTATGGTGACATAATCACCTTCTTTCACCAACAGGCTTTTTACATAACCGCTGATAGGAGAGGGAATAGCCTGTCCGTTGGCGGAATGATTCTTGGCAACAGCCTCATAACTGATACGGGCATTCTCGTAAGCCTGTTCAGCTTGGGCGAAATCTTTCTCCGATACGATTTTATTGGGAACGAGAGCTTTCATGCGTTCATATTCTTTCTTTGCCACTTCGTAGGCGATACGTGCCCTTTGCACCGGGTCACCATCTGCCATGTTTTTGGAAGAGAGGGTTATCAACGGCGTACCTTTATTTACGCTCATACCCTCAATCACTTTTCCACTGAAAGAAACGACACCTGCCACGGTAGCTACGGCGACACTCTCATCACCTTGTGCGGCCAGCACCTGTCCACTGGTCTTGATGACTTGGTGGAAAGTGCCCGGTTCAATGATGCTTGCTTCCACCCCGGCGGCCTGAGCCTTGGCGGGCGGAAGGATAATTTCGTCACTATGTCCGGCTGCGGCTTCACTGCCGTGGTCGTGACCTTCATGTCCCTCGTTTTCGTGGTCATGTCCTTCGTTCTCATGGTCATGCTCCGCCTGAGCATGTTCTTCAGTCTCGTGCTGATGTCCGTCTGCGGATTTGCTGTTACAAGAGCCTAACAGGAATAATCCTATGGCTCCCAAAAAGATGTATCTTTTCATGTTGATAGTTTTTGTTCTTACTTTAATTTGAATACAAAATTAGAGAATGATGTATGCAACCCGGTTGCATACTTTTCATACGCCGGTTGAAAATTCAGTTTCCGGCAATGTGCCGGCGGCGTTTAAGCAAGAACGCACGGAGGCGCACGAAGCCCCGAAGCACGCGTGATAAACGTGCCGTGAAGAGATTCTATGTAGACAGAATCATATTCTGTCCCGGATTCTTCGGGTAGGGAAAGTAGCTTGAGGATAGGTTCGAAGAATAGAGTAGTCACCCACACAAAGTCGGGATGCACAACGCTATTGTCCGAACTGGGTGTTTGCTGGAAGAAGTGGGTCGTCAGGCAACCGGTATCGCAGCAGCAATGCTCGCTGCAAGGACCCTGATGATGACAACATCCCTCGGCAGGAATGTCGTTCTTCATGCAAATCATGCCATTATCATGGTGATGGTGGGGAATAACCGGCACTACCAGCATAATCATGCTGATGAAAAACAGGAAATAAGCAATGTACCGTTTCTTTTTCATTCCTCTATCTTTGATGGGAGACAAAGATAGAGGTTACAAGGCTAATTACCAAATACAAGATGCTAAAAAGCCTTGAATAAGCTGTTTAAACCTTCGCTCACGCTGGGATGCGTAAAGATAAAGTCGCGCAGAAAGCCGTAGGGCTGCCCCGTTTTCACAGCCATCGATACTATATTGATGACTTCCGGAGCGTCCACACACAGCAATGTACATCCTAAGATACGTCCTGTGTGCGTATCAATGACGGCTTTCATCATACCGTCTATACTTTGCAGCGTGCGTGCACGTGGAATGAGCGCCGCCGGTAATCTGGAGACTTGGATGGAGTACCCGCGTTTCACCGCTTCTTCTTCTGTAATTCCTACATGAGCCAGTGGAGGGTCTGTAAAAATGGCGAACGGAACCGGCGAACGGTCATCGGTACGACGCTTTTTGTCACCGAACAGCTGGTTGCTGATGATGCGGTAATCATCAATGGACAGATAGTCGAACAGGGCGCCTCCCCTGACATCACCCAATGCCCAGATATGCGGAGAGGTGGTATGAAGTTGCTCATTCACGATGATAGCTCCCCGTGCATCGGTCTGAATACCGGCGGCATGAAGATTCAGCTCGTCCGTCATTGGCCTTCGTCCGGTTGCAAGGAGCAAGGCATCCCCTTCCACAAAGTAGGGAGTACCGTCCGAGCCGTCCGTATAGGTCAGCGTTATTCCGTCTGCCGTATCGAAAACGGATTGGGAATGCACATTCAGGCGTACTTCGATATGTTTCCGTTTCAGGGACTCCAACATGGATTCGGCAATGTCCCGGTCGGTGTTGGGCATGAAGCGGTTACCGGCTTCCAATAATATCACCTCACTGCCGAAGCCTGCATAAATCGTAGCAAACTCCAGTCCGATGGCGCCTGCGCCCAGAATGAGTAAGCGTGCCGGAAGTTTGCTTTCCTGCTGCAAGGTTTCGCTGGTGTAGATATGCTTACTTTCGTTGATTCCTCCCACATCGGGCATGATGGGAGTAGAACCCGTATTAATGAAGATTTCCTTGCCTTTCAGCAAGATATCTTCTTCTTGCGGTGAAACGATTTTCACGACATTGTCCGATACAAAGGAGACGGTACCGTTGTATAGCGTGATGTTGGGATTGGTCTTTACATTGACAAAATTCCTCTCGCGCAGGTAGGAGATGAGTTTGTCCTTCCTCCTTATGGCAAGCTTATATTGCTTGGATTGGTTTTCAAAGTCGTTCTGATACAACCGTTCGGTGTGTCCGGCTTCGTGTATCAGGGTTTTGGTAGGAATACATCCCACGTTTACACATGTCCCTCCGTACATTTCCGGGGAGCGTTCAATGATAGCCACTTTCCAATTGCGGTCGGCAAGTTCGGCTGCCAGCAGCTTACCGCCTTTGCCGAATCCTATAATAATTGCGTCATATTGTTTCATTTCCTTTATAATTAAAAGATTAGGAAATGAAACAATAGGAACGAAACATTTGTTGCGTAGGGAGAGTTAATGAAAGTTTACCGTTCAAGCTCTCTGAGCGTATCCATTTTCTTCTTTTCGAGGAATTCATAGATGCCGCTCAGATGTTCGGTTACTCGTTTATTGCCGAACTCATAAACCTTGGTTACCAGTCCGTCCAGGAAGTCACGGTCGTGGCTCACTACAATCAGTGTTCCGTCAAAATCCAGCAGTGCCTGTTTCAGGATATCTTTGGTCTTCATGTCGAGGTGATTGGTGGGTTCGTCCAGAATCAGCAGGTTTACCGGTTCCAACAGCAACTTTATCATAGCAAGCCGTGTGCGTTCCCCACCCGAAAGTACTTTCACCTTCTTCATGGATTCTTCGGGACCTCCAAACATGAAAGCACCCAGCAAGTCGCGTATCTTGTTTCGTATTTCTCCTTTGGCAACGTCGTCAATAGTTTGGAATACAGTGAGGTTCTCGTCCAATAATGAAGCCTGGTTCTGGGCGAAATAACCTATTTGTACATTATGGCCGATGGTGAGTGTGCCGTCATGCTCTATTTCTCTCATGATGCACTTCACTAAAGTCGATTTACCCTCACCGTTCTTTCCTACAAAAGCCACTTTGTCGCCCCTTTCTATGGTTAGGGAAGCATTCTTGAACACCACATGCCCGCCATACGTTTTTCCAACGCCGTCCATGATGACGGGATAGTTGCCTGAACGTGGCGACGGTGGGAATTTCAGGCGCAAAGCCGAAGTGTCTTCCTCGTCCACCTCCAGCAGTTCCAGTTTCTCCAGCATCTTTACGCGGCTTTGCACCTGAAGGGTTTTAGAGTAAGTACCTTTGAAGCGTTCAATGAACTCTTTGGTCTCGGCAATGAACTTTTGTTGTTCGTCGTAAGCTTTCTGTTGTTGCTCACGCCGTTCTTTGCGCAGTTCCAGGTATTTGGAGTAGTTTACCTTGTAGTCATAAATCCGTCCCATGGTCACTTCAATGGTGCGGGTCGTGATGTTGTCTACGAATTTACGGTCATGGCTGATGACAATAACCGCTTTTCCATTGTTGATGAGAAAATCCTCCAACCATTGGATGGATTCGATGTCAAGATGGTTGGTCGGCTCATCCAGTAACAGTACATCCGGTTTCTGTAGCAGTAACTTGGCAAGTTCGATGCGCATGCGCCATCCACCGCTGAAATCACTGGTCTGTCGATTGAAATCCTCGCGGGTAAATCCGAGTCCTAGTAACGCTTTTTCAACGTCTTCCTCGTAGTTGGTAGCGTCTATGGCATAGAACTTTTCACTGAGTGCCGAAACATTTTCAATCAGTTCCATGTAACTGTCACTCTCGTAGTCCGTACGGGTTTCCAACTCTTTGTTGAGGCGGTCTATTTCCGCTTCCATTTCGTGCAAGTGGGCAAAAGCCTGCGCGGTTTCCTCGAAAACGGTTCGTCCGTCTTCTGTCATCAGATGTTGTGGCAGGTAAGCGATGACACTTTCTTTGGGAGCCGATATTTTACCACGGGTAGGCTGCCTTACACCTGCAAGAATTTTCAATAAAGTACTTTTCCCCGCACCGTTTTTTCCCATCAGGGCGATGCGGTCTTTTTCGTTGATGACAAAGGATATATCACTAAATAAGGTGGTGCCGCCAAATTCTACGGCGAGTCCGTCTACTGAAATCATTATATATTTTTTAAAATAAAGTGCAAAGATAAGATAATAATATTATTTTTTATATCTTTGTCTCGTACAAACAATAACAATAAGTCTCATGGAAGTCGAAAAACAATCAGAAGATTACCGTCCGCTCATTTTAGTTGCGGAAGATGATGATAGTAACTTTAAATTAATAAAAGCTATTATCGGTAAAAGATGCGATATATTATGGGCTATGAATGGCGAAGATATGGTGAAGCTGTTTCACGAGAACCGTGGCAAGGCGGCAGCTATCCTCATGGATATAAAGATGCCTGTCATGAATGGTCTGGACGCTACTCTAATCATACGCAAAGAAGATAAGGAGCTTCCTATTATTATGCAGACTGCATACGCATTTGCTTCCGACCGTGAGAACGCGATACAATGCGGCGCTTCGGAAGTCTTGGTGAAACCCATCACATTGAGCGCTTTGCGAAATTGTCTTAGCAAGTATCTACCGGAAATAAAGTGGTAATCCACTTCATGTATAAAAAGAAAAACGGGACGGTTCATCACGAACTGCCCCGTTTTTCTTTTTATAGGTATCGGCAAGATATTTTCATCCGCTTTTTATATCAGTTTATCGAATATATTTTGGAGAGAACTCTATTAATTCTATCTTTGTGAAATTAATATAATATCTTAGTTTGATATGAAAACAAACACCTTTCTCCTGTTTTTCTTATGCCTGTTTCTCATGGCATCCTGCTCTGATAATGAGATTGAACCCAGTTTCTCGATACAAACTACCGGAGATATAACGATAGCTTATGAGTCGGAATCGAAAGCAACCATTCATTTTACGAGTTCGCGTGAATGGCAGGCAAGTTCTGCCGATGACTGGTTCACGATATCTCCTTCTTCGGGAGAAGGCGGGACTTTTGATTTGGTAGTTACCGCAAAAACCGAAAACATCACCGCCGAACCTCGTAAGGCAACCATCACGCTCACTTCCGGGAGTATCACCAAGGATATAACTTTGCAACAGGATAATGCCGTGACACTGGAACAAAGTACCTATAATGTGGATGCCGAAGGAGGAGCTGTGGATATTCAATTTTCCACAAATGTGTCCACTGATGAATTGAAGGCTTATGGCGAAAAGAGTGGCGACTGGTTGGTACAAAGGGCGGAAACCCGTACAGCTTCCTCATTGGTGTTAAAGCTGAAAGCGTTGCCGAATACAGGAACTTCTTCCCGTACTACTTATATCTATTTAGTAAAGGAGACAAGCACGGGTCAAAATATTTTAGCCACCGTCACCATAACCCAGAAAGGGGTTACTTCGGGACAATCTGTCGATTATTCTGCTGATAAAACCGTCAGTGTTTTGCAGACGGCCACCACGGGAAATGGAATTCCTATTGTCATCATGGGCGACGGTTTCATTGATAAGGAGATTGCGAATGGCACTTATAAAAAGGTGATGGAAAAGACGCTCGAAAATCTGTTTACTGAAGAACCCATCAAGTCGCTCCGAAGCTATTTCAACGTATATGCCGTGACGGCAGTTTCAAAGGATAATAGTTTTGGAAAAGGGTATGAAACAGCTTTTGGTTGCAAAATAAGAGGTGGAGGCACTACCGAAATTTATGATGGTGACGAAAAGAAGATAATGGAATATGCACAATGTGTAGATGGACTGGACTTGGCGGAAACCTTAGTGGTTATCATTCTTAATTCCTCGGCATACGCAGGTACCACTTATTTCGGATATACAGATAGCTCCACTAATAAAGCGGTGGAGTTTGCGATAGCCTATTGTCCGGTTATAGAAAATCTGGAGAGTGAAAAGTTCAGGCAAGTACTCGTGCATGAGGCTGTGGGGCATGGATTTGCCAAATTGGAAGATGAATATGCATATAAAGAACAAGGCGCGATTTCTTTAACTGAGGTAAAGGACATTCAGAAGCTGCAAGCTTTGGGATGGGCGCAAAATGTAGACTTCACAGAGAGTCGTACCGAAGTGCTTTGGGCTAGGTTCCTGGCGGATGAACGCTATGCATCCGACAATTTAGGCGTCTTCCTAGGTGCATGCACATTTGTAGAAGGAGCTTACCGCCCAACCGAAGAAAGCATGATGCGCAGCAATATCCAAGGCTTTAATGCGCCTTCCCGCAAATCTATATACGATAGAGTGATGAAAGTCGGCATGGGAAAAGAGGCGGACTATGAAGATTTCGTCGCTTATGATTTGCAGCATAGAGCGCGGACTCGTTCCGTATCTACTTTAATACCGGGTAAACCGTTTGCGCGTCCGCATTTTGTCGGCAAGGAATTATTGGTGAAATAAGTTATGTCCTCGGGAAACCGACGGTAACTTTGCTCTTAATACATCATTATTTATGGTGTACGTACGTTTGATGACAAGAGAAGGGGTGTCAAAAAAACTCTTGGCACTTTCTTTTAGGCGCGAATTACGCGGATTTCACGGATTTAGTTTATTAAATCTGCGTCATTCCGCGTCATCCGCGCCTAATATTATAATATTATGAAAGTGCTTGTGTGCTTTTGACGCATCCTCCCTCCTTGTTTATTGCCTATAAATAAAAGGAATGCAGAACTAAATGACAGCGTTTTCCGCTTTCATCGTTTCCAATATACGCTTTACATTCTGAAAATGATAGTACAAGATGCCTTCAAGCTGTTTCAGGAAACCTACATTACCGGCTAATTGTGTGATAAATTGCAGATGTTTGCCAACCTCTCTGTTGTTTTGAAGAAGTATTTTCCGCTCAATGACATTTTGCAGCATATATACTCCGCAAGCGTTCTGTATTTCGAAGATGCCTTGTCCCCATTCATGCTGGCCTATCAATTGCAGTGCGCAGGTAAATTGACGTAACTTACGATGCAAGCATTTCAGGGTCAGATATTCAGAGGGCTCTTCTGCATACCTCACATTCATCAGGTCGGCCAATTGTAAATAATACGTTTTCATTGCTTCTTCTGAAGGAAAATCCGCACGTGGATGCATTGCGGCACTGGGTAATTCCGGAATATCCGGATGTAGACTGTTGTTTTCCATAAATCATAAAGTTTTAAAAGATGAATAATTTGATTTATGGGGAGGAGAGGAAATAAATAAAAGCGATCCCTACCTGTCCCATTGTCGAATGCTATAACTCACAGCAAGCATTTGGGGTGCATTAACACTCCCGATGGGGGTGCAGGAACCGCCATATAGGAGTGGCGTGGACGGGCATAAAAATGCCCGCCACGGTGATTTGGCAGGTTTCCCTGCTGTGAGTTAAAAAACATTCGACATCGCAAATGTACAATAAAAAATGAAGTAACAACCTATAATAGCAGAAAATATTGCGTTTCCTGCATTCTTCAGGACCGGAATATACCTTCCGGTTTCATAAGAAGATGGTTCCGACTCCCATTAATTGAAACGTGGTTTTCGACTTTTCTTCACAGCTCTTATTATCAACGAAATGCACTGTATCTCTTCTTTACTACTGATACAGTATCACTTTACCCGCAATACAGTGTCGCTTTACTACCGATACAGCGGCACTGTACAATTGATAAAGTATTGTAAAGTTTAAAGTCTCTGTCCGTCAACATGTTGTGTGTTCTGTGTAAAGTCTATAAATGGGAATTTATATATTTACGATTTGACGATTTACGATGTACGATTGATATTACTCATAAAATCATAAAATGACCATTGAGGGCAGCTTGTTTTGCAATACAAACTTCAATCGTACATCGTACATCGTCAAATCGTAAATCAGATAACTTAGCGATTTTCGGGGGAAAACTTAGCGAAATCGCTTGCTTTCGGACTGTTTAGACACGATTTTCATGTCCTTGATGCGACAAATATCACTTATTTATATGCACGAAATGTCTTCTTACTATCTGTTTCCTTGCATGAAACAATGTGTTCCCTTCATTGGAACAGAGTGTTTTGTTAAGTGAAACAAGTCGTTTCAATAAGGAAAACACTTAGTTTCATAGTAGAGAACACTTAGTTTTAGCCTATTGAAACAAAGTGTTTTTACCGCATAAAACAAAGTGTTCAGCGTTGAGAACTAAACAAATAGCTTATTTACATAAATGTAAGTACAGGGATGTTTATGAAGGATGGTATGTGCGTGTGACAGCAGGATGTATGACGAAAGCATCTATCACACGTATCTATCACGGGCTATCATGCTTTGTTACAGGCACATAAGGTGCCTTCCGTGACAGCGTGACGGATGTTTTTCATTTTTAAACTCTTGGTGTAGTGGAATTTTTCAATTGAACAACTGAAAGTTCGCGTGCTCTGTATAGGTTTATAAATAAGAATTTAGGGAAATGAAGAACTAAGAATGAAGAATGAAGAATTACCTTGCGGCGTACTTGCATAGCTTAATCAAATTCTTCATTCTTCATTTTTAATTCTTCATTAAATTATCATTTCCCCCTCTTTTCATGTACTTGCTTCACTTGAACTCTTAATATCTGCGCGAACTTGCGAGAATTGAATCAAAGTGTTTTAGTTAGTTCCTCATAAACGGCAGGATGGAGGAAGTAGCGTATGTCTTTTCCTTCTTCCAAGGCGTGGCGGATAAAAGTAGAACTAATCTCGAAGGTGGGGGAAGTTGCCAGTTTTACGTTTTGCGGCAAAGATACGACATCTACGGGATAACCGGGACGGGGATAAATAAGAATAGGATTTTCCGCAAGAATACGCTCCGGTTCTTTCCATTGAGAGAAAAGCTTCCAGTTATCAGAGCCGATTATTAAATAAAAAGTATGTTCGGGATAGGCTTGCTTCAAGCTATCCAGCGTATGGACGGTATAAGAAGGTCGCGGCAAATGAAATTCAAAATCGGAAGCACGGAATTTAGGATAACCGGCAATGGCAAGTTGCACCAATTTCAGGCGAAACTCATCGTCCATCAGGATAGTTTCCTCTTTCAACGGGTTGTGCGGGGTTACCATAAACCATACTTCGTCCAAACCCTCGTACTCACAAAGATAATTGGCGAGGGCTAAGTGTCCGATATGTACCGGGTTGAATGAACCGCTGAAAATTCCGATATTCAAAACTGTTATAATTAAGTTTCCCTTCCTCCGTGATTACTCACAAGTCCAAGAACTGAGTAATTACTTTCAAAGCTTCGGCTTTGGCAGCTTCCAAGTCATCGTTCACAATCACTCTGTCAAACTTCGGAGCAAAGCCGAGTTCGTATTCAGCTTTCGCAATACGGCTTTCAATGACTTCGGGGGCATCCGTGCCACGACCTACCAATCGCTTACGCAATTCTTCTACCGATGGTGGTTGGATGAATACGGACAAGGCACGTTCCCCATAGAATTTCTTGATATTGCAACCGCCAACCACATCTACGTCGAAAACCACATTCTGCCCGTCGGTCAACTGTTTTTCTACCTGTGCTTTCAGCGTTCCGTAAAAACGGTCTTCATAGACTTCTTCATATTCAAGAAATTCGTCGTTGGCAATGCGGCGGCGAAATTCATCGGGAGTAAGAAAGAAATATTCCACCCCGTCCCGTTCCACTCCGCGTGGCGGACGGCTGGTGGCTGATATCGAGAAAGCAAGGTTCAGGTTCTGCGTCAACAGATAATTGATGATTGTTGACTTGCCCGAACCGGAAGGGGCTGAAAAGATGATAAGCTTTGCCATCTGGGTATTTACGATTTACAATTTAAGCTTTGCGATTTACATCACGTTCAGTACTTGTTCTTTGATTTGTTCCAGTTCGTCTTTCATCTGTACAACAATCTTTTGCATCTCGGCATGGTTGGATTTGCTGCCCAGCGTATTGATTTCACGTCCCATTTCCTGCGCGATGAAACCCAGCTTCTTGCCTTGTCCGTTTCCACTCTCCAAGGTGCTGATGAAATATTTCAGGTGATTGGCGAGGCGTTGTTTCTCTTCATTGACGTCCAGTTTCTCGATGTAATAAATGAGTTCCTGTTCCAGGCGGTTCTTATCGTAATCTATACTCAAAGTCTTTTCAAGGGCATCGGTGATGCGGTCTTTGATTTTGACGACACGTTCCTTTTCATAAGGAGATACGGTTTCGAGCAGATGGGCTATATTGGTTATTTTTTCACGGAATTTCTTTTCCAAAGCGGCACCTTCCTGTTTACGGAAGTCCACCAGATGATTGATAGCTTCACAAACGGCAGTATGCACAATCGCCCACTCTTCGTCGCTCAATTCCTGCGCTTCGTTCTTCGTCATCACATCCGGCAGGCGGAGTAAAGTCGCAAACCAGTCGGCAGGTTCGGGGATACCGGCAGAGGCGGAAATCTCTTTGATTCTTTTATAATAGGATTCTACAACCTCTTGGTTGATGGGGGTAGCGAGCTGGTCGGCATCCTTTTTCTCTATCCACAGGCTGAAATCCACCTTACCGCGTTCCAGGACTTTGGATATTTCATTACGGATTTCCATTTCCTTCTCGCGATAGAGCGGAGCGATACGAGTGGATAAATCCATTGCTTTACTGTTGAGCGATTTTATCTCAACATTGATTTTTTTATCGGACAGTTCGGCAGTAGCTTTGCCGTAGCCCGTCATTGATTGTATCATAATGCTTCTTAAGTTTTGCGCAAAATTACAGTATTATTTTAATTAGTGAAAATAATCACGTAAATTTGTCAGCTGATTAATATATAAGAAATAAGAATAGAAGCTATGTCATGTATCTTGCATATTGAAACGTCTACCTCTGCTTGCTCCGTTGCCGTGAGCGAAGATGGACAAAACGTTTTTGAGAGAGAAGACCTGAAGGGGCCTTCACACGCTGTGCAACTGGGAGTCTTTGTGGACGAGGCATTGTCGTTTGCCGACAGCCACGCCATGCCTTTGGATGCTGTAGCCGTGAGTTGCGGACCGGGGTCTTATACAGGGCTGCGTATCGGCGTATCTATGGCGAAAGGTGTTTGCTACGGCCGTGACTTGCCGCTTATCGGCTTGCCGACCTTGAAGGTGCAATGCGTGCCGGTGTTGCTCTATCACGAGGAACTGCCCGACGACGCGCTGTTGTGTCCGATGATTGACGCCCGCCGTATGGAAGTATACGCGGCTATCTATGACCGTGCACTGAAAACGGTGCGCGATATAGCCGCCGATATAGTAGATGAAAACTCCTACATCGAGTTCCTTGATAAACAGCCGGTCTATTTCTTTGGTGACGGTGCTGCCAAGTGCAAGGAAAAGATTACGCATCCCAATGCGCACTTCATTGACAATATCCGTCCGCTTGCCGGCATGATGTTTCCGCTGGCGGAGAAAGCGATGGCGGAAAAGGATTTCAAGGATGTAGCTTATTTCGAACCTTTCTACCTGAAAGAGTTCGTTGCGAGCAAACCGAAGAAACTTCTGTAAAAACCGGTTTCAAGAATTATCAATTATCAACTGTCAATCATCAATTAAAGAAATGCAATATAATACTCAACAAAAACGGATGCCTTTGCCTGAATATGGCCGTAGCATCCAGAATATGGTAGACCATGCGCTGACTATCGAAGACCGTGCTGAACGCCAACGTTGTGCAAACACGATTATCAACATCATGGGGAGCATGTTTCCCCACTTGCGCGATGTGCCTGACTTCAAACATAAACTGTGGGATCATCTTGCCATCATGTCCGACTTCAAGCTGGATATCAATTATCCATACGAAGTCATTCGTAAGGATAATCTCGGTACGAAACCTGAAAGCATCCCTTACCCCAGTACTAAAATACGTTACCGCCATTACGGCCGTACTCTGGAAGTGCTCATTAAGAAGGCTATCGACTTCCCCGAGGGAGAAGAAAAGCAAAACCTGATAGCGCTTATCTGCAATCACATGAAGAAGGACTACTTGGCTTGGAACAAGGATACTGTGGACGACCGCAAGATTTCGGATGACCTTGCCGAACTTTCCAATGGCAAACTGCAAATGACGGACAGCATCGTTCGCCTGATGGCCGAACGGATTGACCTGAATTATCGTCCGAAGATGAATAATCAGAATAACAGGAATAATAACAACAGGAACAATAAAAGGAAGTACTGAAATCATAAATTATAAATCTTATCATGGCATCATTTGTAATAGAAGGAGGACACAGACTTTCCGGTGACATCTACCCCCAGGGAGCTAAGAACGAAGTTTTGCAGATTATCTGTGCTACGCTACTCACGACCGAGGAGGTGACTGTGCACAATATCCCGGATATTCTGGACGTCAACAACCTTATCCAATTGATGCGGGATATGGGAGTCAGCGTGTCTAAGAAAGGTATCGATACCTATAGCTTCAGGGCTGCCGATGTAGATTTGGACTATCTGGAGAGCGATTCGTTTCTGAAGAAATGTTCCAGCCTGCGTGGGTCGGTCATGTTGGTAGGACCTATGGTAGCGCGTTTCGGAAAGGCTATGATATCCAAACCGGGTGGAGACAAGATCGGTCGCCGCCGTCTGGATACACATTTTCTAGGTATTCAGAATTTAGGTGCGGAGTTTGCTTACAACGATAAGCGGGAAATCTACGAGATATCCGCCCAACAACTGAAAGGCGCTTATATGCTGCTGGATGAAGCATCTGTAACGGGAACCGCTAATATCATCATGGCAGCCGTATTGGCGAAGGGTAAAACCACGATATACAATGCGGCTTGCGAACCCTACGTGCAGCAACTGTGCAGAATGTTGAACCGGATGGGTGCCAAAATTGAAGGAATAGCTTCCAACCTACTCACTATTGAGGGAGTGGAAGAACTACACGGCACCGACCATACCATCCTGCCGGATATGATTGAGGTGGGAAGTTTCATCGGTATGGCAGCCATGACGCAAAGCGAATTGACTATCAAGAATGTTTCGTACGAGAACTTGGGTATCATTCCCGACAGCTTCCGCCGTCTCGGCATCAAAATGGAGCAACGGGGGGATGATATTTATGTGCCTGCACAGGAAACTTATCAGATAGAGTCTTTTATAGACGGTTCTATCATGACGATTGCTGATGCCCCTTGGCCGGGACTGACGCCGGATTTATTGAGCGTGATGCTGGTGGTAGCTACGCAGGCTAAAGGCAGCGTGCTGATTCATCAGAAAATGTTTGAAAGCCGCCTGTTCTTTGTCGATAAACTGATAGATATGGGAGCACAGATTATTCTGTGTGACCCGCACCGTGCGGTCGTCATCGGGCATAATCATGGCTTCAAGCTGCGCGGTGGAAATATGACTTCGCCGGATATCCGTGCAGGTATTGCACTGTTGATAGCCGCCATGAGTGCGGAAGGCAGTAGCCGGATACATAACATAGAGCAGATAGACCGGGGATATCAGAATATCGAAGGACGTCTGAATGCGATTGGGGCGAGAATAACCAGAATATAACGGAATGATACGAAAAGAAGAAGTATATAAGATAGGTGTATTCAATAAGCCGCACGGCATTCACGGAGAGTTGTCGTTCACGTTTACGGATGATATCTTTGACCGGGTGGAAGCGGAATACCTTATTTGCCTGTTGGACGGTATCCTGGTACCTTTCTTTTTAGAAGAGTATCGTTTCCGTTCGGACTCTACGGCTCTAGTCAAACTGGAAGGGGTGGATACGGCTGAACGTGCGCGCATGTTTACCAATGTCGAGGTTTACTTCCCCACGAAGCATGCCGAGGATGCGGAAACGGATGAGCTGAGTTGGGACTTCTTCGTCGGTTTCCGTATGGAAGAAGTGCACCATGGCAAACTGGGTGAAGTAACGGAAGTAGATACATCTACTATCAACACGCTGTTCGTTGTGGATTATAATGGAGAGGAATTACTGATTCCCGCCCAAGAAGAGTTTATTGTAGACATCGACCAAAAGCATAAAGTAATCACAGTGGATTTGCCGGAAGGAATGCTGGCGCCGGATGAAACGGAAGAGGTATGAAAAAGAAACGAAGGAAAGCATTTTGGAATAACATCAAGTTCAAGTACAGACTGACCATTACGAACGAGAATACCCTTGAGGATATCATCACGTTGCGTGTGTCCAAGCTGAACGGACTTTCCGTGTTGCTTTCCGTGTTGTTTGTGTTGTTTCTAATCGCTTCCCTGATTGTAGCTTTTACTCCGCTGCGCAACTATCTGCCGGGATATATGAACAGTGAAATCCGTGCGCAGGTGGTGGAAAACGCTTTGCGGGTGGATTCGTTGCAGCAATTGGTGGACAGGCAGAACCTTTACATCATGAATATCCAGGATATTTTCCAGGGTAAGATAAAAGCCGATACTGTGCAGTCAATGGATTCATTGACCAATATGCGGGAGGATTCGTTGATGGAGCGTACACAACGGGAAGCTGACTTCCGCAAGCAATATGAGGATACGGAAAAGTATAATCTGACAAGTATTGCGGACCGTCCCGCCGTTGACGGACTTATTTTCTACCGTCCTACCCGTGGCATGATTTCATCTCCTTTCAATGCCGAGAAGAAACACTTCGGTACGGATATCGCGGCAAATCCGGGTGAAAGTGTACTGGCAACTTTGGATGGAACGGTCATACTGAGTACTTACACTGCTGAAACCGGTTATCTGATAGAGGTACAGCACAATCAGGACTTTGTATCTGTATATAAACATTGCGGTTCACTCCTGAAACGGGAAGGTGACAGCGTGAAAGGCGGTGAAGCCATCGCCTTAGTAGGAAACACCGGACAGCTAACTACCGGACCACACCTTCATTTTGAGTTGTGGCATAAGGGGAGAGCGGTAAATCCGGAACTTTATATTGTGTTTTAGATTATGAAGAAACAAATTGCCATACTCGGTTCTACCGGCTCCATCGGTACACAAGCGCTACAGGTCATTGAGGAACATCCCGACCAGTATGAAGCGTATGTGCTGACTGCCAACAACCGGGTGGATGAACTCATTGCCCAGGCACGAAAATTTAAGCCTGAAGCAGTGGTGATAGCCAATGAAACGAAATACCAACAACTGAAAGAAGCGCTCGCCGACCTGCCTATCAAGGTATATGCCGGCGAGGAGGCGCTTTGTCAGATTGTGGCGGAAGCTCCCATCGACATGGTGCTGACTGCAATGGTGGGGTATGCCGGACTGAAACCGACCATGAACGCCATCCGTGCACGTAAGACGATTGCTCTTGCTAACAAAGAAACGCTGGTGGTTGCCGGAGAGTTAATCAATGACTTGGCACGTTTCAGCGGTACGCCTATCTTACCTGTAGACTCCGAACATTCCGCTGTTTTTCAATGTTTGGCGGGAGAGATGGGCAACCCGATAGAGAAAGTCATATTAACGGCTTCCGGCGGTCCGTTCCGCACTTGCACCATGGAGCAGTTGGCAACTGTGACGAAAGCGCAGGCACTGAAACATCCCAATTGGGATATGGGAGCTAAAATCACCATTGACTCTGCTTCCATGATGAACAAAGGTTTTGAGGTGATTGAAGCAAAATGGCTCTTTGGCGTCCGACCTGACCAGATAGAGGTAGTGGTGCACCCGCAATCGGTTATCCACTCTATGGTGCAGTTTGAGGACGGTGCCGTAAAAGCGCAGTTGGGAATGCCGGATATGCGGTTGCCCATTCAGTATGCGTTCTCCTATCCCGAACGTTTGAAAGCTTCCTTTCCGCGACTGGATTTCAAGTTGTGTACGGAGCTTACTTTTGAACAACCCGATACTACTCGTTTCCGTAATTTGGCATTGGCATACGAGGCATTGCACCGAGCTGGAAACATGCCTTGCATCGTGAACGCAGCCAACGAAGTGGTAGTTGCCGCTTTCCTGAAGGACCGGATTTCATTCTTGGGAATGAGTGACGTGATAGAAAAAACAATGTCCCGCGTATCTTTCATACAAAGACCCACATACGACGACTACGTAGCTACGGATGCGGAAACCAGAAAGATAGCGGAGGAGTTGGTTAAATATCAGTAAAGTGATGAAGTGGTAAAACAATAAAGTGATAGATAAACTTAAATAGTAAATAGTAAATAGTTTGATGGAAACATTTTTAATCCGTGCCCTGCAACTCATTATGAGCCTTTCGTTGCTCGTTATTGTTCATGAGGGGGGGCACTTCCTCTTCGCCCGTTTGTTCAAAACGCGGGTAGAGAAGTTCTGCTTATTCTTTGACCCATGGTTTACCTTGTTAAAATTCAAGCCTAAAAACAGTGAAACGGAATATGGTATAGGCTGGCTGCCCTTGGGCGGCTATGTCAAAATAGCCGGTATGATAGACGAATCTATGGATACCGAGCAGATGAAGCAACCCATGCAGCCGTGGGAGTTCCGTGCCAAACCGGCATGGCAACGACTGCTGATTATGGTGGGCGGTGTATTGTTCAACTTCCTGTTAGCGCTGTTCATTTATTCCATGATACTTTTTACCTGGGGCGACCAATACGTTCCGGTACAGAAGGCTCCGTTGGGTATGGATTTCAACGAAACGGCAAAAGCCATCGGCTTCCGCGACGGTGACGTATTGATTTCTGCCGACGGTGTGCCCTTTGAACGTTATGGAGGCGATATGCTGACAAGTATTGTCGATGCCCGCCAAGTAACGGTATTGCGTAACGGACAAGAAACTTCGGTCTATATCCCTGAGGATATGATGGAAAGATTGCTGGCGGACAGTGTACGTTTTGCCGATTTCCGCTACCCGTTCGTGGTAGACAGTATCGCAGCCGGTTCTCCGGCAGCCCTTGCAGGGTTGCAACCGGGTGACAGCATCACGCAACTGGATGGACGAATCATATCTTATACGGACTTTGAAGAAGACAAGGCGCAACGCCGGAAAACAGATGCTTCACATGACATCTTACTGACATACGTACGCAACGGTGTGACCGATACGTTGGCGATGGCTACAGACTCTGCTTATAACATGGGAGTGTTTGCCCGCTCACAAACCGCTAAGCTGCTTCCGGTCGTTAAGAAAGAATATAGCTTCCTTGCTTCTCTGCCTGCCGGTGCCGCTCTCGGAGTGAATACATTGAAAGGTTACGTCAGCCAGATGAAATATCTCTTCTCGAAAGAGGGAGCCAAGCAATTGGGAGGTTTCGGTACTATCGGCAGTATTTTCCCCGCAACCTGGGATTGGCATCAGTTTTGGTACATGACGGCTTTCCTTTCTATTATTCTCGCCTTTATGAACATTCTGCCTATTCCGGCATTGGACGGTGGGCACGTATTGTTCCTGATATATGAGATAGTGGCTCGCCGCAAACCCAGCGATAAGTTCATGGAGCGTGCGCAGATGGTGGGTATGTTCCTGTTGTTCGGCTTGCTGATATGGGCGAACTTCAATGATATACTGAGGTTCTTCTTCTGATGACAGGATATAAAAAAACACATCATCTGTTCAAGCTGAATAGATGATGTGTTTGAGGTTAACAGATGATGCGTTTCAATGGAACACATCATCTGTTTTTCTTATGTCTTATACCAAGTGTCCTATCCACTCTTCACGGTCGCCGGGTAGAAGGTCTATCACTGGTATCTCTACCATTGTGTAGCAACCCGGTTGTTGACGCATGGCGGCACGAGCCACACATACCAGCACTTGTGCGGTGAGTGCAGGATTGTTGATGTGCATGTTGAATTCGAAGAGTTGGTTTTGTGTCTTGCCCGATACACCTTTGCGGGTCAGGTTCACGCCATGTCCCATATCAAGCAGGGCATCCACTCTGGGGACGAGTTTAACATGCGTTTCGTCATTTACAAAGTAAGGATCGGCCTTGATGGCAGCCGCTACTTTGTCAAATTCATAACCGTCTTTCAGTTCAATATAAACCATGCGGCGATGAATACCTGTTCCGGTGGGAATAGTCATTGAAAGAGCTGCTTTTACCCCTTCGATAGCTTTCACGGCAACCGTATGTCCCATGCTCATGCCCGGACCGAAGTTGGTATAAGTAATGCCTTTAGGAGCGATTGCTTCCAGCAAAGTGCGGACAATGGAATCACTTCCCGGATCCCAACCGGCTGAAATAATGGATACCGTATTATGTTTCTTTGCTTCAGCATCCAGTGCACGGCGTAAATCCGTGATGCCGGTGTGTATATCGAAACTGTCTACGGTGTGAATGCCCAATGCGAGTATTTCCTTGGCATACTTCTCAACGCTGCGGGTAGGTGTGCAAAGAATTGCCACATCTACAGCTTCCAATTCTTTAATATCTTTAACTACAGGATAATCGCTCAATTCGGCTGGACGGTTTTCAGCACCTGCACGACGTACTACACCGGCTATTTCAAAGTCGGGAGCAGCTTGTAAAGCTTCGAGTACGAAATGTCCGATATTGCCATAACCAACGATGGCGGCTCTTACTTTTTTCATTCTTTTATCGATTTTAGTTATCAACTTTCTAGCTTATCGCTGCAAAAGTAAGCATTTTCATTTACTTTTATTATAGAGTAACACAGAGTTTCACAGAGTTTTTTCTTTTTTTAGTGAGTGATAGTTCAATAATAATGCTTACATTCGCCAGCAGAAAGTAATAAAAAGGTAAAGTGATAGAATATATTAAAGGCGGAATTGCTGAACTAAGTCCGGCCACCGCAATTATAGATTGTAATGGATTGGGATATGCCGTTAATATTTCCCTGAATACATACGCCGCAATACAAGGAAAAAAAGAATGTAAACTGTACATTTACGAGGCCATACGCGAGGATGCCTATGTCCTTTATGGCTTTGCAAGCAAACAGGAACGTGAGTTATTCCTGCTGCTGATTTCCGTATCGGGTATTGGTGGAAATACCGCACGCATGATTTTATCGGCATTATCACCTTCCGAGTTAATAAATGTAATCAGTACCGAGAATGCCACTTTGCTAAAAACCGTGAAGGGCATCGGGCTGAAAACAGCGCAACGTGTAATTGTCGATTTAAAAGATAAGATAAAAACCGGCGGTATGTCGGTTGATGGTGCTGCGATGGGAAATATTATTTCTCCCGCCAATGCACAAGTACAGGAAGAGGCCGTAGCTGCCCTCACTATGCTGGGCTTTGCACAGGCGCCGTCACAAAAGGTGGTATTGGGTATATTGAAGGAGGAACCGAATGCTCCGGTGGAGCAAGTCATCAAGCTGGCGTTAAAAAGACTCTAAGCAAGTTATCGATAAAATTTAGTAAAACATCACCCGGAACAAGCAATGAAAACAGTTTCTATCCAAATGAGACAATGGCTTGGCGCCAATGAGCGCAAGCAGGTTTTGCCATCAGACTTATGGTACTTGGATTTCGCCATAAAACTCTTGCCCATCGTTAAGGAATCGAACTTATTTACTACGGAAAGAGAACAAGTAGGAGCGGCTATATCGCTTTGCATGTACTTTCAGGATGCAATCGCTCAAACGGGAGGTTGGAAAATCTTCTCGGAAGCATACTATGCTTTATATAAAACCCACCTGCCTTTTTATTCATTATCCGATGAATATGTTGCCGATGAAATAAATGTGGAGGATATTACATTCGTATTATGGACTTTGAAGTCTCGTCCCGCTCTCTGGGAAGATGAGCCTTATACTATTTATAATCCTTTTGATGATAAATTGATAGGGTTGGGCAGATTGGCATATAGTTTAATGGATGAGGCTTTTGAAGAGGCTCCTATCTGTGAAGTTCCATCTTCTGCCCTGTGGGTCATGGGACCGGATTTGTTGGAAATACCTATCACTCCGTTGCCTGAGATAACTCCGGAAACCAAGTTGAAAAAGGACGTGGAACATTGTCTGGAATATAATGACGGAAAGCCGTTACTCTATTTCGCTACTTATCAGGATTTATGCAAGTTCTTTGTAGATGTACTGAAATGGGAGAACAAGCCTTCTTTTCTTCTTCCCGATTTGGAAAAGGATAGTGGGTTTGTGGTTTATGCCAATGCTAAAGGGATGTTGGTAGCTCCTAATATTGCCGCCTTTTTCTGTGAACCGCATAACCCGATGTATGATGCCGAGCGTGCTAAAGCCAAAGGTTATGAACTTTTCTGCTGTCCGGGATTGTGCCCGTTCGACTTATTAAAGTATGGAATGATGAAGGATGTCTTGCCGGAAGTACAATTTGCTTATCCGAATGGAAAAGAAGTATTGCACAAGAATTGGGATTTCATTGCTCGTTACTATCTGGGTGAATATTATGAAGGGCTCTAAAAACATACAACCTTCCAAGCGGACAGGAAAAGCAAAACCTACCGGGAAAAGGATTGGTAAGTCAAAACCAAGTAAAGCGAATAATCAGTTGAACAGGAGGGTGAAGTGAATGGGAGTTTTCACTCCTCCCTCCCTTCTGCTTTTCTTATTCTTTCTTATCCTCCCTTTCTTGCATTTTCCGTTTCACGAACTCAATCTTCAGGTTGGCTTCGTCCATGTTCTTTTTTATCTCTGTGATAGAAGATAGTATCTTTGCCAATTCATAAACTTCGGCAGCGGCTTTGCGGTCGTTGGGGGTGAGGGTAGTGGCGTAGGGACGTTCTCCCAGATAATTTACGCGGATATTCTTATCCTGATTCAGATAGATGAAACCAATGACATTACCGTCTTCTCCTAATTTGTAATCGGCTTTCTCAATCTTTTCTCCTAGGTCTGTGGTTTCGTAACTGTCCTTGGAGGCAGGTGTTTCGGCAAAGCTACCGTCAGGAGCGGTCACTTTTACCGCCACATGGTGGATGTTGTGGGGACCGCAATAAATGGAGGTCATACTCATCAGGCCATTTTCATCTACCTGAAAACGAAGGAAGGAACGGTGCAAGTTCTTCTCTATCACTTGGGAAGGATGCAGGTAACTGCCTATTTTCTGATATTCGGCATCTTTCTCGAAAGTGAAATTGCCTTTGATGGCATCCAGTTCCTTTTGTTTTTCACGAAGCATGCTGTCAAGATAAACAAGGCTATTCTCCTGCTCTTTCAGTTCCACCTGTTGCATGAGGCCTATTCCCTCACGACGTGTCTCGAAGGCTTTGGGATAAAGGATTTTGATGCTGTCAATCTGTATCTTGGCTTCATTGTAATCGCCGCGTTCGTAAGCCGCGCGGGCAACCTGTAGTTTCTCACTTGCTTTTTTCTCTACATTACTACAAGAAAAGAGCGTGCAGCAGAGGCACGCAAGGATAGCTGCTTTCTTCATAATTTTTGTTCTTGGTGTTAGTGGAAGCAAAATTAGAAATAATATCCGTATCTTTGCCCCCGCTTTATAAAAGAATTTATTTATGATTGAACTGACGGCAGAAGAATTGAAGCAGCGTTTTAGTGATGACATATTCCGGCGAATATCCGAAACAGCGGATGATTTGGGCTTTGAATGTTATGTGGTTGGCGGGTATGTACGAGATATTTTCCTGCAACGTCCTTCCAAAGATATAGATGTGGTAGTGGTGGGTAGCGGCATTGCGATGGCGGAAGCGTTGGGCAAGCGCCTGGGACGCGGCGCTCACCTTTCGGTTTTCAAGAACTTCGGTACGGCGCAACTCAAATACCACGGTACGGAAGTGGAGTTTGTCGGTGCCCGTAAAGAATCGTACACACACGATTCACGGAAACCGATTGTGGAAGACGGTACGTTGGAAGATGACCAGAACCGCCGGGACTTTACTATCAATGCCTTGGCAGTTTGCTTGAATAAAGTCCGTTACGGTGAGTTGGTAGACCCGTTTGGCGGAATGGAGGATATGAAAGAAAAAACTATCCGTACACCGCTTGACCCGGACATCACGTTTAGTGACGACCCGTTGCGAATGATGCGTTGTATCCGTTTTGCCACCCAACTCGGTTTTTATATCGACGATACTACATTCGACTCTTTGTGCCGCAACAAAGAGCGTATTTCCATTATATCTAAAGAGCGCATTGCGGATGAGTTGAATAAAATATTGCTATCTCCCATACCTTCCAAGGGATTTATCGACCTTGACCGTTCCGGGTTGTTGGAACTTATTTTCCCCGAAATGGTAGCTCTGCAAGGAGTGGAAACCCGGAACGGAAGGGCGCATAAAGATAATTTCTACCATACATTGGAGGTATTGGATAATATCAGCAAGAAGACCGATAATCTCTGGTTGCGCTGGGCGGCACTGCTGCACGATATCGCCAAACCCGTAACCAAACGTTGGGAACCTCGCGCGGGTTGGACATTTCATAACCATAATTTCATTGGTGAAAAGATGATACCGCAAATCTTCCGGAAGATGAAGTTGCCGATGAATGAAAAGATGAAATACGTGCAGAAGTTGGTAAGCCTCCACATGCGTCCCATCGTCATAGCGGATGATGTGGTAACTGATTCTGCCGTTCGCCGCCTGCTCTTTGAAGCCGGAGATGATATTGACGATCTTATGACTTTGTGTGAAGCGGATATCACTTCCAAGAACATGGAACGCAAACAGCGTTTCCTGAATAATTTCCAGTTAGTCCGCCAGAAGTTGAAAGACTTGGAAGAGCGTGACCGTATTCGCAATTTCCAACCCCCTGTCAGTGGGGAGGAGATTATGAAGACTTTCAATCTGCCTCCTTGCCAGCAAGTGGGAGCACTGAAAAGCGCCATAAAGGATGCTATTCTGGATGGAGTCATCCCCAATGAATACGAAGCTGCCCGTGCATTTATGTTGCAACGGGCAGAGAAAATGGGGATTAGTCTTCAGCCTGGAATTTCCTGCTCACCTTCATCAGATTGATTGTGTAAGTCACTACATTCTGGGCTTCTTGTATCATCGTCAGATAAACCATGCTTACCTTGATGCTGCCCGATTGAGTCTGAATGCGTTGCAATTCTTCACGTTTCAGATGGGCAAGTTGTCCGTTCAGGTCGTTTGCCTTGCGGATATCTTCCTCAAAATGTTCGTAGTCATTGTTTTCTAACTTATGGCGGCAGACTTGCAACAGGTAGACAATATCTTCCGTGACGTCGGCAAATTCACCTTTCTGAATGGTATCCAGCGGCTTGAAGTTATTGTCGATGTGCTCCAGACACGGCTCGCACAGGCGTCCTACGCTGTATACCAACTCGCTGGCAAAGTCATTACCCTGATAGAAATAAAGACCTTTTTCAAGAACCGTATTGTTATCTAGGCGGCATACGGCAAGCGTGCCGGTGCGTTTCATCTGTTTAATCAGTTGCTTTTCGAACTTGATTGAACCCATAGCACGACGCAGTCCACGCAGGTTTTCGTGCAGGAAAGCGGTGATGATACGCTCAAAGTTATCTTCTGTAAATTCAAGTATCTTGCCCAGTTCCTCACGGGTATGCTTGCGTAGCAGTTCAAGTATTTCGGTGTTATTTGTACTCTGCATCAGCTGTTTGATGGTCTCGTTCCCTTTTTCCTTCGCTTTACGCTTCTTATACATCACCTGGCTGCGAATCAGCATGAACACCGCCAAACCGATGAGGCCTATAATAGCGATGGAACCACCGAAGTATATAATCATTGCCACGAAGAAACAGATGGTGAAAGCAGCTCCGGCAGTGATAAACCAGCCACCGATAACACTCAATACGCCGGTGATGCGGAATACCGCAGAATCACGCCCCCAGGCACGGTCGGCAAGAGAGGTACCCATAGCTACCATGAAGGTGACGTAGGTAGTGGATAGAGGCAGTTTCAGTGAAGTACCCAGAGCGATGAGCAAGCCTGCGAGTACCAGATTGACGGATGCGCGAACCAAGTCGAAAGCTGCTCCATCGGCAATGATGGCTTCATCTTTCCGGAAGCGGGTTTCAATCCAGCGTTTACTACTTTCGGGCATTATTTTGGAGAGCCCGTTGGCAAACGTCATGCTGAAACGTACCAAAGTACGGGCTATGGGAGTGCTACCGAAACTTTCTTCACCTTCATCCTGGCGGGAAAGGTCAACGGATGTTTTTATAACATTGTGGGCTTTCTTGGAGGTGGAGAGCGAGTATACCATAATGGCGCCTGCACCGATAAGGAAATACCAAGGTGTTTTGGCGGGACCGAGGAGTGAAGTCATCAGAAAACTGTCGGCACCGACACTTGTTCCGTTCGCGGTATAATCTACGAAAGAGGCATATCCGGCAAGAGGTACACCTATGAAGTTCACCAAGTCGTTGCCTGCAAAGGCGAGGGCAAGGGCGAATGTACCCATCAGTACCACTACTTTGAATACATTGATTTTCAACCAGTGCAATACTTGCATCAGCAGGGTGAAGAATACAAAAAAACAGCCGATAAGCAGGAACGTATTATCCTGTATCCACTGTTTATATTCGGGAGTCATGAATGAACTGTCTTTCAGGCCCTTTATCAGCATAAAGTAAATAATCGATGTAGCGGCGATACCTCCGAAGATGGCAATGCTGTATTTCATCTTCTTCTTGTAGTTGAAAGTGAACACTACACGTGCCAACCACTGTACTACCATACCGAAGAAAAAGGCGATGGCGACAGACACGAAGATTGCCATGATTACAGATAGCGCCTTATCTGTGTTGATGAGGTCTCCAAGTCCCAGCGTGTCGCTGTTGTAAACTTTGATAAGCGCCAGTGCAAACGTACCTCCCAGAAGTTCGAATACCATAGAAACGGTGGTGGAGGTAGGCATACCCATTGTGTTGAACACATCCAGCAGCACTACGTCAGTCAGCATCACGGCAAGCAGGATACATATAATTTCGGCAAAGTAGAAATGTTCCGGTTGGTAGATGCCGTGCCGGGCTATATCCATCATGCCGTTGGAGAGTGAAGCTCCGATGAAAACGCCGATACCTGCTATGAACAATATGGTCTTGAAGGATGCTGCTTTGGCTCCAACAGCCGATTGGAGAAAGTTGACCGCATCATTACTGACGCCCACCACGAGGTCGAACACCGCGAGGACGAACAGGAAGATGACAATACAAAGATAGATAGTTTCCATAAATATGTATTTTATTTCTGGCTGCAAAGAAAGGGTTTTCGTGTTGCAGGGAAATGTCATACATATTACAGAAGTGTTACAATCTATCTTTCAAGTATTCATAGAAAGTATATTGCGCGCGTATCTTCTCCTTTTGCGGGCGTGCCGACTTCCAGCGGTTGCGCAGATTGGCATCTACAAAACAAGCTTTACGTTTGTCTGCCAGCTGTATGGCGAGCATATCCGCCAGTTCACGTTTCAAGTCGGAATCCAGTATCGGGGTCACGGCTTCGATACGGCGGTAAAGATTACGACGCATCCAGTCGGGTGAACCGAGAAACAGTTTGGGCTTACCGCCATTTCCGAAATACCATATCCGGGCATGCTCCAGGAAAGTATCTACAATGCGAGTAACACGGATATTGCGGCTATATTTTTGTCCCGGTATCAGGCAACAGATACCTCGCACAATCAGGTCAATCTTTACTCCGGCTTGCGATGCTTCATAAAGTCTGTCTATCATGGTGGGGTCTTGCAAGGCATTCATCTTTAGGATAATCCGTCCTTGTTTTCCGCTTCTCGCCAAGTCCATTTCGTGCTCGATGAGGCGGTTCAGTTCCGGTATCAGGTTAAAACGTGCCACCAGCAGGCGGTGGAACACCGGATTTTCCTTTCCTTGCAGGGTACGGAACAAGTTGTGCAGGTCGTTGACAAGTACCGGGTTGCAGGTGAACAGTCCGCTGTCTGCATACAACGTTGCAGTCTTTTCATTGAAATTACCTGTGCTGATGTATGCGTAACTGGGTAGTTTGCGTCCCTGCTTGTCCCTGCGGAGTACGAGGGCCACCTTGGCATGTACTTTCAAACCCGGTATGCTGAAGATGATATTGATACCCGCAGCTTTCATCATTTCGGCAGTTGCCAGATTATTCTCTTCATCGAAGCGAGCTTTCAATTCAACGAAAACAGTAACCTTTTTCCCATTCTGGGCGGCAGCTATCAACGTGTTGATAACTGTTGAGTTCTCCGCGACACGATATTGAGTCACCATGATTTCGCGTACGGTAGGTTCGTGAACGGCTTCATATAAGAAATGTATGAAGTGATCGAAAGAATGATACGGATAATGCAGTAATAAATCCTTCTTCTCCACATACCGGAAGATGGAATCCCGTTCATCCAGGCAGGTCAGTTTCATGGGTTGAGGCTTCCGGATGGGGCGTACGGCATGATTAGGGTTAGGCAGATGTCGCAAATCCTCTAGATTCAAATGTTTGTCACCGGGTACCAGTTCCTGGCGGTTGATGCGGAATGCGTCTACCAGGAAGTCGAGGAAATCATCCGGCATGGCACGGTCGTACACAAAACGGCAAACGGCGCCAATCTTGCGTTTCTTTACTTTGGTCTTTACTTGTTCTATGATTTCAGAGGTATTGGCCTTGTCGTCAATCAGGATATCCGCGTCACGCGAAATCTTGATACAATAACTACTGTCCACCTCATAACCGGGAAAGATGGTACCGATATTCGCTTTGATAATATCCTCTATGAACATCAGATAATAATTCTTTCCCACCTTGGGCAGCTCGATGAAACGGGGAACCTTGCTGTAGGGCAGTTTCATTACGAAATACTGCGTGCGGTTGGGAGAGTTCAGGGGTACATCTTTCAAATATAGGCGTACGGCAAGATAGAGCCGGTTGTCCCTGAGGAATGAGATTACTCTGTCTTTACTGACGGGAACGGGAGACAGGTAGGGAAAAATCTCTTCTCTAAAGAAACGATGCAGGAAATCTCTGTGAAAAGGCTCTACATTGCGGCTTTGATAAAATATGATGTGATGTTCCCGCAATGCGGGCAGTATCTTTTCTTCATAAATACGGATACGTTCTTCCAATTGGCGATTTACCTCTTCGTTGATTTCTCCAACCAGTTCGATGGCAGACTGTACACTTTCTTCATCACTATGTGCGGCACCGGTTGCTATCGCTTTATGGTCGGCAACACGTATCTTGTAGAACTCCTCCAGATTGGATGAGTAGATGGATATAAAATTAATGCGCTCATACAGTGGCAATGTATCGTCTTCAGCTTCCAGCAACACCCGGTAATTGAATGATAACCAACTGATGTCACGTTTGAAATACCTGTGTTCCATAAAATATCAGTTTAAGGAGAAGATAAATGATAATTTAATGAAGAACTAAGAATGAAGAATGAAGAATTTGGCTGCGCAATGCAAGCACGCCGTAAGGTAATTCTTCATTCTTCATTCTTAGTTCTTCATTTCCCAAAATTCTCATTTCTTTTCCTGTATTTTCTCCAAATATAATTACCTTTGTCCTAATAAACAACAGAAAGATGACAAAAGTTGGTTTACTATCGGATACGCATGGATATTGGGATGAGAAATACCTGCAATACTTTGAGTCGTGCGACGAAATATGGCATGCTGGTGATATCGGTTCGTTGGAGGTGGCTCAAAAGTTGGCGGCATTCCGTCCCTTTCGTGCAGTCTATGGCAATATAGACGGGCAAGATATTCGTCAACTCTATCCGCAAGTATTGCGTTTCACGGTAGATGGAGCGGAAGTGCTGATGAAACATATCGGCGGGTATCCCGGTAAGTACGACCCTTCCATACAAGGCAGCATCCTGGTGCATCCGCCCAAGCTGTTTATCAGCGGACACTCCCATATCCTGAAAGTGAAGTATGACAAGACACTCGATATGCTCCATATCAATCCCGGAGCGGCAGGTATCTCGGGCTTCCATAAAGTGCGTACCATGGTTCGTTTTATAGTGGATAATGGGGTGTTCAGGGATTTGGAGGTGATAGAACTTGCGGGATGAGAGCCTTTACCTTTTAGGAGTTTACTCCTCCTGAAAGAATAAATTATCATTGTATATTTTGTAATCTTACGATTTTTATCGAACTTTGTACCCCGAATAGCAACGAGAGCCGTGGGGCGTTGTCCTCCTTCTTATTTTATTCTCCATTTGATGTAACACCAAAAAGAACTGAAATATGAAAGGAATTATTCTTGCCGGTGGCAGTGCCACTCGTCTCTATCCATTGTCGAAGGCTATATCCAAGCAGATAATGCCTGTCTACGACAAACCGATGATTTATTATCCTCTTTCCACATTGATGTTGGCTGGAATACGTGAAGTGTTGATTATCTCCACCCCACGCGATTTGCCTATGTTCCGCGAATTGCTGGGTACGGGCGAAGAACTCGGAATGTCTTTCTCTTACAAAATACAGGAGAACCCTAACGGTCTGGCGCAAGCTTTCGTCTTGGGGGCAGAATTCCTGAATGGTGAACCGGGTTGCCTTATCTTGGGCGACAACATGTTCTACGGTCAAGGCTTTTCCGCCATGCTGAAGCGTGCCGCATCCATTGAAAAAGGCGCCTGCATTTTCGGCTATTACGTAAAAGACCCTCGCGCATACGGCGTAGTGGAGTTTGATGCCGATGGCAAAGCCATTTCTCTTGAAGAGAAACCGGCCCAACCCAAAAGTAATTATGCCGTTCCCGGTCTCTATTTCTACGACTCCACAGTAACCGCTAAAGCCGCCGCCCTGAAACCTTCGGCACGTGGTGAATACGAGATTACCGACCTCAACCGTCTTTATCTGAATGAAGGTACACTGAAAGTGGAACTTTTCGGTCGTGGCTTTGCATGGCTCGATACGGGTAATTGTGACAGCCTGCTCGAAGCAAGTAACTTTGTGGCTACCATACAGAATCGCCAAGGTTTCCGCGTCAGCTGCATCGAAGAGATTGCTTGGCGCAAGGGTTGGATAGATGCCGACCAGCTCCACCACCTCGGTGAGCAACTTGGTAAAACCGAATATGGCAAGTACCTGATGGAACTCGCCGATTCCCACCGCTAATTAATTGATAATAGATAGCGGATAATTGATAGTTGATAGCGGATAATTTTAATTTTAAATTTATAATTCTTAATTATATGAAGACCTACCTCGTAACCGGCGCTGCCGGATTTATCGGAGCCAACTATATTAAATATATCTTGGCGAAACATGATGATATAAAAGTGGTGATATTGGATGCTTTGACATACGCGGGAAATTTGGGAACCATCGCCAAAGATATAGATGACGATCGTTGCGTTTTTGTCAAAGGCGATATCTGTGACCGTACGCTTGCCGATGAACTCTTCGCTAAATATAAATTTGATTATGTGGTGAATTTCGCTGCCGAGAGCCATGTAGACCGCAGTATCGAAAACCCGCAGCTTTTTCTGCAAACCAATATCCTGGGTACTCAAAACCTGCTTGATGCAGCTCGTCGCGCATGGGTGACGGGAAAGGATGAATACGGTTATCCTACTTGGCGCAAGGGCGTTCGCTATCATCAGGTATCTACCGATGAAGTGTATGGCTCATTGGGTGCCGAAGGATACTTCACGGAACAAACCCCGCTTTGTCCCCATAGCCCGTACAGCGCTTCCAAGACAAGTGCCGATATGGTAGTGATGGCTTATCACGACACCTATAAGATGCCGGTGACTATCACCCGTTGTTCCAATAACTACGGTCCTTATCACTTTCCTGAAAAGTTGATTCCGCTGATTATAAAGAATATCCTCGAAGGGAAGAAGTTGCCCGTTTATGGTGACGGCAGCAATGTACGTGACTGGTTGTATGTGGAAGACCATTGCAAAGCCATCGACCTTGTGGTGCGTCAAGGTGTGGAAGGTGAAGTTTACAACGTAGGCGGCCATAACGAAAAGACCAACCTGGAAATTGTGAAGCTGACGATTGCTACTATCCGTCGTCTGATGGAAGAAGAACCCAAGTATCGCGAAGTTCTGAAAAAGAAAGTAAAAGGAACTGACGGGCAGATTGATATCAGCTGGATCAGTGAAGACTTGATTACGTTCGTGAAAGACCGTCTCGGCCATGACCAACGCTATGCCATCGACCCGGCAAAGATAACCAAAGCTTTAGGCTGGTATCCCGAAACGAAGTTTGAAGTGGGCATCGTCAAGACTATCGAGTGGTATCTGAATAATCAGGACTGGGTGGAAGAAGTGACCAGCGGTGATTATCAGAAATACTACGAAAAGATGTACGGAAAGCGGTGAGAACTCTCAGCTAACCGCTAATACTACCGTTAGTAACAGACCAAAAAGCAGCATATTGCGCGATGTCTCGCCCAATATGCTGTTTAGTTTTTTACCGCTTCTTATCTTAAGCATTTTTCGCCAAGTGAGTATGTGGAAATAAAGATAAACGTATGGCGCTACTATAAAAGTAAATGAATTCATCTTTCCGCTAAAGACAAACCATAGACAAAGAAGCGTGGCAACTATGCCCAATCCCAGGTATAGATAGCTCCCGAAAGCTTCTCCGAAGCGTACGATTAATGTCCGCTTGCCACTGAGTGCGTCTTGCTCCCTATCTCGGTAATTGTTTACAACCAGCAGGGTATCTATTACCAGTCCGCAAATCAGTGAAGCTACCCATACGTCTGATGTGAGGGTATGGGCTTGAACATAATACGTTCCTCCTACGGGTATGAAACCGAAGAAAACCAAGACAAGCAAATCTCCCCATCCCCGGTAGGAGAGGATAGTGGTGTATAAGAAAGCGAATACAACGCAGAGTGCGCCCAGCAATATTAATTCCCATCCGCCATGGGGCAACTGTCCCCAGCACTCGTGGAGTATCGCGCATCCCATCAGGCAGGAAAATATGAGCATGCTTCCTATTCCCCGTTTCATGGCTCCGGGGGTAATCCAACCTTGTGCGCAGGCACGCTCCGGTCCCAGCCGGTCTTCCCGGTCGCTACCTTTCAGATAATCATAGAGGTCGTTGATAAAGTTGGCTGCAATCTGCATGCCGCAGGCAAACAAGGCGCACAATAATGCCAAAGTTATCTCAAAACTCCCGTCGGCAAATGCCAAAGAAGAACCTATTAATACAGGGATTATGGCTCCCGTCAGTGTCTTGGGCCGTGCTGCTAGTATCCAGGCGTGGAGTGAATTAGGCTTTATCTCTTTCATGTTGATTTTATTTATTTGCTGAAGTCTGTTCGCAAAGATACTGAATTTGTCTATCTTTGTTTGTACTTATAATAAAGAAGTTAATATATATCTGATGAAGAAATCCTTATGTTTATCTCTGTTGGCTGTATGGCTTTTATCCTCTTGCCAGTCTACCCGTAATTTCTCTTCGCCGCGTTCCGGTGAATATTCTGCTAAAGCGTCGTCATCTTCCGCTTCCGGTTATAAGAATGTGAAACGCGTCAAAGAGTATGAGTTTTCTCATCGCGATGTTCCTGCCGCCTTTGACGGTTGCCGCCTGGCATTTGTTTCCGATTTGCATTACCGGAGTCTGCTGAAAGAGAAAGGACTGAAAGACGTAACCCGCTTGCTCAATGACCTGCATGCCGATGCCTTGCTCATCGGTGGCGATTTGCATGAAGGATGCGAATATGCACCTGCTGTTATCGCCGCTCTGGGTGCGGTAAAAACACCTTTGGGCACATACGCCGTTTTGGGAAATAATGACTATGAAGCTTGCTATGAAGATATTGTGAAAGAAATGGAGCGCCAAGGTATTCATCTGTTGGAACATAAAGTAGATACGTTGAGGCGGAATGGTGCGCGAATTCTGATAGCCGGTGTCCGCGATCCGTTTAATCTTGAGCAGAATGGAGAGTCGCCTACACTCCCTCTGTCTTCTGATGACTTTGTTATCCTGTTGACGCATACTCCCGATTATGCCGAAGATGTTCCCATTACCAATACAGACCTGGTACTTGCCGGGCATACGCATGGCGGACAAGTCACTTTATTCGGCCTTTATGCCCCTATCATTCCTTCCCATTACGGACAACGTTTCCTTACGGGACTGAAATATAATTCAAAAGGTACGCCGATTATTATTACCAACGGTATCGGTACTTCCAATAAGAATGTTCGTTTGTTTGCACCGAGTGAAGTGGTGGTAGTTACACTGAGAAGGTTAAGTGAATAGTATCATAATCCGGGTAAATGAGTCGGAACTTGTCAAGAGCTGATTTCTTGTGTCCGGTTTTGACACTTTGCATTTCCCGCATCCTGAGAATTGCGTATTTCCACCCCGTGGCGGGTATGAGCGAAAATACGCGAACAAAAATACGTATCTTCCTTATGAATAGCTGAATGTAGAAATATTTACAACTCAAATAGAGGGGGAACAGTCGATTATTCATGCAAGAGCACTCTCTTCCCGGAAGAAAAAGTGTGTTTTCTAAAGAAAGGTTCAACTTTCCCGGGAGGGAAGTTAACATCCCTCGCGCTGGAAGTTAATATCCCTCGCGTGGGAAGTTAATATCTCTCGTGTGGGAAGTTAATATCCCTCCTTTGGGAAGCGTAAAATTAGTGGATATTCGAAAAAACGCCGTATATTTATGCTTTAAATCATACGCTTCCGCTCTATTTCGGGCTTTTAAGGAAACGAGTGTGTCAGTGAAACGGGTGATTTGAAAGCAGAAAGCATCTGGTAAGCCTTGTTTTGAAACCATTTGGGCAGAGTGGTATACCAAATTTTAATTTCAGATATTTCGTCCGTCCGGTTAAAAAACTCTGAAAGGCATATCATTCTGTCATGCTTAGCATAGTCGAAACATCTCATTTCTTTTGTATACATATACAAATATTCAATATCAGAAAGGCGATGTCGAGCATCTGGCGGTTTCTCTTTGAGATATTTGTAATTCTGAATTCCAATGCTGGAAATTGTTATGCGTAAGGATTTACATCAAAATCATTATTTTCTTCAGTGACTGATGAGTCTACTTGTACTCCTAACTCTATCTTACCGGTTTGAGTGGCCTTAATAGTTAACTTTATCCATTTTTGAGATTCAAGAGAGTTTATTTCTCCTTCTTTCTCCACTGCTTTTCCGTTGTAAGTACCTCTAACGACATAGATAAGCTTATTACTTGCACCTTCCAATATATTGAAATATGCCGATTGAGTATCAAAAGTTGCATTCTCTTTAAATTCTAAACTACGACTTTGTTTCCCTTCCCTATAAATAGTTACACTATAAGGATTTTCAGGGTCTTTACCAAAAATGTTTTTGAATGTTTCATCGTACTGTACATTCACTTTTGCATTCTGCATTTTACATACGATGTTTACATCTGTTGTTTGTGAAACAACAACATTAACGTCTTGAACTCCGTAATAGCGGGCTTTCCCCCAATGGTCATTCGCTGCTTCTGCATCATCACTTATACAGCTTTCTGCTATAATGGTATATGTACCTTCTATAAATTGTAGAGGAGTTGATTTAATCAGTCCATAGGTTTTTTTGTTCAGATTTATAATATCCCCACTTTTAATTGTTATCAAGTAGGAATCATCTGCTTCCGGATATATCGTTTCTGCACGAGTTGCCGCTACGGATATTTCAGAATTAGTACCTATATTGAGATTAATATATCCATACTCTGTTACTTCAGGAGCATCACTATTGTTACATGCTACCAAAAGAAAGGATAATACGATGAAGGATAAATATTTTTTCATTGTTATATGATTGTATGGGTTATTCATAAATAAGTTCAATATCATCAATAAAAAGTTGACTACCTATAAAAGCTGGCATTGCATCATCTTTATCAGCTCCATCTCTTTTATAGACGTCTGTATGTTTTGATCCAGACATGAATTTTATTTCTATATAAGCTGCTTTTGTTTGGGTTTGATTATATTCAATAGTTAGAAATGTCTCTGTATATGATGTCTGATACGGTGCTTCTAGTTTTCCTTCACCTATGGATTGACTGTTATTGTCATATATTTTTATACTTATTTCTGGCTCATCATCATTATATGGTATATATTTATAAAAGAAACGTAATTTACTAGGTCTGAACTGAAATTCATGTTTATTAATATTGAGAAATCCTATAGCTTTATATTTCGGTGCATCAGGAATACTTATTGCACCATTTTTACCATATCCGATTGTCATAATTTGTGCAGCATTCCTAGAGTCGACAGTAGTTGGTCGTGTACCTGACCGTGAAGAATGACTGCGGTTATATAGACCGCAATCAGGACAAGTCGTTTCATTGTTAGTAGACCACCATGAACTGCTATTACTTGCCCAAAATTGATAAACGGCTCCTCGGTCATTGTATTTTCCATCTTTTCCGGCTGTAATACAATAATCGTTTAAATTTTTATTAGGAATATTCGATTCTTCATTTTCTGTCTCTATTATTTCTATGTTACTGGTGGTAACATCTAATAGTCTAGCCCTCACTTTATATTGCGTATTAGCACTAAGTCCTTTTATTACAATATTATTGTTAGTATCTATTTCGGATATAAATGGATCATTCCAATCATCATTTATGGGAACAGCTTCATATATAACACCTTTAGGAATTTCAATTTGTCCGGTTTTATCCGTTGCTATAGCAGGAGTTATATACAGCCGTTTAGCCCATGCCCCTGCCTGCTGCTCTGGCAATACCAATGTTGGTAAGGTCAAATTACAATTGATGTTATATATCTTTTGTGCTATAGCATCCAATTCAGTAATTGTTTTCTTAACTTCAACTCCTGCTTTGTTTTTCCCTTCCAGCATTAATGTATATTTCCCGGGCAATACATATAAAGATTGTCCGTTTGTAACCTCTTCCCTCTGTTCGTCATTTGAAACATAGAATTTAGGTACACCGGTAAAATGGTCAATAATATCTGTCGGTATGTTGGGTATTATAATGGCATTTTCCAAAGTTGCGATAACAGTTCCTAGTTTAGTTGTTTCTCCTTCACGGATAGAAAAGGTTGCTGTTCCTTCAAAATACGGACTATTCCCCATTTGTTGCTTGTTTCCGTAGTACGCACGGAGAGTGTAAGTAGCGACAAAAAGGTCGATACCGTTGGCGTAATGGTCTATGTGCCCGCTTTCAATCACAAAGTTATCAGGATCGATAATTTCAATTATCATATCATTGATACTTGGTGTAGGAATAGAATATGCGCGGGTTGCCGCCTCTATTTCTATGTCTATACCCCCTAAAACAACTCTTCCTTTCCTTTGACCTATAATAGAAGAGGAGTCTTCTGTCTGACAAGCAGTGAGCGCCGTCAGCACAACGAAAATAGTCAATATATAACGTGAAACTTTCATACTTCTAATAATCATATTCTAAACTAAATTCATCTATGGTCAATGTAGCTCCTGCTGCTCCCGTGAAATAATCACCATACTTGCTGGCTGAACATACCACAATAAGGTAGGTGGGGATACGACTGGTGGAGTTATATTTCAAGTTCAACTCTAACGGAGTATAGCTGCTGACTGTTGTACCACTGTTGAACTCTGCATAAGCAATGACATGCGGATCATTTTTGTCAAACAACTTACGATCTTTAGGGTTGGTTCTGATTTCTACCGGATTTTCCCAATCACCCAACGCTATGTATATCGAACAGGTATCCGGTTTATTTTGGTAAGGAAGAAAACGGTTATAGTCGATTGTATTCGATTTTGACGGTAGATAAGTGATGGGAGCCGTGGTATATTTGTAATAACCTTTAAGTTTAGTAGGACGGGCTGTAAATTCTTTGCCGAAACCTAAAATACCATTTGTGCCGTCTGTACGTATGTATTCACCTATAAACAAGTTTCCGGCAGCGAACTTACCTACACTGCCTAAACCTACGAATTTAGAACTTAATTGTGCTGCTTGTCCACCTGTTGGCGCGCCACTCCATGTGTCGCTTGTTGGTATGGTAATACTTTCTCCTAAAGTTGTAGCACCGTCATTTCCGCTATCCCAAATTGGTGTGTTATCTTCTGCCCAAGGGTTCCATACTTTACCTGACTTATGCCATTCATCGAACGAACCGTTAGGTAATTCGATTGCTGTACCGGTAGTAAATTCAATTTCCTCACCTTTGTCTTCACCTGAGTAGGCACGGCATGCATAGGTGGTACTTGCTTTCAGATGTGGAACGCACGCCGTGAAGCTACCACCATTAACGGTGATATACGAGATGTCTACTTTTTGCCATTCATCGGAACCTTTCTCTTTCAGCTCGAAACCGTTGTCGGTTCCTTCCTGTCCTTCACCATAGAGCCAGGCTACATTTACCCAACCATCTGCCGACTTGGTGACTACATTCGTCTCTACCTGGAATACATAGAGCGTCCATTCTTCCATCACAATGAAATCACGGAAGTTTACTACTACATTGGCTTTGGCATAGTTACCATGCTGCTCCCATTCCAGATAGGGAATACCACTACTCATATTGATGGTGGAACCGGTAGGTCCCAGCTTAAGGTCAGTAAGTTTGATTGTTTTTAAATTGCTTTTGGTACTGATGTTAACTGAAGCAAAATGTTCTGTCTCATTGAAGACTGCGGTACCTACTTGATTTTCTACAGTAAAGCGACGTTCGATGGTTTGATTGGCTTTCAAAGTCCATTGATAATCCTGATATAATGAAAGCGTCATCGGGTAAGGATTGCTAAGATCTATCATTGTATCGTTGGGTAGGCTACAACGTCCTCCTTCGGTTACCGTAATACTCTTGACGTGTACTTTTTTCATATTTACGGTATCTTCCAAATTGATAGTTACTGTCCGGTCATCATTGGATATGACAGCACTTCCTATCTGTCCGTCCACTTCGGTCGCAGTCACAAATAATTTGATATACGGATAGGGTATATCATTCTCGATACAAGCGCCAAACAAAGCAACCATAATCAAGAAACATCCTAAACGGACTTGTCTATACATTTTTTTATCCATACTTCCATGTTACAAACAAAGGGTGATACCTATATTGATGTTGAATAAATTAATTTTGAAGTTGGCACCGCTATTACGACGCTTACCGGTTTCTCCCAAATTATTTTTTTGTGTTTCGCTGTTATATTTAAAGCCGATTACTCCAAAAGACATTTCTGCCGATACATTTTGCATAATAAATACGGCAATTCCCGGATTGATGCCTATATGAAGTTCATACAAAGTAGTTTCAGTACTTTTGAATGCATTTTCAGCTTCCGTAGCATCTGTCTCCCCATTTTCTTTTCCACGAGAGAAGCGAGTGGTGCCTGTGTTGAATGAAAGAGTTGTTTCATTGAACAAGCCGAAACGTCTGCCGGCATCTAGTCCCACATAGGAACGGTGAAACAAACCTATACTATAAGTATCTTCCGTATAACGTATGTCTTTCAGGGAGAAATCGAGATCATCCATGTTTAGAGCCAAGTTATCTAACTGGGCAATAGTATGGTTATAGCCTAATTTGGCACCGATAACGATGTTGTCTCGTAATGCATAACCAATGAACGGTTTTACTGAAACTGTTCGAGCATGACAATCAAAATCTTTCAGTAAAGAGAACAGCAAACGACTGTCTTCGCTATCAAAATCGACATAAGAGGCTGTTGCGCCACCAATCCATTTACCTTTGGGGATAAAACGGTAGTTGATAATACCACGGTCATAACGTCCAATAGCTTTAGTACGAATCATGTCTTCCGGTTTTGTTACGACTTTTGGCGTTTGTACATAAACCGTATCATGTATCAGTATCGTGTCACGAATAAGTGAGTCACGTCCGTCCTTAGTGCGGAGTGTATCGCTCAATTGCCTCTGTGCAAAACCGAAACTGGCCATGGAGCAGAATATATATGTTAATATCGTTCGTATCTTCATTTTTCTTACAAATAAAAAGCAATGCCTAAACCTATGGAAAATAGGTTGATGCGAAAATTCGCAGAGTTTAAAGAACGTTCGCCCACATATACCTGATTGGTAGTTTGCCGGGTCTTACTGAAATCAAATCCCAAAACACCTACACTGACCTCTACCGCTGTATAGTTGTTGATGAAAGCAACCATTCCGGGGGCTACTCCTATGTTGATATCGGTAGAGGTAGCGAAAGTTCCTGTAACATCTTCACCGGAACCACTGACTACTTTGGACTGACTGCCACCCATCTGCATCTGTATATCACAGTATAACCCGAAACGTTTACTGTTTCCCAAGCTGATGTAACTACGCATCATTGCCATGGCAGCGTATGAGTGTTTCAGTTGATACATGTCATCCAGATCGAATTGGTTATCTTCGTCTACATTGATACTTACTCCACTCAGTTTGGTCAATGTACGCCCATAGCTGAAACGTCCTCCTGCTGCCAGATTATCTTTAAATGCATAACAGAGCATCGGACTTACTTTGAAGGTATATCCATCTGAATTAATACCTTCTATAATGAGAAAATTATAATTACTCTCATTATGTTCCGAATAGGAAATGGAATTCCCTACAATCCACTGTCCTTTGGGAACAAAGGTTTTCAACTCAATGGCTCGTTTAAAATCTTGTGCCTGCACTTTTGTAAAAGGGAACACAAACAGCAAGATACATATATATATAATTCTTTTCACGCGAATACCCGGTTATTCATATACTAACTCAAGATCATCAAGCCACATGGTACTGCCTATACCACCGGTAAAATAATCTCCATATTTGCTGGAGGATGCCACTAATATAATATTGGTAGGTTTAGTGTCTGTACTACGGTATTCGATAGGTATTCTGAATTCGATCATATCATCGCCTTCAGTAGCGGCATCCCAAGTCTTTTCACCATAAGCAATGATGCTGGTATCATTCGGATCAAAAAGTTTTGCATTATTACCGTTTTTGAAATTAGTCTTAATGATAACAGGCCATGTCTCTCCGTTGGCTGATTCGCCAACCCAGTTTCCCAATGCTATATATATTTGTCCTTTATCCATATCTCCTTCACTGATATAACTACAGTTATTTGTCATATTGACGGTATTAGGTATATAACGGATATAACCTTTTAAAGCTACAGGACGGGAAGTGAAAGGACGTCCCCAACCCAATGTCCCATTACCTCTGACACCATCCATCTCTGTTTTTACATATTTACCGGCGAACAGATTACCTGCCGCGAATTGATATACACCCATCAGGCCGGCTTTCTTGGATTCTAATTTGGCAGAGAAATTACCACTATGCTTATATTCTTCACTGTAAGTCGTGATATTTATATTAGCACTTGACGAACCGTGGTTGCCGCTATCCCACCATAGGGATTGACCGGAGCCGTAAATAAGCATAGGGGTGCCATCGGTCCAATATTCAAAACTTGAATTTGCTAATTGTGTGGTGGGTTCAGTCGTAAATTGGCTGACTATTGTTGAAGCAGCGGAACCTGCTATTGCCCAATATTCATAAGTAGTTCCGGGAGCTAATCCTGCAATATTAGCATAGAGCAGTTTAGAATCACTTACTCTTTGGGCAGGAACGGTCAGCTCGTTGGTTGTGCCTTTAATGCGATACTTGAATGCAAGCGCTTCTGTGGTTTCTTTTGCTAATGTGGCACGTAAAGTAGATTTAGTTGCCCAAACATCAGCTTCTACTACGTTGGTAGTAACTACTGTTGCATCCGATACAATGAAACGAAGTAAAGAGGTACGTTGTAATTTGTTATCATCGGTAGCGTTGATGTAAATATCATAGACCCCTTCGGTTTGTGACATTTTTGCCATAAATATATCCGAAAATGCTATTTTGGCATTTCCTTGTCCTGTATTTACATTGTATTTAGAATTAATGGTAACTCCGTAATTAGTAGCAAAGAGTTCCTTGTCTTCCTTACTCATTGATACAATGTCAAAAGAGTTGACAGGTAACCCTATGTTCTTGAATTGATCGCAGGTTATCAATGCCTTGGTGAGTATGGAGGAAGTTGCTATCCAGAATGCTTTGGCTGTTCCTTTATTCAATTCTATGAACTGTTCATCTTCTAATGTAAAACCATCTCCACTAATACTGGGGCGTCTGTAAACTGGAACTTCAACAGTCGTTGTTTCCAACGGTTCCGTATTTATATCTAACGTAAGTGAGGCCCCACCATCAATATAGCTGTCACCATTTTCTTCGTATCCGAAAATTAAATCATAACGTGTGGCGGGTAAGACGTCCAGTGTGTTTGAACGGGTATAGTTATTACCGCTGAGGGTGGTTGCTTTGAACGTCCATGTCAACTGATTATTGTCTATAGGCATCATATAGTAACCGATAGCCTCTTCATTGTCAGAGGTGAATGTGAGACTACCTTCCGTTGAGGCTATTTGTACTTCGTAACTTTGGAATGCTTGGGTAAGACTCTTCCCAAATTCAACTTTTACCAAAGTATTGGCAATATGACATTCCACATCTACCGAAGTAGCTTGTCTGGCTATAATATTGAACGTTTCTTCTCCACGATAGAATATTTTGTCAAAAGCAGCTGCAACAGAATCACCTGCAGTTACTTTTATACTGTAATCACCTGTGGCGAGTTGCAATTCTTCGGGCATTTCTCCTATTCCGTTATATTTACGCACTAGTCCCTTACCGCTATATATACGAATTTTACAATTCTCTTTGAGGGTTTTCAGAGTCTCGTCAGATAAACTGCGAGTAACGGTAGTTACTTTGTCTTTTATTCCGATATTTAATCTGAGTAAACCATTTTCATTCAATTCGTCTTCCCTGCAACTGATAGCTATGAAAACGAAAAGTAACAAAGCTAATATGTGGTATATATTTCGTTTCATGGATATTAATTACTCCAAATAAGTGTTAATGTTTCAGTCGTTTTATTATTTTGGGTATCCACAACAGTGATAATAAAGTTATGTGTACCAGGATTTAGCATAGTCAGTAGTCCGGTAAATTTGGTAATACTGAATACCAATTCTGTTTTACCTATAACATGTTCACCTACAGGAAACCCTAAACCGGTTAAAGCCTCTGTTAGGTCTTCAGGATAGGCCAAATCGAAATTTTTCCTTAAATTAACATCTGCCAATGCTTCTTCGTCCAATACATCAGAATCGATGGTTACCTTCAAATTGGCGATGCCATTGCTGGCAGCAATATTTACTACGACCGGATATGGATTATTGACATTGGTCGTTTCGGGTAATACAATCGCTTTAGATATATTAAATCCGTCCCCTTTGATAGTAGGCTGTTGGCCGGTAGGGTCATCGGGTTCGTCTGGCGTATCAGGCTCGTCGGGAATTACATCTTCATCAGGATCGACTATAATATCTTGCTCAATGGTTGTACAGGTAACATCGATACGAATACTGATATTGGCATTACCACCCTCAGTATTACCATTCTCATCGATGTCTTTTAATGTGTATTTAATAATCTTGTGCGAACCGGCTTTTATTTGTGGAAAACCTTTGGAGATATCTACATTCTCACCCTCTATCGTTCCGGTTAATCGTGTAGTGAGCATATTGGCATTCTCATTGATTGCTTGGTAGTAGCCTGCACGCTTTTCATCTTTTACAAAATCGAGTGAACCTTCACCCGATGTTACGTTGGCTTTTACATCGTCACCTAAAAGTGCGGACAATTTCTCGTCATATTCTACAGTCACCATGATACTGCGTAATACACATTGCAGAGTATTGATATTTGTAATCTGGTTTTCTGTAATCTCAAAATCTTCCTTTCCGTAATAGTATGGATTTTCAAACTCAGCCGGGAGTACATCATGTGAAAAGGCTGCGGCTGTATAATTACCGACTTTCAATGAAAATATCTCTGGCATTTCACTATATTTCCACTCTTGTACAAGTTTGTTGGCGTTATCACGACTATAAATGCGGATAATATAATCTTTTGTGTCTACTGACCGGGTATTGGCATTGACGTCTACAGTCAGCTTTAAAGAAGATAAATTAAGCTGACCTTCTGCTACAGTTTCAGTTTTACTGTTGTCTTTCTCAGAAAACTGTTCGCGTTCACAGGAAACTAATGTAAATATGCATACCAAAAGGAGTGCGGATATATATACTAACTTTTTCATATGAATGGTGACTCTATTAGTTTACAGATATAGTAAATGTTTGTTCTCTTCTTCCGCAGGTAACTGTCATTTGTGTAGATGATGTTAGCGCTACAGGAAATGTGATACGAATTTGATGTGTAATACCTTCGGTGGAAATGACTCCACATTCTAAATCCTGGGAAGCGCCATACATTATATAGCTGGCTTTGATAGTCTTAGGATCTCCGTCTAAAGTAACTTGCAAATCTATGGAGGTAGCTCCTTTTTTAAGAGTTCCCGGAGTAGCTACTGCGAATTGGTTACTAAGGCTGTTCACTTTTAATATTACATCTGATTCATTTACTTTCTTCAATTTATCTTTTGCTATGAGCTTAAAAATACTGGGGGTTCCATTATCATATTCCAAATGAGGGATGACATTGGTAAAATCAATGGTTGCAATCTTATCTTTATTTGCTCCAAGGCCTTTCATTTGCAGCCCAAATGATTGTAATAGTTGTAGCTTATCTGTGGTTAAATTTGCCAAATCAATCGCTGCTGGCCATCCTTGTGAGATGAGAGAAGTGGATGATGTACTTAATATACATTCTTCGATACCGGCACGTGCATTCAGATATACTGAAATGGGGTGATCTGCTGTTTTCCCTTCTTTGATGTCCAACATTTCATTACTGGTAAATCCATGAAGAATAAAGAAAGGAGGGTCAGTACGCATCGTTCCATCTGAAACATCAATTGTAGATGTAACTTGTTCTGTCCGGTCTGTAAATGCTATATTGATAGTAGAACTACCTGCATTAACATCAAAATTGAATTGGTAGTGATGTTGCGGAAGAGCGTTATCTACGACAATGGCCTGATAAGTAGATTGAGAGCCACCATCTCGTTTAGTTACATTGAGCATGAGTGTGAGCTTGCCGGGCTTGAAATAACAAAAACGGCTTTCATCTTTAATGAATTTAATAGCTGAATTTCCTTCAGAATAGGCTTCAACATAGTAATCGGAAAAATATTTCTTGAAAGCTTCTGTATAGGTTGTGGATACCTTGACATTGGCAAGATAACAGGTTACTTCTACATCTGTTTCTTTCTCGTCTTCAATTGAGAAATCTTTAGTACCTACAAAATAAGGCATATTAAATCCTTCATTATGGAGTTGTCCGTATGAAGCCTTTAAGGTGTATTGACCTATTGGGAATAAGACTTCATCAGGATATTGGCTAAATTTCTCCCAAGAATATTGTATCTCATTTCCTTTTAATATGGATACGGTAAAATCACCTACTTCCGGTAACATTTCTTCTGTGCGCGTAGTTACATCTTGTGTACTGCTATCAGCAGCCAGTTTGATACAGAGCGTTCCTTTTCCTGTTGTCACAGTCTCATCGTTATCTTTACTACATCCGGATAACGAAAAACACATCGCTACAAACAGGGTAAAAATAGTTGTGTATTTTTTGCCCATTGACAATACTTAATTATCTTTTTTACCTATTATCTTTTGAATTTGATTGCGAAGATACAGTTTTTGTCCAATAATTGCTTCTTTTATATCGCTGTTTTACAGGAGTAAATGAAAAATGGGACATAAATTGTCCCATTTTTAACAAAAAAAGAAAAGTTGCTTATTTTGTTTCCTGCTTTTTGATTAATAAAATGTTAGAATTCGGGCAGCAGCACCACCCCTTGTTTCTTCTTACCGTCCATCTTGGCAACTACCGGATGCTCGAAGTGAACATGGCGCAGGTATTTACTCTCATATACAGCCGGTTGTACATTCAGGAATTCTTGATTGTATATGCCGTCATTCATGAAAGCATTGATGGTGAAATAGCCTACACCAAATGAAGTCAGGTTTTGAAAGAAGTGCGTGCCCTGGCTGGGGTCAACCCGATAATTCGTCAGACCGGCCTCCACAATGATGCGGGCGGCACTGATATGCGGCCATTTCACAGGAATGCCAAGCCAAGTATCACTGCTTCCCCAGCGTCCCGGGCCTATCAGTACATAATTCTTACCCTCATCCAAGAACTGCTGGTTTAGCTTTTCTATTTCCCAGGCGATTTCCTGGTTATGGGAAGCGCTGTAATCATCTGTCTTCACATAAACCACATCCTGAATATCGTTCATGATGCCATGTCCCAGGGAATTATTGGAACGGAGCAGGAGCTTTTCATCGGGTATGGTGGTGAGGTCTTCATCGAGCATCTCTTTACTATCCACGATGGGACGGATTTGCAACAGGTAGAAAGTTCCTGTCTTATCCTTTTCGCGGCTCATGGTAGCGGCGAATTCGATTTCTACGGGACGGCGCATTTCCTGCTGACCATATTTCAGAGCTAGTTGCAGTATGCGCGGCAAGGGGAAGACGTCGTGTTGAAGGATGTTGGCAAAGGTGATGACTTTACGGCCACCGGGATACAGGCCATCACGGATAATCTGGTCGTAGGGATCGTAGGTGGATGCTATATAGTTCAGTGCGCCATCTTTCTCGGCCTCTTTCACATGAAGTTTGAGCAGGTTGAAACCGTCGTCGATGGAGAAGTCGTGACCGGCATTGCGCAAGTCGAGGGCATAGAAACGGGTCTGCGTCTCTTTTAACGCAATCTCCATTTCACTGGTTTGCAACACCTGATGAGGGTGATAGGGAGAGAAACGTAACGTCATTCCTCCGTCCACGATGTATTTGCCCAATCCAAGGGCGAGGTTGACGATACCTTCTTCGGCCTTTTCATCGCCGATAGGATAGTAATTGAGCGAACGAGCCACGCCCGACATGGAAGGGTAGTAGCGGTCGCCATATTGATTACCGACTACTTCCTGCAAGATTACAGCCATCTTTTCCTGGTCGATAACATTGCTTGTAGCCTGCATATAAGCTTTTGAATCACGATAAAAGACAGAAGCGTACACACCCTTGATGGCATCACTGAGCATACGGAGCATTTCGTACTTGTCATCCAAGTAAGGAATCATATAAGTGTTGTAGATACCGGCAAAGGGCTGATAGTGCGAGTCTTCCAAAAGCGAAGACGAACGGATGGCGATAGGAGACTTCACCACATCGAAGAAAGTAAAGAAGTCTTCAACCAGGCGGTCCGGTAATTTGGCTTTAAGGAAATAACGCAGGATTACATCGTCGTCGGCATCGGAGAGGGCAACCTGATACAAGTTGTTGGTATCCATGAACTCATCGAAGACATCCGTACAGAGTACGACGGTTTTCGGTATGGCTACCCGTGCATTCTCGAACTCTTCAAATTCGGGGTGATGCTTCACCATATTGTCGATAAATGCCAGACCACGACCTTTACCTCCCAATGAGCCGTCACCGATACGGGCGAAATTGGAGTAGCGGTCGAAACGGTCGCGCTTAAAGACGGCTACCACTCCTTGGTTCTTCATCTTACGGTATTTTACAATCGCTTCGAATATAATCCGGCGATGGGCATCTACGTCTTGAAGGCTGTTCCAGGTGATAGGCTTCAAAAACTCTGCAACGGGGAACATCGCGCGCGAATAGAGCCAGCGGCTGACGTGATTGTGGCTGATGTGGTAAAGGAACGACTCTGCCGGTACGGCAAAAAGGATATTCTGTAATTCCTTTAGGTTCTTTACCCGTGCAATTTCTTCCAGTGTGTCAGGGTTTCGGAAAATGAAATCACCGAAACCGAAATTATCCGATACGATGCGACGCAAGTCTACGTCCATCTTCTTGGAATTTTTGTCGATAAAGGCAGCGTCGTATTTGGCGGCATACGCCACGTTGTCCGATTCAGAGGATTGAATAATGAGCGGAACAAACGGGTCCTCTTTCCGTATGGCGGCACATAGTTTTATACCTGCCAGCCCATCCTTCTCTCCACGTTCAACTCGGGGAAAGCGGACGTCGGTGATGACTCCCAGTATGTTGTTTTTATATTTTCCATAGATGTTGATGGCTTCTTCGTAGGTACGGGCAAGAACAATTTTTGGGCGGCCTCTCATGCGCAATGTCCGTTGATGGGCATTCAACGCTTCGGTAGAGAATTCCTGGCTCTGTTTCAAGACGAACTTATAGAGGTTGGGCAAGATGGAAGAATAAAACCGTATTCCGTCTTCCACTAACAATATAAGCTGCACGCCTACTTCATTGACGTCATGCTCCAAGTTCATTTTGTCCTCTATCAGTTTGATGATGGAAACCAATAAGTCCGTATTGCCCAGCCAACAGAAAACATATTCGAAAGGACTCAGGTCTTCATTGGCGATGCGTTTGGTGATGCCGTGACTGAAAGGTGTCAATATCACCATCGGAATATGCTCATACTGGCTTTTGATATTTCTCGCCACGTCGAAACCTTCGTTGTCTCCCGTACCCGGCATACAGATAATGAGGTCGAAAGAGATGGAGGATAATTGTTTTAAAGCTTCCTCGCAAGTGGATACTTGCGTAAAACGTGGCGGGTAGCGTAAAGAAAGGGAGGTATATTCATTAAATATCTTTTCATCGATGCGTCCGTCATCTTCCAGCATGAAGGCATCGTATGGGTTGGCTATCAAAAGGACATTGAAAATGCGTCTCGTCATGAGATTGGCGAACTGCGTGTCCTTGAAATAAAGTTGGTTTAATTTGTATTTACTGAGCATGTTTCCTTACGGTTTATTAGTTCGAAAGACAAAAGTAATAGAAATCAAACCTATTTAGATGTTTTTTCAACCGTTTTTTTGATATTTGTGCGTAATATTGCAACATGAAAAAACATATCTTCATCATATTCGTATTTATTTTTGTTTGTGCAAACTTGTTTGCCGGTGCATTATGCTCCTTGAATGTAAAAGAAGGATTAAGTAGTAGGCAGGTTTTTCAAATTGCTAAAGATTCTACCGGTTTTATATGGGCTTATACTCACATGGGGGTAGACCGCTATGATGGAAATGAAATACGACACTATAAACTTGAAGGAACGAGTGATTCCAAAGATCATATATTGTCATCTACTGTGATGTGTTGTGATAAAAACGGAACTCTTTGGATTGCATTGAAAAGTGGAAAAGTCTATATTTACGACCACCGTACTGACTCTTTCGGGCTACATATTGATTTGACTGCTTCTTTGTCCGGTTCGACTGTACACGATATCTTGTTCGATGATAATAATGATTTGTGGATTTGCACGTCATCAGGGATTTACTTTTGGAGTGAGGAACAAGGTTTGGTATTGGCTGGCATGAAAGGAAAAACAGTATATTGTCTTGTTCAAAGAGATAACTCAGTCTTTTTTGGAGGAACAAATACACATCTTTATAAGTTGAAGTTAGATGAATCGAATCATACTTTTTCAGAAGAAGTTTTTCCTTTCCCGGTTGAGACGCATTTTGAGTCTTTGTATACATTCGGGCAAAATTTGTATATAGGAACTTTTTCTGATGGAATGTTTGCTGCAAATCTGATAACGGGTAAAGTGAAGTCTTTCAAGGAATTTATTCCACATGTTCCTATCCGTACATTTGCCCGGACTAAAGATAATACTTTATTGGTTGGTGCTGATGGGGCAGGAGTGTTCCGTATCAATATCGTTACGGGGAAACTTATAGAACACTATGTGACGGATGAAGATGATGAAAGAAGTTTGAATGGAAATACGGTTTCGGATATTTGTGTGGACGAACATAATAGAATCTGGATAAGCACTTCTACCAATGGTATCAGCTATTTGGATCCTGATATACCGGACATAAGGTGGGTAAAACATGAACTGAATAATTCCAATTCATTAATAGCTAATCATATAAATATCATATTGCAGGATGCCGAAGGCGATTATTGGTATGGTACGAACAATGGTGTCAGTTTGTATCAATCCAAACAAGGAAAATGGATGCATTTTCTGAATGGTAGGGGACACGGTGGCAAAGTAGTTTTAACCCTATGTGAAGATAGGAAAGGAAATATCTGGGTCGGTGGATATGGTTTAGGTGTGTATCGTATTCAAAAGAAAACGGGACGGATACAAAAGATTGACAAAAAAGATAAATCAGGAGATAAAGGAATAGCTACAGATTATGTCTATGCGATGTATGCGGAAGGCGATAATATCTGGTTAGGTGGTATTGAGGGGGATTTCACTCGATATGACATGCGAACAGATACATATACCTATTATCCGATTGATTGCATTGGAGATATAAAACCTGTTGGAGATGGAAGCTCACTAATGCTTGCCGGTTGCAAAGGACTTGCTTTTTTTGATAAATCGACAGGGAAAACGCAGTGGCATCATGAATTTGGCAATATTACTTTACGTTTTCCCATCCGTTGTCTTTTACAGTCATCCATAGGGGATATATGGATGGCAACGGATGGGGATGGTTTGATAAGGTTCAATCCTGATACCGGGCAGGCGAAAGCCTATACGACCTGTGATGGCCTTACTTCCAACTCAATCAATAGCTTACTGGAAGATAATGAAGGTCGTATTTGGTTCAATACAGAGAAAGAACTTTATTGTTTGGATTTAACCAAAAACATCATTATCTGTGTTAATGACTTTCTGGGTATAAACTGGGGGTATTATAATCCTAACTCTGCCCTGAAGCTAAATGACGGAAATCTTGCATTTGGTACTGCAGAGGGGGCTTTATTCCTTACTCCTTCTTTTAATTTAGAGCAAAATAGTACGGTAAACCTGATATTTACGGATTTTAAACTGTTGTATCAATCGGTAAAGGCAGGTCTTGGCTCTCCATTGGAGGAGAATATAAATGAGACACAGAATATCAGACTTAAGTACGTACAAAATTCTTTTTCTCTTTCTTTTTCGGCTATTAACTTTGTGGCTTCCCATAGAATAAGGTATGAGTATATGCTGGAAAACTTTGTTGATGAGTGGAAATCCGCTAACTCTGTACAAAGCGTAAATTACATGAATCTTTCTCCCGGTAAATATGTATTCAGGTTACGGGCTTTCGACAAGTATACGGGACAACTTTTAGGTAAACGAAATCTCGACATAGTGATAAATCCGCCTTACTGGATTACTTGGTGGGCTGTGCTGTTGTATGCTATTTTCCTTTCTTGTGTCATATATCTGCTAATTCAAATCAGGAGACATAAGATGAATGAGGATAGGATTAAAGCGCGGATAGACTCTTTTATTAGTGTAGCCCATGATATACGTACTCCTATCAGTCTGATTAAGGCTCCATTGAGTGAGTTGGAAATGCAGCCTGATTTGCCGGATACAAGTAAAAAGAAAGTTACGGTAGCTGCACGGAATGCAGAAAAATTATTTACCATGATAACCCAGTTGCTGGATTTGCAGAAAGCGGACAAGCATTCTGACTCTCTGAAAGTAATCTTGCTGGATGTCAAGGTATATATGGAAGAAAAAATATCTGCTTTCCGAATGGCAGCCATGCAAAAGGGAATTAATTTACAACTGGAAGTTGAAGCCGATATGCCCCGGATTTGGCTTGACAAGGAAAAAATGGACCATATTATTGACAATCTGCTTTCCAATGCTTTGAAGTATACGGAAAAAGGGACAATTGGTATTACGGTGAAGAAGACTAAGAAAAAGTGGTCTATCGAAGTAAAAGATACTGGCATAGGTATTCCGCAAGATGAACAAAATAATATTTTCCACGAGTATTACAGGGCAAAGAATGTTACCAACTCTCAGGAAACTGGAGTGGGTATCGGTTTGATGATTACCCGTCGGTTGGTGCAACAGCATCATGGGACGATATCATTTGATAGTGTGGAAGGAATCGGAACTACCTTTATTGTCACCTTCCCGCAAAAGATTAAATCGGCGAAAGTAATAGAAGTTGAAACGGTAGAGAACGACATGAAGCCAACATCCAAAGTAGAGATACCACAGAAAATGGATTGTTTGGATAAAGACGTTCTGCTATTGATAGAAGATGATAAGGATATGCGTGAATATCTCACAGAGAGCTTGACATCAGAATATAAAGTCGTTACGGCTATGGATGGTGGGCAAGGGGTGGAAATGGCCAAAGAAATCAATCCGGATATTATTATTTCAGACATTGTGATGCCAGTGTTACAAGGTGATGAACTTTGTCGGATTTTGAAATCTTCCGTCGACACGAGCCATATTCCTATCATTTTATTAACAGCACTCAATGAACGTGAGAATATCATTCTGGGATTGGAAGCCGGTGCAACGGATTACATTATCAAACCTTTTGATTTGTCAGTTTTGAAAGTTCGTTTGAGAAATATACTTCAGAGTAGGCAGCATCTTCGTGAGACCGTTCTCTCTATGGATACTGTTATTGAAGAGACGGACTATACTACTCAACTTGATAAGGAATTTCTAGATAGGGTAATGGAGGTTATTTATACGGAATTGGCAAACTCGGAACTTTCTATTAATGACTTTTGCAGAATGCTAGGCATGAGCCGTACTTCTGTTTACAACAAAATAAAGACATTGACCGGACAAGGGCCTAACGATTTTATACGTATTGTTCGTTTGAACAAAGCGAAAGAGTTATTGCTTTCGCGGAAATACGCTATCGGAGAGGTCTCTTCTATGGTGGGATTTTCAGACCCCAAATACTTCAGTACTTGCTTTAAAAAGCAGTTTGGCATAAGTCCGAGTAAAATTTAAAGTAATAATAACTGTATTCAAACTTGTTCGGATGGCTAACAAACCTTTTTTATTAAAAAATAAACCCTTGTTTCTCTATAAGTGCGTAATATTGTCGAAAGAAATAATACATAAAGCATAGAACAAAAATGGATACGTATTTGGGACTTGATTTGGGCGGTACTAAATTGTTGATAGGTGAAATTGATAGCCGTGGAAATATTCTAAAATATAAGAAATATGACTCCGGCTTTTTTAATCAACAGGTTGCTTTGGAAATCATCAAGACATCACTTGATGATTATATTAAAACGGTTGGTTGGTATGACCAGAAACCGTTGGCAATGGGTGTAGGATTAATTGGTAGGGTAGACCCCAATGAGGGGGACTGGTTACAGATTGACCCAAGTAGGACGCAACCGATTGCATTAGCTAAAGAATTGTCGGATATATATGGTATACCTTGTCGTATAGATAATGATGTAAAGAGTGCTACGAGAGCCGAACGTGTCTGGGGATTCGGACAAATATCCAAGAACTTTATTTATATGAATGTCGGTACTGGTATTGCGGTTGGTACAGTCATCAATGGTAGGCAGATACGTGGAAGCCATTTTAATGCAGGAGAGGTAGGACACGTACGCGTTGGTGTGAATGTTGGCATTAAGTGCACTTGTGGACGGATGGATTGTGTTGAGGCTATAGCTTCGGGTATTGGTTTTGACCGTTGTGCCCGACTTTTGTGCGAGGAGTATAGAACTAATCTGTATATTCCGGCAGATAGAGGAGAACGAATTTCTGTCAGTGAGATTTTTGCATTAAGTCAGAAGGGGGATTCTCTGTGCGAGAAATTGGTAGAGAATGCTTCAGCAGCTTTGGCTAACTTGATAATGAACTTGGTACGTATGACCGATCCGGATACCATTGTGCTGGGAGGGGGTGTTGTGGCCGATGGTTATATACATTCCAAGATTTTGGAACAATTAAATTCAACTACAATGCGGTTTGTCAGCAATGGAGTTGTTATTACGAAGCTAAATCCTGATTTTATAGGTTTACTGGGTGCAGGAGCTGTAGCTATGAACATGTAATTCCTTTTTTATTATGAAAATAACAGTTGCCAAAAATGAGAAAGAATTTGATTGCATCGCTGCTTGGCGTATTATCGGAGAGATATTGAATAAGCATAATTGCGTTATCGGACTTTCAACCGGACGTACTACGGGCAATCTTCATAGACTTATCGGAGAAATATATACCCAATACCCATTTGATGTTTCAGAGGTCACCTTCTTTGGATTGGATGAAGTAACAAATGTTCCACGTGAATATGCAGGGGCCTGCTATACTATGCTTAAAACTGAGTTGATGGATACATTACATATTAAAAAAGAAAACTTTCTGATGTTACCCACTCAAGCGGACAACTTTGTGAAAGCTTGCAAAAAATTCCAGAATGAAATAGAAAAGCGTGGGGGGATTGATTTACTGATTTTGGGTTTAGGGGAAAACGGACATTTAGGCTTTAATCAACCTCAGTCGCCTTTTGAGGGTGAAACATGGGTTACCCGGATGGACAACCGTCTGGAAGAGCGTATCCGGCGTGAGACGAACTTATCGCCTGAAGTACAACTGGGAGGAGTGACACTGGGGATAAAGAATATTATGCAGGCTCGTAAGATTGTATTAGTGGCTAAAGGAAACAATAAAGCGGAGATTGTAAAGAAAATGCTTGAAGGACCGGTAGCTATCAATGTTCCGGCGTCCATCCTTCAACTGCATCCTAATTGTGAGTTTTTGTTGGACGATGCTTCGGCTGCAGCACTAACCAATAGAGCTTAATTCATTTTATACTATGACTTTATGACACAACAAGAAAAACAGGTAAATTACATGGGACCATTCATCACAATGGTATTCCTATTTTTTATAGTTGGCTTTCTGACCACTGCCAATACACAGTTTCAAAGTCCGTTGAAAGAAACGTTCCTTGCAGAAGTCGGAGGCTTGAAAAACACTTTTGCTACTTTGATTACTTTTTCTTGGTTTCTGGCTTATCCTGTTTGTGGTGGTGTAGGTTCATCCTGGATTAGTAAATATGGCTATAAGGGTACTCTGATACGTGGTTTATTGGTAATGATAGTGGGGTTAGGGCTCTTTTTCGCTTCTTCCTATTTTACGGTTCACTATTCGGATATTAATTGGGTGGTGGGTGGAAATGTGATACCTACCGGTTTTATAATTTTCTTAGTAGGTTCTTTTGTAGTGGGCGCGTCTGCCACTATTTTGCAGGTAGTTATCAATCCTTATCTCGCTGCATGCTACGTAAAGGGGACTCAGTCTATTCAACGTTTGGCTATAGGTGGTTCCGCTAACTCTGTGGGCACCACGCTTGCTCCTTATTTTGTTACGGGTATTGTATTCGGCGGTTTGACAATGGAAGATATTCGGATTAATCAATTGATGATTCCGTTTTTAGTGTTAATGGTAGTTATTTCTTTTATTGCATTACTACTGATGAAGCTATCTTTACCTGATATACAAGGGACTCGTGTTGGAAAAGGAGAGAAACTTGAAAAAAGTGTCTGGGCTTTCAAACATCTGACCTTGGGAGTTTGTGCTATTTTCTTTTATGTAGGAGTAGAGGTATGTATCGGTGCCAACATTAATCTTTATGCTATTGAGATGAACTATACTTCTCCTGCGTTGATGGCTACCTTATATTGGGGTGGTATGCTTGTAGGTCGTTTGGTGGGCAGTTCATTGAGTAAAATTTCTCCTCGTATACAATTGACGGTTACAACGGTAGCGGCCGGTGGACTTGTTTTATTGGCTATTCTGTTTAATAACCTTTGGTTACTTGCAGTCGTAGGATTATTTCATTCGATTATGTGGGGCGCAATTTTTACTCTGTCCGTAACCCATTTAGGGAAATATACATCGATTGCTTCCGGTGTATTTATGATAGGAGTAGTGGGAGGAGCTATATTGCCCTTGCTACAGGGTGTATTGGCTGATATTCTAGGAAGTTGGAGATGGTCTTGGTTTATTGTTCTTTTTGGAGAAATGTTTATGTTGTATTATGCTTTGATAGGTTCCCGTGTTCGCCAATTTGCTGATTAAACAAAATAATGCTTATGAAAAAACTGAAAATGATTATGATGGCTGTACTGGCAATATTTGTTTCGTACAGCAGTGCGCAGGCCAAGAGCTCCGCAGGTGAAAAGGTAATTGTGGCTTATGTAACTTCTTGGAGTCAGGTGATACCGAATCCTGAATACATGACACATATTAATTATGCCTTTGGACATGTCAGTGAGACTTTTAATGGGGTGGGGATAGCCAATGACACACGTTTACGCCAGATTGTTGAATTGAAAAAACAAAAGCCGGAGTTGAAAGTCATGTTGTCCATCGGCGGCTGGGGTAGTGGTCGTTTTAGTGAGATGGCAGCTGATGAAGGTAATCGTACATCTTTTGCTAGAGATTGTCAGCGTGTAGTAAAAGAATATGGTTTGGACGGTATAGACATTGATTGGGAATATCCTACTAGTTCTGCCGCTGATATCTCTTCTTCACCGGATGATACCAAGAATTTTACTCTCTTGATGCATGATATCCGGAAAGCTATCGGTAAGAAGAAGTTACTTACTCTTGCTACAGTGGCTTCGGCTGAGTATATTGATTTTAAAGCTATTTTGCCTTATATCGATTTTGTCAATATTATGTCTTATGATATGGGAAATGCCCCCAAGCACCATGCTGCCCTTTATTCCTCGAACAACAGTGGATGGATGACTGCTTCTAAAGCTGTCGAAGCTCATCTGGCAATGGGGGTTCCTGCTTCCAAGTTGGTGATGGGTATGCCTTTCTATGGTCGTGGTGGAAAAGATTACCCTAATTTTCAAGATTTTAATAAGGTAGGCACTTCGGATAAGCGGTTTACTCAAAAGTGGGATGAAGTGGCAAAGGTCCCTTATCTGGCTGATGAGAAAGGTACTCTTGTGTTTGGTTTTGAAAATCCCCGTTCGCTTGCAATTAAATGCCAATATATATTGGATAATAACTTACTGGGGGGGATGTATTGGGACTATTCAGGTGATAATTTTCAGGGAGATATGAGTCGTACACTTTATGAAAGTCTGATTCAGTATAAGAGAGGAAAGATTGCTACCCGTCGGGTATTGGTGTTGACTGAACGTGGAGGACAGCATGGAAACTTTACGGATGCCGGTTTACAATGGCTCAATGAAGAAAGTGAGAAGTTGAACTTTGAAGTAACGGAAATCAATAATACAAAACCGATAACAGAAGAATATCTTCGGCAATTCCATTTAATCATTCAACTCGATTTCCCGCCTTATACTTGGACTAAAGAAGCTCAGGGAGCTTTCATTAATTATATTGATAAAGGTTATGGTGGCTGGATTGGTTTCCATCACGCTACTTTGTTAGGAGAGTTTGATGGTTATCCTCTATGGAAATGGTTTTCAGATTTTATGGGTGGTATCCGTTTCAAAAACTATATAGCACCACTTGCTGATGGGGTAACTGTGGTTGAAGATTCGCAACATCCGGTGATGCAGGGCATACCGGGTACGTTCGTGATTCCCGATGATGAATGGTATACATACGACAAGAGCCCACGTCCTAATGTACATGTTTTGGCACACGTGGATGAGTACAGTTACCAGCCTATTTCTGATGTAAAGATGGGTGACCATCCCATAATCTGGATAAATCCCTATAAGAAAGCGCGGAATGTTTATTTTCAGATTGGTCACAGCTCAAAGCTATATCAGACAGAAACTTTTACCAAGATGTTCCATAATGCGATACTATGGGTATTAGATAAGTAATAATTAGATTTAATAGTCTTTTTGATGTAAATCTTGTGGGTTTCTTTTCTTGGAGTTTATATTATATTTTCCAGTTAAGTAACCCACTATTTCTATTATAGGTAATACTATTTTTTAATAGTTTTGTTAGTTGATAGTAACATATAAATCCAGAATGTATTACGGTATTTCATGTTTATTGCTTGGAGCCTGGATGGGCCTTTTTGAAGTAATTCTACAAATTCTTTGTATTCGGCTTGCTTTTGTCTATTGATATTATAGTGGCTTAGAATCTCTGGATATTTCTCGGAAAGCATTAACAAAGCTTCTGCATAATGAGTAGGAATGGTCTTTTCTTCAGGCCAATAAGTCTGAAACATGTTATAGAAAGAATCCAGTTCTTTTTCTAATAGTAAGCAGCAGAGTAAATAATTAAGTGCACGTTGATCTGTACGATTTAATTCTAATAGATAGAGTGCGGTTACTGATAACTTGGAATTGATAAAGAATACTCTATGTGGTATATCAGGCTGGGTGGTCTGTTGTAGAAAAATATTACGGGTTTTAACAAATTTCTTGTGGCAAGTACTATGTGAAAGTATATTTAGATAGAATTTAGCTTGTCTGATGTCCCCTCTTTGCATGTACCAGTCTACTAAACGTCGCATGGTTGCAAAAGTCATGTCACCGGAAACTCCAGCCTGATTTTCTTGGAAAGCGAACCGTATCGCCTCGTTAGGTAAGCCTAAGCTCCAATAAAATAGAGAATTGAAACGATATGGAACAGAACCTTGTGTCTCAAATAGAAAATTTTCTTCACTTTTTATTGGAAAGTGGAATAAACGTTCGCCTAATAACTCTTTTTCGCTAAGTGCCAATAGAAAATAGCGGAATTGTACTTCTCGTATTTGCTGTATGTCATCTGGTATTTCTTTTAGAATTGCGTCCCATTGATGGTTAATGGCAGCGTGTTCTATCCGTTGCATTTTTTCAAAATATAGGCGATTTGGATTATATAACAAATTGTGTACAACCAATAATATACAGATGACAGGAATAGAACTTTCACAAATGTTTAATAGGTGTTTATTGTTTATTATTGGAATATGGATAATAGGATGTTTTCGTATCAATAGGCTGATGATAACCAATATCCAAGTAATGGTAACCCACGTTATGGAAAAGTCTATACTTACTTTCTCTGTTTGTTGTATAGCAAAGATATAAGATGGAATAAGGGATATCCAAAGCCACTTTCGGTTACCTAATAAGCGATAAAATATTATATCATAAGCTGATAATACAAATAGAACGAAGACAGTCTGTAGAATTGCGCCAACCCAACGATATTGATAGAATTGTGCAATATAGTTACCGGCTATTTTAATAGCATCTCTAGGTAATGAATGATACTCATGGAAATAATCGGGAATATTAGCATAGAAAGCGGTTTCCTCAAGATGTTGGAGTGTATGAGGATAACAAATATACCAGAGTCCGAATAGGATGCCTGCAAAAAGTAACCGGAAAAAGATAATCTTTTTCATAACTTTAGATATTAGTAATTATACTTAAATTTGATTTCACCTTTTACAAAGTCAGGGACATTGTACGACTGTATACGTGTCCAGTTATCTTCCGGATTCTTTTGTGGAAGCAGGAAGGGTTTTCCTATTTGTCCATTTTTACTGAAATGTGCAATATATAATCGTGTATGTCTTCCGTCCATTCGGCGGCTGGTAAAGAGAATCCATCGTCCGTTGGATGACCAGGAATGAAAACTTTCTGCTTCCGGACTATTCAGAATATCAGTGTTCAATTCTTTGTTTTCTTTTAAATCTGTAATTCTAAGATTTGCTTCCGAATGCCATATAGGAAAAGTACCATAAGCCGCTTCTGAATAAAGCAAGTAACGCCCATCTGCCGAAATCCGGGGATGAGATGCGCTACCATGGCGCTTTTTAGGATTGTAGAGCGTATCAATTTGTTGTCCGAATGTTCCGTCATTTGCCGAGAAGTTAACTCGTAAAATAGCATATTTTACATTAGTGCATTTTACAGGAATATTATCTTCCGGTGTTGCAGAGCAGAAATAAAGTACCTTTCCATCGGGACTCCATGTGGGAAAGGTTTCCCAATTATTGGATTGATTAAAACGTTCATCTGTCAGAACCTGCTGTTTGTCTGAATCATAAAGTAGTAAATCGGAACTACTGTCATATACTTCTATGGCTTTTTTCCCTCTATTGTAGAATGATTGTAGGGTCATGTTGGATGAAAATATTATCCATCTTCCATTCGGGTGCCAGGCTGGATAAACACCATGTTGGCACTTTCCCATTTTACTTAAGTCTATTTTTTGAACGATTCCATTCTTCACGATGACAGTTCCCCCTTCTTTTCCACGTTCATGGAAAAGAAACATGTCGGGCGAGTTTCTGCAAGAAGAATGGCAGTTAAAACATTTTAATGTATTTTTATGGTTGTCTACTATGGTTTTCTCTTTGAAGGATGTCAGTTCACGCTGATATATTCCCATGTGGTTCCATGGTTCATAGCCAGGGTCAACCAGGCGATAAACAATGTATGGATCAATGGAATCATTACTAATGTTTATTTCGAAAGGTTTGTAAATGATGCCTTGCGGATATTGGAGGCTCCAGACAGACACAGTAACGCGAAGTGTATTGCCTATCTGACTACTCATTAGCTTTTTCCATTTCTTCTCTGGAATATTAAGTCTTTCTTTTCCTGATACTGTTAATAATGGAGTTCCATCGGAAGTTGTAAATTCCACCTTAATATTATTGGCTTCTTCCACTCGGAAGTTTAGAGGAGCAATATTGGCCGGAATGGTGACAAAGGTATAGTCTGGGAAAATCTTCGGATATTCCATTGATTTTTCGATTGCATCATTGCCAGGAGTATTGGAACATGCTGAAATTACAAAAAATAACCAATAGCAGACCTGCTTTAAGAGGATGTGTTTCATGATAGATAAGGATTTTTACTGAAATGAAAATAAGAGTGGGCCCGGTGTTATGCCGGACACACTCTTCAGATTTAATGTTGAATTTACCTATTACTTATCCTTCACGCCCAGGAATAGGAGTATAATTTTTGATAATAGGTATGGAACGATTACCATATATATCAATAGTATATATTTCAAATGTATAGCTTTGTAGTAATAATCCACTGAGGGTATACTCTGTTTTCATGCCGACTTCTACGGTTTCGGACTTCGTACTTGATTCTTTATAGACAATCTCTACAGATTTTATACGATCTGTTTCTGGAAAAGTCCAAGTGAGTGTTAATGAACCTGCTTCTGGTGATGTGGCATTTACCTCGGTTACTGCAGGTGAATAAGTGGGATGTTCATCCCGATAGTCTTTATAGTATTCATCCATACCCTCACAAGATATGTTGATTAGTACTGTAAAAGAACATAGTACAAAATATATTATTTTTTTCATAATATTCCTCCTTTTAATTTGATTCTTCTTCAATAATACCACCATAAAGGGTGATTTCCGAAAGTCCAGAGCAACTACCTTTACTCGTATCCCAATTAGATGTAAATCGTATCCTTATATAACGTACTTCTGGTGACATAGTGTCCAGTTCCCATAAATGTCCTTCCAAAGCTGCGTCGTATGAAGCTTGGTTAGGCATCCATGTTGTCCAGTCGGCTTTTTGTTCAAATGAATATACTGTTCTGTTTTCACGGACAGGAAGTGGACCTTGATCGGTGTTTGTCGCAATATCGCAATCTTGTATCAAAAACCACTCTTGTGTATTCATTGAGCCAAAAACCTTGAATGATTTAAGATTTTCAGGTTCATAGTAGAAATAATCTTTACTGGTACCATCTGTAGACCAGTGTTGAGCATAATTACTCCAACCATACCAATGGGCACGTTGCCATGCTCTGATGCGTGAAATATTAATTGTTTGGTGTAAGTCGATAACAATATCCATTTTGTCTGTATCCCATGGCCAAGAGTTCCCATATTCGGCTTTTTCTGTTCCTGCATAACTTTGGTCATAGGAACCGAATGCATCAGTAATAACCTCCTTTATGTCTTTATTGTCTATTACACCGTCAAAAACAGCTCTGTTTGTATTCTCCCATTTTTCTTTTAGTGTGGTCTGGTCATCAACCAACGTCCAAATATAGGTTCTGTAACCATTTTCATCATCTTTATATTTGGGAATGGTTACTTCTTCTTTGATATTATATTCTATTTGGGGTGATTCAGCTGTTTTGTTTCCCATCATGTCTTCCACAATAAAACTGAATTTATGGGTACCTGGGGTAATACCACGAACTTTGACTTTGGTTGTTTCTTTAGCTGAACTCAGATAGCGTGTTTTTATACCGTCACCGTCCGTATAATTTAGCGTTACGTATACAGCTTTTCCACCAGCACCATTATCTTCACCGGAAGGATTAGTCCATCGTAACTCTACACCTCCTACAATCTCAATAATTTGAAGATTGTCATTGATGATGTTGATATATGAACGCCCAGGTTTTATCTTGATTGTTTCCACTGGAGATTCTTTTCCGTCTTTATCGATTGCGGATATGGCTATCGGATACTCTTTGGATTCGTCTGCCAATCCGCTGACTTCTATTTTATTGTCGTAAATGCTTACGACATTGAAAACTTCCTCACCCAGAGAATTGGTATAGGTCGCTTTCACATATAAAAGTTCATTACTCTTTGGAGCTGTAAAAGTAATAATTGCTCCACCGCTGGTGGGAGTCCAGTTTATATCTGTCACAGCTCCTAAACTTGACATATTATCATCATCTTTACAACTTGCCAAACAAAGCAGTAGTACTGACAAGAATAAAGCTAATCGTTTCAAATAATCTATTTTCATATTCATATTATTTTAATAAATCATTTTTAATATCCGGGGTTTTGAACCAGATTTGTATTGTTTACCAATTCTTTAGTAGCGATAGGCCAGAGATAATTACGTTGAGTAAATACATGAAGCATGTTCTTCAGTTCTTGTATTTGGTAAAAACCTTCGGCAGTACTTGAGTTGGCATTCCATGTTCTGATAACAGAGTTGAATATGTCTCCCTTTAACCAACGGCGTACGTCATCGTTACGGTAACCTTCGAATGATAACTCGATAGTACGTTCTTGATGAATAATTTCACGCATACCTTCCTGAGTTTTATAGTAATCAGGATGAGTTTTAGCTTTTGCCCACGCATCTTCTACATCTGGAACTCCGGAACGTCTGCGTATTTCATTCAAGTAGAATAATATATCACTCTGTCTTTCTGTACCATAGGCTTCATTCAAAGCTTCTGCATAACTTAAATAGAGTTCTCCCAAACGAATAATGGGCCATGCATAAAGAACATAGCTGGAATTAGTTCCCTTACTATCTGGATGAACTACTTTTCTCAAAAAATAGCCTAAACTGAAATCAATATCATTTTCTTTTGGACGTCCATTGCTTTCCTTAAAACGGAATTTCAAGTCATAGAGTTGTCCATATCCCCGTACTCTAGAACGATCAAATCCGATAGAAGCGTAGAAACGAGGTTCACGATTCATGTGTATTTTAACTGTTTGTTCACCAGGAATTGCTACGTCAGCATCTGCATCGGTAATAGTGGTAAGTTCATAACGGTTATCATAATCGAAGTCCGGGTCTTCATTCATTGGAAGGCCATTCTTGGTGTAGAAAAACTCGGCCGCATTCATAGAAGGACTAAACCATTGCCATGCATCACCAGTACTTGATTCATCTTTATGCTTGAAATTGACGGAACGTTGTATATAGTGCCAATCTTGACTACCATATGCTCCTTTATTGGATATTCGTGAAAGTCCCCATATTAATTCTTCATTCCATTTATCTACCATCATATATTGATAGTTATACATATAAGGTAGACGATTAGGGTCACTTTTTATGTATTCTGTATCATATTCCGGATAGCTATCTGTATATTTATATAGTTTACTACCTGTTCCTTCTGCGGCATCAATGGCCTCTTTCAGTGCTGTGGCAGCATTTACCCATTTTTGATGCTCTGCTTGTGTATCGCCTGATGGGAATAGTTTGACACCATCTTTATCAGTAAAACCGGCATACATCGGATTATTATTAAACAGAGGACTGGCTGCGTATAATAATACCTTGGCCTTAAGACCTTTGGCTATCACTTGGTCGATACGTCCCAACTCTGTGGCACTTGTAACTTTAGTGGGTAACGCTTCGATACTTTCATCTAATAGTGAAATGATATAATTTACCACATCATCTACCGGTTGACGTTTTGGCATCGCTGCTTCACCTTCTGCATCAATAGGAATATTCTCTTTAATCAAGGGTATAGGACCATATTGAGAGAATAGCATGAAATGATAGTAGGCTTTCAAGAACTTTACTTCTGCGCTCCAACGGCTGATTTCACTTTGCGTCATATCCGGTACCCGTTGGATATTTTCCAGAAATTCATTACAGATACGGATGGGGACGAAAAATGATTTATCAGCGGGAGATAAAGCTTTCCAAGTATCTACAGCATCATTCCAATATCCCAAGACAGGGTAATCAGCATTTAATTGTCCAAGAACAACTTGCTTACCCGGAGTAACACGGTCAAGATTCATAATCATTTCATCGGATGCACCAATCATACCGTAGGTGTTGTCATAAACGGGAATGTAATGGTAACAGGTGGAAAGTGCCCGATAAGCCGATTCTTTGCGGTCAAAGAGTAGGGATATCTCCTGTGTTTTGTCTGGAACTACATCCAGATAATCCGCACATCCACTGCTCATAATAGCCAGCAATGAGATGAATGTATATTTTATTAGCTTTTTCATATTACTTATATATCTTTAAAATGAAACATTTATACCGACATTATAAATACGTTGTGTCGGATAACCGATACCGTATCCTCCCATTTCAGGGTCCCACATTTTGAATTTGCTGAAACAAAGCAGATTGTTTCCTGAGAAGAAGAGGCGTGCTTGATTTAACCCCCATTTACGAATGATTTTTTCCGGGACGGAAATACCAAATTCAACAGTCTTCAGACGTAAGAAAGAACCATCACGTAACCACCAAGTAGAAGTTTTATTATTATTGGCGATAGAACGGGTTGATAAACGGGGCCAAAAGGCATTAGGATTCGGATTAGATTCTGACCAGTAATTATCAGCAACAATTTGGAGTGCATTGCGATAATTGGTGAATGGTTCGATACTGCTCGGATCTATGAAGAATGATGAACGCGCTGACCCTTGAAAGAAGAAAGAAAAATCAAAAATTTTATAGCCGGTAGAGATACCGAAACCATAGATAATTTCTGGAGTATCAGGGAAACCTATGGCAACCTGATCTTTTTCATCAATTTTACCGTCTTTGTTTATATCTACATATTTGATATCACCTGGCATTACGTCATCCGATGCTTCTACATATGGACTTTCTGATAATTTTGCGTCAAATTGAACAGGTGAGTTGCGGATGTCTTCTTTATCGATAAACAGACGTTCTGCAACATATCCCCATTGTTGATTTAAAGAATATCCGGTTTTGTTTCTCCAGGGTTCCTGATATTTGATATCACCACCTTCTACATATTCACTGGTTGCCCAGGTGTAATTAAAACGACCGGAAATCCACCAGTCTTTATTAATACTCCAATTTAGGTCTACTGAGGTATCTATACCATGTGATTTCGCTTTACCGATATTGCCTTTGATAGCTGCTGTTGTACCTGTAGTATATGGAACAGACTCGCGAGTTTGATAAATATCACTACGTCTCTCGGTAAAGTATTCAAATTGAACATTAAAAATATCCAGTAGATTCAACTCAATACCGTAGTTGGCTTTCTTGGCTATTTCCCAGCCGATTTCAGCATTAGCATATCGGTTAATTGAGTATCCGTTATAGCCATTCCCGAAATCAGAACCGAAAGCATAACCATAATTACCGTTGTTTGTGTTGACATCTGAAAGATAGAAGAAACGATCGGATGCAGCAGAAATAGCATCGTTACCAACTAATCCATAACTTCCTTTAAATTTAAGGCTTGGAATAATTTTCTTGAGACCTGACGGATAAAATTTTTCATTGGAAACAATCCAACCTAAACCGACAGAAGGGAAAAAACCGAAACGATGTTTGATGGCAAATTTCTCAGAACCGTTATAACCAAAATTACCCTCGATAAAATAACGACCATCATATCCATAAGTTAAACGTCCGGAAAGACCTAAATTACGGGAAGGTAATGTTGCATAGGCATTGTCGTTACTAATAGTATTTAGTGATTCTTTCATTTGACCAACTAGTAGAGCACCGACATCATGCTTTTCACCGAATGTCCGATTATATTGCAAAGCTGCCTCAAAATAAAAACTACTGGTTGCTGTACTTGTGGATGCTGGATCTCCTAATGTCTCAGACCCCTCAGTCAGCTGGGTTAATGAATATTGAGTCCCTAATTCTGTGGTAGATGCTGATAAACCATAGTAGAAAGGTGTCATGGTACGGGTATTTGTATTTTGTCCATAAGATTGGAATGAAGCTAAACCACGTAATTTCAGACCTTCAGTAATCATTTTTAAATCTTGTTCCAATTGAAACTGTGCATTGGTATTGGAAGTGAAACGATCTTTATAACCAGATACAAGTTGAGCATAGGGATTAGGATACTGAGCCTGACCGGTATTACCAAACAAAATATGATTAGCATAATAATAACTTTTGTCAATGCTCTTGTCATAAGTCTTGGCAAAATTGACAGGATTAGCACGCATAATAGCATCAAAGATGTTGCTGGTTTCAGCTGACGGACCGTTATAACGCTCAAGTAAAGAATATACTTTTACTGAACCTTTTGTCGTTTTAGTCAAATTGACATCAATATTGGCACGAATATTATAACGGTTAATGCTGATGTTATTGTTGAAGTTATTAAGTTTATCAACTTTCATCAAACCATTTTCATTGGTATAAGCTACAGAAAGATAATATTGGGCAACTTCACCACCACCAGATGCTGTTACAGTAGCTTTAGTATTGATTGCTTGATCTTTGAACAGTTCGCCATACCAATCTACATCGGGATAGTACATCAAGTTATTTCCTGCACGTGTATTCTCGATCTTTTCTTTAGAATAAGTGGGAGTAGCTTCCGGATTACGTGCACGTTCTGCTATATTATATAATTCCATATAAGATACACCATCCAGATATTCTTGTATTTTAGTAGGGGTAGATATGGATGTTTCTACACGGGCTGTAATTCTGATTTTACCTTTCTGACCGGATTTGGTAGTGACTAAGATTACACCGTTGGCACCACGTGCACCGTATAAAGCTGTCGCAGTAGCATCTTTCATGATTGAAAAACTGGCGATGTTCTCCGGTTCCAAACGTGCCAGGTCTTCAGAGGATACTTCCAGACCATCAATTAGAATAAGTGGAGAACTTGCATAACCATTGGTTGTAACACCACGAACAAAGAATTCCGCATTATCTCGACCGGGTTCACCGGAACGTTGATAGGAAATCAAACCTGCAACACGACCAGCAAGAGCAGTTGTTAAATTAGACTGTGGAACCTTCAGGTCTTTAGGTGTAACAGTCTGTATGGCACCGATAACACTTTCCTTTTTCTGTTTTTGGAAAGCTACGATGACGGTCTCTTCCAGTTCGGTTGCAGATTCTTCCATAATGACATCTAATGTTGATTTGTTGCCAACACGGAACATTTGTGTCTTGTATCCAATATAAGTAAAGAAAATGGAGTCATTGACTGCAAGTCCGGATACGGCATACTTTCCATCAATGTTGGTGATGACACCTTTACTTTCTTTTCCTTTAGCGTAGACATTGACACCCGGCAATGGGGTTCCGTCTACGTCCACTACAAGTCCTCTAACGACTTGTGTCTGTGCAAAAGTCGATAGATGCGGACTGAGTAGCATACAAGACAGAAGCACAAAAAAAGCTTTTTTAATCATTGTAGTTAAATTTAAGTGAAACAAAAATTAATTTTGATAACATAATATATTGACCTATTGACTTGACATTGAAGGAGGTGTTATTATATTCATAGTATTTCTTATTTGTATTATTTATATAGCCGCAATATTCTCGAAAAAAATGTGAAGGGAAGTTGAATATCTATTATAAAGAGTTTGAATTTCGTTTGTGAATGTAAAAAAGATAAAAAATAAACCTTTTCGGATGAACTTTAAACCTCGTGGACTAAAAAAAGCATCTTACTTTATTGGAAGAGTAAGATGCTTTAGAAGAAAATAGCTATAAAAATACAATGAAAGAATATATAGGTAATATAGAGTTCTATTTACTTCCTTTGAATTCATTAATATATACTCTATTATCATGATAGGTATTGTAGGTACTTTTCCCAATACCGTTCAATATGTAATTGAAGCCTTTTAAACCTCCACCGGAGAGTGTATTATTACAGACATGGTACATCCTTATACCTGTTTTATCGGGTACTTCTACTGAATTTTCTATCATGATGTCACGATGTAGAACGTCATAAATACCGAAAGCTGTACCCTCGTGTATATTGACGCTATCAGCCACTTTGTAGGCTGCATATCCGGGACGGGTGTTGTTTTCACTCATATAGTGTTTTTGTGAGGGAGCGTCGTATGGTGTTTCGCATTGATAGAAATAGGTTCGGCCATGTTCTCCCGCCCAATAGGTTTGATATTCTTGGAAATGTTCGTTGAATAACCCATAGACCGTAACATAGTCACCGTTGACTACCAAACCATTTTTGGCTGTATTAACGTTCCATCCTACGCTACCACGAACGCCATGATCAGCTCTCCATATCCAAAAGTGGTCACCAATGACATCATTACTGTTAATTTCTACTGTATGATCAACGTGTACTTTAGCTGGACGGAAACCACCAATTCTGAAAAATAAGTCGGCAAGTAGAATTGGATTTTCTACGTGTCTATCTGACTTCTTTTTGTTACCGACCTGAATCAAAGTGTTTGAAGTATAATGAGCATCGAATAAAATAGAAGCGACGGTTACTCCGTCTACATCATCTATCCGGATTGCTGTGTCCGAATTATCTGCGCCTGGAATCAATGTTGCCCATCCAATGCCGAGTATGATTGTATTGGGGTGGGTAACATGTAATGGTTCGCAGAGTTCATACATGCCAGGAGTGATAAGTAAATGCTTGCCGTCATTAAGTTGTTGATTCATTTCTCTTGCGGAAACTCCGGGTTTTACTATATGGAAGGAATCCAACAAGTCAATAATATCTCCTTCACCCATATCGGTTTGATTGTAGGATACACCTTGGGAATTTTGTCTCAGAGCAGGACGGAAGACTTTATATCTACCGTCTGTATCTATAAAAAGAAAAGGTTTTTCACGAATGATTGGGGTCGTTGGAATGAAAGTTATATTTCCACCTTTGTCCCAATTATCTATATAAGTGTTTTTATCTACTTCAGGACCTAGTGTAACCCCTTGAAAGCAATAATTGTACTTGATTTCTTCAAACTTTCCACGCCCTTTATTCAGATAGGAATTACGAGTATACCACTGTTGCTGGTTCTTGGAACCAGCTGCTGCATCAAAATGGCAATCCGCAGTGAAACCACCACTAACCCATCCGTTTTCCCATTGGTTACGTACAATGCGTTGGGAATAGACCCGACGGATAGGGGCAGCCTGCGAGACAGCCCATTTGAATGTCTGTTCTTCATCATACGATTCCGGACCAATAACTGCAATGTTTTCCATAGAACGCCAAAAAGTACAAGTACCGTTTCCATTCCGTAAATGAGGTGGAGTATGTACATTGGAAATTTCAACTTCATACGGAGTTTTACCTAATCCGGCAAGATGTACATAGAAAGGTACTTTGAGTAACCCGGCTTCTTGATAGTTTCCGGGTTTGAAAAGAAGGGCATAACGGTTTGAACTGAATTCTTTGCCAAACATAGTTTCGTGGATAGTATTGACGTCCTTTCCTATGCTTTGTTTGTTGTCCGTATCATTATATATATGTACATTCTCACCAAAAAGTTCAATATCCATTCCCATCAGGGCTAATTGATTCCCAGAACTATCTATTATCTGATAATAGTAACAATATGGATTTTTTTTCACTTTCTTATCGATGAAAGTTGTTGAAGAGGTTTTCCCGATTATTGTATATTCACCAAATCTTCCGATGGCCCTTTTGACGGTATATTTCCCAGAAGAAACAAGGGACACTTTTGAACTGAAATCCAGAACAATATTACCGTTCTTAATTTCAACTTCTTTGGCTTGGAGTGTTATGATTGTCAAAATACCACATACTAGTAGTATTGCTTTTATAAACTTCATCATATTATTCATTATTTAAGGAAAGGGTTACCCTTTTTGTCAGTACTTACTACCCATCGGAAAGCGTTTACGAATAATAAATTTTGGGTTGCATCGATAAATTCTTCATCACCGTGTCCCATGTTCAGGTAAATCATTCTGTAATTTTTGTTAGTCCATACAATGGGAAAATCACCAAAGTTTACTACGTCCTTAATGCCTAATGGATAATTCTTGGGAGAAAGAGAAAGCAAAACCTCTACATCTTTATTTTTTCTAGGACTGGGATTCCATTGATACCATTCACTTGAAGGAGCGACAAATGAAGTTGGTAAGTTTTTGGTGACGGGGTGTTTTGTATTATCAACTTCAACTAATACAGGTTGAGGGGGCCAGTTGTTACAATAGAATACTCCGCCACCGAGAAACTTAACAAACCAAGGCCAATTTGTATTTTTATCATTGTAGGCAGCGGCATGGAAACCTACCCAACCACCGCCATTCTCCATATATTTCTCAAATGTCTCTCTTTCGGATTTACTCATAGGGTATCCGTCTAACATTATTACAACATTGTATTCTTTCAACTTTTCATAAGGATATTCGGATAGATCAGTGGTAATGTCAAGTTTGAAACCTTCGCCATAATTCAATTTTTTGAAGAATTCTATAGATTGCAGAGAGAATTGAACATGTGCTTCTTCTGCGTGATTGGTGTAATAAATCAATGCTTTGAAACGTGGAAAACGTGCATAGTTGGCAGGATAACCTTGTGATGTTTGTGCATCTACAAATAAAGCGCATGCTGTAAATAATAGAATAAGATAGAACTTAATAATTTTCATGGTATTCCATTTTTATAAAGTTAATAATTTATTTAATATTCAGCGATAAGAGATAACCACTTGCCGGCAGATGTTACCCAAACCTCTTTGTAGCAGGCATTGTTGGTTTGTGGCCAATAAGGAATATCTTCATTACCCAAAGTCCGGATACCGACTGGTATTTCCCCTGTCATTTCTCCGGAAGAGAAACTATTCATTTGTGGGTAATTATGTCCTTCTCCATAGATAAGTGATTGCCCGAATGGGTTTTTGCCTACAGTCCAGTATAGTTGCTCAAGACCAATACTGAGTAGTTCCTTATCATTTAGGAAATTTCCACAAATTGCAGCGGACTTTCCGGTGGAGAGATGTACAACAGTGTTCCCATTAAAAATATTGAACCAAACAGGGAAGCGTTTAATATAGTGTTGCTTGTCTAACTTTATTCCACGCTTTAGTTGTTCTGTATAAAGTTCTTTTGCATGGGGTGGTGGGAAGAGGTGGAGAGCATAAAAACCTGTTGAGTCTTTGTATTCTTCGGTGTGATACACCCCGCTTGATATCATTCCATAAGGGTAGGTATATTTCATCAAACCTTTCAGATATTCACCATATAGTTGTATAGAATTAACCCATTTGTGATAGTCCGGGTGTTCTTTTTGCGTTTCACACAACAATACCATTGCTTGCATATAAACCTGCTCGCGTGATTGATGTATATAATGTACGATAGATTTCTTAGATTTATTGCGATAGAAAAAGCCTCGTGTATCATCTTTGTCCTTCAGTGGTTCTGTACGTTGGCAATCCAATGTGTATTGGATATATTCAGTTGCAATATTTGCGTAATAGCGTTTATGTGTTAGTTTATAAAGTTGGCTTGCCGCCCACGATATAGTAGCCATATATTGACTTTCAGAAGTATTGTAACTATGTTCATAAGGTTGGATAAATTTATCAAAGCCGTCTTTTTTGAACTTATTCATGGCAAATATAAAATCTTCTTCGGCCACTTTTAGTAGATATTCTTGTAGCATCGGGTCTTGGGTCAGAGTCATCGAAGCATAAGCTTCATATCCGGCATATAAAAAATTGTCGAATGCCATATTCTGTACACGTACCGAAGAAATATCATCCAAAGTGTTGAATATGCCATCTTGCCAGATAAGAAGTCCCATACTACTGGCACGATAACCATCACCATAGCGATTTCTTAGGATAAATTCCAATCCCCATTCGGCCTCTTCCCGTAAACGAGCAGCAAGGACAGGATTTTTATCTTTCAGTTTATTGTATGCTTCAAGTAGGGAGAATGTAACATCTCCCGTTTGAAGTGTTTGTTGTGATAAATCACCAGCATCATGCCACCCTCCTGCGTAAGAAATACTCCGTCCCTTGTGTTTGGACATCAAGTCAATGTGACAAGTGGCATGTTTACCTGGCACTGGATATCCACAACGTTGACAAAAAATAAAATTCAGAATCTTCCACTGTGAATTTTCCCAGATGTATTCTCCAATGTGGAAGGCAGGTGTTATGATATCACCTATTTTCAACTGGTACATTCCAGAATGATTAAAAGGGGTAAAATCTATATGTCCGAATTTACCGATACTTGTTTGGGTATCCTTAATTTCTCCTTCATAGACAATTTGCCTATTTTTCGGGTTTACCAATTGAAAATGTTTACTGTTATATCGAGAGTAGTTTGTGTTGACAATGGCGGTTTTGGGATAATTAATTGAATATCCGGTGGTAGAATATATGATTTTTCCATCAGTCGGTACCCAGCCACTCACTTTTGCAGGATTTCTTACTGTTTGCAGTTCTAGGTTATCAATATAATAAATAACTGAGTCTCCTGTAGTACGGTCTTTTCCTTTTACAGTTGTACTAAAGCTGATCTCCATCACTTTGTCGCGTTGATATTCGTCAATTTCGAGGAAACATTGATTCCATTTCTTGTTCACGAGGTTAACTAAGTGGGAACCGGAGGGCTGATTATAACCCTTTTTAATAGGTGTATTAGCGTTTACAAAAGTTAAATTCATATTAACCACACGTGCGCCGTCACAATCAGGATAGATAGAGAATGCAATCCGGTTGTATCTTTCCAGATTGGCACCATTCAGATAGTAGGAAACACTACTGTCGCCATAGGTAGCATAGTCCGGATCTGAAGGTGGACCAACAGCTCTTTTACCCGTATAAGTTGGAAACTGAAGTTTGAGATTTCCGGAGGATACGAGGGGAACACTTTGTAATATCTCCTTTTTCCATCCATTAGTTTCAAAAGAGTTTTCAGTATTCAGGGGTAGAGGTTGGTGTATCAATCCACTTTCCAGTATCTGTTTTTCCAAGCAACTGTCTTGAGTTAAACGAAACTGTCCGAGTATAAGAGTATTGCTTACTGACAACAAATATAGAATTAATAATGTCTTCCTCATTTTATTCATTTCGTATTGGTCTCTTGTCGGTGATGCAAGGTTAGCCAATATTTACCAGAATGAGGTTTGATAATTACCATAAATGTTCTAAAAAACGTCAAAATAGGTCGATTTGATGGAATATGAACCTTATGATGATATTTTTTTAACCAGTTTACTCCTTTGTAAATTATTTCATTATCTTTGTTCTATTCTAGTTCTGTAATCTTTGTACTTTGACATTTTATTATTCTTTAATCAAAATATTAGCCTAAAATATAGGTTTATTGAAAAGTATTCCTATATTTGCAGTGTTATTCGTTGACATTTTGCTCGAATAATCTTAAGTCAACAAGGTAATAACCTTTAAAACGTAATATTATGAACATCGAACGTATCATGGCCTCTTTGGAGGCAAAGCATCCCGGCGAATCTGAATATCTTCAAGCCGTAAAGGAAGTACTTCTTTCCATCGAAGATATATACAACCAACATCCTGAGTTCGAAAAAGCAAAGATTATTGAACGATTGGTAGAGCCTGATCGTATTTTTACTTTCCGTGTTACGTGGGTAGACGATAAGGGTGAGGTACAGACAAACTTGGGTTATCGTGTGCAGTTCAATAACGCCATTGGCCCGTACAAAGGCGGTATACGTTTCCATGCTTCGGTGAATCTTTCTATTCTGAAGTTCTTGGGCTTTGAACAAACCTTTAAGAATGCTCTTACTACATTGCCTATGGGTGGCGGTAAAGGTGGTTCCGACTTCTCTCCACGCGGCAAGAGTGATGCTGAAATTATGCGTTTCTGTCAGGCTTTTATGCTGGAACTATGGCGCCATCTGGGTCCTGATATGGATGTACCTGCCGGTGATATCGGTGTAGGTGGCCGTGAAGTAGGCTATATGTTCGGTATGTATAAGAAGTTGACTCGTGAATTTACAGGTACTTTCACCGGTAAAGGTTTGGAATTTGGAGGTTCTTTGATTCGTCCTGAAGCAACCGGTTTCGGTGGATTGTATTTCGTTAATCAAATGTTGCAGACAAAAGGTCTGGATATTAAAGGTATGACCGTTGCTATTTCCGGTTTTGGAAATGTAGCATGGGGTGCCGCGACCAAAGCAACGGAATTAGGCGCTAAAGTGGTTACCATATCCGGTCCTGACGGTTACATCTATGATCCGAATGGTATCAGTGGTGAAAAGATAGATTATATGTTGGAACTTCGTTCTTCCGGCAATGATATTGTGGCTCCGTATGCTGAAAAGTTCCCCGGTTCCACATTTGTTCCCGGTAAACGTCCTTGGGAAATTTCTGCTGATATTGCATTGCCATGTGCTACACAAAATGAGTTGAACGGTGAAGATGCCCGTCAATTAATTAATCATAAAGTGAAATGTGTAGGTGAAATCTCCAACATGGGATGTACTCCTGAAGCTATCGACCTCTTTATTGAAAACAAGATTGTGTATGCACCGGGTAAGGCTGTGAATGCTGGTGGTGTGGCAACTTCCGGTTTGGAAATGTCACAAAATGCCATGCACCTCAGTTGGAGTGCTGCCGAAGTGGATGAGAAACTTCATGCCATCATGCACGGCATCCATGCCCAGTGTGTGAAATATGGAACAGAACCTGACGGTTACATCAACTACGTGAAGGGAGCTAACATAGCCGGTTTCATGAAGGTTGCCCACGCAATGATGGGTCAGGGAATTATCTAAAAGAAACTTTGTTTAGTTGTATTTGTATTTGTGGTTTGTGCTGCCCGCGCCTGTGAAGGTATGGGCAGTACTTTTTTTAGGTACTCTGTCTTTATTCTTCATTAAAAAGGTTGTACCTTTGCGTCTCGATAATCATTAATAAAAAAGAGATGTTACAACCAGAATTGAAACTGAGACGCGATAAAATACGTGTCCTCATGGCTCAGCAAGAGATTGATGCCGCTCTTATTACTTGCAATGTAAATTTAATCTATACGTATGGACGCGTTGTCAGCGGTTATTTATATCTGCCGTTGAATGCGCCGGCACGTTTATTTATCAAACGTCCCAATAACATTGAAGGTGAACATATCCATGCTATCCGTAAGCCCGAACAACTTCCCGAACTTTTGAAAGAATGTGGACTTCCGCTTCCTACTAAACTGATGCTGGAAGGGGATGAACTTTCATTTACCGAATACAGTCGTCTCGCTGCCTGTTTTCCGGAAACGGAGGTGGTGTCTTGCGGCACTGCTCTTATCCGTCAGGCAAGAATGGTGAAGACTGACATAGAACTTGAAATGTTGCGTCGTTCGGGTGCTGCCCATACCAAAGCCTACGAACAGATACCCTCTGTCTACCAGCCTGGGATGACCGATTGTCAATTATCCATTGAAATTGAACGGTTGATGCGCCTGGAAGGTTGCTTGGGTATTTTCCGTGTGTTCGGTCAAAGTATGGAAATATTCATGGGGAGTCTTCTGGCAGGTGATAATGCCGCCATGCCTTCTCCTTACGATTTTGCCTTGGGAGGCGAAGGGCTCGACCCTTCACTGCCTGGTGGCGTAAACGGTACTCTGTTGCAAGCCGGACAAAGTATAATGGTAGATATGGGAGGAAACTTCTATGGATATATGGGTGATATGAGTCGCGTATTCTCCATTGGCAAGTTACCGGAGAAAGCGTATGCCGCTCATCAGACTTGTCTGGAAATACAGGATGCTGTTGTGGAAATGGCGAAACCGGGTGTTGTTTGTGAAGACCTTTATAATACGGCCATCAAGATTGTAGATAAAGCCGGATTTGCAGACTATTTTATGGGAGTAGAACAGAAAGCAAAGTTCATCGGTCATGGTATAGGATTGGAAATTAACGAGATGCCGGTGTTAGCTCCCCGCATGAAGCAGGAACTCGAACCGGGTATGGTATTTGCCTTGGAACCGAAGATTGTATTGCCGGGCATAGGTCCCGTCGGCATTGAAAACTCATGGGCTGTGACGGCCACAGGCTTGGAGAAGCTGACGCTATGTAAGGAGGAGATTATAGAGTTATGATGCGGCCCGTGACCTGCGGCATGATAGTGCGGCGGAAACATTGCGTAGCCAATTAGCATATATCGAAAAGGCGAAGAACTTTACAGTCCTCCGCCTTTTCTTTGTTATAGTTGTATTTCTATGGCTTATACAATACCTTGTGCCATCATGGCTTTCGCTACCTTCATAAATCCGGCAACGTTGGCACCCTTCACATAGTTTACGTAACCATTGGCTTCTGTACCATATTGTACGCAAGCAGCGTGGATATTCTTCATGATGCTTTTCAGCTTTTCATCTACCTCTTCAGAGCTCCAGCCCAGTTTGATAGAGTTCTGGGTCATTTCCAAACCGGATACGGATACACCACCGGCATTGGCTGCCTTACCCGGAGCATACAGAATCTTGGCTTCCTGGAATACGCGGATGGCTTCGGGAGTAGAAGGCATGTTTGCACCTTCGGATACTGCCATTACACCGTTGGCAACCAGTTTCTTGGCATCGTCACCGTTGATTTCGTTCTGGGTAGCGGACGGCAGAGCGATATCTGCTTTTTCGCCCCAAGGACGTGCACCTTCTACATACTTCACGCCCGGATATTGCTCGGCATATTCGCGGATACGTCCACGATAGAGGTTCTTCAGCTCCATGATGTAGTCCAACTTTTCGCGGTCGATACCTGCGGGATCGTATACATAACCGTCGGAATCGGACATCGTCAAAACCTTGCCACCCATTTCCAATACTTTCTCGGCTGTATATTGGGCTACGTTACCCGAACCGGAAATCAGGCAAGTCTTGCCTTTGAGGTCGGTACCTTTGGTTTTCAGCATTTCCAGCAAGAAATAGATGTTACCGTAACCGGTAGCTTCCGGGCGAATCAGTGATCCACCGAATTCGCGGCCCTTACCTGTGAATGTTCCGGTGAATTCGTGAGTCAGCTTCTTGTACATGCCGAACATGAAACCTACTTCACGACCACCTACACCGATATCACCGGCAGGAACATCCGTTTCGGGACCTATATGACGCCACAGCTCCAGCATGAAAGCCTGAACGAAACGCATAACCTCAGCATTTGATTTGCCGCGCGGAGAGAAGTCGGAACCACCTTTACCACCACCCATAGGCAGAGTAGTCAGCGAATTTTTGAAAGTCTGCTCAAAAGCAAGGAACTTCAGGATAGAAAGATTTACCGAAGCGTGGAAACGGATACCGCCTTTGTACGGGCCAATGGCGTTGTTATGCTGTACACGGTAGCCCATGTTGGTTTGTACGTTACCTTTATCGTCCACCCAAGTAACACGGAATTGGTAAACGCGATCGGGGATGCAAAGACGTTCAATCAGATTGGCTTTGTCAAACTCCGGATGTTTGTTGTACTCTTCTTCAATAGTAGAAAGTACTTCTTCTACTGCTTGATGATACTCCGGTTCATTGGGGAACCGTCTTTTCAAATCTTCTAATACCTTAGCTGCATTCATAATCTATTTACTTTATATTGGTTATTTTTAGTTGACGAAATTTGAGTGAACAAGTTGAAGAAACTTTAGCGATATGCCGGAGCCTTGTCACCTTGTATCTTATTTCTTGTATCTTCTCTTATTGCGGTTGCAAAAGTAAACATAAAAATGATACGAGCAAACAATTTATAAATAAAATGCGGGATAAAACAGCATTTTTATTGTTTTATCCCGCAAAAAGGAATAAAAAGATATTATTTATCCTCTTTTGAGTGACTTTATTACCGGAATAAAGACTAATGCCGCCGAAATGACAAGCGTTAAGATGATTGGACCGTCAATTCGTTCGGCTGTTGTCAGAACGATGTAACAAAGTGCCGCCCAAAGAAGCGTAATGCAAACTATTTGAGATTTGGATAATGGCCTTTTCATTTACCTGCTTTCTTTTTGTCGACAATAGCATCGATTACTGCCACTGCGGTGATGTTTACAATGTCGCGCACGGAACTTTCGAAGTCGGTGAAGTGGATAGGTTTGTTCAATCCCATTTGTATTGGGCCTATCAATTCGGAATCCATGTCCATAGTCTGCAACAGTTTGTAGGCGGAGTTGGCAGAACTCAGGTTCGGGAAAATAAGTGTATTCACATCTTTTCCTTTCAGGCGGGTAAACGGATACTTCGTATCACGCAGTTTGCGGTTCATGGCAAAATTTACCTGCATTTCACCGTCGATGGCTAGGTCGGGATAATTCTGCTGCATGTAATCTACCGCTTCGTGCACGCTTATCGGGCTTCCTTCCTTGTCCGTGCCGAAGTTGGAGTAGCTCAACATTGCCATTACAGGCGTATGGTTGAAGAAACGCACGGTGTATTCCGACAATTTGGCAATATCAATCAGAGTTGCTGCATCGGGGTGGCGGTTGATAAGCGTGTCGGCAAGGAAATAAGTACCCTTTTTGGAGTTAAGGATATGCATGGTGCCGAAGTGCTTGTATTCCGGACGGATGCCGATAACTTCTTTGGCCACCTTGATGGTGTTACTGTATTTGGTGTACAATCCGGTGATGAAAGCGTCGGCTTCACCGGTCTCCACCATCATCATACCGAAGTAGTTGCGCTCGAACATCTTGTCGTTAGCTTCTTCGTAAGTGACGCCTTCACGGGCACGCTTCTCGGAAAGGATACGTGCATAACGTTCGCGGCGTTCCGATTCGTCGGGATGGCGCAGGTTTACGATTTCAATGCCTTCAAGACTGAGGTCGAGTTCTTTCGCCAGTTTTTCGATGGCTTCGTCATTACCTAATATAATAGGATGGCAGATACCTTCCGCCTTGGCTTCGACGGCGGCTTTCAGCATATTGGGATGGATGCCCTCGGCAAACACCACACGTTGCGGGTTGCGGCGGGCGGTGTCGTAGAGCTGGCGGGTCAGTTTGCTTTCATATCCCATCAGTTCACGCAGTTGCACTCTGTAAGCGTCCCAGTCTTCTATGTTTTTGCGTGCCACACCGCTTTCCATGGCTGCGCGTGCCACGGCACAAGATACCTCTGTGATGAGACGCGGGTCAACGGGTTTCGGAATGAAATATTCGGGGCCGAAAGAGAAGTTGTTTACATGATAAGCCTCGTTCACTACATCGGGCACAGGCTGTTTGGCAAGGTTGGCGATGGCATGTACTGCGGCTATTTTCATTTCTTCGTTGATGGCTTTTGCTTGTGTGTCGAGTGCGCCACGGAAGATATAAGGGAAACCGATTACATTATTTATCTGGTTCGGATAGTCGGAACGGCCGGTGGACATCAATACATCCGGACGCGCTGCCATGGCATCCTCGTAAGAGATTTCCGGGGTAGGATTGGCAAGGGCGAATACGATGGGATGGTCGGCCATGCTGCGTACCATGTCTTGTGTCAACACATTGCCCTTGGAAAGCCCGAGGAATACATCGGCGCCTTTGATGGCTTCGGCAAGCGTATGCACGTCACGACGGTCGGTGGCGAAATAACGCTTCTGTTCAGTCAGGTTCTCACGGTCGCTGGTGATGACCCCTTTACTGTCCAGCATCAGGATGTTTTCACGGCGGGCGCCGAGCGATTCATATAGTTTGGTACATGAGGTGGCGGAAGCGCCTGCGCCGTTCACCACGATTTTCACGTTCTCGATCTTCTTGCCTGCCACATCCAAGGCATTCAGCAGTCCGGCACTTGAAATGATGGCCGTACCATGCTGGTCGTCGTGCATCACGGGGATGTCGAGTTCTTCCTTCAGGCGGCGTTCTATCTCGAAGCATTCGGGAGCCTTGATATCTTCCAGGTTGATACCACCGAAAGTAGGGGCAATGGCTTTGACAGCCTCAATAAATTTGTCGGGGTCTTTCTCGTTTACTTCGATATCGAATACGTCGATACCGGCATAAATCTTGAACAGCAAGCCTTTGCCTTCCATTACCGGCTTGCCGCTGAGGGCACCTATATCGCCCAGGCCAAGTACGGCTGTACCATTGGAGATTACGGCTACAAGATTGCCTTTAGCTGTATATTTATACGCGTCCTGTGGGTTCTTCTCAATTTCAAGACACGGTTCTGCAACGCCGGGAGAGTAGGCGAGCGAAAGGTCGGTTTGTGTACTGTAGGGCTTGGTGGGCACTACTTCAATTTTTCCGGGTTTGCCTTGCGAGTGATAGAGCAAAGCGGCTTCTTTGGTTATCTTAGCCATGGTAGAAAAGTTAAATTAGTTATGATTTTGCTGCAAATGTAGGGATAATTGTTCTAAATTGTAGCTTGTCGCAACTAATTTCTATTAGAATTATCAGTAGATAAGCTAAAAATGCTTATTTTTGGCATCGCATAACAATGCATTAACCCCCGTTTATTAACTTAACACAGTATTAACATGAGATTTTTGAAACTTCCTTTAGCTGGATTATTACTTTTTGTAATGACACTATTTACAGGATGCAAGACGAGTAACGAACAGAAAGCGCCGGTTGCCTTGACTTGGGAAATGGGCGCGAATGGTATTGAACCCGGATATTATGAGAACACTTTTGTGCTCAAGAATATCTCTGATGAACCTCTGCCCAAGGACTGGACCATTTATTATTCACAACTTCCCCGTGGCGTGAAGCAGGAAGCTGCTCCGGCGGTAAAGGTTGAAGTAGTGAACGGTAACTTCTTCAAGATGTCTCCCACGGAGAACTTCCCCCCTCTGGCTCCGGGAGATTCCATGCGGATTACTTTCCGTTGTACCTATAAACTGGATAGAAATTCCCACGCTCCTGAAGGCACTTATTGGGTGGCAACCATCGACGGCAAAGAGGGCAAACCTTTTCCGGTGGAGATGAATGCGCTTCCGTTGCCTTCTCCCGAGTCACTTCCCGGTTATCCGGATGCAGCCAAAATATATGAAGCCAATCTCCGTTTGGCAGATGCACCCGCCTTGAAACAATCGGATATATTGCCGTCGGTAAAGAAGGCGGTATCAGCATACGGCCGTGTTACATTGGATGGCCGGGTAGGAATGAAATTTCCAAAAGAATTTTCGGGTGAGGCAAAGTTACTGAAAGAGAAATTATCCGACTATGGTTTGGAAGTGGCGGACAGCGCCCGTGTGACGATTGTCCTGGAATCTCTTGCCGATAAGAAAGAAGCCATAAACGATGAGTATTATACTATAAGTATAGGAGATGGCTGGTTAAAGATTAGCGCTACCACCCCTCATGGCATCTTCAACGGCACCCAAACCTTGCTGGCCATGCTGAAAGGCAAGCAGGCTCCGTATGTGCTTGATGGAGTAAGAATACAGGATTATCCCGACTTGCCCTATCGCGGACAGATGATAGACATAGCCCGTGACTACACCACGCCGGAAAACATGAAGAAACTGATTGACGTCCTGGCTTCCTATAAGATGAATGCGTTGCACTTCCATTTTTGTGATGATGAAGGTTGGCGTTTGGAAATTCCCGGTCTGGAGGAGCTGACTACGGTAGGAAGTCGCCGGGGACATACCACAGACGAGAGCCAATGTCTCTATCCGTGCTACGACGGCGGATATAATCCCGATGCAAAGACTCCCGGTAACGGATATTATACCCGTGAAGAATTTATCGACCTGCTGAAATATGCAGCAGAAAGACATGTACGTGTGATACCGGAAATCGAATCTCCGGGACATGCCCGTGCCGCCATCGTTTCCATGAAAGCCCGTTATAACAAATACATCGCGACCGACCCTGAAAAAGCAACCGAATACCTGTTGAGCGAACCGGAAGATACTTCCCGTTATGAGTCCGTACAGTATTATACGGATAACGTCATCAATGTCGCCTTGCCTTCTACCTACCGTTTTATGGAGAAAGTGATTCAGGAAATCAATGCCATGTACAAGGATGCGGGCGTTCCGTTGACTACCTTGCATCTGGGCGGTGATGAAGTTCCCCATGGCGTATGGATGGGTTCTCCCAAATGCCAGGAGTTGATGAAAGAGAAAGGGATGACGAAAGCCCACGACCTCTCAGAGTATTTCATCACGCAGATGGCAGGTATCATGCAGAAGAATGGCTTGAAAATCAGCGGTTGGCAGGAAGTTGCTTTGGGACATACGGAAGAAGCTCACCGGCAGTTGCGGCAACAGACTGAAGGAGTATATTGCTGGAACACCGTTCCGGGCTCTGATGAAGTGGTTTATCAGACTGCCAATAACGGTTATCCGGTTATTCTTTGTAACGTAGGCAATTTCTATATGGATATGGCCTACAACGGCCATCCCGACGAGCGCGGACTTGACTGGGGGGGGGATGTCGATGAATCCGTTTCTTTCTCCATGCTTCCTTATAGCATTTATCGTTCGCTACGTGTGGATAAGGCAGGCAATCCTGTTAATTTGGATGAAGCTGAAAAGGGAAAGACCGCTTTGACCGAGATTGGCAAGCAGAATATAATAGGTGTGCAAGGGCAACTCTTTGCCGAAACCATTCGCAGCTTCGAAGGCGTGGAATATCTTCTTTTCCCGAAATTGATGGGATTGGCCGAACGCGGTTGGAATGCCCATCCGGCATGGGAATCTCTTTCTGGTGTGCAAGAGCAGCAAGCTTTCAATCAGGCCTTGGCGCTCTATTATGAGAAAATCAGTAAGGACGAGATGCCTTATTGGGCAAAGAACGGTATTAACTTCCGTTTGCCCCAGCCGGGATTGTTGATGAAAGACGGCAATCTTTATGCCAATATAGCCATTGAGGGGGCAGAGATACGTTATACCACCGACGGGACGGAACCGACTGCCCAATCTGCATTATGGACGGAGCCGGTGAAATGTGACGCAACAGTTATCAAGGCGAAGACATTCTATCAGGGTAAAGAAAGTCTGCCGATAACATTTAAAACTAAGTAATAAAGAGCATTATAATGAGAAAAGGGTGTGTCAAAATATACTTGATGATTTCTTTTAGGCACGGATTACACGGATTTCACGGAAAAGGAATAAAGAAAATCCGTGAAATCCGTGTAATCCGTGCCTAAAAAGAAACAAATAGTAAGCGGACTTTTGTTTTGACACACCTTCTTTGCTATTTAGTTTATCTGTTTACGCATTCAGCGCCTGTTCGATATCAGCGATAATGTCATCCGCATTCTCTATACCTACCGAGAAACGAATCAAGTCGGGACGGATACCGGCGGCCATCAGTTGTTCGTCCGAAAGTTGGCGGTGCGTATGGCTGGCAGGATGCAGCACACAAGTACGGGCATCGGCAACGTGGGTTACGATAGCAGCCAGTTTCAATGAATCCATAAACTTGATGGATACTTCGCGTCCACCCTTCAAGCCGAAGGAGATAACGCCGCAAGAACCGTTCGGCATGTACTTTTGTGCCAGTTCGTAGTATTTGCTTCCCGGTAACCCGCAATAGTTTACCCAAGCCACTTTATCGTTTTTGGAAAGGTATTCGGCAACGGCCTGGGCATTCTTGCAATGTTGAGGCATGCGCAGGTGCAGGGTTTCCAGACCGAGATTCAGCAGGAAAGCGTTTTGTGGCGACTGGATGCTGCCGAGGTCACGCATCAACTGGGCGGTGGCTTTGGTAATATAAGCCATCTTGCCGAAAGCTTTCGTATAAGTCAACCCGTGGTAAGATTCATCCGGCGTACACAATCCGGGGAATTTATCGGCATGCGCATCCCAATCGAAGTTACCGCTATCTACAATGGCACCGCCTACGCTGGTGGCATGCCCGTCCATATATTTGGTAGTGGAGTGTACCACGATGTCAGCTCCCCATTCAAACGGGCGGCAGTTGATGGGAGTAGGGAACGTATTATCTACAATCAGAGGTACACCGTGACTGTGGGCGATACGGGCGAATTTCTCGATATCGAGCACTTCCAGTGTCGGGTTGGAGATGGTTTCACCGAACAGCGCTTTGGTGTTCGGACGGAAAGCGGCGGAAATTTCTTCTTCCGGTGCATCCGGGTTGACGAAAGTCACATCAATACCCAGCTTTTTCAAGGTTACTCCGAAAAGGTTGAACGTTCCACCGTAGATGGTAGATGAACAAACGAAATGGTCGCCTGCCTGGCAAATATTAAAAATAGCATAGAAATTGGCTGCCTGTCCGCTGGACGTCAGCATGGCGCCTACGCCACCTTCGAGGGCGGCTATCTTGGCGGCAACGGCATCATTCGTCGGGTTTTGCAGGCGAGTGTAGAAATAACCGCTGTCTTCAAGGTCGAACAAGCGTGCCATTTGTTCGCTGGTGTCGTATTTGAATGTTGTACTTTGGTAGATGGGGAGTACACGGGGCTCGCCCTTTTTAGGAGTCCATCCGGCTTGTACGCACAGGGTCTCGGGCTTGAATTGTTTTGCCATAATGCTATCTATTTTTTAGAGTTTATTGTCTATTAATGCATTTATCGTCGCAAAAGTAAGGAAAATAATGTAAATTTGTCCGCGATAAGGAAAAAATACTGCGAATACATTATGATGCGAATATTATTCATCTTTTCTTTTCTCATTTTTAGTACCCTCTCTCTTTTCGCTCAGGAAGAGTGGGACAGTCCGAAATCCGGTGAAGGCATTTCGGCTTTCCTCCAGCGTAATAACCGTTCCGGAAAGACGTACTATAAGGAATTTCTGCAACTGAATGAAAAGCGTCTTCGGGGAAAAAAGGAACTGAGGTTGGGAGTGAAGTATGTTCTTCCGCCTTTGAAAAACGAAAAAGCTAAGACTGCCGCAGATGATAGAAATACTGCAAAATCAACTTCTTCTGCCGCTCCCTCAACCGGTAAAAAGAAATATCTTAAAGAACCTCTGTTCGGGAAAGAACTTGCCAATGTGGAGGTCATTTCCAACCGTCTTCGGGGTGCCTGCTTCTATGTAGTCAGCGGGCATGGCGGACCCGATCCCGGGGCTATCGGAAAGATAGGTAAAGTGGAACTGCATGAGGATGAATATGCCTACGACGTAGCTTTGCGCCTTGCCCGAAACCTGATGCAGGAAGGGGCTGAAGTTCGTATTATCATTCAGGATGCGAAAGACGGTATTCGTGACGACCGTTATCTCTCCAACAGCAAGCGCGAAACTTGCATGGGGGCTGCCATCCCTTTAAACCAGGTGGCGCGGCTGCAACAGCGGTGTGCCAAAATCAATGAGTTTTATAAGAAAGACCGGAAGGCGTATAAGTATTGCCGTGCCATCTTCTTGCATGTGGACAGCCGCAGTAAGAGCCATCAGACCGATGTGTTCTTTTATCATGCGCCCAAGAGCGTTTTAGGAAAGAAACTGGCGGTTACGATGAAAGATACCTTTGAATCGAAATACGACAAACATCAACCCAATCGCGGATTTGAAGGTACTGTCAGCTCCCGAAACCTGTATGTCTTGTTGAATTCTTCTCCTACGGCTGTTTTTGTGGAGTTGGGCAATATCCAGAATACCTTCGACCAGCGCCGTTTTGTAATCAGCTCCAATCGCCAGGCTTTGGCAAAGTGGTTGATGGAAGGATTTATCACCGACTTTAAAAAAGTGAAATAAAGGCGGGATTTATCCCCCCTTATACCGACCCTTTGGTTCCCCGGTGTCGGAGGCCTTGTTCCCCGGTGAGGAACGAGGGGTTCCCCGGTGCCGGAGAAATCGGTCTAATTATGCGCTCTTTTTTCGTGCATGACTACTACCGTCACTGCGGTTAGAATAAATACGATACCGATGGCACTTTCCCATGTAAATTTCTCGTGAAATACGCTGTATCCGATGGCTACAGCGGTAAGAGGCTCCAAGGCTCCGAATATGGATGTCAGTGTGGGGCCTATGTGCTTGATGGCTTTTACCAGCGTGATGTTGGAGATTGCCGAAGCGGGCAATGCCAGTCCGAGGATGTTCAGCCAGGTATATCCGTCGGTTACTAGCCGTACACCTCCCGTAAAAATACCTCCAATGATGAAAAACAGTGCTCCCAATCCCATGACGTAGCAGGTTAGCGCCATGGACGGGATGTGGACGGCACGGCTTTTGCGTATTCCTATAATGTATCCCCCATAAAAGAATACGGAGGAGACGGCGGCAATCATGCCTATTATCCGGTTATTTCCTCCTGAATTGATTTCTCCTGATGATAATAGTCCGGCGCCAATCAGTGAAATGGATATGGCGAACAGTACGGTAAACGATTTCTTTTCTCCGAAAAAGCACATCATGGCAACCGCCACAGCGAGGGGATACATGAAGTGGATGGTGGACGCTACGCCGCTGGCAATGTATTGATAGGCTATAACCAGGCTGAAAGATGTGGCTGCCCGCAGCAGGCTGAGCAGGAAGACGGTTCCCCAATCTTTTCGGCTGATGCGGAATGTTTCTTTTAACATCAGTCCGAATACCGCCAATGCGAGGGAGGCAATGCCCCAACGATACGCCAATACTTCGAACGAAGAAAAACCTGCGGCTAATAAAGACAAAGTAAAGAATGGAGCCAATCCAAACGTAGAGGATGAGAGAGCAGCGTATATATATCCTTTTATCGAGTTGTTTTGCATCATTTATATTGATTTTTCGATGATGTTTCAGAACTATCTATTTTCATCGTTTGTTTCTTTCACATTACATCGTGCAAAATTAATGAATAATTTAAGTTTCGCAAGCGAAACTTTTACAGTTGACAAGGGGACGAGGAAAGAGTTGACAAGGAAAGAATGTCAGCTGAACGATGGGAATAGGATGTGTGAGAATCGTTTTCGATACTTTCTCCCTCGTCAACTCTTTCCTTGTCCCCTTGTCAACTTATCAGTTGAGCTTGCGAAACTTAAATAAATGAAAGGAAACCTTATGCGAAAAAATTTAATGTTTGTGGGGGCGCTTACAATGACCCTCGCGCTGGCCTCTTGTGGTGGTGGCGCTCAGAAAAAAATGGCTGCAAGCTACACCCCCGAGGAGGTGGAGCAGGCCAACCAGGTGATGACTTATTATAATACTTCCCTGGCTTTGTTGAAAAATGTAGTGGTAGAGAAAGATGTAAATGCTGTGTTGGGGTACATGGAACAGGGTGGAAAAGCACCTGCCCTAACGGCGATAGCTCCTCCCGCTTACTCTCAGAAAGACTCTGCGTTTGTTGTAAATCCGGGTCCTTATTTCAATGAAGAAACGCGGAACAACCTGAGACAGAACTATTTTCAGTTGTTCCAGGCAAGAAGGCAGTTTTATTCAATATTCGATATGTATATCTCGTATTTGAAATCGAATGACAAAGCGGCAGCCGATAAGTTATTGCCGGCCAATTATCAGTTGAGTGTGGAAATGTCGGAATACAAGGAAAATATTGCCGATATCCTGTCTCCTTTTACCGATGAAGCACAAAAGGTGTTGCTGAATCACAATCCGATGAAAGAGCAACTGCTTTCTATGAAACGAATGACTGCCACAATGCATAGCATCCTGACTCTTTGTGTCCGCAGGCCTACCCCCGATACGGCTCATCTTGATATGAAACTGGCAAAATTGGTCATTCAGTTGGATATTGCCAAACGTTTGCCTGTTGTAGAAGGTCACCCTGAGGAAATGAAAACTTTCCGGAATTTCTTGGCTAATGTTGAAGAATTTATAAAGGATGTGCAGCACATCAAGACTAAAGGAGTTTATGATGAGACGGATATGGCAACGATAGCGGAGTATGGGATGAGTCTTGATTAAATGGAATAAGTCAGCCTAAGGTTGTCGAAGTGGGTGGCAAAATACACTTTAAGATTTCTTTTAGGCACGGATTACGCGGATTTCACGGATTTCCTTTATTCTTTTTCCGTGAATTCCGCGTAATCTGTGCCTAAAAAGAAACAAATAGTAAGTGAGTTTTTGTTTTGGCTTTACCTCCTGCCTCGACAAGTTAGGCATAACAAAATGAAGGAGTATTATTTCACTTCCGGATGTCTTTCCAACCACTTCACTGCATACGAGCAAGTAGCTTTTGCCTCCAAGCCTTGTTCGGCGGCATATTCATAAGCCCGTTTTACAAGTGCGGAAGCAATGCCCCGGCCTTCAATGGGAGGAGGAACGATTGTATGAAGAATATCCAGACTACCGTTGTGAATCCGGTATTCCACGTATGCAATGTAATTGTCGACTTCGATGGTGAACAAGCAACGTTCAGGGTTGTGATTGACGATATATTCCATATTGTTCTCCTTCCTTTTATCTCACCAATCCATTCTTATAAAAATCATAGGTCGCATGGATTCTTTCCGGTGTGTCGGCTTCCAATAGCAAAAGCAGTTCGCGGCAGAATTCCAGTTGCCCTGTTCCGTTGGCGGTAACTATCTTCTTGTCACTGGCAGCTTGCTTTTCTTCATAACCGGCTTCATTGGTGTAGTTTTCTCCACCCCAGAGTTTTAATTGCTGAACTGTGTTTCCCGTATGTTTTACGTTGTTAAGGAAACCATGTTTAGCCATGAAAGAGGCTCCATTACAGATGGCACCAACGATTTTGCCACGTTTCAGGGCATCTTCCACTAATGGAACTACTTGTTCCGCTTCGGGCGAATCCCATTGCATGCCGCCTATCAATATCAGTGCTGCATAGTCTTTCGGCATCGTTTGAAAACTGTAATCGGGCAGGGTACGGAAACCACCGATGGAACATACCGCTTCCAATGTGGGGGCAACCACTTTAGTCGTATATATCACTTCGCTACCCGGCATCACTCCTGCATTCAGCGTGGCGGCAAGGTAAGCGCTTTCCCAATCAGCGTACTCGTTTAAGAGTAAAAATAGTACTTCTTGTTTCATTTGTTCTTTTTTATATGATGTGACTTCAAACCGTCTTATCTCTTTTTCATGGTTTGTTCTGCACGTCTTCAACTGTTATATGTATTGTATGTCTTTTCGGCAAAGTTACAAATAGTAAACTTTAAATTTGCAATAATCAGGAGGAAAGATGCCGGTTGCTAAAGAAAATATTGCTTATGGCTTATTCGTTCCACCATGAGGAAGGTTTCGTTCCACCATGGTAGAACAAAATTATCTCCACGGTGGAACGAAAGTTTCCCCATGGTGGAACGAATACTTCATTGCTGTATATCTGCTTAAACATTCCGGGGAAAAAACTTAGTTCTCCCGGCAGGACAGCCTGTTTATTCCACCGGAATATAAATTTCCGTCAATAACTCCTCCGGTGCCGTATCGGCGGGGTTGTTCAGATAGCGTTCCGCACTGGCTTCATCTCTTAACGTACATTCCATTTCGGGGATATACTTTCCATAGATTGTATCGTATACGGCTTGCAGATGTTCGTAAGAACCTTTATACAGGAAGACGGCATAACGTCCTGCGGGGAGCAACTTATACCCGATGTCTCCTTTGGGAGTAACTGCTTCGGGCATTACCATGCACACATCGGTGCGTAGCTTGTCGGCAGGTGTCACTTTAGGGTCGTCGTGATAGATGCAGAGCGGCATCACTTCGCCCATTGGCAGATTCTGTTCTTTTAAAAACTGGAAGATGCGCATCCATGTGCCGCAGTAATCATTCAGTTTATAGTCTCCGAACAAGCGGATATAAATTACATTACGGGCGGGTACTTCCCTAATTTCCCGTTTCAGTTCCAGTTCCGGACGGATAATGGCTGGTTTCATAATTACAAAGTTTTTATTGTTTCGATATTCCAAAGGTGAAATGCCATAGAATTGTTTGAATACTTTGGACAATGACGAAGGTGAGGCATATCCGATGCGATAGGCGATATCGGCTATCGGTAAATCGGAGTACCGCAACAATCGTGCGGCAGCTTCGGTACGTGTCCGGACAATAAACGTACCGACAGGTTCTCCCAGGAATGCTTTCATGATGCGGTGGAAGTAGAACGGAGAGAAATGGGAAATCCTGGCCAGTGATTTCAGGTCAATTTCTTCTCCGAGATGCAGATTGATATAATCTACCACGGCATTTACACACTTCTGATACTCTTCTTGCGTTGTCTTCTTAGTTTCCATATTTTCTATCAGCTTTTTCACGATGCAAAAATAGGAGGAAAAGGAATAGGGGACTTGTCCGATGTTGCTATAAATTCGATATCTTTGCATTTTAAATTAAAATGAATTTTTCCAGATGACCGAAGAAACCAAATTGCAACTTTTGGCGTGGGCAAGGAAGTACCATTGTGCTGATTTCATACAAGGGGATCCTGTTCAGTTCCCTCATCGCTATACGCAAAAACAAGATATTGAAATCAGTGGTTTGCTTACTGCCATCATGAGTTTCGGCAATCGCAAGCAGATTTTGAAGAAAGCGGATGAACTGCATACCCGGATGGGTGCTTCACCTTATATATATGTAATGTCCCGTGATTGGGAGCGTGATTTTCCACCGACGGAGCGTAGTAGCTTCTACCGGATGCTTTCCCATGCGGATTTTTATACCTATTTCGCTCGTTTGCAGGATGCTTATTCCCGTTTCGACAGTCTGGAAGATGCTTTACTGAATTATCCCGGTACGCCTATGGAGAAATTATGCGCTTTTCTGGAAGTCTCCGCCAAGAGTCCGCAGAAGAAACTGAATATGTTTCTTCGGTGGATGATACGTCAGGATTCCGCTGTCGATTTCGGACTCTGGAAGAAGTTCGACTGTCGGGATTTGATAATTCCCCTGGATACCCATGTATGTCGTGTTGCTTGTTCCCTGGGGCTTATTGATACGGAAACATTCTCTCTGAAAAATGCCCGCCGGATTACTTCCGCCTTGGCGGAAGTATTTCCCGACGACCCTTGCTTGGGGGACTTCGCACTGTTTGGTAGCGGGGTAAATTCTTTGGGAGAGTAGGAGATTTTATTTGTCTGCAAATCTTTTACCTTGGGAAAGTCTGGTAAGCGATTTCGCTATTCTGTCCACTCTTGTCTGTTCTGTCTTTGCCGAATATATCCACTTGACATAATTGTGCTTATCATTCTCGTTGAGTGAATTAAAAAACTGTAATGCTTCGTCGTCATCTTGTAAGCATAACAAGAATTCTTCGGGAATTTCTAAAGGTTCATTGTCGGGATATAGAATAACATGTACATAATCACCTGCCTGTTTTTTTATCTTTTTCCGGATTTCAGCCTTAATAGCGAGGAGTAGATTCCCTTTTCCGGAAGGCATTAAATGGTATTTCCTGATTTCATAGTTGTCGATGCTTCCCCGTACCATTACCCAATTGAACGGAGCATTGGGATCGGGCAGTATTTCAGGAATAATCGTATATGTCCAACCGCTTTCTCCGGGTGACTTTTCAAGTAGATACTCTTTATCTACTAATGGCTGCTCCTTCTTCATATCGTTGCTGTCTTTCATCTCGTTGTTGTTTTTCATTGATTTTTCTTCTGAATGATTACTAATCAATCTTGACATTCATTGCATATTGATATTAAATTCGGGTATGATGCAACAAATGTACGAATAATCTTGAAAAGCACGGATACATCTTTGTGAGTAAAAAGGAAGTTCTATGTCCGGTCTGTTACCTTGGTTGCATGGAACTTCCTTGTATCGGTCATGATTTCAATGCCACAACCACTTTCTCTATCATTGTCCAGATGTGGTTTTCATCTTGTGCCGTATAGAAGTTTCCGTCTATTTCAGAAGAATTATCGGTAGCTTCTCCATTCTGTATAGCCGGTTTCGCCAACGGATGAACGGCTACTTTCTTGCCTTTAGTGATGCCTGTAAAATCGAACATCATGGCAGCGGCACAATGCCCAATCATGATTTTACCTTTTTCACCGAATGCCTTGATGATTTCCAACATTGTAACGTTATACGGTTTATCCGCATTCTGTTGGAATACGGGGACGGCGTCACCGCAAGAGAACACAAGTGCATCATATTCATCTTCATGCCCTTTCAGGTTTGCTACTACATCATCGGCTATCAGGGTGATTCCGGAGTTTGTTTTGATTTCCTTGTTGTCTGCTACTGCAAAAACTTTATAAGGAATGCCATTCTCAAAAAACGCTTCCAGATACTGGAATAAACCAAATCCGTTGATTGGATTAACTGCTAAAACTGCTACTTTCTTTGCCATAATCTTTATTATTAAGTGAAACAATAGTTATTTTCAGTAAGTTTATTACTTTTGTGACGCAAAGTTATCAATCAGATTTTGTAATAACAATAACGCACTTGAATGTTAGATACTTACAACGATGTAACCATTGTTGAAGTTCAATTAATTAGGAAAGGTTAAAAAATGGAAAACTTTCATCACATAGGCGGTTGCCCGATACGGGATGTCCTTAGCAAGTTGGGGGATAAATGGACAATGCTTACTCTGGTTACACTAAAAGCAAATGGAACCATGCGTTTTTGTGATATCCAGAAAACGATAGGAGATGTTTCTCAACGTATGCTGACGGTCACACTCCGTTCATTGGAGACGGACGGGTTAATTGTCAGAAAGGTTTATGCAGAAGTTCCTCCACGTGTGGAGTATAGTTTAACGGAAACGGGACTGAGCTTGATGCCGCATGTCGAGTCATTGGTGGGATGGGCCTTGGAGCACATGGATGATATTCTCAAACGCCGTAATATTCAGAATTGATGCCTTTTGCATGAAGGGGAGGACAGCAAAATGAGTTTACTGTCTTCCCGTTGACCTGCGTTCTTTATTTCTTGGCATTATCAGCCAAGTTATGCACTTTGTTTTTCAGATTGTCTGCCTTCTCAGCAGCTTCATGGGCTTCGTAGGCTACTTTGTCTGCCACTTTTTCACTGACATGCATGGCTTTTTCTTCGGCATCATCAATAAATTCTTTGGCTTCACCTTTTACCTTGTGAAGAGCATTGTGAACGGCATGCTCCAGTCTTTTAGCCTTTTCGGTGCGAGAGAAGTGATAGACCAATGCGCCAACAACTGAACCTATACCAAGTCCAATCCAAAAATTAGAATCTTTACATTTCATAATTAAGTCTGTTTTAAAGGTTAATACAAAATTAATTCTGCTTACAGAACAGGGCTGCAGAAGATTGGTTCATGCAATAAGAAGTGAATTAATAACAATTTACTTTTAGTCTGGGGAATAATTACACAGAATCTTAACCGACTTCTTATTTATTCTATATAAATTTGCGGCATATTTAAAATTAATGCAAACATGATTAGACTGAATGTTTTTATTCAAGTAAGTGCGGATAATCGCGCTGCCGTTTTGCAGGCTGCCAAAGAACTGGTTGCGGCTTCTTTGAAAGATAATGGTTGTATCGCCTATGATATTTTCGAGAGTGCAACCCGTGAAGATGTCCTTATGATTTGCGAAACATGGAAAGATGCGGAATCACTGGCTGCACACGAAAAGGCTGCTCATTTCGTAACTTTAGTTCCCAAAATACAAGACTTGGCTTCTATGAAACTGGAGAAGTTCAGCTTCTGATGATGCATTTATAGCATATTGTTCAACCCTGTGAAACATCAACTCTGCATATAGCTACGCTCCACGAATAGCACTTCTCATCCTTGAAGCTATTCAGCTGTCCGGGTAGATTACCGTAATCTGCCCCGGAGTTTTATTCTTATTTTTATTTATTCATGCCGTGTCGTATTACCTTTTTGGAAGGTGATATGCGGCGGCATATATTTCTGTTGAACAATGAATTATACCTATAAACAAATCTGGCTCATCAACTTTCCGGTGATGATGAGCATTTTAATGGAGCAATTAATCAATATCACCGATGCGATATTTTTAGGTCATATAGGCGAAGTGGAATTGGGGGCGTCCGCTCTTGCCGGTATCTATTATCTGGCCGTCTATATGCTGGGTTTTGGTTTCAGTGTGGGACTGCAAGTAATGATAGCCCGCAGAAATGGTGAACAGAATTATAAGGATACCGGGAAGGCTTTTTTTCAGGGGTTGTTCTTTTTGTCGGCTCTGGCTGTGTTCCTGTGCGTGTTGGTGCATTGGATTTCTCCCGCTGTTCTGGAGCGGTTGATAACCTCTCCTGAAATTTACCGGGCAGTCATTCAATACTTGGATTGGCGCAGTCTGGGGTTACTCTTTTCCTTCCCTTTCCTGGCTTTCCGTTCCTTTTTCGTGGGGATAACCCAAACAAAAGCGTTGCTGTGGGCTGCTGTTGCGGCTGTATGCATCAATATTCCTTTAAACTATCTGCTGATATTCAGATGGGATTTTGGTATTGCCGGGGCTGCTATGGCTTCATCATTGGCTGAGGCTGGTTCTTTTTTCATATTACTCTGGCATATATGGTTCAAGACAGATAAAGTGCGCTATGGCTTGAAAGCGGTCTATGATGGCAAATTGTTGATAAAGTTATTGCGTATTTCCGTTTGGAGTATGCTTCATTCCTTTATTAGTATAGCGCCGTGGTTCTTGTTCTTTGTTGCCATAGAGCATTTGGGCAAAACAGAACTGGCTATTTCCAATATTACGCGGAGCGTATCTACCGTGTTTTTTGTAATTGTAAGTTCTTTTGCTGCCACTACCGGTTCGTTAGTCAGCAATGCGATTGGGGCGGGGCAGAGGCAACTGCTGTTTCCTGTTTGTAATAAGGTCTTGCGGTTAGGTTATGCAATCGGTTTTCCACTGGTGGTCTTAGCTTTGTTGGGCAATCGCTTTATAATAGGACTCTATACGGATAATGCCTTGTTGACACAGCAAGCCGTCATTCCTTTTATCGTGATGCTGATGAACTATGTGTTTGCGATGCCCGGCAGCGTGTATATTAATGCTGTTACCGGAACGGGAAAGACAAATGTTGCTTTCGTCTTTCAGGTAACTACTATTTTGGTATATCTGCTTTATCTCTATTGGATAAGTAATTATCTGCATGCCCCGTTGGCTGTATATCTGACGGCAGAGTACGTCTTTGTCATTATGCAGGCGGTCCAGTCTGTTATTTATTTGAAAAGCAAGCATTATTGAAGTTGATTTTCATTCAAGAAAGTCAACCATCCTGTTGGCTTTCTTGTTATAATATTCATATAGTTAGAGGTATGAAACAAATAATATTTATTTTTGCAATGCTAATCAATTGCCTGTCCTGTGCCGGTAAACCGGAAAAACAGTCAGAAAGGAGAACGGATATGAAACCAATGAAAGAGATTTATCTGGCAGGAGGATGTTTCTGGGGAACCGAACATTTTCTGAAACAAATAGAAGGGGTGGAAGCTACCCAAGTGGGATATGCGAATGGAAATATAGCCAATCCTACATACAAACAAGTATGTACCGGCACTACCGATTTTGCCGAAACCGTAAAGGTGCAGTACGACCCCGATAAGGTGGACTTGCCTTTCCTTATCGACCTTTATTTTAAAACGATTGACCCTACCAGCCTGAACCGGCAGGGAAATGACCGGGGCACCCAATATCGTACAGGCATTTATTATACAGATACCGCCGATCTGCCCGTTATTCGTGAAACCGTTAACCGATTGGCTGCCAACTATACCCGTCCGTTGGAAGTCGAGATTGAGCCTTTGAAGAATTTCTATCCGGCAGAAGATTATCATCAAGATTATCTGGACAAAAATCCGGGTGGATATTGCCATATCAACCCCGCATTGTTCGACTTGGCGCGTAAAGCGAAGATGAAGAAACCGGCGGCAGCTTATAGCAAGCCCGATGATGCGACTTTACGTTCGAAGCTTACCGCAGAGCAGTATGCCGTCACGCAGAAAAATGCCACCGAACCTGCTTTTCGCAATGCTTATTGGGATGAACATCGTCCCGGCATTTATGTGGATATTACTACGGGCGAGCCACTGTTTGTCTCCACCGATAAGTTTGACTCCGGTTGCGGATGGCCCAGCTTCTCTAAACCGATTGACCGTAAACTTATTCAGGAGAAAGTAGATACTACCCACGGAATGGTACGTACGGAAGTTCGCAGTAAAACAGGCGATGCCCATTTGGGGCATGTCTTTACGGACGGCCCTGCCGACAAGGGTGGATTGCGCTACTGCATCAACAGCGCTTCCTTGCGTTTTATCCCTAAAGACAAGATGCAGGAAGAAGGATATGGCGAGTATTTAAATCTGGTAAAGTAGCGGGGTTCGATATAAGAATCAGCGTATAATTGAATGAAAGTGAGGGAAACAGTTTTTTTTTAGGACATAAGAACAAAAGAACAAATAAGAAAACACAGATTATATCATTTAGTAAATATGTTCTTTTGTTCTTATGTCTAAAAATAATTCTTTTGTCATTTAGGTCAAAACTGAAATCTTTTTGAAGCAATCTCTTGACTCGTCCCTAAGGGCAGGACTTATCTTTGCATCATAAACAAAATGCGCATGAGTTTATGAAGAATAAAATGAAGTTTAAAATCGGAGAGTTTTCCAAACTTTGCCAAGTGACCGTCAAGACGCTTCGCCATTATGAGGAGATAGGATTGATGATACCCGTCGAAGTAGATGAGTGGACGGGTTATCGCTATTACGACATCAGCCAGCTCCGGCGTATGAACCGGATTGTTTACCTCAAGCAATTAGGGCTCAGCCTTGAAGAGATTTCCGAGTTGTTTGCCGATGGCAAAGAATTTCCGGATGCTGAACTGCTGAAGGTCAAAATAGAGCATTGCAAAAGTGAGATTGAACACTTGGTGTGGCGGCAGGCAGAACTTGTCAAGCTGGAAAACTTACTCCATAAACAAGAGAATGTTATGGAAAAAGTATTTAAGAAATCCCTTCCTTCAAGAATTTTTGCTACCCATCGCCGTAAAATAGACTCTTATCAGGAGCTATTCAATCTTTGTCCGAACATCATCGGCCCTGAAATGTACCGTCTGGGCTGTGAATGTCCCGCCCCGGAATATTGTTTCACGGTGGAATATAATGAGGAATACGGAGTTGACATTGATATCGAGTATTTTGAAGCGGTGGCCGAACGCAAGGAAGATTCGGAACTGATTAAATTCAAAGAACTTCCGGAAGTACCTGTTGCACTCTGTGTCAACCATTACGGCGCTTATGAGAAGATGCCCGAAACCTTCGCCGAGCTTTTTGCGTATGCCGAGGCAAATGGGTACGAAGTTATTGACCGTCCCCGGTTTTGCCATATCGACGGCATCTGGAATAAAGAGACGGTGGATGAATGGATGACGGAAATCCAGTTGCCCATCAAGTCTTCCTAATCGGTTTTTTCCCGGAAGAGGCGCAATTGCTCTTCCGGGATTTTATACCGGACTGAAAAACTCTGTTCTTCAACTATGCAGCTTCATCCCCATATAAATTCCGATACAATAAGGTATCAGCCAAATAAGCCACACGAGAATACTGAACCGGTTGAAGTGCTCTTTGGCTTTCGCCGAACCTTTATAATAGGTCCATATAGCCCATACGGCATGGATAAACATCAGTATGATGGCAAGCATGCCTGTAATGGTGTGTACTTTGTCATGCAGATGCGTGAGGTGGGCTATATGTTCCATTAAAGTTGTGCCAATGGCATCTGCACACAGTCCTAAGATAAAGAATATAAGGTGCCACCCCTTCAGTGTTTTCTGAATTCGCTCAGACCATACCCCGATAGTATAGAATACCAGCGCAGAAGAGATAACGCATATCGCTGCTATCAAAAAATGAATATCTACTTGGTTGAATGTTCCCATAAGCTCGAATTTTTCTTTTAGAACAAACCTTTTTACGGAAGGTTTCAAGATATTACTTTACTTTCTGCAAATAGAATGATTTGCACTTTGAAAAGTGCATTTATTCAATAGAATTGCACTTTTCAAAGTGCAATTATCAGTATTTTGTGTGATTGAATTTGTTATTGCGCTATTGAGTGCTTGGGGTACAAATCTTCATTTAGCTATACCTGATTTTCTTTCGATGCTTCCCCTTTTCCGAACCTTTTTCTCTTCCTTCGTGTTTTGTCACTCTTTATCACACTAATATAGTGATAATGAATGTTTAACACTAAAAAGCAATTTTATGAAACAGGAAAGTTTTACTGGCTTCATGCGTGAAGTCATGGATGAGTTGCGGCAGGAAGAGCGGTTCTCTACTGCCCACATTTACAAGTATGCTTTGGCGGCTGTCACCGACTTTGTGGGTGGTGGTGAAATCTTTTTCGGTGCACTGACGCGCCGTTGGATGAAGCGTTTCCAGGAATACCTGGAAGATTTGCAGCGTAGCTATAATACGATTTCCACGTATGTCCGTGTTATCCGTGCGGTGTACAATCGTGCGGTAGATCGCGGACTGATAGCTGGGGAATACCGTCTGTTTGCCGGGATGAAGACTGGGGTTTCATCGGAACGCAAACTGGCGGTATCGGCAGGACAAATGAACAATCTGTTGAATAAAAATCTGCGTAGCCGTCTTTCGGAAGACGTATGCGAGGCACAGGACACGTTGGCTTTGATGCTGCTTTTGCAGGGAATGCCCTACGCTGATTTGGTGCATTTGCATAAAGGAAACTTGAATGGCAATATGCTTGTCTGCCATCGCCGCAAGACGGGTACGGAACTTTGTGTGAAGGTACTTCCCGAAGCGATGCGTCTCATAGAGCGGTATAGAAATCGTGATGCCGACTCTCCCTATTTGCTGAATATGCTTAGCGGAAAGCAGTGCGGTGAAGCTGCGTTCCATGAGTATCGCGACAAGCTACGCTCTTTAAATTCCGGTTTATCCCGTCTTTCCAAGGTCTGTGGCTTGGAAGGAGTAAAAGTCAGCTCCTACACTGCCCGTCATACTTGGGCTACACTTGCCAAATATTGCCAGGTGCCTGAAGAAGTCATTTCCGAAGGGTTGGGGCATTCGTCATTGGACGTAACCCGTACCTATTTGAAAAGCTTTGAAGGCGACGAACTTGATAAGGCAAATCGCTTGATAATTAATTACATTTACTCGGGAAGAAAAACAATGTGGAATAGAGGATAATGTAGCTGTTACTCCGTAAGTAACGGAATAATAATTGGTTGCAAAGTTATGAACTTTTTTAAGAAAACAAATTATAAGATTTAATTTTTGTAATAAATAGGGATTAAAACACGGCTTAAGCAAATAAACAAAACGACAAATTAACATAATGTAGTCTTTCTGACTATGAGAACACACACGTCTCTCCACTCCAAGTTTTAATGCTTAACATGGATGCATTCTCTTTTACGCCATTTTCTGACTGGTCTTCTACTATAAAAATCTTTACCGTGCTTATAACGCCTTATATCTCTTGTATTTGTGTATTACTGTTACTTACGGAGTAATAGAGTTCACTCCCCGTTACTTACGGAGTAACAGTAAACAAACAAAACTTAATTACTATGTTGACGATACAGACGCAGGTAGCTATAACTATCTTACATTCAATCTCATCCTCTCAGGAACCGTATTCACTTGGTCGGCTTTTCTCTACGAATATTGTATCTGAGTTGTTGGAACAGTTGGAAGTGGGGAAAATCATCAGACTAATTCCGGGTAAAGACAGTGGTTGTATCACCTCTTATGAATTGACGCGTTCGGTTGTAGATATTTCTTTGCTTGATATTCTTGCAGCTACGGGCGAACACCTCAACTGCAACCATCCTACTACCGAAGAATTCTATATGCGTTACGCCAATGCCGCCAAAAAACTTGGAGTCATCAATCACATGACCCGCCTCTATTTGGACGAGATAAAGTTGAACGATTTATAACCGGTTAACCAGACGTATATAATATGTATATCAGACGAATCGTAAACACGCTTTTCCTGTTTGCCCTGCTGCCGCTCACTGTCGGCGCGCAGAACTTGGGGACAGAAAGGAAGGATTTCATTCTACATTTCCGCTTTGACCGTTCACTCGTTGATAGCGGTTACCGCAACAACAGCCATACGCTCCGTGCACTGCAGGAGCTTCTTTCGGACAGTCTCACGGCTGCCGGTATAGACACCATCAGCATCCGTGCCTATTCTTCACCCGATGGTGACGGGACGTATAATCACAACCTCGCCCGCCGCCGTTCAAGAGCCATGAAAGGTTATCTGGTATGGAAATACCCCCATCTGGACCAACATTCCATCCATACCGGTGCCGGTGTAGAAGGATGGGAAGCGCTGCTGCCCCTCATTGAAGATTCTCCTGGCATCCCTTGCCGTAAACAAGTGATGGAAATCCTGTCTTCCGACGCCCCTGCCGAAGTAAAGGAAATCCGGCTGAAAGCCGCAGGTGGCGGTTCAGCCTACCGGTATATCCGCCGGAACATCCTGCCGGAACTTAGAAACGCGTCGGTCTGCACGGTGTGGCTGAAAAAGCCTCAATTCACAGCGATACTTGAAGGTATACGGAAAGAAGCCCTTACTTCTCTCCCTCATTCCGGGCGTACCCAAGGTATCTTTTCTCCGGCATATGAAAAGAGAGTTGATGCTTCGACTATGCCCGGCATGACAAATAGGGGAACCGACGTTACCGGTATATCCGGCATGATAGGCCCTTCACAAAGCATAGCCCCCGTCTTCACGGGTAAAGCCCCCAAGCGTCCCTTCATCGCCTTGAAGACCAACCTGCTTTTCGACCTCGCCCTCATGCCGAACGTCGAAGTGGAAGTACCCTTTGGCAACCGCTGGTCTTTGAACGGCGAGCTCATGTTCCCCTGGTGGCTTTTCGACGGCGACAAATATTGCCTCCAAATCCTTTCCGGCGGGCTGGAAGGCCGTTACTGGCTTGGCAGCCGGAAGAACCGCGACAACCGCAAGGTGCTCACCGGCCACTTCCTCGGCCTTTATGCCGGGGGCGGCAAGTACGACCTGCAATGGGACCGTAACGGCTACCAGGGCGAGTTCTTCATCGCCGCCGGCATCAGTTACGGCTACAGCACGCCCATAGCCCGGAACCTCAACCTTGAGTTCAGCCTCGGCATCGGTCTTCTGCGCACGGGCTACGAGCACTACCATGCCCGCGACAACTACCGGACCCTGCTCTGGCAGAACAACGGGCGTTATACATGGATTGGTCCCACCAAGGCGAAGGTTTCACTGGTGTGGATGCTCAACCGCAAGATGAAGAAAGGAGGTGAAAAATGAGTCTCAAATTAAAAATGAAAAATGAAAAATTAAAAGGGGGGAAACGTCTTGTCTCCTTGTTGACTTCCCTCCTCGTCCCCTTGTCAACTTGTAGCCTCGTCTCCTTGTCAACTTGTTGCCTTGTCCCCTTGTCAACTTGTTTCTTCATATCTGCCATCTCCAGTTGCGACCGCCGCGAACTGACCTACTACATGGAGTCCGAAATCGAAATCCACGCCGATTGGAGCCAATCGGGCCTCACCGACGAGGATTTGGGCTATGGCGCCACCGCCATCTTCTATCCCGAGGACGGCGGGGAGCCCAAAGTGGTGCTGATGGGCAACCGTGAATATGCCAAGGTCCGTCTGCCCGAGGGCCGTTACAACGTCGTCCTCTTCAACCGCTCCTTCGATGACTTCGCCTGCATCGGCTTCCGTGGCCACGGCGGCTACCATACGCTCGAAGCCTATGCCAGCCGCATCGAAAGCCGCGTTGACGAACTCACTGACAGTCCCGAAACCCTTTCCGCCGACCGGATGGAAGGCTTTGAGGTTACCGAGGACATGCTGGGCAACTACAGCGACGTGATGAGACGGGGCGTCCCCGCCACGGACGGCTGCACCCTCCGCTTCACTCCCCGCAAACTTATCGAGGAGTTGCGGGTGACGGTGCACATCAAAGGCCTGCACAATGTGCGCAGCGCCGTCGCCACGATAGACGGGGTTGCGTCCTCGGTATTCCTTGCCACGGGACAGGCTTCACAGCAGACGGTGACCCAGCGCTTCGAGCTGGAAAAACCCCAATATTATCCCGGTTCCCCTTTCAACGGCACGATGGAAGCCACCTTCAATTCCTTCGCCTTCAACACCGACCGCCCGCACTCCGTGAGCATCCAGGCGGAGCTGGTGGACGGTGAGAGCACCTACGGGGAGGAGTTCAGCGGTCTGGATATCGTGGAGGACACCGACGAGGACGGCACGCTCGTCCTCACCCTTGAGCTGGAGACGGACCAGGTGCCCGACGTGGAGCCGGATGACGGCGGCGGTTCAGGCTTCAACCCGGATGTGGAGGACTGGGGCGAGGAGCAGGACGGCGAAATCAAAGTGTGAGGATGCGGCATGATATGATGTGGCACGGCAATATGACAGATATAACAGATATATACGTAATAACAACAACTAATTGATACATTAATTTTATGGACATGAAAACGAAGAATTTATTGACGGTTGCAGCTTCACTGCTTTTTGCAGGCTGCTCTCAGAATGAGATTACCGAAATCAGCCCTGACGCAAACCCTGCGGTGGGCTTCAGTGTTTACAGCGGCGTTCAGACCAAGGGGACTGAAATCAAGGTGGAGCAGCTGCAACCCGGTTTTGGCGTGTTCGCCTACCACACCGGGGCGGATGCATGGTCAACAGCCGGTTCTGCGGCGACTCCCAACTTTATGTACAACCAGAAAGTGGAAAGCGCCAACGGGTCTCTTTGGACTTATACCCCCGTGAAGTACTGGCCGAAGGACGAGGAGAAAGTGACCTTCTTTGCCTACGGCCCTTACAGCACTATCAGCGGAAGCGGGGTTACCGTACCGGCAAACACCGTTGCTGGTGCTCCCAAACTGACCTTCGCCATTGAAAGTACGGGCGACGCCACCAAGATGATAGACTTTGTCGTGGCAAAGAACGAGACGGGTAAAACGCAAGACTGTACCCATGCCAACAGTGAAAGCGGTGTCGCCTTCACGTTCCAACACGTGCTGTCAAGGTTGACTTTTGAAGCCAAGCCGAGCGTGGAACTTTCAACCACCACCGGTACCAAGGGTGCTACCTACGTCATGGTGAAGTCCGCCAAAATCCTGCATGGTACCTCAAGTCCCAACTTCTACGGGAAGGGTGAGTTCAATTGTGCGGATGCCACATGGAGTAGCAAGACGCAAGCAACCGCCGACTACGACATCACCAAGGTGTTGGCACTTTCCGACCAGAAATCAATCGTAACCAATACGGCAGACTGGACAAGCGGTAAATACGATGCCGTGCCACTAACCTCAACCACCGCAGTGACATTGTTTACCGCCAGCGAATATCTGTTCCTTATCCCGGAAACGGCAAAAACCGGAGTTGGAACAGGAACTGCTGGTGATGTAACCATCCAGTTCGAGTATGACATCGTGACCGTGGATACTGCGGTCAGCAAGGGATACACCATTACCCATCACACCACCGATGCCAAGCTTCCTAAGGAAGCTTTGAAGCAGGGTACGGCATATAAATATACCGTAGAGTTCGGCATCAATGAAATCAAGATACTTACGCCCGCAGTAGAAAATTGGGGAAGCGACACACCAGGAGACATCACCGCCTGAGTTGTCTTCCCGGCAGGAAGCGGCTTCCCCCCGTCGCTTCCTTATAAATAAGTATTTTCAAGTCCGGAGAAGGTTGGATGTCTTTCTCCGGGCACGCTGATTAAAAAACTGAAAAAGAGAGGTCTTTGATATGTTGGGAATGAAAAAGAAACGTTATCTTTGTTCTTGTTAAAGTGAAGAAAGGAGAATGTATGGATAATGCAATGAAGGTTGAAGCTGATAAAATTCGTCTTATCCGTGCTATTGTGGATATAGACAATGAGGTTCTATTGAAGAAAGTGAAACAGCAACTGTACGGTATCTTGAATATAGTTGAAGAAGACAGTGACGAATATATCATTAAAGGTGTTCGTGAAAGCCTTTGCGAATATAAGAAGGTAAAACAGGGAAAAGCTAAGTCAAGATCGGTGGAGGAGCTTCTGGATGAGTTATAATATCAAGACTATCAAGAGCTTTGATAAAGAATTTAAGCGCTTGTCAAAACGATACCGTTCGTTGAAAGAAGATTTAATCGCTTTTATAGAAGAACTTCAAAGCAATCCATATAGCGGGGTAGATTTAGGGAATCATATACATAAAGTTCGGATGTCAATTTCAAGTAAAGGGAAAGGTAAAAGCCATGGTGCCCGTATTATTACTTCTACATCTGCAATAATTAGTATGGAGGATGGAGAAATAACCCTTCTCTATATATATGATAAATCCGAGCAAAGTTCAATATCCGATAGCTTTATAGAACGGTTGGTTGAGGAAGCTGATTTAGACCAAGAATAGATTTTTCATTCCCTTCATATCAAAACCTTTATACACTGATTAAGTATAAAGATTTTAAATATGAAGGGAATGAATTTTTTTATCCTTGCCTCGGGCTGCATCCTTGCCGCTGCGCTTGCATCGTGTACCTCGATTGACGAACCCATGCCGGAACCGTCCTCCTCCCCGATAGGCTTTTCTCCTGCGGTGAACGACGCAAACACGCGTTACGCATCGGATGACCTGCCCGCCACCATGGGCGTTTTCGCCTACTTCACCGAAGGGAGCGGCTTCAATGCTTCGACTTCCACCCCCAACTTCATGTACAACCAGTTGGTGACGCGCAACGGAACCGCATGGAGCTATACCCCCGTAAAATACTGGCCGACGAACGCAAACGATAAAGTCAGCTTCTTCGCCTACGCGCCGCATAACGCAAGCGGGCTTACACCATGCGCAAACACACAGAAAGGATATCCCTCTTTCACCTACACTGTTCCTACAGCGGAAGCTTCACAGGAGGATTTGCTTGTTTCCGCCCCTCTATTAAATCAGAATGGCGATGAAATAGCCCCTGTCCTTAAACATGCGCTCACCAAAATAACTTTCAATGTTAAGAGTGAGATGAAGCTCAAGGTAACTTCTCTGACAGTAAACAAGGCTTCGTCAACAGCAACACTTACGTTTAAAGACGGTGGTTTCGACTGGGGAAGTTATACGGATACACAAACTTTTACAGCCACCCTTGCCGGTGGCGGCACGGAAGTGGCTGCTGATACCACCAAAGCCCAGAAAGTCGCAACTTTTTTCCTGTTACCCAATAAAGCCGGTGCCACGTTTTCTATTACCTACTTGCAGGACGGTGAAACAATATCGATTAATAAAACCGATGTGGCGCTCCCTCTCACATGGACGCAGGGAGGAAGCGTGAGCTACATGCTCAAAGTGAAGAAAGATGGAATTTCGGTGACAGCCGTTAAAAGCAATGAATGGAGTGCCGACAGTAGTGGAGAAGAAGCGCTGACAAGTAAAGAACTCGCTCCCGGATATAAAGCCACCGATTTGAAACCGGGCGATTACTATTACAGCGACGGCACAACGTCCGACGGCGGTTATCGGAAATACGCTGACGGCACCACTGCCATACTGAATATTTTGCCCAGATTGACGGATAAAGACGGTAATGCACGCAGCGTGGTCGCCATTGTATTCTACGCCGGAAAGCACCCCTCGGATACAGGCGACTATAGTACTACAGGTATCGGTACATCGACGTTTCACGGCTATGCCGTAGCGTTGAGAAATGTTGGTCGTGTGGCTTGGTGTAATAAAAGCGGGTCATACCTTGTAGGTACTTCGGCAGTTACCGGTGATTGGCAGGGCTTTTATAATCAGCAACAGATAGAAAATTATGTAACCACTAATAGTGTCGATGGATGGACGATGGGAAATTTTCCGGCAGCAAACGGCTGCAAGAATTACACTCCGTCAGCTCCTGCAAAAAGTAGTGGATGGTTTCACCCTTCTGCTGGTCAGCAGAAAGCTCTCGGTGATAACAAGAACATATTAAATACAAATTTCTCGAAAGCAAAAGGAGATGGTTTTACCAGTTACTATTATTGGACAAGTTCGGAGATGGACGGTAGTAGCGCCCGTCATGTTGGTATGACTTATAATACTTATGGCGGTGACACTAAAACTGGTAGTTTCTATGTCCGAGCTATTCTGGCTTTTTAATAATAATCAATCCATATAAAAGATGAAACAACACTTCCTGTTCCAATCCCTGTTCATCGGCTTACTCCTCACCCTTCTGTGGGGATGTTCCGATGAAACGATTACCTCCGTCACCGACAGTGAAAAACAAAGTGAGCGTCTCACCGTAATCGTTACCGATGGCGGTTATATTGCTTCCGCAGGAGAAGACCCTCTGACACGCACTAAAGAAGAAGATTATAAAACCACATTTACCGCCGGTGATAAGATAGGGCTATATGCCGTAAAGAACAATGCAATCATAACGGGCTGCAATAACGTCTGTCTCACATTGGCAGCGGATGGCAAATGGACACCTCCCACAGGTACAGAGATTTTTTATGAGGGAGCGGACGCTACCTGCTACGCCTACTATCCCTACCAACCCTTATTGGCAGGTGCACTTGTCCCTTCAGCAACCGATGCCGACGGATTTTTTGCCAACGTTGTAGCGCAATGGACTCCTGCTACCGACCAAGGCAATTACGCCAAATACACGGCTTCCGACCTCATGACCGGCAAAGGTACGGTAAGCGGCACTCCGGGCAGCACACATACCCTTAGCTTTACGTTTACTCACCGGATGGCACTGATGGTGATGGATTTACCGAAAGCGAAATATGCATTGAGCACCGATGCCAACTATACATGGTTAGCCGATGCCCTTGATACGGAATTCAACGGTTTCTCCCCTTATCATCTGGATGCGGGTCTCTATCGTTATCTGATAAAGCCTTCACAGACAAATCTTTTTCTTTCCGGTAGTTACACCAACGCTTCTTCTACTACAAACGAATGGGGAATCACCCCCACTATTGCGCCCGGCAACTATAAAAGCTTTAAGGTAGATAATGGGAATACAGTCAACAATGTGACCCACACGCTTGCCGTTGGCGACTTTTATATGAAGAACGGTGCATTGGTAGCGAAAAATAAGGCTGAATTGACTGAAGAGGAACAGACCAATTGTATTGGGATTGTTTATAAGGTAGGAGCTGGGAACGGGGATTCTTTGAGCGATTACGGGGGTAAATTAACGACTATACACGGATATGTACTTGCATTACAACAATCGTGGCAAGTATGGGGAGATGCTTCCCGTATTTTCGTAACTGGTGATGGTGGGAGTCACTTTGGATATAAAGGTACTCAGATACTTCTGACAGCGGCAGCTACCGAGTCAAAAAGTTTTCCAGCTTGTATGTACTGCGTAAATTATAAACCTGCTACTCCTACAGGTATTACAAGTGGGTGGTATTATCCTGCAACAGCGCAAATGAGAGAGTGTGCTATCAATGCCAATAGCAATGGTATGAATACTCAATTGGCTAAAATATCTGGTGCTGCGTCTCTTTCGGGAACTTATTCTTCGTGTTCCGATGTTAGTGCCAGTCAGTGTTGGGGAGCAAGGGTAGGTAATGGTTCGTATTTTTATCTTGGTAAAGGTAGCAATCTTACACGTGCCGTTTTTACTTTTTAGCTCGCCTTTGTTCTTCCGGATATATTATCTGGAAGATTGAATATCAGGATTTTCAAATCCGCAAAAACAATACGCATCCCTACTTGACAGAAAACAGAGCCTGGTTACAAACAAAATCAGCACAGAAATAAAATATGAAATATATTTACTGATTACATAATGCGCTACTTTGACCTCCTCAATGTACTACCTTGACCTCGTCAATGTTTTACCTTGAGCACCTCAATGTTTTACCTTGACGAGGTCAAGTTAGCACATTAATATAATAGTCTGATAACCAATATCTTGATATCGCATCAGGAAAAGTTTATTTTATTTACAAAACCTTTTAAAAATTGAAAAGCTATGCCCTTCTGGAAAAAGAATTTCAACAAGAAAAACGGAGTGTATTTTCCCCAAGCCATTGTACAGGGAAAACCCGTAGAAACGGAAACCATCGCCCATGACCTGGCGAAAATCTCCACTGTTAGCAACTCCGACGTCCAAGCCGTACTGGGCGACATCGCAGGCGTGATGCACACCCGCATGAGCCAAGGAAAGAGCGTCCACATCAAAGGCCTCGGCTACTTTCGCTATGTGCTCGACACCAAAGGCGTGAAAGACCTCAAAGAATTCAACTTCGAGAAACAGGTGCAAGCCGTGCATGTGCAGTTCATCCCCGAACGTGCAAAGACAAGCAACGGTACTTACACCCGTGCCCTCGTTGACTCCGACCAATTGGAATGGATAGAACTCTCACCCGACACCAAAGACCAAGACCCCTCCGGCGGCGGTGGATCGGACGGGGACCAAAATGAAAATCCGTTAGGGTAGCGGTGCAACCTACTGTCGTAAGTCTCCGATAAAGTAACTTTATCGGAGACTTGAATTATTTCTCACAAAATACTAAAAAAGGGAATCCTCTAAAAGATACGCATTCTACTGTCCTTTATTTTCAATATCCATCCAAAATTAGAACTTATCTGACATATTTTGTTTATCAACATAAAGGAGCATACTTATGGCTTACTGCGAAAGTCTGCCAAGCCGTTCTTTTAACAATTCAGCGTACTTTTCTTTTAGGTCGCCACTTAGGAATGAGTTTTGAATGACAGTCTCAAGCTTAGGCAATAGTTTGATGTACTTATTTATCAGTCGTTCTACAATCACATTCTCTATACCCAAAGTGGCTGCTGATTTAATAAAATCTTCCCTTTGCAGTTTTTTCTTCCGCCCATTCAAGGTCAATGCCAGTTCTTCATCATCTTTGGGATTAATGATAGCCGCATTCAGCAAGTCGTAGGCGGGAGTCAAACGTATCTTATCCGCTGCTTCATACAAAGAGAAGTTTTTCAAGTGCATATCATTGTTTCCTGTCAACCAAGAGAAAAGTACTAACTCGAAGAAATTGGTTACATCCATTTTGGGCAAAGACGAGTATTTCAAAACCGTCTTGCCGATACGCTCATAACTGCTCTTATATTTATGTTCCGTTTGCCTTTCCGTCAATTGGCACATATCTTCCATCGCAATTTTCTCTCCGGTAGGAGCTCTGTCTATTCGACGGGTAAGATAGCACAGCGTATCATCCGCCATCCTCATCAATGTATGGGGAACCACGTCAATACGTGCCACCTCTGCAAGGTGCATGGTTAAATCCTCCACCTCTGGCATCAGTTCATATTGTGAAGTCTGCGGCTTACAAATATAATCACCCCAAAGCCCGACAATGGTCAATCGCTTGCTACCCTCGTGCTCATTCAAATACAAGGACAACTTCGGCTGAACACCTGTCAAGGAGGTTTGATCTTGAATGATTTGCAGGGCAAGCTGGTCAAGTTGCTCTGTCGTATAATCAAGAACAGGCAATGTTGTTGTTCCAAAAAACTTCTTGATACAAGCCGGGTGCATATCCTTTTCCCCTTTTAGGAGAGGACGATAACAATATAAACAATTACACATGACTTTCCTCCTTTCCATCAATAGGAACAACACTCACCGCTCCGATACAATCCTTACAACAGGTCAGCAACAACGACATCCGGTCGAGTATGCTGATGTCTGTATTTCGCAATACAACATCCAACAACCATCCTTCAGGAATCAAACCATCGAAAAAAGGGAATAATGTAGGGCTTGTATATGCTTCTTCTCTCAAAGGCAATGTCAAGCTAACAGCCTTTGCCGTTTCCAAAGACAGATACTCCGGCAAATAGCGGAACTCATATCCTGCATCATTTTCTGTCAGAATTCCAGCCAATTGGTCTTTGTAAAATATATGGGCTTGTCTCATTGATTATTTGTTTTAGAAGTGGCAACCATTTCATAATTGAAAAAATCAAGAAGCTGGTTCACCTTATCGAGGCGCAGCGTTTCCTTTCCTTGTTCAAGGTCACGAACAAAGCGCAACCCTACACCCGACTTCAACGAAAGTTCTTCTTGCGTCAAATTATACTGCTTTCGCAACATCTTGACCGTGGTAGAGAGATTATTCATAAGCATCCAACTTTATACCTTTTCGGGTACAAAGTTAATATAAATATTTAATATTATACCATAAGGGGTATAATTTGTTTCTTTTCGGTGCTATTATATTACATAGGGTATAATCTCATGGAATTTTAAGTGACAAATATTAATGCCAAAGGATAGGAGGGTAGTTATGAAATTTCTGGTTTAACTCTTGGTTGATATTTCAACTGAATCATGAAATAAACAGGTAGGTATGGATAAAGTCTTAATCATTTGCAAATTCTGCATATTCATCAATAATACTATCATTCATATGTTCTAAATGTGGTTCCTTTTTCAATTCTTTCACGGAATTATATGCAATATATGTACACAATTCTGATAGGGGACCTTTCTCCATAAAAGCAAACACAGGTCTATTTATTTGTTCAAAAACCGCATCTTTACGTTCTATGGGAGCTACAATGTGTATTTTAATATCAAGCATCGGCTGTAAAGATAGTAAATCTGCCATTCTTAAAATTCCAGAATATATTGCAGTCGTACCTTCAACTTCAAATGCTCTGACGATTGAATGTCTTTTGATCCATAGAATATCAATGTTTTCGATGACTTTTAATGTTGGCCCGTCAAAAACTAAAGGGAGTTCATTTAGTATGCTATTGCCATGTTTGGGTTGCCATTTATTCAATACTCTGGATCTGTCAGATTTTGGGATCCATATTTTATAATTTAGTTTTTCTCCTATTTCTGCTAATAAAGCTTGGATTTGTATAGATTCTCTTTCTTCTTGTTTATTGTTTGCGTTCGTATTATCATCTTCTTCTTCTTCAGGAATTTCTATTATAGTTTCCTTTTCATTCGATATTCGAATTCTCTTTGATGCTTTAATCTTTTTTCTGTCAGTTTCTGTTAGCGGATAATCTTTCAATTCTTGTTGCTGTTGTAGTAATACTTTTTCTAAGTATTGACAATCTCTGATATTCCATAGTCTAGGGCTTGAAAATACCATATAGGTCCATTTTTTACTATCTTTAGGCAGTCCTTTAGTTATAGATAAAGTATTCCAAATTTCATCTTGATGGATTGGAATACTTTTATCTAGTGGAAGCCATACAATGGGTTTTACCCGAAATCTTAATATAAAAGGATCGTTCTCTTTAGTAAAAATAGGAGTATTATCTTCGAAGAATTTACTTGTAATTTCTAGAATTCCAATGAAACGTTGTATTTTAGTACAATAGCATATAAATTTATCACCAATACCAATATTTTGGTTCTGAATATATGTTTTTCTTGAAATTCTAAACCCCGAAACACTTTGGTCTGAGTTTGAAAAAGCTAAAGCTGTACTTGGCGAAAAAAGGTCTATAAAGTATTTCATTATTTTATAGTTATGAAATTAATATAACGTGAGTTCGACGAATTCAAAACAGTGTAAGTTGTGTATCTAATGTT
>NZ_CAUFUE010000003.1 GCF_959029255.1 uncultured Bacteroides sp. | reverse complement strand
TCTCTGAAGCATCATGTTCCATAGTTTCTCATAATATCAATACGTCATGTCCTTTGTTAATGATTTTCTACCTTTAGTTGGTTGATTTAATCTATACAAATAATTTGTGTTGCGTGACTGTTTTAGGGGTTTGAACATGCTATTTGCATATACGTTTATTATTATGGGGTGAATTTTGTTAATAACGCTGAATTCTTTTTTCTCTCATCAGCTTCAAAACTGGCGAGGTAGTTTTCGGTGATGGTGAGATTAGAGTGCCCGAGACTTTCGGATATATAGGCAATGTTGACTCCGCTTCGTTTTAAGACTGTGGCAAATGAGTGGCGAGCAGAGTAGGTGGTTATACGAGGGATACCGATTTCATGAGCTATTTTTCTGAGAACCTGATTACATTCGGTAACTACTTCTCTTATTAGTTTTACTTTTTCAAAAGGATCTTCTGTCCCTTTAGCGAATGGAAATATGTATGTTTCCGGAGATATATTAGGGTTACCCCATTTATTGATTATAAGCTGCATTTCCGGAGTGATAACAGCGTGTATGATTTTGCTGTGTTTGGTATTTCTGGCTGTTTTAGCACGTATAAAGCATATCTCTCCATTTATAATATTGGAATATTGCAAAAAGAGCATATCACGGAAATTGATACCGTTGCAGAGATAGGAGAAAAACCATAAATCCCTGTATTTCTCAGTTACTTCTGTACCATCACTATAGGTTACTAATTGTTTGATTTGTTCAAGGGTTAGGGCGAGTTTCCGTCCGCTTCCGTTAGGGACTTCGTATTTTCCTTTTCCAAAAGGATACTGGCTCTCTTTGATAATTCCATCTTTGCGGGCCATATTGATGATACATTTTAGATTTCTGAAATAGAAGCTCATGCTTGAATAGCTACTACCTGTTGAAAACCAAAAGTGTTCGCATCTGTTTAGCCAGTTTATGGTTATTTCATGAAAAGAAATTTGTTTTCCTGCAAACTGCTCAATCTTGTTTAAAGTACCTTTGTAGGAAAGGTAGGTATTTGCTTGCCCATTTGCTTTTAACTCTTCCATCTTTTTGAGGAAAACTGAATTAATGGATATGCCGGAGTATCTTCCTAAACGAGCATTTAAGATATCGAAACTAAATTCCCCGCGAAAAACAAGGGCTTCAACTTGCTGTTTGATAATTGAGAAACTGTTTTCCAGGTTAGAACGTACCGTTGATAATTTACGAATTTTACTGTTGGGGAGTAGTTTCCATTCTTCAATGGAAAGCTCTTGACCTGTTGAGTAATACTTTTGTTTACGATTGTAGATGACTTGTACTTTTACAGGATACAATCCATTCTTTTTCGCTTTTCTTTTGTCTAGTACAGTGAGTACAGACACACCGTCTTTTGAGTATTTGTACATGATTTAATTAATTAAATTATTACTATGTTTTATGGATAAATTGCAGCAACATACAAATTGCATACAAAGTTGATAAATGTAAGTGGAATTGGATGTTTTTTGATACGTAATCAATAGTAAATGAAACAAAGTTGATAATATACGTTATTTCAATTTTTTATTTTTGTTAAGAGATAGAAATACAATTATTGATAACAATTTTAATGGTATGAAGAAGAAATTAATTTTCCTTTGGAGTTTATTGGTATTAGGATGGCAAATAACCTATGCCGATGAACGTCCATCCCGAGAACGCGTCAATATCAATAGGGATTGGCACTATCAAGAGAATGATCCGGTGGGAGTTGACTCCACTTTACATTATTCCCGATTGAAGCCCTATTTACTACCGTGTGCTAATGATTTTTTTGTTTTTGGGAATCGACATAAACGTCCTAAGGGGAATCCCGGTACTGATGTATCTTACGTTAAAACAGATTTTGATGACAGCCACTGGAGACAATTGAATTTGCCGCATGATTGGGCTATAGAAGGACCGTTTAATATTGATTATGTGGGTGCCACCGGGAAGTTACCCTATTGGGGGATACGATGGTATCGTAAAAAAATTGATTTGCCAAAAGAAGATGCCGGCAAACTAATCTATTTGGATATAGATGGCGCCATGTCCTATGCTTCTGTTTGGTGTAATGGACAGTATGTAGGTGGATGGCCATACGGATATGCCTCCTTTCGTCTAAATCTGACTCCTTATATAAAGGCCGGACAGCAAAACGTATTGGCCATCCGCCTGGAGAATCCGGATGATGCTTCACGCTGGTATCCCGGAGGGGGAATTTATCGGAATGTATGGTTAGTGAAAACGTCGTCGGTACATATATCCCAGTGGGGAACAGATATACGCGGTAATTCTGTCAATACTGATGAGGCTATTATGGAAATGGGAGTACGTATTGAAAATCATCAGGAGTCAGATGTTCAGGCAACACTCCAAACCGCAATATATCATCAGGATGAACATGGAAATCCGACGGGAGATGAAGTGGCTCGGGTAATGGATAAGGTGATTGACATTAAAAAAGGAAGTTGGGGAACCGCACGTTTTAATTTCAGTGTCACTAAACCGATACTTTGGGATATAGATTCTCCGCATTGTTATGTTGCGGTAAATCGTGTATTTGTAGATGGAAAAGAAGTAGAAACTTATCAGACTTCTTTTGGTATTCGTACTGCCGAGTTCACACATGACAAAGGATTTATGTTGAATGGACGTAAAGTAGCAATTAAAGGTGTGTGCCTGCACCATGATCTCGGGGCATTAGGTGCTGCATTCAATGAGGTGGCGGCAGAAAGGCAGTTACGTATCATGAAAGAAATGGGCGCTAATGCGGTACGTACCTCTCATAATCCTCCGGCACCGGAATTGGTGACTCTTTGTGATCGTCTTGGCTTAATGATGCAGTTGGAGTTGGCTGATACATGGCATAAGGGTAAGAGAAAAAATGATTATAGTAGACTTTTTGATGATTGGAATGAAGCTGATATGCGTTCTGTTGTACGTCATTATCGCAACCATCCTTCAGTGATTATGTGGAGTATCGGTAATGAAGTGATGGAACAAATGACAGATTTGGGGGTGGAGATAGCACACCGGTTGACTGCTTTCTGCCATGATGAAGACCCTACACGTCCCACTTCTTTAGGATGTAATAATCCAAACGCACTTTTCCGGGATATAGTCAATCACGTAGATATATTGGGACAAAATTATCGTCATCAAGCTTATGCTAAATTCAAAAAGCAAAATCCTACACGTAGATACCATGCCAGTGAAACTTCTTCTGCCACAAGTTCTCGGGGAGAGTATTTCTTTCCGGTGACAGCGGATCCCAATGACAGTCGTGTTGGCTTTCAATTGTCTTCCTATGATATGACCACTATTGGTTGGGGCTGTTCTCCCGAAGCTCAATTTAAGATGAATGAAGAGTTTCCATTTATGAGTGGGGAATTTGTCTGGACAGGGTTTGATTATATAGGTGAACCTACTCCTTATAATAAAGACCTGACCAATCTTTTAAACTTCAGTGATTCTAAAGAATTGGAGAAAGCCAAAAAAGAATTGGAGGAACTGGGAAAAATCAAAACTCCTTCTCGTAGTTCTTATTTTGGTATAGTGGATTTGTGTGGTTTCCCCAAAGACCGTTATTATAATTATAAAAGTTACTGGCGTCCGGAGGTTCCTACCGTACATATTTTACCTCATTGGAATTGGGAGGAACGTATCGGTGAGATTACTCCCGTACATATATATACCTCTGGAGATGCGGTTGAATTGTTTTTGAATAATAAATCACTGGGTCGTAAAGAGAAGGCACATTCTTATGATCGTTTGATTTGGGAAGATGTACATTATGAACCCGGAACCTTGAAAGCTATAGCTTATAAGAATGGTGAAAAATGGGCTGAAGAAACTGTTGAAACGACCGGTAAGCCAGCGGCTTTGCAAGTAATACCGGAAAAGCAGGTTTTGAAAGCAGATGGTGTAGACCTATCTTTCGTCCGTGTTTTGATTGTAGATTCTAAAGGCCGTATGGTTCCACGTGCTAAAAATCATTTGAAGTTTTCTGTTTCAGGCTCTGCTGATATTGTAGCTACCGATAACGGTGATGCTACTGACCTGACTTCTTTCCAAGCACCGGAGCGGGATGCATATAACGGTATGGCATTAGTGATACTTCGTAGCCAATATCAAAAAGCGGGTAAAGTAGTGTTGACTGTTGAATCAAAAGGCTTACCTAAGCAAAAAGTTGTTTTGAATGTAGAATGAGATTGTTGATAACAAATAAAAAGCGGATGTCTCACAACATCCGCTTTTCCAAACAATCTAACCAAAAATAATCAATCTATGAGATAATACCTATCAACTAACTACGAATTTAAAAAGCCTATGAATTATTTGTGAGTATGATGTGATGTTTGTATTGCAGCCCTTACGTTATCCATTGGGGTTTTGGGCAAAATTGTGCAATCCGCTCCTAATATGAAGCGTTTACCTATCAAATCGTGTTTTAATGTGTTTACTTCTTGAATAACTTCATTTACAGTTCCTTCTAAGATTGTCCCTTTCCTATATAAACCACCCATTGCAGGACGTTTAAACAGCTTTTCGCAATCTTGTAGACTGAATAATTTGCCATTTACTTCTATGGGAGCATTGACAATTTGTCCCGGATACGATGTAAATCGTGTTAAATCATCATAACTGCCCTCATAGTCGCAAATGTGGAGAATATTTAATTTTGTGTTTGTGTTGCATTCCTTCATAACCCTCAAGTCATACGGTTTAACAAATGTCTCAAAGAAATCAGCTATTTTATAGAATTTTTGTTCACCTCCCTGAGTAGGAGTGTAGAAACCATCTACTCCAATCTCTTTGCAAGCTTTTACATATCCTATTAAAGCTTCAGTGAAATATTCAAGCGCACGTTTAATTCGTTCCGGTTCTTTAGTAGCATAAGCTACCACTGTTTTTGCCCCCACGCTTTGAATTAGCATTTGAAAAGGGGAATACACTGTTGGAAGAACCATTGCATTAGTTCCGGCGATATCGTATATTCCTTTTACTATATCTAATGTAGGCTTAAAAAAGTCGGCAGGCAGAGGTCTTATTAAATCCCAATCTTCTGCTTTTTCAATACGGATACGTCCATACCCTTGTTCAAACTGGATTTTAACGAAATCCATTCCTGTCGACAAAAAGTATCTCAAGTGAGCGTTGACTGCATTATCTCCGACTTTAGCATCTTTACCGAAATGCATAAAGAAAGCACAAGGTATATATGATTTATCCAAAGTCCCATCCAGAAACTGCTGCATCACTTCCCGTTTATTGGTCGGGATTTGTGCCTGTACTAAAGTAGTAATGCAAAGTAATATGAAGAATAACTTTTTCATTTGTGTTTCTCATTTATCAGTTTCGTTATTGCAAAGATAGGGGCGTACTCAATAAATTGCTTTCAATATTGTCCCAATACTTTGCTTTTTTGTCTCAAAATACAATTTTGATATTAAAATGAATGTTTTTTATATGAAAAAGGGACTGAGTTGACAAAACTCAGTCCCTTTAAAAAGAATATGGGCTATTATTTATTTCACTTGAATAATATCATAATTTAAATCACTTACTGCTTCTTGCAGGCTGTCATTGACCAAACGCAAAGTAGTATCGTTTACCACAACAAAGTACACAGGAGCTTCGCCATTGTCAGGAGTCAACTGATAAGCTGTTTTCTTCTTGTTATTTACATCTTTCTGGATAAGCTTACTTTTGCCTTTAGAAGTAAAAGTCTTATCTTGTCCTTGTCCGGCTGCATCCAGATAAGTAGTAACCAATGTATAACCGCATTCGCCATCAGGGCCAACACTATCTACACTCAATACATACTGAATGCCCGGGCCGTCGGCAGCAGGTAGAATTCCTTCGTATACAGCTACAGCGGAAGAATCGTTACCGGCAACAGCCATTACACCTTCATCCATTGCGCCATTGTTTTGATTTCCTTTTGATTGGCAGGATACCAATGCAGCTGCAATAGCTACAAACATCATTACTTTTTTCATTGCTTTAATAGTTTAAGTTAATATATAAAGACGCTCACAGCGTGATTATTCTTCATTATCCCGTTTTATAACGAGTAGTTTATCCACTCTTCCGCGATCCATATCCACTATTTCAAAATCCAGGTTTTTATAACTGAACAGGTCACCGGCTTTTGGTACCCGTCCTATAAGGAACATGGCAAGACCGCTTAGGGTGGTAAAATCCTCCTCTTTCAGGTCATCATAGCTCAAAATGCCCATTGCTTCCATAAAATCATCTATATTCATTGAAGCTTCCACCAGCATTGAACCATCTTGTCTGATCACAATTTCTTCTTCTTCCGTTTCGTTTTCTTCCAAGATGTCACCGAAGATGCTTTCTGTCAAATCGTGCAAAGTGATGATACCTTCTGTATTTCCATACTCGTTAACAACAACTCCGAACTTGTTTTTGTTCTTCTTAAAGAGCTCTAAAACTTTCTTTGCATATAAACTTTCGGGAATAAACAGGGGAGGGCGTGCAATATCCCGCAAATTAAACGGTTGGTCGTTACCTATCATAAGTATGATATCCTTTACGGAAACAACTCCGATAACCTCATCTTTACCCCTTTCTACTAATAGATATTTACTGAAATGTTCTTCACGGATAATGCGTAGTACCTCTTCTTGCGTATCCGTAGGATGGAGTACGACAATATCTCGGCGGTGGGTCATCAAGTCATTGGCTCTCTTGTCCGAGAAACGGAATACATCACGCAGCATCTCGGTTTCCTCCTTATCAATAACTCCTTGTTCCGAACTTTGATGCAAAATCATTTTCAGTTCATCTTGCGTCATCTGCCGTTCCTCATCGTTGTTCAGCCCGATGAGCTTATTCATTAATTTAGTAGATGCACTAAGCAGACATACGAACGGATAAGAAATCTTAGTCAGCACAATCATAAAAGGACTGAGCATTGTAGCCCATTTCTCGGGGTTGTTCAGGGCTAGGGATTTAGGCACTAACTCACCGATGATGAGTGAGAGATAAGTGATGGCGGCCACTACTGTAACCATGGCAAGCGTGTCAGCGTATGCGGCAGCTCCCGGAATCAGGTCGAACAGTGGTTTTACATCATGAGCAATGGTGGCACCACCGTATGCACCGGATATAATACCAATCAGAGTGATACCGATTTGAATGGTCGAAAGGAATTTCTCCGGTTCTTCCAATTGTTTTAAAACTCCTTTGGCTCTTTTGTTTCCTTTGCTTGCTGAAGTTTCCAAGCGTGCTTTGCTGGATGAGACTAAGGCTATTTCATACATGGCAAAAATGCCGTTCAAGATAAGTAGAAATAGAATAATAATGAATTCCATATTGAAATTACGAATAGTTTATGCGCAAAGATAACGTTTTTCAGATATTTATTGTTAATATTGTCATCTCTTAAGAAGATTAAACAATGAAAAGCAAGTTAATTTTATTCAGCTTTTTGCTGATATTGCCTGCTCTGACAGTGCAGGCCGCACGTGTAGATACGATAAACGTACAAAGTCCGTCCATGAAGAAAGGTATCAAAGTGGTATATGTCATTCCCGATAAAGCTATCGGACAGGATGCACGGCAGTGCCCGGTGATTTATCTTTTGCATGGTTATGGCGGGAAGGCTGAAAGTTGGTTGTTATTGAAGCCTGAACTCAAAGAGATTGCTGATGAAAAAGGTATTATCTTCGCATGTCCCGATGGAAAAAACAGTTGGTATTGGGATAGCCCGAAGAATCCTGAGTATCGCTATGAAACTTTTGTATCCTCGGAATTGGTAAACTACACCGATACACATTACGCCACCATACCTGATAAGAAAGGGCGTGCCATCGCCGGTCTTAGCATGGGAGGGCATGGAGCTCTGTGGAACGCATTTCGTCATAAGGATGTGTTTGGTGCTGCCGGTAGCACGAGTGGGGGAGTAGATATCCGTCCTTTCCCTATGAACTGGAAGATGAATGAGCAGTTAGGTGAATTTGCTGCTAACAAGACATCTTGGGATGCCCATACCGTCATCAATCAAATAGATAAGATTGAAAATGGAGATTTAGCATTGATAATAGATTGCGGTGAAAGTGATTTCTTCCTTGAAGTGAATAAAGAGTTTCATAAACGCTTGCTGGCGCGCAATATCGACCATGACTTCATCACCCGTCCCGGAGCCCATAACGGTAAGTATTGGAATAATTCTATTGATTATCAAATACTGTTTTTCTGTAAGTTCTTCAAAAAATAGCTATTCAATTACATATTTTACGGTACGGTAGTAGTCTGAACCACCACTATTTATAGTTTCATTGCAAGATGTAACGATGCCGTTGCTGTTAGTTTTATAGCTGTAATGGGTTATTTCGTTGTTTACCGCATTCCCATCGGGTATAATCTGGGTTATCAATGTATCGAACGGTTCTCCCAATAGTTTACCATAAAGAGCTGCCGAGTGCAATGACATCGGATATAACTCTGCTAAGAATAAGCAGGGTATCTCCGATAGATTTGCAATTTCATTATCGGGAGAAGTAGTCGCAGTATACTTTTGTTCGTATGTATCCACCTTTTGGGTAATACGTAACGCTCTGTATATTTCATAATCAACATCGATAGAAGCGTAAATTTCTCCCTCCTTCGTGCTTTCCGTTATCTTCTTCAGATAATATTTATCTTCCGTGTTTATGATATAAGAGAAAGTATAGGTGCGTGTAGTACCCACTTCTTGCCGTATACATTTTGTGGCATATCCTTTATCGTTCAATGTATAGGTGGAAACATTTCCGTATTCATCGGTCACAATGGCTTGATGATTGTCGTCATAAACAATAGTCGTAGCCGATTTCATTTCTGTTGTTTCACCTGCTACCGTATACTTTTGCAAAGTATTGAAATCTGTCACTCTACCTTGATTGTATAAATAAGTCTGAGTAGTGGTAACTGTAGGAGTTCCCTCTATAGAACTATCTTCCGACAATTGGATTTTAGAAAAAGAAACCGTTGGGTAGTTGCCATTTGGTTTTCCATTATCCGGGTCTTCATTATTATCACAAGCCGTCATTCCCACAAAGAGAAGTGAAAGGGCAAAGATTATTTTTTTCATTATTTTTTATTTTAAAATCAAGCCCTTGCGGACATTCCGTTTCATCGTGACGCTTTTGCCAAGTGTCATGCGTGTATTGCTTGGCTTTGGCGATTCTATATTACCGGCAATCAGTTGCAATGCCGTGTTTAGCAATACTTCGTCCGGATTTCCTAAGGGGAGGTAGTTTGCCAGGTAAGACGTTTCGTTGATTGAGTAATCGGGTTTAAATCCTGCGGCATAATCAGACTCGCCTTCAGCATTGAATACTTCGCATACAACCGGACGAAGAACCCAAGGGTATTGAGGGTTCAGATAAGAGGCGGTTCCCACGTTTTCTCCTTTCGTAGTCTGTCCCACGAGAATAACGTTCATATACGGTTTCAAACAGTTAATAAGCATTTCCGCAGCGCCGGCGGTCGTTCCGCTGGTAATGACGTAAAGGGTGGACAGGTTCAGATTGGCACCTCCCTGCAACAGTTGGGTGTCCAATATGAGATCCCGGTTCTTTGCGCTTTGTTTGTCATTATATTGTAAAAAAGCCAACGGGCTGTCCAGTTTGTCGGCAGGGACAAGTATATCTCCCAGAAGTTGCACGCACTCCATTTCGCCACCCGCATTGTAGCGCAAGTCAAGTATGAAGTTGTTGACACCTGCCTCTTTACATTCTGAAGAAAAACTTTTCAGTACGGCATTGTAGTCCTGGCTGCCGTCAGTGGGGCCGGGGACAAATTGATTATATGCCAAATAACCGACAATCAAGTTTGTATTCTGAATCATGAAGATACGGCGGGCATGAATAGCATTGTCCGTTACTGCACGGGCAGCGGGAAGATTAACATCCCGGTCCGATTGAATGACGCCTACTTCTTTGTCTTCTTCATCTTTTTGAACCACATATTTTCCGATAAGCAACTCACGGCTGCCTCCGTCTACCAATAGTTTCTCTGTTTTTTTGGTAATAGAGTCACCGTCAATTAGCATGATCCATTCACCCCGTTCCAGTCCGGCGTTGGCAGCCGGAGAGTCCGGGATAACGTATGAAATAAGGGCGTTGTAGACTGTATCGCTCGTAGCCAGTTTATATAAGTTATAGTCGAAACCATAGCTTGTCATAGGGGTACTGTATAAGGTATCTACAGTGGAATATCCTTTATCATTAGGAGACAAAAGACTTTTCAAGAAAGTTGCCGGTTCCTGAAAATAATTCAGCTTCTTCGGTGAAGGGATATCCTCATACCACAGATAATCTTGTCGCATCACGCTGTCTATCCATAAATCTCTTCCTGTCAGAGGATAATATTCAGGCCAACGGTCTTGTCCGCAGGAAAGTAGTGTCGTTAGTGCAACAACTCCCAATAGAGGGATAAGCAGCAGGTTTTTTCTCTTCATCAGTATCTTTTTCATTGATTTTCGTTGCAAAAATAGCGAATAGTTCGCTTATCTACCATAAATATGGTATAAAATTCCCTATACTGTGTCATTGGTTGCTTTGCTTTCTCCCTCTATCTTTGCGACATCAGAAGATAGGAATGATTATTAACCATTAAAATACAGACGACAATGGAAACAAAGAAATTGCATTTTGAGACCTTACAGCTTCACGTAGGGCAGGAACAACCGGATCCCGCAACAGATGCCCGTGCAGTCCCCATTTACCAGACCACCTCATACGTGTTTCGTGACTCTGCACATGCGGCGGCACGCTTCGGTCTGCAAGATGCAGGTAATATCTATGGGCGGTTGACTAATTCTACACAAGGCGTTTTTGAACAACGCGTCGCAGCACTTGAAGGGGGTGTTGCCGGTTTGGCGGTAGCTTCCGGTGCAGCAGCCATCACATACGCTTTCGAAAACATCACCCGTGCAGGCGACCACATTGTTGCTGCCAAAACAATTTACGGCGGTACTTATAATCTGTTGGCGCATACATTGCCAAGTTATGGGGTTACCACCACATTTGTTGACCCGTCTGATTTGTCGAACTTTGAAGCAGCCATTCAAGAGAATACGAAAGCCGTATTTATTGAAACCTTAGGAAACCCTAACTGTAATATCATTGATATTGAAGCCGTTGCCGAAATTGCCCATCGTCATAAAATCCCTTTAATTATTGATAATACATTTGGTACTCCCTATCTGATTCGTCCCATTGAACATGGAGCGGATATTGTGGTACATTCCGCCACGAAATTTATAGGTGGTCATGGTACATCCCTCGGAGGTGTCATTGTAGATGGTGGTAAGTTCGATTGGGTGGCTTCTGGAAAATTCCCGCAACTCACTGAGCCTGATGCCAGTTATCATGGTGTTCGTTTTGTAGATGCTGCCGGTTCTGCCGCATACGCGGTACGTATCCGGGCGGTTCTTTTACGAGATACCGGGGCTACTATCAGTCCGTTCAATGCTTTTATTCTGTTGCAAGGACTCGAAACATTGTCTCTTCGTGTGGAGCGCCATGTGGAGAATGCTTTGAAAGTAGTCGAATTCCTGAAAAATCATTCTAAGGTTATCGCTGTCAATCATCCTTCATTGCCGCAACATCCCGACCATGCTCTCTATGAGAAGTATTTCCCTCAAGGAGCAGGCTCTATCTTTACGTTCGAGGTAAAAGGGGGTGTTGAAGAAGCTCATCGGTTGATTGATAACCTCCGGATTTTCTCTTTACTGGCAAATGTGGCGGATGTGAAATCACTGGTTATCCATCCCGCCACCACTACCCATTCGCAATTGAATGAGCGGGAGTTGGCCGAACAGGGTATCAAACCGGGAACAATCCGTCTTTCTATCGGAACAGAACACATCGATGATTTGTTAGAAGACTTGTCGCAGGCATTGAACAAGTGCTGAGAACAGGCAAAAATGTGACGGATATATTCAGGGGGAAACGGTTGATATATAGATGCTTGTAGTTTCCTGTATGGAAGAAGATAATTAGATAATTGATTAATGGATATTGCTGTATTACTTTCGGGAGGTGTTGACAGTTCGGTTGTCGTGCATCTGCTTTGTGAACAAGGTTATCGTCCTTCCCTGTTCTACATAAAGATAGGGAAAGATGATGCCGATTTTATGGATTGCTCCGCCGAGGAGGATTTGGAGATTGCATCAGCCATAGCCCGTCGTTACGGGCTTTCACTGGATGTGGTGGATTTGCATCGTGAGTATTGGGATAGCGTAGCCGCTTATGCCATCGACAAAGTACGTTGCGGATTGACCCCCAATCCGGATGTGATGTGCAACAAACTAATCAAGTTCGGTTGCTTTGAAAGGCAAGTTGGCAAGGATTTCGATTTTACTGCAACCGGTCATTATGCAACTACCGTGCGGCAGAATGGAAAGACTTGGCTCGGCACTGCACTTGATTCTATAAAAGACCAGACTGATTTTCTTGCCCAGATAGATTCTTTGCAAGTTTCCAAGCTTCTGTTTCCGTTAGGCGGGCTGATGAAACACGAGGTGCGTGACATAGCCCGTAATGTGGGACTGCCGAGTGCCCGGCGGCGAGATAGCCAGGGGATTTGTTTTCTGGGTAAAATCAATTATAACGATTTTGTCCGTCGTTTTCTGGGTGAAAAGGAAGGAAAGATTGTAGAGTTGGAGACAGGGAAGGTGATAGGTATGCATCGCGGTTATTGGTTTCATACAATCGGCCAGCGCAAAGGGCTCGGCCTGAGTGGAGGCCCCTGGTTTGTGGTACGGAAAGATATAGCGGAGAATGTGATTTATGTTTCTCACGGATATGATACCGATAAACAGTACGGTTACCGGTTCTTGATTCAAGATTTCCACTTTATTACGGAAAACCCGTGGGAGGACATAAAAGGAGAAATACCGGTAACGTTCAAAATACGGCATACTCCGGAGTTCCTGAAAGGACGATTATTGCAAGAGGAGGGTTCAGGCTATCGCGTTATTTCCGAGAATAGATTGCAGGGGATTGCTCCGGGGCAGTTTGGAGTCATTTATGATGAGGATTCCCGTCTTTGCATCGGTAGTGGGGAGATTAGTGTCTAGAATAAAAAAGTTATACCTTATATATAATACTCCACGAGTTCCACAATTCCTGCCTTCATGGCATACTTGGTGGCTTCGTGGGCATTGTTCACCCCCAGTTTTCTGAAGATATTTTTCCGGTGGCTATTCACCGTGTGGAAGCTGAGGTTTCTTTCGGCGGCTATTTCTTTCGTTGTTTTTCCTAAAGCTATTTCTTTGAGAATGCTTCTTTCGGCAGGCGTCAGCAGGTCGTCTTTGATGGCAGGATGGGTAGGAGAAGATGCGCTGTTGTTTACCGAAAGCAACAGGTTACTGACGTGATTGCAGATGAAACGCTCCTTGCGCGAAGTGCATTGCAGGGCCGTTAATATCTCTTCTTTGGAGTTGTCTTTCATCACCACTCCGAATGCCAGACTGCTGAAGAGTATTTGCCTGAGGAACGGAACGCTCAACTCATCGGAGAAAAGCAGCCAGTCCGTTTCTTTGAATCGCTCGTGCAATACAATCAGCTCCTCGGTTCCGGTGAAGTCGAATAGTGTATAGTCCAGAATAACCACCGCTTCGGGATGCAGGCGCAGTTGTTGTATCAGTTCTGCCTTGTTGTCAGCTTCCAGTAGCAGGGAAGTGTCTTTCTGCCTGCTCAGTAAGAACATCATACCTGCTTTGGTAATATCTTGGTTGTCTGCGATGATAAATTCTCTCATAATGAACTAAAATAAAACTCCGCTGCAAATGTACACTTTTTGAGTGATTTGCAGCGGAGTTGAGAATATATATATTGTAAAGGGCTTTACCAAGAACGTCCCTTGAAGATATTCGATTGGTTCAACGGTACCAGGTTACCGCTCAGGGTCATGGTGTTGGAGTTGAAGTTCGGACTGATAGTCACGGTCGCGTTGTTGCCGCCGTTGGTCAGTGTAAGGAATATCTGTGCGGAGATGCCGATACCTTGGATGCTGAAATTACAATTTACGTTACCTCTCTTGTCGGTACTCATCTGGATGTCAGAAACCGTGCCGTCTACAGTTACGCCACCAATTCCGTTAGGACCGGGATATACTGTATTGAACGCTACCTGTACGGTACCACGTCCTTGATTTACCAATACAAAGTTGGTGTTGGAAGTAACAAAAGCGGTCTGTCCGTTGCGAAACATAACCTGGTTGGCTTCCAATACAAACTGATGTGCCTTCAGTGCTGCTACAGCGTCGTCGTATGAAACGACATCCGCTGCTTGTTCTTCTGCTTTCAGACGTGCACGTTCTGCGTCTCTCTGTGCCTTGCGGTCTGCACGGCGTTCTGCTCTACTCTCTTGTGCATACATGGTGGTTGTAACCATGCTTACCAAAACTAATGCTGCTAATGCAATAAACTTTTTCATACTCAATTTTTGTTTAGGTTTAAATAAATTGTTCGTTATAAGTTTATTGCAAGAACAATGCCTAAGCAGGATTGTTCACCGTTTTTTTAATTATTTTGTATCCGGCGGTTGCAATAAAGTTGCTCATCTGCCTAATTTTTTTTCGTATTCCCGTTCTACAAATAAAAACTATTCAATCTTTGCTTTTAGTTGGAATATTGATATTATATTTGGCTTTAAATTGTTATTTCTGAATTTTACAAGATAGCTTATGAATAAGAAATCCCTTGCAACCGGAAAGAAGGTGATAACCTTTGGTGAAGTAATGCTCCGGCTTACCACTCCCGGTTTTCGCCGTTTTTCTCAGGCTAATGAGTTTGTTGCAACCTATGGCGGTAGTGAAGCCAATGTTGCCGTATCTTTAGCGCATTTTGGTATTCCTACTGAGTTTGTTACCCGTTTGCCGGATAATGCGGTGGCTCGTGCTTGCTTGGCTTCTCTTCGTGCCAGTGGACTTGGTACGGAGGGTGTCGTATTTGGCGGTAAACGTTTGGGATTGTATTACTTGGAAAGTGGTGCCGCGTTTCGTAATTCCAATGTGGTTTACGACCGTGAGGGGTCTTCCTTTGCAACTCTTCGTCCCGGCATGATTGATTGGGAAACGATATTTGCCGATGCCGCTTGGTTTCACTGGTCGGGTATTGCCGCTGCCCTTTCGCAGGAGGGTGCCGATGCCTGTCGTGAGGCTTTGGAAATAGCCGACCGTATGGGTTTGACAATTTCTTGTGATTTGAATTATCGCAAGAAACTTTGGAACTATGGTCGTCCGGCTGCCGAGGTGATGCAACCTTTGGTGCAATACAGTGATGTCATATTTGGTGCCGAGCCGGAGTATCAGGAGATTTTAGGTATTCAGCCTGTAGGTTTCAAAGTTGTCGATGCGGCAGATACTTCTTTTTATTCCAATCTTCCTGCATTCGAGGCTTTCGGACGAAAGGTATCTGAGCTTGTTCCCCGTTGCCGGAAAATATTTCTGGAACTCCGTAACTCCATTACTTCCAATCATAATCTTCTTGCTGCCGTTCTTTATTCTGACGGAACTTTGAAACATACGGGAATTTATGACATCGAGCATGAAGTAGACCGTGTCGGTACAGGTGATGCCTTTGTCGGAGGATTGATATATGGGCTGATAACATATCCCGACGACGACCAAAAAGCTTTAGAATTTGCCCTTGCAACTTCTGCCTTGAAGAATACTGTTTATGGTGATTTTAATCTGGTGACGGTAGAAGAGGTAGAAAGTTTGATGAACGGAAATACTTCAGGAAGAGTATCAAGATAAAATAATAAATAAAAATTCTCCCCCTTTCGCAACTAATACGTTCCTTTATAAAAGGTTTGCATTGCGAAAGGGGGAATTAAGACAAATCTTATTTCTTATACCAATCCTGATTATTTTTCCCATTACTGGTTACCCAGCCTTCATAATCCTTATATAACTGGTCGATTGGTTTTCTTTCATTCTCGCTTTGCAGCAATTTGTCTATATCCTTCTCATTAGCTCCACTCAGGAAGAAAGCAAATGGATAGTTGCCGTTGCGTACATAATAGATGTTTAGTTTTGGTTGTGAAGCATCGTCACCGGTTTGGAAAATAGACATATTCATTTTAGATGTCGGTTTCTCCTTAGGAATATGAACTTCCCAACGTTTTCCATCGGCTTCGTTTTTGAATATGAACGGCTGAGCTTCAGAAGATTTGCTGATAGGAGAATCATAATTTAGAACTACCTTGTATTCAGCACCCATATCATTTTTTACATTGTCAGTCAGAATAAATACATTGTCATCTTTTTCAAATGTATAATCAGTCTCGGTAAATTCTTTTTCTCCCGGTTTGCGGATAAAGTACTGGATTGAAGAAGGATTTCCATTATACAATAGTCTGAATGCCAGTCCATTGTTGTTACCTGCTACATTCTGGAATGTCTTGAAGATGAATGACTCTGCATAGATTTTATTATCTTTATCGAAAGTCTTTCCATAATTATAACGAACGACAACGTCATTCATATCGTAGTCTCCTTTGCTGGGCCAAAGGTCTTCAAAAGCATAAACCCCTTTCAGAAGTTCCGTTGTAGTCCGGTTGCTATCCGGATCTACGTCCGGGTCTACCTCAATGGCTTTTACAGGATTGGATTTCATGGCGACAACCACATCACTGAAATTCTGGTCAGTAGTATAATCTTCGAAAGAAACCATCACGAAATCTTTGTATCTGTATGCCGCTGTACGCGGAGCATTGTATTGATTTCCATTATCGTCAATACTTAAACCTTTTGAGGTTGCTGCACGATATTTTATATTCTTATTGAATCCGGAAATCCGATTACTCCATGCATTAGTGGCAATAACAAGCCCAACTCTATATCCCGAAGGAAATATTGTAGTTTCCCCTTCTGCACTGCCTGAGGTGATTTTAGGATAATACTTTAATTGTACGGCCGTTCCACGATTGATGCCGGCTGTTAACCTTGCTCCCCGCCAGTCATTTATCCATCTGCCATCTTGCGTATTAGGGAACAACATGATAATATTTGCATCATTAAGACTGGCTGGTTTTTCACCTTCCTTATAATAATAATATCCCATTGAGCAGTTCCAGCAAGTGTTTTGTCCTAAAAACGTTACTGCTATTTCTGTATTTTCATTGATGCGTATATCTGAATAACTACGATATTCCTCCGGACAAATAATATGAGTGTTGATGATTTGAGAATGAGCAGTATATAAGCCGTCCGCATCTTTTGCCGCTAACTCTCCAGTGGATGGGTATTTGTAATTTATTTCTCCGTTTTTCCAATAATCATATTTTCCTAAGAAAGTATGCCAACGTGTATCATTTTTGTATGCTTGAGGTATTTCCTTATTATTATAAGGATATTTCACCATGTAACTATCATGTGGTGTATCTGTCGGGCTGACATATCTCGTAGTTGTTTTCTCCTCTATAGCGTCGTCTGAAGCTTTTATAATACCATTTTCTACATTAGCTTCTATAAGAGTTTGAGCAAAAAAAGCTGGCGTATAGATATATACCTTTTTCAGATAAGCAGGCAATTCTACAGCTCCTTTATAGATACTGTTTTCTGCGGTATAGGTTGCAAAAAGAGGGGAAACATCAGCCTTTTTAGTATAGCCATATTCCGTTTTAGTGACAGGCATTTCATCGTATAACTCAAAATATACATTGGCCTTTACACCGGAATTGAGGTAACTCACTTCCAGGCTGGTAGTTGATTGAACAGTAGAGAAGTCGAAATCATTGAATTCCTTCTCTTCTTCTTTCGGTCCTTGATAAATGTCTTTTTCAAGACAGCTGCTCAATGCAAAGATGGCAATGAAAGCAGCTCCAAACCACTTCTTGTTCATGATGTCCGTATAGTTTATTTTTGATTGGTCTTCTAAGGTGCAAATATATATGATTTGGTTAAATAATACAACTCTAATTGAACGTTTTTGCAAGAATAGGGCTAATTTAGACAAATTCCTAATGACGGATGACTTCTATTCCTTTCTATTTCTCTTTGTAGCGTATGGTAATCAACAGTATATTAGAAATAATATAGCTGATTTTGCGACCACTTGTCAAGATTTGGTAAAATGGTCGCAATATGGTCGCAAATATAGCTTCAATTTAGCCCAATTTTAAGGATAATCAGCCACGCTTACCTTTAGATAAACAAGCCCCATTTAAGCTATAATTTGCTTCAATTCCATCACCCAATCACAGCCCATTATAAGAAGAATAGTAAGAGGAAATGAGTATCAAAATAGGGGATAAGCATTGTAGATAGGTAAAATAAAAATCCCCATAACTCATAGAGTTACAGGGATTTAATATATAGTAATTCTCTAAATTACTTGCTCAAAGCCTGAGCTACGTCAACCGCACAAGCTACTGTACATCCTACCATCGGGTTGTTACCGATACCCAGGAATCCCATCATTTCTACGTGAGCAGGAACTGATGAAGAACCAGCGAACTGAGCGTCTGAGTGCATACGGCCCATAGTGTCGGTCAGACTATGGTAGGTAATAGTATTGCATCCCCATAACTACTTACTAATCTATTATAGACCGTTGTGTTACAGTTAGATATTCAAGTATATTAAAGAACTCTCCAGTTTATTAGTTACTGTTATATTATTGAATGGTTGTGAATAAGTCGCAAATGACTAACTACTAACCTTTATTATTCCGTTGTTTATTCTCTCTTATAGCTCGCTGTTGGTCTAAGCGTTTCTGTTGTTCAAGCACTTCTTCCCTTGTAGGGGGATGCTTCTTCCATTCTTCTATTGACCTGCGAGTGCGTTCTATCCATTGCTTATGAAATTCATTGATGTATTCCATAAATCTTCTGATTATGAGTTTAAGGCAAAGGTAATCATTCTTCTTTTAATCACCAATGTTTTAATCGCAACATTTTTGCGAATGGGGCTATATATGGTAGTTTCTCTTAAAATTGTAGTAGCTATGTAAAAGAGAAGCAGCATAAGAGTTTCCTCAAATGCTGCTCTTCCTAAATATATAGCTCTTATCCAGCTACCTTCTTATAGGTTGAAGTATCAACTTCATCATCATCTGTGCTTGTTATCGTTAAGGTCGATGAATTGAGTTCTTCTACCTTGTAGAGGTCTGCACCATCAAATTGGGTATAGGTGACACTTAATTGATTACCTTCCAACTTCCAATTGAAGTATGCATTAGAACCATAGTCTTCATAATGATAGCCTGTCCCATCATCCTTAAAGACGAAATAAAGTCCACTATCGGCTTCATCCCAATATTCCTTGTGACCATCGTCATTCAGTTCCCAACCTTTAGTCCAAGTTAGTTCCCATTTGCCAATAATGTCATTGGGGTTACTGACTGCTTCTTCATTATCATCACTACAAGCTGTAAAGTTTATAGCCAACATGACCATTAACAAGGTCATTCCTAAGAATTTTAAAGTCTTCATTTTTGATAAGTTTTAGATGTTGTGTATTCTATTCCATTATATGTATAAGTCCACTTGACCGTTGGGGAGTAAATGGCAGGCAAGCCTTGCGCTCCCTCCAAATAACTTTGCTTAGGATTTATTGTTTGATTGTCGTAATGCTTTTCAAATATGGTTCTCTCTCCACTGAAGATTTCTATCTTAGTCAGTACGATTGGATATGTGCTGTTGTTGGTTATTGTACAATCGAGCACTCCCCAGAACTGCCCCATTGAATTACTGCCGTTAGCGACTACTTTGGTTTCAATATAAGCACTGATTTCCTGCTTCATCTTCACAGTGATAGTAGCTGATGCAGTAAAATGTCCTTCCTCTGTGGTTGCTGTGATTGTAGTCTCTCCTATAGACTTGGCTGTTACCAATCCTTTCTGATTAACCGTTGCCACTTCTTCATTAGAGCTGCTCCATATTATATCTGTATTGGTCGCATTGGCTGGCTCAATGGTAGCTATCAATTGGAATGTATCAATAATATCCAATTCCTTAGAAGTTTCATTTAATGTAATGCCTGTGATGTTATTGATGATTTTACCATTATCTATATTTATCTTGAAAGTAAAATCGTTCTTAGTTCCATCGTAGAATGTCACTTCACATTTATATTGCCAAACATTAGTGCTATTGTCTAATAAGGTATAATTAGTCTTAGCATCAGAAGTTATATCAAAAGGCGGTTCAATGTAAGTACTCCAAACAGTTTTAGAATCCTTATAGTTGTACTTGCTTATATGTCTGCCTTTACATTTTACTCCCTCTTCATAAGAGATAAGTAAAGCATCTATCTCTCCATTTTCAAATTGTGGAGATTCCTTAGCTTCATAGATGATTTCACCTTCATTAGAATAACAACAGTTACCAATAAAGACAGATTCAGAGTACCAATTATTAGCTATGATATTCTTTTGATAATCAGATTGTAATTCTGTACGCTTTGACTGTTTATTGAAAGTAAATATGGTTTGATTATAGCCATTCAGTTTCAATGTAACAATATCTCCTGTAGTTGTCTTTTTATAGAACGCTGGTACGATATAATTGAGTTTAACTGTTTCGTATTCTCCATATCCCTTGTAAATATTCAATATGGTATCAGTTTCCTCTATATCAGTCCATTCAGATTTAAGCTGTTTGGTAACTGCATCATATTCACTGAACCATAAATGCCTGTCTTTCAATCCTGATAACAGAACAGAACTTTCTCCTTGTAAGCCGTATCTGCATTTAATATTGGAATAGTTATCTATGTATTCAGCAAACAACTTATCCGTCTTATCAAGGAGGTTGTCTGTATCAACCTCTGTTGTTGGGGTGGATTCAAAGTCATCATCGCCACAAGAATTAACTCCCATGCTTAATGCAACCAATAGTGAGGTTGCTAATAATCTTATTGTTCTCATTGATATTGATTAAATTAATGTTGCGAATATGATAAGTTGATAAAGACTGTCGAAGTCTGTACCACTAATCCTCACAGGTAATCCCATGAATATATTAGACCACCAAACTTCTTTCTGTAACGATGAAAGGTTTGTCCCATGGCATGCTATAGCTTTTATATTATCTTCTGTGTCAGTTAATAATATCATTGAAGTTATATAAGCTCCACAAGGAAGTTTCATGTTCAAATCATTTAGTGAAACTTTCTCATTGTATCTTCCTGTCATATCATTCATTCTTTGTATCGCTCCATGATATTGCAGCTTCTTAATGAATTGATTTAGATTGTGTTTAGATTTATCTTCCATATATGTTATGATTGAATTATTATTCAGAATTTCAAAGTTAAAAGATAAAGTAGTAGTTGTCTCTTCCTGTCTTATCCTTCATTATAGTTTTAAATGGAACACCATAAAGCATTCCCAACTGTTGACATATTTCTAATAATTTAGGTGTTGTATGAGTGGTCTTAACGGCAACTAAACTTAAGTCATCTTCCTTATTCAAGTACATGTACAAATCTTGGTGTCCTAACCTGTTATTCTGAAGCCATATGCTAATTCTATAATCACAGGCAAAGGGTTCATCCATATCTGAATTAGATGACTTATAATCACTCTCCATTACTTGATGCACAATGTTGAATTGGCTAAACCGATTTGTAACCTGTTCAATAAAGGTTGCAGTTCTCTTATCCATGTTAATTTTGTTCCTATGCTCACCTGTTCCCTCTGGAAGAGCTGTTATTATAAATAAAAAAGGTGTGGGAACTATATATGTTTTACCCTACTGACTGGCTTCTCGCATTGCCTTTGGAGTGGATAAAACAATAGCCCCACACCAGTTTGAAATATAGAAACCTTATAAAAGGTAGGTATATAACAAATGATGTGGGTGCTATTGCTACCATCTTCACTCCATTTCAAATTTTGCGAGAATTTGTCAGTAGAAGATAATTTCAATAACACCTTTCGTTAAATATGTCCTTCCAACTCCCTAACGCATTAGTTCATTGGAATTGGTGCAAAGATAACGAAAGGTTTTAAATCATTAGGTATGAAGTGAAGAGAAATAGTAAATCTCCTGCTCTCAAACATGGTCTGAATAGGATATTTAATAAGAACAGCATCTGCACTCTGTAAATTCATGTGGGTATCAAATTCACTTCTCCCCATATAAAGACTAAATTCAGAATATTCTTACCTGCCTTGAATTATCATCTTTAAGTTGGTATATTGTTGGATATTCAAGAAGTGCTACCTGTGACATGGGTTATAAGAGTTGAGATAGTTCTAAAGTTCGTAAACTTATGGAATTGACTTACTTCTATAAGGCTGAAATGCCAAACTACTAAAATTGGACTTTAGATGTATCTAAGCTCAATATTTTATGTATTTGGGACAGAACCGTTCAGACCACTATATAAGGTGAATCTTAATAATTCTGTCCCAATTATCAGAAACTCAAACAGTCATAAGTCTGCAAGATTTCTTCCTGCCTTAGTCCTAAGTATCTTTTAGTAATGGCAACGGAACTATGATTGAACAGTTCCATCAGCTTTACTAAGGCAAGTTCAGCATTATCACTGTTCATATTATAGACCTGCCTACCAAAAGTCTTTCTAAGAGAATGGCAGCTAAAGTTCTTAATCTTTAACCTGTACTTCTTCTTCACCTCTTTAAGAATGATATTGATTCTTTGGACTGTGAAGATAGTGCCTTTTTGACTTACTAAGATAGGTGCATTGATTCCAACAGGATTTATATGCTCGTAGCACTCTTTAATGTGTTCCTGTAATTGTGGATTCAGTCTGATAGTCCTTACCTTGCCTGTCTTTTTCTCAATTACTGTAAACTCGTCAGTACCTAATATCTGCTTCCACCTTAGAGATAGAATATCAGATATTCTTAATCCTGTGAAGCATCCCAAAGCTATAAGGAGTGAGATTTTATAATTCTCGTCCTTTACCAATTTCCTTATGAGGTTCATTGCATCAGACCATATAAGATAGTCTGCGGTTGTACTTGAATATTTAAGTGACATAATGTTCTGTTTTATAATGAAATGAATAGAAGTGAATATTAATTCTGAGCTGGATTTACTAACTCATTGATTACTAAAGGAACATTCACTAATAGTAGAAGTGAATATGGTAAGGACACCCAACTTGGAAATTGAGTGCCCTTTACCTTATTATAATTCTCCCTCGTCAGCGAAGCTGTAATATCCTGCATCTGTAAGTATGAGGTGGTCTATTACTGTAATTCTCATAAGTCTTGCTGCTTCTTTGACCTGCTTAGTAATCTCCATATCCTGCCTGCTTGGTTTCAGATTACCGCTTGGATGGTTATGTGCAAGAATGATGGCTACTGAATTGGTAAGCAATGCAGCTTGTAGAATTATTCTGACATCAACAGACGTTTCAGTAATTCCTCCCTCTGATATGAGTGTGTAGCCTAAAACTTGGTTGGCTTGGTTTAGGAATAAGACCTTAAAATATTCCTTGTAACAGATTGTACCCTCCTTATATGTAGGGAGTAAGACCTTGTAAGCATCCTCTGAACTGACTACCTTATATATATTCTTGAATTTGGGTTTGTAGGATAGTTCCACTTCACCCGCTGTATAATCTATATCCATATTGTATGATATTTGATAAGTTGGTAGAAATAAAGAAAGGACACCAACTTAATGATGCCCTTTCCTCTCTCAATCAACAATCCACTTAGCCCAAGAACCAAGCGTATTCACTATCTCCTAATTTGGCACGTTGTATGCCTTGTACAAACTCTGTGCAGTTAAGATTCCTCTCCAAGAAGTTATCTATGTAACTTGACTTTACAGAACCATTGAGTAAGTTAAGTAACTGCCAACCTGTAATGCTGTCCCCTGTACTCTTAAAGTTTGCATCTGAAACGAATGCCCTGCAAGCTGCATTAATCTGACTGTCCCCCAATAATAGACGAGGTAAGCGTTTCTGCTGGTTGGGTGTAAGAGCTTGATATAATCTCATCCTGCCTATTATTTGGCAGAACTCGCTTGTTGAGATTGACATCTGTCCAAGTGTCCTTAATAGATGCAGGTCTTTGGATGGATTGTAAGCATGGAACAGATTCAATGCTGCTGCATATAGTTCCTGTATGCTTAGGACTTCTATCTTATCCTGTAAGCCGTCAGTGGTGAGCATTAAATTTGAGCACACACGATTACGAAAGCCTATGAAGATTTTAAATCTCTCAACAGATTTCTTACTGTACAGGTTAATCTCGTTATATGCTCTTACTCCACCAATGGATAATGCCAAACGATTACCGTATTCATCATGTACGATGGATGGGATTTCAAAACAGAAGCACATTCTCTGATAGAACAAAGTCTTCTCTTCATCTGTCAGTTCAGATGCTTTCTTACCTAATGCACTTGGTATTCTTCCATTAATAGGGTGTGAGATTCTAATCTCTGGCATATCAAACTGCTCCCCATGAAAATAGTCCTTAGCTGCATCCACTACTGCACCTATAAAGGATTGGTGGCTTATGGTTTCCTCCATTGATGCAAAACTTGGAATGATGCAGTCTTGTTGTAGGTGCTGCAAGGTTACTTCCTGCGTGTTGGCTTCAATGAAATGGTTTACTCTCTTGGGGACTGCAACTTCTTCCACAATGATTGCTTCTTCTGCAAACTCACCCATGTTTAATGATTCTCTACGCTGTGCCATAGCTGGCATAATTACTAAATCTCTCATAATGAAATTGAATTAAATGGTTATTGATTGAATGGATTTAACAAGAACAAACCCAAAACACAAGTGAATTACTTCGCTTGAATCTTAGGCTGTTCTATGTCTTTCCCTAAAGATTCTTTTAAAGGAAATGAGGAGCATTAGTAAATTATTGGTAGGCTGTGGCAATAGTGCATCGTGCCCCCTCTTTGATTTAATAAGAATGCTTATCCCTGTCAGCCATTAGACTGCATTTCTAAAGCATTCTTTTTATTTAAGAGCCATGAGGGGGGATAATAATGTAGTGTACCCCCTCGTTTATTGCACTATAATTTTATGCAATCATCTTATGAGGTAGGTTTATGCTTCACCTAAGGCTTCTTTGATGGATTTGATGGTTCGTAACGGCTTTAATTCTTTCACTCCAAGTATGCGGCAAGCTCTGGCTAAGATAGGGTATTCATGCTCTATCTCAATAGCTTGCAAATCGAATGTCATTGGATTTGCTTTGATTTCACAATATCGTTTATGCAATTCTCTGAATGTTGGCTTTGTAATCAATTCCTTTACAAACTTCTCTGGTGCGATATGCCATTTACCTTTAGTAGCCACTATTCCAGATTGGGCATAAGTTTCTCTTAATGATTTGTCTGATTGGTAAACCACAGTTGCAATATAATAGCTGTAAAGCTGCAACTTGGCTACCATATCATTAACGATAAACTTGTTCTCTTGATAGGATAGGTAAGATTCAACCCCAACTTTCTTAATCTCATTAACCTGTTGCTTGACTGCTGTTTCTGATAGCTTGGTGTTATTAAGCATATCTGCCCTTTCCTGTGCAGCCTTTACTTCTTCATCCACTATCAGCTTCATATCTTCAAATGTTGTGTAATGGTCAGTAGCTTTAGTGTTGAAGATATGAACTACTTTATTTCTAAAGGGATTGGACTTAGTTCTGATTCTTCCTACAATCTGCGGTATATCCATATCAATGCTGACCAATGTATGCCTGTTCTGAACATTGCTGACTACAAAGCATAATCCTGTTTCAGAATGGAAGTCCACACCCTCAAATGATTTGGAAGTGATGAAATTGAACTTCTTGGGAGCGTCAGTAGAGCTTGATATAGTATATCCTTCCAAAGTTCTTCTGTTCTTAGGATTGTCAGCACAGATAATTCTATAATCATCCTCTGTTAATTGCGTCTGTTTAAGTATGGCTTTGATTTCAGTAACGCTGTTGATGAAGAAGTATGCTTCCTTGCTCTCAATGCCGTTCACATTCAAGCAACCTTTAGCTTGATAGGTCTTGATGAACTTGGCAGCTACCATATAAGGTTTGTTTGTATGGTAAGGATAAACAGTAATATCATCTATCGTGTTCCAATTAGCTATGTACTCTGGAATATTATTAAATATTGCTGGCTTCAAATTATTTGGAATAGGAGTAGCTGACAAGAAGCAATAGGATTTGAACTCTTTAAAGTGAGCTAACACTCCATTGATAGCCTTGTCTCTGAATGAGTATTGTTTAAGGAAGTTATGGTATTCGTCAATCGTCAGCTTAAAGTCTTTAGGGTTGATAAACTCCATCAGCTTGTCTATCTTGTCGTAGGTGCAGATAATCTTCTTCACTCCAACAGAAGATAAGTAGTCCTTTAACTTCTTCTTTAGCTCTAAGGTGAAATTTCCATATAAGCCAAACAGATGGTCAACAACAGGACTTAACCCTGCTCTGCGCTCATGCTTCTTCCAGAACTTCACATTACCATTTGTGTCTTTAGCTGGATAGCATTTATTCTCTATCAGTTCTGTGGTAGGTACTGCAATGATGTAATTCTCATCATTAGTAAGTGCTATAGTTGTTGCACCACAGCCTGTTCTTACCTTGTTGAAGATGCAATTCTTTGGGAAGTCCTTCATAATGAGGAATCCATCTCTTTCTTGAATATCTAACTTTATCATATAATATTGTTGGTTTCTTGTAAACTGTTAGCTGTAACCCTAATTTTAGGACTTTAAAGATGTCTAAGGTCTAATATTAAGGGAATTGAGGAAGTTCTATAGGGCTGAAATGCCAAACCCCAAAAATCAGAGTAGAGAAGCCCACCTGTCACATGGGCTTTCTGAGGGGTTATTCCTTTACTTGTTCTGCCAATTTAATCAAAGCTTCTTTGTAGGATTTGGCTTCCATGCTCTGACCAGCGATTGGAGTGAAGTACTTATCCCAATTCTCTTTATTGATAAAGTTGATAGTGTTTACAACCACTTCTATATCCTTGCATTCAGTAAAGAAAGCCTTTAGCCCTGCTCCAAAACGTCCTGTAAGTCTATCTTTAGATATGAAGCTATTAGATTCCAATGCTTCTAAAATTCTATCCCCCTTGTCCTGCGTATCTTTACTGATTTGAACTTTACTAAAGTCAGATAGTTTCTTATATCCTTGTTGAATGGACTTTATTTGTGCCGCTGCCAGATTGGATGTTCCAAAAGTATAAACGTTGAATAGGAATGCAGGGATATAACCCTCTTTCCTTTTATTAAGGATATAGTCTGCATTATCGTCTCCTGTTGAGATGTCAGAAGCATAAAAATCATCGTTAGACCACTTTCTTCCATTGTTACGTATGGATATGTAAGCCAATATATCCATATTCTCTTTAGAGAGTTTTACTGGCTGGTAAGTGGCTGTAACATCTTTTAGTTCATCAAACATGAGAGCTATTGTTCTATGCTGACCATCACCACAAACACCGTCGTACTTGTCATAGTCTGCTTCCTGTACTTCAACCATTTTAATCTCGAAATTGCTGATAGTGGCAGAGCCTTCCCCTTTCTTGCGAGTGATTGTAGGTCTGTACAACTTTCTACTGCCTAACTTATTCTTGGCTTCTTCCATTGGGAAGTATTCAATAGGCATTGTTTCAATAAATCCCCATGCTTTAATCTTGTTGTAAGATTCGACTACGTTAGAGTTGTCAATTTTAGTGCGGTTACCTTCGATGAACAATAAATTTAAGTTCTTCATTTCTTTGGGGCTTTCAGTGATTAGTCTGCGGCAACGTGCCTGCCAGCTTTCTGAAAGCGGTGCAAAGATATGTCTCTTAAATAGGGTATGTAAGAGTAAGTTTTATATCCCTGTTTTTACGCTACTGAATATCATTAGGTTAGCATCTGATGAAGTGTAATATTAAAGTCTTTGAAGTCTCTCATTAACTTGTCGAATGTAGCGTTGTTATCTTTGGTACAAACGTATGTAGGGTCTCCCATTAGTAATTTGCATAGATATAGGGTGCATAAGGCTAAGTCTCTTTCTGCCTGTACAAAGTTGACACCTTCTGACTTATCAGTTTTGATGGGAAGATAGTCTAATAATGTCTTGACCAAAGAATATTGAATGGTACGTTCTCTCACTCTCTTATTCTCTCGTTCAATGAGACCATGAGAAATAAAGTTGTGGGAGGAATAGAACTCCAGCATAGATTGGATGAATAATGAATTAGCAAACTCAAAAGTCTTACTGCCTACCTTTATATTCATAGCTAACTTTACATTGGGTTGCTCTTTTAATAGGGTGAGAATGTTATTAATCTTAGCCCCACTTGTAGTTATCTGATTCTCGCTCCACACCTTAATAATATGATATAAGAATGAGATAAACTCAAAGGTGGGTTGAGCTTTTAGCTCCAACTTCTTTATTGCGTCTTGTATGTACGTGAATTTGTAAAATTCATCTTCTGTAAAAGGTAGTTCTTTTAGATAGATTTCTCTGCTACGATAATAGGCAAATGGTGCTTGGAGTGGTTGATAATCGAAGCCATTGAAGCATGGAAAGTTCCTACAATAGATTCTGATATATTCAATGCTATCAAGAATAGACGTAACATCTTCCTGCTGATATTCATTCTTGAAATCAGTTTCTAAACTATTTTCCATATCAGCCAGCATAATCTCATCAATTTTGGGGAGTATATCTTGTGGCTCTTCATAAGGAGAGTTTACATATTCAATAAACAGCTTATCTTCCATGATGCTTCTAGTTCTAATTCAATGCAAAGTTAAGAAAATAACCCCCACCTGCATTGCTACAAGTGGGGAATTTGTGAATAATAGAGTATGCTTTAGTAATCAGAATCTCCTGTGAACGTATCCATCAGTTTATCCATTTGTTCACCAATGCACTTGTCTATTAGCTTTGCATAGTGAGCGGTCATTCTTGTATTAGTATGTCCCAACATCTTAGAAACGACTTCCAGAGATATGTTATTGGCTAAAGTAACTGTGCTTGCAAAGGTGTGCCTACTTGTGTGGAAACAGATTCGCTTATTAATTCCACAGAGAATGGCAATATCCTTTAGATATTTGTTGATGTCCGCAGGGTCTTGAATAGGGAGTAGTTTTTCTCCACCTTTGTACTTATCCAATATCAGTTTGGCGATAGGGAGTAGGGGAATGCGTGATAGAACCCCTGTTTTAACTCTGCGCTTCTTTATCCAGATTCTACCTGCACTGTCCTTCTCAAAGTGTTCTGGTGTCAAGGTCTTAATGTCAATGTAACTAAGTCCAGTGAAGCACCCAAAGAGGAACATATCTTTAGCTCGCTCCAATCTTGGCAGGGGAGTATCAAAGTTGATAATCTTCCTCAATTCTTCTTCGTCTAAGAAATCAATCTCCACAGGTTCGCGTTCTACCTTATAGGTAGAGAATGGGTTGAACGCCATATAGGAGTTGGCTACTGATAGATTAATAATCTTCTTCAATAGTTTTAGATGTTTGGTAGATGAGTTCTGTGCCATGCCCTTATCAATTCTTAGGAATGAATGAAAAGATTGGATGAAGTTTAGATTTAGTTCACGTAAGTATAAATCTTCTCGTTTGTACTTCTGTTGAACAAACTCTCTTAATAATCTGATGGTATAGACAGACACCCAATGAGTAGCTTTAGAAACTCCATTGCCTATCAACTTCTCTTGTTCTTGGTTATGTTCTTCAAAGACTTCAAACAGACTTCTCTCTTTAATGGATTCCACCTTATCAAAGTAAGCATCACGTAATAGGTCTGCTGTGATTATAAAACCTCTGTCTAATAGCTCTGCTTCTTTTTGATAGAGTTTAGCCTTAATAGCTTTTAGGTAGTTGTTTAGACTTTGGGCTTCTTCATCCTTGCCCTTTACTTGTTGCTTGTTCTTGTCCCAATTACAGGATTTAACTTTCTTGCCTGTGGAGAATGCACATCGTTCTCCATTCACTGTGAGTACGACCTCTATTGAAGTTGTACCATCTTTCCTAACTCTGCTATCTCTTATGAAGAATAGGATAGCAAATGAACTTCTTACCATTGTTTAATCATTTAAAATTAGACATTTGGAAGTTCTTTAAATATGATATATCTACCTGTTTGTTAGGTGGATAGGTGAAATCTTGTGTGCAGTTTGATAAAAACATGAAATTGCACACAGATTGCACGCAGAATAGCTTCAATTTAGCTCCATTTTAAGGATAATCAGCCACGCTTACCTTTAGATAAACAAGCCCCATTTAAGCTATAATTTGCTTCAATTCCATCACCCAATCACAGCCCATTATAAGAAGAATAGTAAGAGGAAATGAGTATCAAAATAGGGGATAAGCATTGTAGATAGGTAAAATAAAAATCCCCATAACTCATAGAGTTACAGGGATTTAATATATAGTAATTCTCTAAATTACTTGCTCAAAGCCTGAGCTACGTCAACCGCACAAGCTACTGTACATCCTACCATCGGGTTGTTACCGATACCCAGGAATCCCATCATTTCTACGTGAGCAGGAACTGATGAAGAACCAGCGAACTGAGCATCTGAGTGCATACGACCCATTGTATCCGTCATACCATAAGAAGCAGGACCGGCAGCCATGTTGTCCGGGTGAAGAGTACGACCTGTACCACCACCTGATGCAACTGAGAAATAAGGCTTACCTGCAAGAACACGTTCTTTCTTGTAAGTACCTGCAACCGGATGTTGGAAACGAGTCGGGTTAGTAGAGTTACCTGTGATAGATACGTCTACACCTTCTTTCCACATGATGGCTACACCTTCGCGAACGTCATCGGCGCCATAGCATTTTACTTTGGCACGAGGACCATCGCTGTATGAGATTTCCTTCACTACTTTCAGTTCACCTGTATAGTAGTCAAATTGAGTCTGAACGTATGTAAAGCCGTTGATACGAGAGATAATCTGTGCAGCATCCTTGCCGAGACCGTTCAGGATACAACGCAGAGGTTCTTTACGTACCTTGTCTGCTTTAGCGGCAATCTTGATTGCACCTTCAGCTGCTGCAAATGACTCGTGGCCTGCCAAGAAAGCAAAACACTTAGTCTCTTCGCGAAGCAACATAGCTGCCAAGTTGCCATGACCGATACCAACCTTACGGTCGTCGGCTACAGAACCCGGGATACAGAAAGCTTGCAGACCGATACCGATAGCTTCAGCAGCTTCAGCAGCATTCTTGCAGCCTTTCTTGATGGCGATGGCGCAACCTACAACGTATGCCCATTTGGCATTTTCGAAGCAGATAGGCTGAGTTTCTTCACATGTCATATAAGGATCAAGTCCATGAGCTTCGCAGATAGCGTTAGCTTCTTCGATGTCTTTGATGCCGTTAGCGTTCAAGGCAGCGATAATCTGCTTGATACGACGGTCTTGACTTTCAAATTTCACTTCTCTAATCATATTCTTTTCCTCCTTATATTATTCGTGACGTGGGTCAATGTGTTTAACTGCTCCCTGTTCGGCTGTTACGCGTCCGTAGGTGCCGGTAACTTTCTTCAAAGCTTCGTTTGCGTCAGTTCCCTTCTTGATCTCATCCATGAACTTGCCCAGGTGAACAAATTCGTATCCGCAGATTTGGTCGTCTTTATCCAGGAAGATGTTCTTGATGTAACCTTCTGCCATTTCCAGGTAACGAGGACCTTTAGCCAAAGTACCATACAAAGTACCTACCTGGCTACGCAGACCTTTACCCAAATCTTCCAGACCGGCACCGATAATCAAACCGCCTTCTGAGAAAGCCGACTGAGTACGTCCGTAAACGATTTGCAGGAAGAGTTCGCGCATAGCTGTGTTGATTGCATCGCAAACAAGGTCAGTATTCAATGCTTCGAGGATAGTCTTACCCGGGAGGATTTCAGATGCCATGGCAGCCGAGTGAGTCATACCGGAACAACCGATAGTCTCAACTAATGCTTCCTGAATAACGCCTTCCTTTACATTGAGGGTTAATTTACATGCACCTTGCTGAGGAGCACACCAGCCAATACCGTGTGTCAGACCAGAGATGTCAACAATTTCTTTAGCTTTTACCCATTTACCTTCTTCGGGAATAGGAGCCGGTCCGTGATTAGGACCTTTCTTCACAACACACATGTGTTCCACTTCGTGTGAATAAGTCATAATTAGCTCTTTTTTAAGTTATAATTAAAAAAAACGTAGTTCTACTTTTTCAAATCGGTCACAAAGTTACTCCTTTTATTGGTTTCTGCCAACCGTACAGTTTGACTTTTTTATTAAAAATAAGTAATAATAAGTTGTAGCTCTGTGGAATGCAAAGTAGAGTTTACAGTTACTACGGTTCTTTTATTGTCAGAGTGGCACCTGCGCTGCCCTTTACGACTTCTTCTACTTTTGCGGCATCAATGGTTGTCAAGGTATAGGGAGGGGTGAAACTACTTCCCGTACCGCTTGCCTCGCTACCGCTGAGCGGGGAGATGCATTGCTTCAGATATACTTTGGCATCATCTGTGTAAGTTTTGTAGACTTTATCCTTCTTAAATCCCGTGAAAACCGATTTTTCCACATAGACATCCGCCTCCTTGCCTGCACCGATGCAATGGCTACTGACGGTACTGCTATATAGGCAGTTGGCTATATGTATCCGGGCAAAGCGTACGCGCGGCATGCGGTCACGGCAACCTTCATCCCACCAGCAGAACTGGAAGGTGGTGTTCAGATGGCCACGGTCTTCTGTGTGACTGTCACTGTTTCCCCAAAGATTACTGAAACAATGCGCGTCGTTTCCTCCCGGTCCTCCTGCCAGGGGGGCAATCAGATAGCGGAAGCGGCACCAGGTCACAGCAATATTGTCGGACACGTTTTTACAGTCGAAGTTACCGTCCACACCATCCTGAAAGTCGCAATGGTCTACCCAAATATTGGTGGTTCCGTCAATGCACAGGTTGTCCCACCCGTCTACGTCGTATGCACCGGCGCTTTTGAATGTGACATTGCGCAAGATGAGATTGTCAGACCCCTTTTTGAAGTAAAGGATACCTGAACCGTCTTTCGTACGGTTAGGATTGGTCAACGCAGAACCCGGAAGTCCGAGCAGGGTTTTATTGGTGGCAAGGACAGAAATGACTTTTTCTGTAGTAATAATACCTTTTATATAAATAATGAGTTTCTCTGTTTTCTTCAATGCATTTGTTAATTCGGTTGCTGTAGTGACTATGACTTTGTTTCCACCTTTACCTCCGGTAGGGGTAGTGCTTATAGTAGCAAAGCCGACGGGACAGTTGGCGTCGTAGGTAGAGGTGCCATAATTTTCATCATCGGCAGAATTGTCCGTCGTATCGTCACCCGGATTGTCTGTAGAGCCTCCGGTAGAATCCTTATCCGGCTGGGTCGTATCCGTTGTATCCGGCAAGATATCCTGCATAGGGGCGGAAGAACAGTTGCATAGCAGGATAAACATTAAGGAAATAAAAAATTTATTCATAGTAATATTTTTTAATTATGTGAGCAAAGATAGGGAGTTCCTGCAAGGTTTTTGTCGATATTCTGTCTTTCCATGTGGAAGTTTTGGTGTAAAGCATTAACTTTGTGGCATAATCAATAGTTATAATTATGATAGAAGTAACAGATGCTGCATTGCGCCAAGCCGCCGGTGAGGGAATGGATGCCTTTATCCAGGTATTTACCGATGCATATAAGAAGGTAATTGACGGAGAACTTACCGCAGAGACCATGCCTTTACTTACTGCTGAGCAACATTCGTTGTTGGCTTATCAGATATTCAGGGATGAAGTGATGGATGGTGGTTTCTGCCAATTGATTCAGAATGGTTATGGCGGATATATCTTTGCCAATCCTTTTGCCAAAGTAATGCGCCTTTGGGGAGTAAGTGATTTAAGCAAACTTGTATATGCGGCAAAGAAGATATATGATGAGCATCGCGAAGACCTGGAGCGTGAACGTACGGATGAAGAGTTCATGGCGATGTATGAGCAATACGAAGCTTTTGATGAGTTGGAAGATGAATTTTTGGAGAAGGAAGAAGAATATACTTCGCTGGTTGCCGGGTATGTGGACGAACATCTGGATTTGTTTGCAACTGTGATTTAAATAAATCGGAAAAATAGACCAATATTAACCTGAACCGTACCTGCTCCGTACCCGGTCCCTACCAACTCCCTATCTGCTCCCTGTAAATCCTCACTCTATAGACAGGGAGAAAATAGGGAGCGGGTAGGGGGCGGGAGAGTTTTAGAACAAAAGATTGAATGTCTATCCTAAGCTGTAACTAAATAAAAGTTAAATGAATATTAGGGTGTGCAGTATTTGGATGACTTCTTCATTTATCTTAAAAACAATGAAAAAACGAAGGGGGTTCTATGTAACTCAATTCTTTTATCTAAATTTGCAAACCCTAATATTTATAAAAAGATGAAACAATTAAAATTCTTGATGCTTGCCTTTACCCTGTTGATGGGTGTTTCTTTAACTTCATGTCTTAGTGATAATAATGGTGAGAGTGCTTATGATGGTTATTTAGTAGCACGTACTGTATACGGTTCTTATTTTGTGGATCTTGCAGGAAATACGTATTATCCAACAACAACATCAGTTCTTGAAATGGAAACAAAATATGGTTTTAAAATTTCTTCGGCTGACTTAGTTGAAATTACTTTTAAATATGTTGATGACACATCTGCGAAGTCTAAAGCGACATCTACAACTCCTAAAAAATATAATATTCAGTTGGTTGGAGCTGCTGCGATTGACTCTTATAGAGCAGTAGCGGTTAATACTGTAGAAGAAATGGAAGAGGAGACTGTTGAAAATGCACCTATCATGACTTTAAATCCTCTGAATGGTTATGGACAAACTACTGCTCCCACTTTATATGGTGCTGAAATGCTGATTTTACCAGTTCAATGGAAAATGGAAAATGCAGTGACTGCGCTTGAACAGCATACTTTCTCTTTAGTGTCTGTTAGTGAAGATAAGGATGCAACTAATTCAACTTTGGTATTCTATTTGCGCCATAATAAAGGTACTGATACAAAATCAGATGCTTATGCAATTAGAAATAAAGCTTATGACATAGAAAATATATTGTCTGACTTTAAAGAGGAAAATAAAAATTATCCAACTAGAATTATAATTAAGGCGAAAGTAAATACTAGTGATATAACATTGCCGGAGACGTATACAGAGTATACTCTTGATAATTTGAATTTGAATAAATAATAATTGAACTACAAAGAATTACTACATATAGCTATTCAACTGATTTCCTCTCCGGTTCGTGCCTGGGAGGAAATTCGTTTGCAAGAGGATAGGCGGAAAGTATTTGCAGCTTTTGTCTATCCCATGATTGGTTTATGCGGCTTGTCCGTTTTCATCGGTTCATTGCTGGTGAAGGGATGGGATGGACCGGAGAGTTTTCAATATGCCATGACGCAATGTTGCGCAGTGGCTGTATCCCTGTTTGGAGGATATTTTCTGGCGGCTTATCTCATCAATGGGCTGCGTGTTCGTATGTTCCGGATGGACAATGACATGCTTTTGACGCAGCAGTTTGCGGGGTATGCGCTGGTGGTGCCTTTCTTGCTTCAAATTATTATCGGTGTGCTGCCCGATTTTAATATTATAGCGCTGTTGCTGCAATTTTACATTGTCTATGTGGTGTGGGAAGGAAGTGTTGTTTTGATGGATGTAGCGGAAAAAGACCGTTTGCGGTTCACCATTCTTTCTTCTATTTTGTTAATAGCTTGTCCGGCAGTGATACAATTTGTTTTTAATAAGCTGACGGTAGTGCTAAATTGATTGATTTATGAAACAAGCTCCTGTAAATATTAAAAATAAGCGTGCTACGTTCGACTATGAACTGGTAGATACCTATACTGCGGGCATTGTGCTCACGGGGACGGAAATCAAATCTATCCGGTTGGGGAAGGCAAGTCTGGTAGATACGTTCTGCTATTTCGCCAATGGCGAGCTGTGGGTGAAGAATATGCATATTGCCGAGTACTTCTACGGTTCGTACAACAATCACAATGCACGTAGGGAGCGCAAACTATTGTTGAACAAAAAAGAACTGGAAAAGCTGATGCGTGGAACGAAAGATCCCGGCTTTACCATTGTACCCGTGCGCTTGTTTATCAATGAAAAAGGATTGGCGAAAGTCGTTGTAGCTCTTGCCAAAGGTAAGAAGCAATATGACAAGCGGGAATCCCTTAAAGAAAAAGATGACAAGCGTGACATGGCGCGTATGTTTAAAAGATAAATAATGGCTTCTATTGAAAAGTTGGTGCGTGAGCGCATCCTTATTCTGGATGGTGCAATGGGCACCATGATACAACAATACAACTTAACGGAGGAAGACTTTCGTGGTGGGCGCTTTGCCCATGTCTCGGGACAATTGAAGGGTAATAATGATTTGCTGTGCCTGACTCGCCCCGATATAATAAAGGATATCCATCGTAAATATTTAGTGGCAGGTGCTGATATTATTGAAACCAATACTTTCAGTTCTACCCGGGTCAGCATGGCGGACTATAATGTGCAGGAGTATGTACGTGAAATAAATAGCGTTGCCGTAAAATTGGCTCGTGAGGTAGCTGATGAATTTACTGCCCTTATCCCAGATAAACCACGCTTTGTAGCCGGTTCCATAGGTCCTACCAATAAGACCTGCTCTATGAGTCCCGATGTGAACAACCCGGCATTCCGCGCTTTGAGTTATGATGAACTGGCTGACGCCTATCGTGAGCAAATGGAAACTATGTTGGAGTCGGGTGTAGATGCTCTCTTGATAGAAACCATTTTCGATACGTTGAATGCCAAAGCGGCTATTTATGCTGCCGGGCAGGCAATGGAAGCTACCGGTATTCATGTTCCTTTGATGCTATCCGTTACAGTCTCCGATACAGGGGGGCGTACGCTTTCAGGACAGACTTTGGAGGCTTTCCTGGCTTCCGTGCAACATGCGGATATTTTCTCTGTCGGTCTGAACTGTTCTTTCGGTGCGCGTCAGTTGAAGCCTTTCCTTGAGCAGCTTGCCGCACGTGCTCCTTATTATATAAGCGCCTATCCCAATGCCGGACTGCCGAATAGTTTGGGGACATACGATCAGACACCTGCCGAAATGGCAAACGAGATTGGGGAGTATATTCAGGAAGGGCTAGTAAATATTATTGGTGGATGTTGTGGTACTACTGACGAATATATTGCCGAATATTCCGCTCTGACAGTCGGTGTCACTCCACATATACCTGCCCCAAAACCTGATAATCTTTGGCTGTCGGGTCTGGAACTTCTGGAAGTGAAGCCTGAAAACAACTTTATTAATGTAGGAGAACGTTGTAATGTTGCCGGTTCGCGCAAGTTTCTGCGCCTGATAAATGAGAAGAAATACGATGAAGCTCTGAGCATTGCCCGCCAACAGGTGGAAGATGGTGCGCAGGTTATCGATATCAATATGGACGATGGTTTGCTGGATGCCAAAGAGGAAATGACTACTTTCCTTAATCTTATTGCTTCCGAACCGGAAATAGCGCGTGTCCCTGTGATGATAGATTCTTCAAAGTGGGAAGTGATTGTAGCCGGTTTGAAATGCCTGCAAGGAAAATCCATCGTCAATTCTATTTCTTTGAAAGAAGGAGAAGAAAAATTTCTGGAGCATGCCCGCCTTATTAAACAATATGGTGCAGCCGCTGTGGTGATGGCGTTTGACGAGAAAGGACAGGCAGATAGCTATGAACGCAAGATTGAAGTTTGTGAGCGAGCCTACCGCCTTTTGGTGGATAAGATAGGTTTTAACCCCCATGATATTATTTTTGATCCGAATGTGCTTGCGGTAGCCACGGGCATGGAAGAGCATGATAACTATGCGGTCGATTTCATTCGTGCTACGGGCTGGATACGGAAAAACCTGCCCGGTGCGCACGTGAGCGGAGGTGTCAGTAACCTTTCGTTCTCATTCCGTGGTAATAATTATATCCGCGAAGCGATGCATGCCGTATTCCTCTACCATGCCATCCGTGAAGGCATGGATATGGGCATCGTAAATCCCGCAACTTCTGTGATTTATACGGATGTTCCTACCGATATTCTAGAACGTATTGAGGATGTGGTGTTGAATCGCCGACCGGATGCTGCCGAGCGATTGATTGAGACTGCCGAGCGTCTGAAAGCGGAGGCGGAAGCTGCCAAAACATCCGTTCCGAATGGTAACGCCCGGCATTCAATTTTTCACTCCCAACTTGCCTGGCGTGAGGGGACGACATTGGAAGAACGTTTAAAATATGCTTTGACGAAAGGTATCGGTGATTATTTGGAAGAAGACCTTGCCGAGGCTTTGGACAAATATCCTAAAGCGGTGGATATCATCGAGGGACCGTTGATGGCGGGTATGAATCATGTCGGTGACCTGTTTGGTGCCGGTAAGATGTTTCTTCCCCAAGTAGTGAAGACTGCCCGTACCATGAAGAAAGCGGTTGCCATTTTGCAACCGGTCATTGAATCGGAGAAGCAGGAAGGTGCCACTTCTGCCGGTAAGGTTTTACTCGCGACCGTGAAAGGTGATGTACATGATATCGGTAAGAATATCGTTTCGGTAGTGATGGCTTGTAATGGTTACGAGATAATCGACTTGGGTGTAATGGTACCTGCCGAAACCATTGTGCAGCATGCAATAGATGAAAAAGTAGATATGATTGGTTTGAGTGGCTTGATTACTCCTTCGCTGGACGAAATGGTGCACGTGGCCCTTGAATTGGAAAAAGCCGGGCTTGACATACCTTTGTTAATAGGTGGTGCCACTACGTCCCCTTTGCATACTGCGTTGAAGATAGCTCCCGTTTATCATGCTCCGGTGGTTCATCTGAAGGATGCCTCTCAGAATGCGACTGTGGCGGCACGCTTGATGAACCCGAAGCAGAAAGAAGAGTTAGTGGCAGATTTATCGACAAAATATCAGCAACTACGTGAGAAGAATGGAGAGAGGCAAGTCTCTACAGTTTCCTTGGAAGAAGCTAAGAAAAATAAGTTGAATCTGTTTTAGCTTATTTTTTTGTCGCCATGCGAAACCAGGTCTGCGGATGAACACTGAATAGTTGGGAAAGTGATATCTGTTTGCCATATTTTCGGATATATTCATCATACCCTTCTTTTGTCCACAGATAAGATGTTCTTTCGCTCTCATCATTGATGAGGGACTCCTTTGCAACGCAGAAGTATACAATACTTCTGCGACTGTAGTCTTTAATTTTCTCCCCGTCAATTTCTTTACCGTCAAGGAATATCCGTTTGTTTTTGTCGTTCGTGCAACCTCTCCATTCGTCTACATTAGGACTTCGTAATTTCCACGGATTCAGAGGAGATATGATGTGAATATAATGCAGTTTTCGTTGTTCTTTAGTCATGCGGATATAAAGAGGAAATAGTGTTTTAAGATCATCTTTGGATATTTCTTTTGATTTCCATATAAATTTCCCGTCTTCTGTAATTTTATCAAAGTATTTGGATACAATGTTTGAGTACTGCTCCATCTCTGCTTGGGAAACACCACTTTCGGGTATAATAATGGTATCCATGTTTGAAGGAAGTTGCTCATTTGTGACGAAAGCAGATATGGGTTCAATGGCATCCTCAGTAACAATTTCTGTTGAGAACACGTTACCGGCAATCAGAAAAGTTGGTATTAAAGCCGCTATCTTGAAAAGATAACAACTTCTGGAAGTTGTTTTTGTCATCATAATCAGTCGTTTTTTAGTAATTGAATAAGTTAAACTACTTGTAAATGAGAAGTTACAACGATTGGATGCTTTGTTTATCAATATCATTTGATAAGCAGAGATATCCTTCGTATTATCAATTACTCCTTTGTCAGCCAGAAACTCATGATTGAGTTTTATTGTCCTCCTGTACAGGTAAAGAACGGGGTTGAACCAGAAGAAAGTAATTAATAATTCAATAAACAACACATCGGCCGAATGTTTTTGCTTAACGTGAATCAACTCATGAATCAATATTTTGTTTTTAAGACTATTATCTTGGTAATCGCTTTTTGAAATGAATATATAATTGAAAAAACTGAAGGAACTCTTTAACTCTTCTATGATAATGAGATTGCTTTGCCCGTATTTTATGGCAATACCTTTTTGTGTTAACTTTAACAGGCAAGACAGATTGTAAATGAAACGTATTAGTAACAGGGATGTCACAAGCATATATATTCCGATAATTATTCTTCCCCACATGTTTCCCGGTTCTGATGGGGTATCATTGATACTTTGCAGACGGTTTTCTTTCAGATTTATTTCATCTGAAAAATCTTCTGCTTCAGAAATAGGTGCGTCGGGGGACGATTGCCGCATTGATGGTTTGCTGATATACCTCTCTGCTATTTCGTCTATTGAAGAAGTAAACTTTAAGGTATTAGGAGTGCTGATAAAAGGTATAAGTATGGAAAATACTAAAACTGCCAAGAGAAAATATCTTTTGAACTTGAGCATACTTTCTTTCTCTAATAGGAAGTGATAGATTATCCAAAAGAACAGCATACAGCATATTGATTTTACAATGAAGGAAATTATCATTTCTTTTTCTTGTTTAATTCTTGTTCTACAATATTCTTTAAATCTTCAAGTTCGTCGGCCGTCATATTACTGTTTTGAGTGAAGAATGATGCAAATTGCAATGACGAATTATTAAAATAGTTTTGGATGATTTCTTTCAATCCTTTAGAGAAATATTCCTCTTTCTTTATCAGCGGATAATATTGGCGGGAATTACCAAATAGTTTATAGCCAATGACATTTTTTTCTTGCATTCTCTTCAAGAGAGTAGCCACAGTAGTTGATGCGGGTTTGGGTTCAGGATAATTATCAATAATCTCTTTGAAAAAAATCTTTTTATTTTTCCAGATAATATCCATTAGTTGCTCTTCTGTTTTTGATAGTTTCATATAGCTTATAATGTTCTACATTTTATTTACTTTGTTCTACATATTTGAGTTATTGTTCTACAAATGTAGAATATAAATAAAATAGATATATATTCTAACGATATTATTTAGATAAGTTTAACAATAATAGGACGTATGGATACTGTTATTTTGAGGTTTTGTGACTTTACCCCTTAATTTTCTTTTTATACTGTTCAAATCGTGATGTTATATCCCTCACGAAATTATAAGTTTCTATTCCACGGAAATAACCGTTTTTACAGACAGGGTCGGTAAAATACTCTTCGTTGCTTTTCAGCAGGATGAAATTTTCTACGTTATCGCGCCAGACGTATTTGTTCTTTCCGTATTTCTCAGCCAAAGCCATGGCATCCAGTACGTGACCGATGCCGGAATTATAGGATGCCAATACGAAATTCAGTCGCTCCTCCGGGGGAACTGCCGCAAAACTTTTGGCAGTGGTAGCGATATACTTCACTGCCGCTTTGATACTTTCTTCCGGATTGTGCTCTTTGCCCGGTGGCACTCCCATGGCTCGTGCGGTAGCCGGCATTAGTTGCATCAGCCCTTTGGCGCCTGCCCATGACACTGCCGTAGAGTCGAAGTTGGATTCTGTATAAGCCAGCGATGCCAGTAAGCGCCAGTCCCAATTGATTTCAGGAGCGTATTTCTTGAACAAATTATCGTAATGCGAAATTTTTCCTTCCCGTAGAGACAGGATAGGAGAGTGGGGAATAGCCTTACTGATCTCAAAATAACGCTTCATACTTGCTGTATAGGCCGGTGAAGTCATATTTTCTTCATGCCATTTGTCAGCCGCCGCCGCCAGTTGCGGACAATCTTTTCTTACGGCCCATGAAGCGCGTTGATCAAAGCTGATGGAAAGATTGATGTTCAGATTGGGATAATAGGTCGTATTCAGCCGCGCTATATCATTGTCTGCCACAGTATAAGATATCTTCCCTTGAGAAACCTGGGTAATCAAGTCTTCCACAGTAATACTGTCATTGGTTACTTTATGGATGTTTATTCCTCCTCCGAGTTCCTTGTCAAGATTGACTAAACGGTCATAATACTTACCCGGCTTTACGTATATATCTTTCCCGATAAGTTCTGTGACGTCTTTCAGAGGTTTGATGCGTCCACCGATGCGCTGCACAATAACCTGATGGGTGATTACTTCTTCGCCGCAATATATCAGACTGTCTTTCCACTCCTTCGTGATGGGCAGATTGTAAGCGATAAGGTCGCCTTCGCCTGCAAGAAGTTTTTCTATGAGGTCGTGCACGTTCTTGGCAACCTTAATTTTCAATTTCACCCCGAGACTTTTGGCAAATTGCTCGCTCAATTCATACTGAAACCCCATGTCTTGCCCACGGTAAATAAAATACGAAGTGGAACTGTACAGCGTCAATACTACCAGCTCCCCGCTATCCTTTATTTGTTGCAGGTCATCACTGCTTTCCTCTACAACGGCATTATGACCACCACGGCATCCTAGAATGCAGCATATTACCACCACTGACAGTATTGTCCATAATCCGCTTCTCTTTTTCATGACGCAGCAATTAATGTCTGATACTTAATACCTATTTTAAGTGTTTCTTGATATACATCGTAAGTATATCAATCGCCACTTGATTATTACCACCTTCCGGTACAATGAGGTCGGCATACCGCTTACACGGTTCAATGAATTGTTGATGCATTGGTTTCAAGATACGGGTATAACGCTCCATTACAGCCTCGGCAGTACGTCCACGCTCAATCACATCCCGTTGGATAACGCGGATAAGACGTTCATCGGGATCTGCATCCACGAAAATCTTGAGATCCATCATGCCGCGAAGTTTTTTGTCGCATAAAGCAAGGATGCCTTCGATGATAATGACTTCGCGCGGTTCGATATGGATGGTTTCGGGCTGGCGGGTACACGTCAGATACGAATAGGTGGGCTGTTCAATGCTTTTACCCTCGCGCAGCATGGAAACGTGCTTGGAGAGTAGGCTCCATTCAAACGCGTCCGGATGGTCGAAATTTATATTCTGCCGTTCTTCCACAGGTACGTGGCTACTGTCTTTGTAGTAAGAATCTTGCGGCAACAATACCACTTCGCCTACGGGCAGGCTTTCAACAATTTTACGTACGACGGTGGTCTTTCCCGAACCTGTTCCGCCTGCAATTCCTATTATTAACATCCGTTTAAGTGTATATTTGAAACAAAACAAGTATTTTTGCAGTTGTTAAATACAGCCGCTTCGGCTGACAAATATAGACATAAATCATTTAAATAACAAAGTTATGGTCAAGCACATTGTTTTATTTAAGCTGAAAGATGAGGCGCCGGCTGACGAAAAGTTAGCTGCAATGAATAATTTTAAGGAAGCTATTGAAGCGCTTCCCGCTAAGATTTCCGTTATCCGTAAGATAGAAGTCGGACTAAATATCAATCCTGCTGAAACCTGGAGCATCGCCCTGTATAGTGAGTTTGATACGCTGGATGATGTGAAATTCTATGCTACACATCCCGAACATGTAGCTGCCGGTAAACTTATCGCGAATGTGAAAGAGAGTCGTGCTTGTGTAGATTACGAAGATTAAGTTTGAAATTGAAGAACTAAAAATTGAAAATGAAGAAAATATTATTCTCTGTTTTTCTGTTGCTGCTCGCCGTTATGGTGCAGGCACAGATTCATGAGCCCGTAAAATTCAAGTCGGAACTGAAAACCTTATCAGCTGGCGAGGCCGAAATTGTATTTACCGGTGTGATTGATAAAGGTTGGCATGTTTACTCTACCGACTTGGGTGATGGTGGTCCTATTTCGGCTACTTTCAATACGGAGAAACTCTCCGGTGCGGAGTTGGTGGGGAAGCTTAAACCCGTTGGCAAGGAAGTGTCCGCATTCGACAAATTATTCGAAATGAAGGTGCGTTATTTTGAGAATACAGCGCAATTTGTTCAAAAGTTGAAGTTGACAGGCGGCGCTTACGAAATAGATGGTTATCTGGAATATGGGGCATGTAATGATGAAAACTGTTTGCCGCCTACCCAGGTGCCATTCAATTTTTCCGGTAAGGTTGAGGGTGGTTCTTCTAAGGAAGTTGTAGCCACTCCACAAGCAGAGACTCAGCCTGCATCACAGCAAGCTGTCACCGAAACAGCTACGGATACTGCTTCTGTTGCTACCATCGGTGGAGCGGACGGAACAACCGGAATAAATGTTTCAGATGGGGAAATCGACCTTTGGAAACCGGTTATAGATGATTTGCACGCTTTGGGAGAAACTACTTCCCAGGAAGATATGTCGTGGATTTATATCTTCATTACCGGGTTTCTCGGCGGATTGTTAGCGTTGTTCACTCCCTGTGTATGGCCTATCATCCCGATGACGGTCAGCTTTTTTCTGAAGCGCAGCAAAGATAAGAAGAAAGGTATCCGTGATGCCTGGACGTATGGTGCATCCATTGTTGTGATATACGTTACTCTTGGACTGGCTATTACACTGATATTTGGCGCTAGTGCCCTGAATGCGCTCTCAACGAATGCGGTCTTCAACATCTTGTTCTGTTTGATGTTGATAGTGTTTGCCGCTTCCTTCTTCGGAGCATTTGAGATAACTCTTCCTTCCAAATGGAGTAATGCGGTAGACAGTAAGGCTGAAAAGACAAGTGGCCTGCTCAGTATTTTTCTGATGGCATTTACGCTGTCACTGGTTTCTTTCTCTTGCACAGGCCCTATTATCGGATTCCTGTTGGTGCAGGTTTCTACGACCGGCAGTGTGGTAGCTCCGGCTATCGGAATGTTGGGTTTTGCCATTGCTTTGGCATTACCGTTCACGTTGTTTGCATTGTTCCCGTCATGGCTGAAATCTATGCCTAAGTCGGGTGGCTGGATGAACGTTATTAAGGTGACGCTCGGTTTCCTTGAACTTGCCTTTGCGTTGAAGTTCCTTTCTGTAGCCGATTTGGCTTACGGCTGGCGTATCCTCGACCGTGAAACATTCCTCGCTTTGTGGATTGTACTGTTTGCTTTGCTTGGTTTCTACTTGTTGGGCAAAATCAAGTTTCCGCACGATGATGACGATAACAAGGTCAGTGTGCCGCGCTTTTTCATGGCTTTGGCTTCCCTTGCGTTTGCTATTTATATGGTTCCCGGTTTGTGGGGAGCGCCGTTGAAGGCAGTCAGTGCTTTTGCGCCACCTATGCAGACGCAGGATTTCAATCTTTACAATAACGAAGTGCATGCGCAGTTTGATGATTATGACCTGGGTATGGAGTATGCCCGCCTGCATGGTAAACCCGTAATGCTGGACTTCACTGGTTATGGTTGTGTGAATTGCCGTAAGATGGAACTTGCCGTATGGACAGACCCGAAGGTGAGTGATATCATCAATAATGATTATGTGCTTATCACGCTTTATGTGGATAATAAGACTCCGCTCACCTCTCCTGTGAAGATTATGGAAAACGGAAAAGAGCGTACTTTGCGCACGGTAGGCGACAAGTGGAGTTATCTCCAACGAGTTAAGTTCGGTGCCAATGCGCAACCATTCTATGTGCTCATTGACAATGAAGGCAGACCGCTCAATAAGTCATACTCTTATGATGAAGATATTCCCAAATACATAGAATTCTTGCAAACAGGTTTGGAGAATTACAGAAAAGAGAAGGAACAATAATAATAGGAAAGAGGATGCTTGAAAGATAGCATCCTTTTTTATAAATATCTTTTTATAGAAATGAAACACATCATTGACATTGAAAATTGGGAACGCCGGGACAATTACGGCTTTTTCCGTGGTTTTGTAAACTCATGGTATTCCATCACTACAGAGATTGATTGCACAGAAGCAAGTGTTGCTGCCAGAGCGGCAGGTCGTTCTTTTTTTCTTTATTATTTATATGCCGTGCTACGCTCGGCTAATGAAGTGGATGAATTGCGCTTTCGCATTGATAAGGACGGTCAGGTCATCTTTCACGACCGGGTGGATATCATTTCCCCGATAGCTGTTCCCGGAAAGACTTTCTATACTGTACGTATTCCTTATCACGAAGATTTTGAACGCTTTTACTCGGAGGCTTATGAATTGATTACCAACATTCCTGAAGATGGTGATCCTTATAATGCGGAGAAAAAGTTGGCAGAACAGGGAGATTATGACGTGGTACACTTAAGTGCGGTTCCGAAAATGTATTTCACGGCTACTACCTATACGCTTGCTCAAGCCGGTAATGCTTGTAGCCATCCGCTGATGACTGCCGGAAAAGTCGTAACCCGTGAAGGACGTCTGGTATTTCCTCTTTCCATTTATGTAAACCATGCTTTTGTGGATGGTTCACATCTGGCTTCGTTTTTCCAGAAGATTGAAGAGCATTTGAAGAGAATTTCGCATGAGTAAATCTTTTTATTACAGATTTATTACAGAATTTATTTTTAGCTTTGCGGACGTAAACAATAAGATTGATGATGGTTTCTGTCGACAAATGGATAAAAATAAATAGATATTATTCCTCATGGAGGATAGGTGCTTTGCTGGTTGGATTGTTCATTATTTCGCAATCTTCGTTGCAAGCACAGGAAAAAGACTTTGCCAGTTGGGCAAATGCCGGTTTCGAATATAAAGTGAAACCGGCGTTTGCTATATCCGGTAATCTGGAATGGCGCACAAAGGATGATTTAAGCAAAACAGACCGTTGGGGGCTGGGGGTAGGCGGTAAGTATTCACTTTTACCTTTCCTGAAGTTGGGGACGGGATATGAGTTGCACTATCGTAACCGGGGTAGTAATGGATGGAAGTTCCGCCATCGTTATTATGTGGACGGTACCCTTTCTACTCGTTTACGAAACCTGAAATTTTCATTGCGCGAACGTGTGCAACATACTTTTGATGGAAACAATGATGAGTTTCGTTTACGCTCTCGCTTCAAAATGGCTTATAATTTATCTAAGATAGGTATAGAACCATACGTATCGTTGGAAATGTATAACTCTTTGAATCAAGGGGAGCATTTTGACGTTGACCGCATGCGCTACCGGGGAGGTATTGTTCTACCGTTATCCGACCGTTGGAATGCGGATGTATTTTATTGCCGCCAGTGGGAACAGGGCGACCGTAAAAATGTTGTAGGTCTGGAATGCATCTATACTTTTTGAAACGTATAGAATAAAGTAATCTTTATTTTCCCTGTTTTTTCTTCCGGTATTCTTTTTTCAGATAGAAATTGAATCCGGCATATACCTGTAATGTCCCGAAGCCATTGTTCAGTGAGAAGTTGTTACGATAGTAATCGTATGTTCTGCCTACAAACGAAGTACCCACAAAATATTTGCTGTTATTATATACTACCCCGGCTCTGACAATGAAATCGATATTGATATTCTTGTACCATTCGTTTTTTTCGCCCTCTACTTTTTCAATGTGTGACGTCTTGTATGCCACAGCCGGATTGACCGATAAACACGCAAGGCAGTTTCGCGCAAATACCCAGTTATAGGCGTAGCCGAAATTGAGGCTGATATTGGTATATTTTATATGTTTCACTTTCATCCCCGAGTTCATTGTTTCCTGGATAACCTCGGGTAACTGGGTATAGTCAAAATTCAGATTATGTGTGGATACTGATAGACCTGCGATGAGTGAACCTGCATTTCTGCGCTGGTTGGTAGATTGGCTGAAAGCTGCCGGATAAGAGAAACGCCGGTTATTGAAAATATAGTATAGATTCAGTCCTTTCATGTCTACTTTCAGCCCTCTGAAATCTTCCGAGTAGTCCGAAGGTATATCAGGGAAACCGGTTACTTTATGTATTTTGTAATCATTACCAGTCCGGCGATAGAGAATGTCCACCCCTAACTTTGAACTGTAAAGACTAAGATCGAATTCCGTTCCTTTCTTTTTCCCGCTTTTCTTTCCGTAGAGTGCCTCCGTGTCTACCGACCATCCCAGAAATATCCAACGCCACCCGAAATAAACACCTATCTTATTATGAGGCTTGGGGGAGAGCCGCAATCGTTGAGGTTCGGGAGTGGCGCTTGCTATCGAATAGTATTCATAGTTTGTGAAATGGTCGAGCATCAAAGCGTAATTATACCGGTTGGGACTGATATAGATAGTATCGAAATCGCTGAAATTAAGGAATTTCTTGATAGCCTTTTTGAATCCTCTCTGATGCATTTCAGGCCGGATACTATCGTTTGCAACGGAAATACTTACTTCATTCTGGGCAAACAAAGATAGCGGTAACAACATCCATAAACAGAAAATAAATCCTTTCAGCATCATTTCCGGTCAGTATAAAATATTCTTGTAGACGAAGGTAAGAAAAAATACTGTAAAAGGCAAGTTTTTTTTTATTTCCCGGATTTTACATACATTTGTATTATTATAATAATACCTTTGTGTTGAAATATAAAAAACGGTTTATGTGCGCAGCAGATATTCTCAATGATGAACGTTCATTCATGTGAAGTACTTGGTTGACTGCTTATGTATTTTTAATCCTCTTTGTCACATTTGTTACAGTTATACTCCGTAATTCGCATTATATTTGCAAAAACAAAAGATTATGGAACAGTTACATGCTCATGAAGTCCTTCACATGATGGAAGGGAATACTTATTCTGAATCCTCATTAAAAGAAGCAATTATTAAGAAGTTTGGCGAACATCAGCGTTTTTATACTTGCTCGGCAGAGGATATGGATGTTGATACTCTTATTGAGTTCCTTAAGGAGAAAGGAAAGTTTATGCCGTCTGATGATGGCTTCACGGTTGATATAACGAAGGTTTGCAATCATTGATAGGGTAGTTGCAGTGAAAGATAAAATTCAATCTTTCGCTGCAACTTTTTTTATTCTATCGAAAGCACAACAGCCAGTTCTTTTCTTTTTATATTTGTGTGCAAAAATTAAAGATAGTATGAAGAAGATTATCAATCCATGGAAAAGCATGGAAGGTTACAACTGTTTCGGTTGTTCTCCCGCCAATGAAGCCGGTGTGAGAATGGAATTTTATGAAGATGGTGACGAGGTGGTAAGTATCTGGAAACCACGTCCGGAATATCAAGGATGGCTGAATACGCTTCACGGAGGCATCCAGTCCGTATTATTGGATGAAATTTGCGGTTGGGTGGTATTTCGTAAATTGCAGACCGGAGGAGTGACGTCAAAGATGGAAACTCGTTTCCGTAAATCCATATCTACTAATGATACGCATGTGGTACTGCGTGCTTCGCTTAAGGAACAGAAACGTAATATCGCTATTATAGAAGCCCGGCTCTACAACAGCATGGGAGAACTTTGTACGGAAGCTACATGTACATACTTCACTTTCCCGCCGGAAAAAGCGGAAAAAGAAATGTGTTTTCATCATTGTGATGTAGAGCCGGAAGAGATTTTACCGCTAATTTGAAACAAAAAATAAACTTTTTGTGATAAATCTTTGGATATTACGATAGGATACTTTACTTTTGTCGCATTGAAACAAGAATAATATGAAGAATATCGTTGCACATCATCACCATCATCATCCTGACGAATAACTCGGTGGGCGTATGAGTGTATGTGTATAACGTAGGACATAGATGACGAGGCTTGCCGAATATTGGTAAGCCTCGTTTTTTTGTTTTCAAGTGTTTTGAGAAAATAATTTTGAATAGTACATTAGTAAATAGATAAACCATAAATAAACAGTTATGCTAAGAATCGCAGTACAAGCTAAAGGTCGTCTTTATGAGGAGACGATGTCTTTCCTGGAAGAATCGGATATAAAACTGAGTGCAACTAAACGTACGTTGCTGGTACAATCATCTAATTTCCCTGTCGAGGTGTTGTTTCTTCGGGATGATGATATTCCGCAAACAGTGGCGACAGGGGTTGCAGACATTGGTATAGTAGGTGAGAATGAATTTATGGAGAAAAATGAAGATGCTGAAATTATCAAGCGTCTGGGGTTCAGCAAGTGTCGTCTGTCATTGGCGATGCCCAAAGACATTGAGTATCCCGGCGTAAAATGGTTCGATGGAAAGAAGATTGCGACTTCCTATCCCGGTATACTTTCCAACTATCTGAAAGAGCAGGGGGTAAAAGCTGAAATACATGTGATTACAGGCTCTGTGGAAGTTTCTCCGGGTATCGGTTTGGCCGATGCTATTTTCGATATAGTAAGTTCCGGTTCCACCTTAGTGAGCAATCGTCTGAAAGAAGTGGAAGTTGTGATGAAGTCTGAAGCATTGCTCATTGGTAATAAGAATATGAGCGAGGATAAGCTGGAGATTCTGAAAGAGTTGCTTTTCCGCATGGATGCAGTGAAAACGGCTGAAGATAAGAAATATGTGTTGATGAATGCACCGAAGGATAAGTTAGATGAAATTGTAGCTGTGCTTCCGGGTATGAAAAGTCCCACTGTGATGCCGTTGGCTCAGGAAGGTTGGTGTTCTGTACACACGGTGCTCGATGAAAAATGCTTTTGGGAGATTATCGGTAAGCTGAAGGCGCTGGGAGCAGAGGGAATTTTGGTATTGCCGATTGAGAAAATGATAATTTAGGGGCGTAGCGCCCCGGCAAGGTTTCCTTTCGGATGATAGTGTTTTTAGGCACGGATTACACGGATTTCGCGGATTAAAGGCTATGCTATATAATTGATATAATGAAAAATCCGTGAAATCCGTGTAATCCGTGCCAAAAAAATGAACACACATAAGTATTTATTTATATGAGAAATAAAAACTAATAGATATGATTTTAATAACCAATCCTGATAAATCACAATGGGCGGAATTATTAAGACGTCCGGTGATGAATACTGAAAATCTGTTCGATACGGTACGAAATATTATTGACTGCGTAAAGTCGGAAGGTGACCGTGCTGTGTTGGATTTTGAAGAGAAGTTTGATAAAGTAAAGCTGACTTCATTGATTGTTACGGATGAGGAGCAACAAGAAGCTGAAGTTTTGGTGAGTGAAGAATTAAAGACAGCCATTTGCCTGGCGAAAAAAAATATAGAGACTTTCCACACTGCACAGCGCTTTGAAGGCAAGAAGGTAGAAACCCAGCCGGGAGTAACCTGTTGGCAAAAAGCTGTGGCCATTGAGAAAGTGGGGTTGTATATACCCGGCGGTACAGCACCTTTATTCTCAACGGTTTTGATGCTCGCCGTTCCCGCTAAGATTGCCGGATGTAAAGAGATAATTCTCTGCACTCCTCCCGGAAAAGACGGGAAGGTGCATCCTGCCGTATTGTTTGCGGCAAAAGTAGCGGGGGTAAACCGGATATTCAAAGCGGGTGGAGTACAAGCCATTGCAGCTATGGCATACGGTACGGAAAGCGTACCTAAGGTATATAAAATATTTGGACCGGGTAACCAGTATGTCACGGCTGCCAAACAATTGGTAAGTCTGCGTGATGTGGCAATAGACATGCCTGCCGGTCCGTCCGAGGTGGAAGTACTGGCAGATGAAACAGCCAATCCTGTATTCGTTGCCGCTGATTTGCTAAGCCAGGCTGAACATGGTGTAGATAGCCAGGCAATGCTGATTACTACTTCTGTAAAGTTGCAACAAGCAGTAAAAGAAGAAGTAGAGCGTCAACTCGCCTTATTACCCCGTAAAGAAATAGCTGAAAAGTCACTTGCTAACAGTAAACTTATCGTGGTTCGTGATATGGATGAGGCTGTTGAACTGACAAATACCTATGCTCCCGAACATTTGATTATTGAAACCGATAATTATATGTCTGTAGCAGAGCGTATAGTGAATGCCGGTTCGGTATTCTTGGGCTCTCTTACTCCTGAAAGCGCAGGAGATTATGCGTCGGGTACCAATCATACCTTGCCTACCAATGGATATGCCAAAGCATATAGCGGCGTCAGCCTGGATAGTTTTATACGTAAAATTACTTTTCAGGAAATCAAACCGGAAGGAATACGTATGATAGGTCCTGCCATTGAAATAATGGCCGCCAATGAACATCTGGATGCACACAAAAATGCAGTCACCGTGAGACTGAAACAGCTGACAGCCGATAGTTAACAATCGATAGTCGTCAATTAATAGTCTCCAATTCTAAGTAATTTTAATCGTAAATCGTCAAATCGTAAATAACATGATGAAAACATTAGAACAACTGACCCGACCGAATATCTGGCGTTTGAAGCCTTATTCTTCGGCGCGCGACGAATATAAAGGTGCTGCTGCATCCGTGTTTCTCGATGCCAATGAAAATCCTTATAATTTACCGCATAACCGTTATCCTGATCCCATGCAGTGGGAACTGAAAAAAGAGTTATCTAAGATTAAAAAAGTAAATCCTGAGCATATCTTTTTAGGAAATGGCAGTGATGAGGCGATTGATTTGGTATTTCGCGCATTCTGTGAACCGCGTATGGATAATGTGGTTGCTATAGACCCCACATACGGCATGTATCAGGTATGTGCAGATGTGAATGATGTGGAGTATCGCAAGGTATTGCTGGATAGTAATTTCCAGTTTTCAGCCGATCAATTACTGGCGGTTGCGGACGAGCATACGAAACTTATTTTTATCTGTTCTCCCAATAACCCCACAGGCAATAACCTGCTTCGTAGTGAAATAGAAAAATTACTTCGGGAGTTTGACGGATTGGTGATACTGGATGAAGCATACAACGACTTCTCGGAAGCCCCTTCTTTCCTGGAGGAACTGGATAAATATCCAAATCTTATCATTCTCCAGACATTCTCTAAGGCATGGGGCTGTGCTGCTATCCGCTTGGGCATGGCATTTGCATCACGGGATATTATCAGTATTTTCAGTAAAATAAAGTATCCCTATAACGTAAATCAGTTGACGCAGAAGCAGGCCATTGAAATGTTGCACCGTTATTATGAGATAGAACGTTGGGTGAAGATGCTGAAAGAAGAACGTGAACATCTGGAAACAGAATTTGCCGAACTGCCTTGTACTATTGAAGTATTTCCGTCAGATGCCAACTTCTTTTTGGCTCGTGTGACGGATGCCGTGAAGATTTACAACTATCTGGTAGGCGAGGGCATCATCGTTCGTAATCGCAATTCCATTTCACTTTGTGGGAACTGCTTGCGTGTGACTGTAGGTACCCGTATGGAGAATGAAAAACTGATTGAAGCATTGAAAAAGTATAATGATTGAACAGTATAATATATGAAGAAAATACTTTTTATAGACCGTGATGGCACACTTGTCATTGAACCCCCTATAGATTATCAGCTTGATTCACTTGAAAAGCTGGAATTTTATCCGAAGGTGATGCGCAATCTTGGTTTTATTCGTAGCAAACTGGATTTTGAGTTCGCAATGGTCACCAATCAGGATGGCCTGGGTACCGCTTCTTTTCCGGAAGAAACTTTTTGGCCGGCTCATAACCTGATGATGAAGACATTGGAAGGTGAAGGCATCACTTTCGACGAAGTATATATTGACCGTAGCATGCCCGAGGAGTCTGCACCGACACGTAAACCTCGTACAGGTATGCTTACTAAATATCTGAATAATCCGGATTATGATTTAGCAAACAGTTTTGTAATCGGTGACCGTCCTACGGATGTGGAACTGGCTAAGAATTTGGGATGTAAGGCTATTCTCCTCCAAGAAGACACAAGCATATTGAAGCCTGGATCAGAAGGGGGTGGGGCTGCCTGTGAAGGTCTTGAAGAAATCTGTGTGCTTGCTACAACAGATTGGGATAAAGTTGCTGAATTCCTTTTTGCCGGTGAACGGAAAGCGGAGGTTCGTCGCACGACAAAAGAGACGGATATTTATGTAGCTCTCAATCTGGATGGAAATGGTCATTGCGATATAGATACCGGTTTAGGCTTTTTCAATCACATGTTGGAGCAGATAGGTAAACATGGCGGACTGGATTTAACTATTCATGTAAAAGGTGATTTGGAAGTGGACGAGCATCATACCATAGAAGACACTGCACTTGCTCTCGGTGAATGTCTCTATCAGGCGTTGGGCAATAAGCGGGGAATCGAACGCTATGGATACGCATTGCCAATGGATGATTGTCTTTGCCAGGTATGCCTTGATTTCGGGGGGCGCCCATGGTTGGTGTGGAGTGCGGAGTTTAAGCGTGAGAAGATAGGGGAGATGCCCACTGAAATGTTCCTGCATTTCTTCAAATCATTGAGTGATGCCGCTAAGATGAATCTTAATATCAAAGCTGAAGGGCAGAACGAACATCATAAGATAGAAGGAATTTTCAAAGCTCTGGCGAGAGCGTTGAAAATGGCGGTAAAGCGAGATATCTATCATTATGAGTTGCCAAGTTCCAAGGGAGTGCTGTAAATGATAATTTAGGGGCGTAGCGCCCCGGCAAGGTTTCCTTTCGGATGATAGTGTTTTTAGGCACGGATTACACATACACTCCCATTTAATGCCTAGCTGTATTTATATCAGTTGCGCTATTATCCGAAGGGAAACTTTGCTCCGGCGCTACGCCGGTAAATTCTTATTTATAAACCTATACAGAGCATGCGAACTTTCAGTTATTCTATTGAAAAATTCCATTATACTAAGAGTTTAAAAATGAAAAACATCCGTCACGCTGTCACGGAAGGTACCTTATCTGCCTGTAACAAAGCACGATAGCCCGTGATAGATAGGTGTGATAGATGCTTTCGTCATACATCCTGCTGTCACACGCACATACCATCCTTCATAAACATCCCTGTACTTACATTTATGTAAATAAGCTATTTGTTTAGTTCTCAACGCTGAACACTTTGTTTTATGCGGTAAAAACACTTTGTTTCAATAGGCTAAAACTAAGTGTTCTCTACTATGAAACTAAGTGTTTTCCTTATTGAAACGACTTGTTTCACTTAACAAAACACTCTGTTCCAATGAAGGGAACACATTGTTTCATGCAAGGAAACAGATAGTAAGAAGACATTTCGTGCATATAAATAAGTGATATTTGTCGCATCAAGGACATGAAAATCGTGTCTAAATGGTCCGAAAGCAAGCGATTTCGCTAAGTTTTCCCCCGAAAATCACTAAGTTTCCCCTAAAAATCGCTAATTTATAATTTATATTTCAGTGATGAACACAGAGACGCAGAGACACAGAGTTTAATCTTTTAGATAGATATTTGGAGATGAAAGAGATTAATGCGAATAAATTTGCGAGAGATAAAAGAGAGTCGTGGGAAACAGGGTATTTCCGCGACATAGTCGCCAACTCCCAGTCTCTTTTCTTTTCCTCCTTTATCTTTTTATCTCTGCGTCTCTGTGTCTCTGTGTTCGTCCTTTTCTATGAATACGCGCGACTAACTTTCCATTTACCGTCCGCAAACGAACAGTGTGAGTGTCCGATATCGAACACTCACACTTGTTTCAACCCTCTCCAGCCGCTTGGCACACTCTTTGCTTTTCTTTTCGCGATTATTATTAAGACCGAACATGAAAAAGAATATTTTACTTGCAGTTTGTTTTTTTATACCGTTGGTAACCTTTGCACAAAACGATTCAGTGGTGCACGAACGTGATATTACTTTGGCAGAAGCCATAGCTCTGGCACGTACCCAGTCTGTTGATGCCGCTGTTGCTTTAAATGAATTGAAAACCGCTTATTGGGAATATCGTACATTCCGTGCCGATTTATTACCCGAAGTGAATTTTACGGGTACATTACCTAATTATAATAAATCCTACAGCACTTATCAGAATTCGGACGGTTCTTATAGTTTCGTCCGCAATAATACATTAGGACTATCCGGCGCCTTGTCCATAGACCAAAATATATGGTTCACCGGAGGTAAATTATCCTTGGCATCCTCACTTGACTATCTCAAACAATTAGGCTCCAACGGAGATAAACAATTTATGTCCGTCCCCATCAGCCTTGAGTTGACACAACCCATTTTCGGCGTGAACAACCTGAAATGGAACCGTCGTATTGAACCTGTCCGCTATGCTGAGGCAAAAGCTGCGTTTATCTCCGCTACGGAAGAAGTGACGATGAAAACCATCACCTACTTTTTTCAGCTATTGTTGGCTAAAGAAGCATTGGCGACAGCCCAGCAGAATAAAGAAAACTCCGACCGCCTTTATGAAGTAGCGATTGCTAAACGTAAGATGGGACAAATCTCCGAGAATGACTTACTGCAACTCAAATTGAACGCATTGCAAGGAAAGGCAGATGTGACGGAAGCCGAAAGCAACCTGAATGCAAAAATGTTCCAGCTCCGTTCATTCCTTGGGGTATCCGAACAGGAAGGGCTAAATCCTGTATTACCAGCCTCTGTTCCTAACATAAAAATGGCGTATGACCGTGTGTTGAATAAAGCGCTGGAGCGCAACTCCTTTGCCCAGAACATCCGTCGCCGTCAGTTGGAAGCCGATTACGAAGTGGCTACTGCCCGTGGAAATTTGAGGAGTATCGATCTTTTCGCCAGTGTCGGTTATACCGGACAAAACCATGAATTTTCTTCCGCCTATCAGGATTTACTGGATAATCAGATAGTGAAAGTGGGTGTGAAAATTCCTATCCTTGACTGGGGAAAGCGTCGCGGAAAAGTGCGGGTAGCCAAGAGTAACCGTGAAGTCGTTTTATCCAAGCTTCGTCAGGAACAAATGGATTTCAACCAGGATATTTTCTTGTTGGTGGCCAATTTCAATAATCAGGCACAGCAATTGGGGATTGCGGCAGAAGCGGACATCATCGCTGAGAAACGTTATAAAACAAGTGTAGAGACATTTATGATTGGGAAAATCAGTACGCTTGATTTGAATGACGCCCAAAATTCAAAGGATGAAGCACGCCAGAAACACATTTCGGAACTTTATTATTATTGGTACTATTTTTACCAGCTCCGTAGCCTGACGCTTTGGGATTTTGAACGGAATACAGAGTTGGAGGCGGATTTTGAAGATATCATTAAAGGATAACTTCCACGACACAGATTACGAGGATTTATATAGATAACAGATAAAAAAACGTGTAAATCTGCGTAATATGTTTTGAAATCGTTATTTTTGTCCGATACAAACTACAAATATTTATGATACTGATAGTAGATGATGATAGTGCTGTACGTTCTTCACTTAGTTTTATGCTGAAGCGTGCCGGTTATGATGTGAAAACAGCTTCCGGTCCTCGTGAAGCCATTGATATAGTTCGTGCTGAAGCTCCTGCATTGATATTGATGGATATGAACTTTACCCTTTCCACTACGGGAGAAGAAGGGCTTACGTTGCTGAAACAAGTAAAGGTATTCCGTCCCGAAGTTCCTGTCATTCTGATGACGGCTTGGGGAAGTATTCAGCTTGCCGTACAGGGGATGCAGGCGGGGGCTTTCGACTTTATCACCAAACCTTGGAACAATGCCGCTTTGTTGCAACGGATTGAGACTGCTTTGGAACTGACCGCCGCTCCTGAAGAAGTGCCGGAAGAACAAAGCAGTGCTTTGAACCGCAGTCATATCATTGGTAAATCCCAAGGACTGATGGAGGTTCTGAATACCGTGGCACGCATAGCCCGTACCAATGCTTCCGTATTGATTACAGGAGAGAGCGGCACAGGTAAGGAACTGATTGCCGAAGCCATCCACATCAACAGCCAACGAACGAAACAGCCTTTCGTGAAAGTCAATCTTGGCGGTATCTCCCAGAGTTTGTTTGAAAGTGAAATGTTCGGTCATAAGAAAGGTGCTTTTACCGATGCCAGTGCAGACCGTATCGGACGGTTTGAAATGGCAAACAAAGGTACTATCTTTCTGGACGAAATAGGTGACCTCGATCCTTCCTGCCAGGTAAAACTATTGCGTGTGCTTCAAGATCAGACATTCGAGGTGCTGGGTGACAGCCGTCCCCGCAAGGTGGATGTCCGCGTAGTTTCCGCCACCAATGCCGATTTGCGCAAAATGGTTTCCGAACGAACTTTTCGTGAGGACCTTTTCTATCGTATCAATCTGATTACCGTAAAACTTCCATCTTTGCGCGAGCGTCGTGAGGACATTCCCTTGCTGGCACGCCACTTTGCCGACCGTCAGGCTGAAATCAACGGACTGCCCCGTACCGATTTCTCGGCAGATGCATTGAATTTCCTTTCACGTCTGCCTTTCCCGGGGAATATCCGTGAACTGAAAAACCTGGTGGAACGTACAATTCTGGTTAGTGGCAAATCTGTATTGGATGCCTCCGATTTTGATGCGCAGTATCTCCGTCACGACGAACCTGCTAAAGCGGCTGAAGGAACCTCATTTGCCGGAATGACACTCGATGAGATAGAGCGGCAAACTATTCTGCAAGCGTTGGAGCAACACAAAGGTAACCTCAGCCAGGTAGCTTTATCATTGGGTATCAGCCGTGCCGCACTCTATCGCCGTTTGGAGAAATACAATATAATCGCTTAATCATAATGCGCATTAAATTCTTCTTCTTTATCCTCGTCCTTTTTCTACTCGGTCTGGGTGGAACGTTGTTATATTTGGCAGGAGGCATGCAAGTCGCCCATCTGTATATAGTTGAGGGGCTGATTGTATTCATTTTGATTTATCTTATTGTGTTCTACCGGAAGATTGTAAAGCCCATGAATACCATCGGCAGTGGTATGGAATTACTGCGCGAACAGGATTTCAGCAGCCGTCTTAGTCAGGTGGGGCAGTATGAAGCCGACCGTATTGTGAACATCTTCAACCGGATGATGGAGCAATTGAAGAATGAAAGGCTGAGAATGCGCGAACAGAACCATTTCCTGGATTTATTAATTCAGGCTTCTCCGATGGGAGTTATCATCACTACATTGGATGGTGACATTTCCCAGTTGAACCCCATGGCATTGAAGATGCTGGGTGTCCGCATGGAAGAAGCGATGAACAAGCAACTGGAATTTGTGGATTCTCCGTTAGCGGCCGAGTTATCGGATATTCCCAAAGATACCACGACGGTAATTCGTCTGAATGACGCGAATATCTATAAATGTACTCATTCTTTTTTTATAGACAGGGGTTTTAAGCATCCTTTCTATTTGATTGAGCGCATGACGGAAGAAGTGATGCGCGCAGAAAAGCGCGCATACGAAAAGGTAATCCGTATGATTGCCCACGAAGTGAATAATACGACAGCAGGCATAACCTCCACATTGGACACGGTGGAGCAAGCGCTTTCTACTGAAGAGGGGATGGAAGATATTTGTGACGTGATGCGCGTGTGTACGGAACGTTGTTTTTCTATGAGCCGGTTCATCACCCGTTTTGCCGATGTGGTGAAGATACCCGAACCGACCGTAGTTCCTGTTCAGTTGAATGAATTGGTGGCTATGTGTAAACGTTTCATGGAGGGGATGTGCAACGACCGCAACATCAATCTGCGTTTGGAGTGTGACCCCGAGGTAGGCAAGGTTCGTTTGGACGCTTCCCTTTTTGAGCAGGTTTTGGTGAACATCATCAAGAATGCCGCCGAGAGTATTGAGGGGGCGGCCGAGAACTCAGTCGGGCAAGGCGAAATAATAGTTAGGACCATTGCCCCCGCTTCCATAGAAGTCGTTGACAATGGCCCCGGAATTAGTAAAGAGGCCGAAGCTAAACTCTTCAGCCCCTTCTTTTCCACCAAACCGAACGGGCAGGGAATCGGTCTGGTGTTTATCAGGGAAGTGCTGAGTCGCCATGGTTGTACCTTCTCCCTGCGTACTTACAATGATGGGTTGACTCGTTTCCGTATTTTGTTTGCATAAATGGGAATTTGGAGAAATGAAGAACTAAGAATGAAGAACTAAGAATGAAGAATGAAGAATGAAGAATTTGGCTGCGCTATGCAAGTACGCCGCAAGGTAATTCTTCATTCTTCATTCTTAGTTCTTCATTAAATTATCATTTCTTCTTCTTCCATTCCTCCGCATATTCGTCCAATATCCTCTTGATACCCTGCCCGATAATGACATAGTCTTTTTCGTTCAGATTGGCAAGCGAAGCGCGTATGCTCCATTCCGGTCCGTCGAAACCACCTCCATTCAATAATACGAGGGAGGTTTCCTTGGCAAGGCGGAAGACAACGTTTAGCGGGCTGTAGGTTTTCTTCAAATACTCCACAAACTTGTCACCATAGAATTTCTTTGCCCAAACCAGCATGTCGATTTCAGTATAATAGCCTACGCGCAGTGGATCTTCTGCCAGGGTGAAACCGGTATTGTCCCAAAGGGCGTGCAGACGGCGAAGAATGATTTCCTGCATTTTCTGCTTATATTTGTTTTCCTTGTCGAGCAAGGCAAAAGAGGCAAACAGGCTCATCTGCATCTGTTGAGGTAATGAAAGACCGGCAGTGTGGTTCAATGCCACCTGTCGACTGTCGGCTACCATGCGGTCGATGAACTTCAACTTCTCCGGTTGCAGTGTGAGAGTGGAATATCGGCGGTTTAAAATCTCCCGTTTTTCTTTCGGCAGTTTGGATATCAACTTGTCGAACAGGTTGAACTCGTGCAAAGCTATCACGGCATCACGCCATCCGGTAGCTCCGAAATACTTGGAGAACGAGTAAACACATAGCGTGTTATAGGGAATTTCAGCCATAAACGAACGGAAATGTGGGCTGAAAGTACCATAAACATCGTCCGTGATAATCATCAGGTTCGGGTTATCTTCACGTACAATGCTCACGATACGTGCCATGGTCTCAGGGCTGAGGGCATAGCTGGGTGGATTGCTCGGATTGGTTACGAAGAGAGCCTTGATTGACGGGTTTTTCAGACGGTCTATATCCTCGTCACTGTATTGCCACAGGTGAAGCCCATCCTTCGTCATACGGTTGGCGTGTAGCTCCGTCATGTTGAATTGGTAACGGTTCAATTGTGGAATTTCAATGTAAGGAGTGAAGGCGGGAACCATGAGGACAATTCCATCACCCTTATTCAGCAGGAAGTTCTCTTGCAATGAGTCGAAGATATAGCACATGGCGGCTGTTCCGCCTTCTGTGGCAAATAAATCGAAAGCGCCGCGCGGCGGACGGTTGTCGCACAACTCCTGGTTTAAGTAGTCGCGTACAAGGATTTCGGTGAAGTTCAGGATACGGTCCGGTACGGGATACTGGTCGCCGATAACACTTTCCGCCCACTCGTGAACAAGGCTGTCAGGGTCTACGGCATGCTTCATTAACATATAGTTATAGGTTTGCTCCAGCAGGGAAGCTCCCGGTTTGTAGGTGTTGCTCTTGAGGAATAACTCGAACCGGGAAGCAATACCCTGTTTTTCGGGAATTCCGGCAATACCTTCCGGCAGGTACATCACCCGGCGGCATTCTCCCAATCCGAACTGTCCCAGAAGAAAGAACGCTTCGCGTGGAACGGTAGCAATCCAGTTCGGATTACCTCGTCCGGCATTCAGCATGGTTCGGGCGCTCTTTTTCAGACTTTCGTCCGCCATGTCTATAAGGCGGTTTTTCAGCTCAAAGGGGCTGATATTCTCCATTTTCTTTTCTAATAGTTTGGTATCCATATCAATCTGATTTTAAGTTCTTAATATATTTATGATTAGTTTCTTGTAAGTTTGGGTTTTAAATCAGTAAAACGATGACTACTCCCCATATTATAAGTAAGGTGTTACCTACGGCATACGTCACGGTGTAGCCCAAAGCCGGAGTTTCACTTTCTACTGTATCTTGTATGGCTCCCAGGGCGGCTGTGGTGGTACGTGCGCCGGCACAGCATCCCAAAGCAATTGCAGGATGGAACTTAAAGAGGTATCTTGCCAGCAACAGTCCGATAATCAGCGGTAGGGTGGTAGCTGCCGCACCTACCAGGAACAGGCTGACACCTACGTCACGGAAACCTTGTACGAAACTGGGACCTGCCGCAATGCCGACTACCGCAATAAACATGTTCAATCCGACATTATTCAGAACCCATAATGAAGGTTCGGGAATACGTCCGAATGTAGGATGTTTGCTCCGCAACCAGCCGAAGAACAGACCGGCAATCAATGCCCCGCCACTGGTGCTCAGACTGATGGGCACCCCTCCGATATGAATGGATAAAGCACCGAATAATCCACCGATAAGAATACCGAGACCAACAAATATCATATCCGTCTGGTGAGTGGGGCGGTCTATATAGCCCAGATGTTTGGCGGCCTTCTCAACTTCCTGTTTGGTGCCTACCAGTTCTATGACGTCACCCGCATCCAGTACGGTTTGCGCCAGGACGGGAATTTCTATGCCTGTTCTTTTGATACTCCGGATGCTGACACCATACATGAACTTCTCCCTGCGAACAACGGATATTGTTTTTCCCGCAAATGTTTTCCGGGTTATCATAACCGGTAAAACTTCTGCCGGGAAATCAAGCAGTTGCGGATCCAGAATTTCGGGACCTATCCAGTCTTCTTCTCCGATGACGTATTCACGTCGGCCACTTAATACCACTTCATCACCTATGTCGAGAACTACATTCGGGCTTACCTCTTCGATGGCTCCCGATTTACGTAATCGTTCTACGAACAACCGTTTATCTTGTTGCTGGAAATAGACTTCCAGGTCAATAACTCTTTTCCCTTTCTTGAACCATTCGTTATCTATCCGGTAAGCACGGAATGTTACAGGACGTGCGGCAGGCATAAAGCCCGGTTCATCTGCTTGTGAATTACCCATTTTAGCCTCCAACTCCTTGCAGGCAGCTTTCACTTTCTCCAGTCCACCCAGCATTTTGGGACCGATGGCCGACAGTACCCATGCCGAACCGGCAGTTCCGAATATATAGGTCACAGCGTATGACACCGGGATAATGTTGACATAACTTTGCCGTTGTGCTTCATCTAGCCCCATGCCTGCCATTGTGTCTTCGGCGACTCCGATTACGGCAGAAATTGTTTGCGAACCGGCGAGTAGCCCGGCAGCTTCTCCCATGTTATATCCCATCATCAGGGCAAGTAACCATGTCACTAGTAAAATGGATACGCACATCAGCACTGCGAAACCGACCTGTGGTAGTCCGTCTTTTTTCAGTCCACGGAAAAACTGGGGGCCTACTTTATACCCCACTGCAAACAGGAAGAGTAAGAAGAATACCGCTTTGATAGGGCCGGGTACGGCAATATTCAATTGTCCCACAAGAACTCCCACAAGCAAAACGCTGGTAACGGTTCCTAATGTGAATTTACCGATACGTAGTTTTCCAAGCCAGAATCCCAGGAAAATAGTGAGAAAAATGGCAAGTTCGGGACGTTCCCTTAACTGATTAAAAATCCATTCCATAATTAAGTTTTTAGGTTGTTCTGATGTCTCTTTACGTTGTTTTCGCTATACAACGGCTTTTAACGGGAAGTGTTTGGATTAAAAGTGGTTTTTTAGAACATTTATTCAGTAAAACTGAACTTTTAGGGAAAGTTTTCTTCCGTACCTTTGCGAACAAAATTGTTAGATTTGAATTTACAGGTGTAGTGCCGAGGCAAGGTTTCCATTCGGATGGTAGCGCAACTGATATGAATGCAGCTAGGCTCTAAATGGAAATTTAGGTTTTCACTACAGAGGACATAGAGGGTACAGAGGTTTAAATCTTTTTGGGGGCTAAATCTTTTAGGCGCGAATTACGCGGAAGACGCGGATTTTAAAGCTGCGCTGTGTCTCTGATTTTTTAGACGCTGATTGAGCTGATTGAGCGGATTTTAATTTTTTAGACGCAGATGACGCGGATGACACAGATGATACTGATGACGCGGATTTTTTACCCTGTTACTAGCTGTCATGCTGAGCGAAGTCGAAGCATCTCCTCTCTTGATATATAAAAGGGAAAAGATCCTTCGACAGGCTCAGGATGACGGATAGGTTACTGCTAATTAAAAATAGGGTTACTGCTAATTAAAAATAGAGTTACTGCTGTTTAAGAAAAAAAAACGCGTCATCTGCGCCTAAAAGATTTAAATCTCTAAAAGATTAAAACCTCTGTGCCCTCTGTGTCCTCTGTGGTGAAAGAAACATTATCATTTAATATAGATAGATATGAGGTTGTATATTAGGGTTTTTCTGTTCATGATAGTTATTGCTATGCCGTTGCGCGCGCAATATCTGGTACAAGGAGTAGTCACCGATTCGCTGACGAATGAGCCTTTGCCTTATACATCTGTCTATCTGAAAGGCACTACTGAAGGGGGAATGACGAATGACCGGGGACATTTTTCTTTTAAAACCTATCGACCGGAAGCCGTACTGGTAGTTTCGGCCGTAGGTTATAATGAATACAATCATTTGATTCATCCTGCACGCGGGGAACGTTTCAAAGTGGCGCTTTCTCCTGCCACTTATGCATTGAATGAAATCATAGTAAAGCCTAAACGGGAACGGTATAAGAAGAAAGACAATCCGGCGGTTGAGTTTGTCCGCAACATGATTGAACACCGGGATGACTATGCACCGAATGAACGCGACTTCTGGCAACGTGACCGTTATGAGAAGATGACGTTTGCCATTAATAACTTCGATAGCGTGAAGCAACAAAAATGGTTATACCGCAAATTTAAGTTCCTGACCAACTATGTGGACACTTCCGCTGTTACCGGTAAGCCCGTACTGGCAGTGTCAAACCGTGAATTACTGGCAACCGATTTTTATCGTAAATCTCCCCGCAGTGAAAAACAATGGGTAAAGGCACGGCGTCAGGCAGGTGTAGACGAAATGCTGTCACAGCAGGGCATGGAACAAGCTATCAGCGTCACCATGACCGATGTGGATATCTATGAGAATAACATTACTCTGTTTACCAATAAGTTTGTCAGCCCGCTTTCTTCTTTGGGACCTTCGTTCTACAAATACTATCTGATGGATACCTTGACGGTTGCGGGCAAACCTTGTGTCGATTTGACCTTTGTACCTTTCAACTCCGAATCATTTGGTTTTACGGGACATCTGTACGTGATGTTGGATAGTACCTACTTTGTACGTCGTGTCGTGATGAACTTTCCCCAGAAAATCAATCTGAATTTCGTAGATTATATGAAGATTGAACAGAATTTCGATCGTGCGGAAGATGGTACGCGGCAGCTTGTCAACGAAAGTATTACCACCGAATTTAAGCTGGTGGATAATAGTGACGGTATTTATGCCAAGAGGGATGTGTTCTATCGGAATTATGCCTATGAACCTACCGATGAAGCTCAACAGGCTTTTAAGAAACCGGAGAAAGTGGTTGAAGGGCAGGAATCATCCGCATATTCTGAAGCGTATTGGGATGCCAACAGGCACGTGGAGGTCAGTAAGAAAGAAACATCTGTGGATAAAATGATGGCTCAGTTACGTAGCTATCCGGTATATTATTGGTCGGAAAAGGTACTGAAGGTGCTGTTCACGGGATATATTCCGGCTCCCAGAGATAAAGCCCCATTATTCTATATAGGTATGATGAACACCACCATCAGTGGAAATACTCTTGAAGGGGTGCGCCTGCGTGCGGGAGGAATGACGACCGCTTGGCTCAATCCTTATTTGTTTGGAAAGGGATATGTGGCTTACGGCTTTCGTGACCATCGGGTGAAAGGGTTGGCCGAACTGGAATATTCATTCCATAAAAAAAAGGAATATGCCAATGAATTCCCCATTCACTCATTGAAACTGCGATATTTGTCCGATGTAAATCAGTACGGGCAACACTATCTGTATACCAGTCAGGATAACGTCTTTCTCGCCTTGAAGCGGCAGAAGGATGATCGTATCGGTTATCAGCGAAAAGCCGAACTGACTTATACAAACGAGTTTTATTCAGGTTTTTCCCTGCAATTCACTACCCGTTTACGGAAAGATGAGTCTTCCCATCTGATACCTTTTATCAAACAGGATGTGGATGAAACGTTTGTAAAAAGTATTTCTACCAGTGAAGTGGAATTGAAATTACGTTATGCTCCGAATGAGAAGTTCTTCCAGACCCAGTGGAACCGCTTCCCCGTATCGCTGGATGCACCGGTATTCACGTTGACGCATACCGTGGCGGCAAAGGGAGTCTTAGGGGGAGATTACACCTATCATTATACCGAAGCCGGTTTTCAGAAACGTTTCTGGTTCTCCGCTTTCGGGTATACGGATGTGATATTGAAAGCTGGAAAAGTCTGGAATAAAGTACCTTTCCCGTTGCTCATCATTCCGAATGCCAACTTGTCCTATACCATCCAGCCTGAATCGTATTCTTTGATGAACGCAATGGAATTTATGAATGATGAATATGCTTCATGGGATGTAACCTACTTCCTGAACGGTTTTGTTTTCAACCGTATTCCACTGTTGAAAAAATTGAAATGGCGTGAAGTGCTTTCGTGCCGTGGACTTTATGGGAACTTGAGTGACAAAAATAATCCGGCATTGAGTGAAGGATTGTTCCGCTTTCCGGCAGGAAGCACTACGATGGGACATACTCCATACGTGGAAGCCGGTGTTGGAATCGAGAATATTTTTAAGGTGCTTCGTGTCGATTATGTATGGCGTTTGACTTACCGAAATTTACCAAATATTGATAAATCCGGGTTTAGAATCAGCTTGCACATGACATTTTAACTTAAATCTTACTAATGGAACATTAAATCGGATAAAAAGACTAATCTCAATTGGGTAAAATACCCTAAATTTGAGCAATTTTTTAAACTCTAAATATAACAATGGCAATGAAAGAAAACATTAAGCCGGCAACCGGGCGTTTAGGCGTGTTGGTAGTCGGAGTAGGTGGTGCGGTTGCGACCACTATGATTACAGGTACATTAGCTGCTCGTAAGGGTTTGGCAAAAGCTATAGGCTCAATCACACAAATGGCTACTATGCGCATGCAGGATGGTAAAGAAAAGCTTATCAAAGACGTAGTGCCTTTGGCTGATTTGAACGACATCGTTTTCGGCGGATGGGATATCTTCTCTGATGATGCATACGAAGCTGCAATGTATGCTGAAGTTCTGAAGGAAAAAGACCTGAACTTGGTGAGAGAAGAGTTGCAAGCTATCAAACCGATGCCTGCCGCTTTTGACCATAACTTTGCAAAACGTCTGAATGGTACGCACATCAAGCAAACTTCTACTCGTTGGGATATGGTGGAACAGTTGCGTGAGGATATCCGCAACTTCAAAGCAAATAACAATTGCGACCGTATCGTTGTGTTGTGGGCTGCAAGTACTGAAATTTATGTTCCGTTGGCTGAAGAACACAAATCTCTCGCTGCTTTGGAAAAAGCAATGAAAGAAAACAATACTGAAGTTATCTCTCCGAGTATGTGCTACGCTTACGCTGCAATCGCAGAAGGCGCTCCGTTCATCATGGGTGCTCCTAACTTGTGCGTAGATACTCCGGCTATGTGGGAATTCTCCAAGAAGATGAATGTGCCTATCTCCGGTAAGGACTTCAAGAGCGGCCAGACTTTGATGAAGACTGTTCTTGCTCCGATGTTCAAAACCCGTATGTTGGGTGTGAGCGGTTGGTTCTCAACCAATATCTTGGGTAACCGTGACGGTGAAGTTCTCGATCAGCCTGAAAACTTCAAGACAAAAGAAGTCAGCAAGTTGTCTGTTATCGATAATATCTTCGAACCTGAAAAGTTCCCCGATTTGTACGGTGATGTATATCATAAAGTACGTATCAACTATTATCCTCCCCGCAAGGACAACAAGGAAGCTTGGGATAATATCGATATCTTCGGTTGGATGGGTTATCCGATGGAAATCAAGGTTAACTTCTTGTGCCGTGACTCTATTCTGGCAGCTCCTATCGCACTTGACCTGGTTATTTTCAGTGACCTTGCAATGCGTGCAGGTATGTGTGGCATCCAGACTTGGTTGTCATTCTTCTGCAAGAGCCCGATGCACGATTTCGAGCATCAGCCGGTACACGACTTGTTCCAGCAGTGGAGAATGGTAAAACAAACTCTCCGTAACATGATAGGTGAAGAAGCACCGAGTTATCTGGATTAAAGAATAGTGATAAAGTGATAGGGTGATAGAGTGATAGGGTAGTAAGATACTTTACAGCTCTATCACCCTATTGTTCTATTACATGTGTCACTTTATTGCGCTTACTACCTTATTACATTTATCACCTTTTTAATGAAGAAACCCTCCTTTCTCCCTGTTCTCATTGCTACGGGCTTTGGCTCGGGCTTTTCTCCTTTCGCTCCGGGTACGGCCGGTGCTTTGTTGGCTACGCTTATCTGGTTCGGCCTATCCTTTGTTGTTTCGGAATTCTGCCTGATATGGCTGACGGCAGCTTTAATCTTGCTGTTTACACTGGCGGGCGTATGGGCTGCCAATCGGTTGGAACCATATTGGGGTGAAGACCCTTCGCGTGTAGTAGTTGATGAGATGGTAGGGGTATGGATTCCTCTGCTTGCGGCACCTTCCGGAGACATCTGGTATGCATTGGGAGCATTTGCCCTTTTCCGGCTTCTGGATATTTTTAAACCATTGGGAATCCGCCGTATGGAAAGTTTTCCGGGAGGAATAGGAGTGATGATGGATGATATTCTGGCGGGAATTTATAGCTTTGTAGTCTTAATCATAGCGAGATGGCTGTTAGCGTAAAGAAAACATCAGTATTTGCCGGTTGGCGTCATGCGATTTGGGTTTTTATAAAAGCTCAACTTTCGGCGTATGTGGCAAGTCTGGTCGATTTTCTTGTAACTATCCTGTTGGTTAAGCTGTCCGGCCTTTTTTATTTGTATGCTACTTTCTTAGGCTCTGTAGCTGGTGGCATGGTGAACTGTGTCATCAATTATGGTTGGGTATTTCATGCGGAAGACTGCAAGAAAACGCATGTCGCCGTGAAGTATCTTTTTGTCTGGGGAGGTAGTATTATATTAAATACATGGGGCACATTTGCTTTGACCGAATGGCTGACAGGCATGAAATGGGTGGATGGATTGCTGGGTTATTATATCAGCGATGTATTCATTCTGTCCAAGATTATTGTAGCTCTGCTGGTAGCATTTTTTTGGAACTACCACTTGCAACGGATTTTCGTTTATCGCAATCATAATTTCAGGAGATTTCTTCGACATCATTTAGAGACAAAAAAAGACGAATATGAATTATAGAGATTGGCTGCAACAGTTGATTTATAAGATTATAAATCCTGTTGTGCATGGCATGATTAAAATAGGTATTACACCTAACTTTATTACCACTACCGGACTCGTGTTGAATATTGCGGCGGCATGCTTGTTTATATATGCAGGTATGTACAAACCGGGTGAACTGGCATACGTGGGTTGGGGAGGAGGAATTGTTCTCTTTGCCGGCTTGTTCGATATGATGGATGGGCGTGTGGCACGTGTCGGCAATATGTCTTCCACATTCGGTGCGTTGTATGATTCCGTGCTCGACCGTTACAGTGAATTATTTACCTTGTTCGGTATATTCTATTATTTAATCTTACAAGGATATTTGTGGGGTTCAATCATTGCGTTTATCGCTCTGATAGGTTCAATCATGGTGAGTTACGTGCGTGCCCGTGCCGAAGGTTTGGGGCTTGACTGTAAAGTAGGTTTTATGCAACGTCCCGAGCGTGTGGTATTAACCAGCCTTGGTGCAATATTCTGCGGTATTTTTGCCGATTGCACGGCATTCGACCCTATGCTGATACTGATTGTACCATTGGCTGTAATAGCCGTATTGGCAAATTTGACAGCATTCGCACGTATCGGGCATTGCCGTAAACTTTTAACCTCCCGCTCCTGTAAAGAGGAAAGAGAGTAGTCCGTGTATCAAAAAAAATGAAATGGTGAGTGATAAATTCTTTCCCTCTGTGAAGGAGGGCATTTTGGTTGTTGTCATTACAGGGCTTTTCTTGATATTGACAGCGGTTTGTATCGGTCTTCGTACAGAACATTTTCTGATGTCCGGTCTTTTTCTTGTACTGTTCTTTGCCGGGAAGACTACCCGAAAGTTGGCGGTGGCATTACTGCCGTTTATCATTTTCGGCATATCCTACGACTGGATGCGGGTATATCCTAACTATCAGGTGAACCCGATTGATGTACAAGGGTTGTACGAGGCAGAGAAGTCTTTGTTCGGTATTTCAATCAATGGAACAACGTTGATTCCTTGTGAATATTTTGCGCAGAACCACTGTACGATAGGCGATTTCTTTGCAGGTATATTCTATCTTTGTTGGGTACCCGTGCCCATTGCCTTCGGTTTATGGCTGTATCTCAAAGGAGAACGGAAAGTATACCTGCGTTTTGCAATGGTTTTCCTCTTGGTGAACCTCATCGGTTTTGCCGGATACTATATACATCCGGCTGCACCACCTTGGTATGCCATGAATTATGGTTTCGAGCCGGTACTTGATACTCCGGGTAATGTGGCTGGATTGGGACGTTTCGATGAACTGTTCGGCTGTTCAATATTCCACTCTATCTATGGTCGCAATGCCAATGTCTTTGCCGCCGTTCCTTCGTTGCATGCAGCTTATATGGTAGTTGCTTTGGCATACGCCATTATGGGCCATTGTAAGAAATGGCTGATAGCTTTATTCGCGGTTATCATGGTGGGCATCTGGTGGACGGCCGTTTATTCAGGACATCATTACCTGATTGATGTAATGCTCGGTATTTCATGCGCCTTGCTGGGCATTCTGATTTTTGAAAAAGGATTGATGAAGTGGGGGGCATTCAAACGTTTCTTTGATAGATATAGTCAATACGTTAAATGATAATTTAATGAAGAATTAAGAATTAAGAATTAAGAATGAAGAATTTGGCTGCGCAATGCAAGCACGCCGCAAGGCAATTCTTCATTCTTAGTTCTTCATTCCTAATGTAAGTATGAACAATTTTGTCTTTTATAGTCCTACTGAATTTGTCTTTGGTAAGGCAACGGAAAATCTGGTCGGCGCACTGGTACGAAAATACGGTGCACGGAAGGTGATGATTGTTTATGGAGGCGGCTCTGTAGTAAGGAGCGGCTTACTGGATAGAGTAAAGCAATCTTTGCAGGAAGCAGGTGTTGAATATTGTGAGTTGGGCGGTATCCAGCCCAATCCGATTGATACGAAAGTATATGAAGGTATTGATATCTGTCGTTGTGAACAAGTCGATATGTTGCTTCCTGTCGGTGGTGGTTCGGTGATTGATACAGCTAAGGCAATTGCTGCCGGTGTGCCATATAGCGGTGATTTTTGGGATTTCTTTATTGGTAAGGCGAAAGTAACGAAGGCTTTGAAAGTAGCCGTTGTACTGACTATTCCGGCTGCGGGTAGTGAAGGTTCCGGAAACTCGGTAATAACGAAAGTTGCAACCCTTCAAAAGTTAAGCCTTCGGGTGCCGGAATTGCTGCGCCCTGTCTTTTCCATTATGAACCCTGAACTTACATATACACTGCCGCCATTCCAAACGGCTTGTGGCATTGCCGATATGATGGTGCACATCATGGAACGTTACTTTACCAATACGCAGGATGTGGAAATCGCCGACCGTATTTGCGAAGGAACTTTGCTCGCTATCATCAAAGAAGCCTACCGTGTAAAACAAAATCCCGAAGATTATGGTGCACGTGCCAATATTATGTGGTGTGGCACTATCGCTCATAATGGAACTTGCGGTGTGGGTTGTGAAGAAGATTGGGCTTCCCATTTTCTGGAACATGAAGTCAGTGCCATCTACAATGTGACCCATGGTGCCGGTTTGACAGTGATTGTTCCCGCTTGGATGACTTTCATGGCAGAACATAATCCCAGGAAAATAGCCCAGTTTGCCAACCGCGTTTTTGATGTACCTCAGTCAGAAGATTTAGAAGAAATGGCTTTGACAGGCATTTCCCGGTTAAAACATTTCTTCCGCTATATGGGGTTGCCGGTTAATTTTAAGGAATTGGGCATTGATAATCCTGATATCGATCGTTTGGCAGATAATCTGCATCGTAACAAAGGCGAGTTAGTCGGTAATTATGTGAAACTGACAAAAGAAGATAGTAAAGAGATTTATCGTTTGGCATTATGATAAGGTATCATAAACTCACATGGAGAACTATATGAGGACCGGGTATAAGGAAAACGATAGCTTGTAATAAAAAGACGGCGAAGTAAAATAAATACTTCGCCGTCTTTTTTATTTAATTTCGATTTCTTCCTTCATGTCAATCTCCTCCCCTTGCGGGTCGTAGAATACATATTCCAGAAACGCGAGTTTCTGGCTAGGAACAATTTTGATACCGAATCCGTACTTCATCTGCCATTTCCGTCTCAGGGAGAAGAATCCCTGATTGATATAAGCGGCAATGTACGGGTGGATGTGTAACGAGAATTTCTTAATCTTCAGTTTGTTGACCAGATAGTCAATTTTACTCTCTAAAGTGTCCGTAAAGAGGATGGACGATTTAATAGTGCCTTTACCAAAACAAGTAGGACAAATCTCCGTAGTGTTTACGTCCATCGCCGGGCGTACCCGCTGGCGGGTAATCTGCATCAGACCGAATTTACTGAGCGGCAGAATATTATGGCGTGCTCTGTCCTTTTGCATGTTGGCACACATGCGTTCGTAAAGCTTTTGACGATTTTCGGCTTCGTTCATGTCAATGAAGTCCACCACAATGATACCGCCCATATCCCTTAGTCGTAACTGGCGTGCCAGTTCATCGGCTGCTCCAAGATTCACTTCCAGTGCGTTAGCCTCCTGCCCGTTGGCATTCTTGGTGCGGTTACCGCTGTTCACGTCTACTACGTGAAGCGCCTCAGTATGCTCAATAATCAGGTAGGCACCACTTTTGTATGAAATGGTCTTGCCGAATGATGACTTGATTTGTTTGGTGATACCAAAATTGTCGTAAATGGGGAGTTGACCTTTGTACAGCTTCACGATTCCTGCCCGTTCAGGGGCGATGAGGGTTACGTAATCCTTGATTTCGTGGTACACAGCCTCGCTGTTCACGTGGATGTTTTCGAAGGAAGGATTGAACAAGTCGCGCAACAGTCCTACGGCACGGCTGGTTTCTTCGTAAATCAGTGTCGGAAATTTGGTGGCCTTCTGTACTTTTGTAATGGCATCTTCCCAATGTTTCAGTAATACTTTAAGCTCTCCGTCGAGTTCGGCAACACGTTTTCCTTCTGCCACGGTGCGGACGATGACGCCGAAGTTTTTCGGCTTGATACTCATCAGCAGTTGCTTGAGGCGTGCGCGCTCTTCGCTCGATTTAATTTTTTGTGATACGGAAACCTTGTCATTGAAGGGAATCAGCACGAGGTATCTTCCGGCAAAGGAAAGTTCGGAAGTCAGTCGCGGCCCTTTGGTAGAGATAGGTTCCTTGACAATTTGCACCACTACTTCTTGTCCCACCTTGAGTGTGTTGGAAACCGTTCCGTCCTTTTCAAGGTCGGGAAGTATGGTTGCTTTGGTAATGGGATTCAGCTTCTTCTTGTCGCTTAAAGTTTGCTTTACGTACTTCTCTAACGAGTTAAATTGAGGACCTAGGTCCAGATAATGAAGAAAAGCGTCTTTCTCGTAACCCACGTCCACGAAGCAGGCATTCAGGCCGGGCATCAATTTCTTGATTCGTCCTAAATACATGTTGCCCACCGAGAAAGAAAGATTTCTTCCTTCGCTTTGAAGTTCCACCAGGCTCTTGTCTTCGAGCAGGGCGATGGAGACCTCTTTGGGCTGTACGTCTACAACGAGTTCGCTTGTCACAATTTTTTTTCTTGCTTTTTTAGGTTCTAAAGTCAGCGAGGATATAAATAGCCTTGCCGACTACAATTTGTTACTTAAACAAAGAACAAACTCGCGAGACAAATAGCTTCACAAGTTTGTTCTTTATTTCTGTCCTCCAGACTAAAAATTACTTTTTGCTTTTATGTCTGTTCTTTCTTAGTCTTTTTTTACGCTTGTGCGTAGACATTTTATGTCTTTTTTTCTTCTTTCCGCTTGGCATAGCTTCAAATTTTATGGGTTAATACTATTGTTTATTATTTCTTTACAGAGATGGTAAATGTCTTAGCAGGCTTAAAAGCCGGAATATTATGTTCCGGAATGATAATAGTAGTGTTCTTGGAAATATTGCGAGCAGTTTTCTGTGCTCTTTTTTTCACTACAAAACTACCAAACCCACGGAGGTAAACATTTTCATCTTTTGATAAAGATGCCTTCACTGCGTCCATGAACGCTTCAACGGTTGCAAGTACTGTCACTTTGTCAATTCCGGTGCTTTTTGTAATTTCGTTTACAATATCAGCTTTAGTCATTTTTCTTAAAAAAAAATATTATTACTATTGTTTCCTAATTTTTTGGACTGCAAATATATAGCTTTTTGGCGGCTCTAAAAAATATATTTCGGACAATTTTCTAAAAAAGTCTAGGCATTAAGTTTTCTTAGACTGAAAAACAGTACTTTTGTCTACCTAAAATGCTGTTTTAACATGAATGTATTCACTGAAACGTTACTGGATTGGTATGCGGAAAACAAGCGCGAACTACCTTGGCGCGAGACTGCCGATCCCTATCAGATATGGATATCCGAAATCATTCTGCAACAGACCAGAGTGGCGCAGGGATATGATTATTTCCTTCGCTTTATACATCGTTTTCCCGATGTGGAGACTTTGGCTTCGGCTTCGGAGGATGAAGTGATGAAGTATTGGCAAGGGCTGGGCTATTACTCACGCGCCCGTAATCTGCATGCTGCTGCCGGAAGTATGAATGGTGTTTTTCCGAAGACATATCAGGAGGTACGTGCGTTGAAAGGAGTAGGAGACTATACAGCCGCTGCAATCTGTTCTTTTGCCTATAACCAGCCATACGCGGTGGTTGATGGTAATGTATATCGGGTACTTTCCCGTTATTTCGGCATCGATACTCCTATAGATTCTACGGAAGGGAAGAAATTGTTTGCAGCTTTGGCAGACGAAATGCTGGATAAATCACATCCTGCCGTTTATAATCAGGCTATAATGGATTTCGGCGCCATTCAATGTACGCCGCAATCTCCCGATTGCATGTTTTGTCCTTTGGCAGACAGTTGTTCGGCCTTGGCAAAAGGCATGGTGATGAAATTACCTGTCAAACAGCATAAAACGAAAACAAGCAACCGTTATTTTAATTATATATATGTACGCATGGGCGCGTGTACTTTTATACATAAGCGGACGGAAGATGATATATGGAAAAATCTGTTTGAACTGCCTTTGATAGAGACGCAGACGGATTTGGCGGAAGAAGATTTTTTGAAGTCTCCTCAATTCCGCTCACTTTTTGCAGAAGGAGAAGTGCCTCAAGCCCGTTCAATCCTCCGTAATGTGAAACATGTTTTGTCACACCGGGTGATTTATACGAACTTTTATGAGGTGGTTTTGCCAGAAACATCCCAATCCTTTTCGGGCTATCAGCGTATCAGGACCGAAGATTTGGAGCTATATCCGGTATCCCGGCTGGTGCATGCGTTCATTGAGAAATATGTATAAAAGTTGTCTGTATTCTTGCATGATGTTGTTATTCTCGTTAATTTTGGCAGCAAATTAAAAATTGTAGCTTATGTCAGTAAATAAAGTGATATTGTTGGGGAATGTCGGACAAGACCCTAAGGTTACCTATTATGATGGCGGAAATTGTGTCGCTCAACTTTCTTTGGCTACAACAGAGAAAGGATATACTTTGCAGAACGGTACACAAATTCCTGATCGTACGGAATGGCATAATCTTATTTTTCGCGGTCGTTTAGGTGAAGTTGTTGACAAGTATGTGCATAAAGGAGACAAACTTTATGTTGAAGGCAAAATACGTACTCGTTCTTACGACGACCAGACGGGTGCCAAACGTTATGTAACCGAGATATTTGTAGATAATATGGAAATGTTGTCACCCAAAAGCACCACCGCACCGGGTACGACACCATATACGCCCCAGTCCGGTGTTGTGGGCGGGCAACCTGTAGCACAGCAACCCGTACAACCGCAAAGTGCTTCCGCGCAAGATAATCCGACGGACGATTTACCGTTCTAAATTGTTTAACTAAAACCAAATTCTTTGGACCCAGACGCTTATTTATGCCAGTTGGCAGATGTTTTTAACGGTATATCCGTACATGCTCCCTCTATTTCGGCTATTATAGCCATTGTTTTGGCGGGCTTGCTTTTGCTTGCTTCCGGTTTTGCTTCGGCTTCCGAGATAGCATTTTTCTCACTCTCTCCGTCAGACTTAAGTACCATTGAGGAAGGGAAACATTCTTCAGATAAGAAAATCAGTAATTTGCTCGATGATACGGAACGGTTGCTGGCTACAATATTGATTACGAACAACTTTGTGAACGTAACCATCATCATGCTCTGCAATTTCTTCTTTATGAATGTATTTCAGTTCCATTCCGTGATTGCGGAGTTTGTCATACTGACGGTTATTCTTACTTTCCTGTTGCTGCTTTTCGGTGAAATCATGCCGAAGATTTATTCCGCTCAGAAAACACTGGCCTTTTGCCGTTTTGCAGCTCCGGGCATTATGGCATGCCGCTCCATATTCTACCCCTTGTCTTCTTTGCTGGTGCGTTCCACTTCTTTCCTGAACAAGCACTTTGTACGCAAAAATCATAACATATCGGTAGATGAATTATCTCACGCGTTGGAACTGACGGACAAGGCCGAGCTTTCCGAAGAAAACAATATCCTGGAAGGTATCATTCGTTTTGGCGGCGAGACCGCTAAAGAAGTGATGACCTCCCGCCTGGATGTAGTCGATTTGGAAATACGTACCCCTTTTAAAGAAGTTTTGAAGTGTATTGTAGAAAACGCCTATTCGCGTATTCCGATATATGCCGAAACACGCGATAATATTAAAGGAGTATTGTATATCAAAGATTTGCTTCCCCATCTGAATAAAGGCGATAACTTTCGTTGGCAGTCATTGATACGTCCCGCCTATTTTGTACCTGAGACTAAAATGATTGACGACTTGCTGCGTGACTTTCAGGCGAATAAAATTCATATCGCTATTGTGGTGGATGAATTTGGAGGAACATCGGGCATTGTCACGATGGAAGATATCATTGAAGAGATTGTCGGCGAGATTCGTGATGAATATGATGACGAAGAACGTACGTATGCAGTTCTTAATGAGCATACCTGGGTATTTGAAGCTAAAACACAATTGACTGATTTCTATAAGATTACTAAAATAGATGAAGAGACTTTTGACGAAGTGGCCGGTGACGCCGATACCTTGGCGGGATTGTTGCTTGAGTTGAAAGGTGAGTTCCCTGCGCTTCACGAAAAGGTGACTTACAACTGTTATGAGTTCGAAGTCCTTGAGATGGATAACCGCCGTATCCTGAAAGTGAAATTCACGATTAACGTTCCCGAAGATATGAAGCCGGAACAAACATCCTCCCATAATTCCTGAATTATATCGTACTGCCGAGATGTCTGTTTTTCTGCGACACACAGATTCTGCATGCCGATGGGGCATTTGGAAGACCGAAGAAACGTTTGACGAACTGCTTGACATGCTTCCCGGTAAAGATAAATACCGGGAAGGACTGAAACGTTTTTCGGCTGAACCCCGCCGTCTGGAGTGGTTGGCGGTTCGTGTATTGCTGTATACCTTGACGGGCGAGGCGAAAGAAATCTGTTATTATCCCAGTGGGAAACCCTATCTTTCGGATGTTTCCGCTTCCATCAGTATCTCACATACGAAAGGATACGTTGCGGTATTGTTAGGACCGCCGGAGAAAGAAGTAGGAATAGATATTGAGCAATATGGTGAGCGGGTGCGTAGAGTATCGCATAAATTCATGCGTGATGATGAGAAACCGGGAACATATCAAGGAACTGATGTCTGGTCTTTATTACTTCACTGGTCGGCAAAGGAAACAATGTTTAAATGCATGAATACTTCTGAAGTTGATTTTCGGGAACATTTGCGTATTTTCCCTTTTATGGTAGATAAACAAGGCATCTTCTCTGCCGAAGAATATCGTACGGCAGAGAAAATGCACTTTTCAATTCATTATTATATATATCCTGATTTCGTATTGACAATGAGCCTGTAAATCCTGTATTTACAGCCTTTCCAGTTGTACCGTGAAGTGTCGCATCAATGGAGCCTCCCATGCGATACGCACTCCTCGCGTGATGCTTTCACGCCTTTCATATACATTTTTCAAGGCGGCTGCCACCACATTTATATGGTTGTCGGTATATACCCGGCGGGGAATAGCCAAGCGTAACAAGTCCAATCCGTTGAAACGGTTTTCACGGGTTATGGGGTCACGGTCGGCAAGCAGATAACCGATTTCGCAACCACGGATACCTGCTTCCAGGTACAGCTCGACGGTTAAGGTTTGCGCCGGGAATTCTTCTTTAGGAACGTGTGTCAGAACTTTGGGAGCATCTACAAAGATGGCATGCCCTCCTGCCGGACGTTGGTAAGGTATTCCATATTCATCCAGTTTCTTAGCCAGATATTCCACTTGGCGTATGCGGGTTTCAAGATTATCGAATTCGGTGTTTTCATCCAGACCGATGGCAAGCGCGTTCATGTCACGGCCATTCATACCGCCGTAAGTGAGGTATCCCTCAAATTGCACGCAAAAACCTTTAGCCCCCTCGTACCAATCCTTTCGGCGCGTAGCGATGAATCCGCCCATGTTTACGATGCCATCCTTTTTAGCGCTCATGGTCATGCCATCAGCAAGGTCGAACATTTCATGGGTAATCTCTTTGATGCTCTTTTCGTGGTAACCGTCTTCCCTCATTTTTATAAAATAAGCATTTTCGGCAAAGCGTGCGGAATCAAATAATACAGGTTTGCCATACTTGTCTGCAATTGCACGGACCTCACGCAGATTTTGCATGGAGACGGGTTGTCCACCGGCGGTATTGTTCGTGATGGTTACGATGACGAACGGAATGCGGTCACTATACTCCTGCAAAGCCTTTTCCAGCTTCACCGGGTCCACGTTACCTTTGAATGGTATTTCCAGTTGCGTTTGCTTGGCTTCGTCAATGGTACAGTCGAGTGCTGTTGCTTTACGCCCTTCTATATGTCCTTTGGTAGTATCGAAATGGGAGTTTCCGGGAACGATGTCTCCTTCGTGAACCAGATAAGAGAACAGTACGTTTTCAGCGGCGCGTCCCTGATGGGTGGGGATGATATATTCAAAACCTGTCAGGCGGGTGATAACTTCTTTCAGTTTGAAGAAAGAAGTGGCGCCTGCATAACTTTCATCGCCCAGCATCATTCCTGCCCATTGGCGGTCGCTCATGGCACCTGTACCCGAGTCGGTGATAAGGTCGATATAAACTTGTTCCGATTTGAGTTGAAATACGTTGTAATGAGCTTCTTTCAACCATTGTTCACGTTCCTGGCGGGTACTTTTACGGATGGGCTCCACCATTTTGATTTTCCATGCTTCGGCAAATGGGATTTCCATAATCTGTTTTTTTTAGTATTTGACAATAGGTCATTGAAAAGTAAATCTATTACTTCTTTTGTGTGCCGAATATAGTGATAAAATAGATATGAAACAATCTTTTTCTTGCTTTTTGTAAAGTAAATGTCCGGGCGAAATCACTTCGACCGGACATTGTTCAAATAAACTTGGCAGAGTTTATTCTAATTTTACTTTCTCTGAATCAGGTTTGATGAATGAAATGATGTGGACGATTGGTCCGGCTTCATTAGACTCAACGCTTTTTCCTCGAAAGCAATGATAGATAGTTGCATGGCAGGTCTTCTGACTTGTTTCTGTTGCAGGCGCCTTCCCGGAAACTTGCTTCCAGTGGCATAGAGGGTTCATTGTCTGCAACATTATGTGAAACTTACAGCAGCGGGACTGTTCAGGATTTACACCTGATTCCCTTTTAATTGCCATCTTTGAAAGAAAAATGGCAAACCAATGCATTGCAAAGATAAGAAGAATTTGGGAGAAAGCAAGCTTATGAACGGGAATTTAAACCGGATGAGCTTATATTGAGCGTCAGTGAGATTATGTTATGAGAAAGAAGTTGTAAGTCTATTTACAAGATAGTCTCCGTCCCTTGAAGAAGATATTTGAAGCCCTGATTAAGCTTCATCTCGGCTGCCGGGATATACATCTTAGCTGCTAAGATGTTCATCCTAGCCGCTAAGATTTGTATCTCGGCAGCCGAGATATAACTTTTTATATAGGTGGGTGTGCTTTTCTCCTCATAAGAATGCGTTTTATAAAGAGGATGGTATATTCTCTTTAATAGTATGAAACAAATTGATAGTTGTATATTGAATACTAATGATTTGATAATAAATGCAACTCATTTTTCAAAATGCTTGTTATCTTTGCAAGCATGAAAACAAACGGACTGCTTTTATTGATTATATTTTCTTTGTTTAGCTTTTGCGCGTGCGAAGATAATTCACACCCTAGGATTTTAGTGGTGGCGGACAGTCTCGCCAATGCTAACCCTGATAGCGCGGTTGTGTTATTGCGGAGCCTGAAGAACGACTTTGCCACCGCATCCGAAGGGACTCGAATGTATTATCACTTGCTTTGTATCAAGGCAAACGATAAAGCCTATATTCCCCATACTACAGATAGCCTGATCTTTCCGGTCTTACATTATTATATGGATAAAAATGACCGATATTTACCGGAAGCGTATTATTATGCAGCTCGGGTGTATAGGGATTTAGGGGATGCGCCACAGGCGTTGGATTATTTCGATAAAGCTATGAGGTGTTTACCTAATGGTACTAAAAATTCTCTCAAGGGATTAGTCTATAGTCAAATGGGGACGCTGTTTTTATATCAGAATATTTATGATGAGGCTTTGAAGTTGTTTATGAAAGCTTATGAGTATAATAAATCGAGAAGTGATAGTGCCGTTATGGTTAATAATTTGAAGTCTATTGCTGATACTTATCGTGCTAAGAATTGTATAGATAGCTCTATGTATTATTATAGAGAATCTTACAACTTAGCATGTTTGCTACATAAACGTTCTTTGGTAGATATGGTACAAAATCAGATGGCTGGTTTATATATTCAGCAGAAGAAATATGATGCTGCAAAAGCAATATTGTTGCCCTCATTAAATAATATAAATAGAGGTTCAAAGAGTGGTATATATTCAATGGTTTCAAAGTTATATCACGAAATGGGAAATGAGGATTCTGCCCTTTATTATTATAAAGAATTATTGGATTGCGGTACGATTTATGCTAAAAGGAGTGCTAATTGGGGAATTGCTGAGCTGGCCTTAAAAAGAGGTAATGTCAAAGAAGCGTCAATTTATTTGAAACAGTATATGCAATGTGATGATTCTGTTGATAAAATTACTAATGCGGAGAATATTCAGAAAACGTATTCGTTATATAATTATCAATCGCGTGAAAGGGAGAATATACGTCTGAAAATAGAGAATGTTAGAAAAACGAACACTATTCTTTATTGTTGCGTTGCAGGTGGTATTTTGGTTACTATCTTGTTGGCTTATCAGCAATATAGCAGAAAAAAGAGATTGCAGCTTGAATTTCGATTGGAAAAGAGCGAACGCCTGAAAGAGGAACAATATAAGAAAAGCAATTTATTCATTGAAGAAAGTAAAAAGCGGATAGCCGAACTGGAGAAAGAATTACATGATGCAGGCTGTGTCAATACTGAACTGAAAGAACGGCTTTTGCAAGAGCAGGAAAGTGTTTATTATGCTCAAAAGCAGGCTGAAATAAACATGGATAAACAAAAAGAAAAAAGGGTAAAACTATTAAAATCGGAAATATATTGCTATATACAGGAACAAATAGATTCAAAGAACTATAAGATGGACAAAGCGAAGTGGAATCTTTTGGAGAAAACTGTGACTGAAATTTATCAGGGTTTTACGGAGAAACTGAATAGTGTTTATAAATTGAGTTGTTATGAACTTCAAGTGTCGCTTCTGATAAAGGCAAATATACAGCCTGTCGATATTGCAAACTTAACTAATCACACCAAACCATCGGTTTCTTTGGTTCGTCGGCGACTTTATGAGAAGTTCTTTAATAAAAAGGGAGAACCTAAAATGTGGGATGACTTTATTAATTCATTATGAAATAGATAAAGTATCTCTGTAAATCTTCTGTAAACACCAAATATTATCATTTTTGTTCTGTGCTAAAATATTGTGCACTTTTTGTAAACTGATAAAATGCTGTTTTTAAGAAAACATCCTTTCCTTTGTAACTACAAACGTAGGTACAAAATTACATGTATTAATCAATAACAAAAAATTAAGAAAAACAATGAAGCATTTATTTTTGGTTTTTATTTGTTCATTCTTTTGTATGAACAGTTGGGCGGAAAAGATTTCAATTGATTTGGCTTATCCACCTCATGATGAATGGATAGGTGAACTTCGTTCAATGTCCGTTGAACCAACCGCCGCCATTGATGGTAATATAATCAGTATAGATTCTTATATATCTATAGAGAATCTTCAGATTACAATCAAAGATGTAGATGATAACGTGGTATATTCTGACGTTGTTAGTGTTTCAGCCAATCAAACTTATTCTTTCGTCCTTAATGCAACACCAGGTGAGGAATACACTATAGAATTAAGCTATGGTGATAGTTCCCTTTGTGGGAGTTTTAAACTCTGAGAACAAAGAAAACGTGGCAGTAGTGTCTGATATCAGACATTCGTTAAAATGTGATGTAGACTCAGCGATGAGTCTGCATCTTACGTTTATGATGGCTTATTATTAGTATTTATACTATCCTAAGCATAAATTTTCTATTTAGACATAGAGTAAAGTTGAATTATACGTAATTAGGTTCTATACTCCGCTAGTGTAATTAAGTTTGCATAGACATCTTTCGACTATCCAATATAAATATTCAAATATATAAATTCTGCATTGAACAAATTTTTTTAGTCACATAATATCAGTGGCTTTAAAATTCTGCTTACTTGTTGCGTTATGTAATTAAAAAATGAAGTAATATTATTGGGGGAACGTGTTGTGTGTCTATGATAAAAATCCGTACTTGATAATGAAAAAACGCTTTTTGTAAAATCTTCGATTGTTGTATCTGTAGGCAAATATTTAGAGAAATATTACCCGTAAAATTAAGAAATAGTACCCATCTGATTATAATAAAAGTTTCTATACTTGCACTGGATTTTGATAAATGGAATGACATGTCTATATGTTGTGATTTATCGTAAAATAATTAATTAACTTTATTCAGTTTTAGTATGAAAATTATCAATTTAGATTTATTGTTAAGTTTTCGGCCCTCCATTCTTTTTGATGGTGGAGACCGGTTGGCAGACGGCACTCAAGCCGCCGATGTAATTCAATCAGAGTTATTACTATTGAACTCAGTGACTCCTACACATGGTTTTGTGATGGGGATATCTATTTTTCTAGTGATATACCTTAAGTTGGAGAATAATATATGTTTCATTCCACGTGAAAAAATCAAATTTGCTATTAGCTTTATTCATCAGCTATGTATGCCAATTTTGTTGTTGCGAAATCAACTCAAGCCTGTTCTGTACTATACTTTTATAGAACCGATATCATGGAAAATGAGGCAGGCGCTAAATTTAATTACTATTCCCATGAACTGTAGTTATATGGAGTACGATAATCCAGATGTAGAGCATACTGTTGCAGATGGTAATGAGAGTTATTCAATCGGTACATATCCTTCCGAAAGTAGTAACCAGTTTTCCTCAACGGATGATAATCGTTGTGTTTTATTGGTAACAGCGGACGAACAATTCAGTGATTATTTAAGTGAATCCCTTTCCGGCTATTTTCAAACATCGATATTGGAAAGTCCCGAACAAGTAATACAGTTTTCCATTTGCCGGAAACCTGATGTAATCATTGTGGATGAGGATATAAATGGAATACATGGTGATGAATTTTGTTCCCGTATCAAAACTGATGTAGCGATGTCAGATATTCCGGTTATTCTTCTGGTGGACGCCGACGATAATGAAAGTTATATGTCGCACATGGAAAGCGGCGCTGATCGCCTGGAGTGGCGAACAACTGATATTTGCCAATTCAGGACTGATATATGTATGCTCATAAACAGTCATCGGTTTTTACACAAACGGTTATGCTTGTCCCTCAGAAATGCAAGTTCCTCAGTTATCACTAAGCCGGTGAGTCAGATGACGAACAATTTCATACTGTTGAATAAACTTCAGGAAAGTCTGGAGAAAAATATTTCCGTGGAAAGATATACCATTAAAATGCTTTGTGCCGATGTAGGAATGAGCCGTTCTGCCCTTTATTCCAAAATAAAGGAAATAGCCGGATGTCCTCCCGAAGATTATATTCTTGCGTTTAAAATGGAAAGGGCAAAAGAGTTGCTGACTTTTAAAGAGAATAATGTGACGGATGTTGCCATTATGTTGGGATTTAATAACAGTAAATATTTCAGTAAGAAGTTTAAAGGGTACTTCAACATGCCTCCATCAGATTACGCGAAAAAGAAATCAAAATAAACAGGCTTCAATTAATGTCATTGGCAAAAGGGAATGTTTATTTCTCTTTTGCCAATGTAAATACAAACTCCAGCCCTCCGCCTTGATTATTCTTGGCAGATATCGTTCCACCGTGTATAAGGACGGCATTCTTTACGATGGCCAGTCCTAAGCCTGTACCGCCAAGTTTACGCGAACGTCCTTTGTCCACCCGGTAGAAACGTTCAAATAAACGATTCAAGTGTTCCGGTGATACGCCTACTCCGGTATCGGCAAAGCTGAAATAGTAGAAGTTATCGTCTTCACGGAAACAACTGATATTGATATGGATATTGGTTCCTGCATAAGCAATGGCGTTATCCATCAGGTTACGGAAAATGGAGTAAAGGAGCGAGTAGTTGCCGCGTAGCTGTATATTTGATTTTAAGGAATTGACAACCGTTATTTGTTTTTCTTCCAACTCCAAAGATACTTCATTGACAATATTAGTAACCAGCATGCTGATATCCACCTTCTCCATGTCAATCATATTGGCGGCTTCGTCCATACGTGTCAATACCGAAATGTCACGCAACAGGCGGCTTAACCGGTTACTTTGGGCATAGCATCGTTCCAAAAAAGTCTGCATCTTTTCCCGGGGAATGGTTTCGTTGTTTACGATGGTTTCCAGATACCCCTGAATGCTGCTCACGGGGGTTTTCAGTTCGTGGGCGATGTTTTGTGTCAGTTGTCGTTTTAAGCGTATCTGCTCTTCTTCCTGGGTGATATCATTGATGGAGATTTCAAAGCTTAAGTCTTGGAAGATGATACATTCCACAATGAAGATGCGTCCGTTCTTATTGATATTGATGGACATACGTTTCTCTTCCCGGACCGACGGGCGTTTCTGCGCTTTACTGATGAAGTCCGTAAGCTTTTGAAACTCATAGATAGAGAATATTTCTTCCGTTGTTTGCAGATTGGAATCGGAAATCAGGTTGCTGTATTGAGTGAACAAATTGTTTACGAGGATTTCTTTTTTGTCTTTGGTGAATACGCCCAGACCCTCGCGTGAGGTTTGTAAATGGGTAATCAGCTTTTCACGTTCAATGTATAAGGCTTCTTTTGTTTCACGCAGGCGCTTGTATATCTGGATGATGTGTTGGGATATCTCTCCCAATTCATTGTGAGGGAACGCAGATTGTATATCCATTTCAACAGGTTCATTTTTATCGGCACGTTTGGCAAATTCGCGCAGGTGATTGATGGCCGTACCGAGTTTGGACGTGAATTTGTAAAAGACGAACATCAATAGTAACGTCACGATGACGGTAAACCAGATGTAATGCGGGTCTGCTGCCAGGCTGTTCATCAGGTTGACATCATAGGGTAATGCCGAACGGATAATGTGGTTCTTATAAAGAGTTGCGGAATAGAAATAGGGCATTCCGGTAGTCTCCGAAGTACGGCGCAAGTCGTATCCTTTTCCGTCTTTCAGTGCCTTCTGTATTTCCTGGCGATTGATGTGGTTGTTGAACCGGCTGTGATTGGTTTTGTTGTAGCTGTCATATAATACGTCCCCCTGCAAATCTACGATGGTGACACGAAGGTCCCCTGTTGCATATCGGGAAGTATAATTATCGAGCAGGGGAGTCCACAGGCTGTCGGGAATATTCCGTATTTCCTGTTGCAGGCGTTCGTTGTAATCCTGAAGTTGCGTATCAAGCAATTCTACCTTATATTCCTTTTCCCGTTGATATTGGTAAGCGATAAAACATGCGGCGAATACCAGAAACAACGAGATTACCGAAAGGAATAATTTCCGGCTGAAAGACAAAAAATGCCTGTCATTATTCGGCTTCGAAGCAATATCCATATCCTAGACGAGTTACAATACATTTACCATAAATACCGATTTTTTTGCGCAAGCGGGTGATGTTGACGTCGATAGTGCGATCCAGCACATATACTTCGTCACTCCAGATGCGGCTCAATATGTCCTCGCGTGAGAATACACGTCCTTTGTTTTGCAGCAGAAGGAGTAGTATTTCGAACTCTTTCTTGGTGAGCGGCACTTCTTCTCCGTCTATGCTTACTTTCTTCTTGATAATGTCCAATACCAGTGTCTGGTAAACAATCTGTTCCGGTACGTGTTCCGTTTCTTCTTGTTGTGTACGACGTAATACCGCTTTGACACGCGCAGCCACTTCACGCAGTGAGAATGGTTTGGATATATAATCATCCGCCCCCAGGTTAAACCCCGTCACCGTATCGTTTTCAGTATCTTTGGCCGTGATAAATATGATGGGGACTTTAGCGGTCTTTTTATCCTTTTTCAGCATACTTGCCATTTTGAATCCGGAAATTTCCCCCATCATTACATCCAGTAATAAAAGGTTATAGCCACTGATATCCATCTTCAAAGCTTCTTCGGCAGAATTTGCCGTATCTACTTCATAACCTTCGTTCTCCAGGTTGAACTTTAAGATTTCGCATAAATCTTCCTCATCGTCCACTACTAAAATCCGGTATTCGTTCATTGCATTTTTATTTATATGTGACTAGAACTGACAGTTTCCTATCACAAAGTTAAACTTTATTTCTTTTCTTCGACAAAAGTGCGGCAATTTTGTTACGGGGAAATGAAACAAGTGTTACATAATCATTACATTTATAAAATGAAACAGGTATTTCCATAAAGATACAGCGTATTGTTTGTATAGAGGTATATTCGATGGTGGTATAGGAAAAACATGAAATAAAATGTTATATCTTTGTATGAAAAATAGGGAAGTCGTATGAAGAATCTGATAAATATGCATAAAGGGCCTCATAAATGGCGCCTACCGATAGTGATAGCTGTGTTGGCGATAGTGGTGATTGGCTCTATTTGGTTGAATGTAGCTCCGTTTCGTTCCGGTTTTGAGATAGCGGATGAATTGGGAGGAAATATTTTTCCTTCGAGTATCTTGTCGGTAGCTACTACGGATGCGCAAGTCATTGTACCGGTTGATTCGATGTATGTGGGAAATCCTAAATCTTGCATTGCTGTCAGGATACGTTCGGGAAAGGCTTATAGTAAGGTAAGGGTGGAGGTTGCGGAAACTCCCTTCTTCTCTCGTTCCGTATCAGAGTTTGTATTGGAAAAACCGAGGACGGAATATATCATATATCCTGATATTATCTGGAATTATGAGGCGCTGAAAAATAATAATCAGGCTGAACCTATCAGTGTGGCTGTCACGGTAGAAATGAATGGAAAAGAGCTTGGACAGCGTGTACGTACATTTTCTGTACGTAGTATTAATGAGTGCTTGTTGGGATATGTAACGAATGGTACAAAATTTCATGATACCGGCATTTTCTTTGCCGCATACGTCAATGAGGAAAATCCGATGATAGACCAATTACTGCGTGAGGCGTTGGATACTCGTATCGTAAATCGGTTTTTGGGTTATCAGGGTGGAGCCGGAGTAGTGGATAAACAGGTGTATGCTTTATGGAATATATTGCAGAAACGTAAGTTCCGTTACAGTTCGGTGTCGAATACAAGTCTGTCTAGTAATGTGGTTTTCTCACAACGTGTCCGTACGTTTGATGATGCATTGCAGTCTTCGCAGATAAACTGTGTGGATGGTAGTGTATTGTTTGCTTCGTTGCTTCGCGCCATCAACATCGAGCCGATATTGGTGCGTACTCCCGGACACATGTTTGTAGGGTATTATACTGACTCTAATCATAAAGACATGAATTTTCTTGAGACAACTATGATTGGTGATGTTGATTTGGATGATTTTTTCCCGGATGAACAATTGGATTCTACAATGGTTGGAAAATCCCAGAATCAAATGTCACGTATCACTTTTGATAAATCCAAGGAGTACGCCAATAATAAGTATAAGCAGAATGAGGAGGGTATTCACTCCGGTAAACTGAATTATATGTTTTTGGAGATATCAAAAGATGTCCGAAGAAAGATACAACCGATAGGGAAATAAAAAATATTCAGTTTCAATATCAGCAGCTATAGCTGAATATGACGCAGACATCCCAAACAATGCAAGTGACACTATTGATAGGCAATCATTTCTTTCATAACCTCTGTTGTTTGGATTTGTTTGCCAACATGTGAATTTATTTAGAAATCTTGGTGCCTTTATAATTGATATATAAATTATAATATACTTGCTTTTGTACTCAAACGACGTTTGAAATATAATTCTTAAAATGTGGGGGTGAATTTAAGAATACGCTACTTTTTCCGATGAAAACTTGAGGTTTGAGATGTTTTAAATATTCGACATCTTTAGTTAAGAGAATGTTATTTTAAATATCTTAAAATGATGTGTGTATATTATTTCATTGATTATCTTTGTACTCGAATTTGAGATTATAAAATATAATTAAAATATTGGAGACCTAAACAGTCTTCATTCATAGATGATGATTGAAACAGCCGGTTCGTGAGAATCGGCTGTTTTTTGTTCCGATTGTTTGCATATCAACGGTGGTAATGTTACTTTTGCAAGAAATAGTGAAGATATGCTTCTTTGCGAATATTAGACAATTAAGTATGGAACAAGGCAAGAAATTTATTTCTCCGGGAACATGGTTTTCCATGATATATCCGGTTGATTGGAACGAATTTGAAGATGGGGAAGGCTCCTTCCTGTTTTATAATCCTAATGAGTGGACCGGCAACTTCCGTATCTCGGCATATAAAGGCGGTGCCACATACGGTAAGGAGGCGGTTCGGCAGGAATTGAAAGAAAATCCTTCGGCTACCCTTGTCAAGGTGGGTGGGCTGGACTGCGCATATAGTAAAGAAATGTTCGAAGAAGAGGGCGTATATTATACGTCTCATCTGTGGGTTGCAGGTATCGATGATGTTGCTTTTGAGTGTTCGTTCACTGTTTCAAAGGGAGAATCGGTAGCTGAAGCGGAAAAAATAATTGCCACCCTGGAGGTACGTAAGGAAAACCGGAAATATCCGGCAGAGATAATTCCCGTGCGCCTTTCTGAAATATATCAGATTAATGAAGCTTACGAGTGGGTAAACACTACAGTTAAAGAGCAATTGAAAAAAGATTTCCAGGGACAGGAGGAGGATATCACCAACATGCAGCAAATCATTGATAGCGGCAGTATCGGAGCTAAAAAGAAAGAGGCATGGTTGGCAATAGGTATCACCCTTTGCGTTATTTTGACCAATGAGGTAGACGGGATGGAGTGGCGTACGTTGGTTGATGGTAATCGGGAAGTGCCTGTGCTTTTGAATGTTGCTACCGGTGCTTTGATAGATCCCATGAAATTAGTGTGGAGTAAAGTAAAAGCCGGAGAACCTTGTAACTTGGCGGAAACCTACCAAAACCTTTTCTCTTAACCAATTAATTATCAATTATAAACTTTCAATTTTCAATTAATTTGGCAGCTGTAAATTCAATTCTTCAGGTAGAAAACTTGACTAAGTCATTTGGTGACCTGGTTTTATTCGAAAATATATCTTTTGGTTTGTCAGAAGGGCAGCGCATCGGTCTGATAGCCAAGAACGGCAGTGGGAAAACTACTTTGCTGAATATTCTCTCCGGTAAGGAAGGATATGATAACGGTACTATTTCTTTCCGGCGTGATTTGCGGATAGGTTATTTGGAACAAGATCCGCAGTATCCTGAAGAGTTAACTGTGCTTGAAGCCTGTTTTCATCATGGCAATAGTACTGTTGAACTGATTAAGGAGTACGAACGCTGCATGGAGACCGAAGGACATCCCGGACTGGATGAGATATTAGTTCGTATGGACCATGAAAAAGCGTGGGAGTACGAGCAGAAGGCGAAACAAATCCTTTCACAATTAAAGATCCGTGATTTCAATCAGCAGGTAAAACAATTGTCCGGCGGTCAGTTAAAGCGTGTGGCGCTTGCCAATACACTTATCACAGAACCCGATTTGCTGATACTGGATGAACCTACCAACCACCTTGACCTTGATATGACGGAATGGTTGGAAGAATATTTGCGGCGCAATAATCTCAGCCTTCTGATGGTGACGCACGACCGTTATTTCCTGGATCGTGTCTGTTCTGAAATTGTCGAAATAGACAATCGTCAGATTTATCAATACAAAGGCAATTACAGTTATTATCTGGAGAAACGCCAAGAGCGTATAGAAGCTAAGACTGTAGAAGTGGAACGTGCCAACAATCTCTATCGTACCGAATTGGAATGGATGAGGCGTATGCCCCAGGCTCGCGGTCATAAAGCCCGTTACCGGGAGGATGCTTTCTATGAATTGGAGAAAGTAGCCAAACAACGTTTCAATAATGATAATGTGAAGTTGGACGTCAAAGCATCCTACATCGGTAGTAAGATTTTTGATGCAGACAATCTGTATAAGGCATTTGGAGACTTGAAGATATTGGAGGATTTTTCTTACATCTTTGCCCGTTACGAAAAGATGGGTATTGTAGGAAACAATGGAACGGGAAAATCTACTTTCATTAAAATATTGATGGGAGAGGAGAAGGCGGACAGTGGTACGCTGGATATAGGTGAAACGGTGCGTTTCGGTTATTATTCTCAGGACGGGTTGCTGTTTGACGAACAGATGAAAGTGATTGATGTAGTGCAGGATATTGCCGAAGTCATCGAACTGGGTAACGGAAAGAAATTGACCGCATCACAGTTTCTGCAACATTTCCTGTTTACGCCCGAGACACAGCATAGCTATGTTTATAAGTTGAGTGGTGGTGAACGTCGTCGTCTATATCTTTGCACAGTATTGATGCGAAATCCAAATTTCCTTGTATTGGATGAGCCAACCAACGACCTTGATATCGTTACGCTGAATGTACTGGAAGAATATTTGCAGAACTTTAAAGGATGTGTCATCGTAGTGAGTCACGATCGTTACTTCATGGATAAGGTGGTAGATCATTTGCTGGTATTCAACGGTCAGGCGGATATTCGTGATTTTCCCGGTAACTACACGCAGTATCGTGACTGGAAAGACGCCAAGGCGCATCAGGAAAAGGAGAAAGAGGGTGTTAAATCCCAGGAAGACAAAACGGCTAAAGTGCGTTTGAATGAAAAACGTCGTATGTCTTTTAAAGAGAAACGTGAGTTTGAACAGCTCGAACAGGAAATAGCTACGTTGGAAGAAGAAAAGAAATCTATCGAAGAAGCCTTGTGTAGCGGCACTCTCTCTGTTGATGAACTTACGGAGAAGTCCAAACGCTTGCCTGAACTGGCTGATTTAATTGATGAGAAGACATTGCGTTGGCTCGAACTTAGTGAAATAGAAGGATAGATTTATAAATAGAAAAGATGAATCTGACGAATTATCATAGCCATAGTTTGTATTGCGACGGACGTGCCGGTATGGAGGACTTTGTTCGTTTTGCCTTGAGTGAGGGGTTTACCTCGTATGGTTTCTCTTCTCATGCCCCGTTGCCTTTTCCCACGGCATGGACCATGGAGTGGGATTGCATGGATGATTATCTGGCAGAGTTTCGTCGCCTGAAGACCAAATATGCCGGACAAATAGAATTGTATATCGGTTTGGAGATTGATTATCTGAATGAAAAAAGTAATCCTTCCATAGTTCGTTTTCGTGAATTGCCGCTCGATTATCGTATCGGTTCCGTACATCTGTTATATAATGATAAAGAAGAAGTGGTGGATGTCGATGTACCGGCAGAAATATTCCGTAAAATCGTAGATGAGCACTTTGGTGGAAATCTGGAACGGGTTGTTCGTTTATACTATGCCCGACTGATGAGAATGTTGGAATTAGGTGGCTTTGATATCGTGGGACATGCAGACAAGATGCATTACAATGCCGCCTGTTATCGTCCCGGTTTGTTGGATGAACCGTGGTATGATGCGCTTGTCAAAGAGTATTTTGCGGCGATAGCCCGTTGCGGTTATCAGGTTGAAATCAATACCAAATCCTATCATGATTTAGGCACGTTCTATCCCAATGAACGTTATTTCTCATACTTGCATGATTTGGGTATTCGTGTACAGGTGAATAGCGATTCGCACTATCCTGAACGGATTAATAACGGACGTCCCGAAGCATTACAGGCGTTGAAGAAGGCTGGTTACAAAACCGTGATGGAATTGTATGGAGGTTTGTGGAAAGAGATGTACATTGAATGAAAATAAGAAGTTAACACTTCTGTCTGAATCAAGTAAACAAAGTAGGTCGCAATAAATTAACTTCGCAAATATACGATGTTAATTTATTGCGACCTATTTAGTTTACTTCTTGTTGACAGCAATTACTGTTTCAACAAAAACTCATCGATTGCTTTCTGATAAGTAGCCTTATCAGCTGCTCCACGGAACAGTTGAGGCTCGCCTTTCATCGGAATAAACACGAAAAGAGGAATACTTGTAGCATTGAACAAAGCAGCCAATTCTTTTTCCTTATCAACATTGACTTTATAAATGACGATTTTACCGGCATATTCTTTAGCCAATTCTTTCATGATAGGAGCAGTCATACGGCAAGGACCGCACCAGTCGGCATACAAGTCAATGATAGCCGGTTTGTCACCTTTGTATTTCCACTCTTTGGATTTCTCGTAATCGAATACATCCTTGATGAACATATCCTTATTCATTACGACTACGTCTCCACTTTGAGCTTCTTTCTTTTCCGTTTGGTTTTGCTTGGCTCCATCCGTACAAGCGTAGGTCAATACGCTTGTAAAGATGAGAGCGGCTATAGCTATAAATTTCTTCATTTCGTTCAATTATGAATTTTGTTCAATAACAGCTTTCAGGTCTTTACCGCTGATTACACCTGAATGACGCCATACGGCTTCACCTTTCTTGAATACAATAAACGTAGGCACGGCTTGTATGCGGTATTGGGCGGCAAGCTCTTCATGTTTATCGACATCAATCTTAGTGATGCGGGCGGTATCGCCAACTTCTTCTTTCAACTCTTCAAGTACAGGGTGCATAGCTTTACAAGGTCCACACCATGTAGCAAAGAAATCTACCAAAACGGGCTTTTCTGACTGTATTAATTCTTCAAATTTTTCCATATTATTTTCCTTTCTTTTTAATGTGCATAATACATAACAAAAAACAGTCCGTTTTTGTTCACCTTCTTTTATTCTGTTATTGTTAACTCCTTGATGATGTGCGATGCTCCGGCGTATTTATCTATAATGAACAGAGTATACCGGATGTCTACACACGCTGCGCGCTGTGAAGACGGACGGAATGCTATGTCACCCGTCAGGCCTTCGTAGTTACGGTCGAAGCCGGTACCTATCAATTCGCCTTTCGCGTTGAATACCGGGCTTCCTGAGTTACCGCCTGTATTATCTGTATTCACAATGAAGCATACGGGCATTTCACCGTTGGGCATCGCATAGCGTCCAAAGTCTTTTGCCTGATACAACTGTTTCAGCTTGGCAGGGACAACAAATTCCCAGTTATCAGGGTCTTCCTTCTCCATGGCACCCTTTAGAGTGGTATAATACTCATATTCCACACCGTCGGCAGGGGCGTATGGCAATACACTTCCGTATGTCAGGCGCAGAGTGGAGTTGGCATCCGGATAGATGGGAATACCTGCGTCCTGTTTCATATCCATCATACCTTTTACCCATACTTTGTGGGCGGCGTTATAGTTCCGGTTGGCATCCATCATAGCGATAGTGGTCTGTAGCAACCCGTCGGTGATGGAGAACTTGAACAAAGTCATCCAATCATTGGCAATCTTGTACAGGCTGGGTTTGCGGATGAATTTGGCGAAATTCTCTTTGCTGCCGAATATGGAATAGTCAAAGCAGGCATCTATGAAAGCATCACTGTTTCCCTTGAAACGCTTGTCGATAATCTGGAAGATGGCGATTCGTTGTTCTGCGGGAATGTATTTCATATAAGTCTGCAACATTTTCTTACCTACTATCCGTTCCACTTCGGGGAAAGGTACGGATGCGAAGTATTTGTCGGCTTCTATCTGCAAGCTGTCGGAGGCTGCTTTTATACGCGTTTTATCTTTGCTTTTCAGTGCGGCAATCAATGTTGCCGTATTAGGAATACGCATAAAATCGAGTCCGGTAATCAGGGCTTCCTGGATGGCTTGCTGATGATAAAGAGCATTGCGGCGATGTTTCACGATGTTGCGTATTTGGTCGAATGCCTTTTGATAAGTACTGTCACCTTTTTCACGACCACGGGCAAGAAGTTGTTCCTGCTGTGCACGTTTGGTATCCAGTACTTTCAAGCGTACAAGACCTTCGTTCATGCCGATGGCATTTTTCCAATAATTGGCGGAAGACGCGTATTTGCTGGCATAGTGGATGCGTACGGCATCGTCTTTCAACATTTGCTCCATGAGTGCCTTCTGGCGTACATCGCGCACGTGATGGCGCATGAAATTCGTGGTTTGCATGCGTTCTTCCACTTCGTCGGAGATCATGTACCGCCAGTTGCGTCCGGGAAATCCCATGATGAATGTGAAATCTCCTTCACGATAACCGGCAAGGCTGATGGTGAGGTGTTTTTTTACCTGTAACGGTACATTGTCTTTGCTGTAAGCTGCCGGTTGCCCGTTCTTGTCAGCATAGATACGGAACAAGGAGAAATCACCGGTATGGCGGGGCCACATCCAGTTGTCAGTATCGGCTCCAAACTTGCCGATGGAGGAAGGGGGAGCACCTACCATGCGGATATCATTATAAGTGGTCTTTACAAACAGGTAGTATTTGTTTCCACCATAAAAAGCTTTTAATTCCAGTTTTTTACCCGGAGTCATTTCGATATTTTCTGCTTGGGCAAAGCGCTTGACTACAGTTCCCAGATATTTGGGAGAAAGGTAGTTGGTACCGTTCGGATCGGGATCTTGTTTTAATTGTGCATTCACATAGTCCGTCACGTCCAATATTTTGTCAATATAAGTGATGGTAAGGTCTTTGCAAGGCAACTCCTCACCGCGGGTCATAGCCCAGAAGCCGTTAGTCAGATAATCATGTTCTACACTGCTATGTTGCTGGATAGCCCCGTAGCCGCAATGATGGTTGGTCAACACAAGCCCTTCGGATGAAATAACTTCGCCTGTACAGCCACCGCCGAAATGTACGACAGCATCTTTCAGCGCTATTCCGTTAGGATTGTATATTTCTTCGGCAGGTATCAGCAGTCCAAGTTCTGTCATAGCGACCTCATTCTGTTTTTTGAGGTCGGTAAGCATCCACATACCCTCGTCGGCGTATGCCGAAAGAATTCCAAATATAAGGAATAATGATAATAGAATTCTTCTCATATAAATGTACATTAAAAAGTATTTTGAGAGGGAGAATACTTCTGCAATATAGAAAGATGGAGGTATGTCAAAAGTAAAATTCACTATCATTACGCTTTGTCATCCTGAACTTGTCGAAGGCTCTCTTCTCCTTTCACATAGGGAGAAGATACTTCGACTACGCTCAACATAACAGAATGATAGGCTTATTAGCGTTTTGGCACATCCCCATCTCTGTCATATACCCAGTGTATCTCTGTTATATATTCTTCTTTACACAAGATTGTTTTTATTCAACAATGGTCATTTCTTTTATCAGGTGCTCGCAGCCTCCCAGTTTTTCAAGAATAAAGAGCACGTAACGGATATCGAGGTTGATACAACGTTGCAGGTCATTATCAAAATTGATATCACCGCTCAATGATTCCCAGTTTCCGTCGAAAGCCGTACCGATGAGCTGACCTTCGGCATTGATAACTGGGCTACCCGAGTTACCACCTGTAATATCGTTGGTAGTAAGGAAGCAAACAGGCATTGTTCCGTCAGACATGGCATAGCGTCCGAAATCTTTGTTCTGAATTAATTCTTTCAGCTTGGCAGGAACAACGAACTCGTTGTCTTCAGGATTTTCTTTCTCAAGAATACCGTCTGTGGTAGTGTAATATTTATAATGTATGGCATCGCGCGGACTGTAAGGTTTCACATTGCCATACGTCAGGCGAATGGTGAAGTTTGCGTCCGGATAGGAAGGAACAGGCAGTTTCATTTCACCCAAGCCACGTATATAAGCTTTGTGAAGCAGTTCCAAGTCACCGCTCTGTTTCTGGTATTCGCGTGCAACTTCAAATCTCTTTTCTATTTTGGAACGTGAATAAGCGGTTGCAGGGTCTTTCTCGATAGCCTTTACTGTGGGTTTCTTCATAAACTTGTCGAAGTTCTCACGATTGGAAAGAATTGAATTATCGTAAATATCATCGACAAAAGCGTTGTAGTCACCTTTGAACTTATCTTTAATTGTTTGATAGAAAGTAGGCAATTCCTGCGGTGTCAAGGCTTTGGCAAGTGCCGGTAGGATAGCTTTGGCGACAGCACGATCCACTTCATGGTCGTAGTCTTTGTTGTGGATATCGTTGTATACTTTTTCCAGTTGAGCCTTGGATACGTTGAGCAGGGAGTCGTTCTTCTCTTCAATACCCTTTTTGATGTTATCCATCACCATGTACGGGCAACCGAACTCGATGGCTCCGTTCAAGGCTTCATATAGATAACTCAATTGGCGGTAAACCGGCATTCTGTTTGCAATGATGGCGTCGATTTTTTCTACGATACCTTCATATTCTGGTTTTCCTTTGGCAAACTCGGCAAACTTCTTCTCTTGTTCGGCTTTAGCCCCCAACACATCATTGTCGATGATGGCTTTATTCATGCCGATAGAGTTTTTCCAGTAGTTACTGCTTCCGGCGAATTTGTTGGCGTATTGGATACGGGTCTTGTCACTGGCTTCCATTGCTTTTCTCAGGACTTCAAGACGTACACCACGCATATCAATCATGGCTTGGTTATCAGCTTCCATACGTTCTTTCACTTCCGATTGAGTGAGGTAACGGCTGGTACTTCCGGGAAATCCCATAATCATGGCATAGTCGTTTTCTTGCAATCCCTTGATGGAAATGGGCAGGTATTTAGGAGTCTTCAAAGGCACGTTATCAGCAGAGTATTCTGCCGGTTCTCCGTTTTTGTCGGCATAAATGCGGAACATAGAGAAGTCACCGGTGTGACGGGGCCACATCCAGTTGTCCGTTTCACCACCGAATTTTCCGATAGATGAAGGTGGGGCGGCTACCATACGTACGTCGTTATATACCTTATAATAGAATAAATAGTATTTGTTTCCGGCATAGAAAGGCAACGCTTTTACTTCGATACCCGGTTTGCCGTTCAAGTCACTCTTTTCTAATTCCTCTTTGGCAAGTTTCCGGAGGAAAGGATAAGTCATGGCATTTGTTTCAGTTACTTCACCCGATTTTATCTTGGAGTTTACAAGGTCGGTGATGTCCACAATGCGATGAACAAAGCGGAATGCCAATCCCGGAGTGGGAAGCTCTTCACTACGGTTCTTTGCCCAGAAGCCGTCAGTCAGATAATCGTGCTCTACACTACTGTGCTGCTGGATGGATGCGTAACCACAGTGGTGGTTTGTCAAAATCAATCCTTCCGGAGAGATAATTTCGCCGGTACATCCTCCACCGAAGATACCTACAGCATCTTTCAAGGATACGCCGTTGGGATTGTAAAGGTCGTCTGCTTCCAGTTTTAATCCTTGCTTTTTCATCATATCGATGGAATTTTGTTGCTGCATCAGTTGCAATAACCACATTCCTTCGTCAGCATGTGCGGAACACACTGTCAGTGCGGCAGCTGCCGCAATCAAGTACTTTTTAAATGTTAGTTTCATATTATTTTTCTGTTTAATAATTGACTGTATGGTTAGTAATTGTTTTATTTGAATTCTCCTCTTCGGATGGCTTCCATCACATTGGCGGGAGGACGTTGGTTCATTAGTTCCTGTTTCATGAAATCCATGTATGGGGCAACATGTTTAAAGAACTTCCGGTATCCGGCGCAAAGATAATTCAACCCCGGTTCTCCGCTTGCCGTCTTGGCAAAACGGTTCTTGGGGCATTCGCCATTGCATGCAAATAACCACTCACACTCCTTGCATTGAGTGGGAAGTGATTTCTGTTTCATCAAGCCGAAGTTCTGTTGCTGCTCGCTGTACATCATTTCCACCAAAGTTTTCTGGTAGATATTTCCTAATTTGTATTCGGGGAACACAAAGTGGTCACAAGCATATACGTCGCCATTGAATTCCATAACACCGGCATGGCCGCAAGTTTTTGCCATGGAGCAGACACCCGGTTGCTCTCCTATCCAGTTGGCAAGGGTAGAGTCGAACAGTTGGATATAGTAAGTTCCGACATCCTCTTTTATCCATTCATCGAATAGGGCGCAGAGGAAATCCCCCCATTGTTCGGGGCTTACGGAAAAGTCGGCCAGTTGGGTGGCAGTTTCTCTGTCGGCTAAGGAAGCAAGGTGGCGCCCGTCTTGATGTGGCGTAATTCGTTCTACAATAGGGGCAAATTGGATATAGTGGCAACCTAGTTCCTTGAAAAAATTATAGAAGTCCAGCGGATAATCGGCATTATAATCATTGACAACTGCCATACCGTTCCACTCAACGCCGTGTTTCTTCAGCAGATTAATTCCCTGCATCACTTTCACGAAAGAAGGTTTCCCCAACTTGTTTTTACGATATTCATCGTGGAACTCCTGCGGGCCGTCAATGGATACCCCTACCAGCCAATTGTTTTCTTTGAAGAATTCACACCATTCATCGGTCAGTAATGTGCCGTTAGTCTGTATACAGTTGTCGATGGTACGGCCGTTGGCATACTTCTTTTGCAGTTCCATAGCCCGTTTGTAAAAAGAAAGCGGGCGCATCAGAGTTTCTCCGCCATGCCAGGTAAACAGAACCTGCGGCATGGTTTGTGAGTTTATATATTCTTCGATGAACTTTTCCAGCAGTTCATCACTCATCACGTGTTTCGGATTGTTCGTATATAGCTTCGCCTTCTCCAGATAATAGCAATAATCGCATGCCAGATTGCATACAGCCCCTACGGGCTTGAGCATTACATAAAGAGGTTTAGCAAAAGGAGCATAAGTTGACATGTGTATTTTCCCTATTTTTATTATTTACGATTGTGCAAAAATACGTAAACCAAATGAAAATTCCTTTCTTTCTATCCGGTTTATAAGGAATATTAATACCTTTGCTGCGTGTAATTCATAAATCGTTTCCTGCATGATTAGAATGAGTGTAAACCGTATTTTGCCTCTTTTGCTTTTGCTCGTGTTATTCGCCTCTTGTAGTCGTAAGTACAAAATAGAGGGTAGTTCTTCAGTAACAAGCCTTGACGGGAAAATGTTATTCCTCAAAACTCTCCAAGACGGACAATGGGTAGCTATCGATTCGGCAGAAGTCGTTCATGGCCTTTTCAAGATGAAAGGGAAGGTTGATTCCGTAATGATGGTAACTCTTTATATGGGTGATGAAGGTATCATGCCTTTGGTGCTTGAAGACGGTAAGATTGAAGTTTCCATTTCAAATACGCAACTGACGGCTAAAGGCACGTTGCTGAATAACCAACTCTATGAGTTTATCGACAAGCGTAATGAGCTGGAGGTGAAGATTGAAGAATTGGATAGGAAGGAAGCCCGCATGGTGCTGGAAGGTGCCAGACTGGAAGATGTCCATGATGAACTGATGAAAGAGGGCGAAGCTTTGGCAAAGGAAATGAGCGACTACGTCAAAGGATTTATCACCGATAATTATGAGAATGTTCTTGGTCCCAATGTCTTTATGATGGTATGCAGCACTTTGCCTTATCCCATCATGACTCCACAGATAGAAGATATCATGCGTACTGCTCCCCAGGCATTCAAGCAAAATAAACTTGTGCAGGAATTCTTATCCAAAGCAAAGGAAAATATGCGTCTGATTGAAGAGCATAAGCGTATGGAACAAAACGCTTCCGAAACATCTCAGCAATAACAAAAACATTTATTATCAGGAAAGAATGAAGCAGGAGCCTTAACGGTCCTGGTCTTCGTTCTTAACCATACCCTTGAACTTCTCCGGCAAGGCGCTTTCAACAGCTATATATGCTTCATTCATTGTCGCCTTGATGTTTTCGATACCTTGTCCCTTGGGTGGAATAGGATCGTGAATGGTCAGTATCATACGGTGCCGGTGTATCCATTTGCCGTTACGTGGTAGTATTTCAAAAGAACCGTCTATTGTAACCGGTACTACAGGTAGTTGCAAATCATCCGCCAACTGGAAAGCTCCTTTTTTGAAATATCCCATGTGTCCGGTGAATGAACGTGCTCCTTCGGGGAATACGACTAGAGAAATTCCATTTTTCAAAGAAGCTTTGGCTTGCTTGATGGTTTCCAATACTTTTTTAGGACCCGAACGGTCTACGAAGATATGTCCCGCACTCTCACAGGCTTTTCCTACAAAAGGCAGCTTTCTCAGGCTCTTCTTCATCATCCATTTGAAGTTTCTTCCCAGAAAACCATAAATCAGGAAAATATCGAATGAACCTTGGTGGTTGGGGACGAATACGTATGAAGTATGTTTATGGAGTTTTTCACGTCCACGCACCTTTACCGGGATGAGCAACAGATAGCAGATGAGTTGTGACCAGATTTTACCTGGATAATACCCCCAGATATGTGCACCACCCAGCAACGAACCGATAATCGTTACCAGTGCCGTAAGAATTGTCAATATTAAAAGTATGGGCAGCGCAAAGCAAACCTGATAAATATTATAGAGTATCTTCATAGGTGTTGGATTTTGTTGCTACAAAGATAGACGTTTTTTATGGTATGTCACCCATTATCACTGACTAATTTTATGATTGTGATTTCCGGCCAGGCACCAAAGCGGAAAGGCAGTCCTACATAACCGATACCGATGTTGACATATAAGGCTCTTTTCCCATCATAATACATACCCGACCATTCAGGATATTTAAGCGAGGCCAATGAGTGCCCGAACATCTCCATCTGCATGGCGTGGGTGTGTCCTGCGAGCGTCAAGTCGATATCCGTATCAGGCAATACTTCCCGTCGCCAGTGGGTAGGATTGTGGCTTAGCAATATTTTGAACAGCCCTTCTGTCCCTTGCATGGCACGAGGTAAGTCGGCATGTTGTGAGAAAGGAGGTTCTCCGTCATTCTCTACGCCGATAAGAGCGATACTATCCCCTTTATGATATAAAATAGCATGTTCATTGTTCAGCAATTTCCATCCCATCGCTTTCTGCTGTTCTAGCAGGTAGTTCAGGTTTTCTTCCTCATCTTTCCGGTTCTTCCAGTGGAAATAGGTTCCGTAATCGTGGTTACCCAAGATTGAATAGACTCCGTCGGGAGCATGGAATTCCGAGAGGACACTCAGGAAGTCGTCTAACTCATGGCTTTGCTGATTCACCAGGTCGCCGGTGAAGACGATTACATCGGGCTGTTGTTCATTGACCATGTCTACTAATCGTTGAATAGCTTCTTTCTTATCTTGCCAACTGCCGATGTGGATGTCCGACACTTGGAGGATGCGATACCCGTCAAATCCTTTAGGTAAGTCGGTCGAATGATATTCTACATTTTTAATTTCAAAATGGGTAATGCCTGCCAGTGCTCCATAAAGGATATTGGCAAAACTGATAATGCCTAAGGTCAGTCCGAGAACCGTGAATGGCAAGCGATGGACAATGAAAGGAAAACGCGGTTCCCTGAAAGATGTACGGAAGAACAGAAACGACAGGCAGCGGCTGATGCCCCGGCACAATATGCCGAGCAGTGAAGAGAGCATGAACAGTATTTTAGGAACTGCAAACAGCATGACGGCTATTGCCAGCCTTCCGATACTTTGCGGATGACGGGAGAGGGCATTATCCCCGGTCATATAGATGAAATAGAGATACAGAAGTACCAAGATGGCAGAAGGGAACCAGTAAGCGCTGCGCCAAAGAATGCTGCGTGTACGTTTTACGATGTATACCAGGTAGATATATACATCAGGTAGGAGCAGGGCAAGAAGAAGGATTAAAGTTATTCTGTGCATATATCTTTCAGTTCTTCTATGTTTTTATTGATAGAGTCGAGATGCTTATATATCATCTTTTTATAGATGAAATAAATAATCAGGATATCAAATATAGTAAGGACACTTATCATGATGATTTGTGCCATGGCAGGCAACAGGTAATAGTCCATTACCCAATAGAACAGCGTGGTGAATAGCACGGCCCATATTGCCGCAGCCCAAACTTCATTACGCGTCCAGCTACGGAAGATAGCCATACGGCGGCTTACTTCTGCCACGGACATCTTGTCTATTTCGGTTTTTTTATTCCATTGATAGGTTTTCCAGTCCCACCAAAATCCACCGATGATGCTTACCGCCATAAATCCGCAGATGATATAAAGTTTGCTGACCCACTTTTCGTTCTCCACGATATTGGGCAGAAAGATAATGGCAGCGGTGATGGCGAGCAGAATAACAACGACGCCGATGATGAGTGAGAAGCGTTGAAAGTTCAAGATGCGTCCCATGCTCAAGCGGGTATTTGCTTTGTATCCGGCAATCAATTCCTTTATCCGTTCCTCATCAGCGATAGGTTCCTTTTGCAACTGTGCATCCAGTATATTCCATGATTTTTTCAGTTCATCCAGTTCCATATATTATTCCTCCTTCTTCATTTTTTTCAGTTTGTCTTTAATGCGGCTGAGTTTGGTGGCAACGTTGGTTACGGTCAGACCGGTAATCTCGGCTATCTCTTCGTAGCTTTTTTCTTCCAGATAAAGCAAGATGATGGATTTCTCCAGTTGTCCCAGCCGGTTTATCATCTGGTAGAGTTGTCTCAGCATGGCTTGTGTTTCGTCATTTTCTTCCGTGCGGTCAGCTTCTTGTGTCAGAGTCACAATTTCAGGAATGTTTTTCTCTTTTCGCAGGAAGCTGATACAGGTGTTCAGCGAAATGCGATAAATCCATGTCGAAACTTTACATTCTCTCCTGAACTTGGGGAATGCTTTCCAGATGTTGAGTACTACTTCCTGATACAGGTCGTTGAGAGTAACGTTAGGTGTGGTATATAAATAACATACCTTATAGATGACACGCTCGTACTCCCGTATCACGGATAAGAACTCTTGTTCTAAGTTTTCCATCGTCTTTATTCTCGATTCGCTTTTTGTTCTGTTAGTCGCAATGAAAGCCGGAAAATCACATCTCCTGAGATAAAAACAAAAATAATTATCGGAGGTTCGCTGCGAGGAACTTTCGCATTTCGTTGACAGGCATTCCACGCCGTCGGGCATAATCTTCCAACTGGTCTTCGCCGATTTTGCCAACGGCGAAATAATGGGATGCCGGATGAGCCAACATCATTCCGCAGACCGATGCATGCGGGTGCATAGCTCCGTTTTCAGTCAATGTAATGCCGATTTGTTTCATATCGAGCAATTCGTCCAGTATAAAATTGACTGATTGGTCGGGCAGGGAAGGATAGCCCACGGCCGGGCGTATACCTTGATATTTCTCCACCAGCAAATCGGGGATGGATAAGGACTCATGGGGCGCATATCCCCAAGCCACTTTACGAACGTATTCGTGCATCTTCTCGGTAGCTGCTTCTGCCAGACGGTCGCTTAAGGTCTGTACGAGTAGAAGCTTGTACGGGTCGTCTTTGTAGTCTACTTCAATACCTTCCCTGATGGAAGAAGCAAACAAGCCTATCGTATCAGTTGTGCCCGATGAAAGCGGACGTATGAAATCGCTTAAACAAAGAAACGGACTTCCGTCAGGGTGCGGCGTTTGCTGCCTTAGTAAAGGGAAAACGGTTCCTTCTATAATCAGGTCGTCACCCTCCGAATTGGCTTGGCATAACCGATAAACACATTGGATGGTAAGTTCTTCATCCAATGCATTCAGCATCCTGCTCGCCTCCTTGAACAGCTGCATTGCTTCTACAGCCTTCACGCGTTCTTCTACAGGAAAGGTGGTTATCCAGGAAGCACGGCAAACGTAGCAGCCATCTATACCGGCTATAGTTGCAAACCGTGGCTGAAAGCCCCATGCATGGAAAAAGTATATCCAATTGATATAGGGCGCTACTTCGTGAACTTTATAATCGATTACAGGCAAAGGCTGACAAATTAGGATTTGTAATCAAATCTCAACTCTTCTCCCCGATAAGCTTCGTCCACCTTGTTATCATTATATATAAGGTGTCCGTTGGCAAATGTCTTTTCCACTTTCCAATTGAACGTATGTCCTTCCAGTGGACTCCAACCGCATTTGCTTAGGATCTTTTTGGTGGTTACTTCCCAGGGAGTGTTAGGGCGTACCAACACTAAGTCCGCTTGATAACCTTCGCGGATATATCCTCGCCCGCAGATACCGAATATCTGTGCAGGCGCGTGGCACATCTTCTGTACGATGGTTTCCAAGGAGAACACGCCTTGGTCTACCAGTTCGAGCATGCTTACAAGAGAGAATTGTATCATAGGCATGCCCGACATTGCTTTCAGTGCGCCTCCCTTCTTTTCACTCAACAGATGGGGAGCATGGTCGGTGGCGATGACATCGATAACTCCTGAATTGACTGCCGCACGTATGGCCCTCTGCTCGGTAGGTCTCTTAATGGCGGGATTACACTTGATGCGTGTACCCAGTTTACTGTAATCGGAAGTTCCGTATATCAAGTGGGCTATACACGCTTCAGCCGTAATCAGTTTTTCAGAAAGAGGAGCGTCGCTGAACAACTTCAACTCTTTAGCGGTAGACACATGAAGTATATGCAATCTTGCCCCGGCAATTGTGGCCAGGCGTACCGCCAGTTCCGAAGAAGTATAACATGCAGCTATGGAGCGGATGTTAGGATGCTCCTTGACAGGAATATCCTGTTCCCCCTTATATCTTGCTTTGTATTTCTCTATATTGGCAAGTATGGTTTCCTGGTCTTCGCAGTGGGCGGCAATCAGCATATCAGTCCCGTTGAATATTTTCAGCAGACTGTTCATCTTATCCACCAGCATATTGCCCGTACTTGACCCCATGAACAACTTGATACCGCAAACGCGATGTTTATCCAATTTGTCAAACTCGGTATAGTTGGTATTCGTTGCGCCGAAATAGCAAGAGTGGTTGACAATACACTTCTCATTCAGCAAATCGAACTTGGCATGCAATGCATCCAGCGACGTAGTGAGCGGATTGGTATTCGGCATATCCATAATAGAAGTGACACCTCCTGCGGCAGCGGCACGGCTTTCGGTAAAGATATCCGCCTTGTGAGTCAGTCCGGGGTCGCGGAAATGCACATGGTCGTCTATGATACCCGGTAGCAGGTAGCAGCCGGTAGCATCAATCGTTTCATCGCAAGGAGCGGAGAGAGGTTTCCAGTTTGTCAGCACTTCGGCAATGCGTCCGTCTTCTATGACGACGGAACCTTGTATGGATTGCCCCTCATTGACAATCATAGCATTATGTATCAGCGTTCTCTTCATTTCTTTAGTGGATAAGTTGATAATTGATAATGACGAATTAGTTATCTGTTGCTTTCGGGAACTTATGGAACCAACTGTTCCATTTCAATCTCATCACTCCGAAGACGGCTTCACCGAAAATACTGCTGTTCATCTTGGATGTCCCCAACTCACGGTTGATGAAAATGACCGGTACTTCCTTTACCTTGAACCCGCATTTATAAGCGGTGAATTTCATTTCAATCTGGAAAGCATAACCCTTGAAGCGTATACCGTCGAGGTCGATAGTCTCCAATACCCGTCGGCGATAGCACACAAACCCGGCAGTCGTATCATGGATAGGCAATCCGGTGATGAGACGTACATATTTGGATGCGAAATAAGACATCAGTACACGTCCCATAGGCCAGTTTACCACATTGACACCACTCACGTACCGTGAACCGATGGCTACATCAGCCCCCTCTTCCGCACAAGCCTGATAGAGACGGGGTAAGTCTTTGGGGTTGTGGCTGAAGTCCGCGTCCATTTCAAAGATATACTCATAATCGTGTTGCAATGCCCATTTGAAGCCTGCTATATAAGCTGTTCCTAAACCAAGTTTACCTTTACGTTCCACCATGAACAGACGTTCGGGAAACTCTTTTTGCAGAGTTTTTACGATGTCCGCCGTTCCGTCGGGCGAACCGTCTTCAATGACGAGGATATGGAAACCGTGCTCCAGAGCGAAGACGGCACGAATTATATTTTCGATGTTTTCCCGTTCGTTATAGGTGGGGATGATGATGATGCTATCAGATGTCTGCATATTCTTAATTAAATATGAGGAGTTGTTAATGGGAACAAATGTAATGCTTTTCTATCATTTACGAATAAAACTAAGGATTATTTAGTATTTTTGCGCCGGAAACTCCCCATGGATTGCACAGATTTACACAGATTAATGATTCGGTCAATCTGTGTAAATCCGTGTAATCTGTGGTGAAATAAAAACAAACGTAATGACTATTACCGAACTGCAACGCTTGTATGCCGCTCATCCCAATGTGGAGGGCATGAACCGGCTTCTTAAAGACTCCTCTATCCGGCATCTGTATTGCGGTGGCCTGTGCGCTTCCGCCGCTTCCTTGTTTTCGTCTGTATTGGTGCAGCGGGCGGTGTGCCCGTTCGTCTTCATCCTTGGCGATTTGGAGGAAGCCGGATATTTTTATCATGATTTGACCCGAATATTGGGGACGGAACAGGTATTGTTCTTTCCCTCTTCTTTCCGCCGCGCCATCAAGTACGGACAGAAAGATGCAGCCAACGAGATACTCCGTACGGAAGTGCTGAGCCGGTTGCAGAAAGGTGAGGAAGGTCTTTGTGTAGTGACCTACCCGGATGCTCTGGCAGAGAAAGTCGTTTCCCGTAAAGAACTGGGAGACAAAACCCTGAAACTGCATACAAGTGAGAAAGTGGACATGGGCTTCATTACGGAAGTGCTGCGCAGTTATGGCTTTGAGTATGTGGATTATGTCTACGAACCCGGACAATATGCCGTCCGTGGTAGTATCATCGACGTCTTTTCTTTTTCTTCCGAGTCTCCTTTCCGTATCGACTTCTTTGGTGATGAAGTAGAGAGTATCCGTACTTTCGAGGTAGATACGCAGCTTTCCAAGGAGAAGAAAGAGAATATAGTGATAGTACCCGATTTGAGCCGTAGTCTGGAGCAAAGCGGTAGCGGCGGCATGGTGTCGTTTCTGGATTTTCTTCAACCTGATACGACACTCGCCATGCGGGATTTCCTGTGGTTGCGCGAACGCATACAGACCGTACATGATGAAGCGCTCACTCCCCAAGCCATCGCCGCCCGTGAATCGGAAGAAAACGGGACTATCACTTTAGAGGGTAAATTGATTGACGGAGGAGAGTTTACATTGCGTGCGCTCGATTTCCGCCGGATGGAGTTTGGCACGAAGCCTACGGGAACGCCCGATGCGACTATTTCATTCGATACTTCCGCCCAACCTATTTTCCATAAGAACTTCGACCTTGCGGCAGAGGCTTTTCAGGAATATCTTGCACGAAACTACACCTTATATATATGTAGCGACAGCGTAAAGCAAACCGACCGTATCCGTGCCATCTTTGAAGACCGGGGCGACAATATCGCCTTTACCGCCGTCGAACGCACCTTGCACGAGGGATTTGCCGATAACACCTTGCGTCTCTGCATCTTTACAGACCACCAGTTGTTCGACCGTTTCCATAAGTATAACCTCAAGAGCGAGAAGGCTCGCAGCGGAAAGGTGGCTCTTTCCCTGAAAGAACTGAACCAGTTTACTCCGGGCGATTACGTTGTCCATACCGACCACGGTGTGGGACGTTTCACCGGATTGGTACGTATTCCCAATGGAGATACCACGCAAGAAGTGATGAGGCTTGTCTATCAGAACGAAGATGTAGTATTCGTCTCCATCCACTCCCTACACAAAGTGTCCAAGTATAAAGGTAAGGATGGGGAAGCTCCCCGCCTGAACAAACTGGGTACGGGTGCTTGGGAAAAGTTGAAAGACCGTACCAAGAGCAAGATAAAAGACATTGCCCGTGACCTCATCAAACTTTATTCGCAGCGCCGTGAAGAGAAAGGTTATCAATACAGCCCCGACAGTTTTCTGCAACGTGAACTGGAGGCTTCTTTCCTCTATGAGGATACTCCCGACCAGAGCAAAGCCACTGCTGATGTGAAGGCCGATATGGAAAGTGCCCGGCCGATGGACCGTCTGGTGTGCGGTGATGTCGGTTTCGGAAAGACGGAAGTTGCCGTGCGTGCTGCTTTCAAAGCCGTTGCCGACAACAAACAGGTAGCTGTCCTGGTGCCTACCACCGTTCTTGCCTATCAGCATTTCCAGACTTTCAAGGAACGTCTGAAAGGTTTGCCCTGTAAGGTAGATTATCTGAGCCGTGCCCGTACTGCCGCGCAAGCCAAAGCCGTAATCAAAGGACTTGCCGATGGCGAAGTGAATATCCTTATCGGTACTCATCGCATCCTGGGTAAAGATGTGAAGTTCAAAGACCTCGGCTTGCTGATTATTGACGAAGAGCAGAAGTTCGGTGTTTCCGTTAAAGAGAAGCTCCGCCAGCTCAAGGTCAATGTAGATACGCTTACCATGACCGCTACGCCCATTCCCCGGACTTTGCAATTCTCATTGATGGGTGCCCGCGATTTAAGCGTCATCCAAACCCCGCCCCCCAACCGTTATCCCATTCAGACGGAAGTGCACACTTTCAATGAGGAAATCATAGCCGATGCCATCAACTTTGAGATGAGCCGCAACGGACAAGTCTTCTTTGTGAATAACCGTATCTCCAATCTCGTGGAACTCAAAATGATGATTCAGCGCCATATTCCCGACTGCCGTGTCGCCATCGGTCATGGTCAGATGGAGCCTGCCGAACTGGAAAAGATTATCTTGGATTTCGTCAATTACGATTACGACGTGTTGCTTGCCACCACCATCATAGAGAGTGGCATCGACATCCCCAATGCCAATACGATTATTATTAACCAAGCCCAGAACTTCGGGCTGAGTGACCTTCACCAGATGCGTGGCCGTGTAGGGCGAAGCAATAAGAAAGCTTTCTGTTACCTCTTGGCTCCCCCTCTTTCTTCGCTTACTCCGGAGGCCAAACGACGCCTGCAAGCCATCGAGAATTTCTCCGACTTGGGAAGCGGCATTCACATCGCCATGCAAGACCTCGACATTCGCGGTGCGGGAAATATGCTGGGTGCGGAACAAAGCGGATTCATTGCCGACCTTGGTTATGAAACCTATCAGAAGATATTGTCCGAAGCCGTACATGAACTGAAAACCGACGAGTTCGCCGATTTGTATGCCGACGAGCTGAAAGCCGATGGGGGTGTTATCAGCGGTGAACAGTTTGTGGACGAGAGTCAGGTGGAAAGCGACCTCGAACTCCTGCTTCCCGCCACCTATGTCACTGGTAGCAGCGAGCGCATGTTGCTCTATCGCGAACTGGACAGTTTGACGCTCGATAAAGATGTGGAAGCCTTCCGTGCCCGTCTTGAAGACCGCTTTGGACCTGTTCCTCCCGAAACCGAAGAGCTTCTACGCATTGTTCCGCTTCGTCGGCTTGCAGCGCGCATCGGTGCGGAGAAAGTCTTCCTGAAAGGTGGCCGCATGTCCCTGTTCTTTGTTTCCAATCCGGATAGTCCGTATTATCAAAGCCAGGCATTCGGAAAAGTCATTGCCTATATGATGAAATATACCCGCCGCTGTGATTTGCGCGAGCAAAATGGCAAACGGAGTATGCTGGTGAAGGACGTGACGACGGTGGAAGAAGCAGTCAGTGCGCTGCAAGAGATTGTGGCGATGCAGGTGGAAGATGCCTAAACATCTTTCTATCTATAACTTTATATGAGTTGCTGATTATATTTCGTGCATTTGTAGTTAGAAATATAAGTGATGCTGCTATGACAACAATTGAACGTAAACAACTTTTGCTTCAGCGACTGTTTGCTGTGAATGATGAGCAGCAATTGGAAGCTATTGAAGCGTTTATGAATAAGCAATGTCCTGACGGTGTACTCTATTTTTCTTCGGAACTTCGTGATAAGATAGATACTGCATTAAATCAAATGCAGCAGGGACAAGTGTCTACTATGGAAGAAATGGAAAGACGGTTTAACCAATGGAGCGGAAAGTAAACTGGACTGAGAGCTTTCTTCAAGAAATGGAAGAAACTTTTAAGTTTTATGACTGCCGTAACGGCTCATCTCAATATAGCCGCTTTCTTTTCATTCCGGTTGTCAGGGCATTTCCTGCGGAATCTCTTTCCGTATATAAATCTTGTGCGAACCTATGCCGGTATATCCTATGCCACTGTCGGGTATTTCGCTCCACTTCTTCAGTTCCAGTGCGGCGGCGTTGCGCAGCAGTCCCGTCATCTCACAGTAGTCGCTAACCTTCAGCAGAGGATTTGTTTGCAGGTAGTCTTGTGCCATTTTCAGCCGTTGTTCCGCCGTGTAGCGTGAGGACGAACGTCGGAACTTCCACTGCGAGCGGTCCAGCCGGCAGTGCATGCCCGTTTCTTGTATAAATTCCTTGTCCGCACGGAAATTGATGTTCTGCATATAAATGCTCATGGCGTTTCGTTTCTGTCCGCCCGGCTCGTCGCTTTCGCGTTCAAATCCGTCGCGCAGTCCCAGTGAGGGAGTGAACACGCCCAGCCCGTCAATCTTCACCGAGTGTCCTTCGCCCATTTCGCGGGCAATGGCTTGTGTCAGTGATTTCACCAGTCCGATGATGTCTCCGGGGGTGAAAGTGCTGGCGTAGTTAATGTGTTCGGCGAGGTAGCCAAGGTCCACCTGTCCCCAAATCTTCATACGGGGATAAAGTACTTTCTTGCCGTCCTCATTGGGGAGGGTCAGTTCTTGCATTTGGTATTCTGCCATGATGTCTGTCGTATATAAAGCGTTAGCGAGGCTGATGTTATTAAATAGACGGTATAAGTCGGTTCACAAGGCAGTCTCTGTTCCTTGAAGAAGAGGGTCGAAGTATAGGAAAAGCTTCATCTCACGCCGCAAGATATACATCTTAGCTGCTGAGATAATCATCCCGGCTGCTGAGATTTGTATCTCGGCAGCTAAGATACAGCTTTTCATTGGGGTAAGCAAGCTTTCCTCTTGATAAGAATATACTTTCTCAAGGGATTGATGCGGCCTCATCATTAAGCCCTGTCTCGCTTGTTTTTAACGGGGGGACGGATGCTAAAATGAAAATCATCATTTGCTTGTTATGATTTGGTAAATAATATATATCTTTGCAATGTGAAGTAATTGCGGTGGCAATTCTTCTCATTTTTGTGGAAAGATTTAGCATTTGTTATTTATTCTGTAATGCTCTGAAAATTTGGCCGTTGGAAGAACTGATACTGGAATAAGTTTGTAGATGTCTGCGCTATAGCGTGGGCAGGACTTATTCGTATTAGTGGGTTAGGCCAAATACCTCAGAGCATGGATAGAGTTCGGTCCATGCTTTTTTTATGCCCAAAATACAAGCGATAGACTCTGCTTGCAGCTATTTAGAAAAGAGTCTTAACCTCAAAAATGTGATTTTATGAAGTTTTTAAAAATGACAGGACTGCTGATGGTATTAAGTATGTTGGCAGTGGGATGTAGTTCAGATGACGACGATGACGTAAAAGGTGGCGAACCTGCTGAACTGTATGTGTATGTGCGTGACGCTTCGGACAACTATCTGTTGGAAGGAGTGGATGTGGAGTTTGTGCAGAATAACAAGGTACTTGGCATTGACACTACCGATGACACTGGCCTTGCTCTTTGCGACAACAAATGGGATGGCCTTGTTTCAGGCTCTGTGACGATTAACATTCATGTGGATGGTTATGAATCATTTACTAAAACCGGTAATATTAAGCCTGGTGAAAATGAATGGGAAGTGAGTCTGACACCCGCCAAAGGCGATGAGCCTATATCTTCTCTGACGGTGACGAGTAAAAACGTAGAAGATTTATATGGGACTATTTCTATTTTGATACCTGCAAAAGCAAAATATGTGCGTGTATCAGAAGGAAGTACTTATAACCCGGAAAATTATACCGAGTATAAAAATGTCAACTATGAATCGGGGACAACTACTCAAAATATAACTTATAATAATTTAGTACCGGATACTAAATACGTATTTACCGTTGTTTCTTTCAATGGCAATAATAAGCAGTTGGAGAAGAAGAGTATAAGTATTACAACAAAAGCATTGTATAATAGAAGTGATGCAAATATATATGTTACAGACTTTATGACATTGTCTAATGGGATATCGGTGACACTTGGTAGTCGTGCCAATGTTTATTTTGCCTGCTATGAAAAAACTAAGGCGCCGACTGATGAAAACCAGATTATTAAAGATGCTTTTTCTGCAACTGAAATGCAGGAGAATACGGATATAGGCTATGTCTCTGGTTTGCAACCCGGAAAACAGTATCGACTTTACATTATTCCGGTTGCAATGAAATATACCAATTCCGGTTCTGTTACATTTTATGCTCCGGGAACTATTTCTGATATAGATGTGACTACAAAAAGTGCCGCAGAAATAGCTGCCGCTGTACCTGAAAGGGTAACCAGTGATAAGAACTCTTTGACATATCGTTTCAAAAAAATGAATGGATGTTATTCTTATAGAGCGATAACTCTGAATGATTATGATAAATATGAAAACCTCCCTGATATAGCTATGGCTATTCTTTGTTTAAAAGGTAATTTAGATACTTTTGGTAATGCTATTTATTCTTCAAATTATTCATGGGGTAATCTTAATCTGACTTCGTGGTATGGAATTATTTCATTAGGTTATACAAATTCGAATGGAAGTAACAATTCAGGAATTGTCTCTCGTTACAAGTTTAAATATGGTAACTATGGCGTAACTACTCGTGCAAATGCATCTATGGTTTCTGAAACATCAGGAATAGAATATGGTAGTATTTCGGATGATTTGTTGAAGCAAGTGCGTGTTTTGCAATAAGTTACGCTTTGCTTTGATATAGATACACATTCAACTGGTTTTTATGAGTGAACCCTCTTCCTGCTTTTTCCGGTAATTGATTTATAGGGATTGGCGCGGGAGAGGGTTATTTTCGTGGTTATCGTCCGAACTGGAAAGCAAATCCTATATTGAAGAATGTAATATTGTTTTTAAACCAGTTATGATTTATTCCGTCGTCATATCCGTCGGGGTCGGGATTGAACAGCCGGGCGTCCGGATTAGCGAACCAATCGGCTGTCAGGACATCAAATCGGAACATGCCCGATAGGTTATTTTTGATAGTGAACTCATATCCCATGCCGAATGATATTCCGCAATATCCTTTTTGGAAAAGATGCCCGTGCCGTTCGTTTCGTGCATAAGTCCTTTCCTGATAGTCCATGTATCCGATGCCTAGTGAGAAGAAAACACCTTGGTTGTCATTGTCCCACAAAGGACGCAGGATGAGGTTGGGGCGTACGTAGTGCAAGTGCGCTTTGTCCGGCAGACGTGCCATGCGCAGGTAATCATACTGGATGCCGATGGCGAAAAGCGGTGTGAAATAATAACGTCCTTCCGCCGTCAGGTCATATCCTACACGATTACCGTTCTTGTTGAAAAAGTCATTCCGGTTTCCTTCTACGTAGGGCAGGGACATCCCGCCACCGAAGATGACGCTGTATTGTTGGGGTAAACATTCGCTCTGTGCTTGTAAGTTCATTTCGCTGAAAGCGAGGATGAAGAAGGAAAAGATGATGAAACGTTTCATACCAATGGATTTAATTATCAGGTTGATTTGTGTAAAGTCATCTATATCAGCGCAAATATATTGCTTTTATCTTGTATAGGCAAGTGTTGTTTGTGTAATTTCGCTGTGGCTATCACCGTACTATTTATATAGTTAATCACCGTACTCGTTAGTAAGTTTGAAAAGGAAAAGCTTTACTTATTGAATTTACTTTTTTATATTTGTATCACTAATTGATATTGAAACAAGTATGGCAGCAAAATCTTATAAACCCAAAAATAGCGAGACGCCGAAAGCCGCTGAACCAGCTTCTGTGTATTACAGCCAGCCTTTGGTGAATGCATTGAAAAGAAATATACAGCAAAGGGTAGAAGAAGAGAAAGATTTGAAAGTATTGTCCGAAATCAGCAGGATGTTGGCGAAAGACAGTGGTAAGCCTTCATTTGAAGAAAAATACAATGAAGCTAAAGCATTTGTGTATTCACATTTTGATTTGGAAGAGGCTCAAGAATTGGAAGCGCATAACTTTTATATTGATGAACCTTTCCCTACGGATATTTGTGAAACCAAGGAAGATTTGGATAGAATTATTTGTGAGTCTGAAGAAAGTGGTATTGCTTCTCAAGAGGAAGTTGATAGAGCATTTGCTATATGGGAAGCTTAGCAGTGGTATGGAATAAAAAGGCTCTCAAAGCCTTCAAGGCGCAAGCCCTGTGGTATAGGGAAAATACTAGTTATCAATACATAAAGACATTTTCTTATAATATATGTAAAACTGTTGCTTCTATTTCGGCCATGCCTTCCATAGGACGCATTGAAAAGGTAGTGGGGAACAGAACTTATCGTTCAATTCCCTCTCATCCTAAAAGTCGTATTTATTACTGGTACAATGAGAATGAAATCCGCATAGTTGATATTATTTTCTCAGCAGAATCCCGGTAGGGTTTTACCGTTTCCCGTATAGTTTGTCAATCAAGTCCTGTCTACCTATCCGTCTCAGTTCATTGATGATGTTCTTTCGTTCTTCCGGCTTATACCAGAAAAAGAATTGGCGTTGCGCCAACTTTTCCCGTTGCGTCTTGGCGCTGAAAACAGGTTCCAGCGTATAGGGGTGATAACCGGTGTACCATGCTTCGGTGGCAACGGTCATCGGGGTGGGGGTGAAGTCTTGCACTTGCTCCAAATGGAAGTCCAGGCGTTTGGTGATGACGGCAAGCTCTGCCATATCTTCTTCCTTGCAGCCGGGGTGGCTGCTGATGAAGTAGGGAATGAGTTGCTGCCGTAAACCTTCTTCGTGATTGATTCGGTCGAATATCTTTTTGAACTCTCCGAACTGGCTGAAGGGAGGTTTGCGCATGAGGTTGAGTACCCGGTCCGATGTATGTTCGGGGGCTACTTTCAGGCGGCCACTGACGTGACGGGCTATGAGCTCTCGCGTATATTCGGCGGCATTTTGATTTACTTTGGGGTCTTTGCTTTGATGTAAAAGCAAGTCATAGCGCACGCCACTGCCGATAAATGATTTCTTGATACCGGGCAATGCATCTACCGCATGATAAATATCGAGCAGGGGACGATGGTCTGTATTCAAGTTGGGGCATACCTTAGGGTGGATGCACGACGGGCGTTTGCATTTTCTGCAAAGTGCTTCGTCTTTTCCTTTCATCCGGTACATGTTGGCAGAGGGACCTCCCAGGTCACTCAGGTAACCTTTGAAGTCGGGCAATTCCATGACGGCCTTCACCTCTTTCAGCACACTCTCTTTGCTGCGACTTACAATAAACTTGCCCTGATGTGCAGATATGGTACAGAAAGCGCATCCTCCGAAGCATCCCCGATGGAGATTGACGGAGAATTTTATCATGTCGTAGGCCGGAATACGCTTCCCTTTGTATTTGGGATGGGGAAGACGGGTATAGGGCAAGTCGAATGAATGGTCGAGTTCTGCTTCCGTCAGTGGGGGATAAGGCGGATTTACCACAACAGTCTGTTTGCCTACCTTTTGCAAAATACGTGATGCGGCATATTTATTGCTTTCTTCTTCGATATGACGGAAGTTTGCAGCTTCTTTCTTCTTGTCTTTCAGACATTCTTCATGAGAGAAAAGCGTAATATCTCCTTCTTGGGGAACAATTTCCTTTTCAAGATAAACCATTTGCGGGATATTGGCGATAAGCTCTTTAAAGCTTTCTTTTGAAACACAGGTTCCTGCAGGTTTCAATCCTTCTGCAAGCGCCACAATTGGCTTTTCTCCCATACCATAAATCAGTAAGTCGGCTCCGCTATCAATCAAGATACTTGGACGTACCCGGTCTTGCCAGTAATCATAATGCGTCAGTCGTCGCATACTCGCCTCTATACCGCCTAAAATGACAGGTACATCCGGGTAAAGCTTCTTAAGAATTTGGGTATAAACAATGGAAGGATATTCAGGCCGCATATCGGGACGGGCATCCGGGGTGTAGGCATCATCACTGCGCAGACGTTTGTTGGCAGTATATTTATTGACCATGCTGTCCATACAACCGGCACTGACACCGAAGAAAAGGCGGGGACGTCCCAGCTTTTTGAAGTCGCGTAAATCATCGCGCCAGTTGGGTTGGGGGATAATGGCAACGCGCAATCCTTCTGCTTCAAGGATACGTCCGATAACAGCGGCACCGAAAGATGGATGGTCTACGTATGCATCACCACTGAACAGGATAACATCCAATTCATCCCAACCACGCAATTCTACTTCTTTTTTGGTTGTAGGCAACCAATCTGTCAGTCGATATTCTTTCATGGCTGCAAAGATAGGGAATTAATGAGTAAATCACTAATCACCAATTACTAAATCATTGTGAACTGCACCGTCATCTGTTCGCCATCATAAATTTCACGGAAACCAATGTGCTGCTCGGCTAGGTATTCTTTCAAATCACTGAAAGCAGCTGCATCGTCCATGATGATTTCCAGCTTCTCACCCTTTCCGGCTTGGCATATAGCTTTCACGGCAGGGATGAGAGGGCTGTAGTGCTTTTGTCCACACGTGTTGATGGTTTTCATTTATTTTCTTCTTCTATGGTTTCTTGCTGGGAAAGCCATTGCAGATAGAGCTTGATGAGTTGCTGCAATCCGAATGCTTTCATGTTGTTGTGATAGACAACGTCGATGCAGAGGTCGAGCAGGTCTTTGCTGTCTTCCTCCTGAGCGGCAATGAGAGAGCGGATGTTCAGTTTCAACTTGTCGAGTACGGTTTCGTCTACGATGCCATTACTGTCGATGAGATGGCGGAAAAGTCCGTATTTCTCGATAGTGGCAAGGTTTTCTTCTGATATTTCTAAACTGCGGGTTCCGCTGGGATTGGCTTGTATAGTGTACATGATGTTGATATTTTAATGGTTAATGTTTAACGATTAATGTTCTCTGTTGGAGCAAAGATAAGTTTTTTCACCACAGGTTACACTGATTTATACAGATTATTTATGTGGATTGTTATTTTTATTTGCATATATCAGGCTAATTGGCGGTGAAGAATTGCAAGATAGATGCCATGATGGTGTTTCTGGCGGTTTCTTCTTTGATACTTTCAAAGGGAAAACCCATGATGAAAGTACGGTAATCGTTACCCCGGTAGGCTGTGGCGGCAGATAGATTCCCATCGGTATAGATCATCACGGGAAACGCCGTTTCCATAGGCAAAATGCAATCCGGGGCAGTGACGGGATAAGCTTGCTCGTTGGGCAGGCGGGGAATACTGAATGTACATCCCAGGCCTTGGATAGCAATGTCTTTTCCGGTTGTCTGCAAAGTATTGCCATGACGGTACTTCAAGATATTCCGGGTAAATTCACGGTCGCCTTGTGAACTGTTCATGTCACTGCCTATATAGGCGCCGCTGACCAGAAGCTTGCCTCCTGAACGGCAATAAGAGGTCAATACCCGTTGCATTGGTGAGGAGAATGTTTTATAAAAACTCCGACGAGACGGGTTGCTGGTGATATCTTCTTTCTCCAGGCCGAGTATGTAGTCCACTATCGGGTATTCTTCCAAAGAAACTATTCCGGCTTCTACGGCTTCGATGCTGCACGATACGAAACTGTAACCACCTACTGACTGAATGGCTTTGCCGTGAATGAAGGGATAATCGAATGTATTTCCGATGATTTTCATTCCTTCGTATTCATCGCTGCTATCACCTAAATTCTTTCCTGCTTCTTTACGGTTGAAGTTTTGCTGAGCGCCACAGAGGGAGAGGTCATAAAGGTAGGGTACGCCGGGATCTTGTGTCAGGTCGAACCCTGCCAAACCGGGAGTGTTTACAACTGCCGGGCCGCTGATACGGTTGAAACCGTTGACGATGAGCACGCTCCCTTGTTCACGTTTCGCCTTATAGGCAGCGAGGATTTCGGAGGGAAAACTCTCTCCGCCACGGTTCACGGCCGTTACTTTAAAGGAATAAACGATGCCCGGCTCTATTTTTACGGTATGGAACGGATGACTGACACGTACCCCATTGTCAAACCCTCCACGGCCGATGCGCGTATAGACAATGTACTCATGAGGTTGTGCGGTGGGTTCCAATGGATCGTTTGTACCTTTCCAGGAGAGTTCAAGCGTATTTTTCTTCTTACCGAAACGGATGGCAAAATGGCTGACGGGAAGAGGTTGGACTACGTAATCTCTACCATGCTGGGTAGATACATATTGTAAGATGGCTTTATAGAGTGCACGTCCCACGGTGAACTTGAAGTTAGGGTCGTGCCCCAGTTGCATGTCTGCGAAATTCTGGTGAGACAGTAACTCTACAATGGTAGAAGCCACGGAAGGCAGGCGTGTTTCGCTGTAGTTACGGTTCCACATACTGCGGCGTGTCCAGTCGATGTTATAGACGGAACGGATATCTCGTTCCAATTGGCTCATTAAGATATCGGAAAGGTCACGTGACGCATAACGGTCTGTCCCCGCAGCCAATTGCCCGTTGTTGAAGTTGGTGGTATAAATGCCGAGTGTACCTACTATCCGGTCATCGGTTTTGACACCGGCATCGCTGTGCAATGCCATACTCATTTCAAATGGAACTCCCAAGCCTTGTTCAGTGGGATTGAATACAGAACCGCCTGCCAGATAGTTCACCATGCGCGAACGTGTGTTGGTATCATCAGAAATATCATCTTTTCCTTTATATCCGGCATATACGGAATAGGGCATGCCTGCCCATTGGGCAGAATAGCGCGCGCCTTCCAGATAGCGGGGAAGTCCGCTGGTTTGCCCGCCACGGGCGATATTCCCCATTCCTCCACCGAAACGGACGGCATCCGCACAGACCACACCTTTTTCTTTACTCTCGTTGCTCAGTACCACCATGCTGTAGTCATTTCTTCCTTTATCGAAAGTAAAGGTTCCGAGATATACCCAGGTACCGCCTCCAATACGCTGGTTTACCTTAAATTCCGTTACACCGCCATTGTGGAAGACGAGGTATTTGGCATCGCTTACACTGTTCGGCATACTCTGATAAGATACATAAACGGCGTATTCTCCTGTTTCGGGTATGTCGGGTACCCACTCGGCGAATGCTTTATCTTTCTTTTTTTCTGTATTGGCAAAGCGTGCCGTACCGTCAAGGAAAGGGTTATCTCCGTCTTCATAGATGCGTTTACGCTGTGCAAAAGCGGGCTTGCCCGTAGATGCCCATTGTGATTTCCGGCTTTTTACTTCAAGGTAGAAAGAACCTTGTCCGCCTTCCCGGTTCAGATTTCCGTCATTGTCGACAATCACTTCCTGTTTCTGAGTGTCTCGCTCACGAGGGGTGAAGACGTTGGCGCCGGCATTCTCGAGCATTGGAATCAGGTAGGGGATGATGAATGATTGGGTAAACTGGTCTTCGGTAGTACAAAACAGCCGGGGACGTTGCCAGCCCCATTTGTCTTTGCTGTTGATGTAATATTTCCCATGACTTTGCCACACGGCTATGTGGCGTCCTTCCAGTCCACGGGATATTTCGTATGGACGGGAAATGCGGGTTACCCACGGAGTGCCTTTATAGTTTAAGTCAGTGAAAAGACGTTCTTTGTCTTTCTTGCCTTTTCTGTATACATTGGGTATGAGTTCCTCGATAGCTTTTCCTGCGGTAAATAGAGTGACATCGAAGTAATTCACGGGACCGGGAAGCAGTTGCCTGATGTTCTGATAGAGATTATCGACGCTTTCCGGGCGATGAGGCTGATAACTTAATTGTTCGCTTGCATAGATACGTATCTTTTTTCTCTGAAAGTCTATACGGAAACTATCCAGACGGCAGGTTCCTATATCGACTGTGGAAGCGGTGTATTTCTTGAAGAAAGTTTGTAAGCGTTCTTCCACATTCTGCTCGATTTCCTGTGATACTGCTTTCCCTGAAAAGAAGGAAAGCAGTATTATAATAAGGTATATACTTTTTCTCATAACGCAAAGTTATCGTGATGACCGAACAAAAGTAACTAAAAAAAGAGTGAGAAGTTATGCGCTTCCCACTCTTCTTATTTCTATTTAGTAAACTTTACAGCGGAATGTATTCTACGAAAGCTTCCATCGCTTCGTAGGATGCCAGACCAAGGCTGTCGTACAATGCTGCTGTACCACGGTTGCGGTCTTCACTGCGTTGCCAGAACAAACGCTCGTCATTACCGAGGAACGGAGCGCTTTCCATCTGTGACTGGTGCTTCAGGATAGAGTTACGTTTAGCACGCAATTCTTCGGGACTGATAGGCACAGCCATTTCGATGTTTTCGATTTCCCATTCTGCCCATGCGCCACGATACATCCAGATGCGGCAATCTTTCAGCCATTTGGCACCTTCTTCCTTTTCAAGGTCGATAGCGGCAAACACGGCGTCCGTACAAACACGATGGGTTCCGTGAGGGTCGGCAAGGTCACCGGCTACAAAGATTTGGTGAGGTTTCACTTCGCGCAACAGGTTACGTACAATTTCCACATCGGCTTCGCTGATAGGATTTTTCTGAATTCTACCTGTTTCGTAGAACGGCAGGTCGAGGAAGTGTACATGGTCCAACGGAATGTTGTTGTATGTACAAGCGGTACGCGCTTCACCACGGCGGATAAGACCCTTGATGGTAAGGATGTCGCGGCTATCCATATCTCCATCTTTCTTTTCCTTGAGATACTTGCGGATTTCAGCATATTTATCGTTGATGACCTGGTCTTCGCTGTTATTGAAGATTTGGTTGAACCCATTGATGAAGTGCAGGAAGCGGATTACTTCTTCGTCACCAACAGCAATGTTACCGGAAGTTTCGTAAGCTACATGTACATCATGTTTCTGCTCTACCAGACGACGGATAGTGCCACCCATGGAGATAACATCGTCATCAGGGTGCGGGGAGAATACGATGACACGCTTCGGATACGGTTTCGCACGTTCGGGACGATAAGTATCGTCGGCATTCGGTTTGCCGCCCGGCCAACCAGTGATGGTATGTTGTAGGTCATTGAATATCTTGATATTTACGTTGTAAGCAGAACCGAAGAGTGCCAAGAGTTCACTCAAACCGTTTTCGTTATAGTCTTTATTGGTCAACTTCAAAATCGGTTTGCCTGTCAACTGGCATAGCCAAACGATAGCACTGCGTATCAGTTTGTCGTTCCATTCACAGGAGGTTACCAGCCAAGGACGTTGGATACGTGTCAGGTTGGCAGATGCGGATAAGTCAATGGCGATATGCGCATTATTGTGAGTTTGCAGGTAAGATGCAGGAATAGTATCCGTAACAGGACCTTCCACACATTCTTTCACCATTTTGGCTTTTTCTTCACCCCATGCCAGCAAGTATACTTTCTTAGCGGAGAGAATGGTGGCCACACCCATTGTGATAGAGCTGATAGGCGTACTGTCGATGCTACCGAAAATCTTGGACGCTTCGTTACGTGAATCGTTATCCAGCAAAATCAGACGAGTGGTAGAGTTCAGGCGGGAACCCGGTTCGTTGAAACCGATGTTACCTACACGGCCGATACCCAGCAAAGCGATATCCAGACCACCGAAGCTTTCGATACGTTGCTCGTACAGACGGCAATATTCGAAGATGGCATCTTTGGCAATGGTACCGTTCGGGCTGAATACATTCTGCATGTCGATATCCACATGGTCGAGCAACATTTCTTTCAATGCATTCAGATTGCTGTTGACGGCATTGGGAGCCAAAGGATAATATTCATAAAGGTTGAATACGACAACGTTGCGGAAACTTAAACCCTCTTCCTGATGCATACGTACTAATGCAGCGTATACATTGCGCGGAGAATTACCGCCAGCCAGTGCCAGTACACAGAAACGTCCGGCTTTTTGTTTGTCCCGAATCAGTTGTGCGATGTCGAGAGCAATTTGGTTGGCACCTTCTTCAGGAGTTTCATAGATGTCCGTCGGAATTTTTTCGAGTCGTGTCAGTACCGACCGCTCAAAAGCGTTCTCAGGCCTATAGTACCTGGGGGATACTCTGTTGAGAGTAATTTGAGAACTAAGATTGGTTTTCATACGTTTTATTGGTATTAATAAATGATTAAAGCGTTCGCTCATTAAAACTTAACAAAAATACGCAGAACAAAGTTCACTCGTATAGTGTTGAAGTATATTTTATGATAAAGTATTGGTTTCCGGTACTAAATTTCCCATCGCCCATACTGCTCTTACATTCAAATCTTCGTCCATCACGATGATATCGGCATCTTTACCCTTCTGCAAAGAACCTTTGCGGTCGAATACTCCCATGATACGTGCAGGAGTTTCTGAAACCATGCGTGCCGCATCTGCCAATGGTATGTCTGCCTTTTGCACCATGGTGCGTATCAGACGGTCCATTGTTGCAACACTACCTGCCAGTGCGGAGTGGTCGGCAAGTTTACATACCCCGTCTTCAATGATGACGCGCGGGTCAAAAGCTTCTTTGCTGTCACTGGCGGCGCAAGCCAGAGCATCGGTGATGGCACACATCCGTTCTACACCTTTTATCTTATATACCAAACGCAGGATGGTAGGTGGCACATGAATGCCGTCGGCAACTACTTCTACCGTCATGTCATCCAGTAGGTAGATACTTTCCACTGTTCCTTCATATTTATATTCACGGCGTTTGTGGAAACCGGGCATAGCGTTGTAGAAGTGAGTGGCATGAGTATATCCGGCTTCGTATGCCGTACGGATATCCTCGAATTCTGCTTGTGTATGTGCAACTGAAGCCAGAATGCCTTTGGCTGTGATGTATTTACCGAACTGCATGGCTCCCGGTAATTCCGGTGCAGCATCCCATCGCTTGATGCAATGCAGGTTTTCTACAATAGGGATGTACTCGTTCGGGTCAGGGTTCTTGATGTTTTCAGGAAGTTGTCCGCCTGCCATAGCCATGTTCAGGTAGTGACCTTCCAAGTGAAGGCCGAGTATCGGGCTGTCTTTTTCCGCCATCAGCCGGGTACAGGTTTCTGCCGCCTGTTCAATCATGGGGACGGTAGATGAAGACAATGTAGGGAAGATACTGGTCGTTCCATATTTCATGTGGGTCTTGACTGCCCCACGGAAAGCATCTTCGGTACATTCCATAAAGTCGCGTCCGCCACCGCCGTGTGCATGTATTTCTACGCCACCGGGGAGTACATACATACCTTTTACATCAATCAGTTGCGCACCGATAACGGCGAGGTCACAATTGGTTACTTCCAGAATTTTTCCGTCTCTGATAAGTACAGAGCCGTCTTTGAGCCAACCTTGAGGGGTCAGAATACGAGCGTTGATAAGTTGAGTCAACATAGGATTTAGGGGTTAGAGTTATAAAATTAATTATGCTGTCATTTCGACATCGTTTCGAAGGACAAAAATAGTTACTTTTTAGGTAATATGCACTCCTCTCTTTTAGGTATTTTCATTAAATACTCTAAAAATAAACATTCGATGTTTAAAGTAACTTGGTTTTATGCTTTATTCCACGTAGAAAGTGGTGGAAATGGAATTTCCTTCACTGTCCACCGCAGTGAGGAAATGTTTTCCGGGAACAGGTTGCAGGGATATTTTATGAAAATCCTGCGTTTGGGTGAGGTAGGTTTCGTCAAGATGCCAAAAAATAGTGGTATTGGGATTGCTATGAGCCAGCTCTACTGTGACAACTCCTCTGCTGCCGTCCAACAGTTTGGGCAAAACAATATGGGCATTCATGGGAGGATAGATAAATTGCATGATTTGTAATGCATCTTCTCCGCAACCGGGTTTAAAAGGAGGTAGGGGAGTATATTCGGGGTGATGTTGCTTGTAATACCATTCCCATACGGGGGGCAGGGTAAACCATGATTTTTGAATGGTAGGTTCAGTGTTGGCGCAGTTTTCGTAAATGCGATGAGTGCCGTCTGCCGACAGAGTGATGGGGTGGTGATAAGGACAAACTTCGGTTTTCAACCCTGAAGGGAGTATCAGCATGCTATCGGTTTCCTCACAGAACCGACTCTTCAGATGTCCGGACTGACGACATATTTCCGCTTCAACGAAAATACCCGTGGGACGTTCGAACCATTTAGGAGAGGAGGGTAGCAGATTGAATATATCAAACAATACCGGACCTGCCGTACGTGCGCCTACCAGTCCCGGTTTCCCTTCTCCGGTAGCATTGCCTACCCATACTCCTACAGCAAAGCGGGGAGTTACACCTACTGCCCAAGCATCACGGAAGCCGTAACTTGTTCCGGTCTTCCAGGCAACGGGATACATCGAAGGAATGGATTTCCAATCTATTTCCTCGGGCCGGTTGACTTCTATCAAAGCATCAAACGTTTGCCATACGGCACCCGGTTGAAATAAATCTGTTGTTTGTGTCGTTTCCTTAGAGAGCAGTAGATTACAAGTGTTTTGTGGAAGTTTCAGCAGACTGCGTCCCATGTTGGCGTATGCATTTGTAATATCCCACAGAGTAGCTTCCGCACCTCCCAGGATGAGGGATAATCCGTAGTGGGAGGCCGGTCGGTTCAATGTTTTTAAACCAATCTGTTTAAGAAAACCGTGGAATTTGGGAACACCATATTTTTGCAACATGGTTACGGCAGGGATATTTAGTGACCGTGCCAATGCTTCGGATGCGGGAACAGCTCCTTCAAATTGCAGGCTGAAGTTCTGTGGAGTGAAGCCATTGATATTAATGGGAATATCCGGCAACAACATTTTCGGTAATAGGCTGCCTTCCTGCAACATTGCATAATAGAGGAATGGTTTCAGGATACTCCCTGTACTTCTGGGAGCTTGAATGACGTCTACTTGATTGCCTGCCCGTTTCTGTTCAAAATGGACATTTCCGCAATAAGCTGCTACCTGATTGGTTGTAATATCGATTACCAGAATTGCCAGGTTTCGTATATCGCTTCTGTTGAATTCATTGCTCCAACGTTCGGCCAGGCTTTCTATCTGGATTTGGAGGTCCTTATCAATGGTGGATAATGAATATTGCCCGTTTCGTTCCTGATAAAAACGGCTGACCAGATGTGGCGCGATGTGAGGTAGCGGATGAGGTTCGGCAGGAAGAGGCTCGCTAACAGCCAGTTCGTATGTGGAGGTATTGATTATTGCTTTTTCATGCAACTGTTTCAAAAGCCGGTTTCGTTTATCAAGCAACGCTTTACGTCCTTTTGAAAGATGTATCATGGAAGGAGCATTCGGCAGAACTGCCAGCATTGCCGATTCTGCCCACGACAGTTCTTCTGCCGGATGCCCGAAATAACGCCATGCAGCCGCGTCCAGTCCTACGACATTTCCACCGAACGGGGCATGCGATATATACATGGACAGGATTTCTTCTTTAGACGCACGGAACTCAAGTCGGGTAGCTAAAATCATCTCAATGAGCTTTTCTCCGAAGGTTCTGGATTCATTTCTAGCCAGGCGAATGGTCTGCATAGTGAGAGTGCTGCCCCCGCTTATGATACGTTTGTTTTTCAGATTTTGGTAAATGGCTCTGCCGATGGATAATGGATTGACTCCCCAATGGTGATAGAAGTGCTTGTCTTCAAAAGTAACCAGGCATTGCCTGATTTTCTCCGGTGTAGTGGTGCGGGGAGGAAAACGCCATTGCCCGTCGGATGCAATGCGTGCTCCCAGAAGTTCGCCGTTCCGGTCGGCAACGACGGTAGAGTAAGATACGTGAAATAACTGTTTAGGGAGACAAAAGATATAAGCTGTTACCAGAAAAGTAAGGAGGATGAGTATTACTTTTCCGGTAACAGACAGTTGATTGATATATTTCTTTATTTTATGTAGAAATCTTTGCATTATTGGCTCACAGTTGTTCTTCCTGCCTTTGTACGCGCTTGTGCGGATGAGTCATACATGGCTTCGCACTGAACGGCCGGTAACACAAAGTTTCCTGCATACGTGGCTTGCATCCTGACGATAAACTTCTTCGACTCACCACGTTGCAAGTCGAAATAGGTCAGTACACGGTCGTCCCGGATATCTTGATACGTATAGTTTTTGGTGGAAACAACTTCCGGATTCATGATTCTGTCATTGTAAATCTCCCATCCGGATGGTATGATATGAGTCAATGCCAGATTACTGTAATCGGTAGTACCACTGATGTTGCCTATTGCAACCGTTGCCATAAAGTCCGTTCCTTGCTTAATGTTTTCAACAGAAATCGGGGCACCGTTCAAGTCCGTGTATTTTACTTCAATCCGAAGATTGTTACTCATCGCGGGCAGTGTATCATTCAATAATTGCATGCGCGTAATCATATCGAACCCTAATGCACCTTTTCCCTCATTTTTTAGAGTAACATTACCTTTTGAGGGCGTAGTGGACAATGCTTTTTCAAATACGGCTTTAGCAGATTTTACAGCCGGTTGCTGCTTCCCATTCCAGTTCCAGGTAAAATCCAGTGTCCCGGAAAGTTTCTCTGCCAGACGTCCCATAGCCATTAAGGCAAAAGCGGTAGACTGGGTGCTGAACCAATTTTCACGGGATAAATTCTGTGAAATCTTTTTTGCTTGTTGCAAAGCGGCTTGCTCACGATTCATCAGTATCAAAGTCTCCAGAATCATTGCTTCATCACGCTCGGATGAACCATAAATGATATTATTTGAAGAATACGGTTTTACGGTAGTTTCAATGTTATAAATCAGTTCCCCGGCAGGTTTCATCTTACCTGCCAATGCGTATGTTGCGGCAAGTCTCCATTTAGCCTGCTTGGATAAGCCCGGCTGTTCTTTCATCCGGTTCATCGTTCCATATTCGGGCGCACCCGCCAATGCCAGGGTATAAAGTCTGAATGTTTGTTGTAAATCAGACTGCCACTGTATCCATTCACTCTCTTGCTGGGGCATGCGCCAGTTTTGTGCGGCGGCACGCTGGAAGCGTTTCCATTTATTCAATACATTCTGGTTGACGGCATACCCTTTTTCTTGTGCCAGAACAAGGAACATTCCGGCATAGGATGTAATCCATTCGTTGGCAACAGCATCCCCCGGCCAGTATACAAATCCGCCGTTGGGAAGTTGGCGACCATAAAGCTGGCGTATCCCTTCCTGTACGTTTGCTTTTATCTTTTCAGTTTCTTTGTTGTCTACGGCCTTGAACCGGCTGACAAATAATAGCGGTAATGCCTTGGAAGTCAACTGCTCCGAACAATTGTGCTGATAGTTATAGAGGAAATCGAAGCGGCGAGTGATATCTACTGAAGGTATACGGGATACTTCAAGTTGCACACTGCTATTCTCAGGATTGGCACCTTGCAGGTTATAAGAAAGAGTCGCGCTCTGTCCGGTTTCCACCCATTGACTGTTGCGAAGCGTCACAGCGGGGTTAGGGTTTCGGACCTCTATTTCAATGGTTTCTTTGGTTTGTTGCCCTCCACCGTTGGCTGTGAGGTGAACAGTTGCTTTTCCGGTTTTGCTGCCGGTCTTTATCTTGAAGAATATCAGCTTATCACCCGGCCGGCTGAAAGTGACGGTCTGCTTGGCGTTCCCAACTACTTGTATTCCGCCTCCTGAAACTTGAATAGCAACCGTTGCATCCTTCACTTCTTTTTCCATGGCGAAGATATTTACCGGTACGGTAATTTCTTCTTGGGTACTTAGAACACGAGGCAGGGTAGACAGCAGCATCAGAGGGGTGCGTACAAACGAAGCCTTTTCAGCTTTGCCGTATGCCCCGTCTTGCCCGGCAACCACCATAGTGCGTACGGAACCTACATACATAGGTAACTTCAGTGTGTGTGTCTGCTGTCTTCCTTTACCTATATAAAATGGGCCTATAAATTTCACTACCGGCTTAAAGCGGTTCGCTTTTGCATCGGCAGGTTTCAGCATTTCATCACCTCCTGTACTGAACAAAGAAGTATAACGTCCGGCAGATGCCCCCAATACATCATCATACATGTCCCAGGTGCGGATACCCAATGCTTCACGGGCATAGAACTCATTCCACGGGTCAGGGGTCTTGTAGTTGGTAAGGTCAAGTAGGCCGTCATCCACAATAGCCAATGTATAAGTCATGGGCTTACCGTTTTTCTCGCTGACGGTGACATTGAAGTTCGTTTCCGGTCGTAATACTTCCGGTAGTTGGATTTGCGGTTGCAATATCGTTTGTTTATTGGTAACCATTACCGGCATGACACCATACATGCGAATAGGCAAATCATTTACTGTCTGTGCGTGTGGTTGCAGTAGGCTGATGTGCAGATATACATTCGGAGCCATTTCAGGGGTCACCTCAAATGAATATTTGGTATCACCCTGAGTTCCGGCTTCGATCCATTCACGTTTCAACACAGTAGAACCATTTTCAAGGGAAACAAGCGCACGTCCTCCTGCGGCGGCAGGGATAATGGCTGTGGCAGTTTCTCCAATTTCATAAGAATCCTTGTCCAGTGAGAAAGCAAGCATCTTGATTCCGCTGGGGTCAGTCTTGTTGGAACGTCCCCTCCATTCGGGCCAATCGATATATACGGTACCCCCCGTGGCGTGGCCACTCTCCTTATCTTTTACATATACCAGATAGCGTCCCCACCCCGGGTAGTTGATGCGTAATTTAAAACTGGCTTTTCCACCGGCAGTTTGTAAATTACCGCTGGCGACCGGGGTGATTGAACTGCTGTTTATGTAAGTACCGAATGATTCTTCACGATTTTCCCACCACCAACTCCAATCTATGCGATAAACCTTGTATTCCAGGTTGGAACGATTGATTAATTGACCTTTATCATTAACGGTGACGATATCAAACCGATGATCCTTATCTGTTTCGATGTATCGTCCTTTCGGTTCATTCAAATTGATGCCGACATACGATGAAAGTGGGGAGTAGGGCACGGTTTGTACATGGATACTGGCATCCCCTCCCGGTTCAAACACGCGGGTGGTAAGTGTAGCGTTGAGCATACCCGGTGCATTGGCGGCATTGGGAAGCTTCCACTTAAAAGTAGTTTTTCCTTCACCGTCCAGACTACCGTTGAATACATCCGTTTTGACGGTTGTAAATTCTGTAGCAGGGTCGTTGAAGAGGTACTGGCTGTAATTCTTGAATTGTGTGTTTACTTTCGATAGGGACATTTCCACCTTTGCCTTCAGATGTGAAGCGGTGGCTCCTGTCAGCCAGGCGGAAGAAAGCGTCACGGGTATTTCCTTTGCTGAGGCCTGAATAATATCTTGTGGTAACTTCAGGTTAATCTTCAATCGGTTAGGCTTTACAGTTTCTATGCGTAAGCTTTTGTGGAAAGCGGTTCCACCTACTTTCACATAAGCGTTCCAAAGCCCTGTAGGAGCATCCGGTTGTGTTGGCACATCAAATGTATAAAATCCGTTAGTACCTTGTGTGGAAATCATCTTTGTATAGAATTGTCCCCTTGGATTGTAGATTTCCAACGCTACGGGATGTGTGTCCGGTATTCTCCTTTCCCTGTCTTCCAGGATAAAGGATACGTGCAGGGTATCTCCCGGTCTCCAAACCCCTCTTTCACCATAAATAAACCCTTTCAAACCTTTTTGTATTTCCTTACCACCTACATCGAAACGGCTGACGGACTGTTCTTCACCATCAGCGACTCTGACGTATGCTTTCTGCTTTTCCGATTCGGCAACCACGATAAACGGGATACCTTTGGAAGTTATTTCCGCAAATCCTTCATAATTGGTTTCTCCCGTTCCGATGGGTTGCAGCTGGAAGTTATAAACGGTTATTCTAGCCTTTTCTATGGGGTTGGTATCCAGAATATTGTTTACCGCAATCCATAGTTTGTTCAACGAGTTCCGTTTGGCAATCATTCCTATATTGGAGGCGTATACATTACAGGAAGCCGCCCGGTCGGAATCCATATAATAGGATGGATGGCACGGATTGTTACGTTCCCTCCAGTCATACTGGCTCCAGTCCATTTGCACTCCACCGTTATAGTAGAAGTAACTTTGCGGAATATCCCAGGCGGCTTCTTCCTCCTCCGAGATTACATTTCCACTGACTTTGGTCAAACCGTCAGAATTCGTATTATCTGCAAATTTCATGTTCTGCTCATCCGTATTCCCGCAAGGATAAGCGGAGTATTCTTGCCGGAAACTAAGGATAATGCGATAAATGGCACCCGGTTCCTGATGAATCAGTCCGGCAAGGTCTATGGAATAATCTTCCCAACGATGAATGTCTTTAGTTTTGTCTTTTGCCAGCCATAATGTTTTTTTATAGACTAATCTGCCGGCCCGTCTCAGTTCATTGGCAGATGCCAGTGTATTAGTCTGCATAAACATCAGCACATTACTCTCAAAGATACGGATGACACTTAAATCTACTGCATAGAGGTTGACTGCCTGAAATGGGATAATGAGATTTTGAGAATTAGGCAAGATAGCGGAGGAAGTCAACATTCGCACTTCCGGTTTCAGGTTGATTTCGCTGAATGAAATGGTATGTGCGCTACCTAATGCTTTTCCTTCACTGTCTTTTACACCTTCATATATATTTAAGGTTATTTTATTTAGTTGGTTGGCTTCAAAGTAGATATATACCTTATTGTCCTTTACTTGAATGGTGGAGTTTGTCACTTCCGGTATTTCGATTAATCCCTTCAAATCTTGTGTAGTGGAGACGGGCGAAGAGAATACGATTTCAATTCCGTTCTCCGGTTGTTCGATGCGTTCGGCAGATAGGAACCGGAAACTTTTCCGGGCAGGAATCAGTATATCGACGTTCTGCTTCCAGTTAATGCCGATGGAATTGCCATCTGCTTTTATATCCAACTGGTAATCTTCATCTGTCCGGGGAATATCATTAATCTCGAACTGATACCGTGCCGGGTTATCAGTGGCAGTAACGGTAAAGGGAAATGTCCCCCCTTTGCTGTCAGTAGCAGACAAGATTTTCTCTACATCTTCTTTCTTTACGGTGTCACTGAAGCGAATTTCTCCTTTTATGTCCACCTTGTCGGGCTTAGCGTCTGTTTGTGAAAGCGCTTCTGTTTGCAAGGCGAAATTACTTTCCTGTACCCGGAACGAGAACTTGAACTCTTTCAGTCGGCTGTCCACTTCCACGAAATCCCCTAATCGGAAAGTTCCTTCATAGAGTTCTCCCGGTTTCAGAGAACCTTCTTCGGGAAGGAACTCGATGGTATTGTTGCTGACCCAGTAGGCTTTACCTTTCAAAGAGGGGGAAAAACTGAATGGGTTCTTTTCCAATTCATTGTTTAAATCTACCATAGGCTGATCCTGTGTCAACTCTATGCGAATACTCGAATTCCGAGAGACAACGCCTCCGGTATATGCACTTACATAGGGAGCATATTCGGCCGAAGGAATAATATCTTTCCTGCTGCTTGAACAGGAAGATAAAACGCAGATTGTCAGTAAGAAAAAGAATAGCTTGGCAGCTATACGGCATTTAGTTTCAACTTGTCCCATAGTAAAGTGGATTTTTATGATTTAAGAAATGGTGAAAGTATCAGCATCTTTCCATGCAGGAAATTTCTTTCTGAATTCTGTCAATGCAGCAAGTTCGAGGGTGGCCGTGGCAATTCCTTCTTCATTGTCCGGCACGTGGGCAAGGAGTTCACCTTTAGGAGAATAGATTACACTACCTCCACTATGCTGAAAACGGTTATTATCCATGCCGATACGGTTAACACCGCATACATAACTAATGTTCTCCATGGCACGCGCCTGCAACAAGATGTCCCAGGCTTTTCTCCGGGGAACAGGCCAATTGGCAACATAAATCAGAAGGTCATATTCATTGTTCACATTGCGGCTCCAAACGGGAAAACGTAAATCGTAGCATATAAGCAAGAGTATATTCCACCCCCGGTAAGGGACGATAAGGCGTCGGTCACCGGCGGTGAAATGTTCGGTTTCGTTACCCATGCGGAACAGATGCCGTTTATCGTAAAAATGAGCGCCACCTTCGGGAGTAAGGAAGAAGGCACGATTGTAATAGGAGGGAGGTTTACCGTGTACGGAACCCTCTTCGCAAGCAATATAACTTCCGGCAATAGCAAGTTGATAGTCAGCTGCCCATTGACGCAAAGTCGTGATAGTTTCACCTGTAACCGGTTCTGCCAGATGACCGGTATTCATACTGAAACCTGTAGAAAAGGTTTCCGGTAAAACGACAATCTCCGTCTCCCCACGAAGTTTTTTCAGTTTTTCGTGGAGGCGACGGAGATTGTCTTGTTTATTTTCCCAAACAATATCCGTTTGCAGGATACTGACGCGTAGTTGGTTCATTGTAATAAGTAGCTGTTGCCAACCGCTTTTTTAAATAGTTCCGATAGAAAAATTTTCAGGGTTTCTCCCGTGGAAGTCTTTAAAATAGAGCTTTATTTCATGCATGTCTTTCTCCAAATCTCCTGTGGGCATCACCGCTTTGGTAGAAGTAATGGTCTTGGTAGGATAATCGATACCGATTAGCATGATAGGCACTTGCGCTTTCAAGGCGATGAAATAAAAACCTTTCTTCCAATTCGGGTTGGCTTTGCGCGTACCTTCCGGAGTGATGGCAAGATGGAATTGTTTGCTTTGAGCAAATTTTGCAGCCATCTGGTCCACCAAGGAAGTCTTGCGGCTCCTGTCTACCGGTATTCCTCCCACTGCTTTGAATATTAATCCCAAGGGAAAGAAAAACCATTCCTTTTTCATCATGAAACTGGTCTTTCGCCCAATGGCGCCATAAAAGAGTTTACCGATAAACAAATCCCAATTAGAAGTGTGAGGTGCCGCACAGATAACACACTTATCATAATTCGGCACCGTTACATTGGTTTTCCACCCTAACAGGCGATAGTAGATAAAGCTATATAGTTTTTTCTTCATTCTTATTTCAGTTTGCCCAAGGCATCAATAATTTCTTCCACTTTTGCATTGAAATCAGAGCGGAATTTTTTGTAGTAACCTTTTACATTACCCGGTTCGGTATGGCTGATGCGGCTTACAAATTCATCCTGCATTTTCAAGATTTCACCCATTAACTCGTCAGCTTTCTTTTTGTCGGTTCCAGGTACATATATGCTGTTTACAAGACACTCCGCGAACAGTTCACCTGCAATATAATTGACATTCTTCTTCAATACTTTTCTACTTGCCATAATCTTTACTTTTTAAGTGAATAAATTGAATTATTTTCGGTAAAGATAGTGTTTTTCTATTTGAATATAGAGTAAAAGAGAGATTTTATGTGTTTTTAATGTGGATAAGGCCTGTGGAATATTTCTACAATTTGTAGAGAGATTCCACATGGAGAGTGTGGAAATTGGTGTGTAAAAGCTAATCTGTGTTTGCGCTTTTGCTTTGATAACCAATGAACTAAAACAAAATGGGAGGATGCAAACAACGCTTTGGCATCGGATTTGCTTTATAGAAGGAAACAGGGTTAAATTTAATAAACAAACAAGCATGAGACTATTTTTTACGAAGAGAGAATTGAAGCTGAAAAGAAAGAGGGTGATAATCATGATTGCCTGTATGGCTGCATTACTTACGGGATATATTACCCTGACATGGCCTAAGAAGATTCAGCCGGAAGCTCCCACGGTAATAGTGGAGCCTGCCGAGATGGGAGATGTTGAAATATATGGCGAGTATGTAGGACGTATTCGTGCGCAACAATTTGTAGAGGTACGTGCGCGTGTGGAAGGTTATCTGGAAAGTATGCTTTTTGCAGAAGGTAAGTATGTGACGAAGAATCAGGTGTTGTTCGTCATCAATCAGGACCAATATCGTGCGAAAGCCGACAAAGCCCGTGCACAGTTGAAGAAAGACGAAGCGCAAGCTTTGAAAGCCAAACGTGATTTGGAGCGTATCCGCCCTTTGTATGCGCAGAATGCCGCCAGTCAACTCGATTTGGATAATGCGCAGGCAGCATACGAAACAGCGGAAGCTTCCGTTGCTATGAGCCAGGCTGATTTAGATCAGGCAGAGTTGGAGTTGGGCTATACTTTGGTGCGAGCTCCTTTGTCGGGGAATATAAGTGAAAGAAACGTTGACTTGGGGACACTTGTCGGTCCCGGAGCTAAATCTTTGTTGGCTACGGTAGTGAAAAGTGATACTGTCCTGGTGGATTTCAGTATGACGGGATTGGACTATCTGAAGAGTAAGGAACGTAATATAGAGATTGGACGCCAGGATTCAACACGCTCCTGGCAGCCGAATATTACGATTACTTTAGCCGACAATACCATCTATCCATATAAGGGCTATGTAGACTTTGCAGAGCCGCAGGTTGACCCGCAGACGGGTACTTTCTCCGTACGTGCCGAAATGCCTAATCCGAACAGCGTGCTGTTGCCGGGGCAGTTTACCAAGGTCAAACTGCTGCTCGATGTACGTGAAGGTGCAATTTCAGTACCCCAGAAAGCGGTTACTATAGAAAAAGGTGGCGCTTATATTTTTGTGATGCGCCGTGATTCTATCGTAGAGAAACGTTTCATAGAACTGGGACCTGAATTCGGTAATAACTGGGTAGTGGAACGTGGTTTGGCAGCCGGAGAACAAGTGGTGACTGAGGGTTTCCATAAACTTACTCCGGGTATGAAAGTACGTGCCCAAGCAGCTATTCCTAATAAAGAGGAGAAACAGCAAGAAGACTCTCTGAATAAGAAAGTTGCTCCCGAGAATAAGGCAAAGGATAATCAAACCTCAAAGTAATGACCGCATGAAAGTAAGTTTTTTTATAGACCGTCCGGTGTTTTCGGCGGTGATATCGATTGTGATTGTTATTGTCGGTATCATTGGACTGACGATGCTACCGGTGGACCAATACCCACAAATAACTCCCCCCGTTGTAAAAATCAGCGCGTCCTATCCGGGCGCCAGTGCGCTGACGGTTTCGCAAGCGGTGGCAACTCCTATTGAACAAGAAATAAACGGTACTCCGGGCATGCTTTACATGGAGTCCAATAGTTCCAATTCCGGTGGCTTCTCGGCAACGGTAACCTTTGATGTTTCCGCCGACCCCGATTTGGCTGCCGTGGAAATTCAGAACCGTGTGAAATTGGCCGAAAGCCGTTTACCCGCCGAGGTCATTCAGAACGGTATTTCCGTAGAGAAGCAGGCGCCCAGCCAGTTGATGACTATCTGCCTGACTTCAAGCGATCCGAAATTCGATGAAATTTATCTGAGTAACTTTGCAACCATCAATGTGCTCGACCTGCTTCGCCGTATTCCCGGTGTGGGACGTGTTTCTAATATCGGTAGCCGTTACTATGCCATGCAGATTTGGGCGATGCCCGATAAACTCGCCAATTTCGGGTTGACCGTGCAGGACTTGCAGAACGCTTTGAAAGACCAGAACCGTGAGTCGGCCGCAGGTGTATTGGGACAACAACCGGTGAAAGGGTTGGATATCACTATCCCGATTACGACACAAGGCCGTCTGAGTTCGGTAAAGCAGTTTGAAGACATTGTCGTACGTGCCAATTCCAATGGTTCCATTATCCGTTTGCGTGATGTGGCTCGCGTATCACTAGAAGCCTCTTCATATAGTACTGAAAGTGGCATTAATGGCGAAAATGCAGCTGTACTTGGTATTTATATGCTTCCCGGCGCCAATGCCATGGAAGTGGCAAAGAATGTGAAGGAGGCCATGGAAGAAATCAGCGCCAACTTCCCCGAAGGAATGAGTTATGAAATCCCGTTTGATATGACTACCTATATTTCGGAGTCTATCCACGAAGTATATAAAACGTTATTCGAAGCATTAATTCTTGTTGTGCTGGTAGTATTTCTTTCCCTGCAAAGTTGGCGTGCCACGTTGATTCCGATTGTTGCGGTACCTATATCCCTGATTGGTACCTTTGGTTTCATGCTTATTTTCGGTTTCTCCTTGAACATACTGACTTTGCTGGGATTGATTCTCGCCATCGGCATTGTGGTGGATGATGCCATTGTCGTGGTAGAGAATGTGGAGCATCTGATGGAGACCGAAAAGCTGTCTCCATATAAAGCTACCAAGAAAGCGATGAACGGGTTGGCAGGCGCATTGATTGCCACCTCATTGGTACTTTGCGCCGTATTTGTGCCGGTGAGTTTTCTCAGTGGCATCACCGGCCAGTTATATCGCCAGTTTACCATTACTATTGCGGTTTCCGTGTTGTTGTCTACCGTAGTGGCTCTGACTCTCAGCCCCGTAATGTGCTCGCTCATTCTGAAACCGGATAGCGGAAAGAAGAAAAACATTGTTTTTCGTAAGATAAACCAATGGCTGAATATCGGTAATCATAAATATATCGGTGTTATCAGCCGTGCCATCAAGCACCCCAAACGTTTGACTACCGCTTTCGGTATGGTGTTGATTGCTATATTCATCATTCACCGGCTGGTGCCTACCAGTTTCCTTCCGGCAGAAGACCAGGGCTATTTCAAGATAGAGCTGGAACTACCCGAAGGCGCTACTTTGGAACGTACCCGCGTTGTTACCGATCGTGCGGTGAAGTATTTGGAGCAAAACCCATACGTGGCTTATGTACAGAACGTGACGGGAAGCAGCCCCCGTGTAGGTAGTAACCAGGCCCGTAGCGAGCTGACGGTTATTCTGAAGCCGTGGGAGGAGCGTAAGGGTATCAGTATTAATAAAATCATGGCAAATGTGGAAAAGGACCTCAAAGAGTATCCCGAATGCAAAGTCTACCTTTCCACGCCACCCGTGATTCCCGGTTTGGGAACTTCAGGCGGTTTTGAAATGCAGCTTGAAGCACGTGGCGATGCAACTTTTGATGACTTGGTACAGGCGGCCGACACATTATTATATTATGCTCAGAAACATAAGCAGCTGACCGGGCTTTCATCTTCCCTGCAATCGGAAATACCGCAACTCTATTTTGATGTCGATCGTGATAAAGTGAAGATGTTGGGAGTGCCTTTGGCAGACGTGTTCTCCACAATGAAGGCTTATACCGGTTCTGTATATGTAAATGACTTCAATATGTTCAACCGTATATATAAGGTGTATATTCAGGCTGAGGCTCCCTATCGTGAACACAAGGATAACATCAATTTGTTTTTTGTAAAAGCGGCTAATGGCGCAATGGTACCTTTAACCTCTTTAGGAAATGCTTCTTATACCACAGGCCCGGGTAGCATCAAACGTTTCAACATGTTCACTACCGCCGTAATCCGTGGCTCTGCGGCGCAAGGTTATAGTTCGGGTCAGGCAATGGAGATTATGGAGCAAATAGCCCGTAATCACCTCCCGGATAATATCGGGGTGGAATGGAGCGGACTTTCCTACCAGGAGAAGCAAGCGGGCGGGCAGACCGGATTGGTACTGACGTTGGTGTTCCTTTTTGTCTTCCTCTTCCTGGCTGCGCAATATGAAAGTTGGACCGTACCTATCGCCGTATTGCTTTCCTTGCCGGTAGCCGCTTTGGGTGCTTATCTGGGCGTCGCTATCTGCGGATTGGAAAATGATATTTATTTCCAGATAGGTTTAGTGATGCTGGTGGGGCTTGCCGCCAAGAACGCCATTCTTATTGTGGAGTTTGCCAAAGTGCAGGTCGATAAAGGAGGAGACTTGGTGCAGTCGGCCATCCATGCGGCGCAACTCCGTTTTCGTCCGATTTTGATGACATCCCTTGCATTCGTATTGGGTATGCTTCCTATGGTATTGGCAAGCGGACCTGGTTCGGCAAGCCGCCAGGCCATTGGTACCGGTGTCTTCTTCGGAATGATATTTGCTATTGTGTTCGGTATAATACTTGTACCTTTCTTCTTCGTGATGGTTTATAAAGCGAAGGCGAAGTTTAAAAAATCAACATTATGAAAAGAAATAAAATATACATCCTCTTATTATTAAGTACTTTTATATTAACCTCCTGCAAAGTTGGCAAAGGTTTCACCCGTCCGGAAATGGTATTACCGGACAGCCTGGCGCAAAAGCAGGACAGTATCAGCATTGCCGATGAACAATGGCAGGCCGTGTACACTGATAATACTTTGAGTGCGCTGATTGAGCGTGCTCTGGAATATAATAAAGACATGCTTATCGCGGCTGCCCGTATCAAAGAAATGGCTGCCGAAAAACGAATCAGCGTTGCCAACTTGTTGCCGCAGCTCAATGCTAAAGTTACCGCCGAACGTGAAGTTGAAAACTATGGCGGACATAGCCGCGATGTGGGCAACAGTTACGAAGCAAAGGCGCTTCTTTCTTGGGAACTTGACCTTTGGGGGAATTTGCGCTGGAAGAAAGTGGCTGCCGTTGCCGAATATCTCCAATCAGTAGAGGCGCAGCGAGCACTCCGCATGACGATTGTTGCCGAAGTGGCGCAAGCCTATTATGAATTAGTAGCCCTCGATACCGAGTTGGAGATTGTCCGCCAAACCCAGAAAGCCCGTGAAGAAGGTGTCCGCCTTGCCCGTATACGTTTTGAAGGTGGCTTGACTTCGGAAACCTCTTACCAACAGGCTCAAGTAGAATTGGCGCGTACTGCTACATTGGTTCCCGACCTGGAACGCCGTATCTCTTTGAAAGAAAATGATATTGCTTTTCTGGCCGGTGAATTCCCTACCCGCATTGAGCGTAGCAGCTTTTTGCAAGAACTTGATGTTCCGCAAACATTGCCGGTCGGGTTGCCTTCCGATTTGCTGGAACGGCGTCCCGATATCCGTGCGGCGGAACAACAACTCCGTGCGGAACATGCTAAAGTGAAAGTGGCTTATACCAACATGTTTCCCCGCATCGCTCTTACAGGGCAGTTTGGGCTGGAAAGTGATGCCCTTTCCAATTTCCTGCAATCTCCCTATTCTATGTTGAATGGTGCATTATTGAGCCCGTTGTTCAATTGGGGAAAGAACCGGGCGGCATTGAAAGCAAAAAAAGCTTCCTATGAAGCCGAGGTACATAGATACGAGAAATCTGTACTCAACGCCTTCAAAGAAGCTAAAAATGCCATTGTAGACTTCAATAAACTAAAAGAAGTCTATCAATTACGTCTAAAACTGGAACGTTCGGCCAAGACGTATGTCGACTTGGCGCAACTCCAATATATCAATGGTGTTATCAATTACATGGATGTGCTCGATGCACAACGTGGTTATTTCGACGCTCAAATAGGTGTCAGCAATGCAATTCGTGATGAACTTATTGCTGTGGTCAATGTATATAAAGCCCTTGGGGGAGGATGGCAAGTTATTCCATCTCCTTCTTGACGTTTACAGCATTCATCCCTTTAGGACTACGCTCAAGGTCGAATGTTACAATGTCATTCTCTGATACTTCAGTAAGTACATTGTTCACATGGAAAAAATATTTCTCGGCGTTTGCAAGGTTCTTGATGAACCCGAAACCTTTTGAGGTGTTGAAGAATTCTACTCTTCCTTTCAAAATAACAGGAGCTTCATCTTCTTTTTTAGGGGTTGATATGATGATTTCTTCCAGCTTTATTTCCTCTTTCTTGGTGTTTTGTTCGGGAGGGGTAGAAGTAATCATACCGTTTTCGTCAACGTAAGCTATCATATCATCGAAGCTGTTTGTCTTGCCGGACAGCTTCTTTTCTTCTTTCTTTTTTTGTTTTTCAGCTCGTTTAGCAAGCCTTTTTTTCTCGTTTTCACGCTTATCTGCGGATAAGGATTTAGCCATATTATTTATAGGAGTTTATATGAAAAGAGGAGGTATTTAAGTACCTCCTCTTTTGTTATTAAAAAATTAATATCTTCTGGAGTTGTAACCACCTCTTCTGTCGTGGTTACCACGGTTTGAAGGTCTTTCTTCTCTGGGACGTGCAACGTTTACAGAAATAGTCTTCTTGTCAAATTCCGCTCCGTTCAACTCGTCGATAGCCTTTTGAGCTGCTGTGTCATCAGACATTTCAACGAAAGCAAATCCTCTGGATCTTCCGGTTTCTCTGTCTAAAATAATTTTAGTGGAAGATACTTCTCCATACTCTGAAAATAAATCGTTCAAATCAGCTTCTGTAGTGCTGTAATTCAAACCTGCAATGTAAATGTTCATCTAATTTGTTTTTTAAAATAAATATTAAATTTGGAGTGAGGAGGATGATTAAAGAAGAAACCTGCTTAAATAATTATACATTATAAAGAAGTACTATACTATAATGATTCGTAACTCAAACTCTAGGGAGCAAAGATAATACATTTATTGGAAGAATACTCTATTTTTTTTATTTTTAAGTAATAAATCGGGATTTGGAACTGTAAATGATGATTTTTATATCGCGCTCCTTTAGTTAGCTACCGCATTTGAAAAGAATTTCAGAACATTTTCAACCCCATCCATACCCGCGTCCTACCTGAGCCGTACCCGGTCCGTACCAAGTCCAATCCTATAGATACGGAGCAAATATGGCTTTGGTGTGGTTGGGGTGAGGAAGAATAAGAAAAAAAGGACAATAAATGGAAAATTAGTATTTATAATATTATTTCTTTCTCCCCGTTTGCATATCTTCTGAAAAAAGACGAAATTTGCGACGCTTTTAAGTGGAACTTTATTAACACCTTTAAATAATTAAGAGAAATGACTAAAAGTGCATTGCAAATTGCAAGGGCTGCCTATCAGCCCAAACTTCCGAAAGCGCTGAAAGGTACTGTTAAGGCAGTGGCAGGCGCTGCTACTCAATCGGTAGCCGATCAGGAAGCTATTAAGAAATTGTTTCCCAACACGTACGGAATGCCTTTGATTAAGTTTGAAGCTACAGACGAAGCCGTAAACTTCCCCGCTATGAACGTGGGCGTTATCCTCTCCGGCGGTCAGGCTCCCGGTGGTCACAACGTAATTTCCGGTATCTTCGACGGTATCAAGAAACTGAACAAAGACAGCAAACTGTATGGTTTCATCCTTGGCCCCGGTGGCTTGGTAGACCATAACTACATGGAACTGACTGCCGACATCATCGACGAATACCGTAATACGGGTGGTTTCGATATCATCGGTTCAGGACGTACCAAATTGGAAAAAGAAGACCAATTTGAGAAAGGCCTTGAAATCTTGAAAAAACTGGATATCAAAGCACTGGTAATCATCGGTGGTGACGACTCTAATACGAACGCTTGTGTGCTGGCTGAATATTATGCTGTCAAGAATTGCGGCGTACAGGTTATCGGTTGCCCTAAAACTATCGATGGTGACTTGAAGAACGAAATGATTGAAACTTCTTTCGGTTTCGATACGGCTTGTAAGACTTACTCCGAAGTTATCGGTAACATCCAACGCGACTGTAACTCCGCACGTAAATACTGGCACTTCATCAAATTGATGGGACGTTCCGCTTCTCACATCGCTTTGGAATGCGCATTGCAGGTACAACCCAATATCTGTATCATATCAGAAGAAGTTGAAGCCAACGATCTTTCTTTGGACGATATCGTAACCAATATTGCTAAGGTAGTTGCCGAGCGTGCCGCTCAGGGCAATAACTTCGGTACGGTTCTTATTCCTGAAGGTTTGGTTGAATTCATCCCGGCTATGAAGCGCCTGATTGCTGAATTGAATGACTTCCTCGCTGCCAATGCGGAAGAATTCTCTCAAATTAAGAAATCACACCAACGTGATTATATCATCCGCAAGCTCTCTCCGGAAAATGCAGCTATCTATGCCAGCCTTCCCGAAGGCGTTGCACGCCAGTTGTCACTGGATCGCGACCCGCACGGAAACGTACAGGTATCTCTCATTGAAACAGAAAAATTGCTGTCTGAAATGGTAGGCACTAAGTTGGCTCAGTGGAAAGAAGAAGGCAAGTATGTAGGTAAGTTTGCCGCACAGCACCACTTCTTCGGTTATGAAGGTCGTTGCGCTGCCCCATCTAACTTTGATGCCGACTACTGCTATTCTTTGGGTTATGCGGCTTCTGCACTGATTGCTAACGATAAGACCGGTTATATGTCATCTGTACGTAACACTACCGCTCCTGCCGAAGAATGGATTGCAGGTGGTGTGCCCATCACGATGATGATGAATATGGAACGCCGTCATGGTGAAATGAAACCCGTTATCCAGAAAGCTTTGGTGAAACTGGACGGTGCTCCTTTCAAGGCATTCGCTTCCCAGCGCGACCGTTGGGCTATGGAAACAGACTACGTATATCCGGGTCCCATCCAGTACTTCGGTCCTACTGAAGTTTGCGACCAGCCTACTAAGACTTTACAATTGGAACAAGGTAAATAAGTTCTTGTAACCGATTATAAATGTAGAACACAAATTACACGAATTACGCAAATCCGTTTTGTATAATTTGTGTGATTTGTGTTCTGTTTTTAAATACACTTACATGCCTGCCAAAACCAATACTTCTTCCCGTCGCAAGCCCGCTTCCCGCCGTTCTTCCTCTTCACAAAAAAAGAAGCAGCAGCAACCTCGTACCATGCCGGCGTGGTTACGTAATCTTCTGGCGCTTTGCATCATTGTTGTTTTCTCGGCAGTGTTCTATTGGTTCTTCATCCGCCCGTACGCTTATCGCTGGAAACCTTGTTACGGGCAGAAAGGTTATGGCGTGTGTATGCCTTGCAGTTACGAGGTGCATGGCATCGACATTTCCCACTACCAAGGTGACATTGATTGGGAAAAGCTTCTTCATAACAAAGAAGCCAAATTCCCCATCCATTTTATTTTCATGAAAGCTACCGAAGGTGGCGACCATGGTGATGATACATTCATCCGTAATTTCGGCCAGGCGCGTAAATACGGATTTATCCGTGGCGCTTACCACTACTTCCTGCCTAAGACGGACGCTAATAAACAAGCCGATTTTTTCATTCGTACCGTGCAACTTGCCAAAGGTGACCTGCCCCCGGTGCTCGATGTGGAAACTACCGGCAAGAAATCCCCTCAGGAACTGAAAGCTTCCGTTAAAACCTGGCTCGACAGGATTGAAGCCCACTATGGCATGAAACCTATCCTTTACACTTCCTATAAATTCAAGAAGCGTTATCTCAGCGATTCCATCTTTAATACTTATCCCTACTGGATAGCCCACTATTACGTGGACTCCGTACGCTATGAAGGCAAGTGGCACTTTTGGCAACATACCGATGTGGGCACTGTTCCCGGCATAGAAGAAGAAGTTGACCTGAACGTGTTCAATGGAACATTGGAAGAATTGCAGGCGCTTACATTGCAAAAATAATTTCGTTTTTAGATGAAACTAGAAGTTAACATCGTTATCCGAAGGATGTTAACTTCATTGCTTGTACTTAGTTAACTTCATTACATCTACTTAGTTAACTTCGTAGCATCTATTAAGTTAACTTCCTTCCTTCAACGATGTTAACATGCAGCTTTCCCCAATCTCCGTCTTGTGGGCGAAGAGCGTGCATTGCTCTTCGCCAAATTTTTAATATTAAAAAACTCTGTGCCCTCTGTGCCCTCTGTGCCCTCTGTGGTGAAATTTAGTATATTTGCACATATCTTCTAAAAAACAAGGCGAAAATGGGACAGGTGCGTAAATTGCCAATCGGCATACAGACTTTTGAGGAAATACGTAAGGATAATTATCTTTATGTGGATAAAACTGCTATGGTTTATCGGATTGCAAATGTTGGTAAACCTTATTTCCTGAGTCGTCCACGTCGTTTCGGAAAAAGCTTGCTTATCTCCACTTTTGAGGCCTACTTTCAAGGGCGTAAGGACTTGTTCCAAGGGCTTGCGATAGAAAAACTGGAAACAGAATGGAAAGAATATCCGGTATTTCATTTGGACTTGAATGCCGAGAAATATGATACTAAGGAAGCCTTGGAACAGGTGCTTTCCCGCAGTCTCAGTCTTTGGGAAGACCGATGGGGAAAAGATGCGGCGGAAGACACGCTTGCTTCCCGTTTTGCAGGAGTACTCAGGCGTACTTACGAACGAACCGGTAAACAAGCGGTGGTGCTTATTGATGAATATGACAAACCATTGCTTCAGGCTATCCTCGATGAGCCATTGTTGGAAGAATACCGTCGTACGCTGAAAGCCTTTTACGGAGTGTTGAAAAGTGCCGACCGTTATCTTCGTTTCGTATTCCTGACGGGAGTAACCAAGTTTGCACTGGTAAGCGTGTTCAGTGATTTAAATCAGTTGAACGATATCAGTATGAAACCTGCCTATGCCACAGTTTGTGGCATTACGAAGGATGAATTGGTGGAAACGTTTGCGCCTGAAATAAATGCTTTGGGGCAAAAAAACGAACTGGCCTTCGACGAAACTGTCCGCCGTTTAGCTTCTTTGTATGATGGCTATCATTTTGAAGAGTCGGCAGAAGGTGTATTCAATCCCTTTAGCCTGTTGAATGTTTTTGATAGCTGTAAATTTGATAATTATTGGTTCCAGACGGGTACCCCTACTTATTTAGTTGATTTGCTGAAGCAGAGCGATTATGATTTGCGCCTGTTGATTGATGGTGTAGAAGTACAGGCATCCGCTTTTTCAGAATACCGTGCCGAGACAAGGAATCCACTTCCAATGATTTACCAGAGTGGATATCTGACAATAAAAGGATATGATAAAGAAGTTAATCTTTATACGTTAGGATTTCCGAATGATGAGGTCCGTTATGGCTTTTTAAATTTTCTGATTCCCTATTATACGGAAGTATCCGATGCGGAGACCGGTTTCTATATTGTAAAATTCATGCGTGAGTTGAAAGCCGGTGATCTCGATGCTTTCATGGAGCGCCTGAAAGTCTTCTTTGCAGGTATGCCGTACGAATTGAGTGATAACACCGAGCGCCACTACCAAGCTATTTTCTATGTGGTCTTCACCCTGATGGGGCAATTTATAGAAACCGAAGTGCGTAGTGCCCGTGGTCGTGCCGATGCGGTGGTGAAAACTTCTGATGCAATCTATGTCTTTGAATTCAAACTGAACGGCAGTGCCGAAGAAGCCTTGAAGCAGATTGATGAAAAAGGTTATCTGATACCTTACCAGCTAGATGGCAAGAAGTTAGTGAAGGTAGGAGTAAACTTCAGCAAGGAAACACGAAATATCGATACATATATCGTGAAATAGTTCCAGTAAGAATAGAAAAAATGTCGTTTATAACATCATCTACGTTGTCTGAAAAGAATATTTTTTTGAAATATATTATTCCTATATTTGAAAGCAGAAGAGATAATTATAGTTTTATGTGAGTTTCTTTGTGTCATAACTCACTGTATATAAATCATTTTTAGAAAACAGCCTTTAGCGGGCTGTTTTCTTTGTTTATGCTGTCTATATCTTCATCTCCGCATACCATGCTGAAAATTTTATAATACGAACTTCACCGCTACCCATCGGTTTTTCTCTTGATGATGAACGAAACGGAGCCCGTTACGTTCCGCTTCTGCTTGTATGGCGGGAATATCATCTATATAGAAACCGCTCATGTAGAGTTCCGAACCGGGATGCATGCAGCGCACGTATTGCTTCATATCATTCAACAGGATGTTGCGGTTGATGTTGGCAATTACTACATCAAACGGTCCTTTGTCGGACAATGATGAGGCATCGCCTTGAGATACGTCGATGTTGTCCACACCATTCAATTCAATGTTTTCGATGGAGTTGCGCACACACCATTCGTCTATGTCAATAGCCGTACAGGGAGCTGCACCACGCATACGGGCCAGTATGGCAAGGATGGATGTGCCACAACCCATGTCAAGCAGAGATTTTCCTTGCAGGTCATTGTCCAGCAGTTCACCGATGATGAGGCTGGTAGTTTCGTGATGTCCGGTTCCAAATGCCATTTGAGGATTGATGACGATGTCATATTCAGCTTTGGGCACATCGTGGTGGAAAGTACTGTGAATGACACAACGGTCACCGATAACGATGGGCTGGAAGAAGTTCTTTTCCCATTCCTCGTTCCAATCTTTGTCCTCGGCCTCCTGATAAGTATAATCTATCTGTGTATCAGGCAACGGAAAGTTAACGATGGCTTCTTTCAATGCCGATTCATTGTACAAATCTTTTTGGATATAAGCTGCAATGCCGTCGGTTTGTTCTACAAAACTTTCAAAGCCTGCTTCACCCAAGACGGCAGATAATACGTCGTTCACAGTCTCTGTACAGGGAATAGTGCGGAATGCAAATTCTAAATATTTCATCTTTCTGTGTATATGATTTATTGAGCGCAAAGATACGTCAAATTGAGTGTAAAGCAATCATGTTCACTTGAATTTGCATTCCGTGATGTTCAGAAAGAAGTTATAAACGCCATGCTTATTTACAATTTATGGTTAAGACTTCATTGATATCGGTAGTATAGTGCCTGGAAAGTTGTTCTTGTTTAAGTTTCCACTCCCTTCCATTACCCTGTACGGCCAGTCGTACATGGCTATGAAAGTTGCCGTTTATTTTGTCAAGCGCTTGCATCAATCTGTTTCGCTTGTTCCGGTCGATGGTGTCAAACAAGTTTTGCTGCACTCCGCCGGAAGCTATTTCGGTAATAATCACTCCGGCTTTTTTGTATTGATAACCTTTCATAAAGATATTGTTCAGTCCGGAAAGGGCATGATGTACAATTTCAAGCGTATCGTCTGTGGGAACGGGCAGTTTGATATGCGTATTCTTCCAATATTGCGGTAAATCCTCCCTGAAATTATTGGTGTGAATAAATACCATGAGAGATATGGCGTATGATTTTTGTTGGCGTAGCTTCCTTGCACAAGTGGAAGCATGCGTGGCAATTGCTTCCGACATGGTAGTGAAATCTTCTATCATCTTTCCGAAACTTCGTGAAGTGCAGATTTGCTTCTTTGCCGGTGGCGCGGTTTCCATATCGATACACGATAGTCCGCGTAATTCTTTCCAGGTGCGTTCACCGGTTACGGTCATATTTTTTCGTACCCATGAGCCGGATAATTGGGTAAAGTCGTATGCTGTTTTTACCCCCTGTTGTTCCAGTTTCACGGCTTGCCTGTGCCCAATTCCCCATACATCCGCAATATCTGTCAGTTTGAGGGCTTTGACACGTTTTTCATCTGTATCGATGATGCAGAGCCGTTGGTAAGCCGGATACTTCTTCGCAAATTTATTGGCTACTTTGGCAAGCGTCTTGGTCGGGGCTATTCCGAGGCTGACCGGTATGCCCGTACCGCGTATCACCCGGTTTACAATTGCGGCGCCAAGTGATTGGAGATTCATTATACCTTCTAGGTTGATAAATGCTTCGTCTATGGAGTATATTTCTATTTCCGGTGCCATTTCCGATAATATGGACATCACGCGTGAAGACATATCGCCATAAAGCGTATAGTTAGAGGAAAAGACTGCAACGCCTTGTTCCCTCACTTCCTTCTTGATTTGATAGGCGGGTACACCCATTTTTATTCCTAATGCTTTGGCTTCATTGGAACGTGCTATGACGCAGCCGTCGTTATTTGACAATACCACAACCGGCTTTCCATTGAGCGCAGGGTTAAACACCCTTTCACAGCTTGCGTAGAAATTATTACAATCCATCAATCCAAACATCATCTTTTCCTCCGGTTCTTTTTAATCGTATAGGTCACGATACCCCATACGATAAATTCATTTTCTTTGGTTACTTTGATAAGGGGATAGTCCGGGTTGGAGGGGACAAGCCAGACGGCATCGGTTTCCAGTTTGACCCGTTTTACGGTGAATTCCCCATCGATGAAGCAGACAGCCAAATCCCCGTCTATCAGTTCAAGTGACTTGTCTATTACAAGAATATCTCCCTCTTCTATACCTTCGTCACGCATGGAGTCGCCCACTACACGGCCATAGAACGTGCTTGCCGGATGCTTGATGAGCTCCTTGTTCAAGTCGATGGCTTGTTCCATATAGTCTTGTGCCGGACTTGGAAAACCGGCACGTATACCCTCGTCCGCATATTGCAGCGGAAGGTTGGTCGAGGTATCGATATTATGTATTTCTAAGTTCTTCATCGCAAAGAAACAAAGAAACGTTGAGTTTGATAATCTGCTTTAGATATTTTATGGAATTATAATAGCTGTCTTCACCTGGTCGTCAAAACTCTATGAATGCCTGATTTGTTAGAGTGTAATAGGGAAATCCCTATAAATCTTTGGGGAAAATCTTCTATATAAAATAAATTCCGGCACTATCTTTGTGACGTGGAAAAGTATATAGTAGTAACCCCATAAACCAAATGAATATGAAAAAGATTGTTTTTTTATCGCTTTTTGCCTTGTGCCTTCCGTGGACACTGTCGGCGCAAAGTGTGGATGACGACCTTTACTACGTGCCTTCCAAGAAGAAGGAAGAGAAGGTAGAGAAAAAGAAGACTTCGGCCGCTGATGCCGTTGTAGTAAAGACAAATGCACCGACTACGGTTTACGCCTCGCCGGGCAACACGACTATTGTTGTAAGAGACCGCAAAGGAAATACCCGTGATGTGGATGAGTATAACCGCCGTTATGATTCTCGGGATAATGAATTTGTCTTGGAGAACGATACTCTATATGTAGACGAGAAAGACCAACCTGACTTGGACGGTGAGTGGGTGAATGGTTTCGATGGTTCGGAAGATGATTATGAATATGCTACACGTATTATTCGTTTCCGCAATCCTCGCTATGCCATCAGCGTAAGCAGCCCGTTCTACTGGGATGTAGTCTATGGTCTGAACTCTTGGGATTGGAACGTGTATACCGATGGCATGTATGCATACGCTTTTCCGACTTTCTCTAACCGTTTGTGGTGGGATTGGCGCTATAACTCATACGGATGGGGTTGGGGCGGCTACCCTTACTATGGTTTCGGCTGGAACAGCTGGTACGGCCCGAGTTGGAGCTTCGGCTGGGGTGGCTGGCATGGTGGTTGGACCGGATGGTGGGGACATCATCATTATTATCCCGGATATTATCCCGGTGGCGGACACTGGGGAGGTGGCGGTGGCCATTGGGGACGCAATACCTATACTACACGTAGCTCTTCAGGAAGAAGCAGTTATGGAAACTCTTCTACTGTTCGAAGATATGGGTCTACAACAACTCGTAGTTCATCAGGCTCAGTACGTTCATCGTCCGGAACATCATCTTATAACAGAAGTTCGCAAGGTGGTACTACTACTAGGCGCGTTGTTGGTACACGTTCCTCTGGTGGTGGACGTACCGGAGTAACAACTCGAGGTGATGCTTCTTCTTCACGTCGTAATATATATACACGTCCTAGTAGTACGCGCGTTGGTTCATCTATGAATTCAACTCGTGGTGGTAGTACTAGTGGTGCTGGTTCTGTGGGTGAAAGACGCTCAAGTACTAGAAGTGGTTCTTCGTACAACAGAAGTACTTCCACCTATAATAGGGGGAGTTCTACAACTACACGTAGCTATAATACAGAAAATTCTCGACGTTCTTATAGTACACCGGTACAAAGTAATTCGTCTTCCCGTAGCTATTCTTCAGGTAGTAGCGGTTCAAGTTCCCGCAGTTATTCTTCCGGTGGTGGCGGAGGTGGTTCTACACGTTCATCCGGTGGCGGTGGTGGCTCTTCTAGAAGAAGATAAGTATTAGTATTAATAGAAAAGATTATTAGGATATGAAAAAGATAATAACTTTGGCTGCTCTGGGGCTGTTGATAACAGCAGCCCCAATCGCTGCACAGACAGTGTATGATGCTGCTAAAATTGCAAATAAAGACTTAAACGGTACTGCACGCTTCGTTGGTATGGGTGGTGCAATGGGAGCTTTGGGAGGTGATATTTCGACCATTGCAACAAATCCTGCCGGTATTGGTATTTATCGGAGTAATGATGCAATGGTGTCATTCGGACTTTCTGCATACGGGACTGAGAGTAACTATATGGGCAATAAGATAAACTCTGATAAAGTAAGGGCTTCTTTTGATAATGCCGGCTTCGTTCTTGCTACAAAAGTGGGAAACGCTACCAATCTTCGTTATGTGAATTTTGGTTTTAATTATCATAGAGCTAAATCATTTTACAGAAATATGTCTATGAGCGGACAGTTGGGAAAATTATCGCAGACTTCTCAAATGGCAGCACAGGCGAGCCCCAGTTTAACGGATCCAAGTATTGGAGGTATTACAAATTGGGGAAATGATCCGTATAATGACCCTCAAATAGGGTGGCTTTCTGTAATGGGATATGATGGTTACCTGATAACCGATTTGATTTCTCAAGAAGGTTTAAATGAGATTTTGAAGAATAATCCAGGATATAATAATTATAAGCCATATATAGTAAACGGCAATCAAGTAAAAAACTTAAAAGGAGATTTGATGTATATTACTCCTGGTGAATATGGTGGAATAGGTTCAAACGGATATGCAGATTATCGTTCGACAGAGCGTGGTGGTATAGACCAATATGACTTTAATATTTCGTTTAATATTAATGACCGGGTTTATTTAGGTTTTACAGTTGGAGCTTATGCGATAGATTATAGTAAATATACCTATTATGCGGAAGATTATCTTGGTGACCAAAAATATAACTTGCAAAGTTGGAATAAGATTCATGGTTCAGGTGTTGATTTTAAATTTGGAGCAATAGTTCGTCCGTTTGAGTATTCACCTTTGCGTATTGGTTTGGCTATTCATACACCTACTTTCTATAGCTTGGATTATAAAACAAATGCTCGGTTGGAATCGGATGTTATTAATGATTTGGATATTAACAACGAAATGGATGTTCCAAGTGGTAATGTAGGTTTGTATGATGTAAATACTTATGATAAATTAGATGGCGATATGATTCGTCAATTTCATTTGCAAACTCCATGGACTTATAATTTAAGTTTGGGATATACAATAGGTAAAAGTTGGGCACTGGGTGCTGAATATGAATATCAGGACTATTCCTCTATGAAGTTTAAGGATCCCGAAGGGTATTCAGATGCTTTTGAATATGAAAATAGTACTACTGCTATGATGAAAGGTGTAAGCACTGTTCGATTAGGAGCTGAATATAAGGTGATTCCTCAATTTGCTCTGCGTGCCGGTTATAATTATAGTAGTGCAATTTTCAATTGGGACGCTTATAAAAGTCTACCGAATAATTCAATTCAGACTGATACCGACTTTAATAATACGAAAGCTATGAGTAACTATACATTAGGTATTGGTTACCGTGGTTCTATGTTCTATGCAGATTTGGCTTATAAATTCTCTTCTTATAAATCTGAGTTTTTCCCATTTGTCAATGAACTCATAGATAAGCAAGAAGTGGTAATTGTTTCTCCTGAACCAACTAAAGTAAAGAATACCCGCAGCCAAGTATTATTGACGCTGGGCATACGTTTCTAAGAAAACAGTTTTTTGCAAATAACTTTTCATTGCAAATACCTTAGGGTATGAACGATAAGAAGGCGTGTCAAAACAAAAAATCGCTTACTATTTGTTTCTTTTTAGGCACGGATTACGCGGATTTCACGGAAAAAGAATAAAGAGAATCCGTGAAATCCGCGTAATCCGTGCCTAAAAGAAATCTTCAAGCGTATTTTGACATACCTCCTTTCTGTTTGTTATTGTAATGTGTTTATCACCAATACCATGCAAAGCCCAGTGAAGCCGGATAAAGTTCGGGGCCTTTATTCTTTTCAAACAATGAGGTCAGTGCAAATCGTGCATTGAAACCGAGGCAACCATAACCGGCTTGTAACAGGAGGTTTAAGCCTAAGGGATGCGTATTCATATTGTTGCTCAATGTATGTTTGCTACCCTCATATTTGGCTCTTGACTTGATGCCGACGCGCCATTCCACTTCAGGACCCGCCGCAATGAATGCACGGCTACTTCCAAACTTGGTTTGCCATTCCAGGCTGACAGGAAGGCGGAAAGCCCAGTAGCGCAACCAGCTTTTTTGATAATCAATGCCTTCGGGCGCAGGCTGACAGACAGTGATACCGTCAATCTTTTCAAAACCAAAGTTATCGTCGAGCTTATGGACAATGCGTGCAATACCCAACGCTGCTGTCACTCCCCAATGATTATTGGGTGTCAAAGCAATGCCGCCGCAGAAAGGGTTGATGCCCCATTCCCAGGATTTACTACCTATTTGTGGTACACCCGCCGAATATTGGAAAACTCCTTTTGATAATTTATCAAATCCTACATAGATAGCTGGGTAATGAGGGTCGAAGCGATAACGCTTATTCTTCTTGACAAAAGGTACTGAGACAATAGTAGTCTGTTCGATGCTGCGGCCATCCAGATAGACACCTTCAAATACCTGGGCATTTTCGATGGTATCGTTATTCGATTTGGCTTCGTACATTTTTACCTTGATTTTACCATTATTTTCTTTAATCACCATTTTGCGTCCATTCAGAAAGATAGTAGTGTCTTGGGGAATAGTTTCTTGTGCCATGACGGTGATGGAAGTCATGAAGAAAAACAATAAGCAGATGTGTTTCATAACGTTTGATATTTATTAGTTTGATAAATTACTATGGATGAAAGCGGATTAATCTTTGCTGAACATCAGCGTCACAAGGTCGTCACTATCTATCTCACCTTCGATGTAGATAAGAGTAGCGTCACCTTTCTTTCCTGTGCGGAACAAGATGAAACGGTTGATGCTTCCTTTTAACGGTGGCAGTTGGTAATATCCCGATTGTATCTGTCCGTTGCTGACTACTTCTTTTATCTTCTTGGCATGCTCTTTATCTGTTTCCAAACAACGGTAGATGTCCGGTAGCGCCTTTTCCGCTTTTGCCAGTTTCAGACTTTGATAGTGGTTGATATCCCATTCCTTGGACAACATCTTGGAAAGTTCCACGTAAGTCGCTCCTTTTTGGTTACCGTATTTTTGGAATACGGAAGCTATCTGTAGACCTTGCTGGGCATACAAGCCGACGCTGCACGATAGCAGCAAGCAGCAAAACATGATGCGAATGAGTTTTTTCATAATCATATATCTATTAACCTTTTTCTATTCAAACATTAAATCTAGCACTTCATCCTGGCTCATCTGTACATCTTGAAAGGCTGAGAGTGCCTGCTCTCGTATGTTTTTTGCATCAGTATAACGTTTACCGTTGATAATGACATAATCGGAAGGTGTAGTCCATACATTTTGGTAAAGATTGGCAACTCCGATAAGTAACAGTAATCCGGCAGCTATACTTCCCATGATATAATACAGGCGCCGTCTGTATGAAAGCTGTTTATTGACTTCTTTCACTTCGTGCTGATGCGACTGATGCGCTTTGGCTTCTTCATCCAAGCAGACGAACAGGGGACGATACATTTCTAAATCTTCCGGTACTTGCTCCTCCGTAAAGAAACGGCGCAGGTCACGTTCTTCATCACAAGACGTTTCACCTTCGAAATATTTGTTTAATAATTCATCTATTTTCATTATTTGTTCCTCCTTTTCTTTTCTTGTATGGTTTGCAGGTAAATGTCCCTCACCTTTTTCCGTGCCCTTGACAGATTACTGCGGATAGCTTCTGCCCCGCATCCGGTGATTTCTGCTATCTCGTCTGTTTCATATTCCTCAATATCTTTCATTCGCATGATGGTGCGTTGCAGATTGGGAAGTGAATCGATAATCTCGTGCATCAACCGTATTTCGTCTTTAATTTCCAATAACCGTTCCGGTGTTCCGGTGGAAGCTGCCGCCTGTATACTCTCCAATGGCTGATTGCTGCTTCGTTTACTTCGCCACATATCCATACAGAGGTTATGCGTCAACGTCATGGCAAATGCTTCGATACTTCGGTATTGTTCCAATTCAAGTCTTTTGTTCCATAGCTTGAGCAATACCTCCTGGACGGCATCTTCTGCATCTTCCGGTTCGTCGGTCAACTTCCGGGCATAGTTCAATAGCTTGTCACGGAGTGGGAGAACGGTTATTTTAAATTGTTTGAGTTCCATTTCTGTATATGAGACGAACGAGATTGGTAAACGTGACATCAAAGGTAGGAAAAAATAAAAAAAGGCGCTCTTCCCTGATGGAAGAACACCTTTTTACCTTAAATCTTAAAAAGATTATTTCTTGAAGTAGCGGTTGTACAGACCTTCAAAGCCTTTACCGTGGCGAGCTTCATCTTTAGCCATTTCGTGAACAGTGTCATGGATAGCATCCAAATTCAGAGCTTTTGCACGGGTAGCGATGCGTTTCTTGTCTTCGCAAGCACCTGATTCAGCATTCATTCTCTTTTCGAGGTTAGTCTTGGTATCCCATACGCAGTCACCCAGCAGTTCTGCAAATTTAGAAGCGTGTTCTGCCTCTTCCCAAGCATAACGTTTGAAAGCTTCTGCCACTTCAGGATAACCTTCACGGTCTGCCTGACGGCTCATAGCCAGATACATACCAACTTCTGTACATTCACCCATGAAGTGGTTGTTCAGGTCTTTAATCATTTCGTCGTCACATCCTTTAGCTACACCAATCACGTGTTCGTCAGCGAAAGTCAGGGCGCCGCCCGGTTCCTCTACAACTTCAACGAATTTGCTGGCAGGAGCTTTACACAAAGGACATTTCTCAGGAGCTGCGTCACCTTCGTATACGTAACCGCAGACAGTACATCTAAACTTTTTCATTTTTTCAGATTTTAAATTAGTTGAATTAGTTATTGTTCGTTTTAATAAATTGTTCGTTTTCTATGCAATCTTTACAGATGCCTTTATAATAATAATGAATTTCCTGTACTTCGTGCCCGTCCATATCCATGTCTTCCACTTTTTTGATATTGGCGTCGCAATGTAAATCGAAAATTCTTCCGCAATGTTTGCACAGGAAATGTGCATGCGGGGTAGTATCCGCATCGTAGCAAGTATTCCGTTCGTCGATAGTCAGCGTTTGTGCAGCACCTTGTTCGCTAAGTAGTTTCAGGGTGTTGTACACTGTTGTCTTGGACAAAGTAGGAATTGAAGGCGAAAGCGCCGTGTAAATCTCATCCACCGTAGGATGTGTGCGATGCTCCATCAAATAGTTCATTATAGCTATTCGCTGTAATGAAGGCTTAATGTTGTGCGTTTGCAATCTTTTTATTACATCCATATCATCTGATAATTCAAACTTGTAATAATTACATATTTAATTCTTTTGCAAAGATAGATACTTCTTTGAATACTCCAAAAGAAAATAGAGAAATTTTATATTCAGTTTCTTAAAAATGTTTTATCGTGCTTCTATCGGTTGATAGGGTATTTCCAACCAGAACTCCGAACCTTTATCCAATTCGGAATCGATGCCTACGGTTGCGTGCAATTTCTCAGCAATCATCCGACAGATGGATAGTCCCAATCCCGTACCTTGCTTGAACGTATCCAACTTGACGAAGCGCTCAAATATCTCCTGTTGTTTGTCGGCGGGAATGCCGCAACCCGTATCACGGACAAATAAACGTATCTTGCCGCTTTGCGGAGAATAATAGCCGATGGTGATATTTCCCCGAGTGGTATATTTGATGGCATTGGAAATGTAATTACTAAGGACTTGCATCACCCGGTTCTTTTCTGTATAAATGATGCATTTATCTAAAGCCAGGCTTGTGATACATTTTACATCCTGGGGCATTCGTAACCGGAAGGCGTCTTCCAATTCCTGGACACATCGGTTGACATTGACAGGAGAATAGGTGAATTCCAGCAATCCGGCTTCTATTCTGGACAGGTCGAGAATATCATTAATCAATTGTAACAGCAAGTAATTGTTGTTTTCAATAATACGGATATATTCATGATTTTCCGGTGTATCTGCCGATTCGGCAAGGATACTTGAAAAACCGACAATAGCATTGAGCGGAGTCCGTATTTCATGGCTCATATTGGCAAGGAACGCAGATTTCAAGCGGTCGGACTCTTCCGCATGCTCTTTTGCCTTGATGAGTTCGCGCTTCTGTTTTAAGGAATGGATATGGTGTAAGAAATAAAACAGAATGAGGAGTACGATAAAAGCAACAGTCATCCATATATAATCCTTGTATTCCTGATAGAAGGTGGGAGGTTTAAAATAATAAATAGCATCGGCAGGGTAGAGGGTTTCCGGGATATTGCACCATTTCAGGTCGGTGTAGTTCAGATAGGTGTGTGGAGTGCCGCCATCCTGATAGGGAATGGAAGAGGCTGTTTCTCCCGATTGAATACGGTCGACTACTACCATGACATTATCCGTAAAGTCTTGAATGGAAATATAATGCCCTCCTGCAAACAGGTTTTCTCGCAGATTGAAGTCTACTAATGTATATACCGGAGCTTCCAGAAACGTCGGAAGGATTTTCTTGATATGGTCGGACAAGTAGAACCCATTCTTGTTTCCATATTGGCGAAACCAGGAATAATAAATAACGCCTGTCTTTCGGTTGTATGTACTTAGAGTGTCCAGCAGTTCCTCTGTACTAAGTTGTGCCGAGGAGAGTAATTCCAGAGTCAAGTTAGGGAATTCGGTTCTGATGACTTCCTGAAGTGTTTGCCGCGTCACTTCGCTGATGTAACGTTCGTCCGAAATAAAAGCGATTTTTTTAACCTCGGGTTGTAATCGTTGTATTAACTTCAAAGTCTGCGGAATAAAATAAGGTTGTCTCAGGACAGTGATGTTATATTTCCTGTTAAACTCTGCGATAGGAATACTGTTTTCACTCGTCAGGATACTTTTATCCAGTAGTGTTTGCAAGGAAGATGGCACTCTTTCGCGTGAATAGCAAAGCACAATAGGGATGTCTTTCCACGGACCGTCGAACAGGGGAGAACAGACCAACCATCCGGGATCTCCAATGATAAGTACCATTCGGGGCGGAACCGGATGCGCTTCCAATATTCTATTTTGTAACGCACTTACTTCTTCTTTAGTTTTCAGCATGGGTATATATAGCTGTTCGTCTATTAAATCCAGGTCTTTTCGTTCGCTGAATCGCACTACTAGTTCCTGATAGAAATTCTTCACCCATGCCTCTTCCAGATTGATGGAATTGAGTACTAATACATATTCCTTTTCCTTGGCGGAAACAGAGAAAAATGTATTCAGAAACAACAATATAAGTAACAGTTTCCTATACTGATTGATTATCATAGTTTGCTTATTGAATTATTATTCGGAAAAAAGCTGATAAACGTACTAATTATTCACTGAAATACAAAGTGAAAAAGCTGATTATTTTGTGTTTGTAGAGAAATTGCCGTATTTTTGTGCTCAAATAATAATAGAATTCTTATGAATTACGGATATGTCAAGGTAGCGGCGGCTGTGCCCCGTGTCAAGGTGGCGGACTGCAAGTTCAATGCCGGACAAATTGAAAAAGAGATTATCATTGCCGATGGAAAAGGTGTGCAGATTATTGCTTTTCCTGAATTGTGCATCACTGGATATACTTGTGCAGACCTTTTTACACAGCAGCTTTTGCTCGAAGAGGCGGAAATGGGACTGATACAAATCCTGAACAATACGCGTCAATTGGATATCATATCTATATTGGGAATGCCTATAGCATTGAACGGAGTCTTACTGAATGCGGCGGTTGTTATTCAGAAAGGTAAAGTGCTGGGCGTTGTTCCCAAAACCTATCTGCCCAATTATAAGGAATTCTATGAGAAGCGTTGGTTTACTTCTGCCTGCGAGATTTCTGAAAACAATGTGCGTCTGTGTGGGCAGATTGTTCCTATTGGACGAAACTTACTCTTTGAAACCGCCGATACTACTTTCGGGATTGAAATTTGTGAGGATTTATGGGCGCCTGTGCCACCCAGTTCTATGTTAGCATTGCAGGGAGCAGAGATATTGTTTAATTTGTCGGCGGATAATGAGGGGATAGGAAAACATAGCTATCTTTGTTCGCTCATCAGTCAGCAGTCAGCCCGTTGCATTGCCGGATATGTATTCAGTTCATGCGGATTCGGTGAGTCGACTACCGATGTTGTGTTTGCGGGCAACGGTTTGATTTATGAGAATGGTACGTTGCTGGCAGCCAATGAGCGATTCTCTTTTGAGGAACAAGTTGTTATCAGTGAAATAGATGTGGAACATCTGCGTACTGAACGTCGTGTGAATACTACATTTGCCGCTTGTCATGCCAATTGTGCGCCGGAAGTTCCGGTGCGTATCTCTACTGAATATGTCAATAGCAAAGAACTTAATCTTACCCGTACTTTTGAACAGCATCCATTTGTTCCGCAGGGACTTACCTTGAATGAACGTTGCGAAGAAATATTTTCTATTCAAGTATCCGGACTGGCTCAACGGTTGGTGCATACCAATGCCAAGAGTGCGGTAGTGGGCATTTCAGGTGGGTTGGATTCTACATTGGCGCTACTGGTTTGCGTAAAGACATTCGATAAACTGGGTTGGGAACGTAAAGGAATTATCGGTGTTACGATGCCGGGCTTCGGAACTACCGACCGTACACATACCAATGCCATTGATTTGATGAATTCTCTCGGAGTGACTATACGTGAAGTGAGCATCAAGGAAGCTTGTATCCAGCATTTCAAGGATATAGACCATGATATTAATGTACACGATGTGGTTTATGAGAATTCGCAGGCACGTGAGCGCACGCAGATATTGATGGATATTGCCAACCAAACATGGGGGATGGTTATCGGAACAGGTGACCTCTCGGAATTAGCGTTGGGTTGGGCTACTTATAACGGTGACCACATGTCGATGTATGGTGTAAATGGAAGTGTCCCCAAGACTCTTGTCAAACATCTGGTGAAGTGGGTAGCGGAAAATGATATGGATGAAGCTTCACGTGCCACATTATTAGATATTGTGGATACCCCCATCAGCCCCGAACTGATTCCTGCAGATGAGAACGGAAATATCCTGCAGATTACCGAAGATTTGGTGGGTCCGTATGAGTTGCACGATTTCTTCCTTTATTATTTCTTGCGTTGCGGTTTCCGTCCTTCCAAAATTTTCTTCTTGGCATCACGTACTTTCAAGGGAGCGTATGATGAAGAAACCATCAAGAAATGGTTGAAGACTTTCTTCCGCCGTTTCTTCAACCAGCAATTCAAGCGTTCTTGTTTGCCGGATGGACCGAAAGTGGGAAGTATCTCAATCAGTCCGCGAGGAGATTGGCGTATGCCTAGCGATGCTTCGTCGGAGATGTGGCTAAGGGAAGTAGAGGCGCTGTAGGAGAAATGAAGAATTAAGAATTAATAATTAAGAATGAAGAATGAAGAATTTGGCTACGCTATATAATCATGCCGCAAGGTAATTCTTCATTCTTCATTCTTAGTTCTTCATTAATGTATCATTTATAGTACTTCGTATAAATCTCTTTATACTCTTTCTTCTCTTTAAACCTTTCCAGCCAACTGTTAAGGCTATCCAGAAGTACCGGAGACTGTTTGCTCACGCCCCATGAATAGAACTGCGTAAAACTAATGGCAGTATTGATGTCTATTTGCGGCAGGCTGCCGGCTACTGCACGGGCGATGCTTTCATCGCATACGGCATAGTCGATGTCTCCGTGGGCAACAAGGGATATCAACTGTTCGGAGCCGTATTTATCTATTTCTTTTATATAGATTGTATCACCTATTTCATTCCCTAGGTTATGAATACGTAGTATGGAAGGAGAACCTTTTACCACATTCAAGGTTTTCCCCGCTAAATCCAATTGGCTTTTAATAAAAAGAGAATCCTCAGGAGACTCTGTTTTTCGTTGCACCAACACTTGTCTGTTCAGTGCAATCGGAGTAGTGAGAAGCAAGGAATCTTTCAATTCACTGGTTGCCAATATACCGTATGCGATAACGTCAAATCTACCATCTGCCAAACCTTCCAACCGTTCATTGAAACTCATTTCAGGCGAAATGGCTACTTTCAGATGATGGTCGCGGGCAAAAGCCTCAATCAGTTCGTAATGAAAACCTGAAAGCGTATCGCCATCCACATAGAAACTGATGGAATTATATTCCGTTGCCGCACGGAGGATACCTTCGGCAGCAATCTCTGCATAGTCACGAGGTTGACCTTTAGGGCTTTCCTTCTTGGGTATCAGAAAAGTAGCGATAATAGCCGCCACGACTCCTAAGATGACATATCTCAATAACTTGGTTTTCTTCATATCTCGAGCAAATTAGTTGTAAGGAAATTAGTCGTAGAAATTCCAAGAGATACCAATTTTAAATAAGCGCGGATTGATTGGATAATGCGGCACCAGGAAATAGTTCGCTTTGCCCATACCGGCATTGACATGATACATCATGGCATAGATACGTGTTCGTTTCAGATGAAGGTTGGCATATACATTGACAATGGGATAACCGCCAATCTCTACCTGGTCATCCGTAGCTTGCAGATGGAACTGCTGGATGGCAGGAGTATAGGCCGGCGCATTATACTTTGTGAAGTACCGTACGTCGGCACCCAACTGTACTGTCAAAACTTTCTTCGCCAGTTTCGTCAATATATATAAGTTGTGATAAAGTGATAGTTGCGGCAATGGCAGTACCGTTTCGTTGCTCGACTTTTGCCAAGTTACTTCATTATCCAGATGCAGGATACCCAAACGGAAATCTTGCTTCAAAGTAGCCGAAAGCACTTGGATATTTCCACTTTCCTGTGCAGGCATTGCGCTTTGGTTGAAATAAGTGTAATTCTTTATATTTTCAATTCCGGCACGCAGATTCGTTTTCCAGCGGTCAACATTCAATTCTCCTTCCACGCGTGTACGGAATTCCTTATCCATATTATAGTTATCCCAATAATAGTGGTTGGAGTGATAATGCCGCATATAGAATGAAGGGAGAGTATTGGATACATACCCACGGGCATACAGGTTCACCGTATCTTTCCACAAACGGAAATTCAGGTCAAGGTCGGCATTGATGCGGAATTGTCCCAGGGCTTTGTCCATGATACCAACTTCACCGTTCACGTTGTAATGCAAAGTCTTACCCTGACGCTTTGCAAGTTCACCACCCACAAATATTTCCTGTTCATCAAAACGGGTATTCGAAAGCGTGTCCATCAGTTCATACCGGCTGAACTTATGTGAGATATAAGCCGTCAATCCTGCTTTGGCATATTTGTTGAAGCCTTCAAGCAGAGCGATACCGAAAACATTCTTTACACTGAATGCCGTTGTAGAGTCACGGCTGAAGGTTTCATTGAAAAAAGCGTCGGGATATTGTTCCGCCGTTTCTGTAGCCGAAGTAAACTGGTGCCTTGTCCGCTCCACCTTGATGGTATGGATAAAGCTCGTCACCGGTACGAATTCTTCCGTAACAATTGTATCTTTAGCCATCGGAATACTGTCATTCGCTGGCTGGACTGCGGTGTTTTTCTTATCTTCAATAGTAGTCGTCTCACGGTTAAAACCGAGTCGGTACCGCTGTGTCATATAGATGTAAAAGTCCTTATTCCGGTTGGCAGTCTGTTCCAACTTGACGGGGATAGTGGTGGACTCGTATTCCTTTTTTCCTTCCGACATATCTTCCGGTCGTGTGATATACCGGTCATCTTGTATACCGCCGTTTTCATTCATCTTTAGCATGAAGTTGTTGTAAACAGCCTGCATCTGATACTTTTCGCCGATATAGCTCGCAAACAGTCCCGCGTTGAAGTGTGAGGTCGATTGGTTCTGATAGTATCCGCGTCCATACAGATAATCAAAGTTGAATCCGAAAGCCAGACGCTTGTTGGCATTCACCGAGAAATAAGACTTGAAACGTTCCTCTCCATTTACCTTGTTTCCTGCTTTATAATACGTCAGGTTGGTATAAGGTACATTACTATTTGTAAAATTCACTTCATCGGGACGTACAAAGAAACTGGAAAACGGTTCCATAAAGATAGTCGGCTCATTGTCTTTGCGGTCGAAGAATATACGTGAGAGTCGCGGTGAACCCAGATTTCCCAGATAATTATAGTGCCCGTACATGCCCTCTACCAAGTTGGTATTCTGGAAATTGAGGTTTGTCGTATCGGCAGGAATTATAGTACGGTTACCCAGCGTTTCACTCAAGTGCCACATGTATAGTTTAGGAGGTAAACTCTGTATTTCCGTATTGGTACTGTCTTCTAGGTTGTCCGGCAATGTGTTCGGGTCTACCTGATTTCCATATTGGTCGCGTCCTGTGGTAGGGTCTATCCGGTTGGGCATATTCTGTGCTCGCATGCCCAATATGCCTATAATAGATAGAAATATATATGTCAGTACAATTCGTCTCATAATTAGGCGCAAAGATACAATAAAAAATTATTTGCTTACTGAATTCAGCCTTTTTTGCTTCTTTTAAACTGTCTTGTTTTCTGTTTTGTTCTATACTGCTTCCGGTTCTCTGCCCTTGAATCCATACTTTTTCCGGCTTGAAATGAAATAAGCCCTTGCAATAAATCAATATCACAAGGGCTTATCCGTTTTCCTTTATCTCTTATTCTGGCGTAAAGTTCCTCCTCTTATGGGGAGTGGCTTTACATAGCCTTTCATTTCATTTCCTGAATAAGTTCCATTCCTTTCTTGATAGCTTCTTCGTTCATCGGTATCAAGTGGTGGTGGCGTTCGGGCAGTGTCTTCTTCAATCCTCTGAGTACACTGTCCAGTGTAACCATCGGCTTGATTTTCAATAATCCACCCAATACAATCATGTTGAATGCCTTGGCGTTGTTCATTTCATTGGCGGCATCCATGGCGTTGATGCGGTAAACGTGGATGTCCTTACGCGTCGGCGGGTTGATGATGCCGTAACCGTCGTAGATAAGTACGCCTCCGGGTTTTACCTTGCTTTCGAATTTCTCCAGTGACGGCTGGTTCAGGATGATGGCGGCATCGTACTTGCTTAAGATGGGTGAGGATATTTTCTCGTCACTTACGATGACTGTTACGTTGGCTGTACCACCACGTTGTTCCGGTCCGTAAGCCGGCATCCAAGTCACCTCTTTGCCTTCCATCAATCCGGAATATGCCAAAATCTTTCCCATGGACAATACACCTTGTCCACCGAAGCCTGCTATAATGATTTCTTCTTTCATTGTTCTTCTGTTTTTAGCATCATTACTTATCTTTCAAGTCACCCAGCGGATAGAACGGGAACATATTCTCTTCCATCCATTTGTTAGATTTTTCAGGAGACATCTTCCAGCCGGAATTACAAGTAGAAACAATTTCTACGAGGTTGGAACCTTTGCCTGCCATTGAATTCTCGAATGCTTTGCGTATCGCTTTCTTTGCCTTGCGGATAGCAGGGACAGTTTCCACACTCTGGCGGGTGACGTAAGCCGTACCTTCCAGTTGGGCGGCAATATCAGCTATCTTCAACGGATAACCATGCAGATGCACATCACGTCCGTATGGGCTTGTAGAAGTCTTCATGCCTACGAGGGTAGTCGGCGCCATCTGCCCACCCGTCATACCATAAATGGCATTGTTGATGAAGACAATGGTTATATTCTCACCGCGATTCAGCGCGTGGATTGTTTCGGCAGTACCGATACAAGCCAAGTCACCGTCGCCCTGGTAAGTAAATACCAAACGGTCAGGCCAAAGACGCTTGATGGCGGTGGCAAGAGCAGGTGCACGTCCGTGAGCGGCTTCCTGCCAGTCAATATCTATGTAGTTGTAGATAAATACGGCACATCCCACGGGAGAGATACCTACCGCTTTATCTTCCAGTCCCATTTCTTCGATTACTTCGGCAATCAGTTTGTGAACCACACCGTGGCTGCATCCCGGGCAGTAATGCATGGGATTATCGTTCATCAGAGTCGGTTTCTTAGCAACCAGATTCTCAGGTTTGATAATATCTTCTTTTACCATAAGTTTAAGTTTTTAAGTTTTTGAGTTTTTAAGTTCTTAAGTTCTTGGGTCCTTAAGTTCTTAAGTTTTGAGTTTTTGAGTTCTTAAGCTTCTGCTTATAGGTTTTGGGGCTTAGTTGGCTTGGCAACTTACAAACTCAAAAACTTAAGAACTTACAAACTCAAACCTACCTGTTGGTGAACCGTATGAAAAACTCCATCAACTTAACGAATATCGCTGCGCCGCAAACGTAGATAAACAGTTTGAAGTCGTCTCTTGCCGCGAAATAAACGATGATAGCTGCCAAGGCAAGTATCATGAAGAGAATGTTTAGTACGGTTCTTATTTTATCAGGATTCATCGTTTTATTTACGATTTAATTATTTACGATTTACGATTGATGAATATACTGATTTACGAAAGGTAACTTTAATCGTAAATCGTACATCGTCAAATCGTACATCAGATTAGTTTTTCTTTCAATGCAACAACAATTTCATCCGGATCGGGCACGATACCACCGAGACGTCCGAAGTGTTCCACCTTTACTTTGCCGTTCACTGCAAGACGGACATCTTCAATCATCTGTCCGGCGTTCAACTCGGTAACCAGCATACCTTTTACCTTGTCGGCGTATGCGGCAATGGCTTTCTTGGGGAAAGGCCACAGGGTGATGGGGCGAAGCATACCTACTTTGATACCTTCTTCGCGAGCCAGCTCCATTGCTTTTTGTCCGATACGTGCCATAGAGCCGAAGGCTACAATCAGGTATTCGGCATCTTCGCAATGAATTTCCTCAAAGCGTACCTCATTTTCTTCGATTTCTTTGTACTTAGCTTGGAAGCGGATGTTGTTCTTCTCCATTTCCTCCGGTTTCAGTTCCAGGGAAGTGATGATATTGGGTTTACGTCCATTGGTTCTGCCGGTAGTGGCCCACGGGCATTGTTCGATAACCTCGGCATCCGTGCGGCGCGGTTTCTGTGCGGGAAGGACTACTTTCTCCATCATCTGTCCTATAACGCCATCGGCAAGGATGATAGCCGGGTTACGGTACTTGAAAGCAAGTTCAAAGCCAAGGCCTACGAAATCCGCCATTTCCTGTACGGAAGCGGGAGCAAGGGCGATAAGGCGATAGTCGCCATGACCTCCACCTTTCACCGTTTGGAAGTAGTCAGCCTGACTGGGTTGAATGGTTCCCAAGCCGGGACCTCCACGCATCACGTTTACAATCAGACAAGGCAGTTCGGCACCGGCAATGTATGAGATACCTTCCTGCTTCAGGCTCACACCGGGACTGGATGATGAGGTCATCACCATTTTTCCGCTTCCGGCACCACCGTATACCATATTAATTGCTGCCACTTCACTTTCTGCCTGGAGCACTACCATGCCGGTTGTCTCCCACGGTTTCAGTTCGGCAAGAGTTTCCAATACTTCTGATTGGGGAGTAATAGGATAACCGAAGTATCCATCGGCACCGCAGCGGATGGCTGCGTGGGCAATGGCTTCGTTCCCTTTCATTAATACAACTTCTTCTGCCATATTCTTCTAATTTATTCTACTTTTACTTTATAAACCGAGATACATCCGTCCGGACATACTGTAGCGCAAGAGCTACATCCGTTGCAAGTGTCTTCCAATATCTGATGGGCATAGTTATACCCTTTCACGTTCACCTCTTTGGTGAGGGCTATTACATTGAGCGGACAAGCCACGACACATAGGTTGCAGCCTTTGCAACGCTCGGTGTCCACTACGATTGCTCCTTTGATTTTTGCCATAATTTACGTTCTTTTATTTTATTGATTGTACATATCCTTATTGAAGAAGTTCAGAATATCCATTGCCATGTTGTAGGCTTGCCGGGCGGGACTGTCGGGATTGATGTCCATGGCATAGCGATAGTTATTCAGCGCCTGCTGCCAATCGCCCTGCTTGCGGTAAGCATTTCCACGGAGATAATAAGCCTCGTCCTTTTCGGGAAAATCGGTTTGCAATATTTCGTCAAGCTGGAGGATAGCTTGCTCTACATTTCCCTGATTGATAAGCTCTTTTATGGTATTCAGTTGCTCCATATCATTCTGAGTTCCGGATTATTGAACCACAAAGATAGTTTTTATTTAAAGACATTAATCATCTTATCTGCTAAAAATAAGAAAATAGGGGGAATAAAAAGCCCGGAATCTTCATCGCTTTTTGTCACAATGTAAAGACTCCGGGCTGAGTTATATAAATATGTGGTTATCTTACTTTACAGGTTTGCCGTTTATATATAGATTCTTAAACGTAATGTCTTTCGCGCCATTTATTTGATTTCCGTCTTTCGCCACGTTGTTGAAGTGAGAATCCTCAACACTTACATTGTATACATGTTCGTCATCCTCCAATCCGATGATAAGCACACCGAACTTGCTCTTTTCGCAAGTCACATTCTTCAGATGCACATTACGTACGGTGGGCGTGAAGCCACGATTGCACTTCTCACGGTTTTCATATTGAAGGTTGATGCGCAGCACGGCTTCGCGGCACTGACCAACGGTGACATTACGCACGAATACGTTTTCAATCAGTCCGCCTCGGCAAGTACTGGTCTTGATGCGAATGACACGGTCTAAGTCGGGACTGTCCATGCGGCAGTTTTCAACAAACAGGTTACGATAACCGCCGGAAATTTCACTGCCGATTACAACACCGCCATGCCCGTTCTTCATAAAGCAATTGCGTACGATGATATTTTCGCTCGGAATATTCCATTTACGTCCATCCTGGTTGCGTCCCGATTTAATGGCGATGCAATCGTCTCCCGTATCGAATGTACAGTTCTCTATCAGTACGTTCTTGCAAGATTCGGGGTCACAACCGTCACCGTTAGGTCCACGGTTGAATACGTGTACGCCGCGTACGATAAGGCTTTCGCAGAACAATGGGTGGATAACCCAGAACGGTGAGTTCAACAAAGTAACATCTTCTATCAACACCGTGTTGCAAGAGTAAAGGTTGATAAGCTGCGGCCGCATGCCGTCTTCAGGCTTCATGACGCGTTTATAGGTCGGAGTGGAGGTTTCGCCATACATCAGCAGGCGTTCACGCCCACCGTTACGTTGGGCAACCATTCCTTCCTTCCAGCCATATCGGGGAGCGCCGCACATTGCCCACCAAGTTTCGTTGGAACCTTGCCCGTCGATGCAACCTTTGCCGGTAATTGCTATATTGGTTTCTCCGTAAGCATAAATCAAAGGATGGGCATTGTAACAGTCCACACCTTCCCAGCGCGTGATGACGGCGGGGAAGTAAAGGCTCTGGTCAGTAGAGAATTTCAGCACGGCACCTTCTTCCACATGGAAGTTCACATTGCTTTTCAAGGTGATGGGGCCGGTATGGAAAGTACCTTTGGGTACGATAACCGTTCCCCCTCCGTTCAAACTACAGGTAACTATCGCCTGATTGATAGCCTCGTGACATGGAGTGTCCGGGGCATCGGCTTTTGCACCGAAGTCGGTAATGAGATAGGTACGGTTGGGAAAAGATGTTTTCTTGATTCGTTTTTCGATTTTCGCGCTTTCCTTGAAAGCTTTGTCGAAGTCTATCGGATTGGCTGTAGCCATAGTCACCGATAAAAGTAGGGAGAGAATGCCTAGTACTTTCTTCATGCGTTTTTCTTTTATGTTTTTAAATGGTGATTAGATAACGACAGCAAAAGTACGGAAAGGCTTTCAATCAAAGGGATGAGTTTTTGATTGAAAAGGTGTAATAATTGATGGTATTCAAATTCTAAAAGACCATTTCAATATATTGTAATCAAAAGTTTCAGGCGCGGATTTCACGGATTTTTTATTTTATGAATTATATAACGCAGCCTTTAATCCGCGAAATCCGTGTAATCCGCGCCTGAAAAATATTTCCCCGGCAACACCTATAATAAAACCTGTTCAGACTATATTTTCAGTCTTTTTAGTAACTCTGTTGCAGTCGAATTATTCTTTTACGGGTATTTTATCAATTCTCTTTTGATGGCGTCCACCCTCAAATTGAGTACTGAAGAATTCAGTCATAATCATATCTGCTTCTTCCGTACTGATGAAACGTCCGGGCATCACTAGCACATTGGCATCATTGTGTTGACGTGCCAAGTGGGCGATGGCGGCTGTCCAGCAAAGTGCCGCACGAATTCCCTGATGCTTGTTGAGTGTCATACTGATACCTTCGCCACTTCCGCAAATGGCAATTCCCGGGTAACATTCTCCGGCTTCAACAGCCAATGCCAGGGGATGAGCGAAATCAGGATAGTCGCAACTCTCGGTAGAGTATGTGCCGAAATCCTTATATTCCCAACCTTTGGCTTGCAGCCAGCCGCGAACATACTCCTTTAACTCAAATCCTGCATGATCGGAACAGATTCCAATAGTTTTCATAATGATTAATGTGTTAATGCGCTAATGTGCCAATATGCTAATTATCATGCGACTTAATTATGAAGCAGTTGATTAGCACATCAGCACATTATTACATTGAATAATTATTTATAGCATTGCTTTTACTTGCTTGTATACATTATCGGCTGTGAAGCCCAGCTTCTCGTCCAATACTTTGTAAGGAGCAGAAAAACCGAATGATTCCAGTCCCCAAACCTTACCGTTTGCACCTACAAGACCTTCCAATGTTACGGGCAGACCGGCTGTCAGGCCGAATACCTTGGCACCCACAGGAATGACCGTTTCCTGATAACCCGGAGCCTGGCTGCGGAATAATCCTTCGGACGGAGCGGATACGATACGTACCTTTATGCCATCCTTGCGCAATAGTTCAGTACCGGCAACCAATGTCGCTACCTCTGAACCTGACGCAACAAGAACTACGTCCGGATTTTCATCCGAACCGGCTACAATGTAAGCCCCCTTCGCTGCTTGTTCGTAATCATTACCGGCAGGCAGATTGACAATATTCTGGCGAGAGAAAATCAGTGCGGTAGGAGTAGCCATGTTTTCCATGGCAAGTTTCCATGCTACGGTAGTTTCTTCTGCATCAGCCGGGCGAAGTACCAGCATTGAGTTATGTCCCTTGTGGTTCTTTAATTTTTCCATCAGGCGGATTTGAGCTTCCTGTTCTACCGGCTCATGGGTAGGACCATCTTCACCTACGCGGAAAGCGTCGTGTGTCCAGATGAATTTGATGGGCACTTCCATCAAGGCAGCCATACGTACGGCAGGTTTCATGTAGTCGGAGAATACGAAGAATGTTCCGCAGGCAGGAATGATACCGCCGTGGAGTGACATACCGATGCAGCAGCAAGCCATCGTAAGTTCGGAAACGCCGGCTTGGAAGAAAGCGCCGCTGAAATCACCTTTCTTGAAAGCGTGGGTCTTCTTCAGGAAACCATCTGTTTTGTCTGAATTGGAAAGGTCGGCAGAAGCCACCACCATGTTTCCCACTTGTTCGGCAAGGGCGCCGAGTACGGTAGCGGATGCGGCACGCGTAGCGACATTGGCTTTTTGTTCGATGGCAGCCCAGTCCACTTTCGGAGCTTTACCGGAGAAGTATAATTCCAGTTTGGCAGCCGCTTCAGGATTGGCTTTTGCCCATGCGGCTTTTACGGCATACTTTTCAGCTATAATCTTCTTCAGTTCGGCAGCACGTTTGGCATACAACTCAGCTACTTCGGGGAAGATAACGAATGGATTCGTAGGATCACCACCCAGATTCTTGATGGTATTGATGTAAGCGTCGCCGCCCAAAGGAGCGCCGTGAGTGGCACAGTTGGCCTCGTAGCTGCTTCCGTCTGCTTTGCGGGCACCTTTACCCATTACGGTGTGGCCGATAATTAAAGTCGGACGTTCGTTTTCTGCTTTGGCTTCGTTGAGTGCGCCACGGATAGCATCGGGGTCATTACCGTTAATCGTAATGACTTTCCAGCCCCAAGCTTCATATTTCTTAGCGGTATCTTCAATAGTCACGTCTTTCGTCTCGGTAGAAAGCTGGATATCATTGGCATCATAGAACATGATGAGGTTATCCAGTCCCAGTGCGCCGGCAACGCGTCCAGCACCTTGTGAAATTTCTTCCTGGATGCCACCGTCGGATATATAAGCGTAAATTGTCTGATTCATTACTTCGTTGAAGCGGGCTTTCATAAACTTGGCAGCAATGGCAGCTCCCACAGCAAAAGTATGTCCCTGACCGAGCGGGCCGGAAGTATTTTCAATGCCGCGCATGATGTCACGTTCGGGATGTCCCGGCGTAGGGCTTCCCCATTGGCGGAATTCCTTCAACTCATCCAGTGTGAACTTGCCGGTCAGCGCTAATGTAGAATAAAGCATCGGTGACATGTGCCCCGGGTCGAGGAAGAAACGGTCGCGGCCTTCCCATGCCGGATTTTCGGGATCATATACCATGAACTCTGAGAAGAGTACGTTCACAAAGTCAGCACCACCCATGGCACCGCCGGGGTGTCCGGAGTTGGCTTTCTCAACCATTGAAGCAGCTAGAATACGGATATTGTCCGCTGCACGGTTCATAAGTTTGTTGTCATTCATATCTTTAATCGTTTAATATATTCTCATTGGAACTTTCGCATGGCAAAGATAATTCTTTATACGTAAATCTCATTAAGAATAAAGTGTCTTTTTAGTAACATCTTTTTTACTGTGTGTTACATCTTCCCTTTTTTCCTTCTGTAAGGCATATAAAAAGGCGCCTTTCTATAACGAGAAAAACGCCTTTTTGTTTATGAATAAAGAGTGGAGGCTTATTCTAATCTGCGTGCACCGTCGCTGATTACTACATCATAAATTTTCGGGCTTCTGCCGAATTTCTTCTTAAATTCGTCTTTAGCTCTTTCAATGAATGTGCTGTAGAGTTCGTCTTTCACCAAGTTGATGGTACAACCACCGAAACCGCCACCCATTACGCGTGAACCGGTTACGCCGCAGTCAAAGGCAAGGTCGTTCAGGAAGTCGAGTTCTTCGCAGCTCACTTCATACAACTTGCTCATGCCGTGATGGGTATCGTACATCTTCTGGCCTACGGTTTCGTAATCTCCTCTTTCCAAAGCGTCGCAAACATCAAGCACACGCTGGATTTCTTCGATTACATATTCCGCACGCATGTAATCTTCCGCGCTGATGTCGGCTTTAGCTTCTTCCAGCATTTCCATGGTGCAGTCGCGCAAGAATTCTACGTGAGGATGTTTTTTCTGTATGGCGGCAACCGCAGCTTCGCAGCTTTGACGGCGTTTGTTGTAGGCTGAAGAAGCCAATTCATGTTTTACAACGGAATCTACCAATACCAGACGGTAGCCTTTCGGATCGAACGGGAAGTACTGGTATTCCAGTGAACGGCAATCCAGACGGATCAGGCTGCCTTGCTTTCCGAATACGGATGCAAACTGGTCCATGATACCGCAGTTCACGCCACAATAGTTATGTTCAGTAGCTTGTCCCACTTTCGCCAACTCGAATTTGTCAATCTTGTTCTCGCCGAACAGGTCATTTATGGCGTATGCGTATGTACTTTCCAGTGCGGCGGAAGAAGACATACCGGCTCCCAGAGGCACATCGCCTGCAAAAGCGGTATTGAAACCTTTCACTTCTACACCACGCTTAATCATTTCGCGGCATACACCGAAAATATATCTTGCCCAACTGGCACGGGGGGCGTCCTCTTCGTTCAGGCCAAATTCCACGTAGTCTTTCAAGTCGATGGAATAAGCTTTTACTGTGTTTGTGCCATTAGGTTTAATTTCTGCAATCATGCCTTTGTCGATTGCTCCGGGGAATACAAAACCACCGTTATAGTCAGTGTGTTCACCGATAAGGTTGATGCGACCCGGAGAAGCATATACAGCTCCCGTTGTTCCGTCAAAATGCTTGATGAAACGGCTTCTTACGTATTCTATATCCATGATACTTATATATTTAAGGTGAATAATTTATATTCTTGATTATTTTTTAGAATTATCAATCTTTGAACCTACCAAAGCGTAGAACAGGATGTAGCCTGCACAGAAGAGAACTACCCAGTAACTCGTCATGTAGTCGGTAAGGTCAGCCAACCAACCTTGAATAGCTACCATAACTGCGCAGCCGAATACCATTGTCATAAAGATACCGCTGGCAATGGCTGTGTACTTACCAAGACCTTCAACTGCCATGTTGAATATACCACCCCACATTACGCTGGTACAGAGGCCAACCAGCAAGAAAGCGAATATTCCTACAGGAACCTCAGCCCAGATAAGCTCTAATTTACCCCAGTCGATACCCGGAACATTGATTGTGATATCTGTAGGTGCAAACATACCGAATCCAACGAGTATAAGGCTGGCGCTGGCAACGACCGTAATCATCTTTCTACTTGAAATTTTACCGGCGATGGTACCACCCACCAAGCGGCCTACAAGCATCATTAACCAATAAACGGCTACGATAAGTCCTACAATGCTGGCATCCATGCCCAAGCCTGGAGTTGCGGCATCAGGTGCTGAAGAAAGGTATTGAAGAATATAAGTCGGAGTTCCTACCTCAACTCCCATATACAGGAAGATGGCAATGATACCCAGAACGAAATGACGATATTTCATGGCACCCTTGATGAGTGTGGTATCAACCGGAGCTTGTTCGGGTTCTTCAATTTTAGTAAAGAAGATTACGATGAAACCGATGATGAAGATTGCAAGTGCAATCATCAATGCAGGTGTGGCATCAGCGATATGTGCTTTAGCGGCATCGCCAATCAAGGCACCCATGATGATATATACTGCTACGGCAGCGCTACTGTTGAATACACCACCGATTTGGATAAGCTGGTTTCCTTTATTTCCACCACCGCCAAGGAGGTTCAGCATAGGGTTAACTACGCAGTTAAGGATACACATTGTGAAACCGCTGATGAAAGCACCGATAAGATAAACAACGAAAGCGCTCTCTTTACCTACATGCCCGCTAGACCACTGAACAAGAATACCAATGATTCCCACGAAAAGACCGATAAGGGCAGTCTTCTTATAGCCGAACTTGGCGATGAGCATACCGGCGGGAATACCCATGACAAGATAAGCGATAAAGTTTCCGTAGTTACCAATTTGGGATAATACGTTACTTGCACCGAAATCGTTCTTTACGATTACTGCCATAGGCGAGCAGAGGTTAGTAACGAAAGCAATCATAGCGAAGAGTGCAATCATGATAATGATAGCTCCCCATTGTTTTTTTTGTTGACTCATGTTTTTGTAGATATTAAATTATTAATTTTCTGTGTTTTATTTATTTCTCCACACCAAACTTATAGATGGTTACCTGTTGGTATTCATCGCCCGGAAGCAACACTGCCGAGGGGAAGTGAGCTTTGTTCGGGGTATCGGGGAAACATTGGGCTTCGAAACATACTGCGCTTCTTGCAGGGAACGTAGCTCCGTGTGCACCGGCAAAACCGCCTAACCAGTTTCCGGTATAGAGTTGTACCCCGTTTTCTGTGGTGTAGACTTCCATTGTCCGGCCACTGACGGGTTCAGTGCAGGTCGCTGCAAGATTCAGTTCGCCGCATTCCGTCTTGTTCAGTACATAACAATGGTCATATCCGGCTCCGTTCACCAGTTGCTGGAATTTATCATCGATACGCTCACCGATTGTATGCGGTGTGCGGAAGTCCATCGGAGTACCTTCCACCTTCAAGATTTCTCCGGTAGGGACAGACACTTCGTCAATGGGTACGTAAAAATCAGCGTTGATAGTAACGATATTATTCAGGACGGTAGGAGAGGGGTTTGCAATACCTGCAAGATTGAAAAAACCGTGATTAGTCAGATTGACAACAGTCGCTTTGTCCGTAGTAGCCCGGTATTCTATAACCAGAGCGTTGGTCTCGTCTTCCAGTCGGTAAGTCATTTCCACTTCCAGATTACCGGGGAAACCTTCTTCGCCATCGGCGGAAGTATAGTTGAAAATAACGGTTGACTGGTCGGGTTGCGTAGCATCCCAAACGCGGGCATGAAAACCAGTAGGGCCGCCATGCAGTGAATTAGGACCGTTATTGATTGTCAGTTGGTGTTCCTCGCCGTATAAAGTGAATTTTCCTTTGGCGATTCGGTTGCCGTAGCGTCCGATGGTAGTGTTCAGGAAAGGTTCGGGACTGTTGATTACATGGTCTATACTGTCGTGTCCCAGAATGACATTGGCGTATTTTCCGTTTTTGTCGGGTACCATAATTGAAAGGATTGCACAACCGTAATTGGTAACTGCCACTTCCATTCCCTGGGCGTTTTTAAGGATAAACAAATCTGTCTTTTTGTTATTTATATCCTTTTGAAAGTCTTTTTTGTCCAGCCCGGACAAATTACTTTCTGTTGGAGTAGTGTTTATCATAACATGGTATTATTTAAATTTCTTGCAAATAAAAAGAAATTCTTTTGTTCCCCCAAGTAATTGAGAGGAAATGTGAAGAACATTTTAGGAAAGTTTAGCGTTTAGCAAAGAGAAGACAAATTGATATTTTTTGTATGTTTGTCGCGTTAATCTAAAAAAGTATTATATCAATATTGAATTGTACTAATTAAAAACAACGAATGTATCCTCTAAAATTTGAGCCCATTTTGAAGCAAACGCTTTGGGGGGGCGACAAGATTATCCCATTCAAACACTTGAATGAAAGCTTGCCGAATGTAGGTGAGAGTTGGGAAGTTTCAGCAGTAGAAGGTAGTGAATCTGTCGTAGCCAATGGTTCGGACAAGGGATTGACTTTGCCTGAAATGGTTCGGAAATACAAGGAAGAGCTGGTAGGTGAAGCCAATTACGCACGTTTTGGCAGCAAGTTTCCTCTGTTGATAAAGTTTATTGATGCTAAATTGGACTTGTCCATTCAGGTGCATCCGGGTGATGAGTTGGCAAAGAAGCGTCATAACAGTTTTGGCAAAAATGAAATGTGGTATGTCATTGCTGCGGACAAAGGCGCCAAACTGATTTCCGGTTTTGCCGAACAGATTACTCCGAAAGAATATAAGGAAAGGGTCTATAATGGAACTTTCGCGGAAGTGCTTCAAACTTGTGCTATCCAGCCGGGTGATGTGTTTTATGTTCCGGCAGGTCGTGTGCATGGTATAGGCGCCGGTGCATTTGTTGCGGAAATTCAACAAACCTCGGATATCACTTATCGTATTTTTGATTATAACCGTAAGGATAAAGATGGCAAGTCCCGTGAGTTGCATACCAGCCAGGCCATCGATGCCATTAATTTTACTGATGTACAAGATGATTTCCGTACTGAATATGACCATGAGCAGAATGAACCTGTGGAAATGGTAGCGAGTCCTTACTTCACAACTTCTATTTATGATATGACGGAAGAAATTACTTGTGACTATTCCGAACTGGATTCCTTTGTAATTTTTATCTGCGTGGAAGGTGCGTGCCGATTGACCGATGACAGCCAGAATGAAATCACATTGCGTGCCGGTGAAACAGTGCTGTTGCCTGCTGCCATTCAGGAAGTGACGATTGTACCGGAAGGTGGCAGTGTCAAATTACTTGAGACTTACGTATAAGCTTTTAAGTTCATACAATAAGTTAACATCTTTGTGAAAATGAAGTTAACTAAGTACTTTATGCTTAGTTAACTTCATTACATTTACTTAGTTAACATCGTAGTATTTATTAAGTTAACTTCCTTCCTTCAACGATGTTAACTTCCTCCGGCTAACGGTATTAGCTTCCCGTTTTCTTCCTTTCCTTCACCAGCGCCGACACCAGATATTTTCCCTTTGAAATCACTTCGCCCCATCTTGTGGAGTGTATCACCTGCCATACATAGCCCCTCAGCCTTCCGTAATCTGACAGCCTGAGAATCGCATTGACCTCATCCGGATTGTTGATGCGCATCTGCTGCAAAGTGAACATCAGCCCGTCATAGTTATGCGTCTGCTTGTTGTACGCATATCCCGGCGGCGTCAGGAAAGAGCTCCCGGCAGGACTTCCTTCCTCCTTAACTGCTATGCTTTCATTTATTTTACTTTGCTTTACTTTACTTTGTTGGAAATTGTCTGCATTTTCAGGATAATTGTTTGCAGGCTGCATGCAATTTCCCTGATTTTGCGCGCATCCGTTCTCTTTTCCCCGGTTATTGTCCCCTCCGGTCGGCTTATTGTTTTCTCCGGCTTGGTTGCCGTTCTCTCCGGTTTTACCGTTATTATCTTCCCCTCTACCATCATTCTTTTTTTCCACCAGCAAATAGGGTAGGGCTTCCGTCTCCCTTTTCCTCCGCTTGGTAGCCTCCATCCATATCTTCTGTATCCCTGCCGAAGTAAGTACATGCTGCTCCTCATAACATTTCCTGTCAAAGAATCCTTTTTCCAACAGGATATTTATGATACCCTCCATGCAGTTTTCCCCAATCCCCGTCTTGTGTGAGAAGAGCGTGCATTGCTCTTCCCCCCACAACAGGTAATATCCCTTTTCCTTGTACATCTTGCACAGCAGCTTCATCACCGCCGCTTCTCCCGCCAGCCCGTATTTGGCTTCCACCAACTCGATTGGTCCGTCCTCAAAGAAATTCACATTCAACGGGAAATACATGATTCCCCCATAATTCATCGCCATTTCCTTTAACTTTTAACTTTTAATTCTTCATTCTTCATTCTTCATTTTTTAGCCGACTACCGGTCTCCACTCCAGGAAGTTTTCCAGCAGGAAACTTCTCCACGCCTGCAAGTCTATGTCCCAGTACACCACCGTTCCCGTCACCTTCAGTATGTCATATTCCTTTCTGAACATATCCCTGTAAGGCAACAACGTCGCCTTCACCAGCTTGAACGTGCCGTCCTGCTTGTGGTATGCCACCAACGCGCACCCGTATTGCATGTAGTCCACCAGTTCTTCCACCCTCTGTGCCATCCATTCCGCACAGTTCTCCGTGTATCCCCTTTCCATCATGATACGTATTTTCCATAGTTTTCTCTTTGCCTCGTGAAGTGAAGCGTTCTTTTTACTCATTGTCATTTTCTTAATTTTTAGTTGTTTATAAATCGGTTAATTAATACTTGTTTAATAGACGTTTAACAGGTGTCTGATACTTGTTTAAAAGCTGCCTGATACTTGCTTAATAGCTGTGTGTCAGGATATAAAAAAGATACCGTTTCGTTTTAGACGAAGCGGCATCTTTTCTAGGTGTGACTCAATCCCTGCAACAGTGGTGCAAAGATACGGGCCTTTCGTGACAGATTGTCCACCGATATTTACCGGCAGTTTTATAGGTTGTATTTGTTATTTCTTTTTATTGTTTCTCTTTGATTTTTTATCGAAAGTTTCATGCAGTAGTTCCTTCTTGATTTCCGTGATATCCTGCTTTATGGTGTTGTATGACAACGGTTTTCCGTTCTTGGCTTTCAGGATACCCAATTCTGTTAGGAATCTGCATAATGTCGCCGTTCCATAGCTTGGATCCACTCCCATGTCCCCTTTCAAAAACGAGATGAGGTATTCCCTCTCTATCCCTCTGCGGTCTCCGTAAACGCCTGTGATACGTCCTCCCGGTGTTGGTCCCGTTTTTGCGTTAACTTTTTGTTTAACAGTTCGATTACTCTTGTTATTCTTACTTACAGTGGTTTTTTTTACTTACTGTTTGTCTGTTATTATTGTCCATAATTTAAATCTTTTATGCCTGTATTTATCGTTGGATAAAGTGTCATGAATAACGAAATTACCACTAATGGTCGAGATATGCAATACAATGAGGTGTGTTTTATTTGAAAAAGGTTGTAAGTCGTTGTAATATAGATTGATGGGGGTAAAAAGTGGAGGTGTTTTTTAAACGTTCATTTAATGTCCGCAAAGATACGGGGTATTTTTGACCTGTGCAAAATGTTTAATAAAAATATTTTTATCGCTATTAATTTACCTATAAAAAGAACTGATATACAGGATTATACGTACCTGAAATTATTCTTTCCGATTCCCATTTCTTTATTTGATTTTCGCATCATTTTTTGTATAAATATCCTGACGTTTTTTAAATGAACGATTAAAAAACGTTTTTCCGTTCTAACCCGTTTGTTTACAGTAATTTACCCATGCGGTAATGTGCAACTACAAGAAATCCGTTGGCAAGAGGGGCTCAAAGCTTGCCGTATTTTACATAAAGTGTCCGCAAATGATTGAAACTCAAGCTTCTGCGAGAGTGTCAAAGCCCCGGGAGAACACCCTTTTCAGAACCAAGCCATACAAAATCGTATAAATGGAACCGGATAAAGAAACCGAAATCTGGTATGCCATGCGTGCCACCTACCGCCGTGAACCCGACGCCGTACGCTTGCTCGAAAAGGAGCATCTGGACTGTTTCGTCCCCATGCAATATAAGGTAACCCTTAAGAAAGGTAAGAAGGTTCGTGTCCTTGTCCCGGTCATCCACAACTTGATATTTGTTCACGCCCGTCCTTCTGAATTGAAGCTTGTCAAGTCCAAGGTCACTTACCTGCAATATATCACCGACACCCGTAGCGGTCAAAAAATTATTGTCCCCGACATCCAGATGCAACGTTTCATCGCCGTGGCGGGTACTTACAACGACCACCTCCTGTACTTCCAGCCCGAAGAACTGAACCTTTCCAAGGGTACGAAGGTGCGCATCACCGGTGGTGATTTTGAGGGTCAGGAAGGAATCTTCCTGAAAGTGAAAGGCGCGCGCGACCGTCGTGTGGTGGTTGAGATACAAGGTGTCATCGTCGTTGCCATGGCCACCATCCATCCCGACCTTATTGAAGTCATCGAATAAATAGTAGTCTGCCGTATAGCAGCAGCCGATAAATCATAAATCAAAAATCATAAATCAAAATAGTATGTCCCTTTTTGACGAAACATTTACCCTTCAGCGTGCCGCGCACGACCTGATGTATTTGGGTATGGACGGCAGCCCCGTCTACAGCGATGACCTTTCCCGCCGCAACGGTGAAGTCTACCGCCTGACCACCTCTTTATATAATTCCGGAGTCCAAGGTTCCACCGTCGAAGAGCAGGCCAATGTCTGTCTTGCCCTCCTGATGGGCTATAACGCTTCCTTCATCGACCACGGTGAAAAGCAGGAACATGTTCAGGAAGTCCTGAACCGTTGTTGGGATATCCTCGAAGCCCTTCCCGCTTCACTGTTGAAACTTCGCCTTCTTACCGCCTGCTATGGTGAGGTTTATGATGAACTTTTGGCTGATGAAGCCCGCGAAATCATTGCCGGTTGGGATGAGGAATCGCTCACTCCCGAACAACAGGAAGCTATCGAGGAGTTCCAGAATGTGGTGGATAATCCTTATCCTTGGGAATATGTTGACGAATAGCAAAAAATGACAAATAAGTTTTTTCTTAGAGGAAGGCAAGCTCTGTATCATCATGAACTGTACCGGGTAGGTCAAGCTCCCATAACCCAATGTACGACCTTGAGAAGTTCAAATCTCATATACTCATTGTCAATCTTGACAAAGTTCCCGGTGGGTTCATCCATTAAGCATTGATAATCGTCTTATACCCAGCTTCGCTCTTAACTCCAACCATGGTTATCGACATGGCAAACAACTGATACAGGACAACCTTGATTTCCTGGCAGGGACGTTGAGGAGAAAAGAATATTGAAAAATAGAGAAAGATGAGAGAATACCAAGAATTGAAAATTGCCGTAGCTGGCACTGGCTATGTTGGTCTAAGCATGGCTACGTTGCTTTCGCAACACCATGAAGTAGTCGCAGTAGATGTAATTCCAGAGAAGGTTGGGAAGATTAATAATCGTATCAGTCCTATTCAAGACGAGTATATTGAGAAGTTCTTTACTGAGAAACAATTGAACCTTACTGCCACGCTCGATGGTGCATCAGCATATAAAAATGCCGATTTTGTAGTGATTGCTGCTCCCACCAACTATGACCCTGTGAAAAACTTCTTCGATACCCACCACATTGAGGATGTCATCGACCTTGTACTGAGTGTGAATCCTGGGACAACTATGGTTATCAAGTCAACCATCCCTGTGGGCTACTGCCGTTCATTGTATGTGAAGTATGCACAGAAGTTTGCACAGATGGAACCATTAGCGGACGGTAAACGTCGTGAGTTCCGACTTCTCTTCTCTCCTGAGTTCCTTCGTGAGAGTAAGGCTCTTTACGATAATCTCCATCCAAGCCGTATCATTGTAGGCTATCCCAAAATGATGGGAGCAGAATGGGAAGAGGAGAATGAAGCTATCCGTCAGATTCAAGGCAACCACATGAAGGAGGCCGCCAAGACCTTTGCCCAACTCCTTGTGGAAGGAGCAGAAGGTCCTTCTACCGAGAATCCCATTATGGAACAATACAAGGATACCAAGAATATTCCTGTACTCTATATGGGTTTGAAAGAAGCGGAAGCCGTAAAACTCTTTGCCAACACTTACCTTGCCCTTCGCGTATCCTACTTCAATGAGTTGGACACTTATAGCGAGGTCAAAGGTCTTGACTCTGCCGCCATCATTAATGGTATCGGTCTTGACCCACGCATCGGTACACACTACAACAACCCCAGTTTCGGGTATGGCGGTTATTGTCTGCCAAAGGACACCAAACAACTCCTAGCCAACTATCAAGACGTGCCTCAGAATATGATGTCCGCTATCGTGGAGAGTAACAGGACACGTAAGGACTATATTGCCGATGCCGTACTCCGCAAGGCAGGTTGGTATGGTTATAGCGAGAACAACCAGTACGACGGTTCGAAGGAACCTGCTACCATCGGCATCTTCCGCCTTACCATGAAGTCGAATTCAGACAATTTCCGCCAGAGTGCTATTCAAGGCATCATGAAACGTGTGAAAGCCAAAGGCGCTAACGTCATTATCTACGAACCCACCCTTTCCGATGGCGAACTCTTTTTCGGAAGCAAGGTAGTCAATGACCTCGTCCGGTTCAAGGCTCAGTCGAATGCAATCATCGCCAACCGCTTTGACGACTGTCTCAAGGACGTAGAGGATAAGGTATACACACGTGACGTTTTCCGCAGAGATTAAAAATTATTGGAGTATACTCATAATTGAATTTTTACTGAATACTCCAACACAATTAGTACTAGATAACACTGCTTATTAATATGGCAAAAAAAATTATGCTAGTCTTCGGAACCCGACCGGAAGCCATCAAGATGTGTCCCTTGGTCAAGGAATTCCAGAAGCGCCACACTGAGTTTGAAACCATCGTGTGCGTCACCGGTCAGCATCGCGAAATGCTCGACCAAGTACTCACTATTTTTGACGTTCGTCCCGACTACGACCTCAACATCATGAAGCAAGGTCAGAATCTTACCGACATCACCTCACGCATCCTCACTGGTATGTGCGACGTGTTCAAAGTGTGCCGCCCCGATGTAGTCCTTGTTCATGGCGATACTACTACCTCCACCGCTGCAGCCTTGGCCGCTTTCTATGCACAGATTCCCGTGGGGCACGTTGAGGCAGGGCTTCGTACGCACAATATCTACAGCCCGTGGCCCGAGGAGATGAACCGCCAAATTACCGGACGCATTGCTACCTATAACTTCTCACCGACCCCGCTCTCCGAGAAGAATCTGCAGGAGGAGAAAGCCCACGGCAATATCTATGTCACCGGTAACACCGTGATCGATGCCCTTCACATGGTCGTTGACAAACTCAACACCGATGTCACTCTTGCTCAGGAGCAGAACCAAGTACTGCTTAATGCCGGTTATGACGTCACCCGTCTCGATGGCAGTAAGAAACTCGTCCTCATCACCGGCCATCGACGTGAGAATTTCGGCGACGGCTTCATCCGCATGGTCACCGCCATGAAGGACCTCAGTGAGAAGTATCCAGAGGTAGACTTTGTATATCCAATGCACCTCAACCCAAATGTGCGTAAGCCAATTCACGAGGTGTTTGGTGAAGATCTCACCCGTCCTAACTTCTTCTTCATTGAGCCCTTGCAGTACCTCGAGTTCGTACATCTAATGGCTAAAGCTACTATTGTCCTTACCGACTCGGGTGGAATTCAGGAAGAAGCCCCGGGGCTTGGCAAACCTGTTCTTGTTATGCGTGACACCACCGAACGTCCCGAGGCTCTTGCCTCGGGCACCGTTCACCTTGTCGGCACCGATTATGACAAGATCGTGGGTGAAGTCAGCACCCTCCTTGATGATGCAACTGCCTACAAGCAGATGTCGCATGCTGTCAACCCCTATGGTGATGGTCAAGCCTGTCGCCGCATAGCCGATGTGCTCGCAGACAAAGACACTGACCGTTATGAGGTGTAATTCAATAGTAACAACCAAATCACTTTGGCAATGAGGCAATGTTAATTTCAAAACTTATTATTTAACATACCCTTTAATTAGGACACTTCAAAGTGCCTTAATTAAGGGGTGTGTCCTAAATAGAGTACTTACAATAATAAATATTATGGACAAAAAAAAAACAGTCTATGTTGGTATGTCTGCTGACATCATTCATACAGGTCATTTGAACATCATTCACGAGGCAATGAAACTTGGTCGCGTGGTGGTAGGTGTACTTACTGATGAGGCTATCGCTAGCTATAAACGTCTGCCTTACCTCACTTACGAGCAGAGAAGTGAGATCGTTGCTAATCTCAAGGGTGTTGATGAGGTAATACCTCAAACTACTCTTGATTACGTTCCTAACCTTGAAAAGGTACGTCCTGATTACGTACTCCATGGCGATGATTGGAAACAGGGGGTTCAGCAGAAAACTCGCCAGCGCGTTATAGACTGCATCTCGCAGTGGGGTGGTAAGGTAATCGACATTCCTTACACCCAGGGTATCTCCAGCTCTATGCTTAACCAGCATCTGAAGGAAATCGGTACTACTCCTGAGGTTCGTATGAAACGTCTCCGTCGTCTCATTGCTGCTAAGCCTGTTGTGCGCATACTTGAGTCGCACTCTGGTCTTACAGGTTTGATCGCTGAGAATACTTGCGTAGAGGTGAATAACGTAAGGCGTGAGTTCGATGGTATGTGGGCTTCTTCGCTCACTGATTCTACTTCTAAGGGAAAGCCTGATATCGAGGCTGTTGATTTGACTACTCGTCTCCACGGCCTGAACGATGCTCTTGAGGTAACTACCAAGCCTTTCATCTATGATGGTGATACCGGAGGCAAACTCGAGCACTTCGTATTTACCGTACGTACTCTTGAGCGTCTTGGCGTATCCGCAGTTATCATCGAGGATAAGGTGGGCCTGAAGCAGAATTCGCTCTTCGGTACAGATGCCGTTCAAACTCAAGATACCATCGAAGGCTTTTGTGCTAAGATCAAGGCTGGTAAGAACGCTCAGATAACCGACGACTTCATGATTATCGCTCGTTGTGAGTCGCTCATTGCTGGCAAGCCTATTTCTGATGCTATCAAGCGTTGTTTTGCCTATGTTGAGGCTGGTGTTGACGGTATCATGATTCACTCGAAGGAGAAGACCGGTGAGGACATCAAAGAGTTTTGCCATCAGTTCCGTACTAAGTATGCCGATGTACCTATTGTAGTAGTACCTACCACTTACAACCAGTTTACCGAAGAGGAACTCGCATCTTGGGGTATCAATGTAGTAATCTATGCTAACCATATGCTTCGTGCTTCTTATCCTGCAATGATGAACTGCGCCAAGTCTATCCTTATGCACTCTCGTTCGAAGGAGGCTGTTGCTGAGTACTGCATGCCTATCAAGGAGATTCTCGAACTTATCCCTGGAACCAAGAACTAATCAAAGATTATGGTAAGACCTGAATTTTTTGTAAATACGCTTAAGGAACACGATATAGATTTCTATGCTGGTGTTCCTGACTCACTGCTCAAAAATATCTGTGCCTACATTACCGACAATCTTCCTGCTGAGCAGAACATTATTGCTGCTAACGAAGGTGGTGCTATGGGTATTGCTGCTGGCTATCATTTGGCAACAGGCAAGGTACCTGTAGTTTATATGCAGAATTCCGGTGAGGGTAACATAATCAATCCGTTAGCTTCGCTTACCGATAAGGAGGTATACAATATCCCTGTACTGCTCGTTATCGGTTGGAGAGGTCGCCCCGGTGTACATGATGAGCCTCAGCATATAAAGCAAGGTAAGGTGACTACCGGTCTGTTAAACACTATGGGCATTAACTATGCTATCCTGCCTAAGGACGAAGAGAGTGCTGCAAAGCAGATCAAGGTTGCTGTCGACTTTATGAAGGTTACCAACGAGTGCTATGCGCTTGTTATCGAGAAGGATACCTTCGATGCCTACAAACTTCAGGACATTGAGGTGAACGACCTCACCATGTCTCGTGAGGAAGCAATACGGAAGGTAACTTCGAGCATCGAGGATAACGCTTGCATCGTATCGACCACCGGTATGATTTCTCGCGAGCTTTTTGAGGCACGTACCGCATGGAACCAGAGTCATGAGCGTGATTTCCTCACTGTAGGTTCTATGGGTCATGCTTCACAGATTGCTCTCGGTATCGCACTCCAGAAACCTGAACGTAGAGTATATTGCTTTGATGGCGATGGTGCTAGCATCATGCACATGGGTAATATGGCCATTACTGCTAGTATGAAGTGTAAAAACTATGTGCATATAGTGTTCAATAATGGTGCACACGACTCTGTAGGTGGCCAGCCTACTGTTGGTCTCAAGATTGACCTTTGTGCCGTTGCTAAGGCAGTGGGTTATGTGGTAACCTATTCGGTAGAGGCCATGGAGGAACTTGAAGCAAAACTTGCTGAAATAAAGAATGCAGAAGGTCCGGTGCTCCTGCAGGTTTGTGTCAAGAAGGGCAACCGCAAGGATCTCGGCCGTCCTACTACGACTCCTATTCAAAACAAAGAGGCTCTTATGGCCTTTCTTCAGAAGTAACTGAACTAAGTTATGCAGCAGAATATCATTCAGGGAATCAATAAATTGCCTCTGATATTGAATGAGAGTGGTAGCAAGAAGTTATTCATTGTTACCGGTTCTCATTCTTATCAATCGCTCAATTTCAAGGATATGATTAAGTCGCTGGATATCGAGAGGATTTATTTCACCGAATTTACGCCTAATCCATTGTATGAACAGATAAGTAAAGGCATTGAACTATTCAAATCAGAGGCTTGCGATGGTATTCTGGCTATCGGAGGCGGTAGTCCGATAGATGTGGCAAAATGTATCAAACTTGCAGTATTGGCCAAAGAGGGAAATGACGCAATCATTCCTCCTTTGGTGAATATACGTGTAGAAATTGATGGCGCTAAAATTCCTTTTATCGCCATTCCAACCACTGCGGGAACCGGTAGTGAAAGCACACACAATGCTGTTATGTATTACGAGGGAGCAAAGCAGACCGTCACAAACGATGGCATTCTACCAAATTACGCCTTTTTGGAGCCATCTGTTCTGAAGTCGCTTCCTCAGTATCAGAAGAAGTGCACTATGATGGATGCCCTCTGCCAAGGTATCGAATCTTGGTGGTCAGTCAACTCGACTGAAGAAAGTTATGAGTACAGTCGGAAGACGATTGAACTCATCATACAGAACTGGGAGAAGTATATCTTTGAGAACGATGATCAGGCAGCTGCCAATATCATGTTGGGAGCTAACTACAGCGGTCGCGCCATCAACATCACTCAAACCACAGCTGCCCATGCCATGAGCTACAAGATTACTTCTCTTTATGGATTCCCTCATGGGCATGCAGTAGCAGTGTGTTTACCTGTTATATGGAAATATATGCTTGATAATTTGTATCACAAGAACTATTGTGTAGATACAAGAGGAACAGAACATCTTATTTGTATATTCAATGATATAGCTAAGGCAATGAATTGTGATACAACACAAGAAGCAATAAGTAAATTTAAGGACATGTTGTCAAAATTAGTATTAGTAAATCCAGTTGATAACGAACGCAATGCTTCAATACAAATACTGACAAACTCAATAAACACAACAAGGCTTAAGAATAATCCTATTGTGCTTGACAAAAATTCTGTACGCCTACTGTATAACATCATAGTAAAGTAATAATTGATATGATTGCAAAAACATTTATTCATTCCATTTTAGAATTTACTGGAATAGATAAGATAAAAAAAGAGAGAAAAATAAAAAAGGCGTGTGCATTACTACAGGACATTGGTGATGAAGCATTACAAGCTTATTACGATGTAGCTAGCGAACTTAGCATCAATTTTGTTCCTATGTTTGGTACTTTGTTAGGAATATACAGAAATAATGATTTTATCCCTCATGATGATGATATTGATATGACGCTTGATATCAGAAGCTTGTCAGATAATCTTCTGATTTCTTTGAAAAAACACGGATTTGAGTTCAGTAATATCTTTGTTGCTTCTGATTTTAAAGGATGCCAACTGCCTATGAAGTTCAAAGGGTTAACATGTGATATTTATTTCTCATATATAAATGCAGAGTCACAATCGCACATTTTTCTCCCATTGGCTATTACGGGATATGACTGGTTGTTTTCAAGTAATATGAATCTCTTTAGAGCAAAGGATGTTGTTGTGCCCTATGAAACTTCAACTATGACTTGGAAGTTCAGAAATAAGAAAATTAAAATTCCATGTAATTCAGTAGAAATCTTGAAGACTCTCTATGGTGAGGATTTTATGACGCCAAAGAAAAATGCGCATGCTGATCCTAACGTTTATCAGACACCGCTTTACGAACGCAATTTCAGGAGTATTCCTATAGAGTTTTGTAAAGAAAGTAACTTTTGGGAACAAATTATAAAAGTAGGAAGATGCTAACTTGATATGGCAGAAGATCTTAAAAGCAAATCTGTAAAGGGAGTAATATGGTCCTTCGTAGAGTCTGCATCAACAAAGGTGACCCAATTTGTAATTAGTGTCATAATGGCCCGCCTTCTTATGCCTAAGGATTATGGCGTCGTTGCCATCATCTTTGTGTTCATCACAATATCGCAGGTATTCATAGACGGAGGCTTTGCTACAACACTGATTCAGGACAAAAATAAGACTGAACGTGATTATTCGACAATATTCACGTTCAATGTTTTGCTGTCTGTATGCTGTTACCTTATTTTGTTCTTTGCGGCTCCTTATATATCGTCGTTTTACAATAACGATGTTACATTATATCTGAGGGTTCAGACTCTGGGAATCATTATATTTTCATTCTCTGCTATACATAAAGTGCGAATGACTGTTGATGTCAATTTTAAGGCTATTGCTAAGGTCACTGTCATTTCAGCATTATTCTCAGGTGCAGTAGGTATTATACTTGCTTATAAGGGGTTCGGAGTATGGGCTCTGGTAGGACAATATTTAACTTCTGCAGTTATGATGACCGGTATGTATACTATCACTCAGAGATGGAAACCTGTATGCTTTTTCGATGTATCATCATTTCGCCGTTTGTTTCCATTCGGTATGCGCTTAATGGTAGCCAGTATCATTGATAGAATTTACGCCAATCTCTATCCTATAATAATCGGAAAATTCTGCACTCCAGTTCAGTTGGGTTATTACTCACGTGCCGAACAGTTTACTTCGATGCCAGCATACACTTGTATTGAGGTTTTTTCGCGTGTCACATTTCCAATCATGAGCAAAATAAGCGATGAACGCCAATTGGTTTCTGTTTATCGCAAATATATATCTTTGTCCAGCTATATAATAATGCCCTTGTTGTTTGTCCTGCTCGTTCTTGCAAAACCTTTGGTGCTGATTCTTCTTACAGAAAAATGGGCAGATATCATTGTGCTTATGCAAATTCTTTGCTGTGGTTTTTTGTTAGAACATATTAGCTGCATAAACCGCAATCTGATTTATGTTAAAGGTAGAGCAGATCTAGCTCTCAAACTGGAGGTGATCAAAAAGGTTACTGCCTTCCTGATTCTTATAGTATCTGTGCCTTTTGGACTAATAGGCCTTTGTGTTGGTAAGGCAAGCTACGGACTATTGGCTATGGTGCTAAACTCTGTATATACAAAAAAACTAATCGGAGTATCTATCTGGGAACAGATAAAAGACTTTACCCCTAGCTTGGTATTGGGTATCATAGGGGTACTCGTTGCTTCAATTCCTGTCTATAGCTTTGATAATATGTACATACAATTCTTTGTTGGAGGATTTGTGTTTTTTGTATGCTATATAGGTCTATCAATAATAACGACAAATGAATCATTGAAAGAAGTAATAGTTATTATTAAAAAGAAATTCTGAAAACACAAACAATAATGAACTCAAGCAAATTGACAGTTATATCCAACTTGCGCCCATTTCTGTTGCTGTTGGTCATCATTAACCACTGTACGCCTGTAAGGTTTGCTAGTTGTGTGAATGGGGAGAATTTTAATACTCATATGGAATATCTACAGTTTATTACTACGTATTAAATAAATTGTTTAAGCCTATAATGCCTATTCTTACAGGTAACAGATAAGTTTATGTTTCAGAAGAAAAAAATCATCCTCTCATACGACTACGAGCTGTTCTTTGGCGATAGGTCAGGGACGGTTTTGAAGTCCTTGATAGAACCTACTAACCTCCTGCTTGATGCAATGGATTCCGTAGGCTTTAAGGGTAACTTCTTCGTAGATTGGCAGATGCTAAAGTATTTGAAAGAAGCGAATACAGAACGTACCTTAGCAGACCATCAACTCATCATTGATCAACTTAAGGATATGGTTTACCGAGGCCACCGTATCGAATTGCATATCCACCCTCATTGGGTAGATGCCAAATATAAAGGCGATGGTACATGGGACTTCTCCGAGTTTCGTCACTACAGTCTCAATAGCTTTTCTGAGCAGGAGATTGTAGGTATGTTTGTGGAGGGAACAAATCTTCTCACAAACATCGCACGTGAAGTTGATTCAGAGTACAAGATTGTTGCCTTCAGAGCAGGTGGATGGGCAGTACAACCTTTTGACAAACTGAAGAAAGGATTCCAAAAAGCGGGAATCAAGATTGATTCATCGCCTTGCAAAGGATTTTGTGCAAAGCATACCAACTCCTTTTATGATTTTAGAGTAATGTCAGATTCTTCTATCTACTATTTTAGCAACGATGTGTGTAAGGAAGATCCAGCCGGGGAATTCCTTGAGATCCCAATTACACCTTTGAAACGCCCATTTGTAGTGAAAGTTATTGAGAGATTGTATCAGTTGCTAACTAACAATTGCGAGTACCTTACAGACGGAACACATCATAGAAGCAACGATAACAATCCGTGCGATGAAAGCTATAAGATGGATAATGATTTGAAAATGCTTTCGCTCTACCTTAGTCCATACAGCATACCAATCGTTATTAACATGTATAAAGACAGGGATTTGTTGTGCTTCATACAGCATCCTAAAGATCAAACAGATATGACGAACAAAAGTATAAAAGCGTTGGAGTGCCTCTGTACTTCAATAACTTATAAAGACTTACTGTAATTATGATTATTCATTTTCATTATTCTTCAAATCCTAATTCTGGTGAGATAAGGAGAATACGAAACATAGACAATGAAATCTGCAATATCGCAAAAAACAAGTGTATAGAGGTAGAATTCTATTCGTTAAGAGATAGAAAACTAGTTAAGAAAACTTGGCGTTTCAATCTTACAGATAATGTGGTGCGTAAATATTACGTTCCACTCCTTCCCTTTACAGGAAATTCAAGCTTTATTCAGTGGATTTGTGATTTGTGGACTTCGATTGCCATTCTGTTTATATATTTAAGACATAGGCCAGAGATGATTGTTGGCGAATATTCGACAAGTTATTCGGCAATGAAAATGAAAAATTTGTTGAATTGCAAGTATATTGCCGATATGCATGGAGCTCTTCCTGAAGAGTATACATATAACAATCCCAATATTGTGCAATGGCGTTTGAACTATATTACTCGTTTGGAAACATTGACTTCGAAGAAAGCAGATTATATAATCTGCCAATCGGAGGAGATGAAGAGACATATAGCCAAGAAATACTCAGTCAATAAGGAACGAGTATTTGTTTATAAGTGTGGAGTAAATACAAAAATGTTCAAACTAGAAGAGGATAAGAAATCTGTGATAAGAAAGCAGTTAGGCATTTCGGATAATAGCTTTGTTTTTGTATATGTAGGCGGATTGATGAAGTGGCAGAAGATTGAGGAGTCATTGATGATATTTGCAGATACTCACAAAATTGTTGATGACTGTAAGTTTTTAATCCTGACACGAGAGGTAGATACACTCAAACTGTTGCTTAAGCAATTAAATCTGGAGTACTTGTCAAATGATGTAATTGCTTTGTCTTCTCCATTTGACAAGGTATCGGATTATTTGAATGCTGCAGATGTAGCTTTCCTACTTAGAGATAATGTTGTGATGAACCAAGTGGCTTCCCCTACAAAACTTGCAGAATATATGGCATGTGGTCTTCCTGTAATTAGCTCAAAAGTTGCTGCTTGTTGGGTGGAGCAGTCAATGATTGAAGATAATACAATCATTTGCTTCGAAGAGGGATGTAATTTGAAACGTTTGATTGATAATGTTAAGAACTGCAATAGAGAACAGATTCGTCAACATGCAATAAATAGTTTCTCTTTGGAAATCGACTCTGAAAATATTGTGCGAATGTATTCCTGCCTGAAATAGTTATGCAAATCCTTATATGGAATTTAGTGTGGTGCATATTTCTTGCATTCATTATCTCTGGATTACCTGGAAAATTTGCTACTAAAAGAAAGGCTTACTGTCTGATAGTATTTGGTGGTATCTTTGTGTTGAGGACATTTGTTGATCCGAACAGCCTTCCGGATTTAGATACTTATCTACGAATCTTCGAATTTACCCAAGAATTGACTTGGTCAGAAGTTTTGAAGGGTGAAGCGATTGTTGTTAGTGAATATGGTTATTTGATTCTTAATAAATTATGTTTAGAAGTATCTAATAATTATCAGCTACTGTTCTGTAGTATTGCAATAATTTGGGCGGTTTCGTATCACAAGTTCTTTTTAAGGTACTCTCCGTATTATGCAGTACCTATCTTGTTGTTGCTGGTTACTGAATTTCCACAGTCTCTTTTTGTGTTGAGACAGCATATTGCTATGGCTATTTGGTTATTTGCTTACCCATATATAATCAGTAGAGACCTGAAAAGATTCAGTTTTGTTGGCTTGGTTGCATTTTCAATGCATATGACATCAGTTTTATTCTTCCCTATATACTTCCTCTACGGAATATCGGATAAAAAGAAGCTTGCAATAACTATTCTGTTAATGGTAGCAGCATGTGTTTTCGTCTTTAGATCTCTTGGTCAGTTAAATGACAGTTTAGGTCTTTCTTATGATAATTACATTACTGGTACAAAGTCTGGTCTATCGAATATGACAGACTTCCTTATGAGATCTGCTTACTTAATATCGTTTGTTTACATTTTTAAAGGAAAGGTTTTTGAAGAAGGCATCAATCGTCTCCTGTTGGTTATTTTGTTGTTTTCAACAATTTTGGCATTCTTTGGAACCTCATTTAGTTTGTTAGGAAGACTGGTACGATATTTCACTCCTGCAGTTATGATTATGGTTCCAATTGTTATGAAGAATATTCGAAATAAAGTGTTTAGATTCGGTTTTTTCGGAGCAATCCTGCTACTTAATGCAATATCAATCTTTTGTGGTTCGATGTCTGAGTGGATTAAAGACTTTAAACTATTATTCTAATGGATAAAGTAAAAATCCTTCAAGTAATGCCTGAATTTGGGCTTGCTGGTGCAGAGACAATGTGTGAGACTCTTTGCTATCAACTACAGGCTTCTGGTAAATATGATGTAGTTGTTGTAAGTTTGTTCGACTTCCATTCTTCTATTACAGAGAGGATGGAAGATAGAGGTATTAAGATCCTCTATTTGGGAAAAAAACAAGGACTAGATCTTTCCGTCATACAAAAATTATATCGTGTGATGAAGGATTATCGTATTGACATTGTACATACTCATAGGTATGTAATGCAATATGCTATTCCCGCTGCTATTTTGGCAAGAGTGAAGGTTCGAATTCATACAGTTCATAATATAGCATCTAAGGAGGTTGAAGGATATCGTAAGAAACTGGCTTATTGGTTTTATAAATTCAATAATGTGGTTCCTGTAAGTATTAGTCCACTCATTCAAAATACTGTAGTGGATCAGTATCACATTACAAAATCGCAGACACCTATCGTTTATAATGGTTCTGATTTATACCGTTGCCTTGTTAAGAATGATTATGTTGCTTCAAAGCCATTTAGGATTGTGCATATTGGACGATTTAATCCTCAGAAAAATCATGGTGCAATAATCGAAGCTGCAGAAATTCTCAAAAGAGACGGAATTGATATTCATATTAATCTTATCGGTGGTGCTGGTAATGAAGAGAGCTGGAAACTGGAAGTTAAGCAAAAAGATTTAACCGATATGATTGAGTTCTCTGGCCTTCAGAGTAATGTATATCCTTTCCTTAAGGAGGCAGACTGTTTTATATTACCTTCTCTTTATGAAGGTATGCCTGTTACACTCGTAGAGGCAATGGGCTGTGGTGTGCCTATTATTGCATCGTTTGTCGGTGGTGTTCCTGATATGATAGAGGATGGTGTTTCCGGTCTTTTAATACAACCTACAGCAACCGATCTTGCATCCGCAATCAAAAAATTGATTATTGACGATATCCTTCGAGAGCAAATAGGAAAGAATGCTCGAAATAGATCGAAACAATTCTCGGCTGAACAGATGTATGAAGGTTACGACAAAATCTATATGAGTAAATGGCAATAAATATTATACAAATACAACGATGGGCAAAAATGCTCGTAGGAAGAAGTGTTGAGCATGTCAATCAGAGTATCGGGAAGGTGTATAGTAAAAACGAAATAAGAGGCTATTACAATGACTTAACCGAAAAGGTAACTATAGACAAAAGCTTCCTTAATAACAACGACCTTCCTTTGATTAAGCAACTTGATGGACAAAGTATACATTTTCCTGTAGCTATATTTCAGTATGCTTTGGGGTGTTATGATTTGTGGTTAATCGAGAATAATGAAGTGTATATTAATAAATTTATACAATGTGCTGAATGGACTCTAAATAAATTGGATGATGAAGGAAGGTGGGACAATTTTTCACACGTTTATCCAGAAGCTCCTTATGGCGCAATGGCACAAGGAGAAGGAGTCTCTGTTTTGGTTAGAGCGTATATATATTCAGGAGATAGCAAATACCTTGCAGCGGCAAAAAAAGCAATAGACTTTATGCTTACAGACCTTCGTGTTGGAGGAACTACAGAATATTTTGGTGAAGATGTCGTTTTCTGGGAGTACACAAACCAACCAGTCGTAATGAACGGATGGATTTTTGCATGGTGGGGGCTTTATGATTATGTTTTAGCCATTAAAGACAGAGGACTATATAAAGCAAAGCTTGATAAATCACGAAAAAGTCTATTAGCAGTTCTTCCTCGATTCAAAAATTCATACTGGAGTCTGTATGACCTCAATGGTAAATTTGCATCCCCGTTTTATCATAACTTGCACATTGCTCAAATGCAAGCAATGTATGATATAACGGGAGATATAGTATTTAAGGAATATGCAGATTGTTGGGAGAAGCAATATAGAAATGTTCTTTACAAATCATTGGCTTTCATAGTTAAAGCTATTCAAAAGATCAGAGAGTAATTATGGCTAAAATATGTGTGTGTGGAGCATTTCGTCTGTGGGGGGGACCCAAAGGTGGGCAAGAGGTTAAGACCTGTATCTTGGCAGATGCTTTGGAAGCAAAATATGGTAAGATTTATAAAATAGACACGTTAGCAAAGCATAGCAGATTTTTGATGATGTTTCAATTAGTGTGGGCAATGATGACTTGTACGGATATTGTCATTCTTCCTGCACATAACGGATTGGTGGTTCTGGCTAAACTGCTGACAAAACTCAATAGGATTTTCCACCGTAGGTTACATTATTCTGTTATTGGTGGTTGGCTTCAAGATCTCCTCCCCGGAAAAACAGAGGTTATTAAAGCACTCCATCAGTTTTCTGGCATCTATGTGGAAACGCAAACTATGATGAATGCATTGCAAAAACTTGGATTTGATAATGTTTGTGTGGTGCCTAACTGCAAGTCTCTAGATATTGAAAAAAAGGAGGATTTGCCAACAATTTACTCAGAACCATATAAGTTGGTCACCTTCTCACGGGTTACAGAGAAAAAGGGTGTCGGTACTGCAGTTGAACTTGTGATGAAACTGAACAGGAAATATGGCCGTAAGGTTTATTTGCTTGATATCTATGGTCCTGTAGATCCAGGGGAGGACGAAACTTGGTTCACTGAACTAAAGAAACATTTTGATGACTCAATCTGCTACAAAGGTAATGCTCCTTTTGATAAAAGTGTTGAGATTCTTTCAGGTTATTTTGCTCTACTCTTTCCTACTCAGTATTACACCGAGGGAATCCCGGGGACAATCATTGATTCGTATGCAGCTGGTGTACCTGTAATATCTGCAAAATGGAAGAGCTATTCTGATGTAGTTATCGAAGATGAAACAGGATTAGGTTATGACTTTAATACCAATTCAGAATTTGAAAACATCCTAGATAAGATTGTCAACAACCCCAACAAGATAATTAGACTAAAAGAAAATTGTATAAAAAAAGCAGAGAATTTTCTGCCAGAAAATGCGATCAAACCATTGTTCAATCGTATCAAATGAAAAACTGTAATCAAATCTCGTCAGACAACCTGATACTATATAGAGTTATTGCAATGACAATGGTGGTTCTCTATCATTGTACTTGTTATTACGCAAATCCCACATGGCCTTTTGGCGAGGGCCCTTATAATCTTATTATGAAGGTGTTGACTACATTGATGGGAGGTATCCACATGCCAGTATTTGTATTTATATCTGGCTATTTGTACTGGGTGCTGAAACACAAGGGGCATTATGATAGTCTTCTACTTTTTTACAAGAATAAAGCCTTGAGACTGCTTGTTCCTTATTTTGTAATAAGGGGTTGCGTTTTGTTGATATTCAGTGATTTGTATGGAATAGAATCGCTTTTGTATGGAATTTGTCATTTGTGGTTTTTACAGATGTTGTTTGGCTTGTTTATCTTATCCCCAAGTTTGTGGTATCTGTTAGAAACTGTAAAAAATGACCGATTGGCTACAGGTCTAGTTATGGCAAGTTTCTTGATTTTTCCGTTCTTTGCGGAAATTAATTTCTTAGAGATAACAAAAATATTCTACTTCTTGCCATTTTTCCTTTTAGGCTATATCCTGCAACGAAGAGGTGTGACTGAGACATATAAGGATTGGATATTCTGGTTGAGTCTGGTAGGATCCCTTGCATTGTTGTTTGCTTTGTGTCCTCGATCTCTTTTTATGGATAAGGTGATAAAGGAGTATACAAGTTTTTTAGTAATCATTGTTGTTACGTTAATTCCAAACTTTGCTATTCCGGAGGGAGTAAAGTTGCGGGTTAAGAATATATCAGACAATTCAATGGGCATCTACCTTTTCCATCAGATAATCGTAGCTTGCTTGATGATGACGCCCGCTATAAAAGACTGGCTCGATACGACAAATTGCTATCTCGGAGTACTCTTCTTGTTTTCTACTACATTCGTTAGTTCTTGGTTGTTAAGCATAATTTGTAACCAATATAGATTAACACAATTACTTATTGGTAGTAAACCTAAATAATACATGATATGAATATTTGTTTCTTTATTGATGACATCACTCATACTGGAGGTATTGAAAGAGTGACATCAAACCTTATATCACAGTTTTCAAAGGATAGAAGTGATTTTGAAATCGAGATTATTTCACAATTCAAATCTGGTGAAAAATTGTGGTATCCTTTTGATAATTGTGCGATCAAGTTCTTGTCCGAAAAGAACTATGATGCAAAACCTCACTCGTTTAAGCGAATGGTTAAGATGTTCAGTAATGTTTTCACTGTACGAAAGTTCTTTAAGGAGAACCACTATGATGTGATTATTGGTCAGTCGTTCCCTAATGTATTTGTACTCTATTTGGCCGGAGTGGATATGAGCAGAGTAATTGTAGCAGAACACGTATATTATGACTATTATAGTTCATTAATAAAGAAAATTCGTCTTCATATATACAAGAGATGTAAGAAGGTTGTTGTTCTGACTTCATTGGATAAGCGGTGCTATGATAAGCACTTTGCTTTGGAACATACTGTCTTGATCCCGAACCCAGTAGTTGTGCCTGAGTATTATCACTCTCCTTTGGACAATAAGATTGCTATTGCTATGGGGAGAATTCAGTACCAAAAGGGCTTTGATACTCTCGTAGATGTTTTTGCATTAGTAAATGAGAAACATCCCGATTGGAAGTGCTATATCTATGGTGATGGAAACTACCGTGACGAGATTGATAATTACATCAAAGAAAAGGGAATGCAGGGCATAGTTATACTGAAGGGAAGAACCGATAATGTGCCAGTTGCAATGCGCGAAGCCTCAATGTTTGTACTTTCATCTCGTTTTGAAGGATTTGGGATGGTGATAGCCGAAGCTATGGCTCAAGGTTTGCCAGCTGTTAGCTTTGATTGTCCTACTGGTCCTTCTGATATTGTAAAGACAGATATCAATGGTATACTAGTTGAGAATCAGAATAAACAGGCACTGGCAGATGCCATCTGCTACATGATTGAACACCCAGAGGAAAGAAAGAAGATGGGCTCAAAAGCTGCGGAAACTGTAAAAGAATTTTCAGGTGATGCAGTAGCTAAGAAATGGTATCAGCTTTTCGATTGATGACAAATAGCAATTTGCTTCTACAAACTCACCGACAGTATTCCTGACTGCAGACTTTCAGTTGGTTCATCAGTTATTACATATTTACTATTACTATATGCATGAGGTGTAGGGTTACGGCAAATGATGGATTTATATAAGATAAATTAGAAAAACATATTTTATGCAAGACTACGGATTGGTATCTATTATCACTCCTACCTGGGCTTGTGCCGAATTTATAGGAGAAACTATTAAGAGTATACAGACTCAGACGTATCAGAACTGGGAGCTCTTGATTCAAGACGACTGTTCTATCGACAATACGGATAAGGTGGTGGAACCTTATGTTTTTGAGGATGCTCGTATTAAATATGCACGTAACGAGAAGAACTTGGGTGCGGCCGTTACGCGCAACAACGCTCTTCGTCGTGCAAAAGGTAGATGGATCGCATTCCTTGATTCGGACGACCTTTGGTTGCCTGAGAAGCTGGAGCACCAATTGAAGTTTATGGTGAAGAATAACTACGCGTTCACCTACCATGAATATACGGAGATAAGCGAGGATGGTAAGGAACTGGGTGTGTTCGTATCGGGAAAGAAAAAGGTTTCAGAGTTTGATATGTATACATGTTGCTGGCCAGGTTGCTTGGCTGTGATGTATGATGCAGAGAAGATTGGCCTTATTCAGGTAAAAGATATACGCAAGAATAATGATACTGCTATGTGGCTGAAGGTGGTGAAAAAGGCTCCTTGCTATCTGTTGGAGGAAAATTTGGCTCGTTACCGTAGACGTGCAGTTTCGATTACGCCAAAACCTATCTATAAGCGTATTTGGGCGCATTATCCATTGTTCCGTGTGGCGGAGAATATGAATCCGGTGCAGGCTACATTCTGGGTGCTGATGAATGTGGTGGGCAATGCGATGAAGAAGATTTTTTATGTGAAAAAAATCAAGTAGACATATGAAACGATTATTTGACATTATTGCCAGCGGATGTGGATTGCTAGTGTTGAGCCCGGTTTTCCTGGTGATGGCAATATGGATTAAGATGGATTCGAAAGGTCCAGTGTTCTACCGTCAGGTACGTGTGGGACGCAACAACAAGAATTTTCATATTTTTAAGTTCCGTTCAATGCGAGTAGGTGCAGATAAAGGTAGTCTTGTAACCATCGGTGGTCGTGACCCGCGTATCACTCGCTCTGGATATTTTATCCGTAAATATAAGTTGGATGAATTGCCCCAGCTGATTAATGTATTTTTGGGTGAAATGAGTCTTGTTGGCCCTCGTCCTGAGGTGCGTCACTATGTAAATTACTGGACAGAGGAACAGATGCATGTATTGGATGTCCGCCCTGGTATTACAGATCCTGCTTCTATCAAATTTCGCAATGAGAACGAACTGATGGAAAAAGCGGAGGATTCTGAAGATTACTACATCAATGTAATTATGCAGGAGAAGATCAAATTGTATTTGGAGTACGTACAGAATGCATCTTTCTGGTACGATATAAAACTTATCTTCCAGACTTTTAAAGTGATTATAACAGAACGATAAAACGATTATATATTCAAAAATTATAGTATGAGTACAGATTTGAAAAAAAATGTACCTTTTAGCCCGCCAGACATGACGGAGGCGGAGGTAAATGAAGTGAGGGATGCAATCCTCTCTGGATGGATAACAACTGGTCCTCGCACTAAAAAACTGGAACAGATTATTTCAGAATATGTTCACACCGAGAAAACTGTGTGCTTGAATTCGGCTACTGCTGCCATGGAAATGGTGCTTCATGTATTGGGTGTGGGGCCTGGTGATGAGGTGATTATGCCTGCATACACTTATACTGCTTCTGCTTCTGTTGTTCAGCATGTGGGGGCAACCATCGTGATGGTGGACTCACAGAAGGATAATGTGGAGATGGACTATGAAAAGTTGGCCACAGCTATCACTGAGCGTACAAAGGTTATCGTACCTGTGGATCTCGCTGGTATATGTGCTGATGTGGACAAGATTAAGGAGATAGTGAATCGTCCTGAGATTCTTGCAAAGTATTCACCAAAGAACGATATCCAAAAGTTAATGGGACGTATCGTTGTTTCAAACGATTGTGCCCATTCATTCGGTGCCTCTCGCAATGGTAAAATGGCGGGTGAGATTGCAGATTTTTCTTCATTCAGTTTTCATGCTGTTAAAAATTTTACTACCGCAGAGGGTGGTGCGATGACTTGGAATCTGTCTTTTGGCAATGAGAAAGTAGAACGTCAGCAGGTATATTGTGGAAGTCCGGTTCCTTTCATTGAGGGTGAGACTTGGAATGAGTTCATTTACCGTCTCTCTCAGTTGTTCTCTCTTCATGGTCAGAACAAAGATGCCCTGGCAAAGACAAAATTTGGTGCTTGGGAATACGATATTATCGGTCCCTGGTACAAGTGCAACATGACCGACATCATGGCAGCTCTGGGGCTCGTTCAGTTCGACCGTTATCCTGCAATGCTCCAGAAGCGTACTGAGTATGTAGAGTACATGAACAAGAAGATTGATACCCTTAACGTGAACCTTGATGCTGACCATAAGGTAGCTTATTTAAACCACAAGGCAGAGGATCATTGCTCATCTCATCATTTATATCTTGTTCGTCTTCAGGGGCGTACCCGTGAAGAGGCTAACAAGGTAATTGAGCAGATGGCTGAGCGTGGTATTGCTACTAACGTGCACTATAAGCCATTGCCAATGATGACGGCATACAAGGCTCTTGGCTTTGACATCAAGAACTATCCAAACGCATACCATTTGTTTGAGAATGAAATAACTCTTCCTCTCAACACTCGTATGACAAAGGAAGATGTTGAGTATGTAATGGAGAACTTTGTTGACATTGTTAAGTCGCTTTAACGCATGAGGCTTGGCATGCTTGTTCTGTTATTAAACGACTGGTGCTCCGCGAAAGATTTTAATCAATGCTTATTACATTCATGAAGGTATTGAATACCGTAACTTTATCAAGTGGTACCTACTTTAATGATGAACTGATGAAAATTCTTAAAACATTTGTTGGTTACAGATAAAATGCCTTTCTTTGCTATATCAAAACAAGGAGATAACCCATGAAAGTTTCAGAGCCCGCAGTTGCTTACAATACTCCCTCTCTTCAAGGTTTGAAGAATAGGCTGATTGCTTCCATCGACAGTACTATCGATGAAGAAAAGTTGCAGGAATGTTTGGAACTACTACATTCAGATGAAATGCCCGGCATCTATTCTGATGAGGAATTTGCTCAAGAGCTTAGGTTATCAGAATTGAGTGGTAATGCCACAAAGGCAGAAGTGGATGCTTTTTTTGCAAAATGGGGACACTGAATATCGTTATACGCAAAAGAGCCCTGAACACTATTCAGAAAGTGACGAAATGGTATGAGAATGAAGTAAACAATACAGCGGCACGACATTTTGTTGATGATGTTTATGATACTATTTCTACATTATCCCATTCACCTTCTATCGGAATATTAGATGAACAATATTCTACAGAAAAAATGAAATACTATAGTTTTCTACTTCATCCAAAGTATCGTATAGTATATCGTTTTACTAAGAAAACTCTTTATATAGTAGCCATTCGTGCTACTATGATGAAGCAAAAGTAATTTGCGCATGCTTGAATAATTTACTTACCATGACGTAAGTACTCAAATGCTTTTTAGCTTTCTCTTCCTATATTTTATATCTCTGTGCCATTAATCAAAAAGAGGTAAAAATGGCAAGTAGTATAGATTTTAAGCTTTTCTATGGATCACTACTCTTCATGGCAGAGCCGAAAGATGATAAAGAATGTTCCTGAACAGTTGGAGAATGAACCAATGATGGGATATAATAAGCAGGAAGTTGTGGTACAGTTCATCTACCTACTGATTTTGATTCTAAAAAGCAATTATTTTGATAACTCCTAGTAAATAAGTCATTTATAAATCATTCTCAGAAAACAGCCTTTCCCGGGCTGTTTTCTTTGTTTATGCCCGTATATCTTCTCACCTTTGCATCGTTGGTCAACGAAACGAGAATTTAAAAAGTAGTTTAATTAAAAATGTGAAGGAGAAGAATTATGCCTTTATTTTATTATGGAAGACAGTCGCAGATTGCGACAAAAGCCGGTGTGAAGACTTGGCACCTGAGTTTGAAGAAAGTTGGAAAAACGGTGGATACGCAATTGCTTGCTGAGAATATAGCGGAGAAGTCCTCGCTGACTCCGGGTGACGTTCAGAATGTGATCCGTAACCTGATGTCTACAATGAGGATGCATTTGTTGAACAGCCGCACGGTGCGGTTGGATGGTTTGGGGACTTTTACGATGAAAGCCCGTACACGTGGTAAGGGTGTGGAGAAGGAGGAGGATGTGAACCCTAATCAGGTGACGGCTTTACGTTGTCAGTTTACTCCCGAGTATACCCGTCCTGCCGCTATCGGTACTACCCGTGCGTTGTTGCAGGGTGTTGAATTTGAGAAGTGGCTGGGGAGTATCTCGGATGCCAAGGATGATTCCGGTAATGGCGGTAATTCCGGTGGAGGTTCCGGTGAGGATCAGAATGAAAATCCGCTAGGATAGGGGGATGTGTTTACATCGAATTAGGAATAAACAATTAAAAATGAAATGCCATGAGTATACGAGTATCAGTTTGGGATAAGATTTTGAAGGTAATCATTGCTGTAGCGAGTGCTATTGCGGGTGTAATAGGTGGTCAGGTGATGGCTATCTAAAAAGGAGGACTTTTCATTGGGAAGGGGCTGGAATCTATGTGCAAATGTAGAATTCAGCCTCTTTTTTTGTTACCGAAATGAATTTCTTATTTTCTTCATCAACTTCATTCCAAGCATAACTCCATCGAATACTGCCATGCCTGTGTTGAAGGCCCGCATGATTGCAGTGCCTCTGTCTGCCGCAGGAGCAAGTGGGGCGAACAGATCCTTCGCGGTGTCGGTCATTATCTTCTTTTGAGCACGCAATTCTTCCCGTGCTTCCGCTTTTTGTTTCTGAAGGCTCTCTAAGGTGATGTGGTCTATATTGGAAGTATCATTCATATTCGTGATTTTTTAATCTTTGTTACTATCAATGAATAGTCCTGCGATGAATTTCGTCATCGGATTGATGATAATCTTTTTACGGAATACGACGATTAGGATAATCAATAAGATGTGGAAACAGCTTATCAGGGCGAAACTTACCATCAAGCCGCCTACTATAGGATCTAATATGTAGGCGAGGGTGAAGGATAAGTAAAACAGGGCCACCATGCCGAGAATGACGACAAGCAGTACGAGTATTAATGTGGAAAGCAGAATTGTCAGCTTTTCAGTGACTTCCAATTGAGTGTATTTTTTCTGGAGCTCCAGATACTTCTTAAACTCAATAAACAATTGCTGGATATTCTCAATGCTTTTGTCGTCTGCAAACATAATGGCTCTGTTTTTTGAAGTGTAGGTTTTTTATTCGGCTACTTCACCTTTGATTTCTGCGGCAATCTCATCTACCAGGTTTTCCATTTCGCTGTGGTTCAAACGGATGCCTTTCTTACGAAGAATTTCTGCAATCTTATGACGCGTGTCTTCGCCTTTTTCAGGAGCGAACAAAATACCAATGGCTGCACCTACTGCGGCACCACCCAAAAAAGCAGCTAAAACATTTAATCCTTTCATGATAATACTCCTTTCTTTTTAATTAGTTTATATGACAAAGCTAACAAAATATTTTGAAAGTTTGTTCAAAAACTCTTTCTTTTTAGAGTTATATACCATGAAAAACGATAATTAGGCTTGCTTCTTGGGCTTGTTTTGTTGGCTCTGCTTTTTTCTTCTCCAGAAATCGCCGTTTGCACGACTGCCTCTATACACTTTATTTTCTTTGGCTTTAGCCTTGAGCTCTTCCGTCTTTACTTCTTGGGCTTTTGTTCCGGTTGAAGTGATGAACGGGTGTTCTTTTACGACCGGAATGGTTTTACCTATCAGTTTCTGAATGTCTTTCAGATACGGGAGTTCTTCTGACTCACAGAATGAAATGGCTATACCGTCGTGTCCGGCACGCCCGGTACGTCCGATACGGTGAACGTATGTTTCCGGAATATTGGGTAGCTCGTAGTTGATGACATGGGACAGTTGGTCTACATCAATGCCTCGCGCTGCAATGTCCGTTGCTATCAATACGCGGAGTGTGTGGCTTTTGAAGCCGGTCAAGGCGCGTTGGCGGGCGTTCTGCGATTTGTTGCCGTGGATGGCTTCGGCACCTATGCCTGCTTTGTTGAGAATACGCGCCAGCTTGTCCGCTCCATATTTGGTGCGGGTAAATATCAGGACTGATTCTATTGCCGGATTCTTGAGCAGATATAACAATAGGTCTTTCTTTTCTTTCTTTTCTACAAAATAGACGGATTGTGATATGGTATCAACGGTTGAAGATACGGGAGTTACTTCTACCTTTTCCGGTTCGGTCAACATGGAGTTGGCCAGTTTTTCTATTTCGGGAGGCATGGTGGCTGAAAAGAAAAGGGTTTGCCTGCGTGGCGGAAGTAACTTCAAAATACGGCGGATATCGTGGATAAAACCCATATCCAACATGCGGTCCGCTTCATCGAGAACGAAGAAGTCGAGCGTCTTTAAATTGATGAAACCTTGGTTGACCAGGTCTTGCAAGCGTCCCGGAGTTGCAATCAGTATCTGTATGCCTCGCTTTAGCTCATCGGTTTGCGGCTTTTGTCCTACACCGCCGAATATGACGGCGTGACGTAGTCCGGTATATTTGCCGTATGCTTCGAATGACTCTCCGATTTGTATCGCTAATTCGCGGGTGGGAGTCAGTATCAACGCTTTTATTCCTTGACGGTTATCGGTCTTATACAACTTTTGCAGGATGGGGATGGAGAATGCTGCGGTTTTTCCGGTCCCGGTTTGGGCACATCCTAATAAGTCTTTTCCTCGAAGTAATATGGGTATGGATTTCTCCTGTATCGGAGTGGGGGTGGAATACCCCTCTTCTTGAAGAGCTCTTAATATCGGCTCTATCAGTTTCAAATTTTCAAATGTCATGTAATTAATTAAATGGGCCTCATGCCCTGTTTTATATTTGGCAAAGGTACGAAAGCCTTCTTGGCAAATCTCTTTTTGTCTTTATAATTCGCTCCTTTTAATTATATTTAACAGCATTTGGAGGGATTAGATAAGAGCTTAGGCGTACTTTTGTCCCTTAATTAAAAAAGTGAACTATGAAGAGATTGTTTGGCGGGAAAATACTTCTGATTTTGGCATGTGTGCTACTGGGATGTGTGTCTTGTATGAATGATGGCGGTTCCGATTGGGTAGGTCAATGGCAATTGCGTGAATACCAATATCCTGATGGGACGGTGCAGAAAGTGGACAGCATATTCTATGGATTTCAGAAGGGAAGTTTTCTGACGTATTGTATGAATGAGCATGGAAACTATGAAAGTTATTATGGGTACTATAAATTGAAAGATGACGAAATATCCATTACGCTGTGGCCGGATAACAGCTCCGGAAATGAAGAGGCTCATAATAATCTGGTAAACTCCGCAAGTTATAAGAAATTCTTTAATTGGGGAGAAGAGGGAGAACGGACATTCAAGGTGGAGGAACTGACCAATAAGAAGATGCGGTTGAACTACCAGGGCATTAAATATGTTTTCCGTAAGTATTGATAGATTTGAGAATAGACATAGATATTACTAACAAAAAATGATAGAAGAAATGAAAAAATTAGCAGTATTGGGAATGGGAGTATGTATCGTACTGGCATTCTCTTCTTGTAAATCAAGTGAAAGCGCATACAAGAAAGCATACGAAAAGGCAAAACAACAAGAGTTGGCTGAACCTCAGACTACTGCTCCCGTAGAGGAAGTTGCTCCGGTGGTGGCTGCTCCGGTAGAGGCCAAGGTGGTGGAAAGCGCTCCGGTGGGCGTGGTACGTCAGGAAAAAGTTACGGTAGTATCCGGTACCGATGGTTTGAAGGACTACAGTGTAGTATGCGGTAGTTTCGGTGTGAAAGCTAATGCTGAAAACCTGAAAAATTTCTTGGATAAAGAAGGTTATAATGCTATCATCGTATTTAATGCGGATGCTGCCATGTATCGCGTAATCGTAAGCACATACGCAGACAGAGCTTCTGCTGCAAATGCCCGCGATGCTTTCAAGGCTAAATATCCTAATCGTCAGGATTTCCAGGGTTCTTGGTTGCTGTATCGCATTAATTAATTGAATTCTTTTTGGTAATTCATAGGAAAGGGGTATTTTCCTCCTTTCAGGATAGGGCAGTAACTGGGAAGTTACTGCCTTTCTCTTAACTCACTGGAAATGTTTATGAAGTATATATTCCGGTGATTGTAAAAAGTACTTATAAAATTTATCTTTTTCGTTTAAAAGAAGTTATAAAACAAGAAGCGGAAACTTTTTGCGATAAAAAAGTTTTTAATTTTGCGTCTTACATTTGGATATAGTATGGAACGACAATATATACTCAATGCAATTGATGCGGCTTTGTGTGCCGGAAAAGACATTATTTCCATTTACGACGACCCGGCATCTGATTTTGAGATAGAGAAAAAGGCGGATAATTCCCCTTTGACCATTGCCGATAGAAAAGCACACGAGACGATAGCAAAGATTTTGCAGGATACTCCTTTTCCCCTATTAAGCGAGGAGGGGAAACATTTGCCATTTGTGGAACGCCATAAGTGGGAGACTTTGTGGATTGTGGATCCGCTGGATGGAACGAAGGAGTTTATCAAGAGAAACGGGGAATTTACGGTTAATATCGCTTTGGTACATAACTCAGTGCCTGTGATGGGGGTGATTTACCTTCCGGTGAAAAGAGAACTTTATTTTGCGGATGAAGAAATCGGGGCTTATAAATTGTCCGGTATTACAACGCGTGCAGAGGCTACGTTGGATGAATTGATGGCATCGGCTGTCCGTTTGCCGGATAAGGTTGGACATGACAAGTTCGTGATTGTTGCTTCCCGTTCGCATCTTTCACCGGAAACGGAAGTTTACATAGAGGAGATGAAGCGATATCATTCGGATGTGGAATTGATTTCCAGTGGAAGTTCGATTAAAATCTGCCTGGTGGCGGAAGGAAAGGCGGATGTGTATCCGCGTTTCGCTCCTACAATGGAGTGGGATACGGCAGCAGGTCATGCTATAGCACGCGCTGCCGGTATGGAAGTTTATCAGGCTGGGAAGGAAGAACCGTTGCGATATAATAAGGAAGACTTGCTGAATCCTTGGTTTATCGTGGAGCCTAGACATGTGAAAACAAAAAAGCGATCCTTATGACGTTTGAGATTACATTTGTGCTTTTGGCGCTATTGGGTATGGTGATAGCCTTGGTTCTGGATAAAATGCGTCCGGGAATGGTGCTTTTTTCGGTAGTCGTGTTGTTCCTTTGCGTAGGTATTCTGACACCGAAAGAGATGCTGGAAGGATTCAGTAATAAAGGGATGATAACGGTAGCCATGCTGTTTCTTGTCAGTGAAGGTATCCGTCAATCCGGAGCATTGGGGCAGGTTATCAAGAAACTACTTCCACAGGGGAAAACTACTGTATTCAAAGCGCAGTTCAGGATGTTGCCTGTAATTTCTTTTATTTCCGCATTTTTAAATAATACACCGGTTGTCGTTATTTTTGCTCCTATCATTAAACGTTGGGCAGAGTCGGTGAAACTTCCCGCTACTAAATTCCTGATTCCCCTTTCATACGTTACAATTCTCGGTGGCATCTGTACGTTGATTGGCACTTCTACCAATCTGGTGGTGCATGGCATGATTCTGGAAGCAGGATATGAAGGATTTACGATGTTCGAGTTGGGAAAGGTCGGGATATTCATCGCGATAGCGGGTATCATTTATATTTTCTTGTTCTCTTCCAAACTATTGCCGGATGTTCGTAAGGATGCGGTGAAACCGGATGACGAGCCGGAAGAACAGGGTGATTTGCATCGTGTGGAAGCCGTGCTTGGACCTCGTTTTCCGGGTATCAATAAAAAAATCGGGGCGTTTAACTTTAAACGCCATTATGGCGCCGAGGTGAAGGAGATAAAACGTAACGGCCAGACTTACACCCAAAATCTTGAAAATGAATATTTCCGCGAAGGCGATACATTGGTAGTGATGGCTGATGACTCGTTTATACAGACATGGGGAGAGTCTTCTGTCTTCGTGATGATTGCCAATGGAAAGGATACGGAGCCGGTAGCAAGTAAAGGCAAACGGTGGTTTGCGCTGATTTTATTGATTTTGATGATTACAGGTGCTACTGTGGGCGAATTGCCTGCCGTGAAAGAAGCATTTCCTGAGATGAAGCTGGATATGTTTTTCTTTGTGTCCGTTACGACTATAATTATGGCATGGACAAAGATTTTCCCTGCCCGTAAGTATACGAAATACATTTCCTGGGATATTTTGATAACGATTGCCTGTGCTTTTGCTATCAGTAGGGCGATGGTGAATTCGGGCGTGGCGGATATTGTGGCTAAGTATATCATCGGCCTGACTGAGCATTATGGACCTCAGGTGTTGCTTGCTGTTATGTTCATTATTACAAATTTGTTTACTGAATTGATTACGAATAATGCTGCGGCAGCGCTTGCATTCCCTTTGGCGCTTTCTATTTCGTCGCAGTTGGGAGTGAGCCCGATGCCGTTTTTTGTGGTTATTTGTATGGCAGCTTCGGCTAGTTTTTCCACACCTATCGGTTATCAGACGAATTTGATTGTACAAGGTATCGGTAATTATAAGTTTACGGATTTTGTCCGTATCGGTTTACCGTTGAATATAATAACATTCTTGATTTCGATTTTTCTTATTCCTTTAATATGGCATTTTTAATTAAGTTATAGAATATATGACAGACAACAATAATATATATCCGATTTTCGATCGTATGCTGGCGCGGGAGGATAAAGAGATATTACTGAAACAGCATAGTGTGATGATATGGTTTACAGGATTGAGCGGTTCCGGTAAAAGTACGATAGCTATAGCTTTGGAACGGGAATTGCATAAACGCGGGTTGTTGTGCCGTATCCTCGATGGGGACAATATCCGTAGCGGAATCAATAATAACCTGGGATTTACTGAAGCTGACCGTGTGGAGAATATCCGCCGTATAGCCGAGGTTTCCAAACTGTTCATAGATACCGGTGTCATTACTATCGCTGCGTTTATCAGCCCTAATAATGATATACGCGAAATGGCGGCGAATATTATAGGACAAGAGGATTTTTTGGAAATTTATGTCAGTACGCCTATCGAGGAGTGCGAGCGTCGTGATGTGAAAGGACTCTATGCCAAAGCCCGTAAGGGAGAGATTAAAAACTTTACGGGTATTTCCGCGCCGTTTGAGGCTCCTGTACATCCGGCATTGACGCTGGATACGTCTGTGCTTAGCTTGGAAGAATCCGTCAATAAACTATTGGAACTTATTTTACCGAAAATACAGAAGAAATAATATACAATGAAAGAAGAGTATAAACTTAGTCACTTGCAGGAACTCGAAGCAGAGTCCATACATATTATCCGTGAGGTGGCTGCGGAATTTGAGAATCCGGTGATGCTATACAGTATCGGTAAGGATTCCTCGGTTATGGTACGTTTGGCTGAAAAAGCGTTTGCTCCGGGCAAAGTACCTTTCCCGTTGATGCATATCGACTCTAAATGGAAATTCAAGGAAATGATCCAGTTCCGTGATGAGTATGCCAAGAAATATGGCTGGAACTTGATTGTGGAAAGTAATATGGAAGCTTTTCATGCCGGTGTAGGCCCCTTTACTCATGGTAGCAAGGTGCATACCGACTTGATGAAAACGCAAGCTTTGCTTCGTTCTCTTGACAAATATAAATTTGACGCGGCTTTTGGTGGCGCACGCCGTGATGAGGAGAAATCACGTGCCAAGGAACGTATTTTCTCTTTCCGGGATAAATTCCATCAGTGGGATCCGAAAAATCAGCGTCCGGAATTGTGGGATATATATAATGCGCGTGTGCACAAGGGAGAGAGTATACGTGTATTTCCGCTGAGTAACTGGACTGAACTGGATATATGGCAATATATTCGTTTGGAGAATATTCCTATTGTGCCGTTGTATTTCGCCAAGGAGCGTCCATGTGTGGAGATAGACGGAAACCTGATTATGGCGGATGATGAGCGTTTGCCGGAACAATACCGGGATAAAATAGAAATGCGTATGGTTCGTTTCCGGACTTTAGGATGCTGGCCGCTGACCGGTGCCGTGGAGAGCGAAGCGGATACTATCGAGAAGATTGTGGAAGAAATGATGACTACCACCAAAAGTGAGCGTACTACCCGTGTGATTGACTTCGACCAAGAGGCAAGCATGGAACAAAAGAAACGCGAAGGTTATTTCTAAAATCTGTAATTAGTAATTTGTAATTGAGAAAATGGATAATAAATTAGATATAAAGGCTTTCCTTGATAAGGATGAACAGAAGGACTTATTGAGATTCCTCACGGCAGGTTCGGTAGACGACGGGAAGTCCACTCTTATCGGACGATTACTGTTCGATAGTAAAAAGTTATACGAAGACCAACTGGATGCGTTGGAGCGTGATAGTAAGCGTGTTGGAAATGCCGGAGACCACATTGACTATGCTCTGTTGCTGGATGGACTGAAAGCTGAACGTGAGCAAGGCATCACAATTGATGTGGCGTACCGTTATTTCTCTACAAACAATCGTAAGTTTATTATTGCCGATACTCCGGGGCACGAACAATATACCCGTAACATGATTACAGGTGGTTCTACCGCTAATCTGGCTATCATCCTGGTAGATGCCCGTACGGGTGTTATCACGCAGACACGCCGCCATACATTCCTTGTATCTTTACTGGGAATAAAACATGTGGTGCTTGCTGTGAATAAGATGGACTTGGTGGATTTTTCGGAAGAGCGTTTTAATGAAATTGTAGGAGAATACAAGCAGTTCATTGCTCCGTTGGGTATTCCGGAAGTGACCTGTATTCCTCTTTCCGCACTTGATGGGGATAACGTAGTAGAGAAATCTGACCGTACTCCCTGGTATAAGGGAATTTCTTTATTGGATTTTCTGGAAACCGTGCATATCGATAATGACCATAATCTGGAAGATTTCCGTTTCCCGGTGCAGTATGTTCTACGTCCTAACCTTGATTTCCGTGGCTTCTGTGGCAAGGTTGCTTCGGGCGTTGTCCGCAAAGGAGATGAGGTTATGGCTCTGCCTTCGGGTAAGAAATCCCGTGTGAAGAGTATCGTAACATACGATGGGGAATTGGATTATGCTTTCCCTCCGCAGTCTGTTACTTTGACTTTGGAAGATGAGATAGATGTGTCGCGTGGGGAAATGTTGGTACATCCGGACAATCTGCCTTTGATGGATCGTAACTTTGAGGCAATGGTGGTATGGATGGATGAGGAACCGATGGATATTAATAAATCGTTTTTTATCAAACAGACTACTAATGTAAGCCGTACGCGTATTGACAACATTAAATATAAAGTGGACGTCAACACAATGGAACATCTTTCCATTGAAAATGGTAAATTGACAAAGGATACGCTTCCTATGCAGTTGAACCAAATTGCCCGTGTCGTTCTCACTACCGCCAAAGAATTGTTCTTTGATCCGTACCAGAAAAATAAAGCATGCGGTTCATTTATCCTGATTGACCCCATTACCAATAATACTAGTGCGGTGGGAATGATAATCGATAAGGTAGAGGACAAGGATATGCATTTGGCTGAAGATTTGCCTGTGCTGGACTTACTGAAACTGGGTATTGCACCTGAACACTATGAGGCAATTGAAAAAGTAGTGAAGGAACTGGAACATCAAGGCATCAAGGTGATAATTAAAAATTAAAAAATTAAAATGGGTTTACTCGAATTTAATAAGCTTCCGATAAATACGTTGGTCGGCGCTGACTGGAAAACATTCAATGCCATAACAAAAGGCCGTGAGATAGAGGCTGCTTATAAAAGCAAGTATCGTCTGACAAAGGCTGTATGCCGTTTACTTTCCACGTTGGCTCCTTTACAGAACAAACGTTATGAAAAACTGTTAGTTGATAAACCGCTTGAACATGATCCTGTTTTTATACTTGGTCACTGGCGTAGCGGAACAACTTTCGTGCATAATGTGTTTTCTTGTGATAAGCATTTCGGTTACAATACGACGTATCAGACGGTGTTTCCTCATTTAATGATGTGGGGACAACCTTTTTTCAAGAAGAATATGAGTTGGCTGATGCCGGACAAACGTCCTACGGATAATATGGAACTTGCCGTAGACCTCCCTCAGGAAGAAGAGTTTGCCTTGGCTAATATGATGCCTTATACTTATTATAACTTTTGGTTTTTACCCAAATACCAACAAGAGTATGCGGATAAATATTTATTGTTTGATGATATAACCGAAGACGAACTGAAGGTTTTTGAAGAAACTTTTGTCAAACTCATTAAGATTTCTTTATGGAATACGCATGGAACGCAGTTCTTGAGTAAAAACCCTCCTCATACGGGGCGGGTGAAAGAACTGGTTAAGATGTTCCCTAATGCTAAGTTCATTTATCTGATGCGTAATCCTTATACGGTATTCGAAAGTACTCGTAGCTTCTTTACGAATACTATTCAGCCGTTGAAACTTCAGGATATAAGTCCAGAGGATTTGGAAAAAAATATTTTGTCTATTTACGCCAAACTTTATCATAAGTATGAGGCGGACAAGGTCAGCATTCCCGAAGGTAATCTGATAGAAGTGAAGTTTGAGGATTTTGAGGCCGATGCAATGGGGATGACCGAACATATTTATAAAGCGCTTTCCATACCGGGATTTACGGAAGCTCGTGCGGATATAGAGAAATATGTAGGTGGCAAGAAAGGTTATAAGAAGAATAAATATAAGTACGATGAGCGTACGGTGCAACTTGTCCAGGATAACTGGAGCTTTGCATTGGAACAGTGGAAATATGAACTTTAATTGATAGATTTAGGAGAGATAATATGATGATTTGTAAGAAACTTCGTATGTTGGCTTTGCTGTCCGTCGTATTCTATGGTGGAACGGCGGTGGCACAGCAGAAAGTGGAGATGATTCCTTTTGGAAACATGGATCAGTGGATTGATCGTCAGATTAAAGAATCTGGAATAATTGGTGGTGCTACCAAAAATGTTTATGCTATAGGACCTACTGCTACTATCACTGAGAATAAGGCTTATAAGAATATGGGCGGTTCTCCGTGGGCGACTTCCAATGTGATGGCTCGTGTGGCAGGTGTTACTAAAACCAATACGTCCGTATTCCCGGAGAAGCGGGGGGATGGTTTTTGCGCACGTATGGATACCCGTATGGAGAGTGTTAAGGTATTTGGATTGGTCGATATAACAGTGTTGGCTGCCGGTTCCATGTTTCTGGGTGAAGTACACGAGCCGATTAAGAGTACGAAGAATCCGCAAAAAATGCTGAATTCCGGTATTCCTTTCACAAAAAAACCTGTCGCTATCCAATTTGATTATAAAGTGAAAATGTCTGACCGGGAAAAGCGTCTTCGCGCTACCGGCTTCAGTAAAATCACAGACGTGGAAGGTAAGGATTTTCCTGAAGTAAATTTGTTCTTGCAGCAGCGTTGGGAGGATAAGGATGGTAATATCTATGCGAAGCGTGTGGGTACAATGGTAGTCCGTTACTATAGTACCACGGATGACTGGCGTAATAATGCTACTTATTCTATCATGTATGGTGATATTACGGGCGATCCTGCTTATAAACCCCACATGATGCGTCTTCAGGTGGAAGAACGTTATGCTGTGAATAGCAAAGGAGAAAGTGTTCCGGTGAAGGAAGTGGCTTGGGGGACGGCTGATGATGTCCCTACGCATCTATTGTTGCAATTTACTTCCAGCCATGGTGGGGCATATATAGGTTCGCCGGGAAACTCTCTTTGGATTGATAATGTGAAATTGGTTTATTAATCGTAATTTTGTACCCTCATAATGAGTAGAGTAATTGCTATAGATTACGGTAGGAAACGAACAGGGATAGCTGTCAGTGATACGTTGCAGATGATTGCCAACGGCCTGACTACTGTGCCTACTCACGAACTCCTTGCTTTTATCCTTGATTATGTGGGTAAGGAACCGGTGGAGCGGATTTTAGTGGGACTTCCCAAACAAATGAACAACGAGGCTTCTGAAAATATGAAGAATATTGAGCCGTTCGTTCGGTCTTTGAAGAAGAAGTTGCCGGATATGCCCGTGGAGTACGTGGACGAACGTTTTACTTCTGTTTTGGCGCATCGCACTATGCTGGAAGTCGGTTTGAAAAAGAAAGCCCGGCAAAATAAAGCTTTGGTAGATGAAATCAGCGCAACTATTATTCTGCAAACATATCTGGAGAATAAACGTTTCTCCTCTTTATAATAATATAGTGAATATAATTAGTAATTTGTAATTGATAAAAAATGATTTTACCCATTTATGTGTACGGACAACCCGTATTAAGAAAAGTGGCGGAAGATATAGCGCCTGATTATCCTAATTTGAAAGAATTGATTCAGAATATGTTCGAAACCATGAACAATGCGGATGGTGTGGGACTTGCTGCTCCTCAAATTGGTTTGCCGATTCGTGTGGTAACTATCGACTTGGATGTGTTGTCGGAAGATTTTCCTGAATATAAGAATTTCCGTAAGGCATACATCAATGCACATATCCTGGAGGTTTCCGGTGAAGAAGTTTCTATAGAGGAAGGTTGCCTGAGTCTACCCGGTATTCATGAAGCCGTGAAAAGAGGTAATAAGATACGAGTAAAGTATCTGGATGAAGATTTGGTAGAGCATGATGAAATCGTAGAGGGATATTTGGCCCGTGTCATGCAACATGAATTTGACCACCTGGACGGAAAGATGTTTATCGACCATCTGTCACCTCTGCGTAAGCAGATGATAAAGGGAAAGTTGAATTCGATGTTGAAGGGTAAGGCACATTGTACCTATAAGGTGAAGACCGTAAAATAAGTGAACCATATAATAAGGTATAAAAGGCTCAAAAAATATAAAAAGTCTTCGGTATATCCTGATATGTAAACGAATAAACGTTACTTTTGTTTCGTTTACAAGCTTTTATAAGACAAGATGATAAAAAAGATATTAACGGCAATTATGCTGTTACCCACGTTGTTGTATGCGCAAATCAATACGGAACGGGTGATGACTATCGCCCGGAATGCACTGTATTTTGAAGACTACGTGCTCTCTATCCAATACTTCAATCAGGTAATTAACGCGAAGCCCTATTTATATGAGCCTTATTTCTTTCGTGGACTGGCGAAAATCAATCTTGATGATTTCCAGGGAGCGGAAGCAGATTGTGATTTGGCAATCCAAAGAAATCCTTTTGTAGTAGGGGCTTATCAGATTAGAGGGTTGGCACGTATTCGTCAGAATAAATTTGACGGGGCGATAGAAGATTATCAAACTGCGCTGAAGTATGATCCTGAGAATGTAGTGCTTTGGCATAATCTTACTCTTTGTCACATGCAAAAAGAAGATTACGGTGCTGCAAAGGAGGATTTGGGAAAGCTTCTGACTATTGCTCCCCGATATACGCGTGCTTACCTGATGCGTGGTGAGGTGAACTTGAAGCAGAATGATACTATACAGGCCTTGAATGACTTTGATAAGGCTATCGATATGGATCGTTATGATCCTGATGGATGGGCTGCACGGGCCATTGTACGTCTTCAACAAGGTAAGTATAAAGATGCTGAAGGAGATTTAGACCAAGCTATCCATTTGAGTGCCAAGAATGCGGGAAATTATATCAACCGTGCTTTAGCTCGTTTCCATCAGAATAATTTGAGAGGCGCCATGAGTGACTATGATTTGGCGTTGGATATCGATCCGAATAATTTCCTGGGGCATTATAACCGTGGTTTGCTTCGTGCCCAAGTGGGAGATGATAATCGTGCGATAGAAGACTTTGATTTCGTGTTGAAGATAGAGCCGGATAATATGATGGCTACCTTTAACCGTGGTTTGTTGCGTGCGCAGACGGGTGATTACAGAGGGGCTATCAGTGATTACTCCAAAGTAATTGATGAATATCCTAATTTTATGGCGGGGTACTATCAGCGTGCCGAAGCAAGAAAGAAGATAGGTGACCGTAAAGGTGCCGAACAGGATGAGTTCAAGGTGATGAAGATGCAGATTGATAAGCGTAATGGCATTTCATCCGGTGGTGAAAAGGATATAGCGGATAATAATTCGGGAGAAAGTGGAACGGATAATGGAAAGACTCGTAAGAAGTCTGATAAGAATATGGAGAATTACCGCAAAATTGTGATTGCGGATGATTCGGAAGCCGACCAACGTTATACAAGTGATTATCGCGGACGGGTGCAAGACAAGAATGTGACGATTAAACTTGAACCGATGTATGCATTGACTTATTATGAGAAGCTGAGCGACGTGAAACGTATGGTGCATTATCATAAGTACATTGATGAACTGAATCATTTGAAATTATTCCCGAAACCTTTGCGTATTACGAACATGGAAGCTCCGTTGACCGAAGAGCAGGTACGTTTCCATTTTGCATTGATTGACTCTCATACATCGGATATCGTGGCAGATGATTTAAATGCAAAGAAGCGCTTCATGCGTGGATTGGATTTTTATTTGGTTCAAGATTTCACAAGCTCCATTGATGACTTTACGCAGAGTATTTTGTTGGATGATACTTTCTTCCCGGCCTATTTTATGCGAGCTTTGGTTCGTTGCAAACAGTTGGAATATAAAAAGGCTGAGTCCGCAATGAATGAAGGTGCTGTATCGGGAACATCGGAGTCTAAAAAAGTGGAAGTAACCGCCATAGATTATGATATTGTGAAAAATGATTTGGATCATGTCATCCAATTGGCTCCTGATTTTGTTTATGGTTATTATAATCGTGGCAATGTATTGTCTATGTTGAAAGACTATCGTGCCGCTTTAGCTGATTATGATAAAGCGATTGCTTTGAATCCGGATTTTGCCGAAGCTTATTTCAATCGTGGGTTGACGCATATCTTCCTAGGTAATAACAAGCAAGGTATTTCTGATTTGAGTAAGGCAGGTGAATTGGGTATTGTTTCGGCTTATAACATTATAAAGAGATTTACGAATATACAGTGATAACATTTTTTTGCTAAAAAATAGAATATCAATAAAGAATTCGTTATTTTTGCGTTCTGAATTTGAAATATACGTAATATTATGATAAAGATAACATTTCCAGACGGCTCTGTTCGTGAGTATAACGAAGGAGTAACAGGACTGCAAATAGCAGAAAGCATCAGTTCGCGCCTGGCACAGGATGTGCTGGCTTGTGGCGTAAACGGAGAAATTTATGATTTGGGGCGCCCTATCAATGAAGACGCTGAAGTGGTTCTCTATAAATGGGAAGACGAGCAGGGTAAACATGCTTTCTGGCATACAAGCGCTCACTTGTTGGCCGAGGCGTTGCAAGAGTTGTATCCGGGCATTCAGTTCGGTATTGGTCCTGCCATTGAAAACGGTTTCTACTATGATGTCGATCCGGGTGAGACTACCATTAAAGAGGCTGACCTGCCGGTCATCGAAAAGAAAATGGCTGAACTCGTAGCGAAGAAAGAAGCTGTTGTAAGAAAAGATATTGCAAAAGCGGATGCCATGAAGATGTTCGGTGACCGTGGAGAAACTTATAAATGTGAGTTGATTTCTGAATTGGAAGATGGTCATATCACTACTTATACGCAAGGTGCATTCACCGACTTATGTCGTGGCCCGCACTTGCAGACTACTGCTCCTATCAAGGCTATTAAGTTGACTTCAGTAGCGGGAGCATATTGGCGTGGCCAGGAAGACCGCAAGATGATGACTCGTATCTATGGTATCACTTTCCCGAAGAAAAAAATGCTGGATGAATATCTGGTATTGTTGGAGGAAGCCAAGAAACGAGACCATCGCAAAATCGGTAAAGAAATGGACTTGTTCATGTTTTCCGATACAGTGGGTAAGGGACTGCCGATGTGGTTGCCGAAGGGTGCAGCGTTGCGTTTGCGTTTGCAGGAGTTTCTACGTCGTATTCAGGCCCGTTACGATTATCAGGAGGTTATCACTCCGCCAATCGGCAACAAATTGCTGTATATCACATCCGGTCATTATGCAAAATATGGTAAGGATTCTTTCCAGCCTATCCATACACCGGAAGAAGGGGAGGAGTACTTCCTGAAGCCAATGAACTGTCCGCATCACTGTATGATTTACAAGAATTCTCCTCGTTCATACAAGGATTTGCCTTTACGTTTGGCTGAATTCGGTACGGTTTGTCGTTATGAACAAAGCGGGGAATTGCATGGCTTGACTCGTGTACGTAGCTTTACGCAGGATGATGCTCATATCTTTTGTCGTCCTGACCAAGTAAAAGATGAGTTTCTTCGCGTAATGGATATCATTTCTATCGTATTTAAATCTATGGATTTCACGAATTTTGAAGCGCAGATTTCTCTGCGTGATAAAGTAAACCGTGAAAAATACATTGGTAGTGATGAGAATTGGGAGAAAGCAGAACAAGCTATCATTGAAGCTTGTGAAGAGAAAGGCTTGAAAGCTAAGGTGGAATATGGTGAAGCGGCTTTCTATGGCCCTAAACTGGACTTTATGGTAAAAGATGCTATCGGTCGTCGTTGGCAATTAGGTACCATTCAGGTGGATTATAACTTGCCGGAACGGTTCCAATTGGAATATACGGGTGCAGATAATCAAAAGCATCGTCCGGTAATGATTCACCGTGCGCCGTTCGGTTCAATGGAACGTTTTGTTGCTGTACTGATTGAGCATACTGCCGGTAAATTCCCATTGTGGCTGACTCCTGACCAGGTTGCTATTCTGCCTATCAGTGAGAAGTTTAATGACTATGCTCAGGAAGTAAAACAATATTTGAAGAAATACGATATTCGTGCGATTGTGGATGAACGTAATGAGAAAATTGGCCGTAAAATCCGTGATAATGAAATGAAACGTATTCCTTATATGTTGGTTGTGGGCGAAAAAGAAGCTGAAAATAGAGAAGTTTCTGTCCGTAAACAAGGTGAAGGTGATAAAGGAACCATGAATTTTGAAGAATTCGCAAAAAAAATGAACGAAGAAGTTCAGAATATGATAAATAAATGGTAACTTTGTGCCCAATTGTAAAAGCATAGCATATAATCGATGTTCTAAAGTTCGCTTTTACTTAATATAAAGAATAAATTTGGTAGTAATAAACAAGAAACAAACTGGAAGTAAAGGTTATTTAATGAAGAATGACAGCATGAAGGCGCAATACCGGATTAATGAACAAATCCGCGCCAAGGAAGTCCGTATTGTGGGCGATGAAGTAGAACCAAAAGTGTATTCGATAGCTCAGGCATTGAGATTGGCAGAAGAACACGAAGCGGATCTTGTGGAGATTTCTCCAAATGCACAGCCCCCTGTTTGTCGTATTATTGATTACTCTAAATTTCTTTATCAATTAAAGAAGCGTCAGAAGGAACAGAAAGCGAAGCAGGTTAAGGTCAATGTGAAGGAAATACGTTTTGGACCTCAGACTGATGACCATGACTACAATTTCAAATTGAAGCATGCCAAGGGATTTTTGGAAGATGGCGATAAGGTAAAAGCATACGTGTTCTTCAAAGGACGTTCTATTTTGTTCAAAGAACAAGGAGAGGTGTTGCTTCTGCGTTTTGCAAACGATTTGGAAGAATATGCTAAGGTAGATCAGATGCCTATTTTGGAGGGAAAAAGAATGACTATTCAACTTTCTCCGAAAAAGACTGCTGCTCCTAAAAAAACTGTTACGCCGAAATCGGCAGATACACCTAAGGCTGAACAGGCTGAGTCCGAGGATGAAGAATAATAAAGAAGAAGAATGAGTAACGCCACAGGTATAGTGCGTTGCCATATAATTAAATAATTTAAAAATTAGTAAGATGCCAAAGATGAAGACTAACTCCGGTTCTAAAAAAAGATTTACTCTTACCGGAACAGGTAAAATCAAAAGAAAGCACGCTTTTCACAGTCACATTCTGACTAAGAAAACTAAAAAGCAAAAGAGAAATCTGTGTTACTCTACAATCGTTGATATAACGAATGTAAGCCAGGTTAAGGAACTCTTAGCTATGAAGTAATCAAAAGCGTACAAAGTATTATTAAAGTTATTAACCGAATGCATTAGCTTTAAGTCCGTTGCGTGAAGTAACGGCGCTAACATTCAAAAACAAGTAAAACTATGCCAAGATCAGTAAATCATGTTGCTTCTAAAGCAAGAAGAAAGAAAATTTTGAAATTAACCAGAGGTTACTTTGGTGCAAGAAAGAACGTTTGGACCGTTGCCAAGAATACTT
>NZ_CAUFUE010000002.1 GCF_959029255.1 uncultured Bacteroides sp. | reverse complement strand
TTCGCGCCTAAAAGATTAAAAACCTCTGTGACCTCTGTGTCCTCCGTGGTGAAAGGAAATTTATTATTCAGTTCAATCCCATATCAGGAATAAACTCCCTTTCGGTTTTTATTCTCCCTTATTTTCTTACCTCCCACAAATTCCTCATTGTTATTTTTGCCGTTTTCGTGAGAACCTCTATATTTGCATCTTGAAGGGTTGAGGAGAAATACAACTCGCATTGAAACTTTTTTGCAGACAAAAAAACAGCCAATTTTATTTAATGCAAAGAACAACGTTCCAATGAATTGCTTTCATGCGTACGGCGTAGGACCGGGCGTGTGAACATATTTATTGAACGTTGTGGGTGCTTGGCTGTACCTTTTGTCTGGATAAATATGAACTCAGCGTCCGGTCTGTTGTGTCTATTGGATACCTTCAGCATGCGGGCGTTCATAAATATTCGATTAGGTATGAACAAACGAAACAAAAAGACATTGCGTCGCAGTGAAGAAAGGAGGCATCGGCATGGCTGAATGGCTCACAATCAAACAAGTATCGGAAAAACATGGTATCCCCGAAAGTACCCTTCGATGCTGGATAAACCTGAATTACATTGCTTCATCCACCGTTGATGATAGAGTAATGCTCGATGAAGAGGATGTGATTCGCTTCCTTGATACCCATCAAACGGACACATGGAATGAAGGAGCCCTCAAAGAAATCATTCACAGGAAGGAGGGGGAGCGTGAGGGGCTTCTCTCACAAATGGACGATGAATTGTTCCTTCTGCTGACGCTGAAACGGCATCAACCGCTCTTCCATGCGGTCATTGGCGAACTCGGCGCACTGATTACCGATGAGAAGCTCAGGGAGATATTCCTTGCCGTCTCCTACGGCGAACCTATCTCGCAGGTGGCGGAACGTCATGGAATGTCATACGCTAAAATCCTGAAGACATACGGCGACATCCTTAATAAACTGGACGAAAACACGCAAAGAATCTTTTCCAAGTACGGACGGACGATAAAACGGCTTTGTTGGAAGTTCAATATAGACAACCCGATGAATATCCCCTTGTCCCAAATTCTTGAGTTGCATGCTTATGGCACCCTTAACTTTTCAGAAGGGATTGTAACCCTGCAGGAACTGTTGGAGTTTACCGAAAAGTGGGGATGGAGACGACTGAAAAACATAAAAGGAATAGGCAACGTCACCTACAAGCAGATTATCAAGACCTTGCGCGATGAGGGTATTATCACAATTGATTCAAACGGAATCATCGAAGTGATACCCGAAATAGCAGCCATCATGGTATAACGGACAACTTGACTTTTTCGACACGGAATTAAGCTGATTTTTTTCTTTAGAAGCAATAAAGTAAAAAATCAGCGTCATCTGTGTCATCTGCGTCTGAAAAATGTAACACGCCCGTGCCTTATAATAAACACTTTTTTTATATCAAACGATATTCTTTTTTCTTATTTTTGCATCAGCATAAACAAAGAATACTGATGAAACACAAAACACTCTTTCTGCTTCTTCTCCTGTTCTCCATATTTCCGGCAAATGCCGAATATTTCCGTAATCTTGGACTGCAACACGGGCTGTCGCAACCTTCTGTGTTGGGTATCACCCAAGATGGGCTGGGAAGGATGTGGTTCGGAACACAGGAAGGTATTAATAGGTACGACGGCGAACAAATAACATACGTCAAGGGAGAGATAACCGATGCGGAAGGCAAGAGCCTTTGGATAGGCAACTATGTTCCTTTTGTGGTGAGCGACGAGAGTGGAAATATCTTTTTCATAGCCGATAATAACCTGTTTAGTTATAATATCCGTTCTTCCTCATTCAAGCAACATACGTCGGATAACGCTACTACCGCCCTGGCTGCCCATAGAAATGAAATCTGGTATACTCAGAGAGACTCTCTATTTACTTATGACTGCGAACGGGATGATACCCGTTTCAAACTGAAACTTCCTCCCCATACCATTAACACCCTCGCTGTCAGTGGAACCAATATTTATATAGGTATGGCGGACGGAATGTATGCCATTTCACGGAACGACTTTCAGCATCCCCGGTTTCTTCTGGACGGTATCGACGTGTATTGCATCTTTGAGAGTTCAAACCGGGAAGTGTGGATTGGTACGCGTATGCAGGGATTGTACCGGTATAAGGACAATGTTGTGCAGAAAGTTCCCCATACCCTTACGGGAAATACCGGTATACGAAATCCGCAGATACGCGCTTTTGTGGAAGATGACGAGCATAATATCTGGTTCGGAACATTCGTTGGACTACAGAAATATGACGTGCAAAGGCAGACTTATACATTGATTCAGATACCGCAATATGTGGGCGGTTTAAACCACCCGTCCATCTTTTCCTTATACAGGGACCGTCAGGGGACTATCTGGATTGGCAGTTTCTATGGGGGAGTGAATTATTTCACTCCTGACCGCAGCGGATTTGTACACTATGATTATCAGACCGGAAACCTCTCCAGCCTCTACTATTCCTATATCGGGGAAATGGTGGTGGATAAGCATCACAATCTTTGGGTCTGTACCGATGGGGGAGGTTTGGGATGTATCAATGAGAATTGGGAACTGGTGCATCAGTTTACGGCTGACGGACCGAATTCCATTACACATAACAATATAAAGAGCATTTGCTATGACCGTGAAAAAGACTACTTGTATATTGGAACCCATTTGGGCGGTTTGTCCCGTTACGATATTCGAAGCAAACGCTTTTATAACTATCTGGAACATCCGTCGGGAAATACCCGGACACCCCGCCATTTCATTTATCAGGTGAAGATGTGGAATGGCAAGCTCTATCTCTCTTCCCGTGAGGGCGTTTTTATGTTGGAGCCGGAAACCAACCGATTTACTTTCCTCTTCAAACCGAAGGTTTATTGTACAAACTTCGATATAGATGATGAAGGGAACTTTTATGCCAATCAATCGGACAAAATAATGATTGTTCCGCTTTCCGACGTCTCGCAAAAGGAATATATTGAACTACAGGATATGGGATATAAAGGTAGTGTATCCCATATCCAGACCATCGGTGACGGTGCATATATCTGTACATTGGGTAGCGGATTGCTGTATTATAACCGGACCGCGAAGAAAGTGACCGCCTATAACACGGACAATAGTTCCTTGCCCGGTAACTATTGCTATAATGTGAAGCGGACTATGAGCGGCAAGTTTATTCTTACCGGAGACAAAGGAATTACGTTGTTCAATCCGGTGGAACAGGTTTTCGTCAGGCTGGGGCAGAAAGAGGTCTACTTGAAGGCGCCTATCATCCGGGATTGCGGAATTTACGTTTCTCCCTCCAATAAGATATACGTAGGAGATACTAAAGGAGTGACCCTGCTCAGTGAAGACGAATTCCATACTTCGCAGGTAGAAATAAACTCCCTTTATTTCTCCTCGTTACGTGTCAATAATAAGTTGATACATCCTTCTCCTGATGGTGAAATCCTGACGGAAGCACTTCCATTCACGAAAGAGTTGGATTTGGGACCGGAAGATAATAATCTGATTATCCGGTTTGCCCATTCCGATTATCAGAACCGGCACGCCCAGCAGGGGTTTGAATATAAGTTGGAGGGATTGGATAAGGCGTGGACGTTTACTCCTATTCCGGAAGCGAGGTATACCAATCTCGATTCGGGTGACTATACGCTTTGTGTACGTGTGTCGCACGCTTCGGATCAACCGCCTATTCGTCTGGGTATTCATATCGCCACTCCCTGGTATGCCACCTGGTGGGCATGGATGCTCTATCTGGTTACGGCTGCATCCGGCATTGCTTATTATGCACGGAACCGGATAGCCAAACACGCTCTGGCGCAATCTTTGGAGAAGGAACGTATTGAGAAGCAGCATATTGAAGAAATGAATCATGCTAAATTGGTGTTTTTTACCAATGTAAGTCATGAGTTCCGTACTCCGTTGACTCTGATAGTGAGCCATGTTGATACATTGTTGCAGAACCAGTTGCTTCCTCCGCAAATATATAATAAGGTGTTGAAGATAAAACGGGGCGCCCAGCAAATGACAAATCTTGTTTCCGAACTGTTGGATTTCAGGCGTTTTACACAAAACCGTTTTACGCTGCAAATCGGAAACCGGGACATTGGTAAGTTCCTGAAAGAAATCTACTTTTCTTTCAGTGATTATGCCCGGCAACGCAATATCAGTTATGAGTTTCAGTGCAATCCGGTGGAGATTGTGTGCTGGTTTGATGCCAAACAGTTAGAGAAGGTATTCTTTAATTTGCTTTCCAACGCTTTTAAGTATACTCCCGACGGAGGAGAAATAGGGATGAGGATAACTACGGATAATGGTAGGGTGAAGATACAGGTTTGCGATACCGGTAGCGGCATATCCAACCGGGATTCGGTTCATATATTCGACCGTTTCTATCAGGGAGATAACCAGGCGGATAATGTACAGTCGCCTGGAACGGGTATCGGTTTGGCGCTCACAAAAAGTATAGTGGAGAAACATCACGGAACAATCTGTGTGGAGAGTGAAGTGGGCAAGGGCAGTATTTTCACCGTCACCTTGTCTTTGAACATGAATGTTTACCAGAATGATGAACATGTGCAGTTTGTGGATAATGCGCCCGAGGTTATTACGGTTGAAGATATGTTGCCGGAGGAAATGGAAAAGGTATCTCCTCTTTATGAAGTGCCTGTAACGGATGAGGGGTTGTTGCAGGATGCGGCGGTAGAAGGTGACAGGACATTGCTGCTGGTAGAGGATAATAGGGAATTATTGCAAGTATTGCAGCAACTTTTCGAGCCTTTCTATAAAGTCTATCTGGCAAATAACGGGAAAAAGGGGCTTGCATTGGCCTATGAATACAAACCGAACCTTATTATTTCGGATATCATGATGCCTGAAATGACAGGTATAGAAATGTGCCTGCAAATAAAGAATAATATTGATTTGTGCCATATTCCGATTATTCTGCTCACTGCGCTTAATAATACGGAACAGAGTATAGAAGGTTATAATCGTGGTGCCGATGACTATATAAGTAAGCCTTTCAATGCCCAATTGCTGTTGGCGAGGGCTAATAATCTGGTGAGAAACCGGTTGTTGATTCAACATCAGCTTCGCAAGAAACCTTTGTCGGAGATTGACCTGACCAGTATCAATCCGCTTGACCAGGAAATGTTACGTAAGACTTCGCAAATTATCGAGAAACATATTGATGATCCGGATTTCGATATACCTGAATTGTGCAAGGAGGTGGGTATCGGGCGCTCGTTGCTATACTCTAAGTTCAAAGCGCTTACAGGTATGACTCCTAATAATTTTGTACTTAATTTCCGTTTGAAGCATGCGGCTACTTTGCTTCGTCAATATTCCGATTTGCCGATTTCGGAGGTAAGTGACCGTTGCGGGTTTAGTTCACCGGTATATTTCAGCCGTTGTTTTAAAAACCAGTATGGTTGTACTCCGCAAACTTATCAGAAAAAGACCGGTTCGGAAGAAGCTTAGTCTTCTAAACCGGCCTTTGTTTTCTTTCACCACAGAGGACACAGAGGCCACAGAGGTTTTAATTTTTCAGACGCAGATGACACGAATGACGCGGATTTTTTCTTGAGCAGCAACAAAGTAAATAATCAGCTTAATCAGCTAAATCCGCGTCGAAAAAATCAGAGACACAGCGCAGCTTTAAAATCTGTGTCATCTGTGGCATCCGCGTCTGAAAATATCTCATCCGAAAGGAAACCCTGCTCCGGCGCTACGCCGGTAAATTATCATTTGTCTTATATTTAGTTATGAACCTCATACCCTGCCGCCTGTGCAATCTTTACCGGTATTTCAGTATTATCAATGCGTCCCTGGAACAGTTCTGCTCCTGCACCTATGGCAAATACCGGCACATATCCGGCTGAGTGTCCACCGCTGGTCCAACCTATCATGGCTATTTCATTAATGATACGCTTAGCTTCCGAAGCGATAGGCTCATCTTGAGCATATTCACTCTTTTCCAGCTTCATTTCCTGGTGTTTCAGGCTCTTTTCATAAACAGCTTTCAGGCGTTCCTCCTGTACTTGGGTCAATTGCACTTTATCCCAGAAGCCGAAGTTCTCTTTTAAGGCCTGTTGGATGGCTTCCCAACTTACTTGGTTATCCGTCTTGGCTCGCATTTCATTAACAATTCGGGTAAATCCGTTCTCACTTACTTTCTGATTTTTCAAAACTTGTAAGTTCAGATTATATGTACCTGTCCCCAAGACAAAACCACCTGTCTCGTGGTCGGCAGTGACAACGATTAATGTCTCATCCGGGTGTTGTGAATAGAACTCATAAGCTACTTTGATGGCGTCGTCAAAGTCTATAATCTCATGAAAAGTGGTGGCGGCATCGTTGCTATGACAAGCCCAGTCGATTTTTCCACCTTCCACCATCAGGAAGAACCCTTTTGATAAATCTTTGGAAAGAAAGTTGATGGCGGAACGCGTGATATCTTGAAGGGTCATATCCCCTTTCTTGCGATCGATAGCATAAGGGATAGAAGCCAATTCACGTTTAGAAGCTTCTTCCGTTTGAAGAAGGAGCATTTTATCCGCTTTCTTACTTTTTTTCAGATAATCTTTGTAGCCACGTGCAATAGTATAACCGTTTTTATCGGCCATTGCATAAAGGTTCTCGGCGGAAGGAGCGTTCTTATCTGTTGCATCCCGGAAGTCCGAACCGGCATAGAAGTCCAATCCGGTTTTATATAAATCTTTTCCGATTTCATGATAAAGAGTTCGTTTGGCGGCATGCGCATAGAAAGCACCGGGAGTAGCATGATTGACAGTCACACTGGTAGTGACTCCTACCCGGCATCCTTTGTTCTTTGCCCATACGGCTACGCTACTGATAGGTGTCTTCTGGTCTTTCAGTACCCCGATGGCACTGTTCTTCGTCTTGTGTCCGGTGGCAAGCGCCGTACCTGCGGCGGCAGAATCGGTTACCCGGTTTGTAGCAGAATTAGTAGTCGCTACAGTTGCATAAGGGAACTGTGTAAATAATAAAGGTGTAATCCCCATTTTACCCTCCAGCTCGGCCCGGTAAATTTCCGTACCCTGTACTTGGTTGACCCCCATACCGTCGCCGATAAAGTAGAATACGTATTTAGCTTGTTGCGCATAAGTCCAGCAGATAGATAAAACCATCAGCAGGAATAAAGATGTAATTTTTCTCATAAATAGATGTGTTTTGATTTGTACTGCAATATTAGCGATTTACACTAATAGGCTATCTATGAAAATTTTCCTGAATACTATTAAAAATGTCCACGGATAATTTTTATGGTTACTTCGGACAATTTCAATAATGCCGGGGAATAAAAAGCTGTAAACTTGCAGCGTTACAAATAACTAATCTATAACACACTTATGAAAAGGAATGTCAAACATTACAGCTCTCTTTCTAAAAAAATAGTATTGGGAGCATCGTTAGCCTTAATTACCACAGGAACATTAGGAGCGGCCGGACATGATTTCACATCACCCCATGCTGACATGGTAACGAGTATCATGCAACAGAAAACAATCAAGGGGAAAGTCGTGGATTCACTCGGTGAACCTATTATCGGTGCCAATGTAATTGTAAAAGGTACTGTCAATGGAGTAATTACCGATATTGATGGTAATTTTACGCTTCTCAACGTTGCCCCTGGTAGTGTAATACAAATATCTTATATAGGATATCTGAGTAAAGAAGTAAAAGTCACGGATGACCTTACGGAATTGAAGGTTATTTTGAAAGAGGATGCACAGGCGTTGGAAGAGGTTGTTGTGGTGGGATATGGCTCTGAAAAGAAGGTAAACCTGACCGGTTCCGTTGCCAACATTAATATGGCTGATTTGAGTGAAAGCCGTCCGATAACGGATGTATCTCAGGGATTGGCGGGTATGGCTGCCGGTGTACAGGTAACATCCAGCTCAAATAAACCGGGAGATAATACTGCTTCTATTATGATTCGTGGTCAAGGCACATTGAATAATTCGGCTCCGCTTGTCATTATTGATGGTGTGGAAGGTTCATTGAACAGTGTACAGCCTCAGGATATCGAAAGTCTTTCTGTTTTGAAAGATGCCGCTTCGGCTGCTATCTACGGTTCAAGAGCTGCCAACGGAGTTATTTTGATTACTACCCGTGCAGGTAAAGAGGGTAAGGTGAAAGTAGAATATAATGGTTATCTTTCTTGGGAGTCTGTAGGGAAAACATTTGATTTGGTCTCTAATTATGCCGATTATATGGAATTGATAAATGAAGGGTTTACGAATTCAAACCTTCCCACGACATATTCTACCACTTCCATTGATTTATGGCGTGAAAACTCGGGAAAAGACCCTCTGAAGTATCCGAATACGGATTTGATGGATGCCATGTTTAAAACGTCATTAAGTAATAACCACAGCGTGTCCGTTAGTGGTGGTTCGGAAAAGATACGTTTTTACACCTCATTTGGTTTCTTGGACAATCCGGGAGTTATGGAGAACTCCGGTTATAAGAAAACACAAGCCCGCGTCAACTTGGATGTTGATGTAGCTCCTTGGTTGAAAATCGGAACTAATTTAAATGGATATGTGGCCTTTACTGAACAGGGTACAGACAAAATGGAAGACATTTTTACGTATGCCGCCGCTACTTCACCGGGTATGATATTCCGTACTTCCGATGGTCGGTTCGGAGCAACGAATAATGGGGAGGATGACCCGCAAAATGCTGCTAACAATCCTCTTTACCGTCTGTACAAAACAGATGGTGAAAATCAGGACAGATATGTCAAAGCCCGTTTCTATGGAACTCTGAATCCTATCAAAGGATTGACATTGACAGGCTCATTCAACTATATGTTCCGCGATAAGACTAGTGATTCTAAACCGGTGTTTATCGAACAATGGAATTTCCAAAATGAAACGATTACGTCTACAGGTGTCGGTAAGACTTCTTATATGAATAGTGACTATAAGTGGAATGATTATCTGATGGATATTACCGCTGCTTACCAAAACAAGGTTTCCAAACTGGATTATAGTGTTATGGTCGGTGCCAGTCAGGAACTATACCGTTACAAGTGGTTCAAGACTACCAAGCAAGACTTGATTGATCCGGGGTTGGGGGCATTGGACGGCGCTGCCGGTGCGGCATCTTCTTCCGGTAATATGGTAGAGTGGGTGATGCGCTCTTACTTTGGCCGTATCAAATTGAACTGGGATGATAAATATTTGGTTGAAGCCAACCTTCGTGCCGACGGCTCTTCCCGCTTCTTGAAAGGCAACCGTTGGGGATATTTCCCTTCTGCATCTGCTGCTTGGAGAGTCAGTGAAGAACCTTTCATCAAAGAGCTGGCAGAAAAGATTTCATTGAGTAATTTGAAACTGCGTGCTTCTTACGGTATGCTGGGTAACAATGCGCTGAGAAGTAAGAATGCGGATATTGAAGGCAACTACGACGCACAAGCCTTGTACGGTGCATCCAACTATGTACTGAATAATAATGTGGCTACCGGTCTGGCAATGCTGGCTATTCCAAATGGTAACCTGACTTGGGAAAAGACTAAAATCTTCAATGCAGGTCTGGATTTTAGTTTTCTGAATAATCGTCTGACCGGTACACTGGAATACTTCCATAAAAAAACGGAAGATATTTTGATTGACCTTCCTGCTCCGTTGGTAAACGGTAACGCATCCATCCCCAGACAGAATGCGGGTGTAGTGGTGAATAAAGGTGTGGAAATCAGTCTGGGCTGGCAGGACAAGATTAAAGACTTCTCTTATTTTGTAAATGGAAACGTTACTTTTCTTAAGAATAAAGTTACTAAGTTCAAGGGAAATGAGAGTGCCATTACAAATGCCAATATGATTAAAGAAGGTTATCCTATCAATGTTCAATATGGTTATGTGGTAGACCGCATTGTACAGACTGATGACGACCTTGCGTATGTACAGCAGTTGATTGATAATACTCCGATTGACCCTGCTACCGGCAAACCTAAGAAAACGTTCCCTTCGAATACTCCTCAGATGGGTGACTTGTTATACAAGGATTTGAACCATGATGGAGTTATCAATGACGAAGACCGTACGATTATCGGTAATGGTGCTACTCCGAAGTGCACGTTCGGCTTGAACCTGGGTGGTGCTTACAAAGGTTTCGACTTTTCTGTCCTTCTGCAAAGAGTTACGGGTGTAGAAACTTACTGGCTGGATAATTATTTCCGTCCTTCCGTACGCCATAGTTACCAACTGAATAAAACTATTGCAGATGGCCGTTGGTACAAAGGCATTACGCCGTGTACAGCTAAATACCCACGTTTGTTGGAGTTCAATGACAATCGTAATACTTTGATTAGTGACTTCTGGATTCAGAACAGGTCATTCCTCAAAATTAAGAATATCCAGTTGGGTTATAGCTTTACAAAAGCCGCTTTCCCATCTTTGCCGGTGGAACGTATCCGTATTTATGGCAGTTTGGAGAACTTCTTTACATTTACAAAATATGACGGTTTGGATCCTGAAGTGGATGGTGTAGACTATCCGGCTATGAAACAGGCTGTTATTGGTATTAATCTTTCATTTTAAACTGATATCTTATGAAAAAATATAAATTGCTGGTAGGTGCGGTTTTGGCATCTATGTGCTTGAACAGTTGTTATGAACTGGATAGATATCCGGTTGACCAGGTTAGTGACGGAATTTTTTGGAAATCGGAGGCGCATGCAAAACAAGGTATGATGGGCGTATACTCTGCCATGCAGGTAAATGCTGCTTTCGGGTTGAAATTTACTTTTGACAGTATGTCTGATATCGGTACTGGTTTCGGTGCCGAGGCATACGGAGATGTCATTACAGGTGTGTACAATGAGCGTACGGGATTTGTTGAAGATAAGTGGCAATCACTTTTTGACGGTGTGATGAGAGCTAACCTCGTGATACGTAAAGTAGCCGAAATTCAAAGTATGAGTGATGAATTGAAGACACAATTTCAGGCTGAAGCCAGATTTATGCGTGCTCTGTTCTACTTTGAACTGTATAATTTCTACGGAGCACTGCCTTTGTATGATGAAACGGTTGATTTGAGTAAAGATTATAATACGATGAAAAAAGGCAGAAGCTCGAAAGAAGATGTGTTGAAGTTTATTTTGGACGATTTGGATTTTGCCATTACCCATAACTTACCTGTGCACTGGGAGGCTGCCGAATATGGACGTGCTACATTAGGAGCGGCATACGCCCTGCGTGGAAAGGTGTATCTGTACATGAAGAATTATACCAAGGCTGCGCAGGATTTCGAAGAAATCATTCTGGACAAGTCGGGTAAGGGATATAACTATTCTTTGTATAATGATTATACCAAGTTGTTTACGCCAGAAGGTGATCAAAGTGACGAGATGATTTTTGCTATTCAGAATTCCGGTGGTGTAGGGAAAGATTACGGTATGCCTATCGCTTTTTATATGGGGAACCGTGCAACTTACGGCAGTGACTGGGCTTCTGCGCTTCCTTCCGCGACTTTAGTGGATATGTACGAATATAAAGACGGCCGTCCTTTCGATTGGGAAGAAGTGATTCCCGGCTTCACCACCAATAATGAGGTGAAAGATAAAACCTATGTATGCACGTTGACAAAAGGTGGTGAAGCCATAGAAGCATATCCTGAGAACAGGGATAAATTGCTTGCTATGTATGAACAGCGAGACCCGCGAATGATGCAAACAATCATTATGCCTTATACTACTTATGACGGGTGGGTAAATGAAGCTCCTAAAACATGTGAGTTTGTGATTGCCCGAAATGAAACTCCTAATGAAAAGAACGGATTTATCCGTGTGGGTACCAATCGAAGAGAATCTTATATTTTCAGGAAGTTCGTTCCCGTGGGCAATATGAACGGTGCGATCAATGACAGAGAAGATACTCCTATCAATTTCCCGTTGATTCGCCTGGCAGATGTCTACTTGATGTATGCCGAATGTAAAAATGAACTGGACGACCAAACTACCGCTGTGGAATATATCAATAAAGTGCGCCGGCGTCCATCTACCAATATGCCTGACATCAATAGTGGCAAGGCATGGTTGAAAGCCACTACCAAAGCGGAAGTGTTCGAACGTATCAAACATGAAAGAGCCGTTGAGCTGATAGCCGAAGGGCATCGCTGGTTCGACCTCCGACGTTGGGACATTGCCAAAGATGTACTTCCCGGTGACGTATACGGAGCAACCGGGCAGAGAATGATGACTCGTACCTTTAACGACAGAGATATGTTGTGGCCTGTACCGGGTGTTGAAATAGAGAGAAATCCGGATTTGAAACCGAACAATCCGGGATGGAATTAATCTGACTCATTTTGTTTAGACAGAAGCACGAAAGAACATATTCAATAAATGATATAACCTATGTTTTCCTATTTGTTCTTCTGTCTAAAAATCCTCGATAGTATAAAATATCATGAAGAATATTATTGGATTGTTTATATGTATAAGTTTACTGTGGAGTTGTACACCGGCACAGGATGACATGTCAACTTTGAAATTCGGCATATTTGCCGATACGCAATATGCGGATTGCCCTTCAGAGAATATGCGGTTTTATAGAGAGGCGCTACTGAAGCTCGATACCTGTATAAACTGCTTCAACGAAGAAAATGTACAGTTCACCATCAATTTGGGCGACATAATTGATAGAAAGAATAGTGATTTGAATACAATAAAAGCTTATCTTTGTCGCTTGAATAATAAGGTTTATCACATTACGGGTAATCACGACTATAAAGAAGTAACTGATAATGCTGTGCTTTACCGGCAATTGGACATGCCTTCTGAATATTATTGGTTCAAGAAGGGGAATTGGGTTTTTGTTATGCTGAACACCAATGAAGTTGCTGCTTATGCCAATGTGAATGGAACTGAAAAAGAACAAGAGTTAACCGAAATGCTGGATAAGATAAAACAGACAGGGGGAAAACAAGGCTACAGATGGAACGGGGGTATCAGCCGGAAACAAATGGAGTGGCTGGACGACCTGCTGGCAGAGTGTGAAAAGAATAAGAATAACGTGCTGGTGTTTTCACATCATCCTTTTTATCCATTCAGCGAATTTACGGCTTTGAATAATGTGGAAATACTGGAGACCATATCCCGGTATCCATGCGTAAAGGCCGTTATCTCCGGACATCATCATGCCGGGGCATTTGGTTACTATAAGGGTATTCCTATGATTACACAGGAAGGGATGATTGAAACGGAGAAGCAGAACGCTTATTCCATTGTAGAGATAACCCGGGATTCTATTCTGGTGAAAGGCTACGGAAGAGTTCCATCCCGCTCGTTTAAGTATTCTAATAACCAATAGTATAGATTTTTATGAGAAACAGATTTTTGGACATTCCCGCAAGCTTAGTGAGTTGCCTGCTCTGTGTGGCGACAACGATGGGTGTCTCTCAGAAGGCATCGGCAGAAAACAGTGAATTGCCCTACTGGAAGGACATTCAGACTACCTCAGTAAATACTGAATATCCCCGTACTTCTTTTATGACCTATGCAGACCGCTCGCAGGCAATGACCGGACGGTTTGAGAACAGTCCGTACTATCAATTGTTGAACGGAACTTGGAAATTCTATTTTGTAGATGGTTACAAAGACCTGCCCGCCAACATCACCGATCCCTCGGTTAGTACCTCCGGCTGGCATGACATTAAAGTACCGGGAAACTGGGAAGTACAAGGCTTCGGAACTGCCATTTATACCAACCATGGCTATGAGTTCATGCCTTATAAGCCGCAGCCGCCCCAATTGCCGGAACAAAACCCGGTAGGTGTTTACCGCAGAAACTTTACCGTTCCCGCTGATTGGGACGGACGTGATGTATATCTGCATATTTCCGGTGCCAAATCCGGTTGTTATGTATATGTCAACGGTAAGGAGGTCGGTTACAATGAGGATTCCAAAAATCCGGCAGAATACTTAATCAACCGTTACCTGCAACCGGGTGAGAACGTGCTTACTCTGAAGATTTTCCGTTGGAGTACCGGTTCCTATCTGGAGTGCCAGGACTTCTGGCGTATGAGTGGTATCGAGCGTGATGTATTCCTCTATTCTCAACCCAAAGCATCTATAAACGACTTCCGCGTAACTTCTACTTTGGATGATAGCTATAAGAATGGTATCTTCCGTTTGGCCATTGACCTGAAGAACCGCGAGGACGGTAATGCCGGTCTGACTGTTGGCTATGAACTGGTTGACCGTTCGGGTAAAGTTGTTGCTACGGCGGAAAAGAGTGTTTCCGTTCAGCCGGGTAAAAAGGAAACGGTGAACTTTGAACAGCAATTGCCGGATGTAAAGACCTGGACTTCGGAATCTCCCAATCTCTATAAATTGGTGATGACCGTCAAGGAAGGTGGAAAAGTCAATGAAGTAGTGCCTTATAATGTAGGTTTCCGTCGGATAGAGATTAAGGAAATAGACCAAAAATCGGCCAATGGAAAGAATTACGTTGTTCTTTTGATTAACGGGCAACCGTTGAAGTTGAAAGGGGTTAATATCCACGAGCATAACCCCGAAACGGGACATTACATGACCGAGGATTTGATGCGTAAAGACTTCGAATTGATGAAACGCGCCAATATCAATACGGTTCGTTTGTGTCACTATCCGCAAGACCGCCGTTTCTACGAACTTTGCGATGAATACGGTTTATATGTTTATGATGAGGCCAATATCGAAAGTCACGGTATGTACTATGACCTGCGTAAAGGCGGTTCGTTGGGTAACAATCCCGAATGGCTGAAACCTCATATATATCGCACCACTAATATGTTTGAACGTAATAAGAACTATCCTTCCGTTACTTTCTGGTCGTTGGGCAACGAAGCCGGAAACGGTTATAATTTCTATCAGACTTATTTGTGGCTGAAGAACGCGGATAAGGATATCATGGGCCGTCCGGTGAATTACGAACGTGCGCAGTGGGAGTGGAACTCCGATATGTATGTGCCGCAATATCCGTCGGCAGGTTGGTTGGAAAGTATTGGTAAGAACGGTAGCGACCGTCCGGTTGTTCCGTCCGAATATGCTCATGCTATGGGTAACTCCACCGGTAGTCTTTGGGACCAGTGGAAAGCGATTTATAAGTATCCCAATCTGCAAGGCGGATATATCTGGGACTGGGTAGACCAGGGTATTGCGGTGAAAGATGAAAACGGCCGTCCTTATTGGGCCTACGGCGGTGACTTCGGAAAGGATATGCCGAGTGATGGTAACTTCCTTTGCAATGGTGTTGTCAATCCCGATCGTACCCCGCATCCCGGTTATAGCGAAGTGAAATATGCACATCAAAACATTGCCTTTTCACCGGCTAACTGGATGAATGGTGAATTTACGGTTACCAACCGTTTTTACTTTACGAACCTGAAGAAGTATTTGATTACTTATCAGGTGAAAGAAAACAGTAAGGTTATTCGTGGTGGAAAAGTCTCTTTAGACGTTGAACCCCAGGAAAGCAAGCCGCTGAATGTAAATGTCAACGGATTGACACTGAAAGCTAAACCCGGAACAGAGTATTTTATAGAGTTTGCCGTGACGACTATTGAACCTGAGGCTGGTATTCCTGCCGGGTATGAGATAGCCAAAGAGCAATTCTGCTTACCTGTCACGCCTCTGGAACGTACTTATAAAGTTAATGGACCTTCTTTGACTTGCAACGACAAGGGCGATTTGCTGGAGATAGCTTCTTCCAAAGTAGGGTTTGTATTCAATAAGGCTACCGGTCTGGTAACTTCTTACAAAGTGAACGGTACGGAATACTTCAAAGATGGTTTTGGTCTTCAGCCTAACTTTTGGCGTGCACCGAACGATAACGACTATGGTAACCAGGGTCCCAAACGTCTGCAAATCTGGAAAGAGTCGAGCAAAGACTTCAAGGTGGCGGAAGCCGATGTCAAGATGGATGGTAAAGATGCAGTGTTGACAGCTAAATACGCTTTGCCTGCCGGAAACTATTACATTGTGACCTACCGTATCTATCCGTCCGGCGTAGTGAAAGCTGATTATACGTTTACTCCCACAGGTCTTGAAGCTGCTAAAACAGAAGCTTCGGAAGCTGCTGTAACCGCTACTTATACTCCGGGGAATGAAAATATGCATAAGGCATCTTCCGACTTGGTTGTTCCCCGCATCGGTATCCGTTTCCGCTTGCCGGTAGAAATGAATCAGGTTACTTATTTCGGTCGTGGTCCTGAAGAAAACTATATTGACCGAAATTCGGGTGTCACTGTAGACCTTTATAAGAGTACGGCAGAACAGATGTACTTCCCATACGTACGCCCGCAGGAAAACGGTCATCACACCGATACCCGTTGGCTGTCCGTAGGCAAGAAAAATGGTAAGGGACTCACTATTTATGCTGATAATACAGTTGGTTTCAATGCCTTGCGTAATTCGGTTGAAGACTTCGATGGCGAGAATGCCGTAAATAGAGATTACCAGTGGAACAACCGTAATGCGGAAGAACTGAAACATGATATCTCTACCGCTAAAAACATCAAGCCACGTCAAACTCATATCAATGATATCACGCCAAGAGATTTCGTGGAGGTCTGTGTCGATATGAAACAGATGGGTCTGGGTGGATATGACAGCTGGGGTGCAAAACCCGATCCTCAATATCTGATTCCTGCCAATCAGGAGTATAAATGGGGATTTACGATAGTGCCCATGTAATCATCCGGTTGGTTTAGATATGACGAAGGCGTGTCGAAATAGAAATCTTCCCTATCATTCTATTTCGATACGCCTTCTTTTTATTTGATATCCCGAAAGATAACACTACTAAACATGAGCGCTTTGAAAAGAAAGCCCCCCGTTTCCTTATAAATGATGATTTACCGGCGTAGCGCCGGAGCAGGGTTTCCCTTCGGATGGGGTATTTTCAGACGCGGATGCCGCAGATGACGCAGATTTTAAAGCTGCGCTGTGTCTCTGATTTTTTCGACGCGGATTTAGCTGATTAAGTTGATTTTTTACTCTGTTGATACTCAAGAAAAAAATCTACGTCATCCTGTGTCATCTGCGTCTGAAAAATTAAAATCCGCATAATCCGCCCAATCCGCGTCGAAAAAATTAAAACCTCTGTGACCTCTGTGTCCTCTGTGGTGAAAGAAAAATCATCATTTATGCGCCCTGCACTTATATTAGTTGCGCCATCATCCGAAGGGAAACGAAAAATTCCATTATACTAAGAGTTTAAAAATGAAAAACATCCGTCATGCTGTCACGGGAAGTGCTCTATGCGTCTGGAACAAAGCATGATAGCCCGTGATAGATACGTGTGATAGATGCTTTCGTCATACATCCTGCTGTCACACGCACATACCATCCTTCATAAACATCCCTGTACTTACATTTATGTAAATAAGCTATTTGTTTAGTTCTCAACGCTGAACACTTTGTTTTATGCGGTAAAAACACTTTGTTTCAATAGGCTAAAACTAAGTGTTCTCTACTATGAAACTAAGTGTTTTCCTTATTGAAACGACTTGTTTCACTTAACAAAACACTCTGTTCCAATGAAGGGAACACATTGTTTCATGCAAGGAAACAGATAGTAAGAAGACATTTCGTGCATATAAATAAGTGATATTTTTCGCATCAAGGACATGAAAATCGTGTCTAAATAGTCCGAAAGCAAGCGATTTTGCTAAGTTTTCCCCCGAAAATCACTAAGTTTCTCCTAAAAATCGCTAAGTTCTCCCCCGAAAAAGACAATAATTGCGTCGAAAAGATTAAAACTTCTGTGCCCTCCGTGGTGAAAGATTTAAACTTCTGTGAAACTCAGTGCCCTTCGTGGTGAAAACTAAATTCCCATTTAGCTCAAAAAACATAGAAAGGAAGCATTCAATACTAGCGGAAATATATCTGTATAATGTGAAGGCATGCAAAAAAGGTATACCTTTTCTGTCTCTTCTCCTCGAAATCATGTATTTTTGCAAATCAAAGCAATTTGATGCAGTCCTTTGGAACATTAAGCCCATTGTTTTTAATATAATAATGAAAACAGAAGAAAAGAAAATAGTGAAGTCAGAGAAAGGATAGCAACCGGAGTAATGAATATTTAATGAATATCTGAGGAATGAACAGACCCGAAAAACGAGTATTGGTTGGTATGAGCGGAGGTATAGACAGTACCGCTACTTGCTTGATGCTGAAAGAGCAAGGCTATGAGATAGTGGGACTCACCATGTGGGTGTGGGGAGACGAACCGGTGGAGGCGCGCCAGCTTGCCGGAGATATGGGCATTGAACACTATATGGCTGATGAAAGGGAAGGTTTTCGGAGTGTTATTGTTCAGAATTTTATTGATGAATATAGGCAGGGGCGGACACCGAATCCTTGTGTGATGTGTAACCCGTTGTTCAAATTCCGCATTCTGACCGAATGGGCGAATAAGTTGGGTTGCCGGTATATCGCTACCGGACACTACACCCGCTTGGAGACTAGGAATGATAATATTTATATTGTTGCCGGAGACGATGATAAGAAAGACCAGTCTTATTTCTTGTGGAGGTTGGGACAGGATGTATTGAGGCGCTGTATATTTCCGTTGGGGGCTTATACTAAATTGGAAGTACGAGAGTATCTCCGCGAGAAGGGTTATACGCTGAAGGCGGAGGAAGGGGAGAGTATGGAGGTCTGCTTTATTAAAGGGGATTATCGTGATTTCCTGAAGACATATTCTCCTGAAATTGATAAGGAAGTAGGTCCGGGATGGTTTGTCAATTCCGAGGGCGTGAAGTTGGGGGAACATAAAGGATTTCCTTACTACACCATCGGGCAGCGGAAAGGTCTTGAGATTGCACTTGGCAAACCGGCATACGTGTTGAAGATTAATCCGCAGAAGAATACCGTTATGTTGGGCAATGTGGAGCAGTTGAAAACGGAATATATGTTGGTGGAACAGGAAAATCTGATAGATGAGGCGGAAGTATTCGGGAGTGGAGACTTGACGGTGAGAATACGTTATCGCAGTAAACCCATCCCTTGTACAGTGAAACGCCTGGAAGACGGGCGACTGTTAGTACACTTTTTGGAGGAAGCTTCTGCTATTGCCCCGGGGCAGTCTGCCGTGTTTTATATAGGCAGGAGGGTAGTGGGAGGTTCATTTATTGCTTCTCAGAGAGGAATTGGAATGTATAAATGATAATTAATGAAGAACTAAGAATGAAGAATTTGATTGCTATTGTAGTCTTTGCTTTGCTTGCAACAGGTGCATCGGCACAACAAGACACTTTGAAATATCGTATCAGCTTGAGAGATAAGGCTGCCACTAGCTATTCGCTGGAACACCCTGAGGCGTTCCTTTCGGAAAAGGCGATAGCCCGTCGTCAGAAACAACGTCTGGCGGTAGACTCTACCGACCTTCCGGTGTGCCGCCAATATATTGATGAAATCCGTAGGCAGGGAGTGAATATCGTGGTTACGGGAAAGTGGGAGAACTTTGTAACTGTCTCTTGCAACGATTCTACATTGATAGACCGTATTGCCGCACTGCCTTTTGTCTGCGCCACAGAAAAGGTTTGGATAGCTCCGAAAGCCGGTCTCCCGACCATGGCAACCGTGCGCGATTCAGTGATAAATACGCCAAGAATATATCCTGACAGTATATATGGCCCGGCCATTGAGCAGATAAAACTTAGTAACGGTGATAAGCTGCATGCCGCCGGTTTTAAGGGACAAGGCATGACGATTGCTGTTATTGATGCCGGTTTTCACAATGCGGACAAGATAACCGCTATGCAGAATATCCGCATCCTGGGTGTGAAAGACTTTGTCAATCCGCAAGCAGATATTTTTGCGGAAAGCAGCCATGGCATGATGGTTCTTTCCTGTATCGGTATGAATCAACCGAATGTGATGACAGGTACGGCGCCGGAAGCTTCTTTTTGGTTGCTCCGCAGTGAAGACGAATATACGGAGCACCTGGTGGAGCAGGACTATTGGGCGGCGGCTGTGGAATTTGCGGACAGTGTAGGAGTTGATGTGCTGAATACTTCTTTGGGATATTATACGTTTGATGATAAGTCGAAAGATTATAAATACCGTGATTTGGACGGGCACCATGCGCTGATGTCCCGCCAGGCTTCCCGCATTGCAGATAAGGGAATGATACTGGTGTGTAGTGCAGGTAACTCGGGCATGGGTTCTTGGAAAAAGACTACTCCTCCGGGCGATGCTGAGAACGTGCTGACGGTAGGTGCCGTTGATAAAAATGCAATTCTTGCTCCTTTTTCATCTATCGGCAATACGGCGGATAACCGGATAAAACCTGATGTGGTGGCCGTTGGCGAAGGTTCCGACGTGATGCGTACCGATGGGACTCAAGGGAAGGCGAACGGAACTTCTTTCTCTTCACCTATTATGTGCGGAATGGTGACTTGTCTGTGGCAGGCACGTCCTGAACTCACTGCCAAGGAAGTGATTGAACTGGTACGCCGGTCGGGCGACCGGGCTGATTTCCCGGATAATATTTATGGATACGGGGTGCCGGATATGTGGAGGGCGTATAATAATTTAATGAAGAATTAAGAATGAAGAATTACCTTGCGGCATGCTTGCACTGCGCAGCTAAATTCTTCATTCATCATTCTTCATTCTTAATTTATCATTTCTCATTCATCATTTCTCTAGGTTATGGAAGCAATCTCTTTATATGATTTGAATGCTTTGGTACGTCGCAGCATAGAGCGATGCTTGCCCGATGAATTTTGGGTACAGGCGGAGTTGAGCGATGTACGTACCAACAGTACGGGGCATTGCTACTTGGAGTTCATTCAGAAAGATCCTCGTAGCAATAGCCTGATAGCTAAAGCACGTGGTACGATTTGGGCAAATGTATATCGCTTGTTGAAGCCTTATTTCGAGGAGGCTACGGGGCAACCTTTTGTTTCGGGTATCAAAGTACTGGTACAAGTGACGGTTAGCTTTCATGAACTTTACGGATATAGCCTGACGGTACAGGATATCGACCCTACTTATACATTGGGCGATATGGCAAGACGGCGCAGGGAGATTTTGAAACAGTTGGAGGAAGAAGGAGTACTGACGTTGAATAAGGAGTTGGATATGCCTCGCTTGCCCCAACGTATCGCTATTATATCTTCACCTACGGCGGCCGGATATGGTGATTTTTGCCATCAATTGCAAAACAATTCACGGGGATTTTATTTTTATACAGAGCTATTTCCTGTCCTGATGCAGGGCGACCGGGTGGAAGACTCCATATTGGCTGCCCTTGATAAAGTGAATGCCCGTTTGCCGGAGTTTGATGTAGTGGTTATTATCCGGGGTGGTGGAGCTACATCCGATCTTTCCGGTTTTGATACCTACTTGCTGGCTGCTGCCTGTGCACAGTTTCCTTTGCCCATCATTACCGGTATCGGACATGAAAGGGATGATACGGTGCTCGATTCTGTGGCGCATACCCGTGTTAAAACTCCTACCGCCGCCGCCGAGTATTTGATAGGTTGCATGAATGATGCCGCCGATGAACTGGAATTACTTGCCACCCGTTTGCAGGAAGGGACTCGAAACTTGCTGTCGCAGGAACATCGCAAGCTCGTAAATTATAAGAACCGTATTCCATCTGCTGCCTATCGACGGATATCCGGTGCAAAACTCGCTTTGCTCACGGCAAAGAAAGATATCTCCCAAGCCGTTTCCTCCTCTTTGTCCCGTCATCGTCATCGACTGGAGTTGCTGCAACAACGGCTTACTGATGCTGCACCGGAAAAACAGTTGGCCCGTGGCTACAGCATCACTTTGAAAGATGGGAAAGTGGTGAAAGATGCTTCTCTGCTGAATGAAGGAGATGAGATAACCACCCGCCTTCATCAAGGTGAACTAACTTCAATCGTAAATAGTAAATCGTAAATAGTCAAATCGTAAATCCCCCTATGCCTACTACAAAGAAAAAAGAAACTTATTCCCAAGCCATGGAGCGTTTGGAGAAGATTGTCAGTCAGATAGACAACAATGAGTTGGAGATTGACATGCTTGCAGAAAAGATAAAAGAAGCGAATGATATTATTGCGTTTTGCAGCGATAAATTGACTAAAGCTGACCGTGAAATTGAAAAATTACTGTCGGAGAAGCGGGAATGTGAAGAATAAAAGCTATTTTTGTTGCAAATTGTACATAATGAAGTAACTAATACTTTGAGATATGAAAGAACTTGATTGGGCTAATCTGCCGTTCGGATACATGAAGACAGATTACAATGTGAGAATTTATAATCGTAATGGACAGTGGGGAGAATTGGAAGTTTGCAGTGAGGAAACTATCCCGATGCACATGGCAGCCACTTGTTTGCATTACGGTCAAGAGGCATTTGAAGGCCTGAAGGCTTTCCGTGGTAAAGACGGTAAGGTGCGCATTTTCCGTTTGGAAGAAAATGCGGCTCGTTTGCAGTCTACCTGCCGTGGTATTCTGATGGCGGAACTTCCTACCGAACGCTTCAAAGAAGCTATTTTGAAGGTGGTTAAGTTGAACGAGCGTTTTATCCCGCCATACGAATCAGGAGCGTCATTGTATATCCGTCCGTTGTTGGTGGGTACCGGTGCGCAGGTAGGCGTACATCCTGCCAGTGAATATCTGTTTGTGGTATTCGTAACTCCGGTAGGACCTTACTTTAAGGGTGGTTTCTCAACCAATCCGTATGTCATCATCCGCGAATATGACCGTTCGGCACCGTTGGGTACAGGTATTTATAAGGTTGGTGGTAACTATGCTGCCAGTCTGCGTGCCAACAAGAAAGCGCATGACTTGGGTTATGCGTGTGAATTCTATCTGGATGCCAAAGAGAAAAAATACATCGATGAGTGTGGCGCTGCCAATTTCTTCGGTATCAAGGATAATACATATATTACTCCGAAATCTACATCTATCCTGCCGTCTATCACCAACAAGAGTTTGATGCAGTTGGCGGAAGATATGGGCATGAAGGTTGAACGTCGTCCGGTTCCTGAAGAAGAATTGTTGACATTTGAGGAAGCCGGCGCTTGTGGTACGGCTGCCGTAATCAGTCCGATTGAACGTATTGATGATGTGGAGAATGGCAAGTCGTACGTTATAGCTAAAGATGGCAAGCCGGGACCTGTCTGCACAAAGTTGTACAACAAATTGCGTGCTATTCAGTATGGTGACGAGCCTGATACACACGGCTGGGTGACTATCGTAGAATAAAAATCAGAGATTTATACTTATAGTTAGGCACGGATTACGCGGAAACACGGATGGATTTATATTCCGTGAAATCCGTGTAACCCGTGCCTAAACGTAGTTGCTTTATATTTCAACGCTTATAGATGGGAAAAAATAAATTAGAGAAGTTTGCCGATATGGCGGGTTACCCGCACGTTTTTGAATATCCGTATTCCGTAGTGGATAATGTGCCGTTTGAAATGAAGGGAAACTGGCATGAACAGTTCTTCAAGAATGACAATCCGATTGTATTGGAGCTTGGTTGTGGTCGTGGGGAATATACCGTAGGTTTGGGACGCATGTTTCCGGAAAAGAATTTTATCGGTGTAGATATTAAAGGTGCCCGTATGTGGACTGGAGCCACTGAGTCCTTGCAAGCAGGCATGAAGAATGTCGCTTTCTTGCGTACGAATATTGAAATCATCGATCGCTTTTTTGCACCCGGTGAGGTTAGCGAAATATGGCTTACTTTTTCTGATCCGCAAATGAAGAAAGCTACCAAGCGGCTCACTTCAACCTATTTCATGGAGCGATACCGTAGATTTCTGAAAGATAACGGTCTGGTTCATCTGAAAACGGATAGTAATTTTATGTTTACCTATACCAGGTATATGATTGAGAAGAACCAATTGCCGATGGAGTTCATTACCGATGACCTTTATCATTCTGATTTGGTGGACGATATTCTTGGTATTCGTACTTACTATGAACAACAATGGTTGGATCGTGGCTTGAATATTAAATATATCAAGTTCATGCTGCCGCAATCCGGTGATTTGCAGGAGCCTGATGTGGAAATAGAATTGGATGAGTATCGCAGCTACAATCGTAGTAAACGTAGTGGGTTGCAAACCAGTAAATGATAATTTAATGAAGAATTAAGAATGAAGAATGAAGAATTTGGCTGCGCAATGCAAGCACGCCGCAAGGTAATTCTTCATTCTTCATTCTTAGTTCTTCATTTCCCCAAATTCCCATTTATCAAACAGTTTATTTATTAAAAATTATATATTATGACATTATATCCAAAACTAATTCTTGATGCGCTGGCAACGGTGCGTTATCCCGGTAACGGAAAAAATCTCGTTGAGGCAGAGATGGTTGCCGATAATATGCGTATTGATGGGATGAAAGTCAGCTTTTCGCTGACATTTGAGAAACCGACCGACCCATTTATGAAGTCTATGGTAAAGGCTGCTGAGACTGCTATACATACATACGTCTCTCCTGATGTGGAAGTGGAGATTTCTACGGAAAGCCGACAGGCTGCACGTCCTGAAGTGGGCAAGCTATTGCCGCAGGTAAAGAATATTATAGGGGTGTCCTCGGGTAAAGGTGGGGTAGGTAAATCTACTGTTGCAGCTAACCTTGCCGTCTCTTTGGCGAAACTGGGATATAAAGTGGGTTTGCTGGATGCCGATATTTTCGGTCCTTCCATGCCCAAGATGTTTCAGGTGGAAGATGCACGTCCGTTTGCAGAGAATATCGGTGGGCGTGATTTGATTGTACCGATTGAGAAATACGGTATCAAGTTGCTTTCCATAGGTTTCTTTGTCGATCCCGATCAGGCTACGTTGTGGCGTGGCGGTATGGCCAGCAATGCTTTGAAACAACTGATAGGGGATGCCAACTGGGGAGAACTGGATTATTTTCTGATTGATCTTCCTCCCGGTACCAGTGACATTCACCTGACTGTGGTACAAACACTTGCATTGACAGGAGCGATTGTTGTCAGCACTCCGCAAGCTGTGGCACTCGCCGATGCCCGCAAAGGTATCAATATGTTTACTAATGATAAAGTAAATGTTCCTATTCTCGGGCTGGTAGAAAACATGGCTTGGTTTACGCCTGCCGAATTACCTGAAAATAAATATTATATCTTCGGTAAGGAAGGCGCAAAGAAGCTGGCAGAGGAGATGCATGTACCTTTGTTGGGACAAATACCTATCGTACAAAGTATTTGTGAGAGTGGTGATAAGGGTACGCCTGTTGCTCTCGATGAAAATACGGTGACCGGACGTGCGTTCTTGCAACTGGCTGCCGCTGTAGTCCGCCAGGTAGATCGCCGGAATGTGGAAATGGCTCCCACTCAGATTGTGGAAATGAATAAATAGAATGTGGTAAGGTGGTAATGATTTACGGCATAATTAAGTTAATATTGTTCAATCAATTACCACCTTATCCCATTACAATCCTATTGTAATCTGAACATTATCGGTAGGGTATATTTCACATTCACTTTCTCTCCTTTGTCAGTTCCGGGCTTCCATTGGGGCATGTTACTGATTATCCTGATGGCTTCGGCATCCAATAGCGGATCTACTCCTTTTATAACTTTGGGTTCGGTTATGTTTCCTTCTTTGTCAACAATCATCGCTACTATAACCTTTCCTTGTTTTCCGGCTTTTTGGGCGACTATTGGATATTTAAGGTTTTTGGAAATGTATTGCATCAGTCCATGCACACCACCCGGAAACTCCGGCATGTTCTCCACTTTTTCAAAAACTTTTCCTTCTATTGGGGCATTGGGGGTAGCAGGCATGTAGCCTACGGCAACCACTTCTTCTAATTTCCCGTCTTTAGCTGTTCCTACTACTGCCTGATAAGGTGCTACCTTCTTCTCTGCCGGTAGTCTGAACATGACGGGTACGGTATATTTCACTCGCACTGCCATGCCACGTTGCATGCCCGGTTTCCATTTAGGCATGGCGCTTATCACGCGAATGGCTTCCTTGTCCAGAAGAGGGTTCGCACTGCGAGTCAGGCCGACATCACTGATACTGCCATCCTTATTTATAACAAACTGGACCACTACTCTGCCTTCTATTTTTTGGCTGATAGCCTCTGCCGGATATTTGACATTCTTGCTTAGATATGTCATCAGTCCGGACATGCCACCATCAAGAAATTCAGGCATCACTTCTACTACTTCGAAGACTACATCTTTGGGCACTGTATCCTTCGGAGTTGTTATGGCTTTTACCATTTGTTCCACCGGATGCGTCTTCTTGGTTTCTTCCATGGGGCGCGCTTCCGGCGATTTCATAACTTCCGGCAAAACTTCAGTTTGCGGCTCTATGGTTTCGTCATTCTCTACTGCCTCTATGACTTCCCTTGCAATATTTTTCGTGGTACGTGCCACGGCTTCTATGTTGCTGATAATCATGAGTAAGGCTGCTAAAGGAAGAAACATAAGGTATTTTGTTCTTCCTATTTCTCGGGTTCTTTTCTTGTTCATCATCTTGATACGTTTTTTTAATGGTAAAACATTGAAACTATTATAGATAGTTGCTGCAGCCTTATGGTGGGATAGACCTAGCAGATGATACTGATAGGCTTTGGAGTCATAGCCGTTTGCCAATACGCTGGCATCTGCCATATATTCCAGATTAGTGCGGATTTCCCGCTTCATGAGCCAGGCAAACGGATTGAACCAGCATAGAATGCAGGCCAATTCGCTGACAATAATGTCGATGGAATGCCATTGCGAGGCATGTGTAAGCTCATGTGTCAATATTTCGTTCAATTCCTGTTCATTATGTGAATCGGGATTAATGAAAATCCATTGAAAGAATGAGAAAGGCCCTTGCGCATTGGACAATAAGTGTACGTTTATGTTACCTATTTTAGAGATACGGCACCGAAAAGCCAAACGGATGATGCCGGCTAGTTGGCAGAGAAAGCGTATGAACAGAATTCCTACTCCTCCCCAATAAAGAATGTTGATACCGGTCAGCATTGTGTTTGCCCAGTTGGTATCTGTTTCGGGAGCAATCGTGAATTCCGGCAAGACTACACTGGCGTAAAGGTCGGCCATGGCTACCATAGGCTCTTGAGTGGTAATCCATGTTTGTATATTCAGTAGAGGTACAGCCGCTGAGATAGCGAAAAAACTCAGCAATACCGTTCTGCGCCATCCAAAGAATGTGTCTTTGTAGAAGAACAGCCGATAAAACGCATAGAATAACGCTATCGCTACATTAATTTTAAGAAAATAGGCTAACATAGTATATCAATCTTTATTCTTTTCCCTTTTCAATCATATCTATAATATCTTTCAGGTCGTTGGTCGAAATCTTCTGCTCTTTGGCGAAGAAAGAAACCATTTCCTTATAAGAATCTTCAAAATAATTACGTACAAATCCACTCATGAAAGTTCGTTTGTACTCGCTTTCGCGAATAGCAGGCGTATATTGATATGTATTTCCTACACGTGTGGAACTGACATATCGTTTCCGTTCCAGGTTCTTCACGATAGATGCTACCGTGGTGTACGGTGGTTTTGGCTCGGGATATTTGGCAACAATCTCTTTGACGAAGCAACTGCCCAGTTCCCAAATATAAATCATTGCTTCTTCTTCTTGTAATGTTAACTTCTCCATGGAATAAAATATTTAATTGAATTCAATACAAAGCTACGAATGTTTCGTAATTAAACATCGTACAATGAGTTAATTAATATGAAATGGCTCAAAATAGATAAGAATACCCTTCTCCCAGAAACTTCTTGATGCGTTTCAGAGCTTTAGTGATTTGTGCTTCTACGGTTTTAACGGAAATCTCCATTTCTTCTGCGATTTCCTGATTGGACATATTCTTTTGTCTGCTTTTCAGGAATACCTCACGGCATTTTTCGGGTAGGGTACAAATGGCATCCTGAATAAGTTGATTCAACTCTTCCATTTCCAAGGTAGGATAATCTTTGTCTTGAAGGGTTTCCTGCAAAGCTTCGTTTAGCGGAGTGGTTTGTTTTCTGTCACGAAGTGCATTTAAACATCTGTTTCGTGCGGCTTGAAAAAGATAAGCCTTAAATGATAATTTAATTTCCACCTGCTCTCTATTCTCCCATAAGTAGGTAAAAATGTCCAAAGCCAATTCTTCCGTTTCGGCGAAATTATCCAAATAGATATTGATATATCGGCATAACGATACGAAATAGGAATCGAAGAGATGCTTGAACGCATGCTCATCCCCATTTTTTATCAGCTTTAATAGTAATATATCGTCTGCTGTTGTCATATTTAAGTAATTGTTGGGCAAAATTATGAAAGTTATTCTTGCTTTTGTAATAAAATATTATGGAATTAAATATATATTTCTTGAAAAAAATAATGTTTCAGCGTAAGGGTTGCTTCCTTTTTTTGTGTCTTACTATCGGATATGGATAAAAAGATGGTTATGACACGGGAAATACCTTGGAACTTAATTGTTTCAAAATTGAAGAAGGAAAATACTGCTGAAGAGGATGCGGAACTGGATGCCTGGCTCTCGGATAGCGGAAACCAAGAAGTTTTCGAAGAGCTTCGGAATCTTTGGGATAAGATACGGAGCAATGCTTCCGATTATGTGCCGGACAAAGATTATTATTGGAAAGAACTTTCTCGCAGAATGTCTTTTTCGGTTCAGCGTCCTGTTGAGAATTCGCAACGAAAAACTCGTTGGTGGACTTATGCTGCGGCGGCCTGTGCAATTGTTGCGGTACTGTTTTCTTTCTACATAGGACAATGGACGGGTATTCCTGAAGCAGTCCCTTTGCAATACTCCAATATGGGAGGAAAAGGAATGGCATCTTTACCGGATCGTTCTGCCGTATGGTTGCATACCAATACTAAATTAGTATATGATACGCCCCGGCAGCGAGACGAAAGAGTGGTTACTTTGCATGGGGAGGCTTTTTTTGATGTAACGCATGATAAGCGGAAACCATTTATTGTTCAGACTGATGGTATGCGTATCGTGGTGCATGGGACAAAGTTCAATGTCGAATCTTTCCCGAATATGGAAAACACTTATGTCAGTCTGGTAGAAGGCTCTGTGTCATTGGAAACCGCTGATGAACATCGTTTTCTCGTTCCGGGGGAAGTTGCCACTTATAACAGGAGAAATCACCAATTATCCATAGCCAAAGGCGATGTCTCTTTTGCTTCCTTATGGACTCGGGATGAGATTGTTTTTGAGCAACGTTCTTTGAGTGATATTTGTCAGATTTTGAGTAAGTGGTATCATGTGAAGATTGATTTATCTCCTGAAATCTCTGGTAAATACCATTATACCTTTACATTGCGTAATGAGCCGTTGGAAGAAATTCTTCGTCTGATGTCGCGCATCCATCCGATAAACTACACTTTTAATGAAAATGATGAGTTGAGAATATATAGTGATAATCTTAAAAAATAAATAGCCTATGTAGCATAAAAATATACTATGAACAAACTGTTTTGTGAGAAGATAATATCTTTTCCATATCCTTTTTGAAATACACAATTATTCTAATTTATTTAAATCTAAAGAGAAAAATGAATCTTAAAAAGCATGTGGCAATTTTATTGCTACTAATCCTTTGTATGCCTCTTTCGGCGCAGGTTAAGGAGAAACTGATAACAGTGAACTTCTCGAAAATTCCTCTTTCTGAAGCTATTAACCGGATAGAAAAAGTGAGTGCATACACTTTCTTTTATGATGCCGCCCAGGTTGATTTAAATCAGAAAGTAAGTTTGAATGTGCAGAAGAATACTGCTAAACAGGCGATGGACGCTATGCTGAAGGGGACAAATGTCAGGTATGAGGTTACTAATACGCAGATTGCCTTGTACCCCATCCGGAAGTCAACTTCCAATCGGCAAATTACTATTAAGGGACAGGTGCTCGACAACTTGGGCGAACCTGTAATTGGTGCTAATGTAATAGAAGAAGGAACGACGAACGGAGTTATCACAAACCTTGATGGTAACTATACATTGTCAGTAAATTCCAATTCTAAAATTCAGGTATCTTATATCGGTTATACGACACAAGTTCTTAAAGCAAATTCCATCCCATCGGTTATTACTTTGAAAGAAGACTCCGAGCTTCTGCAAGAGGTGGTAGTAGTGGGATATGGTACTATGAAGAAGCAGGATTTGACCGGTGCGGTAGCCTCTATCAAGGGTGATGCGATGGAAAAAGAACAGCGCCAGACCATTCAGGATATGTTGCGTTCCGGTGTTGCCGGACTTTCAGTCGGAATGGAAACTGATGCGAAAGGTAACACATCCATGATGATTCGCGGTAAAAGTACGATTGCTGCAAGTACCGACCCATTGCTTGTGTTGGACGGTGTAATCTACAGCGGTCAAATGACGGATATCAATCCAAACGATATTGAGCGGGTGGATGTTTTGAAAGATGCCAGTTCTGCTGCGGTATACGGTGCACAAGCTGCTAATGGTGTTGTCTTGATTACTACCAAGAAAGGTACCAGCAATAAGCGTCCCACCATCAGTTTCAACGGTAGCTGGGGTGTTCAGATGACAAATTCCGTTCCGGAAGTTTACGAAGGACAAGATTTTGTCAATTTCCGTCAGGCAGTGATGAAAAGTTCCGAGTATGAGAAAGCTGCAACAGGCTATTTTGACAATCCTGCCAATATGAACAATGTTGATTTAGCCGAATGGATGGGGACGGATACCGGTAACCCTACGGAAATATGGCTCAACCGTCTGCGTATGACAAATACGGAGATAGACAACTATATGGCGGGCAGAACAGTTGACTGGAAAGACCTGGCCTACAGGACAGCTCTCCGTCAAGATTATACGGTCAGCATTGCCGGAAAGAAAGACGAAATGTCTTACTATTCTTCTATCAACTACCTGAAAAATGAAAGCAACAACAGAGGTGGAGAATACAGCGCCATACGTGCCCGTGTTAATTTGGAGAACAAAGTACAGAAGTTCTTGACTTACGGTGTCAATGCCCAGTTCACTTCCCGTGACGAAAGTCGTTTAAACAGCACAGACAATGCTTTATATACCAGTTGGTCTTCCGCGCTTTCTCCTTATGGCAGCGTATATAATGAAGACGGCTCCCTGAAACTTTATCCCAATGATAATAATAATGCTACCAATCCTCTGCTGAACGGAGTTTATTATGATAAGAAATATGATATAAACAACTTGAACGCATCTATTTATCTTAAGATAGACTTGCCGTTGGGCTTTTCTTTGCAGACTACTTATTCTCCCCGTTTTGAGTGGGTCAACTATATGCACCATCGTTCGGCCGATCATCCGTCTGCCGGTGAAGAAGGTGGATATGTTCATCGTTATGCACAGAAAGATTTCTACTGGCAGTGGGATAATATGTTGAAGTGGAATAAGAAATTCGGTAAACATTCATTCGATTTCACAGGACTGGTAAACTGGGAGAAATTCCAACGTTGGAAAACAATAGCTAAAAACCAAGCTTTCCAGCCAAGCGATAACTTGGGTTTTGGCGGTATCGGATACGGAACGTCCCCTTCAGTAGATGCAAATGATGTATATCGTACGGGAGATGCTTTGATGGGACGTTTGCACTATTCATACGATAACCGTTACCTGCTGACTGCCACCGTACGTCGTGATGGATATTCCGCTTTCGGACAAGCCAATCCGCACGCTGTTTTCCCATCCGTTGCGTTAGGTTGGGTTTTTACGGAAGAATCTTTCTGGAAGAACTGGAATGCCGATTGGTTTGAGTATGGTAAGTTGCGTTTCACGTATGGTGAAAACGGTAACCGTTCTATCGGTGAATATGCCGCATTGATGCAGTTGGAACCACGTAAGTATATGTATGTAGACCCTGCAACCGGACAACTGGTTAATATCAATACCTTCTATTGCTACAACATGGCCAATCCTAATTTGAAGTGGGAAAAAACAACCTCTTATAATGTCGGTCTTGACTTTACTTTCCTGAACGGACGTTTAAGCGGTAGTATCGATGCATACCACAAGAGTACTACGGACTTGTTGAATAACCGCCAGTTACCCAGTTTGATTGGTTATAGCAGTGTAAAAGCCAATATCGGTGAAATATGGAACCGGGGTCTCGAAGTATCTTTGAGTTCTACTAATATTCAGAATGATATTTTGACATGGCGCACTACCTTCAACTTGACATACAATAAGAATACCATCAAGCATTTGTATGGCATCATGGAAGATGTAAAAGATGCGGAAGGAAATGTAATCGGTCAGAAAGAGGCGGACGATATTACGAATGGATATTTTATAGGCCATGCTCTGGATGAAGTGTGGGGATATAAATTTATCGGTGTATGGCAGGAGAATGAGACAGAAGAAGCTGCCAAGTACGGACAACGTCCCGGTGACCCCAAGATTCTGGATAAAGACCAAAACTATAAATATGGAAATGATGATAAGGAATTCTTAGGTAATACAACTCCCAAAGTACGTTGGAACATGCGTAATGAGTTTACCCTTTTCAAGAACTTCGATATTTCTTTCAGTATGTATTCTTATTTGGGGCATATCAAGAAGATGGACCGCTTTACCAATAATAATGCATTGCTGAATACGGTAAATCAGATTAAACGTGAATATTGGACTGCCGAAAATCCGATTAATGATTATCCTCGTCTGAGTGCCAAGAACCCGGGTGGTATCACATATTACATTTATAAGAACGCCTCTTTCCTGCGTATTGATAACATTTCATTAGGGTATACCTTCCCGAAACGTCTGCTGACCCCTCTGAAACTGGAAGCTTTGCGATTGAATTTGTCAGTTAAGAATGTGGGCTATTTCACCGGATGGTCAGCTTACGATCCGGAAAATTCGGACAGCAATACTCCGAGGACGATTACTTTTGGTATTAATATGACATTATAAAATAAGGAAAAACAGACAATGAAAAAGTTAGTAAAATATACATTAGGGCATATCGGTATACTTGGACTGATGTTTGTCGCAAGTGGATGTTCCGATTGGTTGGATCCTAAACCGCTCTCTTTCTTTACTCCGGAGAACACTTTTAACACGTATGAAGGCTTGAAGACAAGTACCGATATGTTAAATCGCGACGTCCGTTATTTTGATTATTATCCTACTTCAGGTTCTGCCGACCCCTGTATCATTTCAGAGTATTTCTTCTCGGAAATGGGAGTGAATGCGCGTACCGATGCAGCCAATGCTCCGGTCGACTTGGTTCGTCAAATTACTCCATCGGCATCTTTGACGGGGAATGCAAGCCAGATAAACAATTATTGGACATACTTGTATAAAGGTATTAAAGATGCCAATACTCTCTATGACCGCGCTCAAGATGTAGAAATGACAGAACAGCAAAAAGGAGAAATTGAAGCTTTAGCCTGTTTCCACAGAGCTTTCCGCTACTATCGTCTCGTTCATCAGTATGGTGACGTACCTTTCATCGTACACGAAGTTACCGGACCGCGTTATGACTTTTATACAACCAAGCGTGAAGCCATTCTGCGCTACCTGAAAGATGACCTTGACCGTACGGCGCCCTATCTCTCAAACGATGTATATATCGGTATGGTTACTCAGGCTGCCGCCTACCATCTGCTGACTAAGATTAATTTGGCGTTAGGAGAATTTGAAGATGCGGTTGAGTCTGCCAATAAAGTGATTGGCGATGGTGTGCACCATTTGATGACCGAACGTTTCGGCGTGGATAAAAACGATGCGACTAAAGATGTGGTTTGGGATTTACATCAGTCCGATAATAAAGCACTTCCCGAGAATAAGGAAGTTCTTTACATGGTAATCGACCGTTATGATGCCGGTACGGATATGCGTTCAGCCGCCGGACTTGAAATCAAACGCCAGCTGGTTCCTTGGTATCCTGCTTCCGGACAAATCACTACTCCGGCAGGTGAGCAAGCCTTTGTAGATAATAATGAAACAAAGAACCCATATTTGCTCCAATACGGTCGTGGAATATGTACTTTACGTTCTACGTGGTATCATCAGAATTCAATTTGGACTTTGGATGATACTGATTATCGCCATAAAGCAGGCAATTGGATGCATGTCAGTGATTTGACTTACAACAATCCGTCATTGAAAGGCAAATCGGAATGGTATGGAAAGAACGTACAGTTGTATAATGATGAAGGGAAAATTCTTATTAAAGACACCATTCGTTGTTGGAGTGGATGGCCTCATTATAAATCTAATGTAGCCGACCAGAAAGCAAGCTGGTGGCGTGGCGGTTGGGCCGACTGGTATGTGTTCCGTTTGGCAGAAACATACCTCTTGCGTGCAGAAGCCTACGTATGGTTGGATAAACCTGATTTAGCGGTATTGGATTTGAATGAAGTGCGTCGTCGTGCCGGTGCACGTGACCTGACTGTTGATGAAGTAAACATCAGCCAAGTTCTTGATGAACGTGCCCGCGAATTATTCTACGAAGAACCCCGTAAATGTGAGTTGACCCGTATTGCTTATTTGTTTGCCAAAACCGGTAAGCCGGATGAAAAGGGAAGAACTTATTCCATGGATAACTTTACTGAGAATAACTACTTCTACAATCGCATTATGGATAGAACGGAATTCTATAACAAGGGCGTGAAGAATGCTGTTGGCAACACATATACTATCTCTCCTTATAATGTATTGTGGCCTATTGCCGAGAAAGCAATTTCAACGAATGTGGAAGGACATATCAACCAGACTCCGGGTTATGCAGGTTCTGAAAACAATATCGAGCCGATGAATACTCCGAATGAATAAGGCTTATTAGTCTTTTGGGGGCAACCATTGTGCATATTAGCTGTAACGAAGTGTTCAATATAACGAAACGGTTTGTTTCACTATATTGAACACTTTGTTTCAATTAATAAAACAAACGGTTTCATTCTATTATAACAATTGGTTTTATATGTATAAACATTTTGTTTTTACTTGTTAAAAAACAAAGTGTTCATATCTAAGAACTAACTATTTATATAAATATGCGGCAAATAAGCAATGTATATTTTGTTATGATAAGGGGGCAGTTGTTTATAAAAAAGGTAGGCTTGCAGATAAAGTATCTGCAAGGGGTATCTGCAAGGCACTAAACGCACAAGGAAACAATGAGTTAACTGCCAAAAATTGCAGATGGCAGATAAAATTAAAAAATAAAACTCCATATATGCGCGAACTGCTGAATTGAGCGGATGCCCTGATTGGGCGGATTCTCTGGTTAAGAGACATCCTTGAGTTTAACCTTCGTATAATGATTAAAAAAAGCAAAAAGCAAGAAACGGGTTATAGGGGTAACCTTTATTTCTGTGTCCTCTTAATAAATCGTTATTATATTTATTAACTGCATTAATTATCTAAAATGAAAAACAATCAAATTCCTGTAAAGAAATCCTTTTCTTTATTGTTGTGTACATTGTTGCTATGTTTCTCGGCATTGACGGGGTGTAGCGATGACAACGAAGATCCGGGACGCACGGGTTGGGTGAGAGTACTTCCCTTGGAGGTAGAGTTTTCCGCTATGGGTGGGGAACAAAACATTACTTTATTGTTGACCGAAGACATCAAACCTGCCGACTTGGAATGTGCAGTGGCCGCCAATGGTGAGGACTGGTGCTCGGTGGAACTGGAGGATGAAGTGCTGAAGGTGAAGGCAGACCCCACTTACTATGAATTTCCCAGAACAACCATCGTTACGGTGTCTTGTGGTGACTTGCGACGTGATATTCCCGTAAGCCAGGCTGCATCCAGCGGTTCGGACGATATCAAGATAGCGGTAGCTTCCGCCAAGGCTACTACGGAAGAGACGGAAACGGAAGACCGTGGAATTGTGCACTCGTATGATGGTGACTACGAGTCCTACTTCAATTCTAAGTTCGGCGCTTTCAGCGACTGGCCGTTCATCATAGATTATACTTTCAAGAGTGCTTCCAAACTGGATTATATCGTTTACTATCCGCGTACGGACAATGGTACCCGCTACGGCGCATTCAATGAATTCAAGGTGTATGTGGCTACTGCCGACGCTCCCGATGCATGGAAGAAGGTGGCGGAATGTGCCCGTGGTGACAAGAATTATAATGCTACGAACATCAAACTGGAAGAGAGTGTGGAAAATGTGCAGAAAGTTCGTTTTGAGATTAGCTCCGCACATAATAACCGCATCAGTTGCGCTGAAATGGAGTTTTTCCAGACGAGCGCGAACAAGTTCGATTATACCACCATCTTTACGGATGAAACTTGCTCGGAACTGAAAGAAGGTATTACGGAAAAAGATATCAGGAAGATGCCGGGTGAGATTTATAAGAAGTTGGCTACCGCACTGCTGAATGGTACGTATGACGGAAAATTCCGTGTGGCTGAATACAGGCCTTATCAGAATCCGTCTATTATGGAAGCTGTTAATAAGACTTCGCAGTACGGTTTGCGAGACAACCCGACCGGAATTTACGTGAACGAAGGCGAGGAACTCACTGTATTGGTGGGCAACACTCACGGTCAAAACATTTCCATGGTGGTGCAAGACCTGAATCTGGGATACAATGCCAGCAAGACATACGCGCTGATGGAAGGTGAAAACAATATCAGGGTGACGAATGGTGGCTTGATTTACATACAGAACATGACTGATGAAGATATTCCTCTTTCGCCCGCTACCGAAGAGCAGAAGGCTGCCGTTGCCGCAAAGACGGTGAAGGTGCACTTCCCCTTTGGCAAGGTGAACGGTTATTTTGATACTCAATCGGGTGCTACGCAGGCCGATTGGGAAGAGATGTTGCGTAATGCCAAGTATAAGGATATTGACGTTGCAGGCAAGTATGTGATGGTGACTTGGACGGTGGATGCTTATAAAGAATACAGTACCCCTATCCTTGAAGTGATGAGTTTGATAGACGATGTCGTTCGTTTGGAGTGGGACTTCATGGGGCTGTTCAAATATCATAAGGAGTTTGCCAACCGCATGTATCTCCATATTGAGTATAACAGTAAAAATCCATATTCTTCCGCCAATCATACGGCCTATCTGACGAGTTATAATAATGTATTCTGCTCGGTAGATGGCGTGAAGGGCCGTGTTTGGGTACTGGGTCATGAGATAGGGCATAGCAATCAGACACGTCCGGGACTGAAGTGGACAGGGACTACTGAGGTGACCAACAACATTCTGGCGAATTATGTGAGGAGCTCGTTCGGCAAAGGCTCCAGATTGATGGATGAAGACCATCCGGGCGAGACGGTCTATCAGGAAGCTATCCGTCGCATAAAGGATGCCGGAAAACCACACTGCCTGGATAATGCTTCTGATGAGTATTATGTGAAGTTGGTTCCTTTCTGGCAACTGAAACTTTATATTATGGACGTTTGCGGTGACGAAGATTTCTACCGTGACCTGTTTGAGCATTACCGTGTGACGCCCGATTTGAATACGACTGCTGACACACAGGGTATTCTGCAACTTGATTTTGTTCGTCAGGTATGTAATCTGTCGCAAGTGGACTTTACCGGTTTTTTTGAAGACTGGGGTTTCCTTACTCCTGTGGACAAGACATTCAATGACTATGGCACCAAGAAATTTACAATCACTGCTAAACAGATAAGTGATTTGAAGAAAGAAATTGCCGCTAAGAACTATCCGAAGGCGCCGGATAATCTGTTTGAGATTACTGACGAGAACTATGGAAGCTTTGGTAAGCCGGTCGACTATGTGAAACCTTCCAGAAAATAAACTTTTGTAATGATGAAAAATTTAAGATATATGACCCGTAAAACAGTATGTCTGCTGGCAGGAGCCTTGCTCTTGACAGGGGTAACAGCTTGTAGTGATGACGATAATGCCGGTGCAGGACTGAAAGTGACCCGCATGGAAGTGGCGAATGTGACGGATGGAGTGGTTTCCCTGATAGAAGGGGATAATTGGAACGCTGCCATCAGCACGTTGCCCGAGAACGCGATAGATGCCGGAGAATATACTTACACCTATACCAGCAGTGATGAGAATGTATTTGTGGTGGACGAAACCGGTAAGGTCACCGCAATCGGGGTAGGTGAAGCTGCGCTTACCGCATGGTCGGTGAATAATACGGATATGTGGGCGTCTTGCATTATCTCGGTAGAAAAGCGTATTTACCCGGTCACTTCCATCGAGGTTCCGCAGGAGTATAAGGAGTATTATATGCCGGTAGAAGGTCGTTTGAACTTGAGCGAGCTGATTGCCGTGCTGCCGGAGAATGCTACCAACCCGGAAGTGATATATTCGTCTTCCAATTCCAATGTGGCTACGGTGAATAGTTATGGCGAAGTCTATGCGCAAGAGGTGGGCGATGCCGTAATTACAGTGAAGGCTGTCGATGGAAGCGGCGTTACGGCTACATGCGATATTTATGTACGTGAACCCGAGTTCAAGAATCTTGACCGCACGGGTTGGACGGTGGCTACTTCTCATCAGTATTTTGCAGATGGGGTGGTGAAGGGTACACCGGAATCGTTGATTGATGATAATATGAATAGCTGCCTGGCATTGGTGAAGCCGGGTAAGTCGGCGGGTGGAATTACGGTTGGTAAAGATGAAGAGATATTCTTTGTAATCGATATGCAGCAAAGTAACACGTTCGATTATTTCCGCCTTCGCCACCGCACGAATAATACGTCGTCTAATCTTCGTGTAACCAAAGTTGCTGTGTACGGAAGTTCCGACAATGAGAACTTCGTAGAATTGCTGAAAGATGCATCTATAGCGACCGCTGCGAATGTGGGTGAAGTTACGGTAACCCTGCCGAAGATTTACAGCTACCGTTATTTCAAGTTGGCAATCACGGGATGGAACGCCGGTGGGAATACTGTTCAAATCTCCGACTTTAATATCGGAAAAATGACATACGAGTAAAGTTCGGATGATTTGTGTAGGTAATAACGGATAAAAGTACCCACTATATATCTTTTGAGGTAGTTATCTTTGCATAATCAATATAAAGTTAGGCACGGATAACACGGATTTCACGGCTGTTATGCGTAGACATGACACTAAAACCTTGTATATCTGTGTTATCCGTGCCTTTGTTATGGACATCTACTTATATATTAATTTATTATACTGAACATGAAAAACAAATTCTTGAAGATTTTCTTCTTCCTGGTTCTTTGCGCAACGGGGATTGTTGCACAGAATCAACCTAAGCTGTTGCCGGCCGAACAGGAAATTCCGTTGAAGTATGGAGCCGACCGTCTTGGGAAACGTCAGGATGCAGCTATGCAGAAATTCCGTGATAATCGTCTCGGGGCATTTATTCATTGGGGACTTTATGCCATTCCCGGTGGAGAGTGGAACGGAAAGATATATTCCGGAGCTGCCGAATGGCTGAAAGCATGGGCGAAAGTTCCGGCTGATGAATGGCTGAAACTGATGGAGCAGTGGAACCCGACAAAATTTAATGCCACAGCATGGGCGAAGATGGCAAAGAAAATGGGAGTGAAGTATGTGAAAATCACGACGAAGCACCACGAAGGTTTTTGCCTGTGGCCAAGTAAGTACAGCCAATACACGGTGGCTCAGACCCCCTATAAGAAAGATATATTGGGCGAACTGGTAAAAGCCTACAATGACGAAGGGATAGATGTGCATTTTTATTTCTCGGTGATGGACTGGAGTAATCCTGATTATCGCTACGACATCAAGTCGGAAGAAGATAGTGTGGCTTTCAGCCGTTTCCTCACGTTTACCGACAATCAGTTGAAAGAACTTGCTATGCGCTATCCTACCGTGAAAGATTTCTGGTTTGATGGAACGTGGGATGCCAGTATCAAGAAAAACGGTTGGTGGACGGCTCATGTGGAACGAATGCTGAAGGAAATGCTTCCCGGAGTAGCTATCAACAGCCGTCTGCGTGCCGATGATTATGGCAAACGCCACTTTGACAGCAACGGACACTTGATGGGAGATTATGAGTCGGGGTATGAACGCCGTTTGCCCGACCCGGTGAAAGACCTGAAAGTGACCCGCTGGGACTGGGAAGCTTGTATGACAGTTCCCGAAAATCAGTGGGGATATCATAAAGACTGGTCCATAAGCTATGTCAAGACTCCTTTGGAGGTGCTGGAACGTATTGTGCATGCCGTGTCTATGGGAGGAAACATGGTTGTGAACTTTGGCCCGCAAGCTGATGGCGATTTCCGTTCGGAAGAGAAAGAACTGGCGGAAGCTATCGGTGGCTGGATGAAGAAATATGGTGAAAGTATCTATGGTTGCGACTATTCAGGCCTGCCCAAACAAGACTGGGGATACTACACCCGCAAAGGCGATGATATTTATATGATTGTGTTCAATGTTCCTTATTCAGGCAAGTTGGCTGTGAGGACTCCCAAGGGTGTGCAACCTCTGAAGGCTACCATGCTGGACGGCGGCAAGGAGTTGAAGGTCGTAGAGACTACCAATAACGAGTACAACGTTTCCCTGCCGACACAGAAACCCGGAGAACCGTTTGTTATCAAACTCAAAGTAACGGAAAAGACAGGCGACGGGAATAAATACAGAGATGCCCTGACTTAATTCTAAAAAATGTATAAAAAAGATTGATTAGATGAGGGTAAAACCCTTTTTTAGGGTTCTTTATTCAGAGATAAAACTATTACTAACCTTAAAGTTATTATAAGCATAATGAAGAAAAATTTCTTGCTGATTCTTTTCCTTTCGTTTACGGCTTTAGTCTTTGCACAGCAGGATTTTAGCAAGCCCGAGGTAAAAGCAATCATGAAACGCGTTGCCGATTGGCAAATCGCGAATCCGAACAAAGGCGCAGAACACGACGATCTGGATTGGACACATGCCGCTCTGTATATGGGCATGGTAGATTGGGCTGAACTCACCGAAAGGGAGGATAGTGACAATACGTATTACAAATGGTTGCTCAAGATAGGGCAACGTAATCATTTCCAGGTGGGGAAGTGGATGTATCATGCTGATTTTATTGCCGTCGGACAGCCTTTCATCGACCTTTACATCAAATATGGCAATAAGAAGATGGTAGCTCCCGTGATGGCTCGTGCCAACTGGGTAGTGGAAAATCCTGCTGAAACAACTCTGGAACTGGATTACGGTAAATTGGAAACCTTGGACCGCTGGTCTTGGTGCGATGCATTGTTTATGGCTCCCCCTGTATATGCCAAACTGTATGCGCTTACCAAAGACAAAAAGTACCTCGATTTCCTGAACAAGGAATACAAAGCTACCTACGATTATCTCTACGATAAGGACGAACGACTGTTCTATCGCGACCGCCGCTACTTTGGCAAGAAGGAAGCGAATGGCAAGAAAGTGTTTTGGGGACGTGGCAACGGTTGGGTACTCGGTGGATTGTCGGAGATTTTGCAAGTACTTCCTGCGAACGAACCTTCCTGCGAGTTCTACAAAAATCTGTTTGTAGCTTTAGCTACCCGCGTTGCAGGCTTGCAAAGCCCGGACGGATACTGGCATGCCAGTCTGCTCGACCCCGCATCTTATCCTTCTCCTGAAACCAGCGCGACGGGCTTCATTGTTTATGCCCTTGCATACGGAGTAAATGAGGGATTGCTGGATAAGGCAACGTTCCTTCCTGTCATTCAGAAAGGATGGAATGCTTTGGTCGATGCCGTGGAGCCGGATGGCAAACTAGGATATGTACAGCCTATCGGTGCGGACCCGCGTAAAGTGACGCGTGATATGACGGAAGTTTATGGAGTAGGTGCATTCTTGCTGGCAGGATGCCAGATTTATAAAATGGTAAACTGAAAATACAATGAGAATTATTTATTTTATTTGCCTGGTTGTTTGTTTGTTATCAGGTAATACAAAGGTTTCTGCACGTGAAGTGACAACTTTCAATGACGGTTGGGAGTTCAAGAAAGGACCCTTTAGCAAAGAAGCTATGCAGGCTGTCCGCCAATGGGACGGCAAGTGGGAGAAAGTGGAAATTCCTCATACCTGGAATGCTAAAGATATGCAGGTACAGACAGATGCTTTCTATGAAGGCGCGGCCTACTATCGTAAAAACCATCTGTTTCCCGAGAGTATGAAGGGAAAGCGTATCTTCTTGCGCTTTGAAGGCGTAGGTTCTTGTGCGGAAGTCTATGTCAATGGTTATCTGGTAGGTACACATAAGGGTGGATATTCGGCTTTTGTGTGTGAAATCGGCGGGCAGGTGAAGCTCGGACAAGAGAATGAAATCATAGTAAAGGCTGACAACACGGCACGTCCTGACGTTATTCCGGTAAATCATAGTTTGTTCGGTGTCTATGGCGGTATCTATCGCCCTGTGTGGCTGATAGTGACCGAACCTTGTAACATTGCGGTTACCGACTACGCTTCCAGCGGCGTATATATCACCCAGAAAAATGTCTCGAAGAAATCTGCCGAGGTCACAGTGAAGGTAAAGTTGGACAATGCTTCGCTGGCTCCTGCTCCGTTGGTATTGGAGAACACTATCTATGATGCCAAAGGCAAACTGTTGAAAACGCATAAACAAGCTTTTGACCTGACTCCGCAAGGCATGCAGGCTTATTCTTCTACTTTTAAAATGGGCAATCCCCATTTGTGGCAGGGACGTGAAGATCCTTATTTATATAAGGTGGTGACACGCTTGTTGCAGAATGACCGGGTGATTGATGAAGTGGTACAACCTTTGGGACTGCGTAACTATGAAATAGTGGCAGGGAAAGGCTTTTTCCTGAATGGAAAGAAATACCCGATGTATGGCGTCACCCGCCACCAGGACTGGTGGGGGCTGGGCAGTGCCTTGAAAAATGAGAACCACGATTTCGACCTGGCAACCATTATGGATGTAGGTGCCACTACCGTACGTTTCGCTCATTATCAACAATCGGAATATCTCTACTCACGCTGCGACACGCTGGGTTTGATTATCTGGGCGGAAATTCCCTTCGTTAACCGTGTGACGGGGCAGGAGTGGGAGAATGCCCATCAGCAGATGCGTGAATTGGTGAGACAAAGCTTTAACCATCCTTCCATCTATATTTGGGGTACTCATAATGAGGTATATCATCCTCATGGCTATACTGCTGCCTTGACGCAGTCTCTTCACGACCTTTGCAAGACAGAAGACCCCGACCGCTATACGGTATCGGTCAACGGATACGGACATGCCGACCACCCCGTAAATCAGAATACCGATGTGCAGGGAATGAACCGCTACTTCGGCTGGTACGAGAAGAAGATTCAGGACATCAAACCCTGGGTGGAGAAAATGGAGAAAGAATATCCTTGGCAGAAGTTGATGTTGACGGAATATGGAGCAGATGCCAACATTGAGCATCAAACGGAATATCTGGGTGATGCGCTGAACTGGGGAAAACCGTTCTATCCGGAAACTTTCCAGACTAAAACGCACGAGTATCAATGGAGTATTATTGCCCAACATCCCTATATTATTGCCTCATATTTATGGAATACGTTCGATTTTGCGGTTCCGATGTGGGAAAGAGGGGGAATTCCTGCACGAAATTTAAAAGGATTAGTTACCTTTGACCGCAAAATAAAGAAAGATTCTTATTTCTGGTACAAAGCGAACTGGAGTAAAGACCCTGTACTTTATCTGACACAGCGCCGCAATGTGAATCGTGAGAAGAAGGAAACTTCTGTAACGGTGTATTCCAATATTGGTACGCCCACGGTCTATCTAAATGGAAAAGAACTGACCGGCGTACGTGAAGGTTATACGGATGTGCATTATGTATTTGATAAAGTAACCTTGAACCAGGGAAAGAATATTTTGAAAGCAACCGTTTCTTATCAAGGTAAGGAGTATACGGATGAAATAGAGTGGATATACAATGGGGAACACAAGCGGGAGACGGATTCTTTTGAAAACAAGAAAGAACACGCCGGCTGGTAATACTCTTTTGAATATGAATTGTTTTATTATTAATTTTATTTCTAACTTTAAATTTAAAGAAGCATGAAAAGTATTAAGTCATTGCTCTTAGGCATGTGCGTCGTTGCTTTGTGCGCATGCTCTGCTCAGACCTCTACTGTGCAGACAAACGACAAGGGTACTCAGTGGACCTGGGACAAGGGAACAATTGTAGTTCAGACACCTGAACGTCCTGCAGGTCAAAAAAGTGTAATCGGAATGGCTCTTCCGAAGATGGAAGTTGTCCGTGTGGGATTTGTCGGTCTCGGTATGCGTGGTCCCGGAGCAGTGGAACGTTTTACTCACATTCCCGGAACACAGATTGTAGCTCTTTGCGACTACGAACCGGCTCGTGCAGAAAGATGCCAAGGTTATTTGGAAAGAGCTTCTCTTCCGAAAGCTGCCATTTATTCAGGTGAAAAAGGGTATGAAGAATTGTGCAAGCGCGACGATATAGACTTGGTTTATATCGCTACCGACTGGTTGCACCACTTCCCCGTAGCTATGTGTGCTATGGAGAATGGCAAGAACGTAGCTATCGAAGTTCCTTCTGCCATGAACCTCAAAGAATGCTGGGACTTGGTGAACATGAGCGAAAAGACCCGCAAGCACTGTATGATTCTTGAAAACTGCTGCTACGACTGGTTCGAAATGAATACGTTGAACATGGCACAACAAGGTGTATTCGGTGAAGTTGTCCGCGCACAAGGTGCGTATATCCACAACTTGAGTCCGTTCTGGGATCATTATTGGAAAAATGGCGATAATGACAAGCTGGGCTGGCGTTTGGACTACAACATGAGACATCGCGGTGATGTATATGCTACTCACGGCCTTGGCCCTGTGGCACAAGCTTTGGATATTCACCGTGGCGACCGTATGCAGACTTTGGTAGCAATGGATACTAAATCTGTAGTAGGTAAAGCTTTGGTAGAAGAAAGAGCTGATTCTGCTTGCAATAATTTCCGTAATGGTGATCATACCACTACTTTGATTCGTACGGCTAATGGCAAGGTTATCGAAATCCAGCATAACGTAATGACTCCTCAACCTTATAACCGTCTGTATCAGTTGACCGGTAGCAAAGGTTTCGCCAACAAATATCCTATCGAAGGATATGCTCTGGATGCTGCGCAAATGTCAGCTTCAGGTGTACAACCTAAAGTTGATGATTTGAATTCACACAGCTTCATGTCTGAGGCTGATATGGAAGCTTTGGTAGCTAAATACCAACATCCTATCTTGAAGAAGTATGGTGAAATGGCTAAAGAAGTAGGTGGTCATGGTGGTATGGACTTCATCATGGACAGCCGTCTGGTATATTGCTTGCAAAACGGTTTGCCTTTGGATATGGATGTATACGATTTGGCTGAATGGTGCTGCTTGGCAGAACTCGGTGAACTTTCTATGGATAACAATTGTGCCGCCGTTGCATTCCCTGACTTCACTCGTGGTGAATGGAATGTAGTGAAAGGTTACAAGCATGCATACGCAAGTCCTGAAGACGAAGCAGCTTCCATGGAAAAGGCTAAAGCATTTACCGCTAAACTGAAGGAACAAGGTGCTAAGGAATGGGCACAGGAAGCTACGAAGTAATAAACGGGTGCTTGGATGGTAACAAGCAGTCGAGACTTAAATAAATAGAAAAAGGCTGAATTCAAAAAACTTTTTGAGTTCAGCCTTTTTCTTTTCTTGCTTTTTTATTCTGCCTCAAGCAGTGTAGCGATAGTGTTTATGATTTCTTTATTAGTCCGGTCTCCTCCATAGCCTTTGATTGTTTTCCGGATAATCCGTTGTTTATCCAGTATAAAGAACCTGGGGGCGGCACCACCGGTTTGATAATCTTGAATAACTTGGTCAGTAGCAGTCAGTATGTTATAATTCAATTTCTTCCTTTCTGCATAAGCCTTGACGGCACTCTCCCGGCGGCTCCAGCTTTCAATCGCCACGATATCTACTTTCTCGTCATTGTATTTGGCTTTTAGCTCTTTCAGGAAAGGAACTGCCGCTTGGCAAGGCCCGCAACCTATGCCTGTAAAAGAAATGATAAGGACTTCACTTTTAAAATCGTCCAGTGATACGGGCTGGCAGTCCGGATTGTTCAATGTCCATGCCGGAGCAGGCTTTTCTGTTAAATCACCTTCCTTCATCTTATCCTTCCTTACGTTCTCATTCTCTTGAACTGTCCTTATCTCGTAATCTTTGGGTATATACTTAGTCACGTCGAAATCTTCCAGAGCCAATGTGTTGAATTCAGCTTCTTTACATTCCTTGACTGTAATGTTGTGCGACATGTCCCGCCGGAGTTTATAGGGCAGGTTATTACTTTTACTTATCCAAAGTTCATAAATGGAAAGCGGGTCTACGTAGAAAGGAGGTTTGGGAATATGATAAGCTTTGCCAAAAAACTCCACCTGTTCTTCCTCATCAATCGTCAGCTTGAAATAGTAGTAATCTTTTTCTTCTTTCAGCTCATAACGGATACGGTCTGTAGTATTAAACGTATATGCCAGTATGTTTTTACAGAAATTGAAGAACGGAGGGTTCAAAAGCCGGAAAGGCAAAGGTCTGAATGTAAAATCGTCTACGATTACCCCTTTATTTTCGTGGAAGAAATCATACTTTTGATTGCCGTCGTATGCAAACTCTATCTGCCCGGACTGTGCCGGATCAGTGTATATATACACACAACCTACTGCCGTGTCCTCCGGGTTGTCAATCTCCTGATAGAGTCTTTGATAGACAGAGAGCGGAAGTGTATCGCCCGGTTGCCAATTTTCGGATTGACAGAGATAAGTTGCCGATTTTATCTTATTTAAATTGGCAAGTACTTCTTTCAGATATTTTTTGGTATCTTCTTGTGCATTCCCCGCTAATGGAAGAATGCATAAGAAAGCGTAGAATATGAGTTGTTTATTGATTCTATTCATTTGACTACTTTCAATAATTCCTTTTTCATTGTTCCAACTCCCGGAAAACCTGTTTGCTTGTATTTGATGTTTCCTTCGCGGTCAACAATCAGGTAAGTGGGCACGCCTCTTATTTCAAAGCTCTTGCTCAGATAGTCCCATTGGGCTTGTGTCAGGCGATAGTGTTCGCCGTGGATGTCAGGAATCATATTGTTCCATGTTCCTAAAGGGGAAGTTTCGCCGGTGATATACAGATAAACGATATCCTTGTCTTTCAATTCCTCTTTCATGGGAATCATCGCTTTATTTGCCATGCGGCATGGACCGCACCAAGTGGCCCAGAAATCTACCAGAAGAACTTTACCCCTGAACTTGCTAATGATGGAAGCAAACAAATCTTCATTGCTTATTTCACCTGCTTCGTTTATGGTAAATCCGGTCTTTTTCTTGTTGGCTTCGATTTTGGTGAGCAGCTCTTCATTGGCTACAGTCAGCATTTCCTGATAAGTTTGAGGCAAAGCGGAAATCCTTGCTTTATCTTCTTCGGTGAGCGGGGTATACCCTTTGATTTTACGGTAGATGGGAGCTACTTTGGCCACATCAAAGAAGACGCCTTTGTTTGTTCCGCATTCTTTGGCGATTTTTTCAATATCGTGAGAATTGATTATAACCAGATAGTAATAAATATCCGCCAAAATGGATTGTGGTTCATTCAAATAGGTTATGTCAATATCTGCAAGGTAGTCTGCCGGATATTTCTTCATGAGTTCCTGAAAGAATTTCTCTGCTTCTTCGCGTTTAACGTCTCCGGCTGCTATGGCAGCAGAAGTCATTGTACTTGCAGCACCTCGTAGTGCAACTACTTTGGACATCTTATTGTTGATACTCAGGAATTGATGGGTAGCTTTACTTACGGGCAATTTGTCTATTTCCTGCTGGATACTATCCACTTGTTGGAGGGTGTATGCCTTGAAATCGGTGAAACTCATACTGTTTATAGCCTTTAAATTACGGAAATTCAGTTCCCTCAGGTCAGGAGTATAGGCCCTTTCACTCAATTCTTGTGCTGTGGTAGCCAGCGGGCCGTTAATATAGAATAGCTTATCACGGCTTTTCTCCTGTTTGTGGAATTTGGACTGTTGGCGCGAAAGTTCGCGCAGGTTGATGTAGAGTTCTGTTTCCTTGCCGGGTTCTAAGAAGAATACGAGTTTATTGTTGCTATCGGGCAGATACATATTGCATTGAGTAGTTGCCGCCAGAGCAATCTCCTGGTTAAAGTTACCTTCAGCATCAATAGTCAATGGAATTTGGGCTACATCTGCTTTGACGCTTTCATACAACGTTATGTTTATAGGACGTGAGAACATTCCGGTATGATAGTCCAGTAACTTACCTTTTAGAGTACCTTTCCCATATTGGATGACAGGTTCGGGCAGTTCGGTGTTTTTGTCGATTTTGTGTACTACCGCATTCTCGGGCAATGTCAATGCCGGTAACTTCTTGCCTTTAAGTTGTATACCCCAAATACTGTATCCGTTGTCTACCTTTTCGCCTTCCGTGAAATCAATGCTGGTAACCGTATTCGGCAAGGGCGGAAATACCAATTGAAATTCTGCTTCACCCGACTCCGGCATCCAGAATTCCTTATCCGGTGTGATGCCTATTCCCGAACGTAAAAGATAAGTCTCTCCGTTATTGTCTTTCAGATAACTGCTCGCAGCTATTTTTATCCAGTATTTAGGCCGATAATTGGCATAAATGTGAAGAACGGTAGCTGTGTCGCTCAATACTACCTTACTGACCTCGATAGAACTGCTGCTTCTTACGCAGAACGGAGGTTGGTCTATAACTCTGTTTTTGGCTTGGAGAGTGTAGCATAGCAGCAAGCCGATGATAATTGAAAGTGTTTGTCTCATATTATTTTGATTTTTCTCAAAAGTACGAAAGTTTCGTAAGAACATACTCCTTTCTGCGTTAATTGATGCAAAATCAAAAAGAAACTTACAATGAAACGGCCTTTTCCTCGCTTTTGTACTTTTTATACTCCTCAATCACATGTTTTCTGCTTCGGAGTATCTGCCATCGATAAACCAGGCAGGTCGTGATGAAATAGAAACCTGTTTGCAGCCACAAAGCCTGATATTCGAAAGCTACTTCATTGAGCGTAGCCCCCATGCTGTTGATGCGTACATATCCGTTGATGCCGAATGTAGAAGGGAAGATATACGAAAAATATCTCCAGAATGCAGGCATGGCTGCCCCCGGCCATGAAATGCCGGAAAGAAAAAGCAAGGGTACGGATGTAAATACGAACAGCAACATGCACGTTTCCCGGTTGCGGATGGCGATGGATGCCGTCATGGCAAAGAAGATACAGGCAGCCAGGTAGGGCAGGGTGAATAAGGTCAGCACTCCGGGGATGGGTATCTGGTTGAGGCTGAATAAGCGGGGCACTACACATAAGATGTATACTGCCACAAGCGAATATACCATGAAGTAGCTCAACCCTTTTCCCATTACAATTCGCAAGGTGCCGTTATAATGCCTGTTGATAGGCACTAAATCTTTGAAGCGGTTATGTTCGCGGGCGGTTCCTACAGACAGCCCGATGCCCAGCAGCAATGTTTGCTGGATAATCAATACCAGTACGGCAGGTATCAGGAAAGCGGCAAAGCCGTTGGTAGGGTTGAAAAGCGTGACATCCTCGTATTCTATCGGATAGGCGGTTATCTCATCCTGGCGGCCGGTAGTGTTTCCGGCGCGTTCAATCTTGATATCCGCATTCATTTCCAGGGATACGTTTGTATTGGTGTTCAGTAAGGCTTTATAATAAAGCAATCCGCTCATATCACAGAAAAGACTGACCTGAGTCTGCTTGCCGCGCGCTATGTCGTCACTGAAATGAGCCGGAATATAGATGATGCCATACGCTTTCCGGTCTTTCAGCATCAGCTTGGCTTCCTCCATGTCGGCACAATAAGTCACGATGTTCACTTCGGGACTGGCATCCACTTTCCGCAGGTATTCGCGGCTCAATGCGCTACGCGAGTTGTCCACTACCACAGCAGGTACTTCACGGATGGTTTCGTTGGTATAGATAAATGCGTATATCAACGGATACACTATCGGGACAAGCACGAAGAAGATAAGCACGCCCTGGTCGCGAAAGGTCGTACGGAATTCCTGCTTCCAGATATAGAACATATCATAGATGCCTTGAACAACTTTCTGTTTGAACGTCAGCTGCTTCATTACGGTACATATTTATAGTAAACTAATGCTTCTTTCAGCCGATGGGCTATAAGGAACGGAAGCATCATGAATATAAGTAAAGCCACATAGTTCACCCATGAGTAAATCATCGGGTAACCGTTGAGTGCCTGGTCTACATAGATGAGGAAATAATGACGCAACGGGAACAGATTTGCCAGCCCTTGCAATACAGGGTGCATCGCCATCGCAGGGAATGACAGTCCGCACATCGAGAAAGAAAGCACTCCCCAAAGTGAGGCGAAACTGAGCCCCAGTCGCAAAGTAGGCAAAGTGCCAATCATCAGTACGCCCATGCCTTGCGATGCCAATACCAGGCAAAGCGTGGCGAGCAGCATCGGCAAGATGCCGCTGTTGCAGGGGAAGTGCAGGTAGCCGTACAAGTATACATTATATAATATACCCATCAGAAAGAATATCGCCGTATGCGGCAGTAACTTCCCGGCAAGGGAAATCCAGATGGAATTGTTACCCATGCGCAGCCACTCGCGGGCGGTGCGATGCTTAATCTCTACGCCTATGGAGTAAACCGTAATCATAAAAATGAGCAGCATCAACACACCGGGGGCAAAGGTGTTGCACAGATATACCGAATAATTCAGCCACGGGTTGTTGAGTGGGTGTGTATCTATGACGATGGGTTGGAGAAATGCCATAGCCTGGTCTTCGGTGGCGCCTTTGGCGTACAAAGCGGTGCGTGCGGCTGCTCCCGATGCCAACTCGCTCATCATCTTCATGTCCTTAAACAAGAGTGAACCGGCAATGAGCAAGGTGTTGTTGGTATAGAAAGAGACCTTAGGCTGGCGCTGCGCCTGTGCCTTGGCGGTGGTGCCTTGGGGAATGTAGAAAAAACCGTAAATTTCTCCCCGTTGCATGGCGGTACGTGCGTCGTTTACATTAGGATAATGGGCCACAACGGCTGTTTGCTCAAAGGCGTCCAGGTTGCGCACCAATTGACGGGTGGTGGATGTCATGTCCTGATCGACAACACCTACAGGCATATCGGTAGGCAGGCCGGAGTCCATAAGTGTAGTGAAGAATATATAGCAGAACAATGGCGCGATAACCATACAGAACAGGTAGAGCGGACGGGATACGAGACGGCGGCACTCACGCTTCGCTACGTTCCATAAAGCTATGTATTTTTTATCTCTTTCCATTGCCACTTTACCACTTTGTTACTTTATCACTTTTTCAAAATCACACTCATTCCCGGTCTCAATCCCGCTACCTTTTCCAGTGGAGAAGCTTTTACTTCAAATGTTTTCAGGTCGAACTGTCCGGTCGTTTTAGTCGCTTTCCAGGCAGCGTAGGTGCCGAGGTCTTTCATATAATATACCTTCAAGCGTATGTTCTTGTCGAGGGCGGGGATGAATGCTTCAAATTCGGTATCCATGCCTAGTCCTTGCAACAAATCTTCGCGTACATTGAAAGTGACCCACATATCATCCAATATGGCAATATTCATGATGGGGGCGCCTGTCCCAACCAATTCGCCTACTTTGGGGAATATCTCGGATACCTCTCCGGCGGTTTGTGCTATCAGGTAAGTTTCCTTGATGTACGATTCTACTTCGGCAACGGCTCCTTTAGCACGTTCCACCAATGCGGCGGCAGCGGCTTTGTCCTCACGTTCGGCACCGTTCTTGGCCATGTCATATTGTGCTTTGGCTGCTTTTTCGGTAGCTATGGCTGCGTCACGTTGGGCGGTGACTTCATCCAGTTTTTGTGCAGACATCACACCCTGGTCGTGCAGGTTTTTCACCCGTTTATAAGATTTCTCTGCAATGGCAAGTCCTGCCTGTGCTTTCTGCCACATCTCGTAGGCAGCCTGTATCTGTTCACGGCGGGCACCTTTCAGGGCTTTTTCATTCTGTGCCTGTGCGGCAGCTTCGGCGGCACGTGCCTGTTCAAGCTTGGCTTGCACGTCGGGCGCTTCCAGAATGGCAAGGGTATCTCCGGCTTGCACGCTCTGCCCCTCTTTCACTCGAAACTCCAGAATACGTCCCGGCACCTTGCTCGATACGCGATACTCCGTTACTTCTGCTTGTCCCTGTACAATCTCCGGCCCTTTGCGCAGCATGAAGAAGCCCACAAGGGCAACTATGGCAATCACTCCCGTCAGTGTGAGAAATGCCAGTAGCATGTTACTGTTTTGTGATTTTGTATCCAACATTTTATTTACGATTTTACAATTTACGATTTACGATTGAAGTTGCTTTCATTTACGATATTACGATTTATGATTGGCTGACATTTATGATTGACTGGCATTTATTAATCGTCTAATCGTAAATCGTCCAATCGTAAATTCCCTGTGGCTTTCTTCAGATAGATTTCCGTCAACTTCACATCAATCTGTGCGTCTATCTTTTCCGATTGAGCTGAAAGCCATGCGGTATGCGCTTCAAGCACATTGCTAGCCGGTATCACTCCCTCTTCAAATCCAAGGGTAGCGTAGCGCAGGTTCTCATCGGCTTTCTCCAGATTTTTCTCAGCCATGATAAGGGTTTTGGCGGCTTCGTTCACCTTGAAAGCAGATTGGTTAACTTGCAATTCTATCTTTTCTTTGGCATTGTCCAATTGGTATTGCGCGATGCGTGCTTCCGATTTGGCGGCTTTTACTTTATAAATACCTTCACCCCAATGCCAGATGGGAACGGAAACCATGACGCCTACATTCCACATCCCTTTGAATTTCTTTTCAAAGCTGTTGAAGACGGAGGGATTGGTTGCCATATAGTTGCCCATCAAAGCAACGGATGGAAGAAATTCCGCACGGGTAACGTTGACTTTCTGCTTGTAAATTTGAGTGGCGAGTTCCAGGCTGCGTACTTCCGGACGGGTGGCATAAACATTATTGATATCAATATTCTTTTCTGCTACCGGGACAGTGCGCAAGTCGTCTTTCTTTTCATCAGCCAACGTGATGGAAGAACTGAGGTCGAGTCCGCACAGTTGGCAAAGCAACATTTTGGCAAGGCTCAAACCATCGTTCACTTTGGTCAAAGTCATTTCAGCCTCATTCACTTTTACCTTGACGGACAACCCGTCAGCTTTGGTGGCTACTCCCTCGGCAATCATCTTGTCGACATCACTTTCCAGCTTTTGTAATAATTCGAGGTAACCTTCCGCCAGTTTCTTTTTGCTGGCGAGTGATACCACTTGCCAGTATGCCTGGTCTGTACTCAAAATGACTTCCTGCATGCCGGTGTTGTGCTGTTGCCGTGCCAGTTCTTCGGCATATTTAGTGATTTTGTTGTAAGCCCGTATTTTACCGCCCATGTACAAAGGTTGCGTCAAGGTCAATGCTCCGGCATACATATTGCGCGTGTCCGTACGGAAAGCATCAACGAGCGATTGCCCCAAACCATTGAGCGGTGTAGCAATATCCGCACTTCCCAAAGACTGGAGGATTGCCATGAATTGAGGGTTTTGCATCAATTCAGGATGTTGAGTCAACATCCCTTGGATACCATTTTGTAAAGCGCCACTGACCTGTGTCCCCACAGAACCGAGTGCGCCTTTTTGTGCATCGCTCAGCAAAGAAAATTCTTTCTGGTTACGCATATATCCGCCTGATGCGGAAATATTGGGCAGATAATTGGTGAATGCCGCTTTTTTCTGATAGTGTGCCGCATTGATTTTTTCCTGGCTAATCAACAACTCTTTGTTGTTGGCAATTGCCAATGCACGGCAACTATCCAAGCTCAAAACCTCCTGTGCAACCATGGGAAGCGTCAGGCAAGTCAACCAGATGAAACAGAAGAACTTTTTCATTGGGTCTATACATTATATAAGGTGATAAAATCGTTATTGGTATAGCAACAATAATTGCATAAACAACGATGCAAATGTATAGGCTTTCAATGATATTGCAAAATAATTTAGGGCTTTTTTGCGTTTAGCCGACAAATAGACCAATTTATATTCCCACCGTACCAAGCCCATACCCGAGCCGTACCCGGTCCGTACCAAGTCCAATCCTATAGACACGGAGCAAATACGGTCAGGGTACGGCTCGGGTTATGAGTAAACGGAAAAATGGAACAAAATCGACGTGCTGCCGGGATTGCTTTTGAGGAATTTAATCTAAATTGAATGACTGTGATCCGATAAGCGTTCCATCGGCAAAAATATCCACGCGGTAGGCACCTGCATATAGATATTCTTCTACATCCCAATAGGCGGTGACATTTTGTTCTTCACCGTTGTATTCAATGTATTTCTTGATGGAATATACCAAATCCCGATTCTCGTATTGGAAAGTATTGGAGGCGCTTTTGGTCAATACATCGTTATCGGGCTTCGTGATGCGGATATAAAGCGTGCGTTCACCGGTTTCTGCTGTAATATTCTTTACGATGGTAAAGTTGATTTTGAATTTCACGATATCTTTCACTTTCTTGGCAACTTTGCCCCGCTTGTTGGTAGCTTGGATATTGATATTCGTTGCATCCAATTGGGCTGCAAGAGTTACCTTCTTGTTTAAGGTGTTTTTCTCTTCGGAAAGATTGTTGATTTGGCGGGAAGCGTCATTGTACTTCCGCGTGACGTCTGCGATAACTTCTTTCTGGTGGGTGGTCAGACGGCTCAGAGAGTCTATCTGATTGATATAACCAATCATAACCTTGCGCAACGTTGCCAACTCTTTTTTCAGGCGGCGTATTTCAGTTGCATTACTGCTCTTTACCGTGCGCAACTCTTCCAGCAAGCGTTGCGTCTTCAGCTGTTCCTGTTCCAGCAAAACGGAGAGGGAGTCATTGGAAACAGTCAGTTTCAATTCGTCATATTGCTTTGCAAAGTCGGTATATTGATTTTCCAGGTCTTCTTTTTCTAAGTTGAATTCTTGCACCAACTCGCTGTTAGTCTTCTTCTCTGAAATCAATAAAACCGTAACACCTATTAATAATAGTATCAAAAGACTCCCGACAACAATCTGGAGCGTATTTTTATTAGTCGCCATCTTTTTTTATGATTAATGAATTAATGATTAGTAATACGGGATATCCCGCCGCCATCCTAATCGTCTGCAAAATTAATCATTAATCATTAATCATTAAACACTAATCATTAACTAAATGTGCATTTAACTAAAATTATTACGGAAAAATTTCTTTAATTAGGAATGTCGTTGTACTTTTGTGGCATCTTTAAAAGAACACTTATTAAACAAAAAAAACTTTAGAAATTATGTCAAAAGTAACCGTAGTAGGTGCAGGTAACGTAGGTGCTACATGCGCTAATGTGTTGGCCTTTAATGAGGTGGCTGACGAAGTGGTAATGCTGGATGTGAAAGAAGGCGTTTCAGAAGGTAAAGCAATGGATATGATGCAGACTGCTCAACTGTTGGGCTTCGACACCACTATTGTAGGTTGTACCAACGATTATGAAAAGACTGCTAACTCCGATGTTGTTGTTATTACTTCCGGTATTCCCCGTAAGCCGGGCATGACTCGTGAAGAGTTGATTGGTGTAAATGCAGGTATCGTTAAATCGGTTGCGCAGAACATTTTGAAATATTCTCCCAATGCTATCCTTGTGGTTATTTCCAACCCGATGGATACCATGACTTATTTGTCACTGAAATCTTTGGGCGTTCCTAAGAACCGTATCATTGGTATGGGCGGTGCTTTGGATAGCTCTCGTTTCAAATATTTCTTGTCTCAGGCTTTGGGATGCAACGCCAATGAGGTAGAAGGCATGGTTATCGGTGGTCACGGTGATACTACCATGATCCCGTTGGCTCGTTTGGCTACTTACAAAGGTCAGCCGGTAAGCACGCTGTTGAGCGAAGAAAAACTGAACGAAGTAGTAGCTTCCACTATGGTAGGTGGCGCCACTCTGACTAAGTTGCTGGGTACATCAGCTTGGTATGCTCCGGGTGCTGCTGGTGCATACGTGGTAGAATCTATTATCCACAACCAGAAGAAGATGATTCCTTGCTCTGTATATTTGGAAGGAGAATACGGCGAATCAGATATCTGTATCGGTGTACCTGTAATCTTGGGTAAGAATGGTATCGAGAAAATCGTTGAACTGGAACTGACTGCTGACGAAAAAGCTAAATTTGCTGCCAGCGCTGCTGCCGTTCACAAGACAAACGCTGCATTGAAAGAAGTGGGTGCTCTCTAATCAGAGGGTAACTTGGAAAAATAAGCAAACCTCACGAACCTTTCTTTATAAAAGGGCGTGAGGTTTTTTTATAATCTGTCATTAAAGAAAACCGAAATCAAATTAATATGAGGAAAATACAATTATCTATAGCCGCCCTTTTTTTAGCTGTTACCGCTTATGCGCAAGAATCTCCCCTTTGGCTGCGTAATTGCGCCATTGCCCCCGATGGAACTACGATTGCTTTCACCTATAAAGGTGATATTTATACCGTTCCTGCCGCTGGCGGGCGAGCTATGCAAATCACCACCAATCCTGCATACGATACGGCCCCGGTGTGGAGTCCCGACAGCAAACAGATTGCTTTCGCGTCCGACCGTATGGGAAGTTTGGATGTTTATCTTGTTTCCAAAGAGGGTGGAGAACCCCGTCGACTGACTACTCATTCCGGCAGTGAAACTCCCATCGCTTTCAGTGATGCCGGACATATCTTGTTTTCTGCCGATATTATGCCCACCGCAGAAAGTATCACTTTTCCTTCCAACGGACAATTCAAACAAGTATACCAGGTTTCTACGGAAGGGGGGCGTCCTGTCATGTTTTCGTCCCTGCCGATGGAGTGCATTTCCATCAACAAAGAAGGTGTGATGCTTTATCAAGATAAAAAAGGTTATGAAGATTATTGGCGTAAACATCAAAAGTCGCCCATTGCGCGTGATGTATGGATGTATACTCCGGGTAAAAAGCCGCTTTACCAGCGGCAAACCACTTTTGAAGGTGAAGACCGTGAACCCGTATGGGCTGCCGATGGAAAATCATTCTACTATCTGAGTGAAGAGAACGGGACGTTCAATGTTTATCAGCGTGTACCCGGTGCTTCATCAGCTACACAAATCACTCACCACACCAAGCAGCCGGTACGTTTCCTCAGCATGGCGGGTGACGGTAAGCTTTGTTATGGCTATAATGGAGAAATCTATACGTTGGCAGCCGGTGGGCAGCCGCAGAAGGTGAATATCAACATTGTTTCCGATAGGACGGATAAGGATCTCATCCGCCAGATTAGAGGATATGGAGCTACGGAAATGGCAGTCTCTCCGAGTGGAAAAGAAGTCGCTTTCATCCTGCGTGGCGATGTTTACGTAACTGCTGTTGACTACAGGACTACCAAGCAAATTACCAATACTCCCTGCCAGGAGCGGAACATTGATTTTGCTCCCGATGGACGTTCATTGGTTTATGCCTCCGAACGAAACGGGCTTTGGCAACTCTATACTTCCACAATTGTGCGTAAGGATGAAAAGCTTTTCGCCTACGCTACGGAACTGAAAGAAGAACGGTTGACTAATTCGGATGCCGCCTCTTTCCAACCGCAATATAGCCCGGATGGCAAGGAAGTCGCTTTCCTGGAAAACCGTTCGGCTATTCGGGTAATTAATTTGAAGACCAAAGCGGTGCGTACCGTGATGGATGCTAAATATCAGTATTCTTATTCCGATGGCGACCAATGGTATCAATGGAGCCCGGACAGTAAGTGGATTCTTTCAGACTTTATTGGAATCGGCGGTTGGAATAATAAGGATGTCGTCCTGCTGAATGCTGATGGGAAGGGTGAAATGGTGAACCTGACTGAAAGTGGATATACTGATGTCAATGCCAAGTGGGTATTGGACGGAAAGGCAATGATTTGGTCGAGCGACCGTGCCGGATACCGTAGTCACGGTAGCTGGGGAGCCGAAGATGATACTTATATCATGTTCTTCGATGCCGATGCCTACGACCGTTTCCTTATGAATAAGGAAGAAATGGCTCTGCTGGAAGAATCGGAGAAAAACAAGAAGGAAGAGAAGGAAAAAACAGAGAAGCAGAAAGACGATAAGAAAGGGGCTAAGAAAAAAGGCGATAAGAAAAGTGATGCCAAGAAAGATGATGCTGAAAAGGATAAGAAAGTAGAACCACTGAAGCTTGACCTTGAAAACCGTTTCGACCGTATTGTGCGCCTTACGGTTAATTCTTCGCACATGGCAGATGCCCTGCTTACTCCCAAGGGGGATGCGCTCTATTACCTGGCTGCTTTTGAAGGAGGTTATGACCTCTGGAAACATGATTTGAAAGAAAATTCTACAAGTATATTCCTGAAAGGTGTAGGTGCGGGTGCTTTGCAACCGGACAAAGAAGGAAAAAATATCTTCCTCTGTAGCGGTGGTGGAATTAAGAAGATAGAAATCGGTGGCGGTAAAACCACTCCGATTGAATTTGAAGCATTTTTCGATTATCGTCCATACGGTGAACGTGAATACATCTTCGACCACGTTTGGCAGCAGGTAGACGATAAGTTCTATGTGGAAGATTTGCAAGGTACCGATTGGACCGGCTTTAAAGAAACCTATAAACGCTTCTTGCCGTATATCAATAATAACTATGACTTCGCTGAGATGCTGAGCGAGATGCTGGGTGAACTGAACGCTTCCCATACCGGCGCACGCTATTCTGCTTCGGGTGCAGCCTTGCCCACGGCAGCCTTGGGTGTCTTTTATGACGACGCTTATACCGGTGACGGATTGAAGATTAAAGAGATTATTGCCCAAAGTCCATTGACGAAAAAGAAAACAGACGTTGTTCCCGGTTGCATCATAGAGAAAATAGATGGCGTTGCCATCAAAGCGGGTGCCGATTATTTCCCTCTGTTGGAAGGTAAGACCGGTCGTAAGGTTATTCTTTCTGTTTACAACCCCGATACAAAGAAACGTTTTGAGGAAACCGTCAAACCTATTTCCTATGGCGCACAGAATGAACTTCTTTATAAACGTTGGGTAGAGACTTGCCGTAAGAAGGTGGAAGAACTTTCAGGTGGGCGCATCGGCTATGTTCATATCAAGGGTATGGATAGCCCGAGTTTCCGGAAAATGTATTCCGAACTTTTAGGACGCTACCGCAATAAAGAAGCGGTTGTAGTAGACGTACGCCATAATGGTGGTGGATGGCTTCATGATGATGTCGTTACTTTGCTTAGCGGAAAAGAGTACCAGCGGTTTGTTCCACGTGGACAGTACATAGGCAGCGACCCGTTCAATAAATGGTTAAAGCCCTCTTGCATGCTGGTTTGTGAAGACAATTACAGTAATGCTCACGGAACTCCTTTTGTGTACAAAACTTTAAGTGTCGGCAAACTGGTAGGTACTCCCGTTGCCGGAACCATGACTGCCGTTTGGTGGGAACGCCAGATTGACCCGAGTATCGTATTTGGTATTCCTCAGGTGGGTTGTATGGATATGCAGGGAAGCTATTTGGAAAATCATACTTTGCAACCTGATGTATTGGTGTATAATACACCGGAAGATGCCATAACCGGTAATGATACTCAACTGAAAGCTGCGGTAGAGTGTTTGTTGCAACAGTTGCCGGACAAGAAGAAATAAAGATCAATCAGATTGCCTGAAATGCTTTAGATGCAAAAAACACGGATTCTACGGTTTAGGTTATGCATGAAAATGCATGGTTGCCGTAGAGTCCGTGTTTTTTATCTCACATCCGCTCCCCACATCATCTTGTTCCTCAATGTGTCGAAAAAGATATGGTTGAAACGTTTCACTACTTTGATGGAGTAGTCTGCCCGTGATATATTCAGGCGGGTAGTCTCCTTGCATGTTTCACTGCGACCGTCTATGGCTACCAAGAAGTTATGGCTGCGGCTTTCTACATCAAGCGTGATTTCCCAGTCATCACAGATAACGATGGGGCGCACATTCAGGCTATGGGGGGCGACGGGGGTAATGGCGATGGTTTTGCTATGCGGCACAATAACAGGACCACCTACGCTGAGCGAATAGGCGGTGGAACCGGTAGGGGTGGCAACTACCAGGCCGTCGGCTTGGTAGGTCGTGAGGTGTGCGCCGTTGATGGCGGTATGGATACTAATCATGGATGAACTGTCGCGTTTCAAAACGGCTATTTCATTGAGTGCGTAGGGCGACTTCATCAGGTTTTCGTCATCACATTTCAGTTGCAGCACGCTGCGTTCCTCTACTTTATAGTGGTTGTTGTAAATCTCATCGAACGTTTCTTCCATTTCTTCGGGAGAGATATCAGCCAGAAAACCCAAGCGCCCTGTATTGATACCGAGAATGGGAATGTTTTTTTTGCCTACACGACTGGCTGCTTTCAAAAAAGTACCGTCTCCGCCTATGCTGATAACCATGTCGGCACAGAAATCATCACCATCAAATAATTCGGCGGGAGGGATGTTGAGGTGCAAGTCCGAAGTCAGGAATTGATAGAACTCCCGGCATACGCAGAGCTGCGCCTTGTGCCGGCTCAGCAAGCGGAACAAGTTTTCGGCATGGGATGATTTTTTGGCTTGATAAGTATTTCCAAATATGGCAAATTTCATAGCTAATTCTGTTATTGTGATGCGCAAAGATGCTATTTTTTTCTCAGAATGCTGCCAACATATCGCTATTATTTGTACTTTTGCCCCAAACTATAGACCGAATTATGACTAGATTAAGTGTAAATATTAATAAGGTGGCAACGTTGAGGAATGCACGTGGAGGCGATGTCCCGAATGTGGTAAAGGTGGCGTTGGATTGTGAAAACTTTGGTGCTGATGGCATAACGGTACATCCGCGCCCTGATGAACGGCACATTCGTAAAAGTGATGTGTATGATTTGCGTCCGTTGCTGCGCACGGAGTTTAATATCGAGGGGTATCCCGCACCGGAGTTTATCGACTTGGTACTGAAAGTAAAGCCGCATCAGGTAACATTGGTACCGGATAGTCCTGCGCAACTGACTTCAAATGCCGGATGGGATACGAAAGTCAATCAGAGTTTCCTGAGCGAGGTGCTGGATGAATTCAATAACGCGGGTATCCGTACTTCCGTATTCGTATCAACCGATGCGGAAATGATAGAGTATGCCGCGAAGGCCGGTGCCGACCGTGTAGAACTTTATACCGAACCATACGCTACGGCTTATCCCCAAGGTAAAGAAGTTGCGGTAGCTCCTTTTGTGGAAGCCGGGAAGGTTGCACGCAGTTTAGGCTTGGGCTTGAATGCAGGTCATGACCTGAGTTTGGTGAACCTGAACTATTTCTATCAGAACATTCCATGGTTGGACGAAGTTTCTATCGGCCATGCGTTGATTAGCGATGCCCTGTATTTGGGATTGGAACGTACTATTCAAGAATATAAAAATTGTCTCCGCTGATGATGAGTATGATGTTATTGTTTCAAGCGGCTTCGGCTTTGACCGATTCCATTGCCGGTGCCAATCCGGTGCTTACTCCCGTTGGGGCTTCCGACGAAATGAATTTATGGAGCATGGCCATCAAAGGTGGATGGATTATGATAGTTCTCGGACTGCTGTCCGTTGTTTGCTTCTACATCCTGTTTGAACGAAATTATGTAATTCGTAAGGCAGGTAAAGAAGATCCTATGTTTATGGATAAGATTAAGGATTACATCTTGGGTGGAGAGATAAAGGCGGCTGTTGCTTATTGCCGTAGTGTCAATACACCTTCGGCCCGTATGATTGAAAAAGGTATCAGCCGTTTGGGACGTCCGGTGAATGATGTGCAGGCTGCCATTGAAAATGTAGGTAACATCGAGGTGGCAAAACTGGAGAAGGGGCTGACGATTATGGCTACCATTTCGGGAGGCGCTCCCATGATTGGATTCCTCGGAACTGTGACGGGTATGGTGCGTGCCTTCTACGAAATGGCGAATGCCGGTAATAATATTGATATCACTTTGCTTTCCGGCGGTATTTATGAAGCCATGATTACTACGGTAGGCGGTTTGATAGTGGGTATTATTGCTATGTTTGCCTACAATTACCTGGTGACTTTGGTGGATGGCGTAGTGAATAAGATGGAAGCCAAAACAATGGCATTCATGGATTTATTGAACGAACCATGCTAAAACGGAGAGCTAAAATATCGCCTAATTTCAGTATGGCATCCATGACGGATGTTATATTCCTGCTGTTGATTTTCTTTATGATTACGTCTACGGTTGTATCACCCAATGCTATAAAGGTGTTGCTCCCGCAAGGTAAACAGCAAACTTCCGCCAAGCCGCTGACCAGGGTTATTATTGATAAAGACTTGAATTTCTATGCTGCGTTCGGCAATGACAAGGAGCAGGCGTTGACGCTGGATGAATTGACTCCTTTTTTGCAGTCGTGTGCGGAGAAAGAACCGGAAATGTATGTGGCACTGTATGCTGATGAGGCGGTGCCTTACAGAGAAATCGTTAAAGTACTGAATATAGCCAATGAAAATCATTTCAAAATGGTATTGGCTACCCGTCCGCCGGAGGGAAAATAATGGATCAGAAGAAGAAAGGAAAATATATAGGAATGGTAGGTGCGCTGCTGGTGCATGTTGCTTTTATTGCCCTTTTGATTCTGGTCGGATTTACGTTGCCCGAACAATCTGAAGAGGGTGGCGTCCCTGTGATGTTGGGGGAGGTGCCTGATGCATTGGGTAGTGCCGACCCTTCTTTGGTAAAAGTTGATGTGATGCCGGAAGAAGTTGCTCCTGAGGTGCAGGAAACGGTGGAACAAGATATGATTACGCAGGAAGATGAAGAGACCGTTGCCATAAAACCGAAAGCCGAGGAGAAGAAAAAAGAGGTGAAGAAACCTGAAAAGACGGCTGCTGAGAAAGCCGAAGAGGCTCGGAAGCTTGCCGAAGAAAAGGCGGAACGGGAACGGAAAGCGGCTGAAGAAGCTGCCCGTAAACGTGTGGCAGGTGCTTTTGGAAAAGGTGCGCAGATGGGTAGTAAAGGTAATACGGAGGGAACCGGTATACAGGGGAGTCCTACCGGAAATTCAGATAGCGGCGCTACTTCAGGAGTCGGAGGTTATGGAACATTTAATCTGGGTGGACGTTCTATAGGTGAAGGCGGTTTGCCGCGACCGGTATATAACGTGCAGGATGAAGGCAGGGTAGTGGTTACTATTACCGTAAATCCTGCGGGACAGGTAATTGCAACAAGTATTAACCGGCAGACCAACACCGTAAATCCCGCTTTGCGGAAAGCTGCGGAAGACGCCGCAAAAAAGGCGCGCTTTAATGCAGTGAGTGGTTTGAATAATCAGACGGGAACGATAACATATTATTTTAATTTAAAATAAGAGGAGGATAATTATGGGTACAGTCTATGTGTTTTTTGCAGACGGATTTGAAGAAATTGAAGCTTTCACTTCTGTTGACGTCATGAGACGCGCAGGCCTGAATGTGGAAATGGTGACGGTAACCCCTGATGAAATAGTGACGGGAGCTCATGATGTACCGGTGCTTTGTGATAAGAATGTGGTGAACTGCGATTTCTTTGATGCGGAGCTGGTATTGCTTCCAGGTGGTATGCCGGGGGCCGCTACTTTGGAGAAATGTGATGAACTGCGTAGACTGGTTTTGCGTTTTGCCGAAGAAAAGAAACCGATAGCCGCAATTTGTGCCGCTCCTATGGTGCTTGGCAAGCTGGGATTGTTGAAGGGTAAGAAGGCAACTTGTTATCCGGGATTTGAACAATATCTGGAAGGCGCCGAATGTACCGGGGCGCTTGTGGAAAGAGATGGTAATATCATTACCGCTAAAGGACCGGGTGCCGCTATGGAATTTGCTCTTGCAGTAGTGGAATTGTTGCAAGGCAAAGAAAAAGTGCAGGAATTGAAAGAGGCAATGTGCGTATAAAATGGAGTATGCTCTGATAGTTGCCGGTGGAAAAGGCTTGCGCATGGGAGGAGAACTCCCCAAACAGTTCCTTCCGATAGGAGGGAAACCTGTATTGATGCGTACCATAGAAGCTTTTTATGCCTGCAATCCGGAGATACAAATCATCTTGGTGCTTCCGTGCAGTCAGCAGGCGTATTGGTCTGAACTGTGCCGGGAGCATCATTTCTTATTACCCCATAGCATTGCGGATGGGGGAGAAACACGCTTCCATTCGGTGAGAAACGGACTGGAACTGGTGAAAACGCCCGGTTTGGTTGGTGTGCATGATGGGGTACGCCCCTTCGTAGCCCGGGAGGTGATAGCCCGTTGTTATGCATTGGCGGCGGAAAAACAAGCGGTAATTCCGGTGACAGATATAGTAGAGACTGTACGCCGTCTGGATGGTGATAAAAGTATAACTGTCAGTCGTGATGAGTATAAGTTAGTGCAGACACCCCAGGTTTTTGATGCTGAACTGTTGAAACGCGCATACGAACAACCCTATTCTCCCCACTTCACGGACGATGCCTCGGTCGTGGAAGCTTTGGGAGTACCTGTTTTCCTGACTGCCGGTAATCGTGAGAATATAAAAATAACCACTCCCTTCGATTTAAAAATAGCTGCTGCTCTCTTGGATACATGTTCGATTTAGCTACGCGTGACATAAAATATTTGTCGGGCGTCGGACCGCAGCGTGCTTCGGTGCTCAATAAGGAATTGAACATCTATTCTTTCCATGATTTATTGTATTATTTCCCTTATAAATATGTAGACCGCAGCCGTATTTATTATATCCAGGAGATTGACGGCACTATGCCCTATATACAGTTGAAAGGGGAAATCCTGGGTTTTGAGACGGCAGGCGAAGGACGCCAGCGGCGTTTGATTGCCCATTTCTCGGATGGAACCGGAGTGGTAGACCTGATATGGTTTCAGGGAATAAAATATGTGATAGGAAAATATAAGGTACATCAGGAGTATATAGTATTTGGCAAGCCTTCTGTTTTTAACGGGAGAATTAATATTGCACATCCTGATATTGATTCCGCTTCGGAACTGAAACTATCGTCTATGGGGTTGCAACCTTATTATAATACGACGGAGAAAATGAAACGGAGCTCTCTCAATTCCCATGCGATTGAGAAGATGATGAAGAACCTTGTGCAGCAGTTGCAGGAGCCGTTGCCTGAGACCCTTTCCCCTGCTATCCTTGCCGAACATCATTTAATCCCTCTTACCGATGCTTTGATTAATATCCATTTTCCAGCTAATCCTGATTTATTGCGTAAAGCGCAATATCGGTTGAAGTTCGAGGAACTTTTTTATGTCCAGCTAAATATTCTCCGTTACGCCAAGGACCGGCAACGAAAGTATCGTGGTTTTGTCTTTGAAAAAGTGGGAGAGATTTTCAATACATTTTATTCCCGTAACCTGCCTTTTGAACTGACTAATGCCCAAAAACGTGTTTTGAAGGAAATACGTTGGGACTTGGGTTCAGGCAAACAGATGAATCGTTTATTGCAGGGAGATGTGGGTAGCGGCAAAACTCTGGTCGCTTTGATGAGTATGCTGATTGCCCTTGATAACGGATACCAGGCATGTATGATGGCTCCTACGGAGATATTGGCGAATCAGCATTACGAAACCATCCGCGAACTGCTTTATGGGATGGATATCCGGGTGGAACTGTTGACCGGTTCTATCAAGGGAAAACGCCGGGAAACGATTCTTTCCGGATTGCTGGTCGGGGACGTACGGATTTTGATAGGTACACATGCCGTCATAGAAGATACCGTGAATTTTGCTTCATTGGGCTTGGTGGTGATTGACGAACAACACCGTTTCGGAGTGGCTCAACGCGCCCGCCTATGGACTAAGAATGTGCAGCCACCCCATGTGTTGGTAATGACGGCTACTCCCATTCCCCGGACATTGGCTATGACGCTATACGGTGATTTGGATGTATCAGTTATTGATGAATTGCCGCCGGGCAGAAAACCGATTGCGACGATACATCAGTTTGATAATCGACGGGAGAGTCTTTATAACTCCGTGCACAAACAAATAGCGGAAGGCAGACAGGTTTATATCGTTTATCCGTTGATAAAGGAAAGTGAGAAGATAGACTTGAAAAACCTGGAAGAAGGTTATCTGCATATTTGTGAAGAATTTCCGGATTGCAAGGTTTGCAAGGTTCATGGAAAGATGAAACCTGCTGAGAAAGACGCCCAAATGCAATTGTTTGTTTCCGGAGAAGCACAGATTATGGTGGCAACTACGGTCATCGAAGTAGGAGTAAATGTTCCCAATGCCTCGGTGATGATTATAGAAAACGCGGAACGTTTCGGCCTGTCTCAGCTCCATCAGCTTCGCGGACGGGTGGGACGTGGTGCGGAACAGTCTTATTGTATCTTGGTGACCGGTTATAAGCTGGCGGAAGATACCCGGAAACGCTTGGAAATAATGGTCCGAACCAATGACGGCTTCGAAATAGCCGAGGCCGATTTGAAACTACGTGGTCCGGGTGATTTGGAAGGAACACAGCAGAGTGGTATTGCCTTTGATTTGAAAATAGCCGATATTGCCCGTGACGGACAATTATTGCAATATGTTCGCAGCATAGCGCAAGCTGTTGTTGATGCGGATCCTAATGGAACGCTCCCGGAAAATGAAATCTTATGGCGACAGTTGAAAGCGTTGCGAAAAACGAACGTTAATTGGGCGGCTATCAGCTAAAAAACGGTTAAACATACGCTTTATTTACATTTTATGTTGTAAAACATGTTAGCGCGCATTCTCCCTATTTATAAGGAGTTAAGGCTATATTTGTACTCTAATACTTTACCTGCTCATTAAAAAATCGTTAATGATAGACACTGTTTTTGAGAGAGAAACGTTACCTTTGGGAGAATTTTTGAAAAATAAATCTGGATATCCCAATGAGGATATCAAAATGAATGGCGAAACAGATGAATTTTAATTGGATTAAAACAGTTTTATTAGCAGCAACGGCGATGGTTAGCTTGAACTCTTTCTCGCAAGACCTGATTGCCCGTCAAGCTCCCATCGACAGAAAACTTAAAAGTGTAGATTCACTGGCTTTACAGAAACAGATACGTGCAGAGCAGTCTTTGTATCCGGGGTTGGATTTGTATCCGAGCTGGAACAATGAATTTGTGCAGGCTTACGGTAACGCTATTGTCCCCGAAAGCTATACGTTCGATTTGACCGGTTTCCACATGCCTACCGAGCATAATCGTATTACTGATGTATTCGGTTATCGTCCTCGCAGAAGAAGAGCGCACTATGGCTTGGATGTGAAGGTTTATGTCGGAGATACAATCCGTGCTGCTTTTGACGGTAAAGTTCGTATCGTTAAAAACCAAGGCCGCCGTGGATACGGTAAATATGTTGTCATTCGCCATGATAATGGATTGGAAACTGTTTATGGTCACTTGTCTAAACAATTGGTTGAAATCAACCAGTTGGTTAAGGCCGGAGAGCCGATAGCATTAGGTGGTAATACCGGACGTTCTACCGGTTCGCATCTTCACTTTGAAACCCGCTTTCTGGGAATTCCTATCAATCCTGCCCTAATGTTTGATTTTGAAAAGCAAGATATAGTTGCCGATAGTTATACTTTCCATAAAACCAAGGGTAGTTCCGGTACAGCCCGTAGCATGGCTTCAGGTGAAGGTCTGTTCTATAAGGTAAAGAAAGGTGATACTTTGGGACGTATTGCTGCCCGTCAGGGAACAAGTATTGACAAACTTTGTAAACTGAACCGTATAACGCGTAACACAATTCTGCGTCCGGGACAAGTATTGCGTTGCTCATAAAACAGATATTTCTTTAAAACGTAAACAATCTCTATAAGTAGGGGGTACTTTAATATAATTTAGAGTGCCCCCTTTTCTTTTTTCTTTAATTATTCATACCTTTGCGGTCTATTTGTAAGGATATGAAAGATACCAAGCAACAATTTGAACATGTCATCGCTGTTTGTCGTGATTTGTTCTCTAAGAAACTTCATGATTACGGTCCTGCATGGCGCATTCTCCGCCCGGCTTCCGTAACCGATCAGATATTCATTAAAGCCAATCGTATCAGAAGCATTGAAACCAAAGGTGTGACACTGGTGGACGAAGGTATTCGTTCGGAGTTCATGGCCATTGTCAATTATGGAATTATTGGGTTGATACAGTTGGAACTTGGTTATGCGGAGTCTGCTGATATAACGAATGAAGAAGCTATGGCATTGTATGACAAATATGCCAAAACCTCTTTGGACTTGATGCTTGCAAAGAACCACGATTACGATGAGGCTTGGCGCAGCATGCGTATCAGCTCTTATACAGACCTGATATTGATGAAAATCTACCGTACAAAGCAGATTGAAAGCTTGTCGGGGCAGACTTTGGTATCAGAAGGCGTAGATGCCAATTATATGGATATGATAAATTATTCCGTATTCGGTTTGATAAAGATTGAGTTTGGAGACTGATAAGAAACATATTATCTGGAAGGCTTGGGTAAATATATGTCGCTTCGTTCTGGGGGGGCTGTTTATTTTCTCCGGATTTGTGAAAGCTGTCGACCCGTTAGGTTCTTTTTATAAGATACAAGATTATCTGATGGCTTTCGGCATGATTTCCTGGTTTCCGAAATATTTGCCGTTGCTCATCGGTATCATCTTGTCGGCGATAGAGTTTTGTGTCGGCATCTTTTTGTTCTTAGGCATACGCAGGAAGATAGCTTCTACTCTGGCTCTTCTCTTGATGTGCGTGATGACTCCCTTGACGTTATATCTGGCGTTGGCAAATCCCGTATCCGATTGCGGATGTTTCGGCGATGCTTGGGTATTGACGAATTGGCAGACCTTCGGTAAGAACGTTGTATTGCTGGTTGCTGCTATTTCGGTTTTCAAAGGACGGGAACAGATTATCCGTTTTATAACGATGAAGATGGAATGGATGGTCTCCATGTATACTTTCCTTTTTGTCTTTGCGCTTTCTTTTTATTGTTTGCAATATTTGCCGATATTGGATTTCCGTCCCTATAAGATAGGAACTGATATTCAATCATCCATGCAGGTACCGGAGGGAGCCAAACCTAGTATTTTTGAAAGCCGTTTTATCTTGGAGAAAGAGGGTAAGAAACAAGAATTCACATTGGAAAACTATCCGGACAGTACGTGGACTTTTGTGGAAACGCGTACCATCTTGAAAGAGAAAGGTTATGAACCGCCCATCCACGATTTCTCCATGATGAGCTTGGAAACGGGAGAAGACATAACAGACAGTGTGTTGTCGGATAAGGGATACACTTTTTTGCTGGTTGCCCATCGCATTGAAGAAGCGGATGACAGTAATATCGACCTTATCAACGAGATATATGATTACAGTGTGGAGCATGGATATGGCTTTTATGCCTTGACATCCTCTCCCGAGGATGAAATTGAATCCTGGCGTGAGAAGACCGGTGCGGAGTATCCTTTCTGCCAGATGGATGACATTACGTTGAAAACAATTATCCGTTCCAATCCCGGACTGCTGCTGATAAAAGATGGAACCATATTAAATAAATGGAGTGATACCCGTTTGCCCGATGAGTATGTATTGACCGACAGTCTTGATAAAATAGAATTAGGACAGCAGAAACTGGAAAATAATTGGCACACCATCGGATATGTATTGTTATGGTTTATCATCCCTTTAACGATGGTTATCTGTGTGGATATCTTAGTTATAAAACGCCGTGAACGGAAAAGAAAGATGGAAAAAGTAATAAAGTGATAAGATTGAAAACCAAAGTAACTTCAATCGTAAATCGTAAATCGTAAATTGTAAATCGTAAATACATTAACCCTTTTAATAAATAAAAAACAAAATGAGAAAGAACATTGTTGCAGGAAACTGGAAAATGAACAAAACCCTCCAGGAGGGTATTGCTCTTGCAAAAGAACTGAATGAAACATTGGCAAACGAAAAGCCTAACTGTGATGTAATCATCTGTACTCCGTTTATCCACTTGGCATCCGTTACTCCGTTGGTAGATGCTGCCAAGATTGGTGTAGGTGCAGAAAACTGTGCAGACAAGGAATCAGGTGCTTACACCGGCGAAGTATCAGCCGCTATGGTTGCTTCTACAGGTGCTAAGTATGTAATCCTCGGTCACTCGGAACGTCGTGCTTACTATCACGAAACAGTAGAAATCTTGGCTGAGAAAGTTAAATTGGCTTTGGCCAACGGTCTGACTCCCATCTTCTGTATCGGTGAAGTTTTGGAAGAACGCGAAGCTAACAAGCAAAACGAAGTCGTTGCCGCTCAGTTGGCATCTGTCTTCTCTCTGTCAGCAGAAGATTTCTCTAAGATTATCCTGGCTTACGAACCGGTTTGGGCTATCGGTACCGGTAAAACCGCTTCAGCTGCTCAGGCACAGGAGATTCATGCATTCATCCGTTCACTCGTTGCTGAAAAGTACGGAAAAGAAATCGCTGAAAACTGTTCTATCCTTTACGGCGGTAGCTGCAAGGCTTCCAATGCAAAAGAACTGTTTGCTAACCCGGACGTTGACGGTGGCTTGATTGGTGGTGCTGCTTTGAAAGTTGCTGACTTCAAAGGTATCATTGACGCATTCAATTAATGAATAATGGAGAGTTGATAATTGATAATTGAGTAATCGGTTATCAATTATCGCTCCATTCATTTTAATTCTCCATTATCCACTATCAATTATCAATTTATGAAGAAGCTTGGTTTACTTTTAATTGCCTGCTTTGCTTTTGCAAGTTTTTCTGTTGCGCAGAATAACATCGTAAAGAGTCTGGAGCGTAATGTTCCGGGACAAGGTAAAGTCACTATCCATCAGGATGCCCGTATTGAGGCGTTGATTGGATCAGAGTATGTTCCCGGTAGTTCCGAGGACCATAAAGTGATTAAAAGCTCGGGTTATCGCGTGCAAGTGTATGCCGGAAACAATACCCGTCAAGCTAAAAATGAAGCCTATTCTGTGGCTACCCGTATCAAAGAACACTTCCCTGATTTAACGGTTTATACCTCTTTCGCTCCACCACGTTGGCTGTGCCGTGCGGGTGATTTCCGCAGCATAGAAGAAGCTGACGCCATGATGCGCCAATTGCGTGCGACCGGAGTTTTCAAGGAAGTATCTATTGTGAAAGATCAAATCAATATCCCGCTTTAATATCCAAAGCTTGATTTCTGATTTGTAAAAAACAACTTGTAATTAGCTGTTTGTAATTAGCAGCTTGTAATCAATAATTAGTAACCAACCTCCCTCATGTTAGGAAAAGAAGAAATCGTATCTCCTTCATTGGATGAACTGAAAGAACATTATCACCGTATTCTCTCTTTATTGGGCGAAAACCCCGAGCGCGAGGGATTGTTGAAAACGCCGGAACGGGTAGCGAAAGCCATGTTGTCACTGACCAAAGGATATACGATGGATCCGCATGAGGTACTTCGTTCTGCCAAGTTCCAGGAAGAATACAGCCAGATGGTTATAGTGAAAGACATTGATTTCTTTTCACTTTGCGAACATCATATGCTTCCGTTCTATGGAAAAGCCCACGTTGCCTATATTCCCAACGGCTATATTACCGGTTTAAGTAAAATTGCCCGTGTAGTGGATATTTTTTCCCATCGTCTGCAAGTGCAGGAACGTATGACCTTGCAAATTAAGGAATGTATTCAGGAAACCTTGAATCCTTTGGGCGTAATGGTTGTTGTAGAAGCCAAGCACATGTGTATGCAGATGCGTGGCGTTGAAAAACAAAATTCCATTACCACAACATCCGATTTTACAGGAGCTTTCAATCAGGCAAAGACACGTGAAGAGTTTATGAACCTGATAAGGCATAATTCGTAATTATAGCGGAATTCAGCCTCGCCGTTTTCCCTCTATCCAGAGTTTTATTATTCATTTTTATCTGCCATCTGTAATTTTTTGGTAGCTAACTCGTTGTGTCCTTGCTTTTCTTTCACCACAGAGGACACAGAGGGTTTAATTTTTTAGACACAGATTGGGCAGATTAAGCGGATTTTAATTTTTTAGACGCAGATGGCGCGGATGACGCAGATTTTAAGGCTGCGCTATATGATTGATACATAAAAATCCGTGAAATCCGTGTCATCCGTGCCTAAAAAGAATAGATTAAAACCACTCTTCAATAAGCCGTTTTTTATGCTGGATTTATGTTAAGTGTTTAGTTCACAGGTGTGAACACTTTGTTTATGCTATATAAAACACTTTGTTTATACCATATAAAACGATTTGTTTTCATTAATAAAAACTATTTGTTCTGTTGATAGAAACAAAGTGTTCTGTTAATTGAAACAAAGTGTTTACTATAGCGAAACAAATCGTTCTGCTATAGTAAACACTTCGTTACAGCTGATATGCAAAATGGTTATGCACAAAAGCGGATGAATTCTTGTCAGTCGGGAATTTCTGTATACCTATTATCTGAAAAACTCATAATGTCCTGCCATCCCTTCAAAGTTAAGGATGCCATCATCCGAGCGGACTTCCATGGCAGGCATATATACTTTTCCGTCTTTTCTTACTTGCCAGGTTCCCGGAGCAAGGTCCGAAAGAACAAACTGAATGGTTCCATTGCCATTTATATTCATATCGAATTTCCCCGAAATAGGTTCGCTATTCTTACTGAAGGTGACTACACGGTCGGCAATCTGTACTCCTACAATGCGTTCCGCATCAATCCGTTTAACCTCATTCATTTCCAGGCAGTTATTGTCTGCTACCTGCATTACATTCAAGAAGTAATTTTCTGCGGTAGGTGTGGCAGGTGATACCTCTACGCGCCATGCACCTCGTTCATTGGCATCGTCGGGACGGTTTGGTAAAGCGTCATTGGGATAGTTGGTACCGAATACCCAGAACTCTTTTCCCGGTCCGCCTACTTTTTCAATATGCACATTGTTTGCTTCGGGCAGTAATACTTGGTTTTGCAACATGCCCGAATCACCATTCTTAGTACGTTTCACGATGAAGCGGTTACCTTCGATTACCGGTTCCTCGACACTATGCAGCAACCAGAACTTTTTGAAATCGGGATTGGAAGATACTACCTTGTCGAATACAATGAGCGCAGCAGGTACCTGAGCCGATTTAAAGTTCAGGAAGACAAAAGAACGTTTTGCTTCCTTGACTTTATCGGTATATGCCTGTGTGATGTCACCTTTCAGGTAAGAATAGTCCGGGGCTTGAGCATCTTTACCCATTCCATGTGCCAATACTTGTCCTGTGGTGTAATCTTTACTCAACAAGTCCTTGAATGAACGGCAGGTTTCCCAGCGGTCACCCGGCATACGTTGACCGCCATCATTGGTAGCAAATTCAGTTTTGTCACCTCCACCATAGTTCCAGCAGGCAAACTTTTCATCGGGATTGTAGACCAGCAGCGAGTTGTGCGCAATGGTACGTTTAAAGAAATTCTTATTATGCGGGCTGTTATATCCTCCGGAACTTCCCTGATAGGCACCGGCATCAATAGCCAAAGGCCCTTTGTAATATAGTTGGAAAGACCCTCCATCCAGATGTTGGTGGTTGCCCACAAAATGCTCATTGATTTTCATTTCCGCTACTACGCTGTTTGCTCCCCATCCCGTACGGGCTATCATCCATCCGAAAGGGGTACCTGAGTAGCGTGTCAACGGTAGGTCTTCGGGAGATTTGGGCTCTACGGTGAGATCTCTCCAGAGGATGTCGAAAATAAGGCAATGATTGTCTACTTTCGGTTTACGTTCATATTCGTAGGCCAGATAACCATCCTTATAATAACTGTAAGCAAGCATGGCGGGCAATGCGTACGAAGGCGTATTTTTTCGGATTGGATTGGTATCACCTGCGGGCATCACTTGTCCGTCCGGACGTCTTCTATACAGAAAGTCATACAGCACAAATTGCTGTGCAGGGTCGAATACCTTATCTACTCCCATGCGTGACAATATCCACAGGGCTATAAGGTCATTGCTGAAACGCACGTTTGCATAACTTGTACCTTGGTGATAATTATGTCCTGAATAAACATAATTACGCACGGGGATATAATCTTTATAGAACATCTTGATGACGTAATTATACATATCAGGATATTCATCATAGATTGCAATACCGGCGGAAAGCATGTCACGCATAATCATCCATTCAGAAGAATGGCCTGCAATCGGTTCATGATTATGTGGGGGATAGCCACATTCCATGGTCTTGGCTATTCGTACAAATGATTCGATATAAGCTTTTTTCTCTTTTTCCTTCATTTGGTCGTAACACCAGTCATATACCATAGCGCCGCACATCAACATGGAACCGCTGGCGCGGGATAAATCCCCCTTCTTGCCATAGTTGGTGTTCTGTAGAGTATCCAACATTGCAGTGATGGCTTTTCGGGCTTGTTTTTTGTCACCATATACCAGATAATCGAGAGCTTGCAATTGTGCACGTGTAGTTACTCCGCGCATCTCGGCATAATAGCGGAAACCGTCCTTGGCCGGAGCTTTAGCTTCCTCTTCGGGTGTACGGTCCTTACCCAGTTTCTTCATGGTTTCCAAGGTTTTCTTTATTTGCGGATTATTCATCCGCAATTTCAATTCCGGCAGGTCGGATGCAAGCAGATATAATCTGGGGTGTACTTTGGGAGGGATAGGGACGGTAACATCATCTATTTTCTCCCACGTCACTTCATTCTTCTCCTGTGCTTGGATGGCAATGGAGAGCATGAAGATAAAACTTGTAGTTAGCAGGATGCATTTTGATAGAGTAGCTACAGGGAATGTTTTTCTTGTGTGTTCCATGGTCTTGAATTTAATTTTTGGAATTACATTTATTAGAACGCAAAATTAGTGTGGAACATCTATCGTATCCTTTTATTTTGTGTTTTTCTTTCCGATTAAAATACAAGACAATGATACTTTTGTGTAAAACAGTATTAGTAATGTCTAAATATCGGCTTAGGGTAGTACTACGCGGTCTCCCAAACGTTTTGCCATGATACTTTGTACCTCCCGCATTTCACTGTAACGTTTCATGATGTCATTGCATTTTTCTTCATCATTGGCGATAGACGGGTCTTGCAAGGCAAACATTATATGCTTCAACTCCTCACTGACAATGGCGTACTTGAAGTTAATCATCAGTATCGGAACCAACTCATACAAGCGCTCTTCATCAGTCACCACCTTCTGGCTTTTGGAATGGTATTTGCTGAGTTGATAACGGTTACTGATTAGTTCCACGCTCAGTTTACTGATTGCATTGACCGGATGTGCCAGAAAATACCGTTCAGCCGTAAAACCTTCATCATGTATGTGCAAAGCGGCTTCTGCCAGTATCTGTCTGTGCAACGGATTGTGAAAAGCTAAATCGTCTTCTTTTAAATCATTAACAACATATTCTGTTACGCTGACAGGTATTTCTTGTCCTTCCTCATTGGTTACATTGCACATTATTCTTTCTCCGTAACGCACAATCATTTGCAGAATCAGCCGCTCGTATTTATAAAATTCTTGCCCTTCTTTACCCTCTTGCGGGATAAAGGAAACGTATGCGTCTTCCGGTGGGAGAGGGGAACCGCCTTCATATCCGGCTAAATCCTCCGGTGGGAGTGGGGAGTTATCGGCAGTGACTGGCGGGATATTAGCATCAGCGTACGGAACTTGCGCCGCTTCTGCATTGGCTCTTGCCGCATTGGCCGACCTGCGTTCCCGTTCTGCCTGTTCAGCACGTCTTTCTGCCTGTGTCTCGCGGCGTTTGGCTACTTCCGAAACAAGGAGCTTGTCTTCAACGCGCAGCAGTTGGGCGCATTCCTTGATATATACATCGCGTACAATGGCCTCCGGGATAACCGAAATACTTTGCACCAGGTTACTGATTAATTCGGCACGCTTAATCGGGTCTTTACCTGCATCTTCCAGTAGTAAGTTAGTCTTGAAGCGGATAAAATCCGTTTCATGCTCCTGGATAAATTCCTGAAACTCCGTCGCATTGTGTTTGCGTGCAAAAGAGTCCGGGTCATCTCCATCGGGCAGAAGGCAGACTTTAATATTCATTCCCTCTTCCAGCAGCATGTCGATGCCACGGATAGAAGCCTTGATACCGGCGGCATCACCGTCATAGAGTACGGTCATGTTGTTGGTGAAACGGTGAATTAACCGGATTTGCCCCGGCGTCAATGCTGTTCCCGAAGAAGCTACCACATTCTCTATGCCGGATTGGTGCATGGAAATAACGTCCGTATAGCCTTCCACCAGAAAGCAGCGGTCTTGTTTTACAATGGCCTGTTTGGCAAAATAGATACCGTATAGTTCGTTGCTCTTGTGATAGATTTCCGACTCGGGCGAGTTGACATACTTCACCTTCACTCCCTTGGTGGCACTGGCAAGCACACGTCCGCCAAAAGCCACTACTTTGCCCGACAATGTATGTACGGGGAAAATGACACGTCCCCAAAAACGGTCGCGCAGACGATGGTCGTCCGTTTCGTAGCAAAGTCCGGTTTTGATGAGGAATTCTTTTTTATATCCCTTCTTCAATGCTTCTTGCGCCATGGCATCATGGCTTTCGGTACAATATCCCAGTTGGAATTTCTCGATAATATCATCCCGGAAACCACGGCTGCGGAAATAAGCCATACCGATGCTGCGGCCATCTACATGGTTACGCAGGATATTCTGGAAATAATCTCTGGCAAAGTTGTTGACGATAAATAAACTTTCCCTTTCGCTCTGCACCAGTTTTTCTTCACTGGAAAGCTCCCGCTCCTTGATTTCGATGCCATATTTCTTGGCGAGGTATTTCAAGGCTTCAGGATAGGACATTTGTTCATGTTCCATAATGAAGTGCACCGGGTTACCTCCCTTGCCGCAAGCGAAGCATTTGCAAAGTCCTTTGGCGGGAGATACATAGAACGACGGAGTTTTATCATCATGGAAAGGGCACAGACCAACATAATTCACTCCGCGTTTCCGCAACGTAACAAAGTCCGATACAACATCCACGATTTGCGCGGCATCCAGAATTCTGTCTATGGTAGGTTGGTCTATCATTCTTTTCTTTTTTGGTGATGCAAAAATACATGATATTTCTTGGATTATCAAATATCGAAACTAAGAGAATAAAAACTAACGGATGGAACAGAATATTCAAATTATTAATATATATTTGCAACAAATCTTTGTTTATGTACCGTTTCATCGTTGCAATATTGCTTGGATGTATCTTGTATTCCTCGGCGTCGCTTGCCCAATCTTCAAACCCTGTGACAGAAAAGCCGGAATTTGTCATGATATTAAGCTCTTATTCTTATGAGAAAGAGTGGAGTACTGCTATAGCTAAAGAAATCCGTAACCGTCTGGAAATGGAAAGGCCGGAAATAAAGGTAAACATAACATACGCCGGTATTACCGCTCATACCTCTTATCTTGCCGATCGTTTTGCCATGCAGGGAGCTTTTGCTTACGGGCGCCTGAATAATCGGATTTTCCTGCCTGATGTGCTGGTACTTATCGGCGATGAAAGTTGGATGCTCTATCGGACGATGAACCACCGGGGGACTTGGGAACGGATTCCCGTTATTCTTTGTGGCGTTCACGAGGATGTGATGGAAGACTATAACCGGTTCTTTCCCGACAAACAGATACAGGATAGCCTTTTGATTCCTTTAAATAAGATAAAATCCGATTTGAAAACAATGGCTGTCATCGAGCCGGATAATACTGCGCGGACTTTGCAGTTGGCAGAAACTTTAGTTCCCGGTTTTCAACACCTTTATTATCTTTCCGACGGCAGTTATTGTGACTCTTATGTGAAGAAAAAGCTCATGCAATGCAGCGAGAAGGCCGGGGCATCCTTTTCGGAGATATTGATTGAACCTGACAATGAAGATTCCGTTAAGTGGGTTTTGAGAAAACTTCCTGGTGAATCGGTGCTTGTTACGAATAGCGTTCTGCCTCCTAAATCCATAAGCATCCCTGTGCTTACTCTGCGTGATATGACTTACCGTACCCATATTCCTTCCGCTGGGTATTTTGCTCCGGTTTCCGCATTTGCCGATAAAACGGTAGAAAATATATTCCACCTTTTAGAAACGGGAGTAACGGCTGAGGGTGCTTATGCAACAGCTTCTGATACCGCCTTCTACCTGAACTCTACTGCTTTGATGCATGCAGGGCTGCGTTCGGCTGTGAAGAACTTGCCGAATGCGGTGGAACGCAATATCCCTCCACATTTTGTCATTCGCCATATCCGTATTATTGTTGTCATATTACTAGTGATAATTGTATTGGCCTTTGTGTCTGCCCGCATCATATATTCCCGGCGCTACCGCTATAATCTGAATAGTTTGCTTGAACGCTATAAGACCCTCTATGATGAATATCAATTGGTTTACGAGAATATGCCGGTTGGCCTGATGCTGTTTGATATCTATGGTAATTTGTTGAATCGTAATGCGGAGACCGATGTCTTCTTTGAACAATTCGCACATGCGCGAGCCGATATCTTTCATCTGTTTAATTCGGACATCTTGGATGAAAAGATGCGTGAAGCACTTTATCGCAAAGAGTTGGTAAGCCGGTTGATAGTTTTGAACAATTATTGTTATCGCTTTCAATGTTGCATGATTCCTGATGAAGAGACGGGAGAGAATAATTATCTGGTAATTGTGATAGACAATACGGACATAGTTAAGGAAAGAAAAGCGAAAGAAAAGATTTATAATGTACTGAACTTCGCGATGGACAAGGCTGTCATCGGTGTTGCGGAATATAATCTTTTGGATGGCCTTGGCTTTGCTACGGATGCCTGGTACGGCACATTCAATATGCAACGGAAGACTGTCAATCTTTTGCAGGCACACCAATATCTGGTGGAAGACGATAGAATAAAGGTGGAACAATACTTGGAACGGGTACGCTATGGCGCCTCTTTTGCATTTTGTGATAATTTGCAGATACAAAATCCGGATGGTGAAAGTCATTATATCCGTTACTTGATTCAGCCTTTGGAATATGCCCCTGACGTTAAGCATATTATTGTAGCGGAATTGGTTCTCAATGTAGACGCACAGATGACCAGAGAACAAGAACTGAAAGCTGCCATGAGAAAAGCGCAGGAAGCCGATCGCTTTAAGAATGCTTTTGTAGCTAATATGAAGGATGAAATTCGCGTACCATTGAAAGAAATAATTTCGTGTGTGCAGGAGTTGGTCACTACCACTGACCTCGAACGGCGGAAAGCCTTGAACGGAGAGATTGAAATTTGCAATAACCGAATGTTGAAACTGCTTGATGATATTATTGAAATATCCAGAGAAGAACTGAACGAATAAAGAATTTGTGTATGAAAACGAGCTTGTCCTATACTCTGTCTGTTCTGCTGTTGTTTCTTGGAATGACCGCTTGGGTTGCTGTGCCTGTAAAAGCCGAAGCAGAGAAAAGGATACTTATCATCAATTCTTATAGCGAACGGGTGGAGTGGAGCAAAGACCTCATGGATTCTTTGGAATATAAAATTCGTGAGACGTATCCTGATTGGATGGTTTATTCCGGTGACTTGAAAACAGAAAGTGCCACATACAGCTCGGCTGCCGCATTGACTTTGCGTTCTATTTTGTGGGGATATGCCGAACGTACGCGGACATGTGTAGATGCGACGACTTTGGAGGTCTCTTCTATATTTATGCAAGATGATATACCTGATGCCATAGTCTGGATTGGTGAAGAAGGCTTTTTACATTATCTCAGCTATATATTTCTGATGAAAAAATGGAAACAGATTCCAATGGTGCTGTGTGCCGTATCCGATTCTGTTTCTGCTTCAGGATGGTTTCCGGAAAGGGGATTTCCCTTTGATTTGAAATATGGCATTCGTGATTATAATGTGATAACAAGATTGGGAAAGTTCAGCGAGAAATATTTGAGACAGATTAAGGAAGATAAAAGCATTCGCATATCGAAGCGTGAAGATATGGGGGCGGATGTCTATTATCTTGAAGCCGATTTGAATTATAGTGGAAATATAGCTCAATTCCCGGTACGCCAAAATCTTGAATTGATACAACGTATGTTGCCCGGTTTACAGGAACTTATCTGGGTGGACGATGACTACTACAGGAGTGCTAAGATACGTTTGGAGGTAGAAGAAATTATGAAAAAAGTGATGCCTGAGGTCAAGTTTTCAAAGATGATACACAACCGCATGAATACAGATTCTATTTATGATGTTATGTTGGAACCTGCCCCACATCGTGCATTCCTCACTTATAGCTGGAATATTGACGGTTTGCATAGCAAACGTTCCGACCAAGAGATAGACTCTTTGTTTACATACGTTTCCACTGTCCCCTTGTTTACGATGACCGCACGTGATTTCTCTAAAGATAACTATTGGTTGGGCGGATGCTATTTGGAGAGGCCCAAAGTAGTGGAGAATGCAGTGGCGTTGCTCAACCGTGCCGTGAAGGGGGACACACTTATGTCAATTCCATTTGACACATTGTCGAAAGTAAGAACTGTCTTAAATAAAACGGCTCTCGAACGCTATGGGCTGACCTCTGCGGCAGATAAATTGGAGAATGTGACGTACGAACATATACCTCCCACTTTTCTCCGTAAGTATGAGCGGCAGTTGCTGGTTGCAATCTTGATTTTATCATTGGTTGTATGCTATCTGGTGATTTCTTGGCGCCGGAGCAGATATAACAAGTCTCTCCAAGCGGACTATGCCCGCTATAAGCGTTTGTATGATAAGTTGCAGGTGATTTACGCTAATAGCTCCATAGACTTTGCTTTGTACGATGGGCAGGGAAAGCGCTTGTTGCGCATTGTCAACGGAGAAACCGAAGAAATGTGCAAACAATGTGACCTGTTTTTCGAAAATGTATTTGAGAGTCCTTATCTCAGTGATGAACTGAAAGAGCAGATACGTTCCGGGCAGGTTATAAACTGTGAGGTTTCTGTGGATGCCAATGGCAAGGTGTCCCGTTCAAACTTTACCGGAGAAGTTTATCAGTTGATAGTAAAGCCTTTGCACGAAGTGAATTACTACTCATCCAGTTTCATGGCTATTGCCATCAATCTCACTCCCGCCATCAGGGAGCGCCGGGAGAAAGAACGCTTTGAAAGTTTGTTCCATTTTGCCTCGAACTCTTCACAACTGGGAGTTGCTTTCTATGACGTTAATACCGCAGAAGGAATGGCTACGGCTTCCTGGTGTAAAAACATGAGTGAATCATTCTGTTCAGGAACATTCCCTGTTTATGAACATGTGGTGGCCGAAGACCGGGAAGCATTACTGAAGTTCCAATATGGCATACGTGCTGGAGAAATGCAAGAGGCTTTGTGTAAGGATATCAGGGTCATTGCTGAAGATGGTGAAACACATTGGATCCGCCAACACATGTATTATGTTCACACCTCTAAGCGGTTGATAGAACTAAGTCTGGATATTGATGAGCAGAAACAGCACGAAAAGTGTCTGGAAGAAGCCAAGCAAAAAGCGGAAGAGTCCAACGAAGAAACTAAACTCTTCCTAGGCAGCATCAGTCATGAAGTGCGTACGCCGCTGAATGCCATTGTCGGTTTTTCTGCTATTCTGGGTTCATCCGATGATAAAGATATAACCAAGGACTATGGACCGATTATCACACGGAACACCAGCCTGCTTGAGTCTTTGATAAACAATATACTCGACTTGTCTGCGCTGGATGCGGGGAAAGTTTGTTTCCAATATGCTCGGGTCAATATTGCGGACCTGTTCATTGATATGGAGACTTATATCCGCAGTAACCTCTACGACCATCCGTTACGGTTTATTAGGGAACTGCCCGATTGTGAAGCAGATAGGTTTATAACAACCGATCAGGAATATCTACGTACATTGCTACTGAATCTCCTCTCCAATGCGGTGAAGTTCACGGAAAAAGGTGGCATTACTTTAGGTTGCCGAAAAGAGAAAAGAGGATTCTATTTCTATGTCACCGATACCGGTTGCGGTTTTTCTTCTGAAGACCAAATGTACATCTTCAACCGGTTTGTGAAACTCGATACTTTTATTCAGGGAACCGGTTTGGGGTTATCGCTCTGTAAAAGCATCGTGAAACACTTAGGTGGTGAAATCGGTGTCGTTTCCGAGAAAGGAAAGGGCAGCACATTCTGGTTTGTACTGCCCTATGTAGAGTGATAAAGTGATTGATGGTTTATTTGATTTTCTCCCTGATTTTCGTGAGATATTTTTTCATCCCTTCCGCATCCTTGTTTTCAATGATTTCAAGAAGGTTCTTTAACTCTGTCCGTATATTGGCTACCTGTGAAGGCGTGCGGGGATTGAACAGGATTTCCTGAAGCAGGTAATCGTCTTCGCTAAGGAGTCCCTGGGCAATAGCCATGTGCTTTTTGAAAGTGGTACCTGGTGCTTCCTGGTGTTTCATCACCGCCGTAAATACGAAAGTGGATACAAAAGGAATGGACAGTGAGTAGGCTACGGTTTCATCATGCTCGTCGAAGGTGTACTCAAAGATATTGAGTTTCATCGTTTGGTAAAGGTCTTTAAAAAATATCTTTCCTAAATGGTCGCCCTCACTGATGATGATGGCGTTTTCTGTATTCAGATTACTGAGACTCGCAAAAGTCGGTCCGAACATGGGGTGTGTTGACACATAACGAAAACCGCTTTCTTCATAGAAACTCTTTAATCCCGTCTTCACCGAAGCGATGTCGCTGATGATGCAATCTTTAGGCAATACAGGCAGTACCTGGCGGAAAGCATCCAGCGTATATTTCACTGTTACGGCGTTGATAACCAGTTCCGGTTCAAACTCTTTGATTTCCTCCAGCGTAGTGAAACGATAGGTGTTGTAAACAAAACGCAACTGATGCGGGTTGACGTCAAACACGGCCGTTTCGTGCTGGAAGCTCAGAATATCTGTAAAGAAAGAGCCCATTTTCCCGGCTCCGAGTATTAGTATTCTCATAATTGTCTAAGTATGATAATTTAATGAAGAATGATGAATGAAGAATGAATAATTTGGCTACGCTATGCAAGTATGCCGCAAGGTAATTCTTCATTCTTCATTGCTCTATTTATTGATTATTTCCATTTGTTGCCTCACACTCTCCTCGTGTATGGCTTCAAACACTTTTTTGATGAATTCCGAATCCATTCCACAGAGCGAACCTTGCGAACCTCGCTTTTCAAGGATTTCATTGTAACGCCCTGTTTGCAGAATAGTCATATCATGTTCTTTCTTGTAAGTACCTATTTCACGGGCCACCCGCATGCGTTTCGCCAATTCCTGGATGAGATTGTTATCGCATTCATCAATCTGCTTACGCAATTCACTGAGGTTTTCAGTGCTTTGTGTCTCCTTTCGGATAACGAGCAAGTTAAGAATGTAGTCCAGTACATCCGGTGTCACCTGTTGTGCCGCATCACTCCATGCGCAATCCGGGTTACAGTGGCTTTCGATAATTAAACCGTTGAAACCCAAGTCCATTGCCTGCTGGCAAAGCGGAGCAACCAATTCACGCTTACCGCCGATGTGGCTCGGGTCACAGATAATAGGCAGGTTCGGAATGCGGCGGCGCAGTTCAATAGGAATATGCCATTGCGGCAAGTTACGGTATAGCTTCTTGTCGTAACTGCTGAAACCACGGTGTATAGCGCCGAGACGCTTCAAACCGGCATTGTTGATACGTTCCAAAGCACCAATCCACAATTCGAGGTCAGGATTTACCGGGTTCTTCACCAAAACAGGGATGTCCACCCCTTTCAATGCATCGGCAATTTCCTGTACGGCAAAAGGATTGGCAGTGGTGCGGGCACCTACCCAGAGAATATCTATTCCGGCTTTCAGGCACTCATACACGTGCTTTGCGGTAGCTACTTCCGTAGAAACATACATGCCGGTTTCTTTCTTTACTTCCTTCAGCCAGGCAAGCCCTTCTACGCCGATACCTTCGAAGCCGCCCGGTTTGGTACGTGGTTTCCAGATACCTGCACGGAATATCTTCATACCTTTTTCAGACAGCTGTTTGGCTGTGCTCATTACTTGCTCTTCTGTCTCTGCACTGCACGGGCCTGCAATAACCATAGGACGTTTGTCCTCAATGCCCGGTAATAAAATCGATTCTAATTCGAGTTCCATATTCTTTATCTTTGTTTAATTTGTCTATTAATTGTATAAGTACCCATGTTTAATTATCTTATACCATCTGTCATCTTGGGTTTGTCGAAGGTATTACTTCATCTCCTTAATACGTTTCAACGCTTCTGCCAGTTTGTGGTCTTTGCAGCAAAGTGAGATACGGATAAACCGCTTCCCGTTGCTGCCGAAGATAAATCCCGGAGTAATAAACACACGTGCTTCATGCAAAACCTTTTCGGTGAGTTCTTCCACGTTTCCGCAGTTATCGGGTATTTTTCCCCAAAGGAACATGCCGACCTGATTTTCATCGTATGTACATCCCAGTTCGTGCATAATCTCTCCGGCAAGGCGGCGACGGTTACGGTAGTTTTTATTGTTACCGTCGTACCAATCTTGTTCGGCTTCGAGGGCAGTGGCGGCAGCCAGTTGCATGGCGCGGAACATTCCGCTGTCGATATTACTTTTCACTTTCAATATCCATTGCACGAAGTCTGCGTTCGAGGCAAGCATACCGATACGCCATCCCGGCATGTTATGACTCTTACTCATGGAGTTGAATTCGATGCAACAGTCTTTAGCTCCCGGCACACTGAGAATGCTGATGGGGCGCTCGTTCAGGATAAAACTGTATGGATTGTCATTGACGATGACGATATCCTTGCGGCGGGCAAAGTCTACCAGCTTTTCATAAAGTTCCGGCGTGGCATTTGCCCCTGTCGGCATATTAGGATAGTTGGTCCACATCAGTTTCACACGACTCATATCCATCTTTTCCAGTTCTTCAAAGTCGGGCATCCAGCCGTTTTCCTCTCTCAGATTGTAGTTCACCACCTCAGCGCCAAGTATTTTACTGAGTGAAGTGTAGGTAGGATAACCGGGATTAGGAACCAATACTTGCTCTCCCGGATTGACGAAAGCCAGCGTGACATGCAGGATACCTTCCTTGGAACCGATAAGCGGTTGGATTTCCGTGTTGGGGTTCAGGTCTACATCATACCACTTCTTGTACCATCCGGCAAAGCTGCGGCGCAGTTCCGGGATACCTATATATGGCATGTAGCCATGACCATCGGGATTTCGGGCGGCTTCGCATAGCGTTTCTATGGTTTTTTCGGAAGGAGGCATGTCGGGACTGCCTATACCCAGGCTGATGACATCTTTTCCTTCGGCATTCATCTGCGCCACTTCTTTCAGCTTCTTTGAAAAGTAGTATTCGCTTACGCTTGCCAGGCGGTCAGCAGGCTTTATTTTAGATATTTGATTTTCCATCTTCGTATTCTCCTAATATTTTAAGTTCTTTGGTAAGCGGAGTGATAGCCGCAATAGATTGTTTATATCTCAGTACATTGCCGAAAACTACATCTACGTAAAACTGATATTCCCATTCGCGTCCGATGATGGGCAGTGATTGTATCTTCGTCAGATTGATGCGATAGAATGACAGGATGGATAGTACTTGCGACAAGCTGCCTTCCGTATGGGGCAGGGTGAATACCATGCTTGCCTTGTTCACATCCTTGCTGCGGTGGCGGTTCAATTCGTCTACTTGCCAAGGGTCTGCCACCACCAGAAAACGGGTAAAGTTATGTTTATTGGTTTCAATGCCTTCTTGCAGCACTTTCATCCCGTAGCGTTCGGCAGCAGCTTTGGAACAGATGGCGGCATGCCCTTTCAGGTTCTCTTTCTTGATAATCTCGGCGCTAAGGGCGGTGTCTTCCCCTTCAACCACTTTGATGCGTGGATGCTGTCCCAGGAACTCGCGGCATTGCATTAGGGCGATAGGGTGGGAGTTTACTTCTGTGATGTCGTCCCAATCCTCTTCGGGCAGGCAAACGAAACTGTGTGAAATGCGCAATTTATATTCACCTACAATCTGTGTACCGCTTTGGCGCAGCAGTTCGTTGTTGTGCAGCAGGCTACCTGCAATCGTATTTTCTATCGCCAGCATACCGATGGTCTGGCTGTCCTTCTTGACAGCGGTAAATACGTCTTCAAAGTTGGTGCAACAGATTAACTCTATTTCTTCTCCTTCGAAGTACTTGTGTGCGGCGATGTCGTGATACGAGCCTAATGTTCCTTGAATGGCTACCTTTTTCATTATTTTTATTTTCTTGGTTATGCTATAAAAAAAATCCCGCTTCCATACGATGGAGCGGGATTCTGTATATTTACTTGTTTCTCTATTCAGTCCTTAAGCATCACTGTCACTTGATACATACAAACTCCCGCTCTACTTTCTGGCTAAAGTAAAAGTAAAAAAAGAAGTAATATGCATAAGTAAATGATTTCATTCTTGCTATTCTTTTGTTTTGAATTACGCGACAAAAGTAATACTTTTCTTTTATATGCAAATAAAAAACGAACTTTTTTTTATGAATACATCTTAAAAGCTGAATTTATGGCAACGGTTTAATCATCTTGCATGATACCGTTTCATAATAAATGATAGTTTTGCATTTCCTTTTTCAATCAGCGGAACGCTACAATAACCTGCACAGGGCGATGATCGGATGCTACAGGTTCATTAATTACTTTCCGTTTGATTACTTTAAAACGATTTTCATTCTTGCGGTCTAGGTAAATGTAATCAAGGGTTGAGTCTGGCAGATTAGCCGGATAGGTCTGGATATTGACATCATTCAGAGTGACAAAGTGCTTGCCCAACTCTTGCTGAGGCCTATCTGTGGGCAATGAATTCATGTCACCAGCCAGGAAGACGGGTTTGCTGATACCTTCCAGTGCTTTTAAGATGATTGGAATAGAAATCAGTTGGTCCTCGGGTGTCAGCGATTGATGAGTGGCGCAGAATATATAATCCTTAAACTCGGCTACAATCATGGTACGCTCTTCTTCGCGTCCGGGTATGGGGACAACTTTATGTTTCAAAGGAACTTCTTTAGAAAGGAGGCCGATGCCATAACTTCCACCTTGAAAAGGAATGGCGGATGCATAAATACCCTGCATCTTGGTATATTCTTTGAGCTTTTCCAGTGCGAATACTCCATTGTTCCGCTGGGTAGCGCTATCCAATTCAAGGAGTGCCACTACATCGGGGGATGCTTTGAGAATAACCTGGGCAATACGCTGATAGTCGCGCTTACCATCCATTCCGATGCAATTGTGCACATTATAAGAAAGGATATTGATTTTCTTCTGTTGCGCTTTGCCTGCCGCAAATACCAGCAAGAGTATAAATAATAATAGATAGCGTTTCATGGTAATAGATTATTTACTGGTTATAAGCCAAGTATGTTTGTGGAACTTCCACCCGGTTGATTTCCGTATTGTCCGTTTAGCTCCTGTACTTCTTTCGGATTTAGTTCCAACCCTTTTTTCATATCCTCAACGGAACCATCCTTGTCACCGTTCAGCAGCTTCGCACGTCCACGTTCGTGATAAGCTTGGGCAAAGTTGGGATTCAGTTCGATGGCCTCATCAAACAGTTCGATGGCTTCATTCAATTTCTTTTGTACAATGTATAGCTGTCCCAGATAGAGAAAAGCCTGCTCGTTGAAAGGATTCAGTTCGGTTACGTACCGGTAATCGGTTTCGGCATCAGCTTCTGCGCCGGTAGCCTCTTTTACTTTTCCGCGAAGCAACAAGGCGCTTTCGTCATTGGCATCCTGTGCAAGGATGGCTTCTATGTCTTCCATAGCCTCTTTGTATTGATGCATTTTTATCAGAGCCTCTGCACGCAGCAAGCGGGCTTCGGTGAAGTCATCTTTCAGTACGATGGCTTTTGTCAGGTGAGCGATGCACATAATGTCGTCGTTCTGCCCATTTTCGGCTTTTCCCAGCAGATAATGCGCCATGGCGTTGCCTTCCTCAATGGCGATAGCTCTCTTGGCAGCCTCAGCCATTGCCGGATAATCTTCCTGCATATAGCAGATATTGGCAAGCATCAGGAAAGTTGATGTGTGTTCCGGTTCTTTTTCGGTCATACGTTCCAGCAGCTTGCGTGCCTCGTCTAGTGCTCCGGTCTGTGTGTAGACTTGCACCAGATATCCCATTGTTTCAAAGTCTTCCTGCAAGGCAAGCGCTTCCGTAAAGCATTGGATGGCATAGTCTGCACGTCCCATGCGCTGTGCGCGCATACCGTCGTATTTGAATATCTCAAAGTTCTTTTGAATATTTTTCTGCTTTTCCTCTTCCGGAGTAGCCGGTTTGCTGGAGAAGAAAGATTTAAAGAATCCCATGTCCTATATGTTTGTTTTAGGATTAATACTAAAAGAATTTACTGCTTTTTCCTGACGGATTGCATATTTTTCAAGCAAAAATAGTAAATTCTTTTTGGTATAGATATAGGCTGTCGAAACTTTTTGCCTTATTTTAAGGATTTGGGATTATTCCTTCAATATATCTCTTGTTTCAATTAGCTCAAAATGATATGTCTCATTGGAAGAAGCGGGGCCTAAATCACACTCCACTATTCGATTTCCTAATTTGGATATCACCTGTATCGCGAATGTGGTATATCCTTCTGCAGCCTCTTTTATCCATTGGTTGTCTCCGCCTTGACAGATAATTAAAGTGTTTTTTCTATTGTATTCAGGGGCAGTGTTATTTAATATGTCAACTAAACGCATGATGTATTTTAGCGACGCTTCTTTCGGTACGACAAAAGCATGTGTGAAACTTTGTTTGTAGCAGCTTTTCATTTCTTCCGATTTTATCAAATGTTGTTTTCCACATGTTTGGACTATTGTCTCAGTCTTTGTCCTCTTTACTGTGTTTTGAGCAGTTCCGTTTAGAGTATATACGGAAAGAACTAATGCTAAAGATAAAAATAGAGTTTTCATATTCTTATTATTTAAAAGATATGTATTGATTAGATTATGAGGTGTAACTTTTTTGTAAATAAACGAATAATAATTGTAAAAACAAATGTTTTCAGCTCTTTTTTAAGGATAATGAAAAATTATAAAGCTGTTTGCAGTAGTCCGTTGACGGTAATTATTCTGTTTTCATCCAGCAAGCGGTGTAAAATTGCAGTCAAATTATCCTTGTCCACTGCAAGTTTCTCCAGCAGGGCGGCAGGCGTCATGGCTTGTTCGCTCAGTATCCGGCAAATGCTTTCGGAAATCTCTTTTTCGGACAGTTCGTCTGGGTCGGATGTTTTCGTGTTACGCAGTCTGATGCAGGTATCGCACTGTCCGCAGTTGTGTTCGTTTTTCTCTCCGAAGTAACGCAACAACATGCGGCTGCGACATACCGTGTCGTTGGTCACATACTCCAGCATGGCTCCGATGCGCGTTTCGTATCGTTCTTTGCGTTCTTCGTATACGGCGGGCGGTATGCTGATATGCTTTATTTCCACACGTTCGCGCGTATATATTATATAAGGTGTCTTTTTGTGTGGAATGTAGCTGACGATGTGCAGTTTGGCAAGGCGTATCAACTGCTCGTACACTTGGCGGCGGGTAAGTCCCGTGCGCACGGCAAGCGAATCCTCATTGATGAAAGCATAGTCGGTAAACACACCGGTATAAGAGCGTAGTACGGTTTGGATAAGCCTATCCATGTCTTCACCCAGCTCCCGCAGCTTGTAAAGTTCGTCCCTGCGGATGGTGAAAAGGAGCCGTGAAGCATTATCTTGTTCATCGGTATATTCCAGATAACCCGCCTGGGTCAGTATTTTCAGTGCACTGTCCACGGGGACGGGGAAATATTTGAATTTCCGGCAGAAATCCTCGATGTTGAATTCACGTATGCAACCCTGCCCGTCGCCCATCGCCATTTGGTAATAATATTGCAGGTGCTCGTACACTTCCCTGATGTATTCTTTTTCAGGGAAGGTGTCGGGAATCCGTTTGTGCAGGGTCGTTTTGTCCGATTTGGCATAAAGTATCACAGCGTAAGCTTTCTGTCCGTCGCGTCCGGCACGCCCCGCTTCCTGGAAGTAGGCTTCTATGGAGTCCGGCAAGTCTATATGGATAACGATGCGCACATCCGGCTTGTCTATCCCCATACCGAAGGCATTGGTGGCCACCATGACCCGGCTCTCGCCCGATTGCCACCGGTGCTGGCGGATGTCTTTCGTCGCGTCATCCAGGCCGGCATGATAGAAGTCGGCGGTGATACTCTCGTTGTTCAGCAGTTCGGTGATTTCCTTGGTGCGGCGGCGGTTGCGTGCATATACAATGGCGCTGCCGGGCATCTTGTGCAGGATGTGCAGCAATTCTCCCGTCTTGTTCTCCGTGTTGCGTACGATATAGGCAAGGTTCTGCCGCTCAAAACTCATGCGGAATACATTCTCCTCCCTGAAATTGAGGCGTGCCTGGATGTCTCTAACCACTTCCGGTGTGGCGGTGGCGGTTAGCGCAAGTACGGGCACATTCGGCAGAAGTTCACGAATTTCGGCTATTTTCAGGTAGGCGGGACGGAAGTCGTATCCCCACTGTGAGATGCAATGGCTTTCGTCCACTGTAATCATGCTGATATTCAACTTCTGCAATTTGGTGCGGAAGATTTCGGTACCCAGCCGTTCGGGAGAGATATAGAGGAATTTATAATTGCCGAAGATACAGTTTTCAAGAGTGACGATAATCTCTTGGCGACTCATGCCCGAATAGATGGCAAGTGCCTTGATACCCCGTCTTTTCAGGTTCTGCACCTGGTCTTTCATCAGCGCAATCAGAGGGGTGATGACAAGGCACAGCCCCTCCTTGGCAAGTGCGGGAACTTGAAAGGTAATGGACTTCCCACCTCCTGTAGGCATCAGTCCTAAAGTGTCCTTGCCTTCACCAATGCTGTTTATGATATCTTCCTGAATGCCACGAAAAGCATCATAACCCCAATATTGCTTTAGAATATCTTTATAAGTGATGAATGTTGGCATTGGCTTATTAATGAAGAATTAAGAATTAAGAATGAAGAATTAAGAATGAAGAATTAAGAATGAAGAATGAAAAAATCAGGCTGCGCCATGCAAGTACGCCGCAAGGTAATTCTTCATTCTTCATTTTTAATTCTTCATTTCTCTAGTTCGGCTTTATATCCTCAATCTGCAACTGTACTTCGCCCCGCTTGTGGGTATTCTCCTCAATCGTATAACAGATGTCGAACGAACGTTTCGTCTTGATGAAACGCACATGCGAACTCTGTCCGAAGGCGATTCCATTCATTACATTGTTCGATTTGTTATCTACAAGTTCCAGCTTGATATGCTCCTGGTCGCGTCCCACCACCTTGCTTGTACCATAGTCATATACGTTGTGTGTACAAAATACAGGCTTCGTATTGTCGGGGCCGAACGGATTGAACTTCTTCAAGTCGTTGCAGAACTTCGGAGTGATATCCCTAAAGTCGATTTCGGCATTGATATCAATAACCGCACTGGTCTGTTCGGGCAGGATATGCTGTGAGACAAATTCTTCAAAACGTTCGGTGAAAGCCGCCACATTCTCCACTTTCATGGAGAGGCCTGCCGCATACGTATGTCCTCCGAAGTTTTCCAGAAGGTCACGGCAATATTCAATCGCCTTGTATACATCGAAACCGGAAACCGAGCGGGCGGAACCTGTCGCCATATCATCCGTCCGCGTCAATACTACGGCGGGGCGGTAATAAACCTCCGTCAGGCGGGAAGCTACGATACCGATGACACCTTTGTGCCAGTCTTCATTGTACAGAACAATGGAACGGCGGTCTGCCAATCCGTCCAGTTCCTCTACGATCCGGTTGGCCTCTTCGGTCATGGTCTTGTCCAGGTCTTTACGGGTTTCGTTGTATTGGTTTATCTGGCTCGCCTTCTCCAGGGCAAGGGAAAAATCTTTCTCAGTCAGCAGGTCCACGGCTTCTTTTCCATTCTGTATGCGTCCCGAAGCATTGATACGCGGGCCTATCTTGAATACGATATCGCTGACGGTAATATCCTTCTCAGCCAATCCGCATACGTCGATAATAGCCTTCAGACCTACACTGGGATTACTGTTCAGTTGTTTCAGACCGTGGTAAGCCAAGATGCGGTTCTCTCCCATGATGGGCACAATGTCCGAAGCGATGCTCACGGCGCAAAGGTCGAGCAGCGGAATTAAATGATGAAACTCGATGCCGTTGCTGATGGCGAATGCCTGCATGAACTTGAAGCCTACGCCGCAACCCGAAAGATGCTCGTAGGGATAAGTATTGTCCTCGCGTTTAGCGTTCAGGATGGCAACGGCGGGCGGCAGTACTTCGTCGGGCACGTGGTGGTCACAGATGATGAAATCGATGCCTTTTTCTTTGGCATACGTAATCTCCTCTACGGCTTTGATGCCGCAATCCAGTACGATAATCAATCCCACGCCCGTTTCAGAAGCGTAGTCCACACCTTTAACCGAAACCCCGTAACCCTCGTTGTAGCGGTCGGGGATGTAGTAATCTATGTTCGAATAGAACTGTTGAATAAACTTGTAAACCAGTGCCACGGCAGTGGTACCGTCTACGTCATAATCTCCATAAATCAGAATGCGCTCTTTCTTTCCCATCGCCTTGTTCAGGCGCTCTACGGCCACGTCCATATCCTTCATCAGGAACGGGTCGTATAAATCCGGCAGTTGCGGGCGGAAAAACTTCTTGGCTGCTGCTGCCGTTGTTATTCCCCGCTCTACCAGCAATCCACCAAGTATCGGGCTAATCCCCAATTCCTGGGCCAGTTGTTGGCTAGCTTCTGCCTGTTCGGATGTAATGGGTAGATAATTCCATTTGTGAGTCATTTTATATATTATTTTTTCTTTTTTCTGTCTCAGGGCGTCGGAGAAGGGGGAGGCTTCCGCTATTTCAATACGTACTTTTCTCCAACAAGCTGTAAAGGTATGAAAAACTCTTGAAACGTAGGTGAATTCTATAGAAAATATTCTTAACGGTGTATATTCTATGACAAAATCCTCTTATTTTTGTATTGTCAAGTTTCGCAAGCTCAACTTATCAGTTGACAAGGGGACAAGTTGACAAGGGAACAAGGAACAAGTTGACAAGGAAAGAATGTTCGCCGAATAATGGGAAAAGAATGTGTGAGAATCGTTTTCAATACTTTCTCCCTTGTCAACTTATTCCTTGTCCCCTTGTTAACTAATAAGTTGAGCTTGTGAAACTACTTTTGAAATTATTAAAACGAGAACCAATTATGCTGACTTTTATCTCTTGTGCCAAGACGATGGCATCGCGTTGCACTCTGACCGTGCCCGAAGTTACTGTCCCGCTCTTTGAGGCGGAAGCTGTGGGTAATGCGTTGGAAATGTCGCAATATTCTGCAGAGGAGCTGGAAAAACTTTTACGGGTGAATGCCAAGATTGCCACCGAGAACCGGCTTCGGTTTCATGATTTCTGTTCCGAAGATAACCGCGCCATGCCTGCCATCTGCGCTTACACAGGGGTTGTATATAAACGCGTCATGCCGAAAGACTTCACGGTAGAAGATTTCCGGTATGCACAGGAACATCTTCTCATCACCTCTTTCCTCTATGGACTGCTCCGCCCCTTGGATGGCATCAAGCCCTATCGCCTTGAAGGGGATGTACGCTTGCCGGAGAAAGGTGGCGTCTCCATGTTTGATTATTGGAAACCATTGCTGACGGACCTTTTTATTGCAACCATCAAAAAACAAGGTGGCGTGCTCGTCAATCTGGCTAGTGGCGAAATGAAAGACTTGTTCGATTGGAAGCGTGTGGAGTCGGAGGTGCGTGTCATTACACCCGAATTTCAGATATGGAAAGGGGGTGAACTAAAAACGATTGTAGTCTATACCAAGATGTGCCGTGGCGAAATGGTGCGTTATATTACCAAGAACCGGATGGAACGTCCCGAAGACCTGAAAACTTTTTCGTGGGAAGGCTTTGCCTTTGACGAGAAGCGCAGTACGGATAATCATTTGCTGTTTACATTGATTTCCTGAATCTTACCTTTGTCTTTCGCGGCAAAACAAAGCGCCGAAATTACGCGCAATCATCCCGAAAGGATAAAATTGACACACGTTACGGCGGCATTGTCTACTTAGCTTGCAGACAGAGGCTGTTTGAAACATACTCTTCATCTGCACTCTGAAAACCCAGATACGGAATAAGTTCGTCTTTCTTCCAGTCCTCGGGTAAATCCAGTGCCGCCTGCTTGTCGGCTCTTGTCGCGGCAGTGGTGTCATAAACAGCGGTTTCACATACCTTATTGTACACCAACAGCATGGCAACATCCGTTTTTTCGGCATTGCCTGTTCCGCTGTTGTCTTCCCAATGGAATATCATTTGATTTCCATCTACAGCCGCTTCACCGCTGAATACGGGCATTAGCGTGCCGGTAGACACCAATACGCGTTTAAAGTCAATGGCGGTTTCCGCTCCGCTACCTGTTATCGCTTTTTTCAGCATATAGGACATGGAGGCATTGAAAGTCGATTTGCCTTCCGCGCATCCTTTGTAACCTATGCGGATAAATGGGGTAATAGCCTTTAAGAAATTGAAAGCTATCGTGAATTTTCCCCGTTGCTTTTGTTGCTTCTCCGTGCGGGGATTACTCACCTGGGCGGCGCGGGCACGTATATAGTCACCATTCTTTCCCTTGCAGCCTACTACAGGACCCACTTTGCCGGAAAACCCTCCTAGAATACCTTTATTGATTGTTCCCATCTGCTGTTTTTATTTTGTTTTCGTAGCGTTTAATTTTAATTTAGCCCAAAGATAAGGCTTAGCTTCCGGTTGTCCAAATGAATTGGACCGTTTTTGTTAACGGGACTTTCTTATGACCTGTTCCATAGCTGCTCCGTAGTTTATCCATAGTTTCCCTGTATTCATGGTACTTTGTATGGGAAAACTACGGAGCAACTACGGTGTATCTCTGTTGTAATAGGGGTTTGGGGAAGATGAAAGGCTGGAATATTTCCAGCTTTGCGCAAAAAGAAGATTCTATTACGCAAAAAGAGCATAAAAAAAACAAACGAGCGCTTATATTTGCCATTAAGAAAGACGTCTGGCAATTTAAAGCTTCGGGCTAACCATCCGGAGTAATATTATGAATCACTAATCATGTATCTTATGCAATGTAAAAAGAATCAATCTGATTTGCAGGGAGTTGTCTCTTTTAGATACTCCTTTTTATCTGTAAGCTTTTTGTTGCTCTTTGTTTGCCTGTCCTCAGTGGTAGCACAAACAAATCACAAAATTTCCGGTACGGTGGTATCCGCCAAAGACGGTGAACCGTTAATAGGTGTGAACATCCTTCAAAAAGGGACGACTAATGGGGTAGTTACAGATGTGGACGGTAATTTTACACTGTCTGTCCCTGTACCTTGTGAACTATCTGTTTCCTATGTAGGCTATGTAGGAATTACTGTAAATGTAACTTCCGCCCATACTCCTCTGCGCATTGAACTGACGGAAGACAGCGAACTGCTGGATGAAGTAGTAGTGGTGGGTTACGGTGTACAGAAAAAGAAACTGGTGACAGGGGCTACCGTCCAGGTGAAAGGCGAGAATATCGCCAAACTGAATACAGTAAACGCTTTGGGGGCTTTGCAGAGCCAGACGCCGGGTGTCAATATTACTCAAATTTCCGGTATGCCGGGTGAGGGTTTTAAGGTTACCATTCGAGGATTGGGAACTACCGGTTCGGCTACCCCTCTTTATATCATAGATGGGGTGACGGGAGGTGATATTAATAACCTGAATCCGGCTGATATAGAATCCATTGACGTGTTGAAAGATGCTGCGTCGGCTGCTATCTATGGCTCGCGTGCCGCCAATGGCGTAATCCTGGTTACTACGAAACAAGGCAGGGTGGGCAAGCCTGAAATCTCATACGACGGTTACTACGGTGTGCAGAATGTATATCGTATGCCCGATTTGCTCAATGCGCAAGAATATGCCATGATAATGAGTGAGGCGCGCATGATGGATGGTCTTCCCGATTATGACTATGCTTCGATGGTTCCCGATTGGGAAGCCATCAAGAATGGCACCTGGAAAGGTACGAACTGGCTGGATGAGTCCCGAAATAAAAATGCTCCGATACAGAACCATGCACTGAATATCACCGGAGGTACGGAACAGTCGGTTTATTCCATCGGTTTGGCCTATACTTCCCAGGAAGGCATTCTCGGCGCTCCGGTGCAACCCCAGTACACGCGTTACACGGCACGTATCAATTCCGAACATACTTTATATAAGAAGGGAAAACTGGATATTATCAAAGTAGGAGAGAACCTTACTTATTCTTATAGCGAGAGGAGCGGTATCGCCATTGGTGATATCTGGGCAAACGATATCCGCAATATGCTGCATGCCAATCCCTTCCTTCCCAATAAGGATAAGAACGGTGATTATCATTATGCCATTCCCTGGGAACTTCGTGAAGCAAATCCTATTGGTCAGATGGACTATGCCAACGGGCATAACCTTTCAAAATCGCATGCCCTGCAAGGAAACTTGTTCGTGGCTATTCAGCCTATTGAGGGGTTGAAGCTGAAATCGAACTTCGGCTATACATTTAACGCCGATGCTTCACGCAGTTTCACTCCGGTTTATAAACTGGCAAGTAATGTGTTCAATGACAATAATTCGGTGTCGCAAGATATGTCGATGGGTGGCAGCATCTTGTGGGAAAACACGATTACCTATGATTTTAGTCTGGAGAAGCATAATATCGGTGTCCTCTTCGGACAGTCCATTGAGAAAAACGGATTGGGTGATAGCATGAGCGGCAGCAATATCAATTCCATTTTCAATGACTTTGAACATGCTTATCTGAATAATACGCCTTCCATTACCAACCGCACCACTTTGAAAGGTTCACCTTGGGACAAGAATACGTTGGCTTCTTTCTTCGGCAGAGTGAACTATGATTATGCAAACAAGTACATGGCTACTGCCGTGATACGTGCCGACGGTTCTTCTAAATTTGCACGTGGCAAGCGTTGGGGATATTTCCCGTCGGTTTCTGCCGGTTGGCTGATTTCGGAAGAAGCATTTATGGAAAGTACGAAGTCATGGATGGATTTTTTGAAAATACGTGCCAGCTGGGGGCAAAATGGTAATCAGGATATTCCTAACTTCCAATATCTTTCTACCATCGCTTTCAGTGGAGCCGATTATACTTTTGGCCCTGACAAGTCGGTTATTTCTTCCGGCGCTTACCCCGATATCCTTGCCAACAAGGATGTCACTTGGGAAACCTCGGAACAGATAGACTTCGGTCTGGACGCCCGCTTCCTTGACGGTCGCCTGGGTTTGAATTTTGACTACTATATCAAGAATACGAAGGATTGGCTGGTTGCGGCGCCGGTACTCGATACATACGGCACAGGGGCGCCTTTTATTAATGGCGGTGATGTGCAGAACAAGGGCTTTGAATTATCCTTGAATTGGAATGACCGTATTGCGGACTTCCAATACAGCGCAACGGTGAATCTCGCCTACAATAAGAATGAAGTGGCCCGCATTGACAATTCGGAAGGTATCATTCACGGTGATGATAATGTATTGAGTAACCAGACCACAGAAATGTATCGTGCGCAGGTAGGTTATCCCATCGGATATTTTTATGGCTACAAGACGGCCGGTATATTCCAGACGGAAGAGGAGATTGCCAACTATAAGGAAGCCAAGCTCGATGGAGCCAGGCCGGGGGATGTTATCTGGGTGGATAGCGACCATAACGGCGTGATTGATGATGGCGACCAGGTTATGTTGGGTGACCCGCATCCCGACTTAAATTTGGGGTTGAGCCTGAGCGCTTCTTATAAGGGTTTTGATATCAGCATGACGATGAATGGCGCGTTTGGCGGGCAGATAATGAAATCATATCGTTCCTACGTAGATTATGCCCGTCAGAATTATACTTCCGACATCTTTGGACGCTGGCATGGTGAAGGGACTTCCAATAAGTTACCCCGCTTGACTTCGGGAACTCATTCAAACTGGCAGTTCAATTCGGATATCAATATGGAGAACGGAGATTACATGCGCATGCAAAACTTGACAATCGGTTATGACTTCAAGAAGTTATTCAAGAATTTACCGTTGAAGCAACTTCGCTTGTATGTGGCTGCGCAGAACTTGTTTACTATTACCGGATATTCAGGTATGGATCCGGAGGTAGGTTATGGCGGCTATCAGGACTGGGTGTCCGGCATAGACCTGGGATTTTATCCCAGTCCGAGAACTTATATGGTAGGTGCTAATATTAAATTCTAAAAGACGAGTATTATGAAAAAAATATGGTTCTATTCAATCATAGCCCTGTTACTTTCGGGCTGCGAGAACTTTCTGGATACTGAAAATCTGACAAAGAAAGATAATTCCAATTTCCCTAAAACTGCGGCGGATGCGGAAACCGCATTGACCGGTATTTATGCGCTGCTTCGTGAAATGACCCCCGGAGAAGATGGGCAGAGTTTTTTCCTGACTTCGGAGATACTTTCTGATGACCGTTTTGGCGGTGGCGGACCCGATGACCGCCGTATGCACGCGGTGGACAGGCTGAAAAAAGTGGACGATAATATGTTTGCTGATGTATGGAAGCAGGATTTCCGAGGTATATACCGTTGCAATATGCTTCTTGGCTCATTGGATGCAATGGTGTGGGAAAACGAAGATGTACGCAAGAAGATTGAAGGACAGACGCATTTCTTGCGTGCCTATTTCTACTTTGACCTCTGCCGGCTGTTTGGAACGGTACCTTTGATTACTAGCGTTGATCCGGTAAACAGTCCTCGTGCCACAGCCGAAGAACTGTATGCATTGATTGCATCCGACCTGAAAACCGCCATCGAACAATTACCTTCCACCAAGTATAATCCTGCCGATAATGCAGAGCTGGGAAGATGTACCAAGTGGGCTGCCGAGGCTTTGCTGGCACGTGCCTATCTTTTTTATACCGGTTATTATAAGCAAGAAAGTATGCCGTTGCCGGAGGGCGCTTTATCTAAAACGGATGTCATTACTTATCTGGATGATTGCATCAACAACAGTGGGCATGATTTGGTTGGCGATTTCAGAAATTTGTGGCCTTATAGCAATGTCTATACCAAGAAAGATTACAAATATGCGCAAGAGAATGATTTGGAATGGGTAGGTGAAGAAGGTGCGAACGTGGAGACCGTATTTGCCATTCGTTATTCTTCAAAAGCCACTTGGGACAACCCTTGGTACAACAATGAAGTTTGCCTGTATTCTTCTCCTCGCGAACCGGAAAGTTTGGATGATATCTTTCCTTTCGGTATTGGTTGGGGAGTAGGTACTGTAAACCCAAAGTTTTGGGAAGAATGGCCTTCAAAAGACCTTCGTCGTGAGGCTTCCATCCTGAGTGTGGAGAAGGAGCAGCCCGATTATGTGTGGGGATGTGACAAGCAGATGAACGAAACCGGCTATTGGCAGAAGAAGTATATGGCTATCAATGCTTATAATAATGATGGTGAGAGCGTGAATTACAGCCGTATTCTTTATCCGGAGATTGACGCTGATTACCAGCTGAATAATACGCAGGATTTGGTTATTATCCGTTTTGCGGATGTGCTGCTGATGGCGGCTGAGTTGAAGCAGGATGCCGGTCCGTTGAACCGTGTCCGGGAAAGAGCGGGATTAGGAGCTGTACCTTATTCTGACGAGGCCCTGCGCAATGAACGCCATTGGGAACTTGCTTTTGAAGGATTACGTTACTATGACCTTCTGCGTTGGGGCATTGCCGGTGAAGTACTGAGCATGCAAAATGGTGTGAAGGTGTTGGATAACATGATGGAAACCCGCATGGATATGGGTGATATAGCTCAGCGTCTCGAAGTGACGAAAGGACTGATGCCATTACCTAAAACACAGATTGACTTGTCTGCCGGAGTATTGGAACAAAATCCGGGTTGGGGAAATGAAAGTAATATGAATTAATGACTTAAAAACATTCGGATTATGAAAAAAATAGCGATAGGAATCTTGTCGGTATTACTGCTGGGGGCATGCGATCCGGTAGTGGACAACAAAGAGATGGGCGGCATCGTAGATGAGAGCGCGTTGAAGCTTGATGTACATGCAACTACTGAAGGAGGTAATGAAATAGTCATGATAAACAACACACCCGGTGTGGGGAGCTATTGGAATCATATAACGGGTATTTCTACCCGACAGAAGGTTACGGTTGCTCTGCCTTTTATGGGCGAACAGACAATTAAATTTACCGGCTTTTGTGATGGGGGCGTGGTAACTGCCACACGTAAGGTTACAATCTCTCAAATAGATCATCCGGTGGCGGAAGAGTGGAACTTGTTTGCCGGAGCCGATATCTCGGGAAAGGCCTGGGTATGGAATTTCGAGGGCTATGATGATGCCGTTTATGGCACCGGCGGTTGGCTGACTGAATTTGCTCCTTCATGGGATGTGATGCCTGTGGAAGATTTGGAAGAAGCTGATTGTGAACTGGTTTTCGACTTGGATGGAGGTCCCAACCTGACAAAAAAGGATGCGGATGGTAATGTTTTGGAGAAAGGAACATTCTCATTCGATATGTCGGTAACCAAGAAGAACCCGGATAACGGTGAACAATGGTCTATCGGACAATTGAAACTTACCGGTGTATCTGTGTTGAGCGGGCATGCTTTTTATGATGAATCGGAAAAAATAACGACCTTTGAAATATTGGAACTGACGGAAGATGCATTGGTGCTGTGCTGGAATCCATCGGATGCGGAAGCATGGAGCGATGCCACCTTCTGGTGCTTTAGGAAAAAATAACTTTAACACAACAAGGAAACAAGTGTAGGCAGAGGAAATCCCCCCTTTTGATGTTCTTCTGCCGGACTTTTCCTGAAATTAATTAATAAAATGGAGATAGGTATTGATTTAGGTGGAACTAACATGAGGGCAGGTCTGGTAAAGGATGGGCTTATCGTCAAGAAAGAAATAGTTCCGTGTCCCTCCCGGGCTGCCGAGCAAGAAGTATTGCTTTGCCTGGAAAGTTTGATTGAACGCATGATGTGTCCCGAAGTGAAAGGCATTGGCGTGGGTGTACCTTCGGTGGTGGATGCCAAAGAAGGTATTGTGTATAACGTGGTAAATATTCCTTCGTGGAAGAAAGTGCCTTTGAAGCGTCGGCTTGAAGAGCGCTTTTCCGTACCGGTGTACATCAATAATGACTCTAACTGTTTTTCCTTGGGAGTGAAACAATTTGGGGAGGGGCAGCCCTATCATAATGTGGTAGGCGTAACCCTCGGAACAGGAGTCGGTACGGGCATCATTATCAATGATGAACTGTACGGAGGGCAAAATACGGGAGCCGGAGAGATAGGGTCATTACCTTATCTTGCCCATGACTTTGAACATTATTGCAGTAGCGGATTCTTTGTGCGCTATCATGGCGCTACCGGAAAAGAAGTGGCTGCAAAGGCTGCTGCGGGTGATGCGCATGCGCTGGAGATATGGAATGAGTTTGGTGCTCATCTGGGAGAATTGATGAAGGCTATCTTGTTCACTTACGATCCCGAGGCCATTATCCTGGGAGGAGGTATAGCGTCGGCTTTTGCTTTCTATGAAACTTCTATGTGGAAGGCTATGTCTACGTTCCCATATACGGAGACGGTGAAACGGATAAAGATTATCGTTTCACGGGTAGAAGATGTTGCATTGCTGGGAGCTTCGGCTTTGGCGAATAACACGATAAAATAAATACTAACACGTAAAAGATATGAAATATGAAAAGTAAATTGATGAAATCGTTGACTTTGTGCGGCTGTGTCGGGATGGCGCTGGTATCCTGCCAAAGCCGGGATTTGTCGGCGGATGACTTGTTGCTCTCCGATGGCTGGAAAGTACAATCTTCTGCCAAGACCGCCTTGTCGGGGCAACAGCTCTCTATGCCCCAAGCTGAGGTAGAGGGCTGGTATGATGCGGTGGTGCCTTCTACAGTAATGGGAGTGTTGACCGGTAATGGCATCTACTCCGATGCTTTGGAAGGTGACAACTACAAAAATATAGATAAGTCTCTTTTTGATACTACCTGGTGGTATCGGAAAGAATTTGAGATGCCCCGTCTCGAAGAAGGGCAACATGCCGCGTTGATGTTCGATGGAATCAGCTATGCGGCAAATGTTTGGTTGAATGGCAAGCAGATAGTCAGTCGCGATTCGTTGTATGGCTCTTTCCGGCGTTTCAAGCTGGATGTAACCGATGCCGTTCAGGAAAAGAATGTTTTGGCGGTAGAAGTATATCGTGCCCGGCCGGGAGAACCGAATATCGGTTTTGTAGACTGGAACCCGCGCCCTGCGGATGAAAGTATGGGAATTTTCCGGGAAGTACGGTTGGTTACCAACAATGAGGTTGCCATGGAGCATTCCGCCGTACACTCAAAAGTGAATACCGAGACATTGGATGAGGCTTGGTTGACGGTGGAAACTGAATTGACAAACCAGTCCGATAAAGCGGTCTGCGGCGAATTGAAAGGTGAATTGGAAGGAAAGGTTTTCAGCATTCCGGTTTCGTTGGCTGCCCATGAAACGTGTGTGGTAAAAGTGACGCCGGAACAGGCGGATGTTTTGCATCTGAAAAATCCTCGTCTCTGGTGGTGTCACAATATGGGAAATCCCGAAATGTATAAGCTGGATTTGCAGTTTGTGGTAAACAACCGGGTTTCAGACCGGGAGACTGTTGATTTCGGCGTGCGTGAAGTCAAAGATTACCTCACGGAGCAAGGCTATCGCGGTTTCCTGCTCAACGGAAAGAAAGTCTTGGTAAGAAGCGCCGGCTGGACGGACGATATCTTCCTCCGCGATACCCCTGAAACCAATGAGACTCAGGTACAATATGTCCGGGATATGAACTTGAACTCCATCCGCTTTGAGAATATCTGGGGGACTTCACAAAATGTATATGACTTGTGCGACCGCTATGGCTTGTTGGTACTGGTTGGTTGGAGTTGCCATTGGGAGTGGGAGAACTACCTCGGTACGCCTTGCGACGAATATGGTGGCATCAAGTCGGAGAAAGATATGGATTTGATAGCCCGTTCGTTCAACGACCAGGTACTTTGGCTACGCAATCATCCGGGCATCATAGCCTGGTTTGTTGGCAGCGATATGATGCCGCGTCCTGAGCTTGAAAAGCGCTATAAATCCTGTCTGGATAAAATAGACGACCGTCCTTTGGTTACCGCTGCCAAGGAAATGACCAGCGAAGTCAGTGGACCTACCGGTATGAAAATGGCGGGGCCTTATGAATATGTATCCCCCGCTTATTGGTATGCCAAGGAGGCTCCGGGCGGAGCATTCGGTTTCAACACTGAAACGGGTATCGGTGCGCAACTTCCGGTTATAGAGTCTATCCGCAAGATGATTCCCGAAGATAAACTCTGGCCGTTGAACGAAGCATGGAACTACCATTGTACCGCTTCTACAACTGCCATGAACAATCTGGATGTGCTGACGGAGAATATCACTGCCCGTTATGGCGAAGCGAAAGATTTGAATGACTATCTCCTTAAAGCCGATTTGCTGAACTATGAAGGTACTCGCGCCATGTTCGAGGCATTCCGTGTCAATATTCCCCAAGCTACGGGTATTGTGCAGTGGATGCTGAATTCTGCGTGGCCTTCCCTTTACTGGCAATTGTATGACTATTACCGGGTGCCCACCGCCGCTTATTATTCAGTGAAGAAGGCGAACCGGACGCAGCAGTTGATTTACGACTACGGCAAGAAAGCTGTCTTTGCGGTAAATGAAGGTGCGGATGCGCAACTCCTGAAAGGGAAAATGCTGGTTTATGATTTGACCGGAAAACTATTGGCGGAGGAAACAAAAGACCTGAATGTGAATCCATACGAGGTAGTAGAAGCTTTTAAAGTTCCCGTTCCGCAAGACAACACTTTCCTGATGTTGCAACTGACGGATGAGCAAGGGAAACTCCTGACTGATAATTTCTATTGTTTGTCTGCTACTGACGACGTTTACGACTGGGCTGAATCTTCCTGGTATCAATCTCCGATAACCCGCCCGGCCGACTTCAAGAAACTGGCGTCGATGCCGCAGGCTGATTGTACGGTAGATGCAACATTGAAGCAAGAAAATAACGGTACGCTGGCTAAAGTGAAGTTAGCGAATGCTCCCTCTTCTCTGGCGTTCTTTATACGTCTTTCTTTGAAAGATGCTAAGGGTGAGTTGTTGACTCCGGTGTTCTGGCAAGACAACTATCTGTCTTTGGCGCCCGGCGAAACAAGAACCGTGCAATGTCTTATTCCGCAACCTGTGGAACAGGCTGAACCTCTTACTCTGACAGTTTCCGGTTGGAATGTGCCTGAGAAAAAGGTGAGCCTTTCTTTGGGGGACGGAAATTAGCTTTCCGGTCGTTATCATTCTACCCTACATCACAAAATATGATTATTTATCCGAAGAAGTGCAAAAACTTCTTCGGACTTTTTTGCTATAAGAAGAAATGCTATTAATCTTTTATTGTTTGGTGGAAAACTATTAACTTTGCGCTAAAGAATAAAATTATGCTTTTTATAGAAACAAAATATCTAGATTATAAATTTCCTGAACCTCAATATTTAGGTGCAAAATATATTCATCGCGGATGGATTGCACAATACATACCTGATAAGGCGAATGTTATATTAGATGCCTTTGCCGGTTCTCAGTCGGTGGCATATATGTGTAAGCAATTAGGCAAAAAAGTTATTACCAATGATTTCTTAAATTTCAATAATCAGATAGGAAAAGCGTTGATTGAGAATTCCAATTTTACACTTGGAAAAGAAGATATAGAAATACTTTTCTCAGAGAATAGCAATCCACTGGAATTCAATCTAATGCAGAAGTTGTTTGCAGGTTTGTTCTTTGTACCTGAAGAAGCAGCCTTTGCGGATAGTTTCCGTAGTAATATACATCGTTTGGATAATTCTTATAAACGTGCATTGGCTTTGTCTGTCATGTGTCGGAGTATGACTCGTAAAGTTACTATGGGGCATTTTGCCCATAAGCAAGCACTCGTTTATGCGGCAGATTCGACCCGTATTAAGCGAAATCGTAGTTTGATACGTCCCTTAAGAGAACTCTTTTTAGATTTGCTCCCCGAATACAATGCTGCGGTTTTTGATAATACGAAAGAAAACCTTAGTTATAATGAAAATATTTTAGACTTGCTTCCTCGGTTGGAAGGTATTGATTTAGTATACTTTGACCCCCCCTATTGCAATAGTCATGCTGATTATCAATCCTTTTATCATCTAACAGAAACATTTGTAGAATATTGGAAAGATAAACAGTTTGTCAATGGAACAAAACGCTATGAACCCAAACGCTTTAGTGGATTCGACAAGAATAGTGAAGCCATTAATAATCTTCGGCTGATGTTTGAACGTGCGCAACGTATCCCGACGTGGCTTGTAAGCTATAATGACCGAAGTTATCCTGATATAGATACTATGGTCGATATGATTACACCTTATCGTAAAGTCAGTATTGAAAGGAAAAAGTATGGTGCAGGTCGCGGTGGTAAAGGTAGTGTAGCAGGGAGCAGTGAGATACTTTTGGTTTGTACAACAAGATAAACTTTATGTAATGACTAATTTTGAAAAATGGGATGAAGCATTCAGAACGCAGAATCTATTTGCATTTAATCACAATGAAAATGGACTGCTGTGGCTTAAAACACGTGCTGTATGTCGTAGCAAGCAAATAGGACAATTCCTTGCGGACAACAATCTTGCGCTTGCTTCAACTAAGATTGCGGCGCAAAATGTTGAGTTGTTTGAATTGTTGGAAACCCTTCCCAATGCAATGCGGATGCTTGACTGCTACTTACGAGTGAAGAACCACAATTGGTATGATGCAATGGGGATTGATGAAGACAAACTTAAAGAGGACTTATATAAGATTCAATATTACGCTTGGGGTGGAGACCAAAATAATTCTTTGGATAAACATTTGGTGAGCAGATATGTAAAAGTAATCAGTAATTATGAAGAATTAGCGGGCAAGCAAACTGAAATTTCAGAAAATGCATGGAATTACGTACAGACAAGTTGGTATAACAATTGGACCTCATATCTCATCGAATCTCTTTTTAAACGTCATAATAAGGTGATTTCTGCTGTTGGAGAAATTAAAAGTGTTGATTTTTTCATAAACAATAATCCGGTAGATCTAAAAGTTACATATTTCCCTAATCAATATATGGAGGAAAAACTGAAGATTAAGCTTGGTAAGAGAGAACTTTCTTGGCTGAAACAGCAGGCCAAACAGGTGCATATTACGGTAGACAATTCTCTCACGGAATCACAACAAATGTATATTCTTTCGGAAAAGTTATTGGAACAGGGGCATGAGGAAATTCTTAATGTACTGAAGAATAAGCGTCGGGAAGTTGTAAACGAAGCGCAAACTGATGTTATGGAACTTATGACATGGCTTTATACCAACCAGGGAGAAATGCGATTTGGAGCGGAAAATAGGTTGTTCGTCATTCTTGTTGATTCAACGGATATGAACCAATCTTGGAAAATGAAGCGTTCTTTTTCATTGATAGAGCCAAAGATTAATAACTATTTGGATAATTTTGATGAAAATTCACTCAAGGAAGTGCGTTTTGTGTTTAAGAAAAACATCTATACTAGTTTGGCTGATATCATTTTTATAGTAAAATAAATAATTATCTTGCGGGCATTATGATTAGGTTAATCTTGTTGACTGATTTTACAGAAGCATTTGCCCATAACTTATTAAGAGGCATTCTGGAGTACTCCAAGGGGCGTGACCCCTGGGTGGTATGCAGAATGCCTCCTTCCTATAAACAGACTTATGGCATACCCGGTGTGCTGAAGTGGGCGAAGAAGTGGGAAGCGGATGCCATCATAGCCCAGTTTGACGATGATGATGAAGTGGAACTGTTTCGTCAAAACGGAATAGTTGCTTTGGCGCAGGATTTCAAGTCGCGCTTCTCTGTGATTCCCAATATCACAAGTAAATATGAACTGACCGGACAGATGGCCGCCGACTTCTTTTTGCAGAAAGGTTTCAGGAATTTTGCATTCTACGGTTACAAAGATGTGGTGTGGTCGGAAGAACGTTGCATGGGCTTTCGTGACCGGGTTACGGAGAAAGGTTTTGGAAACAGTTTCTTTGAGTATCAGAAACAACCTTTGGAAAACTTGTGGTATTATGAGTCGGAGCCTTTGACCGATTGGATTAAATCATTGCCGCATCCCGTGGCTTTGATGGCTTGCGATGATACGCAAGGCAATAGGATAATGGAGGTCTGCCGGGTACTGGGTATTCATATTCCCGAAGAGATTTCTGTATTAGGGGTGGATAATGATGAGATTATTTGCAGTTTGTCCGAGCCGCCGTTATCCAGCGTGAGCCTGAATATAGTGAAAGGCGGATATGAAGCCGCACGGTTGATTGATAAATTGATGCAGGATAAAGAGAGCGCTTATGAAGATGTCATCATACAACCGGTTACGATTGTAAACAGGCTTTCCACTGATATCTATGCTACTGATAATCCTGCCATATTGGCGGCATTGAGATATATCCACCAGAATCTGGCGAATAAAATTAATGTGGAAGATATTGTGAAACAAGTTCCGCTATCCAGACGACTGTTGGAGGTTCGTTTCAGGCAAGTGACGGGACAGTCCATCTATCAGTATGTCTCTGATTTGCGGATGGAACGTTTTTCTCAATTATTGCTGGCGGGCAATGAACCGATAGCAGACCTTGCCATGCAGGTGGGGCTATCTGATTTTAAAAACCTGTCCCGCCAATTCAAGAGTTGGAAAGGATGTACGCCTATCGAGTTCCGTAAGCAGAACCGGGTGAAGTAAACCTTATTTCTTTCTCAAATCCCGCCCCTCATAGTTGCAGATAGCTTCAATCCATTCTTCCGTCAGAGGTTTGGATGCATGCTTGGTGAGGTCGTATGTCACCATAACGGAAGTGCAGGTGCATTTCACTTCACGTGTTTCTGTGTCGATGACCCGTTGGGCAAGGTGAAAACTCTTGGTTCCTATCTTTGTGACGGCGGTCTGTACGGCTATGTGGTCTGAACCGTAAATCTGTGCTAGAAAATCCGCCTCGATGTGTACGACAACGATGCCGTCTTTCTGCCAATCGACGTGAGGACATACGGAAGCGAAATATTCCGTCTTACCTAAATCATAAAAAGAGAAGTAGACCGTATTGTTGACATGCCCGAATTTATCAACATCGTTAAAGCGTAGTTGTATGGGCAGGGTGTGGTTAAATTGAATTTCTTCCATTGTTTTCTCTTAAACTTTTCTATTACTTTGCGCAAAAATAGTAACTTTTATTATAATTGCTGTATTTTTGTACTTTAAGGAGATTGTTCTTAACTTTACACATTCTGATATATGTATCTTTAACCGAGACAAAGATAAGGATTTACGGTGAATAATATTGTAGAGCATAACAAAATAAAAAGAGAATAGGTTTATGATAAAAGTATTTTTATTATGAGTCAATATATAGACCTCGACGAGCGGCTGTACTCCAATTTGCGTTTGGGTGACAAGGAGACTTTTACTCTTGTCTTCCGGCAGTACAACAGGCTACTCTACGCTTTGGCATACAGATATCTCAAGGTGGAAGCGGAGGCTGAAGATGCAGTGCAGTACACTTTCATGAAGTTGTGGGCGGAACGTGGGCATTTTGATTTTCACTCGGGCATACGGAGCCTCCTGTTCACTATACTGAAGAATTATTTGTTGAATGAGTTGAGGCATCGGCAGATTGTGTATGAGAAGCATTATGAGATGGCACAGCAAAGTGGTGACATGGACGAAAGTCTGATGAAACAATTGGAAGATAAAGATTTTAAAGAACATTTGCGTACTGCCATCAGGCAACTTCCGCCGCAGAAGAGACGAATTTGCCAATTGAAAATAGAATATGGGTTGACGAACCAGGAAATTGCCGATAAGATGCAAATCAGTATTCCTACGGTTAAGTCCCACTATACGCAAGCGATAAAGATGTTGCGTGAAATGATAGGTCCCCTGATTATATGGTTGTGTGCTGTGCTGTTTCATTGCATCGGCAGATAATGGACTCATACCTATTAGCTCGTGAAGTGTTCTATAATTAGCAAAAATAGAAAAGATGAAGATAGATGAAGCGATAATCGACAAGGTTCTGAACAATGAAGCATCGGCCGAAGATGCCCGTATTGTATCGAGGTGGTTTGCCACCGACGAGGGAAGTGAATATTTGTCGCGGCGTTTGGACAAAGAAGTATCGGTCATGACCGGTGAAGAAGTTGGAAAATGGGTTTCTCATGCTATACCCGAAGAGAAGATGCAACGCCGTTTCTTGGAACAGATACCTTTTAAACGTAGGCTGAGACCTCATCGCCGTTGGTTGATGGCGGCGGCGCTCATCCCGTTTATATTCCTCAGTGTATCGGTCATGTTTCTTGCTGACAAGGTAGGGTTGTTTTCTGATGTGGAATACACCGAATTGTTAGTCCCGTGTGGTGAGCAGATGCGGGTGGTGCTGCAAGATGGAACTATTGTACAACTGAACTCGGATACCCGTTTGAGATATCCAAAGAAATTCGGAATGTTTCGGCGGACAGTAGAATTGCAGGGAGAGGGTTATTTTGAAGTAGCCAAAGAAAAGAATCGTCCGTTTATTGTATCTTTAAAAGAACTGGATGTTAAGGTTACGGGTACTAAATTTAATGTGAAAGCCTATAAATCGGATTCCTACGTCTGGGTTACTTTGGACGAGGGAGGTGTTGTGTTGCAGGATGTCAGAGGTAAAGAGTATCAACTGCATCCGGGTGAGAGTGCGGAATATAACTGTAAATCGGGTTCCTGCCAAATCTCTATTCCCGAGTATGGAGAAGAAATTTCTTCCTGGCGTTCTAAAAGTCTGAATTTCTATCTGACTCCTTTGAAAGATATTATCAAAGTACTGGAGCGCCAGTATGATATACATTTCATCGTGCCCGACTCCGCATTGCTGGAAAACAGGTTCACTTTGTCCACTAGTAAAGTCAACGTACAGGATGTGCTGAATGATTTAGCGGCGGTATCTTATATCACTTTCAGCGAGAAAGAAACAGGCGTATTTGAAATTGGACATAGCAAATAAGAATTTTACGAAAAAAATTAAATTAGGACTCATACCTTTCTATAGATGGCGTGTTAGCCTGTATAGAAAGGCCTTCTAAAAATAAACTTAATTCGCTAATTTAATTTAATACTGTGTAAGATGAAATCGAAAACCAAAGTGAGGAAGATGCTCCTGGTGGTTGTCCTGCTTTTAGGAATTGCCACTTCGGCATGGTCGCAAAAAGTTTCTTTGGAATTTAAGGATGCTAAAGTCGAAAAAGTGCTGTCTGCTATTAAATCTCAAACTAAAATGGGATTGGTTTTTAGCGACCAGATAGTAGATGTTAATCGTATCGTTTCCATTCAACTGAAGGAAGTGGAGCTGTCCGAGGCTTTGAACAAACTGTTAGAGGGTACTAACGTTACCTTTGAGATAAAAAATGGTAAGATATACCTGTTGGAAATAAAGAAGCAATCACAGCCTAAAAACAGGAAAGTGACCGGGACGGTAGTTGATGCTACAGGTGAATTCATCATCGGGGCATCGGTTTTTGTAATGGGGACTTCTAATGGTACCATTACGGATATAGATGGTAATTTTTCTTTGGAGGTACCCGATGGTAATGCGAAGTTGCAAATAAGTTACATCGGATATAAATCTCAAAACATAGAGGTTGCCGGTAAGTCGAACGTGAAGATAGTGCTGGCGGAAGACACGAAACTACTGGATGAGGTGGTAGTAGTGGGATACGGCACACAGAAAAAGGTGAATCTGACCGGTTCGGTAGCGGTTGTCACGGCAGAGGAACTGCAAGAACGTCCTGTCGCCAATCTTTCGCAAGCTTTGCAGGGGATAGTGCCGGGTTTGCAGATTTCGCAGACAAGCGGTAGCCTTGAAGAATCTCCCAACATCAATGTGCGTGGAACAGGCACCATAGGTGAAGGTTCGAGCGGCAGCCCGTTGGTGCTTATTGATGGCGTGGAGGGCGACCTCAATATGGTGAACCCGCAGGATGTGGCCAACATTTCCGTGCTGAAAGATGCCGCCGCTTCCTCTATTTACGGTTCACGCGCTCCGTTTGGTGTTATTTTGGTTACCACCAAGAATGGGGGAAGTGAAGGGAAGGTATCCATTAACTACAACAATAGTTTTCGTTTCGGTACGCCTATCAATATGAATCACATGATGAATTCTGTGGATTTTGCCAGTTGGATGAACGATCATTTTGCTAATGCGGGTTGGTCGGTATTCTTTAAAGAAAAACACATGGAGAACATCGTGGCCTACCACAACGCCCGCCCTTACAAGAGGGGGCAACGTATTACGGCAGACGGTACCATCCTGAATAACATCACGCCCCGTAGCAACGGTACATGGGACGATGGCTATCGGAACGGCGTGGATGACGTGGACTGGATAGACGCTATCTTCAACGACCACACATTTGCACAGGAGCATAGTTTCAGCGTGAACGGTGGAAACAAAAAGTTCAATTACTATGCTTCGTTCAATTACCTTAATCAGGGCGGTATGGTGAAGTTGGGCGATGACGGCATGGACCGTTACCTCGGAATGGTGAAAATCAACTCGGAAATCACCGACTGGTTGCGCTTTAGCTATTCCATGCGTTTCACTCGCAAGGATTACCACCGTCCGACTACTCTCTCGGGCAATATATATGAAGTGATGACCACGCAAGGCTGGCCTACTTTGCCCCTCTACGACCCTAATGGTTACTATTACAGTTCGCCGTCGCCCGCATTGGGGCTGGCCGAAGGTGGAACCGATCGTACGCAGAATGACAATACATTCCACCAGATAGGCTTCAAGATAGAACCTGTAAAGAACTGGGTGACGCATATCGACTTCAATTATCGCATCAACAACTATAACCGTCACTGGGAAACTCTACAACTTTACAATCATGATAAGGATGGTACTCCGGTGATTTTTAATAAAAATTCGCACGTGTATGAGCAAAACTCTAAAGAGAATTACTGGACTTTCAACGCCTATTCGGAATATACGCATACGTTCAACGAAAAACACAACGTGCATGTACTTGCCGGTTTTCAGGCTGAAGAGTTGGATGTGAAGAACTTCAGTGTGCAGCGTGATGGCGTGATGTTCCCCGATAAACCATTCCTCGATCTTACTTTAGGATACGACTATGATAATAAAAAGACCGACTCTGCCATATATGGCAATCAGAATGACTGGGCTACGGCGGGCTTCTTCGGCCGTGTCAATTATGATTTTGATGGACGCTATCTTTTTGAGGCGAATGTGCGTGCCGACGGTACTTCACGTTTTCGCAGCGACAACCGTTGGCGTGTATTTCCTTCTCTTTCGGTAGGTTGGAACATTGCCCGGGAGAAGTTCTTTGAACCGTTGACCGATATAGTCAACTCTTTGAAACTGCGTGGTTCGTTTGGTACGTTGGGCAATCAGAATACGACCAACTGGTATCAGACCTATCAAATTTTATCCTTGGGTGCTTCGAATGGTTACTGGCCCATGGGAGGCAGTCGTCCCAATACAGCCGTTGCCCCCGATTTGGTATCTACCGACTTGGGGTGGGAGACCATCCGCAATTATAATGTAGGTTTAGATTGGGGATTACTGAATAACCGTTTGACCGGGTCGTTTGAATATTATATCCGCGACACTAAGGATATGGTGGGGCTGGCTCCGGAACTTCCCAATATCCTGGGTACGAAAGTGCCCGTAAGCAATAATACTGACCTGCGTACGCAAGGTTGGGAATTGAACGTCGGGTGGAGAGACCGGCTGAAGAACGGACTGAATTATTCGGTGAATTTTAACCTTTCGGATGCTCGTACCAAGATTACCCGCTATCCCAATAACCCTACTAACAGTGTATGGAGTTATATGGCAGGTCACTATACGGGTGAAATATGGGGGTATACCACCAAAGGGCTTGCCCGTACCGATCAAGAAATGCAAGACCATCTGGACGCTTTGCCAAACGGAGGACAAAGTTCACTCGGGTCGGATTGGCGTGCGGGAGACATAATGTATGCCGATATCAATAATGACGGTAAGATTTCTACAGGTACCGAAACACTGGGTGATTCAGGCGACTTGTCTGTCATAGGTAACAGTACACCGCGTTTCCTTTTTGGTCTCGACCTGAATGCAAGTTGGAAAGGCTTCGATTTCCGTGCATTCTTTCAAGGTGTCATGAAGCGTGATATGTGGCAGGGAGGTGCTTATATGTTCGGATCCAGTTATTCGGAATGGAGTTCGGCGGGTATTGTTGCTGTGGATGATTATTTCCGCGATGAAAATACATGGTCTGTTCAGAATGGTTATCGTGAAGCTAATGTCAATGCATTTCTGCCTCGTCCGCTCTACAATGACAAAAACCGCCAGTGCCAAACTCGCTATTTGCAGAATGCCGCTTACATGCGCCTGAAGAATCTGACTTTAGGGTACACATTGCCTGCCGCATGTACGCAGAAGTGGGGTATACAGAATCTGCGCATATTCTTCTCTGGCGAAAATCTTTGGACTGTATCGGGTGTAGCCAGCCAGTTTGATCCTGAAACACTCACTGGTGAGGATTACGGCGGTATAGGTTATCCTTTGTCCACTACCTTTTCATGCGGTATAAGTATTACACTTTAATAATGATAATTACTATGAAACTGAATAAGTTAATATATTTGTGTGGTGTGTTCGCACTCATCACATCCCTTGCATCTTGCGAAGATTTTTTGGATCGGGAACCCATTTCAGGCGTAACCCCTGATGAATATTATCGGACTGAAGACCAGGTACAGGCGGCGGTCAATAAACTTTATGAAATTTTGCCCGGACATAGCGGCAGTTATGGTGTTTTTGGCCAAGACGGCGATACGGACAACCAGGCTTATACGACTCCCGGTACGCGTTTCTCTAAAGACTTGTGGAAAGTAAACATGACCGGTAATTCCTGGACATGGGAGAATATACGTAATATCAACTATACGCTTAGTGTGGTTTTGGCGAACCGGGAGAAAGGGCTGATGAGTGGAAATGAAACCAAGATAAACCATTATATCGGTGAACTTTACTTTTTACGTGCATTCGCTTATTTCGGCATGTTGCGCACTTTCGGTGATTTGCCTATCGTAGAGAAACCGCTACCGGTAGATGAAGGCATCCTTGTGGAAGCCAACAAACGCAGTCCGCGTAATGAAGTGGCGCGTTTTATTTTGGGAGACCTTGATAAAGCCTTGGAGAATATGACGGACGGGCTCTTCGCCTACCGTAATCGTCTTTCGCTTGACGTGGTGACGTTGTTCAAATCGCGTGTGGCGCTGTTTGAGGCTTCTTGGCTGAAGAACTTCAAAGGTACGGCATTTGTTCCCGGCGGTGAAGGTTGGCCGGGCAAACAGAAAGAGTATAATGCCACTTACGAATATCCTTTGGGAAGTATTGACAATGAAATCACGTACTTCTATGATATTGCGGCTAAGTGTGCCGAAGAAGTGGCTGAGAAATATAAAAATAATCTTACCGTTAACACCGGTATCGTGCCCCAATCGGAAGGTGATGTCAATCCTTATTTTTATATGTTCGGCGCGGTGGATATGAGTTCTTATCCCGATATCTTGTTGTGGCGGCAATATGGCCTGGATCTTAAACTTACACACTATGTGGAAGTCAGTATCCAGCAAAGTAACGGAGATATAGGTGTTACGCGCGGTTTTGTAGAAAGTTTCGTTATGGCGGACGGAAAGCCCGGTTATGCTTCGCACGACGGTTTTGAATATGACGATACGACCATCGACAATGTACGTACCAATGCCGACCCCCGGTTGCGCATCTTTTTGAAGGAACCGGGACAGAAGAATGCATTTAAGAATATGGACGGCTCTGAAACGCACATGGTTGAAATAGAGCCTTATCCGAATATTCTGACGTCTTCCAAAACTTATCCTACGGGATATGCTTTGCGTAAGGGTGGCACATTTGACCGCAAGTTGTGTGAAAATGGATTGAGTTGTAATGGTTGTATTGTGTTCCGCGCCACCGAAGCTTTGCTCAACTATATGGAAGCGCAATATGAACTCACGGGCGACCTGTATTCCGGCCATATCCTGGAATACTGGAAAACCATACGCAAAGCTGCCGGTTTCAAAGGAAGTGCCATTGACCCGCAAGTAACCATTGATGCCACCGTCATGGCTAACGAGAAAGGCGACTGGGGAAGCTATACTGCCGGTATGCAACTGACCGACCCTGTACTCTACAATATCCGACGCGAACGTCGTTGTGAGTTTATCGGTGAAGCCATGCGTCACATGGACTTGGCACGCTGGCGCTCTTACGACCAATTGATGACCACGCCTGCGCATGTAGAAGGCATTCACTTTTGGAATACTCCGATGCAGGAATGGTATGATACCAAGGATTTGAAATTTGACGGTTCTGCCGACGCTACCATCTCAAGTCCGGAACGCAGTGAATACATTCGTCCGCACGAAAAGAATCTGACTTCGGGCAATCCCTACAAGGATGGCTTAACCTGGCACATGGCACATTACCTGGAACCGTTGCCTATCCGTCAATTCCTTCTTACGGCAGATGACCATTCGTCAGTAGAGCGTTCTCCTCTCTATCAGAATCCTTATTGGCCTACGCAGGCCGATATGGCAGCCGAGAAGTAATATTCCACAATACTTTTCTCCTCGGGTATTTGCGCATCTGGACATTTTCCCGAGGAGATTTCTTTTCTTATTGAAGAGACTAACCTTATAAATCATGAATAAAAAAACGATTGCCGTTCTTGCATCAGGTTTACTCCTTACCTTATCGCTTGCGGCGCAAAACATAAAGATAAATGCCGATTGGGAATTTCAGCGTCTGAAGGAGGTGCAAAAACAGGATGAAATCAAGAATCAAGGTTCCGACTGGAGTTCACAGTTCAATATACAGCATGTGGAAGCGCAAAACCAAGCTTTGGCTGTGCATCCCGATACATTGAAACAGGAATTCAACCAACTCTCTGCAGGTGAGTGGAAGCATGTCAGTTTGCCTCATACTCCTTTTATAGAACCTCTTGTTGTGCTTCATCAGTGGCAGGGGATATGCTATTACCGCAAACAACTCAATGTTAGTAAAAAAGATATTGACAAGCAACTTTGGCTGGAATTTGAAGGAGCCATGCATCTGGCTGATGTATGGGTGAATGGGCAACACCTGACGCAGCATTCCGGTGGTTACACCCCGTTTGTAGTAGATGTTACCGGACTGCTTCATGCCGACCGTGCTAATGAGATTTTGGTACGCCTGGATAACCGCAACAATCCGCTGATACCTCCCGGTAAACCTTTGGAAGCACTTGATTTCTGCTATTACGGGGGAATATACCGCGATGTGCATTTCATTATTAAACAACCTGTGCATATTACTCATCCCATTATGGCCGATGAAGTGGCAGGTGGAGGTATCTTTGTCACTTACCCGCAAGTGTCGGAACAGGAAGCTAAAGCAAATATAAAGACGCAGGTGGCGAATAAAACGAACTCTGAAAAGCATCTCACCGTACGCCATACGCTTTTTGAGTGGAGTAAGGATAAGGGATGTGGCAAGAAGGCGGCTTCTGTAGAAACTCCTCTGGCGGTGGAGCCCGGGACAACTGCGTATAGCAACCAACTGCTCTCGGTGAATTCTCCTAAACTCTGGTATCCGGACTCACCTTCACTCTATGTGCTGCGTACGGAGGTGCTCGATGGAAAGAAGGTAACAGACAGCAAAGATACACGCATCGGAATACGGCGCATTGAAATGACCCGTGAAAAGGGATTTCTTATCAATGGCAAACCCCTGAAACTGGAAGGAAGTAACCGCCATCAGGAGTATCCTTATGTAGGTAATGCCATTTCGGACCAGGCGCAGTACCGTGACATGTATCAGATACGTAATAATGGTTTTAATACGGTACGTTTAGGCCATTATCCACAAGACCCGTCTGTGCTTGATGCTTGCGATGAATTAGGGTTGCTGGCCATTGAGCCGATTCCGGGATGGCAATTCTTCAACAAGGCGCAGGGATTTATTGACCACACATATAAGGACATCCGCGACTTGATACGTCGCGACCGTAACCATCCTTCAATCATTATGTGGGAAACCACACTGAACGAGTCATGGCCACCTAAGGAATGGAAGGATCAGGCTGTACGGACAGCTCATGAGGAATTTCCCGGTGACCAATGCTATACGTCGGGCGATACATACGGATATGACGGCTTCGATGTATGTTATAATGATTGGGAAAGCGGATACAACCGTCCCAATAAAACCAAGAAGCCGGGATTTATCCGTGAATACTACGATTATGAATTTGGCGGCCATTACAGTACTTCTCGTGTGACTCGCGGTGACGGTGACCGCGCTTTAAGGCAGAATGCATGGAATGCACAGTGGAGTCATAACCGCTATCGTGCCTATTATCCGTGGACCATTGGTGGTGCGGTGTGGAGCATGCATGACTACAACCGGGGATGCTGCGACAACATCTGCTACAGTGGTTTGGCCGATTTGTTCCGCCTGCCCAAGTTCGGCTTGCATTATTTTCGCACGCAAGTACCGGCTGGCAGCTTTACTCCCGCCGGACCTATGCGATACGAAGTGTTTATCAACAGTCATTGGATGGAAGGCGCTTCAGACACACTGCAAGTATATGGCAATGTGGATGAAGTGGAGCTTTTGCTCAATGGTCGTGTAGTGGCCCGTCGGCATCCTGATAGCAAACCCTCTACAGAAAACTATGTATCACTTCCTGACGGTGGCAATGCCACGAATATTAATTTCCCGCCCTTTACTTTCTTTAATGTGAATTGGGAGCGAGGTGAACTGAAAGCTATAGGATATAAGGGGGGCAAAGCAGTAGCCGAGTATGTGGTGCACACACCGGGTGAGGTTGCCGCAATGGATATCACTTATTTTGAAAGTGGCGTACCTGCTTCACGGCATGATTTGCTTATTGTCCATGTAAACCTGAAAGATAGTCAAAGTGTCGGTTGCTTTGGTGAAAACATGCGTGAGGTAACACTCGACGTTTTGCAAGGTGGCGAACTGCGCGGCCCGGCTAAAATAAAAGCTGAAGCCGGTGTAGCGTCGTTTCTTGTGGCAACAGCCGATTCTCCGGTACTTGCGTTGAAGGCAACTTCCGGAAACTTAGAAGCTACGCGCAAACTGAAGTTGAAATAAATCTTTAACTTGAATAATCGCAGTATAAACACCTTTATATTATGAAAATATTAAAATCTTGTACATGGGGACTGCTAGCCCTTTCAGTTGCCATGTTCATGGCATGTTCCGCACCGGCCGGCAAGCCTCAGACTTTTGAAGCAGGAAACAAAACTTTCCTGCTTGATGGAAAGCCATTCCTCATCAAAGCCGCTGAAATGCACTATACCCGCATTCCGGCGGAGTATTGGGAACATCGTATCGAGATGTGCAAAGCTCTCGGCATGAATACCATCTGTATCTATACCTTCTGGAATATCCATGAACAACGGCCGGGGGAGTTTGACTTCAAGGGGCAGAATGATGTCGCAACCTTCTGCCGACTGGCTCAGAAACATGGCATGTATATCATATTGCGTCCTGGACCATACGTCTGTGCGGAATGGGAAATGGGTGGACTACCCTGGTGGCTGCTGAAAGAAAAGGATATCAAACTTCGCACGAATGACCCTCATTTCTTGAAACATACTAAGAATATGCTGAATGAAATAGGACAGCAACTAGCTGACTTGCAAGTGACTCGAGGTGGAAATATCATCATGGTGCAAGTTGAAAATGAATATGGAGGTTATGCTGTTGACAAAGAATATATTGCCAACATACGCGATATGGTGCGAGGTGCCGGTTTTACGGAAGTTCCTTTGTTCCAGTGCGACTGGAGTTCTACTTTCCAACTGAACGGATTGGACGACCTTGTCTGGACAATCAATTTCGGAACGGGAGCTGACATTGATGCCCAGTTTGAGAAACTGAAAGAGGCGCGTCCCGACGCACCGCTCATGTGCAGTGAGTTCTGGAGCGGATGGTTCGACCATTGGGGGCGTAAGCACGAGACCCGTGATGCCGAAACGATGGTTTCCGGCATTAAGGATATGCTGGATAGAAATATCTCTTTCTCTTTATATATGGCGCATGGAGGGACGACTTTCGGTCACTGGGGCGGTGCCAATAGTCCGGCTTATTCCGCCATGTGTAGTTCTTATGACTACGATGCTCCCATTAGTGAAGCAGGGTGGGCGACTCCGAAGTATTATAAACTTCGTGAATTGCTGATGCAATATGCCGATTCGGGACAAGTGATACCTGATGTCCCGGCAGCCTATCCGGTCATTAGGATTCCCGAATTTATTGTGAATGAAACAGCTCCGTTGTTCGAGAATTTACCGGAACCGCAAGTTTCGGAAGACATACGGCCGATGGAACAGTTCAATCAAGGTTGGGGAACGATTCTATATCGTACGAATTTGCCTGCCGTAGCCGATGGGACGGTACTGTTGATTGACGAAGTACACGACTGGGCGCAAGTCTATGCCGATGGAAAACTGTTGAAGCGGCTGGATCGTCGTCGTGGTGAGAATACGCTGGTACTGCCGGCGCTAGCAGACGGAACCCGGCTGGATATCTTAGTGGAAGCAATGGGACGTGTGAATTTTGACGCCGCTATCCATGACCGAAAGGGCATTACGGAGAAAGTAGAATTGATTACCGATAAAGAAAAACAGGAATTGAAGAATTGGACAGTCTATAATTTCCCGGTAGATTACTCCTTCGTAGAAAAGAAAAAATACACTGACGGCAACCACTCCAATGACCAACCCGCCTATTACCGTGCTACATTCAACCTGGATGAAGTGGGCGATGTGTTTCTAGATATGCAAACCTGGGGGAAAGGCATGGTTTGGGTCAACGGGAAAGCCATCGGGCGTTTTTGGAAAATTGGACCGCAACAAACTTTGTATATGCCCGGGTGCTGGTTGAAGAAAGGAAAAAATGAAATCATAGTGTTGGACTTGCTGGGGCCTGAACGGCCGATTGTGAAAGGTTTAGATAAACCAATCTTGGATATGCTGCGTGCGGAAATATCACCTCTCCACCGTAGAGAGGGACAGCAATTGAATTTGAAAAGTGGGAAAGCTGTTGTAAACGGTTCACTAAAGCCGGGCAACAATTGGCAGGAAGTCCGGTTCAAACAAGTGGTGAAAGGACGTTATTTCTGCCTGGAAGCACTGAATGCCCAAGATGGAGGAGATGTTGCCTCAATGGCTGAATTCTATTTATTGGATGAAACGGGTAAACCGCTTCCCCGTCAGCACTGGAATATTTATTATGCGGATAGCGAGAGTACAAGCTGGGGGAATTTTACTGCCGATAAAATTTATGATTTGCAGGAATCGACTTACTGGAGTACTCGAGAAGGTGATAAGTATCCCCATCAGGTAGTTATTGATTTAGGTGAAGAATGTATCGCTTCAGGTTTTCGCTATTTGCCGCGTGCCGAGGAGGGATATCCGGGGATGATTAAAGATTATAGGATATATATGAAATCAACTCCTTTCATGAACTGACGAACAGATGCCGAGGTATGAATAACTGAAAAAAAAATTATACGGATTGCGTTCAATGGAATAAAAATGCTAATTTTGCAAGTTAATCATTGTATTATAATTGCAAGAAATGATAGAAGATATTAAAAAAGCCTGCCAGGTGATGAATGAGGGCGGGATAATTCTGTACCCTACGGATACCATCTGGGGGATAGGTTGTGACGCTACCAACGAAGATGCGGTGCGCCGTGTGTATGAGATAAAGCAACGCTCCGACAGCAAGGCGATGCTGGTGCTGGTAGACTCTGCCGTAAAGGTTGATTTCTATGTTCAGGATGTGCCGGAAATTGCTTGGGATTTGATTGAGGTGGCAGACAAACCGTTGACCGTTATTTATTCGGGAGCACGTAACCTGGCGCATAATCTGATTGCCGAGGATGGCAGTGTGGGTATACGGGTGACGAATGAAGAGTTCTCAAAAAGGCTTTGTCAACAGTTCCGTAAGGCTATCGTATCTACGTCTGCCAATGTAAGCGGACAGCCTTCACCGAAGAATTTCAGCGAGATTAGTGAAGAAATTAAGTCTGCCGTAGATTATATTGTGGGCTATCGCCGGGAAGAAATGACGAACCCCAAACCGTCGAGCATTATTAAACTGGATAAGGGGGGCGTCATTAAAATAATACGAGAATAAGGAAAAGATGGCAGGAGAGAAAACGAGTTGGTTACAGCGCTTCATCATCTGGCGCGAAAAGAACGTGAAGGAAAAGCGATTTATCCTGCTCCTCAGCTTCTTGGTCGGCATCTTTACGGCGCTGGCTGCACTGATTTTGAAGGTGCTGATACATTGGATACAGAACTTCCTGACGGATAACTTCAATGCCACAGAGGCTAACTACCTGTATCTGGTTTATCCGGTGGTGGGTATTTTCCTGGCGGGACTGTTTGTGCGCTATGTGGTGAAGGATGATATCAGTCATGGAGTCACGAAAATTCTTTATGCCATATCACGCAGGCAGGGACGCATCAAAAGACACAATACCTGGTCGTCTATCATAGCCAGTTCCATCACCATCGGTTTCGGTGGTTCGGTAGGAGCGGAGGCGCCGATTGTGTTGACGGGTTCGGCTATCGGTTCCAATCTGGGGAGTATGTTCAAGATGGAACACCGTACGTTGATGTTGTTGGTGGGTTGTGGAGCTGCCGGTGCGGTGGCGGGAATTTTTAAAGCGCCTATTGCAGGACTTGTGTTCACGCTGGAGGTGCTGATGATAGACCTGACTATGTCTTCACTGCTGCCATTGCTGATTTCGGCGGTGACGGCGGCAACCGTTTCCTATGTGGTTACGGGACAGGATGCACTGTTTAAATTTCACCTGGACCAAGCTTTTGAATTGGAACGTATTCCTTACGTCATCATGCTGGGTATCTTTTGCGGATTGATTTCGCTCTATTTCACCCGGGCGATGAATTCAGTGGAGGGAGTGTTTGGCAAGTTGAAAAAGCCTTATAAGAAACTGATAGTGGGAGGCGTGATGCTGAGCATTTTGATTTTCCTTTTCCCGCCGTTATATGGTGAAGGTTATGACACGATAGAGCTGTTGCTGAACGGTACGAGCAATGCGGACTGGGATACGGTGATGAACAACTCCTTTTTCTACGGTCATGGTAATCTGTTGATGCTCTATCTGATGCTCATTATTCTGTTTAAAGTCTTCGCTTCGAGCGCGACGAATGGCGGTGGTGGTTGTGGTGGTATTTTCGCACCTTCTTTGTATCTGGGATGCATTGCCGGTTTTGTGTTTTCTCATTTCAGCAATGCGTTCGATTTTTCCGCTTTCTTGCCTGAGAAGAACTTTGCGTTGATGGGCATGGCGGGAGTGATGAGCGGCGTGATGCACGCGCCGTTGACGGGTGTATTCCTGATAGCCGAACTGACGGGAGGTTATGACCTCTTCTTGCCGTTGATGATTGTTTCCGTAAGTTCTTACCTGACTATCATCGTTTTTGAACCGCATAGTATCTATTCCATGCGTCTGGCAAAGAAAGGAGAACTGCTGACCCATCATAAGGATAAAGCTGTGCTGACGCTGATGAAAGTGGAGAATGTGGTAGAAAAGGATTTTGTCGTAGTGCATCCTGAAATGGATCTTAGCGAATTGGTAAAAGCGATTTCCACATCACATCGCAATATATTCCCGGTGACGGACAACACGGGTAAACTGATTGGTATTGTATTGCTGGATGATATACGTAATATTATGTTCCGGCAAGAATTGTACCACCGCTTTACGGTGGGCAAACTGATGACCTCGGCGCCTGCGCGCCTGTTTGATACGGATAGTATGGAGCAGGTGATGCGTACTTTTGACGATACCAAGGCATGGAACCTGCCTGTGGTAGATAGTGAAGGAAAGTATCTGGGCTTTGTCTCTAAATCGAAGATATTTAATTCGTACCGTCAGGTACTGGTACATTTTTCGGAAGACTGATATGATTATGAAGAAAGAAGATTTGCGAATAGTATATATGGGTACTCCCGACTTTGCGGTGGAGCCCCTTCGCTGCTTGGTAGAAGGCGGATATAACGTGGTAGGTGTTATTACAATGCCGGACAAACCTGCGGGACGCGGACATAAAATCCAATATTCCCCTGTGAAGCAATATGCGCTGGAACATAACCTACCGCTGCTTCAGCCGGAGAAGTTGAAAGATGAAGCATTTGTAGAAGAACTGTGTGCGTGGAAAGCCGATTTGCAGATTGTGGTTGCTTTTCGTATGCTTCCGGAAGTGGTGTGGAATATGCCCCGTTTGGGGACATTCAACCTGCATGCTTCTTTGTTGCCGCAATACCGGGGAGCTGCTCCCATCAACTGGGCGGTTATCAATGGCGATAAGGAAACCGGTATCACTACTTTCTTTCTGAAACATGAGATAGATACGGGTGAGGTCATCCAGCAAGTGCGGGTGCCTATTGAGGATACGGACAATGTGGGCATTGTGCATGATAAATTGATGATGCTGGGTGGACGCCTGGTGACGGAAACCGTGGATGCTATTCTTGCCGGTACGGTGAAGAGTATTCCGCAGGAGGAAATGGCACAGGTAGGTGAACTGCGTCCTGCACCGAAAATCTTTAAAGATACCTGCCGCATTGATTGGAATCAACCCGTTAAACGCATATACGATTTTATTCGGGGGTTGTCTCCCTATCCCGCAGCCTGGACTGAACTGGTGCTACCGGATGGAACGTCAGTGGTCTTGAAAATCTTTGAAACGGAAAAAATCTTTCAGCCTCATCCATTAGAACCCGGTACGTTGCTGACGGACGGCAAGACTTATATCCGCATAACTGCCACGGACGGAATGATAGGAATTCATTCTCTTCAACTTCCCGGTAAGAAGCGACTGAAAACGGATGAGTTGCTGCGCGGTTTCCATCTGACGGAAGAATATAAAGTACAATAACTGTTTATCGGTCTCAATGGGGATATTTCTTCATCCCCATTTTGAGACGATTCACTTGTCAATAATTCCACTTCACTTTTTCTTTTTCTTCACAAATTTGCTTCCTGGCTATATTTGCATTATCATTTAAAACCCGATAAAGATGTTTAATGCAATAGTACGTTTCTCTGTCAGAAAAAAGCTGTTTGTCGGCTTGACAACGCTTTTCCTCCTTATAGGAGGTATCTATGCAATGCTTACGTTGCCTATTGATGCTGTGCCCGATATAACCAATAATCAGGTGCAGATTGTAACTGTGTCTCCCACTTTGGCGCCGCAGGAGGTAGAGCAACTGATAACTTTCCCCATCGAGATTGCCATGAGCAATATTATGAATGTGGAAGAAATCAGGTCAGTCAGCCGTTTCGGCTTGTCGCTGGTTACGGTGGTTTTTAAGGAAAGTGTACCTACTTTGCAGGCACGCCAGTTAATCAACGAGCAGATACAAACAGTGGCCGGGGAAATTCCTTCTGAATTGGGGGCGCCCGAGTTGATGCCTGTCACTACCGGTTTGGGAGAGATTTACCAATACATTTTAAAAGTAGCTCCCGGATACGAGGATAAATATGATGCCATGGAACTTCGTACCATTCAGGACTGGATTGTAAAACGCCAATTGTCGGGAATTCCCGGTATCGTTGAAATTAACAGCTTCGGAGGTAACCTGAAACAATATGAAGTGGCGGTAGACCCGGATGCCCTTTATTCACTCAATATAACGATTGGCGAGGTATTCGAAGCATTGAATCGTAACAATCAGAATACCGGAGGCAGCTATATAGAAAAGGTGAACCGCGCTTATTATATCCGTTCCGAAGGTATGATAAACAGCCTGAAGGATATCGACCGTATCGTTGTCGCCAATCGTAACGGCATTCCTATTCATGTAGATGATGTGGCTACCGTGCGTTTCGGCAGTGCCAAGCGCTTTGGAGCCATGACGATGGATGGAAAAGGCGAGTGTGTGGGAGGTATTGCGATGATGCTGAAAGGAGCCAATGCAAATGTGGTTACTACTGAACTGGAAAAACGGGTGGAGAATGTACAGAAAATGCTTCCTGAGGGTATCAGCATTGAACCTTATTTGAATCGTTCGGAGTTGGTTGACCGTAATATCTCTACTGTTGTACGTAATCTGATAGAAGGTGCTATCATCGTTTTTCTTGTTCTGATTGTTTTTCTGGGGAATGTCCGTGCCGGGCTTATTGTCGCTTCCGTCATACCTTTGGCAATGCTTTTCGCTTTTATACTAATGCGTGTCTTTGGTGTATCCGCCAATCTGATGAGCCTTGGCGCTATCGACTTTGGTATCGTGGTAGACGGTTCCATCGTTATCTTGGAAGGCATATTGGCACATATTTATAGCCGCCGGTTCCGTGGACGTACTTTGTCGAGGGATGAAATGGATACGGAGGTTGAGCAGGGTGCAGGTAAGGTGGTACGCTCCGCTACTTTTGCCGTACTTATTATCCTGATTGTGTTTTTCCCGATATTGACATTGACGGGTATTGAAGGAAAGTATTTTACTCCGATGGCGAAGACACTCGTATTTTGTATCATCGGCGCTTTGCTTTTGTCGCTTACATACGTACCGATGATGGCGTCACTCTTTTTGAAACACGAGATTAAGAATAAGAAAGTTTTCGCGGATTATTTCTTTGAGAAGCTGAACCGCGTCTATCGTCGGACGCTTAACTGGTGTCTTCGGTATGTGCGTGCAACTGTTGCCGCTGCTTTTCTGGCATTGGCTTTCAGTTTATTCCTGTTCACCAAATTGGGTGCAGAGTTTATCCCGACGTTGGATGAGGGAGACTTTGCTATGCAGATGACGCTTCCTGCCGGAAGTTCTCTGACGGAAAGCATAGAAGTTTCCGGGTTGGCGCAAAAGATATTGAAAGAGAAATTTCCCGAAATCAAGCATGTAGTAGCTAAGATTGGTACGGCGGAAGTGCCTACCGACCCGATGGCGGTGGAAGATGCCGATGTGATGATTGTGATGAAACCTTTCAAGGAATGGACCTGTGCCACTAGCCGCGCAGAGATGGTGGAGAAGATGAAAGATGCTCTTGAACCGCTCACCAGCCGTGCGGAGTTCAACTTCTCGCAACCCATTCAGTTGCGCTTCAATGAACTGATGACCGGCGCCAAGGCGGATATCGCCGTTAAACTTTATGGAGAAGATATGACTGAACTCTATGAAAAGGCGAAAGAAGTGGCGGAATATGTGGAGAAAATTCCGGGTGCTTCTGATGTAATCGTGGAACAGGCGATGGGACTTCCTCAATTAGTGGTGAAGTATAACCGTGCCAAGATAGCCCGTTATGGAATTAATATTGAGGAACTTAATACGATTGTTCGCACGGCATACGCCGGTGAGGCGGCCGGTGTGGTCTTTGAGAATGAACGGCGTTTTGACCTTGTACTGCGCCTTGACTATGACAAAGTGAAGGATTTGAATCTTGATAAATTGTTTGTCCGTACAACGGAGGGCATACAAATCCCTGTCAGCGAGGTGGCTACCATTGATTTGGTGAATGGCCCGTTGCAGATAAACCGGGATGCCACCAAACGCCGTATTGTGATTGGTGTGAATGTCCGTGATGCCGATATACAGCAAGTGGTGGGTGATATTCAGAATACGCTGGAAAAGAACATCAAGTTGAAGCCCGGATATTATTTCTCGTATGGCGGTCAGTTTGAGAATTTGCAAAATGCGATTGATACTTTGTTGATTGTTATTCCGGTGGCGTTATCGCTGATATTGTTGTTACTCTTTTTTGCTTTCAAGTCGGTGACATATACCCTGGTTGTGTTCAGCACCGTACCGTTATCCTTGATTGGGGGAATTTTGGCATTGTGGTTGCGTGGGCTTCCATTCAGTATTTCGGCAGGAGTGGGTTTCATTGCTCTGTTTGGCGTGGCGGTGCTCAATGGTATTCTGATGATTAACCATTTTAATGAAGTACGCGAAGGCGGCCGTTATCCGAAGACTACTTCCCGGGTTATCAGTGAAAGCTGCCCGCAGTTGCTTCGCCCTGTATTCCTGACCGGATTGGTCGCTTCTTTGGGCTTTGTCCCGATGGCTATCGCCACTTCGGCGGGAGCAGAAGTACAACGCCCGTTGGCAACGGTGGTTATCGGCGGATTGATTATTTCCACAGTGTTGACATTATTGATTATTCCCGTATTTTATCATATTGTAAATTCAACGGTTATGTTACGTCGTAGTAAGTTCAGAAAATGGTTGGGATTCGGTTTGTTCTCTTTACTGCTGGTTACTTTACCCTTACCTGCAATGGCGCAGGAAACTCCGCAGACTGTGACTCTTGATGAAGCGCTGGAAATGGCGGTACAAAACAGTCCGCGCTTGCGGATAGCTGCTACAGACATTAAACGTGTGCGTGCCGGTCGTGGCGAGGTAGTGGAACTGGCACCTACTGAATTCAGCTATTCCTGGGGGCAACTCAACGGGACGGAACGCAATGACAAAGAGATGGGAGTCACGCAATCTCTCGGTTCCCTGTTGGCGCCGTTCTATAAGAATGTGCTTGTTAATAAGCAAGTTGCTACCGGAACTTATTATAAACAAATGGTGGAAAAAGAGGTGAAAGCTGAAGTAAAACGTGCCTGGGCTTATTATATGTATGCCTGGAATATTCGTGCCATGTATCAGGAGCAGAGTGATTGGGCAGACCGGGTGCAGAAAGCGGGTGAACTGCGATATCAACAAGGGGATATAACATTATTGGAGAAAAGCATGGCTTCTACCATAGCGGCCGATATGCGGAATAAACTATTTCAGGCTGATGAGGAGCTGAAGTTGGCGGCATCCCGTTTGCGATGGAGCTGCTATGCGGAGCGCACGGTTGTACCCAATGAGACGGCAATTCAGCTTTATCCGGTGCGGTTGGATAGTTTACCGCTTTCCTCTGCCCATTTGAATTATTTTCAAGGCCAGGTTAGTGAGAAACAGGCCATGTTGAATATTGAGCGTAGCCGCTTCTTCCCGGAACTGTCCTTGGGTTATGTCCGTCAAAATATACTTCCGGATAAAGGGCTGGATTCTTGGATGGTGGGTGTCTCTTTTCCTGTGTGGTTTTTACCGCAACGCAGTAAAATCCGTCAGGCAAAGTTTGAACGTAACATGGCGCAGACACAGGCGGACGCTAATGTGCGTGAGCTGAATAACCGGGTCTTGGAACTTCGTGCCGGCATCCGCCGCTATGGTGAAAGTATTCGTTTCTACACCGCCACCGCCCTTGTGGAAGCCGAGAACCTGATAAAGACGGCGGAACTCCAATTCCGGGAGAGTGAAACGGATATCACCGAATATGTGCAGAGTATGAATGCTGCCCGGGAGATAAAGAAGGGATATATAGAGACAGTCTACCAGTATAATGTGGCTGCTTTGGAATATGAATTGTATCATCAATAACATCTACATAGAATATGAAAAAGATAATTTTCTCTGTTGCGGTATTGCTGCTGGCATCCTGTGACTCATCGAATAAACAAGCGGAACCCGCCCGGGATGCGCAACCCGCAGAAACGGCACCTGTAATGGTCGAAACGGCTGATACGATGCAAGTGGATGGCGTAACTTCCGCTACGGCTATTGCCAATCCGGCATCTTTCAACGGGACATTGGTAACACCGCCTAATAACTTTGCTACCGTTACGCTCAGCATGGGCGGTATTGTGAAAAATCTTTCTTTATTACCGGGGACTTATGTCAACAAAGGTACCGTGCTAGGTACTCTGGAAAATCCGGATTTCATAGATTTGCAACAGGCCTATTTGGATAGCTACGCACAATTGGAATATTTGGAAGCCGAATATCAACGGCAACAAACATTATCTCGTGAAGCCGTAGCTTCGCAGAAAAAGTTTCAACAGAGCAAAGCCGACTATCTTTCCATGAAGAGCCGTCTGCAAGCATCGGCAGTACAACTTCGCCTGTTGGGTGTAAATCCCGAAACATTGTCGTCGTCCGGCATCCGTCCTTATATAGAGGTGAAGGCGCCTATCAATGGCTATATCAGTAATGTGCAAGCCAACTTAGGCAAGTATCTCAATGTGGGAGAGCCTTTGTGCGACCTCATAGATAAAAGTCAGACAATGGTACGCCTCACTGCTTATGAAAAAGATTTGGCGGGCATGAAAGTAGGAAGTCGGGTGCAATTCCGCGTAAACGGATTGGGAAAGACAACTTTCCATGCTACTTTGGTTTCTATCGGCCAGCAGGTGGATGACTCCAACCGTTCCATTGAACTTTATGCTAAAGTGCTGGATGCAAGTCCCTTGTTCCGTCCCGGCATGTATGTGTCGGCAAGAATGGAAAAAGAATAGGGCAGAATGATTATCTTTGCGGAGGAATGGAATGAAAGTAAGAATGATAGTGATAAATAAGAAGTATATCCAGTTGACTGTGCTAGTGTCACTGGTGGTCAGTTTTCTGATACATTTCCCCGAACTTGTATCACTGACGGATACTGTGGAGCAGCAAACCCTGTTTCCCGGAATGTCGGCGGTGGATGTGCTTTTTGAAGTGGGGTATACGTTTCTTTCACTCTTGGTGCTTTTTGCCGTCAATACGTTTTTGTTCGGGTTTAACAGTCCGGTGGTGCGTATTTCGTGGTGGAAGGTGGTGTTGTCTTTTATTCTGATATGGCTGCTGAGCAGGCTGCTTGGAGAGTTGTTCGTGTATATGCACCGCAATTTTAATATCCCCGCCATTGATGCTATGGTGCATCATTATCTCCACCCCGTGCGCGATTTCATTATCAGTCTGATTGTAACGGGTACCTGTTATATCAGTTATCTGATACGTGGACGGCAGGAGGTATTGTTGCAGAATGGAAAACTGGTTGCGGAGAACATTCAGAATCAATATCAGGCATTGAAAAATCAGTTGAATCCGCACATGCTGTTCAATTCGCTGAACACGCTTCAATCATTGGTGCGTGAGAGCCCGGAGAAAGCGCAAGATTATATCCGCGAGCTTTCGCGTGTGTTGAGGTACACGCTTCAAGAAAACGATACCCATACTGTTGCACTTAGGGAGGAAGTTGATTTTGTGGATGCTTATATCTTTCTGATGAAGATGCGATATGAAGACAACCTGCACTTCAACATGGAGGTGGATGAGCGCTTAATGGAGTATCGCTTGCCCCCGCTTTCAGTTCAGACATTGGTGGAAAATGCCATAAAGCATAATGAAATCAGTAACCGGAAACCTCTTACGATTGATATCAGGACGGTAAATATATCAGAGAAAGAAGGCGATGCTTTTCTTTGTATCGATAATGATTTGCAACCTCGCCGGACGGCTCCTTCGGGAACAGGAATCGGCCTGGCCAACCTTTCCAAGCGTTACGAGTTGCTGTTTGGCAAGGAAATACAGATAGCGGAGGTTAATGACAAATTCAGCGTTTGTATCCCACTTATAAAACCATAAACTCATTCGGTCTTATGAAAGCTTTAATTGTAGAAGATGAAAAAGCCGCTGTTCGCAATCTGACGGCAGTCTTGGAAGAGGTGGCTCCCGACATGGAAGTGATAGATACGCTGGACAGCGTTGCGGATGCCATAGACTGGTTCACAACCCATGCCATGCCCGAACTGGTGTTTATGGATATTCATCTGGCAGACGGCTCGGCTTTTGAAATCTTTGAACATACGGACATTACATGCCCCGTTATTTTCACAACTGCATACGATGAGTATGCGCTTCGAGCATTTAAAGTGAATAGTATAGATTATCTGCTGAAACCTATTGGTGAAGAAGATGTACGGGCGGCACTTGCAAAGTTGAAGTGCCTGCATGGAGCACGCACCGATGAGCCGGATTTCTTGAAACTGATACATGCCTTGAAACGGGAAGAAAGTTATAAAACCCATTTTCTGGTACCTGCAAAAGGAGATAAACTTTTACCTCTGTCTGTGGATATGATTTCTTACTTTTACATAGCGGATGGAATTGTGAAGGCTATGACTAAAGCGGGTAGATGCCATGTGCTTACCCAAACCTTAGATGAACTCACGGATTGCCTGAACCCTGCACTTTTCTTTCGTGCCAACCGCCAATACCTGATATCCAGAGAGTCGGTGAAAGATGTTGATTTGTGGTTTAACAACCGTCTGGCAATCAATCTGCACATTGCCGCTCCTGAAAAGATTGTAGTCAGTAAGGCAAGGGTAGGGGAGTTTAAGGCATGGTTCTCGGGTGAACGTTGAGACGGTTCATCTCAATGGTTAGAATATTAGGCTGATTGAAATCTTTTGTATACATTTGTGCGTTATAAGAAATATAACCTTTACAATATAACTGTTATGAAACCTATTATATCGCCTTCTATCCTTTCTGCCAATTTCGCATATCTGGCAAATGACATTGAAATGATTAACAGCAGTGAAGCTGACTGGGTGCACATTGATATTATGGATGGTGTTTTTGTGCCGAATATCTCTTTCGGTTTTCCCGTATTGAAATATGTGGCAAAGCTTTCGGAAAAGCCTTTGGATGTACATCTGATGATTGTGCAGCCTGAAAAGTTTATACCGGAAGTAAAGGCGCTGGGCGCACATATCATGAATGTGCACTATGAAGCTTGCCCACATTTGCACCGTGTGATACAGCAGATACGCGAAGCTGGAATGCAGCCGGCGGTTACGATAAATCCGGCAACACCTGTGGCAATGCTGAAAGATATCATTAATGATGTGTACATGGTGCTGCTGATGGGAGTCAACCCGGGCTTTGGCGGCCAGAAATTCATAGAACACACCGTTGAGAAAGTACGTGAGCTGCGCGAATTGATTACAGTAACCGGTTCGCAGGCTTTGATAGAGGTAGACGGAGGCGTCAATCTGGAAACAGGCGCGCGCTTGGTAGAGGCCGGAGCCGATGCGCTGGTTGCCGGTAATGCTATATTCTCTGCCCGTGACCCGGAAGAGGCTATTCGTGCTTTGAAGAATCTATAAAAACTTTTATTGATAATAAACGGTTTACAACGGCATCCTTACCTTCGACTTTTGATGCCGTTGGCTGGTGGAATAGTATATGGGGAAGCGTTTCCTTGTGTACATTCTGTTGGTGTGTGGATGGCCGGTTTGTTATGTTTGGTGGGAATTTTGTTCATTTCCTATCGTTATTCATTCCGTAGACTGTATGGAGGGACGGTTTTCTTTTTTCTGTTTTGTTTAGGGATTGCTTTGGTCACTCGGCAATTGGAGAATACGGAATACGCCTTTTCAAACGAAACTTCGGTTTATCGGGTTACTCTTGATGAAGAACCGGAAATTAAAGAACGTAGCATTTTATTTCATAGCGTCTTAGGTGGGGAAGTTCAAAAGGACACATTCCTCCATGCGACCGCAAAGAATGTTTTTCTGCTCTACTTTCCGAAAGATACTGCTGCATATACTCTGCGCAGAGGGGATGAAGTACTGATACATGCCCGCCTGAATCCTCCTGTTAATAATGGAAATCCTGACGAATTTGATTATGCCCGTTATCTGATGTGTAAAGGAGTCAGTGGAACTGCCTATGTTCCTGCAGGTCATTGGAAGATAATAGGTTATGATGAGTCCCGCTCTTTCAGGCAGATAGCTTTGGATTATAGGAAAAAGGTGATTTCCCTTTATCGAAGTTTAGGGTTTAGGGGGGACGAACTGGCTATCCTTTCTGCGCTTACCGTTGGCGACAAAGATGAACTGGGTGAAGATATTGTAGAAACGTATTCAGTTACCGGTGCCAGTCATGTGTTGGCGCTTTCAGGACTGCATGTCGGATTTCTGTATGTGTTGTTTCTCTTTATCCTGTCGCCATTGTGGCGAAGATGGAATTATCTAAAACCTTTTCTGCTTTTAGTGATAATTCTTCTTTTATGGAGCTTTGCCTTTTTCACGGGTTTGTCTTCTTCTGTGGTTCGTTCTGTGATAATGTGCTCGCTTTTAGCTCTTTCTAACCTGCAAATGGAGAAACCCTTGACGATGAATACATTGGCTGTAGCTGCATTTCTGATGTTATTGGTAAATCCGGTTTGGTTGTTTGATGTTGGTTTTCAGCTTTCCTTTACGGCTGTTACAGCCATTCTGCTTTTTCAACCTGAAATCTATCGTTTATGGACCATAAAGAACCCCTTCCTAAGAAAAATGTGGGGATTGGTGACGGTGTCAATTACTGCCCAGATAGGTACGGCACCTTTGGTTATGCTCTATTTCTCCCGTTTCTCCACTCATTTTTTATTGACGAATCTATGGGTCATTCCGATGGTCACGTTTATTATGTATACTGCGGTGCTTCTTTTTGTCCTTATGCCTTTTCCTTTCGTGCAGCAGGGAGTGGCAATGGTTTTGGATACAATGATACGTGTTCAGAACGCTGTGCTTCATTGGATAGAACAACTTCCTTTTGCTTCTGTTGATAATATATGGATTGATGTATGGGGAGTATTGCTTTTCTATCTATGTTTCATGCTTGGATATCGCGCCCTTACCCGTCGTACGGTCACCAATGCGTACATTGCTTTATTTGCCCTGATGTTGGGCGTCTCCTATCATACATTTACATTGCTGTCATACGTTCCCCGGCGAAGCCTTGAGTTTTATAATGTTCGCGGATGTCCGGCGGTACATTGTTTGGCAGATAACACAAACTCCTGGTTGGTATGTGCAGATAGTCTGCCCAATATTACGCGCTTGCAACGTGCCCTCTCTCCTCATTGGAACCATTTGCGTTTGGAACAACCGGTGTTGGTAACCGGAGACTTCTCCATTCCGGAGATTTCTGTTCATAATCAGATTGTCTCTTATGGTGGTAAGCATATCTGTTTATTAGCGGATGGCCGCTGGCGGAGCAAACAGGTAGATGTGCCGATATCTATTGATTACCTCTATGTATCAAAAGGATATAAAGGTGATATAAAGGAATTAACTTCCTTGTTTACAGTGAGAACCGTAGTTCTTGATTCTTCTCTTTCTGATTTTTACCAAGACAAAATTATTAACGATTGTATCCGTTTGGGCATTCCCTATCTTTCTCTTTCGAAAAAAGGTTCTATCCGTATATTATTATAAATCACAAACTTTTTGTACTTTTGTCTGCTCAATTGTTATGGATGGACGGAGCGATACCAATCGTCTAATCGTAAATCGTTAACGTACCTATGTGTTAAAGATAAAAGATGTGTCATGACCGTAGGGAATAAATCGTAAATCAATTATATGTTAACTAAAGTAATAGAACAATCAAAGATAGACCATTTCGCCAAATGGATGGAACGTGCAGAGAAAATAGTCATTGTATCACATGTCGCTCCCGACGGTGATGCGATAGGTTCCTCCTTGGGTTTATGGCACTTTCTGAATACACAAGATAAGGATGTGAATGTTATCGTCCCCAATGCTTTTCCCGATTTCTTGAAGTGGATGCCCGGAAGTAAGGATATCCTTCTCTACGACCATTATAAAGAATTTGCAGATAAACTGATTGCGGAAGCCGATGTCATCTGCTGTCTCGATTTCAACGCGATACATCGTATCGATGCCATGGCAGACGCCGTGCTTGCTTCTCCTGCAAGGAAGATATTGGTAGACCATCATTTAAATCCGGAAGACTTCAGCAGAATTATCATTTCTCATCCTGAGATATCTTCCACATCCGAACTTGTTTTCCGCCTGATATGCCGGATGGGATATTTCAGCGATATCACAAAAGAAGGAGCCGAATGTATTTATACGGGTATGATGACCGACACCGGTGGCTTTACTTATAATTCCAATAACCGTGAAATCTATTTCATAATCAGTGAGTTGCTTTCCAAAGGCATCGATAAGGATGAGATTTACCGGAAAGTCTATAATACCTATTCGGAAAGCCGTTTGCGACTGATGGGATATGTGTTGTCGCAGATGACGGTATATCCTGACTATCGTGCGGCAATGATATCTCTTACAAAAAAAGAGCAAAGCCGGTTCGACTATATCCGTGGTGACAGCGAGGGTTTTGTAAACATACCTTTGAGCATCAAGAATGTCATCTTCTCCTGCTTCCTGCGTGAAGATACCGAGAAGCCGATGATAAAAGTTTCTTTGCGCTCTGTAGGTAAGTTCCCTTGCAATAAGTTGGCTGCGGAGTTCTTTAATGGTGGTGGACACCTGAATGCCTCCGGCGGCGAGTTTTTCGGAACAATGGAAGAAGCGAAAAAAGTCTTGGAACAAGCTTTAGAAAAGTTTAAGCCGTTGCTTAATGCGAAAGGATAAAAAAAGTTTAGCCGTAAAGGTTAAAAGATACGAACTTTCTATCCACGACTTTTAACTTACAAGAAAATCAGATACTTTTGTACGAAATTACTAAATAGCAGAAATGAAGAAACTTACTTTATTCTTTTTGTCTTTATTGGCACTTAGTTTTGGCTTTCAAGCCTGCGATAATACAAAGACATACGCCGAGATGCTGGAAGATGAAAAAAAAGGCATCGAAGACTTTATTAAGAAAAATAATATAAAGGTTATTTCACAGTCCGAGTTCTTTGCGCAAGACTCTACTACCAATGTTGAAAATAATGAGTTTGTACAGTTGGTCAGCGGTGTGTATATGCAGATTGTAGATCCTGGTTCTAAAGATAAAAATGATACTATAAAGAGTAACGACCAGATATTAGTGCGTTTTGTGGAATATAGTATTCTTGATAAAGACACAACGTTGTCTAATTTAAACGCTGTTGATATAGTAGACGAGTTCCTTTATAAAGTTACTTCATCTTCCATTGCGGGTACTTTTTTGCAAGGATATATGATGACTTTTTATTCCTCCACAGCTGTTCCTGCCGGTTGGCTTGTACCGTTGGAGTATGTTCGCGACAGGGCACATGTAAGATTGATTGTTCCTTCCAAAATGGGACATCAGACCGCTATGCAATACGTTTATCCTTATTATTATGATATTCAGAAATACCAAATCTGGAACTAACCAAACAATTTAAAATATTAACCTATGACTCTAATCAAATCTATCTCTGGAATCCGTGGAACTATCGGTGGTGGTGCAGGCGAAGGATTGAATCCGCTCGACATTGTGAAGTTTACCTCTGCGTATGCTACTCTTATCCGTAAGACATGCACTGTAAAGAACAACAAAATCGTAGTAGGCCGCGATGCGCGCATCTCGGGTGAAATGGTAAAGAATGTAGTAGTAGGTACCCTGATGGGTATGGGCTGGGATGTAGTAGACATCGACTTGGCATCTACTCCGACTACAGAATTGGCCGTAACGATGGAGGGTGCCAGTGGTGGTATTATCCTGACTGCTTCTCACAACCCGAAACAATGGAACGCACTGAAACTTCTGAATGAAAAAGGTGAATTCCTGAATGCTGCCGAAGGTAACGAAGTGCTTCGCATTGCTGAAGCTGAAGAATTTGAGTATGCCGAAGTAGACAAACTTGGTTCTTATCGTAAGGACCTGACATATAATCAGAAGCATATCGACAGCGTATTAGCTCTTGATTTAGTGGATGTGGAAGCTATTAAGAAAGCAAACTTCCGTGTTGCTATCGACTGTGTAAACTCTGTAGGTGGTATCATCCTCCCGCAGTTGTTCGAACAGCTGGGCGTTCAGCATGTAGAAAAGCTATATTGCGAGCCAACCGGTAACTTCCAGCACAATCCCGAACCTTTGGAAAAGAACTTGGGCGACATTATGAACCTCATGAAAGGTGGAAAAGCGGATGTTGCTTTCGTGGTTGACCCGGATGTAGACCGTTTGGCTATGATTTGCGAAGACGGTAAAATGTACGGTGAAGAATATACGTTGGTAACCGTTGCCGATTATGTGTTGAAACACACTCCGGGTAATACGGTTTCTAACTTGAGTTCTACGCGTGCTCTGCGTGACGTAACCCGTAAGTATGGTCAAGAATATTCCGCTTCCGCTGTGGGTGAAGTGAATGTAACTACCAAGATGAAGCAAGTAGGCGCCGTTATCGGTGGTGAAGGAAATGGTGGTGTCATCTATCCTGCCAGCCATTACGGTCGTGATGCGTTGGTGGGTATCGCTTTGTTCTTGAGCCATCTGGCACACGAGGGAAAGAAAGTAAGCGAACTGCGTGCTTCTTATCCGTCTTATTTCATGGCAAAGAACCGTGTGGATTTGACCCCGGATACTGATGTAGATGCTATTCTGGCTAAAGTGAAGGAACTTTATAAGAACGAAGAAATCAATGATATCGACGGTGTTAAGATTGACTTCCCCGATAAATGGGTTCATCTGCGCAAGAGTAATACCGAGCCGATTATCCGCGTTTATAGTGAAGCCGCTACACCGGAAGCTGCCGAAGAAATCGGTCAGCAGATTATGAAGGTGATTGAAGACTTGGCAAAATAAGCCGGGATAAATAAGATTATCATATACAGAAAGTTCCGCTCCCCCGTTTGAAGGTGGGAAGCGGAACTTTTTTCGTATACCGCTTGTGCTTCTGTATTATGCAACCTTTACTTTTACTGTATTTCCGCTTTACTCATTGTACAGTGTCACTTTATCAACAGTACAGTATTACTTTATCAGTTGTACAGTATCGCTTTATCAGTGATACAGTCTCGCTTTATCAGTGATACAGTCTCATTTTATCAGTGATACGATGACGCTTTACCCGTTATGCGCTATTACTTTGTCTATCTCTCCCTCGAAGTTAGGAGTAAACACCCCTTTCCCGATATTCTCCTTAATTTCTTCGATGCTCCAGAAGCGTCCGCCATCCAGTTCTTCACTGGGATGTATTTCACCATCATACACAGTCTTGTGCACAAATACAAGCTCCTTTTCGCGGGCAGATTCAAAAACGTAATTAGTAATTGTTTCGGGAGTGAAGTCCGTGATGCCTAGTTCTTCCTGTACTTCCCTTCTTAATGCTATTTCCACGCTCTCGCCCAGATCCACATGCCCGCCTACGGAAGTATCCCATTTTCCCGGTTGTATATCTTTCCAAAGCGGGCGCTTCTGTAGATAAAGTTCCCCTTTGGAGTTGAAAACGTGGAGGTGAATAACCGGGTGCAGCAGTTTACTGCCGTTGTGACATTCGCCGCGAGTTGCCGCACCTGTAATATTGCCTTGTTCATCGACAAGGGGAAACATTTCTTGATTGTTGTCGCTGTTCATTATTCATTCTTTTTTATAAATCCTTTTATGGTGATACGTCCGGGATTAGATTGATTCAGTTGTAATTTTAATGAAATTTCTGCAATGGCATTGAAGAGGGTTTCGTGATCCCGTTCATTACTAAGAGAGGTTGTCGCAATTTGCGATAACCTCTCTCCATTCTCCTTTTGTCAATTTAAACATAAAATCTTGAGGAAATCTTTCTATATTTCGTTTTACCTGTTCTTTAAGGCGTCTGTTTTCTATTCCATAAAGTTCTGCTAAGTCAAAGTCTAGCATTACTTTCGTACCACGTATTTCATAAATCTTGTTTTCAATGATTATCAGTTCATCTTCCATATTTGTTTAATATTCAATTGATTCTAAGGTATTAATAACGATGAATCTCCGTAACTCAGAAAACGGAAATCATGACTGAGTGCATAGTCATAAATCTTTCTCCAGTTACCTTTCACGAAAGCGGATACAAGTAGCAATAACGTGCTTTGAGGTTGATGGAAGTTGGTGACCATTGCCTTCACTATCCTGTAATCGTATCCCGGAGCTATGATAATCTGGGTACTGGTATGCAGCGTTTCCATACCCTGCCGGTCCAGATAGTCTACGATGGCTTGCAAAGCATCAACAGCAGGAGTTTTATCTTCCTCGGGAGTCATTTCGTAGGGTTGCCATTGCTTCACGTGTAATTCATCTTCGGTAGCGTCAGGATTTTTTAGCAGAGATATTCCGATATGATAAAGACTTTCCAGCGTGCGGACGGAAGTAGTTCCAACCGCAACCGCTTTACCCTCATGAGCAATCAATTTCTCCAGCGTGGCACGCGAAACGGAAATATATTCCGTATGCATTTCATGTCCCTCTATTTCTTCACTTTTGACAGGTTTGAATGTTCCTGCACCTACATGGAGGGTTAGTTCCTCCAAATCGACTCCTTTATCACGTAGCGCATCCAGTACGCGCGGAGTAAAATGCAATCCGGCAGTAGGAGCAGCCACGGAACCTTTTATTTTGGAGTAAACAGTCTGATAAGTCTCTTTGTCACTCTCCTGCGTTTCCCTATTCAAATAAGGAGGGATAGGCAGTTCCCCAAACACCTCAAGAATATCTGCGAAGGTCACTTCGTTGTTATCCCAACGGAAATCCACCCAATGACTCGTACCGTGGCATTCTCCACGTTCTGCGGTCAATGTAATCGACTTACCTTTAACAGTCATTTCCCGTTTTAGGATGCCCTCTTTCCATTTCTTCAGATTTCCTATCATGCAGAGCCATGCGGCATGTTCCGTTTGCTGGAAATTGAGGACATAATCATTGGGCTGTATCGGCTCCAGGCAGAATACCTCAATCAATGCGCCCGTCTCTTTGCGGAAGTGCAGACGTGCCTGGATAACCTTGGTGTTGTTGAATATCATCAAACTACCGGACGGAAGATATTCAGGCAGTGACGTGAATATATCTTCCGAGACTTCACCATGCCGATATAGCAATAATTTTGATTGGTCTCGCACCGGTAGGGGAAATTTAGCTATACGTTCATCCGGTAGCGGATAGTTAAATTCGCTGATATGAATATGTTTCGGATTTTGCTTCATGACTTTACTTTTTACGGTGTGCAAAGGTACGGATATAATAGAATAAAATGAATTCCGGTATCACTTTTTCAGCCCGGATTAAAAGTAATGCCCTCGATTTACATTATCTTTGTGGAGCAATTGGGACATTTTGAGTAATTCCAATCGTAAATTGTAAATTGTAAAATCGTATATGCAATGGTGAAAATAGGAGATAAAGTTCGTTTCCTCAGTGAAGTAGGAGGCGGCGTGGTAACAGGATTTCAGGGAAAGAATATCGTATTGGTAGAAGATCAGGACGGCTTCGATATACCGATGCCTGTACACGAATGCGTGGTGATTGAAACAGATGACTATAATATCCCCACTCCCGCCGCAAAGGCGGCTGCCAATAAGAAAAAGGAAGAAGAACAATTAGCCCGAAAGACTTCTGCGGCAGCAAAGCAGGCTTCCCCGGCATCGGTTTCCCGTGCTTCCGAATCACCGGTCGGACACTTGGCAAAACCCCAGGTTTCAGTCTATCGACAACCGGAAATAAAAGGTGGTGATGTGTTGAACGTTTATCTTGCTTTCGTTCCCGAAGATATTAAAGCCGTAAGTACCACCCCGTTCGAGACCTATCTTGTAAATGATAGTAATTACTATATGTATTATATCTATCTCAGTGCTGAAGGAAAGTCATGGACAGCCCGTTCCCACGGTCTGATAGAGCCGAATACCAAACTTCTGTTGGAAGAGTTTGAGAAATCGGAACTGAATGACCGTGAGCGTGTAGCCGTGCAACTGCTTCCTTTCAAGGATAACCGTTCGTTTGCCATGAAACCTGCCGTCAATGTGGAGATACGTATTGATACTGTGAAGTTCTATAAATTGCATACATTCCAGAATTCCGACTTCTTTGAAACTCCGGCGCTGATGTACGACATTGTCAGCAATGACCTCCCGACGAAGCAAGTCTACGTGTCTGCCGAAGAACTGCAAGATGCCCTGATACAGAAAAAAGCGGTGGACACTCCCTCTAAACCTCAAACCATTATTAAGCGTGGCGGCGGTAAGAATGGAATTGTTGAAATCGACCTGCATATCGGAGAACTGCTCGATGATACTCACGGAATGAGCAACAGTGAAATCTTGAATTATCAGTTGGACAAATTTCGTGAAGTGATGAATCAATATAAGAACAAGCGCGAACAACGCATTGTCTTTATTCATGGAAAAGGCGACGGCGTACTCCGTAAAGCGCTGCTGGATGAACTGAAACGTAAATATCCCGATTGCCGTCATCAGGATGCCTCGTTCCAGGAATATGGGTTTGGGGCAACGATGGTGACGATAAAATAAGGCATTGGTTATTGGGAATAAACAAATCATCACATTGTTTATTCCCAATATAATTATTCTCTGATTTTTAAAATGCCGATGCCATTGCCATCAATATTACAACAAAAAGGATGGTGAGGAATACATTTAGTAAAAATATGCCTATACCCCATTTTTTCCAACTGTCTTGAACTGTTATGTAATGTTCAGGATTACGCCACTGCTTTTTTTGCCAAGCCCATTTTGACCCCATAATTCCGAATATGAGGTTGGGGATAGGGAAGAGCCAACCGAAAAAGAGTGAAATAAGAAAAAGCCACCACATGCCATTGGCAAACCCCCACAATGGATAAAGGAAGAAAGCTCCCCAATTAAATCGGGTAATTTCCACTTCTATATTTACATTATTGTTATTGGTAGTGTATGCCTTTTTCTCATTTGAGGTAGGCGGAGTATATGCCGTTTGTGATTGATAGGTTGGATTTACTATGGTTTTACTCTTGGCATTAGGATTGTATTCATCATTGAATTGAGTGGAATGTCTTTTTTCCTGTGGAAAAAATATCTCAATTTTTTCCCATGCCAATGGATATTTTCCTGCCAATAATATGGCATCACCGTAATTGATAACCGTAGATTGGTGATGTATCTGCATGTTATTAATAAGGGTCCCATTTGTACTGGTATCTTTAAAAATGAGCTGATTCCCGTTTGAATAAATTACGGCATGAGCATTGCTTACATGAACGCAATTCTGATTATATAGAATGTCACTATCCGGCGCTCTACCTATTGTTATTTCCCTCTGTATCATTTTTGCGGCTATTTAATTCTGAATGGTATAATAGTTTTTTCTATGGGGTTATAAATCGCATATAATCCTTTTTCGGGAATACTGTATTCAAATTTGGTAGTCTTGTTTACACTTGTCTGTACGAGACGTGGATGAATATTTGTTTTTACAATATCCTCAAAAGTGAATCCAAGAAAACTTTTCTTCTGTTTTTTATCTGTGTACTTCTTTACTTTTACTATTTCTAAAGACATATTTTGAGCATTGTCTGCAAATCGTGTTTCAATAGTAATTTCGTTGACGGGCTGTTGCTTTTCTAGTATGACAAGGCATGTGTCTTCGGATAATGTGATGTATGAACCTTCTTCTATCGCTTTCAGTATATTTGTTTGTTGACGATTTACAACAAGTTCTCCTTCTCTTAATAAAATATCAAACAGTGGTTTGAATTTAGGATTTACTTCTTTTCTATATTCTTCTATATCTGCTAGTTTCACACTTTGTGTATTCCCATTCTCAGTTTGTAAGAGAAGAAAATTGTCTGTGGATATATCACTGAAGTTCTGTTCTATGATAATCCCTTTTAGGGAACCTTTGTTCTCTTTTAGTTGGATGATGTCTAACAATTCGCTTTGTTCGAATAAACCTTGATTCGGATTGATTTTGCGCATGGAGTATTTTACCACCTTACTGGTTTCAAATACCTCAACTACACCGTTGTCACGGAACAGGCTTAATGTCTTGCCTGGTACTTCTTCTACATATTGTCCTTCATATTCCTGTCCGTTTTCTAGTTTATAGATGCGATTAATCCCTGTGAGGGCTGTTTTCCCTCGTATATCTGCTTTGACTACCGCAATAGTGTCCCAGTTCAAAGAATAAGAGTTATTGTTCATCTCCAGATATTTAATTTTAGCTCCTTTTTCTAGAACCCGTACACGATTGATTATTTGTCCTTCTGTAATAATATCACTAAGTACAAGAATGCGATTATCTCCTAAACCGATAAATGCATCATTCTTTTCTGCCCATTCTTTCCATGCAGGCGATAATTGTTTGATATTAATATCATGATCTATTATGGATTTGACTTCTTTGTCAGATTTATAAATGATAGCTCGTTCGGCGGTAAAGTTAAAATCTTTGCCTGGACGTTGCATTGAGATATACCCTTCCAGTTCAGAACCGTTTTTCAACAATAGTTTTTGTACGATAGTCGCATTTGTGATGACAGGGACTTGCAGTAGCAATGCAAAAAGAAAAAAATGTTTTAGCTTCATGTAGATTCATTTTTTAGTATTGATTTTTTTACTCATAAATTCATTGTTATTGAAATATGTGTCGGTAATAATATCGGTAGTCTCATCCGGCTATGGAATCCTTAGCTGGATGAGAAGTTTCATAACATATCCAATATCGTATTTGCGATAAAGTTAAGTACAAATTGTTATTTGATATTTTTTAGCAATATGGAATTTCTGTAAGGAATATGAAGTGATTGGGAATCTATAGTCCGTGTTTTTTTCCCATTAACAATACTGGGGGAATAATAATGATTTTCATCCAGGTCTATTTTAACCAAATATTCTTCGCCTGCTTTGGGACTGACATTCATCTCGGGTGTTAAATCTACATACTCCCCTTCTGTGGTATATGCTCTATATTTCATCTTTAGGTTAGATGTTGGCAATACATAGGCATAATGATAATATCTATTACCGTCATTTCCTTCTTGCTCATGTACATTGACTCTTTTGTCAAAGTCGCAGTTTTCCCATGTTGGTGTGAAATTACCTTGCTTGTCAAATTTGCAGTCAATAATGCTTTTTGATACCGCTAATTCAAAGAAATCAACGTCTGAGTATTTTTGAGTACCCCAATAGCATACCATGAATAAACTACCTGCAGGTAATATGTTTATGGTAATATCAGGATCTTCAGCACCACTCACTACAAACGAATATTTAGTGATACCTAATATTTCCTTTCCGTAGTCACCGATATAATCCGTATTGGTTATAGTTGCTGTAGATAGAGATTGGTAATCTGTCAGGTCCCAATAAGATACAGTATTGTCATTAGCAATAATATCAGAAATAGCGATAGCTATATATTCTCCTCTAGGTAGTGCCTTACTTACTCCCATAGTACTTGCATAACTAGTAAAAAGTTCGGTCTCTTCTTCTAATAAATTGCCGGCAGTGTTATATATCAATAATCTTATTCTTAATCTGTAATAGGAACTGATACCTTCAAGTTCGCCCGGATTATTTTCATAGGTGAATGGAGCAATTACTGTAGATGGGTTTATTTTGAAATTTGTCGTTTGGCTGATTGTTATATCATCATTAGTACAAGATGTAAGTCCCGCAATAAGGGCGAACACCATCAATATATATTTTTTCATATCAATATCTTTATTAATGTTTATCTCTTAATTTATTTATTCAGGCTGAACATCCAGCCGATAGCCACCGTTACAGTGCTTACCTTTCCGTTGAAATTTCCTGCCAATTCGCTCATCCCAAGGTTGTAGCGTGCGCTTGCGGTAAATCCGCTTTTATGTTTATAGCCAACACCGGCTGTAATCATACAGTCAAATCCTTTCAGTTCTCCTGTGGCTATTGTCATATTCTTGGTTTTTATTTCATCGGGCGAACTGCTTAATGAGCCGACAATGGTGGGACCTACTTCAATGCTGAGTGAGGGCATCGGGTAATACTGGAGTAAAATGGGTACTTCAAAGTAACTTAATTTCAAGTCTTCTATATCCGTCTTGATAATACGTTGGGAATACATGGCTTCTACCTGAATACCAAATAAGCCGGTACCTCCGGGGCTTTTGGAAGTACGACGGCCAAAATGGACATTGGCGGCGAGCCCACCTTGATAACCGAGTCCACTTTTGGGATTTAAACCAAAACTTTCATCTAATCCACTCATGGAAGAGAAATTGACTCCTGCTTTAGCACCCAAATAAATTTTGTAAGAAGAGTCTACTATACTAGTTTGTAGAACTTCTTCTTCTTCCTGTGCCATAAGGTTAATCGCAAATGCGGTCATAACCAAGAAAAATAAAAACTTTTTCATTATTACAAATTTTAAATTAAATAAATGGTTTCACTTTAATAACTTTATTTTGTTTTAAACCGGTAGATGTCTCTGCTGTAATTTCCAGTTGCTTACGCTCTTTTATTGCTTCAGTAACAGTTGTCACCCTTGCACTGCTTCCGGGAGTAATGGACAAATTTTTCGTTTCACTTATTATTCCTGCTCCTTTCAGTGTAAGCGTTATGTTCAGAACCTCAGTTGACCTGTTTTCCACTATAGCATATATTTCCACCTGATTTGATTTATCTGCCCTTACATAACCGTCTTCGTCCATTTTGAAATTTGCGCTGATAATAGGTCCAGATAATATGGGTGGAAGGGAAGCTATGTATTCGAAAGTTATATGTTGTTCGTCTTTCCACAATTGAAGTCCGTCAGCCTGCAGCCCAAAATGAAAAGTTTTGTTCTTCTCTTTTCCTTGGGGTGATGGAGTGATGATATGAGTCAACCTATCTGATGTAGCCACATAATTTTCAGACTTAGGCATTCCATTTTCTTCGTCTATATACAAAGTAATTTGTTTGCCTGTATATGCAGAGGGCAAATAGACAGTATAGGTGATATCATCAACTCTCCCGTTTTTCACTTTTACGATATCGGTGTTCAGCTGTCCGTTGTAAGCTCCTGATTCTAATTTGAGAACACCGTATTTCCCGTTCTTTTTTACTCTCGCATATCCCCCTTTGAATGGAGATACTTCCTCGAATTGTACAGGTGCTACGATGCCGTTATGGTTAGCAAAACCATACTTGCCTTGTTCACTGATAATATTGATTGCATCTTTTTGAGCCGAAAAGCTTTTTGCATTTTCAAAGACAATGGGCTTACGATATTCGTAGTTCTTTATTTTTGCGCCCGAATATTTAGCTTCGCGGAGTATGCGTCCACTCTTATTGATGATGCAACGTTTTACTCCCACCATACTGGCTTTACCTTGTACATAGGCTTCCCCTTTTTCATTGAATGATGTTCCGGTCAATAATATATACCCTTGATTTTCAAGTTCTGTAATGAGCTCGCTACCGTCATTTTTTAGATATGCCACTTCTTCCTTTTTCTTATGTATGCACGCTAAGCCCATATAAAATGGATATGCTTTTGCATATTGGCATCTAATGATGAGATTACCGTCAGGTTGAAGGTAACCGTATTTGTTATTGTCATCACATACTGCCAATTTTCCATCGGAGAAGAATAGGTATTTATCCACGTAATAATAGTCGTTTATTTTAACAAACTCTCCATTGTGCTCTTTTATGATTCCTTTCACTTGATATTTACCCTTATAGTAGTCTAAAGCCAAAGCTAAATGTTCATGGAAAGGGGTAATTGTGTCACAGATAACCGGTACTAATATTTTTCCGGTAATATCAGTTAATCCAACTTTCCCATATTTCCTGATTTTGTACAGTCCGTCACTGTACTCCTCCAACGATTCGTACGTTGGAGGAGCAGACCATGTGACGGTTTGAGCATAAATAGAATTACATAAAATACACAGCCAGAATATTATGTATAATTGTTTCAGCATACTCATTGATTTTCTGTTCTTTCATATAATTCTTTGGCATGTTTTGCCAATACACCCATGGACATCGTTGTGTATCTGATGGATTTATTGACGATACCCACTAAACGTCCTTTTTTATCTAATATAGGTGAGCCGCTTGCGCCTCCAAAGACTTCTCCCTGTAAGTCAAATTCGTATTTTCCGGGAGTCTTACTGATTTTCACTTCATTAAGTCTGGGTATCAATCCTCCATCTGTATTATTTAGGTTTAAACTAATGCCTAAAGGATAACCGATGTAATAGTAATTTTCTTCCAAAGGACTTATTTTCTTTGCATCTGTCACCGCTTTAGATATACTTATTATTTTCTTTACAGTATTGGGGGTTTGTTTGCTGTTCAATTGTAAAATGGCTAAATCAATTTTTTCATCTTCTGATTCGGCTAAAACTGTACAACGCTCAAATTCATCTATAGAATTGTAATTGTGGTTAGCATATCCCACCGCTATGTAATCATGAACTCCGGTTATTTCAATGGGAGAGTTTATAAAACGTTTTATCCAAGCATTGAGCGTGGTTAAATTAACCCCCTTTTTTAGTAAATAGTAGATACATACGGTTACATAATTTTGCTGGGAAACCAGTTGCTCAAGGTCTCCATTAGTACGGAGTTGATTAAGAGGCAATAGCCGTTCTCTCAAAGTCGCCATATATTGTGATATGGCATCTTTATCTTCACTTGCCATATAGAACCATGGACAGGCAATATGTCTGTTTGTTAACATTTTTCCATCTTCTGAGATGAAGAATGCAGTACCTTCGTAACCCATTGGATTAGCAGGACTTTCTTTTAAGGTTTGATAGACTATTTCCGGCTCGATTATTCCCCATTCTCCGGTTTTCTTTTTGCCAAAAGAGTAACTTTCCGGATAAGGTATATCTATTCCGTAATCTTTAAGTCCTTGTATAAAAGGATCATCAGTCAATTTTACAATGTAATGATAATAACCATGTACATAGGTCGTTGCTTGGATATAGTCTTTGGGCTTTCCTCCATCTGAATATGTATCCATAAAATATTTTCCTCCGAATATCACTCCAATCACAATTGCCGCTACGGCTGCTGCTTTCAGCATCTTATTCCAAGGTTTTGATGGAATAAACCTTTTCACATCCACAGGTATCCCTCCACAAGCTATGGCATCATTCCGTTTTATTTTGATATTCTGTCCTTGGGTAATTTTATTCCCATTTACCGTCGTGCCATTTTTACTGTGGTCTTGGATATAGACTTTTCCATCCTTCCCGATTTTCAGAGTTGCATGAAAACGGCTGGCTGTATTTCCTGAAATCTGTATTTCATTACGGAAGTTAGTACCAATACCATAAAGAGCCTTGAAGTTACTGTTGTTTTCCTGCATCGGTATTTGGTTCCACATCAGTTCCACGTCTGCGAAGCGGATAGCGTCTCCTCGGCGTATGGATACGGATGTCCCCGGTTTGATAGGCTTATTCATTAAGAATGTACCATTCCGGCTATTTTTGTCTTCCAGCAAAATGTCACCATTATTTAATATTGTCATTTCAGCATGAAGTGAACTGACTTTATCGCTTTGCAATACTATATCACATGAAGCGTCTCTTCCTATTTTAAGTAGTCTCATGACATTAATGTTTAACTTTAACCTATGGGTCGGTTGTTCCTGTTTTTTGTTGAATCTTTAGGAACTACTGTTTTTTGTTCTTTCTCTTCTTTTTCTTCTTTCTCAGTTTTTTTATCCACTTTGGGAGATTTTTTTTGAGGCGATTTGACTGAATCTTTCTTCTGTTTGTTTTTTTCTATTTCAGTGGAATCTTTTTTGTTTTCTATAACTTTCTTAATGGTTGTAGTGTCTGTGGCAACCACTTCTTGATTACTGTTTTGGGACTGATTGTCAGAAATGTGCATATAGCCGAAAATACCTCCGATTACAAGCAATATTCCTACTACGCCTATTATGCTATAGCGCATCATGGAGTTTGAAGCAGGAACTGCATTCCAATCCAATTTAGCTACATGGGCAAAAGAAATCATGTCTTTACGAGTAACGGGTACAGGTACGTTTTGTGAGATTCTGATACCGTTTACATAGGTACCATTTCTACTTTGATCTACAATTGTAATTTTCCCCGAAGATGATATGTTAAGGATAGCATGGCGTCTGCTGATTACATCAGTGCTATCGTTTATCACGATATCACAGCCTTGATCTCTTCCTATGGATAGTGCTTTCATAATGTATGTTCTTTATTTATTGTAATTTGATTTTCTTTTTTAGCTCCAGAATGGCACTTCTATTGCTCGTGTCTTTTTCTAAAATAGAAATAGCTTTTTCTATATCCCTTAGTTTGTTGTTTAGATGGATTGTATCTTTTTGTAAGCTTTCCGTCATTTGTTTTAATGAGTCTATTTTCATCACTTTGGCATCAGATAGCTTATTAAATTGTTTTATGGTTGTGGCTGTCAGGAAAATATTCATCACTATACTGATGGTACAAATTAGTCCGATAACTGCTATTATTCGTTTTATTTTTTTGCTCATTTCTTCTTTTTTTATAGAGTTCAACTTTGTTTCTATGATTGCTAAGGACAGGTTGTCGTGCCCGCCACCCGTTAAACGTCCGGCATTGTCTATTTCAGTGGCAATTCCGTCCACAATTGGACCTAAGGCAATTTTCCTGTCTGTGGCGAGTTTTATTAAACATTTTTCTTCTATTGCGCCATGAATGCCATCAGTGCAAAGTAAAAAACGGTCTCCTGCCTCATACGGACGTTCGCTTATTTCAACTTCTAAATCAGGTTTTATGCCTAAAGCACGAGTGATGATGTTGGATTGAGCAGAAAGACGTGCTTGCTCTTCCGTAATGACTTTCTGCTTGACTAAATCGAAAACCATAGAATGGTCGAAAGTTCGATATATTTTAGACTTTCCTCTGAATTGATATACCCGGCTATCGCCTACATGGGCAATGGTTGCCAATTGGGAGTTAACGATAACCACCGTGCATGTGGAACCCATTCCTTGCAATTCAGGTTGTTCTACTCCTTGATTGAGGATAGCCATGTTGGCACGACGGATTGCCTTTATAAGGATATTGCTCACTTTTTCCTGTTGGTCGGCTTCCATCACTCCTGCAATGATTTCATGTACGGCAATGGATGAAGCGGTCTTTCCACCGGGCCCTCCTCCCATGCCATCGCAGACTGTGACAAGAAAACCTATCGGAGTATCTGCATAACCAAAAGAATCTTGGTTCTCCGTTCTTCCTCCTATTCTGGATTCCGCAAATCCGAAAATCAGCGGAGATTCTGTCTTTAACTGTGTTAAATCCATAATGTTTTTAGATTAAAATAAATATTAGCAGTGCTATAATGGTGACTAAGGCAATTCCGCTGCTTATGCAGAGTATTTTATGCTTATCCACCCATTCCTGTAATTCTTCGGAAAAAGAGGCAGGGGGAAGCATTGCCTGTTGGATGGCAGCCTTGAACTCTAAAGCTGTTTGATAACGTTTCCCTTGTTCTTTTTCTGTAGCTTTCCATATCACCTGCATCAGCCTTCGTGGTATTAAGTCATTAGGCGGGAGCGCCTCGGTCATCTGCTTCTTTAGCGTCTCTGCTTCGGTAGGAGTGTCGAAAGGGTTATTTCCTGTCAGCAATTCATAAAAAGTGATGCCTAATTCATAAATGTCCGTAGCGGCATTTATTTGTATGGAATGATTTCTGTCACGGGTTATCTGCTCAGGAGCCGAATATTGCGGTGTACCGATGAAACCGAAAGCTGAAAACTGGTTTCCTCCATTCATGCGTGCGATTCCCAAATCCATTAGACGAATGTTGGATTCATTTTCAATCATGATGTTAGAAGGTTTGATGTCTCGATGAATCACTCCACGAGAATGCACATAGTCCAAAGCATCTAATATCGGATAAATAATATGGCAAACTTTTTCCACTCGTTCAGGGGAATCTTTCAGATATTCCTCCACATATTCATCTATCTGTTTCCCTGAAACGAATTTGCTAAGGATAAATATGGGACCCATATTCGGGGCATATTCGCAATAGCCAATCATTTCTACTAAATTTTGATGGCGGAAAGCCAAGGAAGCTTCCTGCTTAGCCCGTTCACGAATCATTTTGTTATTAGCAAAATTGTCTTTCACGCGCTTAACGGCTATCCTTTCTCCGTTTTGACAACGGTATCCCATATACACCGTTCCCATAGCTCCACTTCCCAACGGTTCCTCCGCAGGATTGTAACAATACCATTCTCCCATTACGAATAAATAGATGAACGGGTCGTTAGGCCGTTGTATTACGCATTGTCTTTGCATCGTTACCTCCCTTCTTTAATGAGATTCAGGTTATACTCTTCGCCCAATTTTTCGATGGCTTGAATCAATTTTTGGTCTTGGGTATCTTTAGCGTTTTTCAATGCATGGCTCAAATATTTTTCAGACTCTTCGGTTTTTCTGCCTTCCAATGTTTTTCTATCGCCTATTAAATATTCTATACCTAAATCATAAAGCGAGTTACAATCGTTAGGATTGATGGAAACGGCTTTTTCCAGTAACTTCTTGGATTCTTGGTAGTCGGGCTTGATATTTGATAAACCTTTCAGGATGAAAATAGAGTCGGGAATGTTGTCCCATTCCGTTTTTTGGTACTTTGGGTCGAAATAGAGCTTACTCAATAAATAGGCCGCATCATAATTACCGGATGAAGCCAATGCTTGTAGAGCTTTGATGCCTTCCGACGCAGTCTGAGTGTCATGAAGCATATTCACTGCTTTTGCATAAGATATCGTTTTATTAGGATTTGGTTCTGGCTCTGAGCTGGGCTTTAATAATAAGAATATTATTGTGCCAACAATCGCTGTAGCGCCTATTCCTCCAATTATCCATTTAGTGAAGTTTGGAGTCGGACCTGGAGCGGGAGACGGTGACAATTTATCCACATCTACCCTGAACTCGGCAGCGCTCTGATAGCGTAATTCCTGCTTTTTGTTAGTCGCCCTTTCGATAACATTTCTGATATCTTTTCGGGGAATCATTTTCAATGGCATGCGTTTATGCAACTGCATGTCAAGTACCTCATGATTGGCTCCTTCAAATGGGCGCTGCTTCATGAAGAGCTGGAAAAACAAAATGCCGATGGCGTAAATATCGGTAGTCGAATTCTGGTGCTTGACATCTCCTAATACCAATTCGGGAGCGGCATACCAAGGCTTACCCATGAATACTCCGGCTGTAGTCAGCCCTTTATCATGGGTGTTCAAAGTATTGATAGGTTTCGCTATACCAAAGTCTATCAATTTGATGTGTCCCTGTTTGGTTATCATAATGTTAGTCGGATCAATATCACGATGTATATAACCGGCATCATGCAAAGCCATTACGCCAGACAATACGCTTCGTATAATTGTCATGGAAAAACTTAGCGGATTATTCAGATAATCCCTGTATAACTTTTCCGCAAATGGAATATGGTTACCCTCTTGGTCGGTGGTCTTTCCTTGCAAAAGGTCGTCAAGCATCACTCCTTCTAGTAATTCACTAACCACATGATATCTCTTTGTTACTTCCCCCATAACCCCCTTTTCTCCTATTTCGATAAATCCCAGCATTTCTACCAAGTTATCATTTCGCAGTTGGATGGAGGCTTCACGGCGGGCGCGCTCTATTACGTGGTCGGGCAAATCATTGAACATGAATTTGATAGCCACATCACGTGATGTCCCGCTACACTCATCAACACAACGGCCTTTATATACTTTACCCATTCCGCCTTCACCTAAAGGGGTACTCGATGAATCGAATTCGTAGTAGAGCCGCTTTTGTTTTTCTATATCACTTTGCAGTTTGACAATAGCCATATATAATTTCTTGTTATGTTATAGTTTTGATGCTACATCCCCATGGTACCACCGGATTTTATACTTCCATTGCCGTCCATTCCTACTGTGCCACCTGTGGAATTTCCATAATTGCCGCCGCCGAAAGGAGGAGGATACATGCCATCGCTACCGGGATTGGTATAGCCGGGAGAATATGGATCAAAATCATCATTGATGACGGGTTCTTCCTGTCTATCTATAGGTATAAATCCTTCTGAAACTTTCAGGCCTAAAGATTTCACATCCACCAGCAATAATACCAGTTCATAATTTTCGCCAATTGTAATGATGTCGCCGTTAAAACATTCTACGGCGGAAAACCCCAAGCTCTCCCCATTTACCATGGTACCATTGGTTGAGCGCGCGTCGCTGATGGAGGCTATAGTTTTTTCAGGATTTTTCATTTTGCGAACTACTAGAACTCCATGCTCTCCCGACACGGTTCCTTCACGCAGGCAGATGTCGCAGTTGGAAGAACTACCTATTGTGTTTTGTCCCAAATAGAGCGGCCAATACTCACCTATACCTTGGCGGGAAATGGAATATAAAAATCCTGCTACTGGTTTACCGCTTTGATGTGTAGAACGTGAAGTGTTTTGAGTGGTACTTTGAGATGTGCCGGTAGCACTGTTTACGTTATCCATACCAGGGACTACTGTCCCTTTTGCTGCGGCTTTTCCATTTCCGCCCCTTGAATAAAAATCGGAAGATTCTCCTCTTCCATAAGAGCCGCTGGCTTCCATGCCGGGAACGACAGTTTTGTTTTGTGACATAATATTACTTTTTAATGATTAATTCAAATATTAGATGCATGTCACTTTACAATAAAATGATATGCGCACTTTAAATCCTAATTCAAAATATTATTGCCAGCAGATTCCCGAACCGGACGGTTCATTATTTAGATTGATAAATGTTATCCATATATAAAAAAAGCGCGGGAATCTGTGCTTGTCACTCGTCCCGCTTATCAAGGCCTTCGCATTGCCCAACCAGTCTGAACGAGCAACGCAGAAGCCCACGCCGATATGTACAACAACTTCCTGCGCTTTTTGTTGAAAAGCGCAGGAAGGATATAAACATACCCCGCAGACACCTACCGTTGCTTTGCTTTGACTGGTTATAAGAAGTTGCGAAGTTCTGATAAGCCAAAAACAAAACGTCAAGTAAACGTCTTTCTTATATATGTCATGCCCTCCCGCCCACCACCTCAATTTGAGGGGATCGGCGAGGGAACATCGCAAAACTACAAAAAATAATTTTAAAAATACAAAAGAATAAAAAGATTTTCATTATAAACAGATATTTCTAGGGATTATCAGGTCAAAAATCGTCTCTATTACTCATTATTTTTTTCATTGGAAGATAGATTTCACTGGTTGCTATTTTGCAGTCTTTCTCCTTTTTCAGTCTCTCTTAGGAATTTCTCCCCTACTTTTATCCCCCAATCTCCCTCATTTAATCCCTTCCGTTAGGAAAAATACTTCGTATAATATATATTTCCTTTTTGTATGACAACTATCATACGAAAAAGAAATAATTGTCATACTATACGTAAACAGCTATTATACGAAATAAAATTCCTACTTTTGTAGCTTATAAGTCCTGTTTTACTAACTTAATATTCCCTTTTAAAACTTTATAGCTTATGAGCGCTTATTACGATTTATACCAAACCCCTGATCCGTCGGGTGAAAACGAAGAGCAGAAACTGCATGCACGTATCCTGCCTAAAGGTACTATATATGCCGACAAGTTCCTGGAAATAGTACATAATGCCACGGGGTTCAGTCAAGCCATTTTGGACGGTACCTTGCAGGCCATTACCGATGAACTGCAACGCTGGCTGGCAGACGGCTGGAATGTGGAAGTAGGGGAACTGGGATTTTTTTCCGTATCCCTGAAGTGCGACCATTATGTACAAGACAGGAAAGAGATACGCTCGCCTTCCGTGCATTTTCAAAACATGAACTTGCGCATCAGTAACAAACTCCGTAAGCGTTTCGCGCTTATGGAACTGGAACGGAAAGCTTCTCCCTATGTCTCTCATTCTTCTTTGACGATGGAGCAGAGACGCGGACGGCTCTTGCAACACTTGGAACAGCATGGTTGCATTATTCGTGCAGATTACGAAGCATTGACAGGAAAAACAAAACAACAGGCTGTGGCTGATTTGAACCTGTTTGTAAAAGAAGGCATCCTCCGTAAGTATGGCAGTGGACGGACGGTGGTTTATCTCAAGGAGACAAGGGGATAAGTTGACAAGGGGACAAGTGAACAAGGAAACAAGTTAACAAGGAAACAAGTTAACAAGGTGTCAGTAAACGAGTTGACAAGGGAGAAAGTATCGAAAACGATTCTCACACTTCCTATTCCCATTGTTCAGCTGACATCCTTTCCTTGTCAACTAATTCCCTTGTCTCCTTGTCCCCTTGTCTCCTTGTCAACTAATAAGTTTCGCTTGCGAAACTTAAATAATAGTCGGTTTGTATAAAGATTTACATCACTGCATTGCTGTGTTTCATTAATAAATGCTAAGTTTGCGCCTGTATTGCATGAACCGGAAAATATTGGGACTATGTGGAAGAAGGCGAGGATTAGAGAGTTGTTGTGTATCGGGATTGCGGTTACCGTTGTTTGGGTTGCTTGCACATCCCGTGAAGAAACGATAGCCCGGAGTGAAATGCAGTCATTCGAATCTTTTTTCGGGACAAATGGTGATTCAGTATCTATTGCCCCTCGAAAAGTGCGGACGCGGGCATTGCAACGTATGCGGGTTGTCAAGGACAGCCTGGTGCGTTATAACTATCTGGCTGTAGCCTTGAAGACTTGCCTGAGTACATCCGATATTGATTCCGCACGACTTTTGATACGCCAAATCGAGGATTTTACGGAAAGGCAACCTTTTTCTCCGCGATTGGCGGACCTGCAATCGGAGTGCTGCAACATGAAAGGGAATATCTACGCGCGGACGGGATACATGGATTCTGCGGAAGTTTACTTCCGGAAGGCATACGAACTGCGGATGAAGGGAACAGGAATGGATGTGGTGCCTGACATCCTGATGAATCTTGCCGATGCCAGCAATAGGCTAGGCAAATTGGATGTGGGGGCGGCCTGGTACAGAAGGGCGTTGTTGCTGTGTGATTCGCTCAATATCACATCTGCCAAGAAACCGCCGATTTATTATGGCTTGGGACAGATTTATGTGGCTTTGCGTGATTTTGAGCAGTGTGATTATTATTATAATCTGGCTGCCCGGAGTTACGACAGCATGTTGCCTTTTGAGAAACATTTCTATCTGAACAACAGGGGGACTTCCTATTATTACCGGGAAGATTATGAGACTGCCATCAAGTATTTCAAGCGGGTTACCAATCTTGTGAAAGATTATCCCGATATGGTCTTTGAACTGAACCTGGTTTGGCTGAATCTGGGAGATTGTTTTTTACAGATAAATGAACCGGATTCCGCTTCTGAATACATCAACAAGTGCCGGCCATTCTTTGAGAAAACGGGTATAACGACCGCGTTATATTATCTCGATACCCAGGACTTGGAATTGGCATTGCTTCGGAAAGACTTATCCAAGGCGCGACGTATATTGACAGAGGGTATCGCCCCGTCGGACATCGATCCGGACATGGTGCATATACGTAACAAATACTTGCAACAATATTATGAAAATGCGCGAGATTACCGGAACGCTTACTACTATCTCAAGGAGAATAACCGTCTCGATGATTCCATCCGTAACGAACGTATAAGGATGCATACGGCAGATTTAACCTTACGTTATCAGCAGGATTCTACGTTGATGGCGCACAAAGTGCTGTTCCAGAAGAAAGAGAACGAAGTGCTGGAATTGCGGCAGACCCGCTTCGTTGTATTTGCCATAGCCATTGTTGCGTTGATGGTTGCTGTTTTCATCTATCTGTATAACAAGAAGATACGTGCACTGATGCTTGCCAAAAACCGCCGTACCGTTTCTTCCCTTCGTTTGGAGAATATCCGCAACCGCTTGTCTCCCCATTTCATCTTCAATGTGCTCAACCAGGAGATGGTAAGCCGGAAAGAAACCGAGCAGCAGGAATTGGCTTCTTTGGTGAAGTTGATGCGGCGTAACCTGGAACTGGCGGAACAATTGTGTGTTACCTTGGCTGAGGAGCTCGATTTTGTGAAAACGTACATCGACTTGGAATGCCGTTCTTTGGGGACGGATTTTCATCCGGTAATAGAGATTGGAGAAGCTGTACAACCCGGACAGGTCCGGCTTCCTTCCATGCTGATACAAATCCCGGTAGAAAATGCGGTGAAGCACGCTTTGTGGGGGAAGGAAGGGGAACGCAATCTGTGGATTGACATTCGTCGCCGGGAGGGTGGCATTTGTATCAAGATAACGGATAACGGTGGCGGTTATCGTCCCAACAGTCAAAACAGGGGAACCGGTACGGGCATGAAGGTAATTATGCAGACCATCCAGATACTGAACATGAAAAATAGGGAGTCAATCGACGTCTCCATACACAATATTACCTTGCCCGGTGGCGAAACCGGTTGTGAAGTTACTTTTATGCTCCCCGACAAGTACAATTATGAAATTTAAGAAGGACTGTTTAGTCTTGTTTTTTGCAAGAATAGTCCGGCTTTAGGCTGGATAGTCCTCAAATGCTCGTTATCCGCTTTGCGTATAAATTAAATATTTTTTATATTCGCCAAAGAAAACAGGTTATAATGGACAAATACAAGGTTGTTATAGTGGATGATGACGAGGTGTCTCTCGAGAATTTAAGTTTCGAGTTAAAAAAAGACATTCGTTTTTCTGTTTCGGGAACTGCCCGGAACGGTAAGCAGGGAAAGAAGCTCATTGCCAAGGTGCAGCCTGACCTACTGTTTCTGGATGTAGAGATGCCCGATATAACGGGATTGGAACTCCTGCGGGAAGTGCGTGACAGCATTGCGTGGAACATGCGGGTCGTATTCTATACGGCATACGATAAATACATGATTCAGGCTATTCGTGAAGCTGCGTTCGATTATTTGCTGAAACCTTTTGAGGAACAGGATTTAAAGGAAATTCTCGCGCGTTTTGTGAAGCAAGCCGAGGCAGGGCAGCGAACATCCTTACCTACCGGAATGCCTTTGCAGACCGGACAAACCTTTATCGTATTTACACCGACCAATGATATGCGTGCGCTTCGTCCGGCTGAGATTGGTTTCTTTCGCTATTGCTCCGACCGCAAACAGTGGGAGGTGATTTTGAATAATCAGCCGCCGTTGGCACTGCGCCGGGGTATGACGGCAGAGCAAATCATTCAGTATTCCCCCGGATTCGTGCAGATACATCAGTCCTACATCATCAACATCGATTATCTGATGCTTATCAAGGACAATAATTGTATCCTGTATCCTCCTTTCGACAAAGTAACGGAATTAATTGTTTCTAAAAAATATAAGAAAGAACTACAAGATCGTTTTTGCTTGTGAAAGTAGGAGCATAACTGGTTAGGGAGTTGACATCGTATGGTTACGCTGTTGACGTAAAGAAAAAGGCGTTGAACAACGGGTTCAACGCCTTTTATTTACTAACTGAATATATTCTGCGTTTATCGGCGGCGATTATTATTTCACCTCGATACCTTTATTCAACAACGTAACGTTCAAAACTTTGGCATAATCAGCATATTGCTTTTCATTTAAAGTCTTTTTCATCAGTTTCAAGTTACCGTAAACTGCGTTGCGAAGCAGCTTTTCCTGATTTTTCTTTGAATTCGTGGCGCGAGACATCTGTTCGCTGAAGTATTCGCAGATGTTAGCCACTTCTTCGTGCTGGTCGGCGGACAAATTCAAATATTTACTCAATTTTGATACGTTGATGTTACCTTCCCATTTTGCAGTTGTAGGCTGATTTCCTGCTGCAAATGTTGTAGCAGTCAGGCAGACTGCTGCCACTAATGTTAATCCTAATCTTTTCATAATACCTACTTTTTTAAATGTTATACCTAAAAACTAATCTAATCTAAATCTAATACCTATTGAAAACAGCTCTAAGCGCTTAGCTTTTTCTTTTTACCTATGCAAATATAGGAATATGTTTTATAACATAGAAATGAATAAAGAGGAAAATGCATAATATACCTTCATTTCTTGATTTATATCAATTTTGCGATGTGAAAATAGTCGTTTAAGACTGGTTTTGTAATCGAATTGTAATATTACCCCGGTGTGAAACTGTTCAACGTGACAGCATATTACTGGCTTTATTAACAAAAGGATATATGTCGATACTGGCTTTGCTTATTAATAGCGAGCTTCTTCGGGCAACACTATACGCGTTTCAACGCTTGAACATACTCCTACGAAACCAAGTCCGTTCTCCACATTGCCGGGTAGAGTGATGGGTTCCATGATTGTTTCGTCATAATCTCCATCGTCCAGGCAATTCAAGGCTTTCAGGTAACGATACTCGGCTTCGGTGAGGCAGAGCAGGCGTACGGTGATGGTTTGTGTACGGTATATTTGATCGTAGTAGGTTTGCATCGGATAGTAATCCTGATAGTGCGGCGTATACACTTTCAGGGTTGCGGTGGAGTTGCTGAAACGGCTGTCGGTGAAGATGTTGTATTTATTGGTGATTGTAGGAAAAAGTTCATTGCTTTCATCGTCGTAGCTGCCGGGATGTCCGTCGGTCAGTATCACGTCTTCACGATTGATGAGCCCGGTTTGCTGGTCGTTAATGATTGTGTCTTTGGTTGTATAAACATAATGCCAATAACCATTTTCGTTTATTTCGGTCATAGGTTCTCCGTTTTCATCTCTTACCAATTCTTTCCATTCGCAACGATAACTGAAATCGTTCAGGATTTCCAGGCGGTAGTAGTTGCGTTCGTTGGGGCGGTCTTGCAGGGTGATTTTGTATTGGCGGTGGAGCTCTTGTCCTTTGTAAACCCGCAGATAGGCCAGGCAGGTGTCCACTTGCAGGTTTTCTATGGGCTGGGGGACGATAACTTCCGAACTTACGTGATATTTCCCGCCTTCTGCCGTGGCTTCCAGGCGTATGTGGTCACCGGGGGTGAAGGCGGTGGTGAGACGGTATCTTTTGTAATTCAAGCTTTTCAGCAATGCTTCGTAGATATCTTCGCTGACCTGTCCCTGCAGGTGGCCGTATATTTCTTCCGCAGATACGGCTTGGGGTGTTTCGGCAAGTTTCCCGTTGACGTAAAGAGAAAGCGTAGCTTCGTCCACACGCCCGATACTGTTTCCTTCTGCAAGATGCAGGTAGACATTGTTTTCTTTAGTTCCCGCATCAAGTAGCGCATTCAGAATGAGTTTCGTCTCCTGTGGCTTAGAGGTGTAGGGGATTTCATTTTCGCAAGCGGTGGCGAGAATGGTAATCGCTATATATATAATAAGGTGTAGTTTCATTTTTGTCTTCATATATTTGATGCTTCTTTATTAGAATCGATAGGTATAAGTGACGGATGGGATGCAAGGCAATATAGTCAATTTCTTGATAACGCCCTTAGCTTCTTTCTTTGCGTAGCCGTTTTGATTTGCATTTCCCTGATAAATAGTATTGTAATACTCGTCATTGAGGTTGTATCCTTTTTGCCATTTACTATATACTAAGTTGGGGTTCATGGCGTTGTAAACGTTGTATACGCTGATGTTCCAGGTACGCGTGCCATGCTTGGTCTTCTTGTTGAAGTTGACGCCCAGGTTCAGGCGATGATTGGCAGGCAGGCGGTAGTTGTTGCGATGTGGGATATATGTACCCACTTCGGTGCTGCCGTCCGGACGAATGATGATTGTTTCCCTTTCGGGTACCGTTATGCAGCCTCCGGTGTTGAATATCCAGGAAGCGCCTATGTCGATGCGGTTGTTGAACTTATGATTAAGGCACAGGCTGATGTTGTGGCGGCGGTCATATTTGTAAGGAAACCATTCTCCTTGGTTAACCGTTCCGTTTTTGAAGCGATGGTCGGTCTTCGACAGTGTATATGCCAGCCACCCGGTTGTCTTTCCCAGTGTTTTCTGTGCCATGATTTCAACGCCCAGCGAACGTCCTTCGCCGGTTTCCACTTTCTCCTCCCAGTTGGTGGAAGTCCCGAAGAAAGATACCCCGTCCTGATATTCCAGAATGTGCTTCATCTGCTTGTAATATCCTTCGATGGAGAACTCCCAGCCCGGCACTCCCGCGTAATAGCCGCCAACGGAATACTGATTGGCATACATGGGGCGGACATTTTTGGTGATGGGCACCCAAAGGTCGGTAGGCATGGAGAAAGGGGTAGATGACAATAGATGCACATATTGAGCCATACACGAGTAGGAGGCTTTGGCGGAAAATCCGTTGCCTATATTGTAGCGGGCAGAGAGGCGGGGCTGCACCGAAAAATAACTTTTTCCCTGTGTGTGAAATAGTGATGCGCGTACACCCGCATTCAGGCTGAAGTGGTTGTTCAGCTCGATATTGTCTTCTCCATAGATGGAAAATTCCTCGCCATGCATGCCCCGGTTGTCATTGGTGTTGTAGATGGTATCCGCCGATACGGTTCCGTTATCCATATCCTGTAGCTTGGAAGTGGATACGCCGGGGCGGAACGTATGGTGGATGTATTCGGCTCCAAACTTGATGTGGTGTTGTGGGCGCGGAGTATAGTCGAAGTCCATGCGTGCGCTCCAGTCGCGGATGCCCGAACGGAATTCGGAGAAGTAATAATAGCGGCTGTAGAGTTCGTTCTTGTAAAAATAGCTTTGGTCTATATCTTCGTTCAGCGCCATTTGATAGTCGTTATAGGAAAAGGTGATGTTGCTGAACAACCGGTTGCTGAGCGCATAATTCCAGCGGGCGTATGCGATGGTATTCCCCCAATTCAGCGCGCTTTTGTCGTTGGAGTAGCTTTGGGAGTCCATACTGTTGTTGGTAAAGTGGTCGCCATTGTTGTAATGATAGTGGTCTTTTCCTTTATAAAAGCCCAGGAACAGGCGGCTACGGTCGTTGAACTTATGGTTTACCTTTGCGTTGAGGTCATAGAAGTAGTAGTTGTATTTATCGGTATAATAATCGTCCTTGTCCACAATCAGATTCTTAAAGAATACGGTCGGTATGACTCTTGCGCTGAGGCTGAATGAAGTACGTCCTTTCAGGATAGGTCCTTCCAGATGCAGTTTGTCCGTCAGCATGCCGATGCTTAGCGTACCGTGATACCGCTGCATGTCTCCATCGTTGGTGCGTACATCTACGATGGAGGAGAGGCGTCCGCCATACCGGGCGGGAAAAGAGCTTTTAAAAAGCGTGGTATTCTTTACCGCTTCGGGAGTGAATACGGAGAATACTCCCAACAGGTGGTCGGCATTGTAAACCGGAATGCCATCCAGCATCACCAGATTTTGGTCGGGGCCCCCTCCACGTACGTACATCCCGGCAAAGCCCTCCATCCCGGCTTGTACACCGGGCATCAGTTGGATGGTTTTCAATACATCCGCTTCACCCAGTATGGTAGGCGTATGTCTGATTTGCGCCATCGGTATATCGTGGGCTCCCATGGCTGTACTTTGAATGCCTACTTCCCGCTTGTCCGAGAGTATTACTACTTCTGCCAATTGGTTATTGTTGTTCAGGCTGATATTGAGCACCGTATCCTTCGTCAGTTCAAAACTGTCGTGTCGGGTATCATAACCCAGATAAGAAAATGTCAACTCAGCTTCTCCTTCCGGCAAAGTAAGCGTATAGAAACCGAAAGGATTGGTGGCAGTTCCCGTGGAACGACGACTCTCAAGGATATTGGCACCAATCAGCGTCTCTGAAGACGCCCCGTCTGTCACGTATCCGCTGATAGTGAACTTACGGCTAACGGGTTTCTGCGGCAGGGGCCGCTTGTAGAGCAGGATATGTTTTCCTGAGATTTCGAATTTGATGGGTTCGTTCTCGAAGGCACGTTGCAATATTTCGCTGATGGTTTGCTTTTCCACCTTCATATTGATGTGGCGGGATAGTTTGACTTCCTCTCCGTAGACGAAAGAAAAGCCCGTGGCGTTTTCCAGTTGTTTCACCAGATTTTCCAAAGTAGCGTTGCGTATATTCAAGCTCAAACGGACTTCTTTATTTTGTCCGTGAACAAACGTTGTGTTTAAGAGAACCACGCACACCAGTAGCAAGGCTCTGATGTGGTGGCGTGAACAGAAAATAGATTGATTCATTGTGTTTAGTTAGGTTTAGTAATGATTATAGTATCGTTTGTCTCTGTATACTCAAAATTACCTGCGGCTCCTTTCAGCAGGTCGAGGATTTCGGTCAGTTCTTCGTTTGTGTCGAAAGTACCCGTCATGCGGTAGCTGCGTAGTTCTTCGTCATTGATGATAATCTCTTTGTGGAAGATTTCAGATAATTGATACGCAATTTCCTGTAAAGGTTGCTGTTGGAAATAAATAATTTCCTTGCGATGTTCGGGTTGTGCCGGAGCGGTCTGTTGTTCTGCCGGTTTGGGTTGTATCGGTTCAGGTTGCAGGGCGTGGTAGGCAGCCCAGCTTGCCAGGCACAGTAGGACTACCGCCGCACTACTTGTCATCCGCAGCCAAAACATTCTTCTCTTTTTGCGGGCAAGCATTCTCGCTTCCAGTAATTTCCAGCTGTCTTTTGCCGAGAAGCGTCCACGGGGTGAACGGGTGGAAGCAATCAGCTTATTGAATAGCTTGTCAAAATCCTCGTTACTTATATTCATCTTGTAAGTTTTTTTGTTTTTCATAAGTAAAGACAGGTGCTTTGGAAAAACTCCCTACTCCGGATTGTGTTTTTTTATTTTTCACCACAGAGGGCACAGAGGGCACAGAGGTTTTAAGCTTTCAGACGCAGATGACGCAGATGACGCAGATTTTTTTTTCTTAAATAGCAGCAACTCTATCTGTCATCCTGAGCCTGTCGAAGGATCTCATCCCTTTTATATATCAAGAGAGTAGATGCTTCGACTTCGCTCAGCATGACAGATAGTAACAGAGTAAAAAATCCGCGTCATCCGCGTTATCCGCGTCGAAAAAATAGAGATACAGCGCAGCTTTAAAATCCGCGTCATTCGCGCCTAAAAGCTTAAAACCTCTGTGCCCTCTGTGTCCTCTGTGGTGAAAAAATATTCCCTGTATCACTCTGCATTCAGCAACATCTCCTTCAACCGTGTGATAGCCTTTTGCAATTGTGCATCCACCGTTTTAGTACTGATATCCAATTCTTCGGCAACCCGGGCATAACTTTGTTTTTCCTCCCGTATGCGGATAAATACCTCCCTGCAACGCTCCGGCAGTCGGTCGAGGGCTTTGACGTAACGTGCGAAAAGCTCCTCGCTGATAAGTGTGTCTTCCGGTGAGTCAGCCTGTGCGACGGGTTCAGGCAATTGGTCGGATGATACGGTGGTATGTCGGTTTTCTTTTTCCAGATAGTTCAGAGACGCATTCTTTACGAGGATAAAGCAATAATCTTCAATGTTGCGTACTTCCGTCAGCGTGCCACGCTGTTCCCAAAGCCGCATAAAGACATCGAGAACAATCTCCTGCGCCCACTCTTCACGTTTCACGTAGTAGAAAGCGATACGGAACAATCGATCGTATGTCAGGTCGTAGAATTCCCGGAAGGCTCGTTGCGAGTCTTCATCCTTCATTTGCCGGAGATATCGTCTGACTTCTTGTTCGGTCATGCCATGCTATATTATCTTGTTTCTTATATATCGTCTTATTCTTCAATAAACATCAGGTCACTTATAATGCCGTCTGAAATGAAAATCCCTTCACGCGTCAGGCATAGATGATTATCTTCTATTTTCAGTTTCCCGCTTTCCAGATGAGGGGTTGCCATATCCATGCAGTATTGCCACATCTCTGTGCCGAACTCCTGTTCCACATATTCCAAAGGTACACCCCACTGGGTACGGATGCAAGTCATGATACACTCATTGTAGCAAGTAGCCCTGTCCCGGTATTCAGTTTCAAACTTCCGCCGGTCTGTTTCAATGCCATGCATGTATTCTTCCAAAGAAGCTATATTCCACTCGCGGGTATGGGTGTTGAACGAGTGTGCCGACGGGCCGCAACCCAGATAAGGAATGCCTTTCCAATAAGAAGTGTTGTGGCGGGAGTGCTTCCCCGGCCGACAGAAGTTAGATATCTCATAATGTTCATATCCGGCAGCGCCGAGGGTATCTATCAGGGTAGAGAAAAAGCGTACGCTGCTTTCCTCATCCACTTCCCGGATACGGTGGGTTTGCAATAATTCATAGATACGCGTCCCTTCCTCATACGTCAGATGATAAGCGGAAATATGCTCCACATTGAGACTGACCGCTTGCTCCAGGTCACGTTCCCAACGTTCATCCGTTTCGCCCGGCAACCCGTAGATGAGGTCGATGCTGATGTTCTCAAATCCGGCACGCCGGCAGCGACCTACGGCCTCAATGGCTTGCGCGGCATTGTGGCGGCGGTTCAGCAATTTCAAGGTAGTGTCATCGAAGGTCTGTATTCCCATGCTGATGCGGTTGAAGGGAAGATGGCGTAACATGGCTACATATTCTTCGGTCAGGTCGTCCGGATTGGCTTCGAGAGTGATTTCCTTGGTGTCTTCCAGTCCATAGACCTCTCCGATGGTAGAAAATACCAGCCTGAAATCCTCTTCGTCGAGTTGCGAAGGGGTGCCGCCCCCGAAGTAGATGGTTTCGATAGTTGCTCCTTCCAGATAATCCTGGCGCATTCTCAACTCCTGACATAGGGCGCGGATATAGCGCTTTTTCAGTTCGCTGCGGGTGGTGGAGTAGAAATCACAATAGATGCAACGCGTTTTGCAGAAAGGGATGTGGATATAGATACCTGCCATAAGCTTAGATTGATTGGGGCAAATATACAATTATTTTTTTCCTTGGGTTAAGTGTTAACCTATCTTTGCTCGTAATTTACATAAAAACGGTTATATATGCCTGTGGTGAACAGATGTGTACCCCTTTTTGAACCATAGTTCACCTTTATTTCGGTTTATTCCTCCTATCTTTGCGAGCGGTGTAACGGATTGTACACCTTGACTAATTTAAACTTATATTATAGATATCATGAAAAAACATCTCATCACCGGACTGCTTGCGGCAATGGCCCTGACTGCGAATGCCCAGTCCTTCAACGAATGGATTGACCCGGAAGTCAATGCCGTCAACCGTGCTCCGATGCATACCAACTATTTTGCTTATGAATCTACAGATGCTGCTGATAAAGGAGTAAAAGAACAATCGTCCAACTTCATGACCCTGAACGGAACTTGGAAATTCAATTGGGTGAAGGATGCCGATGCCCGTCCCGTCGATTTCTGGAAGATGGGATTTAACGATAAAAGTTGGACTGACTTCCCCGTTCCCGGTGTTTGGGAACTGAACGGTTTCGGTGACCCTATCTATGTAAATGTAGGATATGCCTGGCGTAACCAGTATAAAAATAACCCGCCCCAAGTGCCCGTTGTAAACAATCATGTTGGTTCCTATCGCCGTGAAATCACAGTTCCTGCCGGCTGGAAAGGTAAAGATATCATTGCCCACTTCGGTTCGGTTACCTCCAATATGTACCTGTGGGTGAACGGCAAGTACGTGGGCTACAGTGAAGACAGCAAGCTGGAAGCTGAATTTGACCTTACTCCCTACCTGAAACCGGGGCAAAAGAACTTGGTGGCTTTTCAGGTGTTCCGTTGGTGTGACGGCACTTATCTGGAAGACCAGGACTTCTTCCGTTACAGCGGGGTAGGACGTGACTGCTATTTGTATGCCCGCGATAAGAAACGTATTCAGGATATCCGTGTCACTCCCGATTTGGATGCAGACTATAAGAACGGTTCGTTGAGTGTGAAGTTGGATTTGAAAGGCAACGGCAATGTCAAACTTGAATTATTGGATGCTACCGGCAAACAGGTAGCCACTGAAACCGCCAAAGGTAGCGGTACACTCCGGATGAATGTGGAAAACCCTCAAAAATGGACAGCCGAGACTCCTTACCTCTATACTCTACGCGCCACTTTGCAGGGTGGTAATGAAGTAATTCCCGTCAAAGTAGGTTTCCGCAAGATAGAACTGAAGAACTCCCAGATATTGGTAAACGGCCAGTCTGTACTCTTTAAGGGTGCCGACCGCCACGAACTTGATCCCGACGGCGGTTACGTCCTTTCTCCTGAACGCATGATTCAAGATATCCAGATTATGAAGCAGTTCAACCTGAACGCGGTGCGTACCTGCCATTATCCCGATGATAACCTTTGGTACGACCTTTGTGACCGTTATGGTATCTATGTCGTGGCCGAGGCAAATATCGAGTCCCACGGAATGGGGTATGGTAAAGAAACCCTTGCCAAACGTGCCGATTACCGGAAAGCCCATCTGGAACGTAACCAACGCAATGTACAACGTGGTTTCAATCATCCCAGCATCATTTTCTGGTCGCTTGGTAACGAAGCCGGATATGGCCCTAACTTTGAAGCTGCTTACGATTGGGTAAAAGCGGAAGACCCGAGCCGTGCGTGTCAATACGAACAAGCCGGGATAGAAGGTAAGACGGATATTTACTGTCCGATGTATGCCGGTTATGGCTGGTGCGACGATTACAGCAAAAACAATGATTACAAGAAACCTTTGATTCAATGTGAATATGCCCACGCCATGGGTAATTCGCAAGGCGGCTTCAAAGAATATTGGGACTTGGTGCGTAAGTATCCTAAGTTCCAGGGAGGTTTCATTTGGGACTTTGTAGACCAGTCGGTGCGCTGGACCGGCAAGAATGGCAAGATGATTTATGCTTACGGCGGTGACTTTAACCGTTTTGATGCGAGCGACGCTAATTTCTGTGATAACGGGCTTATCAGCCCCGACCGTGTACCCAATCCGCACATGTACGAAGTCGGCTACTACTATCAGAATATCTGGACTACTCCTGCCGATATGCGGAACGGAGAAATCAATATCTTTAATGAGAACTTCTTCCGTGACCTCTCTGCTTACTATCTGGAATGGGAAGTGCTGAAAGGCGGAAAGGTTATTCGTAGCGGTCGCGTGGAAAACCTGAATGTGGCTCCTCAGCAAACTGCCAAGCTCAAACTGGATTTAGGCAAAACTTGCCAATGCACTGAGTGGCTGCTCAACGTCTCCTATAAGTTGAAGAACAGCGAAGGTTTGCTCCCTGCCGGTCATGTTGTAGCCAAAGACCAACTGACCCTGAGTCCCTATAAGGCGCCTTCCATGGACTTGCAGAATTGTGAATTGAGTAATCTCGAGGTCGTTGCGCCTGCCGTACAAGAGAATGATGAAAACTATCTGATTGTTACCGGTGACGCATTCCGCGCAGAGTTCAATAAGCATAGCGGTTATCTGACTAAATACGAAGTAGCCAGACTGGATATGATAAAAGACGGTTCCGCTTTGACCCCCAACTTCTGGCGCGCTCCTACCGATAATGACTTCGGCGCTAACCTGCAACGTAAGTATGTAGCCTGGAAGAACCCCGAAATCAAACTGACTTCATTCAATCAGCGTACCGAGAACAAACAAGTCATCGTAGAAGCGGCATACGAAATGCCGGGAGTTTTTGCCAAGTTGAATCTGACTTACGTAATCAATAATGCCGGTGCCATCAAAGTCACTCAAAAGCTGACGGCTGATAAGAATGCCAAAGTATCCAATATGTTCCGTTTCGGCTTGCAGATGCCCATGCCCCGCAGCTTCGAGACGATTGAGTATTATGGTCGCGGCCCTGTAGAGAACTATATCGACCGCAATCATTGCACCGATCTCGGTATTTATCGCCAGAGTGTATCCGAGCAGTTCTATTCGTATATCCGTCCGCAAGAAACCGGGACAAAGACCGATATCCGTTGGTGGAAGTTGTTGAACCAAGCCGGTAATGGTATCGAAGTCATTGCCGCAGCCCCCTTCTCCGCATCGGCTTTGCATTATACGATTGAGTCTTTGGACGAAGGTTGGAGCAAGCGGCAAGGTCACTCACCCGAAGTTGAAGAGAGTGATTTGACAAACCTTTGCATCGACAAAGTACAAACCGGTTTAGGTTGCGTGAACAGTTGGGGAGCTATTGCCCGTCCTGAATATCAGGTTCCTTACGGCGATTATGAATTTACATTCATCTTGAAGCCGGTGCGGCATAGTATAAGTGTAAAATAAGAGAAAATACTATTTTGACTAAATGGTAATTTTCATTGATTATCATTTAGAAGCACATCGAAGAACTTATTTTTTTCACTATGGAAGTGGTAAGAAAATAAGTTCTTCGATTTTATGTATTATCTTATTCGTAAATATCTATATCTGACCGATAATTTCCCCTTTTTGAATTATTTGTAGTACAAAAAGTAGTTTTTAATGAGGTATATTTGCAACGGTGAAGACATTTCTTTGAATAGATAGAGTAATAAATAACTTAAATAATATCATGAGAATAAGTAAATGTTTATGGCTGCTATTGATAGCGGTTTTATTGCTGCCCAGCCAAGAAGTGGCGGCTAAGAAGAAAAAGGAAAAAGAAGTGACAGACCGTGAACTTTGGTGCGGTGTACTGTACAGGATGGCAGCTCCCGTACTCAGCAATATGAGTGAGGGGAAGCTTCAGGAGAACATGCTGGTGGAACTAAGCCCTACTTGGGACGGACGGGATAAGCGGGTGACTTATATGGAATGTTTTGGCAGATTGATGGCGGGACTGGCTCCCTGGCTTTCATTGCCGGATGATGATACGGCAGAAGGTGAGCAGCGTAAACAACTTCGTGAGTGGGCTCTGAAAAGCTATGCGCAGGCTGTAGATCCTGAAAGTAAAGATTATCTGCTGTGGCGGAAGGAGGGACAACCGCTGGTGGACGCCGCATATATCGCTGAAAGTTTCCTGCGTGGATACGATGCCTTGTGGGTGCCCCTGGATAGTCTGACGAAGCAACGTTATATTACGGAATTTACCCAGTTGCGCCGTGTAGACCCGCCTTATACCAACTGGTTGCTGTTCTCTTCTACAGTAGAGTGCTTCCTGCGTAAGGCAGGTGCCAAGAGTGATACTTATCGCATCGTTTCGGCTCTGCGTAAGGTGGAAGAATGGTATGTAGGGGACGGATTTTACAGTGACGGACCGGGATTTGCTTTCGATTATTACAATAGTTTTGTGCTCCATCCCATGTATGTGGAGTGTCTCGAAGTCTTTACAAACGGCGGAAAGAATAAAGTGTGGAATGCGCCCGATTGTAGCTTCCAGCGAGCTCGGAAACGTATGCAACGATATGGAGGCATCTTGGAACGTCTGATTTCTCCGGAAGGTGCTTTCCCTGTTTACGGACGTTCCATTACCTATCGTACCGCTATCCTTCAGCCGCTGGCTCTGTTGGCATGGCGCGGATGGTTACCGGAGGAACTGACAAACGGACAAGTGCGTGCGGGCATGACGGCGGTTATTAACCGTATGTTCGGCGATGGCCGGAACTTCAATGAGAAAAGCTTCTTGACATTGGGTTTTAATGGTTCCCAACCCAATATTTCCGATTGGTATACGAATAATGGCAGTCTATACATGGCTTCTCTGGCATTTTTGCCTTTGGGATTACCTGCCGACCATCCATTCTGGACAGAGGCGCCTCAGGCATGGACATCAAAGAAGGCGTGGGGAGGCGAAGAGTTCCCAAAAGATCATGCTTACTATGAATAAGATATTTTTTTCCTTTATAAGACTTGCGTTAATAGTGTGGGGAATCGGTGGATTTCCGGTAGCGCTCTTTGCAGAGAACGCTACCGGCATTCCTCCTGAAGCACATTTGGTGGAAGTGGGAAAAGGATATAGCCAGACTTCGGTCAATACCGCCGTGTTCCGCAATAATTCCTTGGTGACGCAAGGTGACGAACAATATATCTGTTACTATGATGGCGATGGTTTCTTAACGCTCGGCAAACGTCGTTTGGATGCTGAACAATGGACACTGCATCGTACCCAATACAAAGGTAACGTGAAAGACGCCCACAATATCATTAGTATGATGCTTGATGGCGACGGTTATATACACATTGCTTTTGATCATCATGGCCATCCGTTGAATTATTGTCGCAGCATTGCTCCTCATTCGTTGGAACTGGGAGAGAAAGAGGTGATGACGGGAGTGGACGAAGGTGATGTGACCTATCCGGAGTTCTATTTATTGTCCGGCGGTGATTTGTTGTTTGTCTATCGTTCCGGTTCCTCCGGTCGTGGTAATCTGGTGATGAACCGTTATTCCGTGAAAGAAAAAAAGTGGACTCGCGTACAGGATGTACTGATTGACGGTGAAGATGAACGCAATGCTTACTGGCAATTGTATGTGGATGAACAGGGAACCATTCACCTGTCGTGGGTTTGGCGCGAAACGTGGCATGTGGAGACGAATCATGATTTATGTTATGCTCGTTCTTTTGACAATGGCGTTACCTGGTATAAGTCGAATGGTGAAAAGTATGAGCTGCCTATCCGGCTTGAAAATGCTGAGTATGCTTGTCGCATTCCTCAAAATTCGGAATTGATTAATCAGACTAGTATGAGTGCCGATGCGGGTGGTAATCCGTATATCGCTTCCTACTGGCGCGAACCGGACAGTGATGTACCGCAATACCGCATTGTCTGGCATGACGGGCAGATGTGGCATAACCGGCAGGTATCAGAACGTACCACTCCGTTTTCTTTGAAAGGTGGTGGCACAAAGATGATTCCTATAGCCCGTCCGCGTATTGTGGTGGAAGGTGGAGAGATATTCTATTTGTTCCGTGACGAAGAACGGGGTAGCCGGGTATCCATGGCGCATGCCGCAGATGTGGCAAACGGCGAGTGGAACATCAGTGATTTGACTGATTTCCCGGTGGATGCCTGGGAGCCGTCTCACGATACGGAATTGTGGAAGAGTAAAAAACGACTGCATCTGTTTGTACAACATTCCAAGCAAGGTGATGGTGAAAGGACAGTGGAATTTGAACCGCAGCAGGTGTATGTGTTGGAGGTGGCGAAATGATAATTTAATGAAGAACTAAGAATGAAGAATGAAGAATTACCTTGCGGCGTACTTGCATAGCGCAGCCAAATTCTTCATTCTTCATTCTTAGTTCTTCATTTCCCAAAATTCCCATTTATAATAGTATATACATAAACTTTAAATAGACATGAATATAAAAAAATTAGTACTTCTTTGTTGCGTAGGGCTTACGGCGTGCTCTGCACAACGTCCGAAAACGGAGGATGTGGTTGAAATCATCAACCGGGTAAATAACTATTGGCAGGAAGCGCATCCGCTGCATGGCCGTGCTTTTTGGGATAATGCAGCTTATCATACAGGAAATATGGAAGTTTATTTCCTGACCGGGGACACTACATGCTACAATTATTCGGAAGCGTGGGCGAAACATAATGAATGGAAAGGGGCTAAAAGCGATAACAAGGACGAGTGGAAATACAGTTATGGCGAAAGCGATGAATATGTACTTTTCGGTGATTATCAGATTTGTTTTCAGGTATATGCCGATTTGTATTCGGTAAAACCCGATTCTCAGAAAATAGCCCGTGCCCGTGAGGTGATGGAGTATCAGATGAGCACAGATAAGAATGATTATTGGTGGTGGGCTGACGGACTTTACATGGTGATGCCGGTGATGACCAAGATGTATAAATTGACTAAGAACCCATTATATCTGGAGAAGCTGCATGAATATTGGGCTTATGCCAACAATATCATGTACGATGCGGATGCCGGTTTGTATTATCGTGACGCCAAATATGTTTATCCCAAGCATAAAAGTGTGAATGGAAAGAAAGACTTTTGGGCGCGCGGCGACGGCTGGGTACTGGCTGCTCTGGCGAAAGTCCTGAAAGACTTGCCTGAAACAGACCGGTATCGTCAGGAGTATTTGGAACGCTTCCAAACTATGGCAAAAGCGGTGGCTGATTGTCAACAACCAGAGGGATACTGGACTCGTAGTATGCTCGACCCGGAACATGCTCCCGGACCGGAAACCAGTGGCACGGCGTTCTTTACATACGGATTGCTATGGGGGATAAACAATGGCATTTTAGACAGGAAGACCTATCAACCGACGGTGATGAAAGCATGGAATTACCTGACAACCGTAGCTGTGCAGCCCGACGGACGTGTAGGTTATGTGCAACCCATCGGTGAAAAAGCCATTCCCGGACAAGTTGTAGATGCTAATTCTACGACTAATTTCGGAGTAGGCGCTTTCCTGCTGGCTGCTTCAGAAATGGTACGTTTCTTAGATGCCCGATAACCAGGATTTAATAGTAGAAATATGATGACTATACCAATGAAAAACATTTACCGAATGAGGCTGTTGGCAGTATTACTGTTACTGTCTGTTGCTCCGGGATACGCGCAAGCCAATCCTTTTCCCGAGAAAGATTATGTGGCTTACTTGTTTACCTATTTTACAGGCAACCATATCAATGAAGAGGCTGTATGCTATGCCGTCAGTATGGATGGATATACTTATTGGGCACTGAATGATAATAAACCCGTGCTTGACTCAAAAGTAATCAGTTCAACCGGCGGGGTGCGTGATCCTCATGTCCTGCGTTGCCAAGATGGAAAGACATTCTATATGGTTTTGACAGACATGGTTTCCGCCAATGGATGGGATTCCAATCGTGCCATGATTTTACTAAAATCGGATGATTTGGTTCACTGGTCACACTCCGTTATAAACATGCAGAAGCGTTATGCCGGTCAGGAAGACTTGAAACGAGTATGGGCTCCTCAGACGATTTATGACCCGGAATCCGGTAAATATATGGTTTATTGGTCTATGAAATATGGAAACGGACCGGATGTGATTTATTATGCATACGCCAATGATGAGTTTACGGACTTGGTGGGTGAGCCCAAACCTTTGTTTCTTCCTAAGAATGGAAAATCGTGCATTGATGGCGATATTGTTTATAAAGGAGGTGTCTTTCACTTGTTTTACAAGACAGAAGGTCATGGAAATGGCATCAAGGTGGCAACCACCCGCTCTCTCACCTCAGGCAGGTGGGAAGAAGAGCCTGATTATAAACAGCAGACAACCGATGCTGTGGAAGGAGCCGGTACCTTCAAACTCATCAATCAGGATAAGTATATATTGATGTATGACGTATATATGAAGGGTAAGTACCAATTTACGGAAACCACCGACCTGAAGAACTTCAAAGTGGTGGATGGCGAAGTGAAAATGAACTTCCATCCGCGTCATGGAACGGTTATTCCTATTACGCGCAGTGAATTGAAACGTATCACGGAGCAATGGGGCAAACCGGAAGAGTTAGGGGAGTTGCCTTGCAATCCCGTATTGCCGGGTTTCCATGCCGACCCCGAGATATTGTATTCCAATCAGACTAAGAAATATTATATCTATTCCACCACCGACGGCCAACCGGGTTGGGGAGGCTGGTATTTTACGGTTTTCTCATCGACGGATTTGAAAGATTGGCAGGATGAAGGAGTGATGTTGGACTTGAAGTCCGAACAGGTACCTTGGGCAAACGGCAATGCATGGGCGCCGTGCATAGAGGAAAAGAAGGTCAAAGGAAAATACAAGTACTTCTTCTATTACAGTGGAAACCCTGCGAACGGCGGAGGAAAACAGATAGGAGTAGCCATGGCTGATTCGCCAACCGGTCCTTTTGTTGATTTGGGACATCCATTGATTACGGAATCGCCTGTGGGAAGAGGTCAGCAGATAGACGTGGATGTCTTCACCGATCCGGTTTCAAAGAAAAGCTATCTTTACTGGGGAAACGGCTATATGGCAGGTGCCGAACTGAACAAGGATATGGTTTCCATCAAGAAGAAGACGATAACCGTGATGACTCCCGAAGGAGGAACTTTGCAAGATTATGCTTACCGTGAGGCTCCCTACGTCTTTTATCGCAACGGGCTTTACTATTTTATGTGGTCGGTAGACGATACCGGTTCACCCAATTATCATGTGGCATACGGTACGTCAAAATCACCACTCGGTCCCATTGAAGTTGCCAAGCAACCCGTTGTACTGATTCAGCGTCCGGAGAAAGAAATTTATGGTCCTGCGCATAATTCCGTGTTGCAGATTCCCGGTAAGGATGAGTGGATTATCGTCTATCACCGTATCAATAAATGGTATCTGAAAGACGGTCCCGGTGTTCATCGTGAAGTCTGCATAGACCGGATGGAGTTTAATGAAGACGGTACTATCAAGTTGGTGACGCCTACCTTTTGATTTTGAATGACGAAATATAATACCATGAAGAATAGATTGAAATTGCTTGTCTTGCTGTTTGCAGTTGTAGGAACGACGGTAGCGAAAGATGTATCTGTTTATGGTCCGGATGGAAAATTACAACTTACTGTATTCTGTCTGTCGGATAACGGTGAAGTGTTCTACGCCATCACCTATAATGGAAAACAAATGCTTGAATCTTCACCTTTGGGGATAGAGACAAACGTAGGAGATTTCTACAAGGGATTGGAACTGAAGGAACACAAGATTACTGCGCTCGATACAGTCTACGAGCAATCCAGAATCAAAGCTTCGCGCATTCATTACCGGGCAAACGAACTGCTTTGCTCTTTCGCCAACAGTGAGGGTAAGAACATGCAGATAACCTTCCGTGTGAGCAACAATGATGTCGCTTTCCGTTACACCTTGCCGCGAGAGGGAGGGAAAGGAAGTGTCACAGTGAACAGCGAGAGGACAGGTTTCCGCTTTCCGGCGCAAACTACTACTTTCCTCTGTCCGCAGAGTGACGCCATGATAGGATGGAAGCGTACCAAACCCAGTTACGAAGAAGAATATAAGGTCGATGCCCCAATGAGCGAGCGTTCGGGCTATGGACATGGATATACGTTCCCTTGCCTGTTTAGGGTAGGGGATGACGGCTGGGTGCTGGTCAGCGAAACCGGAGTGGACAGCCGCTATTGCGGTTCGCGGTTGAGTGATTGGGACAACGGCGTGTATCGCGTTGCTTTTCCCATGCCGGAGGAAAACAACGGCAACGGTACGGTGGCGCCTGCCTTTGCCCTGCCGGGGGCTACACCATGGCGTACGGTGACGGTGGGTGAAACCTTGAAACCAATTGTGGAAACCACTGTCCCCTGGGACGTGGTGGAACCGCGCTATGCAGCCACGCACGACTACAGGATGGGGCGTGGTACATGGAGCTGGATTTTGTGGCAGGACGGCAGCATCAATTACGACGACCAAGTGAGGTATGTGGACTTGGCAACCTCCATGGGCTACGAATATGTGCTGATAGACAACTGGTGGGACAACAACATCGGCCGCGACCGTATGGAGCGGTTCGTCAAGTACGCCCGCAGCAAAGGGGTAGAGGTTTTCTTGTGGTATAGCTCCAGCGGTTATTGGAACGACATTGAGCAAAGCCCCATCAATAAAATGGACAACTCTATAATTCGTAAGCAAGAGATGCGCTGGATGCAGAGTTTGGGCGTGAAAGGCATCAAGGTGGATTTCTTTGGCGGTGACAAGCAGGAGACGATGCGTTTGTACGAAGAAATACTGAGCGACGCTGACGACTACGGGCTGATGGTCATCTTTCACGGTTGTACGCTGCCGCGCGGCTGGGAGCGGATGTACCCTAACTACGTGGGCAGCGAGGCGGTGTTGGCGTCGGAAAATTTGGTGTTCAACCAGCACTTCTGTGATAACGAGGCGTTCAATGCCACGTTGCATCCCTTCATCCGCAATGCGGTGGGTTGCATGGAGTTTGGCGGCGTGTTCCTGAACAAACGCCTGAACCGTGGCAATGATGGCGGCACCACGCGCCGCACCACGGACATCTTCCAGCTGGCAACGGCGGTGCTTTTCCAAAATCCCGTCCAGAACTTCGCCTTGGCTCCCAATAACTTGACAGATGCTCCGCAAATCTGCCTGGACTTTATGAAGCAAGTGCCCACTACTTGGGATGAGACCCGTTTCATAGAGGGATATCCCGGAAAATATATTGTTCTTGCCCGCCGCCATGGCAACACGTGGTATATTGCCGCTATCAATGCAACGGACGAACCGTTGAGACTGAAACTGTGCAATCCTGCGCTGGAAGGGCAAGAGGTGTCTCTCTATAGTGATGACAAAAAGATGCTGCCACAACTGAAACTACAGAAGATAAAGGCCGACGGCTGTCTGCAACTTACAGTTCAGCCGAAGGGAGGGGCGGTAATCGTGAAGTGAAGAATACCCCTATTCACTATACGACAGAATAGGGCTGATTATATGACTGATTGCAAACCTTGAATTAAATGTAACTAATTAAAACTGATTTAATACTATGGATAAATTCTTGAAATTCTTGTTCTTGTGTTTGTTTTTGACACTGGCCATTCCTTTGCAGGCTAGAACGAATGAAGTGACGAATGAACCCGATTCAGTCTACCTTTTTTCCTATTCCCATGTTGACGGCAGTGGCGGCTTGAAGCTTGCCTGGAGCCCCGATGGCAACCGGTGGTTCAGCGTGGCAGAAGGCGACTCCTTTGTCAACTCGGACTTCGGCCCTTGGGGACAGATGAAGCGGATGCTGAAACCACACCTGATGCAGACCCGTGCCGATGGCTACTGGCATTGCATCTGGGAACTGACGGAAAGCAAGAACTCCCTAGCATACGTAGAGTCCCCTGATTTGCTGGAATGGAAAGCGCAGAAATACTTCGACCGTTCCCGTCTTGCCGAATATCAGCCCGCAGAAGTCTACCCCGCCGTGCGGAAGGAAATTCTGCTGAATTGTATCCCACAGCAGGGCTGGATGCAGCGCGTGGCATACGCCACGGTGCAGCGCATCATTTCCTTTGCCGAACATAGGAAGTACCGCCAATCGCTCCATGACGAACGTACCGAGGAAGACTCTGTCCGCTTTGCCGGACTGAAGCCGGTGGAAGCAACCATTGAAGTGGATACGGAACATGCAAAGCCCATCAGCAAGCATCTGATAGGTATCTTCTTCGAGGATATCAATTATGCTGCGGACGGAGGACTGTATGCAGAGCTGGTACAGAACCGCGACTTTGAGTACTCCGCCCGGGATGGTGCGCGCCAAGGCTGGGACGGCACGTACGCTTGGGATTTGCTCACGATGGGCACTCCTCGGAATCCAGAGGTCGATGCGGCTTTTGCCATTGACACCGTAGCGCCGCTGCACCCCAATAATCCGCACTACGCTGCGCTCTATGTAAAGAATCCGGGTGTAACGGCTTTCGTAAACTCCGGTTTCGACGGGGTTTCCGTCAAGCGGGGCGAGAAGTATGATTTTTCCTTATTTGCCCGAGTGCCGGAAGGCAACCGTGGCGGGCGGGTACTCGTCAGTCTGCTGGACAAGGAGGGCAAGGAGCTGGCACGCGCCTCTGTCAATGTCGGTTCAAGGAAGTGGAAGAAGCTGACGGCGGTGCTCACAGCTACGGCCGATGCCACCGATGCCCGTTTGGCTGTTTGTCCGCAATGGGAGGGGACACTGCACCTGGACATGGTTTCCTTGTTTCCGCAGAATACTTTCTGCAAACATAAAAATGGCCTGCGCGCCGACTTGGCACAGACGCTTGCCGACCTGCATCCGCGCTTTGTCCGCTTTCCCGGCGGATGTGTGGCTCATGGTGACGGCATCGACAACATCTACGACTGGAAAGGTTCCATCGGTCCGCTCGAAGCCCGCAAGCCGTTGCGCAATTTGTGGGGTTATCATCAGACACGTGGACTAGGGTATTTCGAGTACTTCCGGTTTTGCGAAGATATGGGCGCCGAGCCTTTGCCGGTACTGGCGGCAGGAGTGCCGTGCCAGAACTCGGGTACACACACGCATTATGCCGACAACTGTCCGCAGGGTGCCAACGGGGAACTGTTGCGCTATGGCCAGCAGGGTGGTATCCGCATGGAAGAGATGCCAGCCTATATCCGGGATGTGCTGGACTTGATAGAGTATGCTAACGGCGATGCACGCCGAACCGTGTGGGGGAAGAAGCGCGCCGAGGCGGGCCATCCCAAACCTTTCAACTTGAAGTATGTCGGCATAGGCAACGAGGACATGATTACTGAAGTGTTTGAAGAGCGCTTTGCCATGATATACAAAGCCGTCAAGGAAAAGTATCCCGAAATCACGGTTATCGGAACGGTAGGCCCCTTTTACGAAGGCACGGACTATGCCGAAGGATGGCGCCTTGCCACAGAACTCGGCGTGCCCATGGTGGATGAACACTATTACGTGGCTCCGGGCTGGATGATTCACAACCAAGACTATTACGACCGCTACGACCGCACGAAGTCCAAAGTCTATCTGGGCGAATATGCCGCCCACCTGCCCGGACGCCCCAATAACATCGAGACGGCGTTGGCGGAAGCCCTCTACCTGACCTCTGTGGAGCGCAATGCCGATGTAGTGGAGATGACTTCATACGCTCCGTTGCTGGCAAAGGAAGGACATACGCAGTGGAATCCCGACTTGATTTATTTCAATAATACGGAGGTGAAGCCCACTGTGGGCTACTATACGCAACAGATGTACGGACAGAATGCCGGTACGGATTACTTGCCTTCCGCTGTCAAGTTGGACAATGACCGTGATACTGTTCGCAAGCGCATCGGTGTTTCGGTGGTGAAAGACGACATCACAGGCGACTACATAGTGAAGCTGGTGAACCTACTTCCGGTGGAGGTTCCCTCCAAAGTCTGTCTGAAGGGCGTGGAGTTACAGAACCCTTCAGCGGTGAAGACGCTCCTGGCGGGCAACCCGAAGGACAAGTATGCCCGTTCCACGACGTCAGCCTTCAACATCGGCGGCGGGGAGTTTGCCTACGCCATGCCCGCTTACTCGTTTACGGTGATACGTATCCATCAGAATATAGATAAGAAGAAATAAAAAAACTACCATGAAACAAGTATTGACGTTGGCATTTGTTGCAGCCATGGCTGGCAGCACGTCGGCACAAAAACAGCAGACGTTGTATTCGGGCTATCCTATCGACCCGGTATCTTTCACTTCTGTCAAGGTGACGGACAACTTCTGGGGGCAACGCCTCCGGGCAAACCGCGAGGTGACCATTCCGCTGGCTTTCAGCAAATGCGAGGAGACGGGACGGTATGAAAACTTTGTGAAGGCGGCCAATCCCAGCGAAACCTATAAGGTAGGCGGCTTTTCTTTCGACGATACTGACGTCTATAAGACGATTGAAGGTGCCAGTTACTCTTTGCAGGCTTATCCGGACAAGAAGCTAGAGAGGTATATTGACAGCGTATTGGTAATCGTTGCCGCTGCCCAGGAACCGGACGGGTATCTTTACACTGCCCGTACGATGAATCCCAAGCATCCGCACAACTGGTCGGGACCGGAACGCTGGTCGGAAGTGGAAAATTTGAGTCATGAGTTTTATAATTTGGGACACATGGTGGAAGGTGCCGTGGCCCACTATCAGGCTACGGGCAAGCGCAACTTCCTGGATATAGCCATCCGTTATGCCGATTGTGTATGCAAAAATATCGGAGAAGGCACCGGGCAGAAGCGTGTGATTCCCGGACACCAGATTGCCGAAATGGCATTGGTGCGCCTCTATACCGTGACGGGAGATAAGAAGTACCTTAATCAAGCAAAGTTCTTTCTTGACGCACGTGGTACCACGGCGCGCAAGGATATTTATTTGCAATCGCATAAGCCTGTGTTGGAGCAGGATGAGGCTGTGGGACATGCCGTGCGTGCGGAGTACATGTATTCGGGGATGGCGGACGTAGCTGCCATCACGGGGCGCTTGGCTACAAAAGATGTGAAGCTGACGCTGATTCCTTATTATGCCTGGGCGCATCGCGGTGAAGGCCGGATGGAGGTATGGTTACCGATGGAAGTGGGAGCTGCTTCGGCTGGTGAATAAACGGTTATTTGCAGGAGGAGCTACCGGCGCTTAATTTCTAAAATAACATTAATGCTGATAATATGAAACAACTGATTACAACCTTTTTGCTTTCCTGCGCCCTGGGTGCGCAGGCACAGTGTATGATGACCGTCGATGTGTCCCGGCCGACAGCCAAGATACAACCCACGATGTACGGCATTTTCTTCGAAGACATCAACTTTGGTGCCGACGGCGGACTCTATGCCGAACTGGTGAAGAACCGTTCCTTTGAGTTCCCGCAACCCTTTGTCGGCTGGGTGCCCTTCGGCAATGTGACGGTGCAGGACGTACAACCCTGCTTCGACCGTAATCCCCACTACGTGCGCATTGTCAATGACGGTAGTCTGCTGCGCGCCGGACTTGACAACGAAGGCTATCGCGGCATCGGCCTGAAGCAAGGCGAGGAATATCGTTTCACCGCTTACACCCGTACCCCTGATGCACGTCCCATGAAACTCTCCATCGAGTTGGTGAACTCCAACGGTGAAAACCCTTTGAAGAAAGAAATCGAAATCAGTGGCGATAGCTGGCAAAAGCAGACGGTTGTCCTTAAGTCTCCCTTCACCGACGCCCATTCGCGCCTGCGTATAGTATTGCTGACGGAAGGCACGGTTGATATGGATCACATCTCACTCTTTCCGGTGAAGACCTGGAAAAATAGGGAGAACGGTTTGCGTGCCGACTTGGTTCAGGCACTCTATGATTTGAATCCTGGAGTATTTCGTTTTCCCGGCGGTTGCATCATCGAAGGGAACAGCCTTGCCACCCGCTATCAATGGAAAAACTCCGTAGGCCCGGTAGAGAACCGCCCGTTGAACGAAAATCGCTGGAACTATACGTTCAAGTATAAGGCTTTCCCCGATTATTTCCAGACCTTGGGACTTGGTTTCTACGAATATTTCCTGCTAAGCGAGGACCTTGGCGCGGAACCTCTTCCGATAGTGAGTTGCGGGTTGTCTTGCCAATACGAAAGTAATGAAGTGGTTCCCTTGAGTGAACTTGCTCCATACGTGCAAGATGCCCTCGACTTGATTGAATTCGCCAATGGTGCCGTTACCTCCAAATGGGGAAAGGTTCGTGCTGAAATGGGGCATCCCGAACCTTTCAACTTGAAAATGATTGGCATCGGCAACGAACAATGGGGAAAAGTCTATCCCGAGCGTCTTGAGGTCTTCACTAAAGCCATCCGCGCACAGTATCCTGACGTGAAGATAGTTGGTTCTTCCGGTCCCAGTGCCGATGGTGACAAGTTCGATTACCTTTGGCCTGAAATGAAGCGTATCGGCGTGGATTTAGTAGATGAACACTACTACATGGCGCCCGAATGGTTCCTTGCCAACGCTACCCGCTATGATAATTACGACCGTAAGGGGCCGAAAGTGTTTGCCGGTGAGTATGCTTCCCATGACCATGCTACGGGAAAAGCCAACAACTTTTTGGCAGCCCTTTCCGAAGCGGCTTTCATGACGGGGCTGGAGCGGAATGCCGATGTGGTGCATCTGGCAACATACGCTCCTCTATTTGCCCACGTGGATGCATGGCAGTGGAACCCGGACCTTATCTGGTTCGATAATCTTCGTATGATGCGTACTCCCAACTACTATGTGCAGCAGATGTATGGCATGAATGCGGGTACCGATGTGCTTCCTTTGCAAATGGACGGAAACCCTGTGGCAGGTAAAGACAGTCTTTATGCCACTGCTGCGTTGAATGCACCTACAAGAGAAGTCATCTTGAAATTTGTTAACGTGGGAAGTTCTCCGGCAAAGGTACGGATAGATTTCAACGGGCTGAAGAAACGCCGGCTTTTGTCCGGTTCGTGTACTTATATGCAGAGTAGTGACTTGAAAGCGGTAAACACATTGGAACAGGAAGTATTACTTCCCCGCGTTCGCCCTGTAAAAGTAAAAGCACAGTCTTTGAGTCTGGAGCTGCAACCCCGTTCGTTTGAAGTTTATCGCTTGACGCTCTCTGTTCCGTAAACTGCAACAATCTTACTTGTTTATAATCACTTGGTTTCAAAGAATGCGAACCAAGTGATTATTTTTGGGGGCTAAAAGTTTATACAGACAAAAAAGGACTATAATTCCTCCTAGGCATAGATGTAAATTTGCTATATTTGCCACGTTTCCTAATATCTGGTCATATATGAAAAAAATACTAATTCCCGGCTTTCTTTATAAGTATGCTCTTTTGTTGGTTTGTTTACTTAGAGGAGTTGCTGTATCTTGGGCTTCGGATACTGATATTATTTCCCATCTGAATTTCAAACAGTTTTCTACACGCCAGGGACTGCCTGCTGACGAGGTACAGAAAATATACCAAGACAGGGAGGGGTTTATATGGATTGCCACCCGTTATGGATTCTGCAAATACGATGGTTATCAGTCCACTATCTATAAATCCAATCTGTATACTCCGGGGTTACTTACTAACAATAATGTCTATTGTATGGCTGATGATGCCGACAACCGCTTGTGGATTGGTACACAGGAAGGGTTGAATGTATTGGATAAGAAGACGGGAGAAATACGTTATTTTGTGGTTCCCGATATACCGAATAATGCGGTTTCGTGCCTGCTGGTGACGAGTGACGAGAAGGTGTGGGTTGGTACGGATTATGGTTTGTGCCGATATGTAGCCGAAAAAGACACGTTTGTCGTATACGATGCTAAACTCACGGGCGGGGTGCTACCCCGTACTTCCATCAAGTCTTTATATGAAGATACCGATGGCGACGTATGGATAGGTACATGGGACGGCGGACTTATGCGGTATTCGCCGATTGCGAACCGTTTTTTTGCTTATCCCAAATTAAACAAACAAAACTCGGCGCATGTCATTTATCAGGATTCCGATGGGCATATCTGGGTAGGAGGATGGGATTGCGGTCTTTTCCTGCTGAATAATCCCAAGGATATGGATAGGGTGTGTTATACCGAATATTCGCACCGACCGGGCGATGATACCAGTTTGTCGGACAATATCGTTTATGATATTGTGGAGGATGTGCATACACACACACTTTGGGTGGGTACACGAAGCGGAATCAGCATTATGGACAGGAAAACTCCCGGACGTTTTATCAATTATAAATCACGTAATTCCCGTTATAACATACCGTGTGATGAAATAAACAGTCTGATGCGTGACCGTTCCGGAAACATCTGGGTGGGCTCTATTGGAGGCGGTGTACTGATGGTGAACACCAAACCGTCACTGTTCGCTTTCCATTCTTTGGATTTGACGAAAGATGAAGTGCCCAGTACCGCTGTGCGTGCATTGTTTTCCGATTCGGAAAAGAACCTCTGGATGGGTATTGGGAGTTACGGACTGGCACGTAAAGACAATGCTACGGGGGAATTATCTTTTTTCTCACGTATTCCTGAATTCTCGGACATATCAAAGATTCCTACCATTAACACGATTATCCAGCGTAGGAACGGTGAATTGTGGTTTGGTACTTACGATGGGGGTATCCTGATTTATAAAAAAGGAGAGAAGGTGCAGGTGATGACGGAATGGAGTACCCCTTATCTTTATTCAAGCTGCGTGTCGGCACTCTATGAAGACAGTCGTGGCAATTGCTGGGCCGGTTGCCGGGGCGGTATGGGAGTAAGCCGTGCTGATGGTGGCTTTTACAAATTCGGGACATTGCCTTTTGAAGATGGAAGGGTGGCAGGTTGGTATCATGTAAGGGATATCGTGGAAGATACGGACGGAAGCATTTGGGTAGCTACGGGAAATTGCGGTATCATACATGTTTATGGTGACATTTCGCATCCTGAGACGTTGAAGTATACTAATTATAGTCTAAGTAACGGACGATTGGCGGTGAACACCGTGCTTTGTTTGCGATTGGATAGTTCTGGTAGGCTATGGGCGGGAACAGAAGGCGGAGGATTATATCTGTATCAGCGTGAAAAAGGCAGCTTTGAAGGAAAAAATCGTGAATATGGCATTCCCAGCGACATGATTTCTTCCATTGAAGAAGACGGTCAAGGCAATTTGTGGATGGGTACCAATGCCGGATTGATGAAACTTTATGCTCCGGCGAACGGAGCATTATCAGGCCTTCGTGTTTATACAACAGCCGATGGTTTGCAGGACAATTACTTCATTGCGCATTCTTCGTGCAAGAGAGACGGAGAATTGTTGTTTGGAGGAAACAAAGGTTATAACAGTTTTATGCCGGTGGCGCTGGAAGGAAAAGATGAAAGTGTGACCTATCTGATAACGGACATTAAGATATTCAACCGTTCACTGGCTTCCTTGGAGCCGGATGTGCGGAACAGGATATCGCCTGTTACACCTCCGTTTACACAGAAAATAACGCTTCCTGATAAATATAATAATTTCAGTATAGAATTTGCCGCTCTCACTTATCGGAACCCAGAATTGAACCGTTATGCTTATCAGCTGGTGGGGTTCGACAAGGATTGGCAATATACCGATGCCAACCGGCGCTTTGCTTATTATAATAATTTGAAGAGCGGGACTTATACTTTCCGGCTAAAGGCAACCAATGAGAATGGAGTGTGGAGTGGAGAAATACGTGAAATGGAGGTGGAGATTTTGCCACCATTTTGGGCTACATGGTGGGCTTACCTTATTTATACCTGTATGGTCATTGTCGTTGTTCTTTTTGTATTCCGCGTTGCCAAAAACAGAATGTTGCTGCGCAATGAATTGCGCCTGCGCGAAATGGAAAAGTCGAAAGCGGAAGAACTCAATCATGCCAAACTACAGTTCTTTACCAATATTACGCATGAGTTGCTGACTCCGCTTACTATTATTTCTGCTACGGTGGATGAACTGAAGATGCAGGCGCCGGGCTACAATGACCTTTATACGGTGATGTCCAGTAACATCAGCCGTCTGATTCGTCTGCTTCAGCAGATACTTGAATTCCGCAAGGTGGAAACGGGTAACTTGAAACTCCGGGTTTCTCCCGGCGATATAGCTGCCTTCGTAAAGAATGAAACAGAAGCTTTCAGACCCTTGATTAATAAACAGAAGATGCACTTCTCCGTGCTTTGTAATCCTGAGTCAATTACCGGTTATTTCGATACGGACAAGATTGACAAGATTTTGTATAACCTGTTGTCGAACGCGGCCAAGTATAATCAGGAGGGAGGATATATACAGGTGACTCTTTCTTACACCGATAATAAGGACTTTGTACAATTGCGCGTCAAGGATAATGGTAGCGGCATCTCCAAAGAAAAGCAGAAAACGTTGTTCCAGCGTTTTTATGAGGGGGATTATCGTAAATACAATACCATAGGAACGGGTATCGGACTTTCACTGACCAAAGATTTGGTGGAACTGCACGGAGGAAGTATTTGTGTGGAAAGTGACGTGAAGCAGGGAGCGGAATTTATAGTGACGTTACCTATCAACCGCTCTTATTTTAAAGAAGAGCAGATTGATGAGGAAGCAGTGCTACCTGTACAAAAAACGATTGTAACCAATGAAGAAGATACATCGGCGGATACCGCTGAAAGTACTTCGGCGGAAAAAGTCAAGGCGCATACGATTCTGGTAGTAGAGGATAATGAAGAATTACTGCAACTCATGACGCGTTTGCTGCATCGCGATTATAATGTGCTGACCGCAGAAAATGGGCAGGAAGCCGTCACGGTGGTTGAGAATGAGGAGGTGGATTTGATTGTGACCGATGTGATGATGCCCGTTATGGACGGCATTGAACTTTGTAAGTATGTGAAAAATAATCTTGAAATCAGTCATATCCCCGTGATTCTGCTTACCGCAAAGACGAAAGAGGAAGAACGTGCGGAGGCATACGAGGTGGGGGCAGATGCTTTTATCAGCAAGCCTTTCAACTTGGCGGTATTGCATGCCCGTATCCGCAATTTGCTGAAATCGAAAGAGCGCACGGCAAAGGATTTTAAGAATCAGTTGGTGTTTGAGGTGAAAGAGTTGAACTACACAAGTTTGGACGAAGATTTCATGCAGCGCGCCATTGATTGCGTCAACCGGCATCTGGAAGACAGTGAATTCGACCAAACCCGTTTTGTGGAAGAAATGGGTACCAGCAGATCCACTTTATATAAGAAACTAAAGTCTTTGACCGGATTGAATACTTCCGCTTTCATTCGGAATATACGTTTAAAAGCAGCGTGCCGTATTATGGAGGAAAAAGGAAGCACCCTTCGGATTTCAGAACTGGCTTATGTCGTCGGATTTAATGACCCTAAGTATTTCAGTTCCTGTTTCAAAAAAGAGTTCGGCATGTTGCCGACGGAATATTTGGAGCGATTTATTCAAAACCGGTAATTATTTATCGGGCATTTCCCAATCGTTCTTTATAAATTACTTTTTCAAACTGTGTGAATACATATCCGGTTGTCCCGGATTTGTATTCATGCGTTTTGTGTTTAATTCTCTTTCTTTTTATTGTTTTTCTCCTTCATTTGTGAGCATGTTTAATGCTTAAATCCTATAATGATGTTCTATTTTTATCTTAAAATGATACCGATGGAAATGGAATAATTTTCAGAGAAAAAGTATGTGAACAATAAAATGAACTGTATTGAGTAGAATATATGCTCATAAAAGGAGAATTTAAGATTAATCAACTGATTAGTCTTTATATACTGCCTAATTGAATTATAATTCTACATGATTACAGTAAATTCTCATTTTATTTGTACTCAAACAGTTAATACTATGGAGAAAGTTTTAGTGGCTTCTATTCATGATAAGTTGCTTTGTGCGGATTGGACAAAGTTGACCTATAGTCTGAAAGATGGTTTTATCGGAATAGCCATTTTTTTAGCACAATATTCAGAGTTTCGCAGAGATAAAAGGGCTAGGGATTTATCAACAACTATTTTGGCGCAGGCCTTGAAAGGTGTAGATACTTTCTCGGAAAGTTTATTATACGGACGGTTAGGGGTATATTGGACTTTGCGTTATTTATCTAATCAGGGCATATTGCAAGAAAGTGCTGAAGTCAAACGGCGTTGTTTCACTGGAATTGTTGAATGTATGGCTCTTCGCTCTTCTACCCCTATACAAATTATATATGAAGACCAACTCTTTTCAACAGGAATCTATATGTTACAGTGCAACTCGTGGGAAAATTCTTTTGAACATTATGTACAAAATGAAAGACTACTCATTTTATTGGACGAGAGTGAGAAGATACTTACGCAGACTATAAAGTATATATATGCACCTACTAAAATGTCTTTAACGACATTACATTCCGTACAATTCTTTCTGTTGGAACTTGACAAGATGCGCCTTTGTCCTTTTCTTACGCGACAACTGTTGTTTTATACTCCTGTGCTTTACGAGGAGCTTCGCAAAGACTGTGTTGCTGACCAGTATATTTTTCATTATCTTTTGCATAATGAAACAGCTTCAATACCCAAAGATTTTGATGAAAAAGAACTTTTCCAATTTATGGGTGCTCTTGGACTTTATTCTATGCTTTATGATATTCCGAATTTATTCCACTCTACATGGCTACAGGCATATCGGAAGTATCCTGATTTTTTTATTAATCTGCCAAATAAAATAAGAAATGGGACGTTCGATATAGGTGTATTATGTGGTTTAGGGTATGGATTGCTGAATAATCTGATAGGAAATAATAAAAGAAATAAAAAAATAGGAAAGGCATGAATCACGCAGTATTACTTCTTTGGCACAAGGATATGAAGCAACTGATAAGGCTATTGGATTGCTTTTCTGATTCTTCCTTTTTCTTTTATATTCACATGGATAAGAAAAGCAAGGTTTCTGAACACGATATCATACGCTTAAAGAACATGCAACAAGTAAAAGGCATTTACCGGAGATATAGAATATATTGGGGTGGTTTTAATATATTGAAAGCAGAACTTTTTTTGTTGCAAGAAATACTAAAAGGAGGGAGGTATAACTATGTTCACTTTATGAGTGGTCAAGATTATCCGATAAAGAACGTGGACTATATCAATCATTTCTTTGAAATGCATAAAGGACTAGAATTTATTGAATATATGCCTTTGCCTTCACAAAAGTGGGAACATGGCACTTTTGATAGGTTCGCTTATTTTCGTCTGAACAATTTGTTGGATTGCCGCACACCTGTAGGGGCTTGGATTGCAGATTGTGCTATTTATGTCCAAAAGCTGATAGGTTATAGAAGATGTGTCCCTAATCAATTTGAACAACTGTATGGTGGCTCTAATTGGATATCCATTACGGGGGATTGTGCACGGTATGTTATTCACAACAGGAAACAGCAACGGACTTTTTATAATAGGCTTAAATACACTTTCGCACCGGATGAAACATTCTTTCATACGGTAATATTGAATTCTCCTTTCAGGCAGAATGTGCAGAATGATAATTTGCGCTATATTCTATGGGGTGAGCATGCTCCTTCTCCATTTGTCTTGAATGTGGCATTTTGGGAAAGCATAGTTACTTCTGATTGCTTGTTTGCACGTAAAGTAGAGTCAGGTATCTCTGATATGTTGCTCAATATGGTTAATAAACATTTACTTAAACATAGGGGATTATGAAAGATTTATCAACTTATATTTTTGATAAGATAATGCAGGAGGACTGTTCGTCATTACCAGTTGGGCTAAAAGGTGGAAAAGTTGGTGTTTGTCTATTTCTTGCCCCTTATCTGAAAAAGAGAAGAGTTCATAAAGGAAGAAAGCTGTTTTCTGCTTTATTCTCGGATGTGTTGAAGGAATTGCCTGGACTTTCATTAGGCTTGTTTGACGGAATGTTAGGAGTAGGGTGGATGATTCGCTATTTGTCGCATAACGAGATATTGGCTTTGGATGAAAATACACAATATCTCTATACTGCTATAGCCAATCACTATATGGAGAGTTCTGCTTCATTCCCTTTGTTGCTCAATAAGGAAGACCGATTATTTTCTATGGGCATATACATGCTGCAACTTCATGTAGAGGAGAGTTTACCGTCACGCTATATGGTAGACGAACTTCTTATTAAGCTGATTGATGAATGTGAGCGATTGATGAAATGTGATATTGGGTATTTGTACTCTTTTAAGGATATGCCTTTGTCTGTGTTACATTCTATTTTGTACTATCTTCTTCGAGTGGATGAAATGGGAATATGCCCGACACAAACTTCTACATTAATAGAGTATAGCTCGGAACTCTATAGTCAGGTACAAAAGCAAACTCCGGTTGATGATTTTGTTTTCCGTTTTTTGCAGAGTAGTCCTACTAATTTGCCAAGCATGTGTGAAGAGAAGCTGTTTCATTTTATGAGTGAGATAGGCTTTTATAGTATGTTGTACAATCTCCCGTCACTTTTCACATCTACTTTTCAACAATATTGTGATAGATATCCGGATTATGAACAACGTATTAAAAAAGAAATAGGCAGCAACTGTATTGACACCACCATGTTATGTGGTTGGGGGTATGGCCTGTTGAATTTATAAAGACTTAAAATCTATTAAATGAAAAAAGATTTACGACATCTGACTTTTTGTATCCCTATACGTGTTGATTCCACTTATAGGATGCATAATTTGCTAAGCTTGTTGAAATTCTATTCAAGGCATATAGCTACTAATTATATCATATTGGAAGCAGACAAAAGGCAGCACTTAACTAAATTGCCACGTATTCCCGGGCTTGTGTATGAATTTGTGTATGATGAGAATTCTATATTCCACCGCACTCATTATATAAACAGGATGTTTTCTATGGCTTCTACTCCATTGGCAGCTGTTTGGGATACGGATGTCATTGTCCCTGTTCCGCAAGTTAATGAGGCCTATGAAAAGCTTCTTAATGCAAATGTGGTCATGGTTTATCCCTATGATGGCCGTTTTTGGCATATAAATAGTTTTTTTGCGCATTGTTTTCATGAGCATCTAAAAATACGTATTCTCACAGATTCAGATATGCCACGTGTGCTGATGTCCGGTTATAATTCTGTAGGAGGAGCTTACATGGTGAATATTGATTTATACAAACGGTATGGTTGGGAAAATGAATATTTTGTCGGTTGGGGACCGGAGGATTGCGAACGCTATAAGCGTTTGTGTATTTTGGGTCAAACGCCATTTAGGGTGAAAGGGTCTCTTTATCATTTGTATCATCCGCGAGGGATAAATAGCGGTGATTTTAAAGAAGAACTCGCTTATCAGACTAAAAAAGAGTATTGCCATGTGTGTGGCATGATGCCCGAAGAACTGAGACAATATGTAAATACTTGGAACTGGATAAAATAAATAATATACAATGGAAACTAAATTTCTTTTTAATTATGCACCGCCTGCTTTATTGAATATGCCTGCAGCGGCTTTTTCTGTCTTAAAATCTTATTTGGAAGCACATGGAATAGGTTGTAAAATCTATTATTGGAATTTTAGACTTGCTAAATTACAGATGGATTTTCTATGGCAAACAGATGGTAGGGTATTGGGTGATGAAGCAAATAATCTTTTACTATTTTTCAACTATATATCGATACGGATGAGTGATAAATCGACTTATAATAAAATTAAGTGTCATCTTATCGGAATGAAGCCACAATTCGTAGGTAGAGAGGATACTTTATTCGATAATCACATGAAACGATATGCGGATTTATTAGAAAAAGAAATTGATGAATGTATTGATGAAATTTATAATCCTGATATAAAATATTATGGATTCTCTGCCAATTTATACCAATGGTTGGTTTCTGTTATCATTGCAGCCCGATTAAAGGATAAGCACCCGGAATGTGTTGTTATTTTAGGAGGAATGGGTACAAAGAATGCGGCCATTAAATATCTTAAGATGTTTGCACAATTTGATTTTGCGCTTTGGGGAGAAGGAGAAAATTCTTTGCTTTCGTTAGTGGAACATTTAGAACATGGAAATTGTGACTTAGAATCAGTATCAAATTTAGTTTATCGTGAGAATGATAAAGTTGTTGTTTCAGAAAATCGAAAAGTTGTTTTTGCAAATTTGAATTTACCTGAAACACATCCTGATTATAGTGATTTTTTTGTTCAAAGAAAGGATTTTTCTAAAATAATAGAATTAGAGAAGTGTATTATAACAATTGAAGCTAGTCGAGGTTGCCATTGGAATAGATGTCACTTTTGTTATTTGAACACTGGATATAAAAATCGTTCAAAGAATGTAGAAGTACTTATCAATGAGATAAAATCTAATATTGATAATTTCCATTCTTATACATTTAGTTTTTTAGATAATGATATTATTAATAATGATTATGAGCGCTTTAACAATTTCTTAGATCAACTCTTTTTGCTTAAGCGGGAATATCCAGAGTTTAAAATAGAAATGGCCGAAATCATAACTAAGGGTATCTGTGCTAGTTGTATTAAGAAGATGTCATTAGCTGGATTTGAATGTGTACAGATTGGCTATGAATCTGCTAGTAATAATTTGTTGCGTAAAATTAATAAAAAGAATACGTTTGCCAGTAATGCTCTTTTTATAAAATTTGCAGTACAATATAAAATATCTACCAGTGGATTGAATATTATAACAGGACTATTAGAAGAAACGGAGGAAGATATTATGGAGGCTATAAGTAGTCTTTATTATTTGCGCTTTTATCTCAATTATGCTTCTTGTAGGCATACAATGACACGTTTGACAATATCTAATACTAGCCGTTATTATAAAAAGATAGATTTTTCGAGCAATTGGTTGAGAAGGGATATGTTTGATCGTTTTCTTCCTATTTCATTTTTAAAGTTTGATGAAGAGTTGGATATAATTGATGCGTTCAATTTAAAATCAAATCCTTTATGGAATAATTTCATTCAGGTTGAGGACTTCTATTTAAGAAACTCTTACAGTTATGAATTGATAACCTATGGTAATTCAATTCTTTTTAAAGAATATTTTAATAATACATCTATCAATGAAATAGAATTTGGTCAAGATTCATTAGAATGGTTCGTTTTAAACAAGACAAACGAAAACGTTAAATCTTACAATGAATTGAAAATAGATATTTTGAACGAAGTTAAAGATGAATTTATGGATGTAGAAATTATTAATATGATTGAAGATTTAAAATCAGAGGGGATTATATACGCTTCAGAAGATTATTGCGAAATAGTATCATTAATAAATACAACATTGCTTACATGAAAAGATTACCATTATTTTTAGTGCTTATTTGTTTATATGCAACGAAATTGATTGGGCAAGACATTTACTCACAGCAACAAACTCTGGCAGATATGCTGTCGCGTAATGAATTCTTTAAAGCTCGTAAACAAAGACAATTATGCAGGGATACCCTTGATAAATCGTTAGAGTTGTGTTATGCTTTCAAAATGCATGGCTATTTGAACAGACCGGATAGTTCGGCTATTTATTTGGAGAGGTTGCTGAAAGAATATCCAAACTTCTTTGGCAATAGGGAATCTAGAATGTATTTTGCTAACAGACTGCTTGACTTGTATTTAGACATAGGAAATTATCGTGGACAACTACGTGCGTATGATACGGTAGAGGAAATTGTCAAATCTTATCTAAACGGTGAAGATAGTATAGGAGCCAGACAGCATTTAAAAGTTATTTCTCGGTTGCGGCAAATACCCAAAGCGAGAATAGATATTCCTCAAATGGCAGTAACCAATCTATCTAAGAAGAAAGAAGTTTCCATTACTTTTACGGAAGAACCTATGTTGACCAGTATTATTGAGTGTAACGGACTTTCTATGAAAACATGGATTGATACAGGATGTGGATATGCGGTATTTATGACTAAATCTATAGCCGATAGTTGTAAAGTAGAAGATTTGCCATTGTCGGGAGATAGTATCTATGTAAATGGAACGCTCACTTGTGCCCATAGGGCTTTAGTCGATTCCTTAAGAATAGGGTCTATACTGTTTACGCATGTTCCGGTGGTTGTGGTCTATAATGATTTTGCGGCTTTAGCTCCTAAGAATACGCTTTCTGATGAAAAGCAGCAAAGGTATGATTCTATAATGAAATCCACCGGTTTAGTTATCGGATTACCTCTGTTAAGGAGGTTGGGTAGCATACAATTCAATTGGAATAAAAGGAGAATGAAATTGAAACTGCCTGCCGATGTAGCGGTCAATAAGGAAGATGCTCCTACTATGTTTATAGGAGATATGAACTTATTGTATACTCAGCTATTTCTAAATGCACTGGAATATACAGGAATAGTAGATACCGGTGCTCCGAATACTTGTATAGATATTACCAAGCAATATTATGAAAATCATAAGGAAAACCTACCAGTTGATGAAACCGTGAAAGAAAAAAGCACGAATTTGGGAGGCTTTACACGTATTTCAGTTGTAAATTATCGACCAATTTTGCATCCCACGGTTCTTTTCGATTCAAAGGAAGTAAAACTTAAGGAAGAAGATGTTATCGCATGGCAAAATACACCTTATGGTGGAACGGAAAATAATGGATTGTTCGGCTATCAGTTCTTGAAGAGGTTGGGCAAAAAAGTAAAACTGGACTTTGTAAATATGCAGATTATGGCAGAATAATATCTTACATAGTCTGATATAAATAATTAATGTTTAACTAAAAACTTTTTTATCATGAAGAAATTACGAAAGATTTCGTTGGAGAACTTTGATAAGCTCTCAACTTTAGAGGCTTCTAATTTGATTGGTGGAGATAAAAATCCTACAATCCCACCTCCGAGCACAACTAAGCCCCCCACAACAACTAGACCTATTATTAGTATGACTGTAAATCCTGGTGGAAATGGTGGTACAATACATTTTAGTGGAGATGGATGGGGCGGCTCTCTTGGTGGAGGTTCGGGGCAGATAACAGTAGGAGCAACTGTAAAATTCTAAAAAAAAAGTTTAGTCTTACCAAGCATGTTCTTTTAGAATATGCTTGGTAAGGCTAGATATAGCGAAGTAAATATTTTGATAAGTACGCATATTATTTGTAATCGCAGAATTGTCATTCTTTACATAAGAATTTAGGGTATAATGAATGAATTAACTTTAATAGTAACCTTTTTAAATGAAGGTGCTGAGGTATACAAAACCATTGAGAGTTTTAAAAACTCTACAAATGTTCCTTTCGATATAATATTAATAAACGATGGCTCTACAGACGGATATGACTATAGAGAAATAGCTGATTATTTTGATGCTGAATATGTGGAACATGCAGTCAGGAAAGGAACAGCCTCCTCCAGAAATGAAGGAGTGTCTTTATGTTCCACAAAATATTTTTTATTGATTGATGCTCACATGAGAGTTTATCAAGAGGATTGGATATCTCGGATTGTACATGAATTGGATAAAGAAGAAAATCTGCTATTGTGTTGTTCTACACTCTCTTTAGATCAAAATGGTAGAGTTTGTAATAATGTAGTTGGATATGGTGCATTTATAGATTTGCTCACCCTTGATGCAAAATGGAATCATTTAGAAAAGGAAGGGGAAGAAAGCTTTGAAATTCCTTGTGTGTTAGGAGCTTCATATGCTGGTCATAAAAGATACTGGCTATATTTGAAAGGATTAAAAGGCTTGGAATCTTATGGATTTGAAGAACAGCTTATTAGTTTAAAGGTATGGTTAAGTGGTGGTAAATGCAAAGTCCTGAAAGATGTGAAATTTGGACATATTTTTCGGGAAGAGGGTAAAGCCCCCTATACCGTTTCATTGTCCAACTATTATTTGAACCAACTCATGATTGTAGAATTATTTTATAATGAGGAATATAAAAGGATTTTTTTACGAGAGTTGAGAAAAAAGATAGATAAAGAACAGGTTAATGCTTGGGTAGAGGAGTTTGGAAAATGCAGGCAAAAACTGATAGAGGAAAAAGAATACTATAATGGAATTTTTTGCCGTGATTTTGATTTTATAATGCAATTAAATGACAAAACAAAATACATTCAAGAATAACTTATGATAAGGAACTTTCCTCTTTACAATCAGCTTGACTCAATGGATTGTGGACCGACTTGTCTTCGTATGATTGCACGCTATTACGGGCGAAAATATAGTTTGCAGTACTTGCGCGAACAGTGTTTTATTACTCGTTTGGGAGTGTCCATGCTTGGTATTAGCGATGCAGCAGAACACATAGGATTTCGCTCTATTAATACTCGTTGTAGCCTTAGGCAATTAATTCAGGAAGCGCCGCTTCCTTGTATTTTGCATTGGAACCAGAATCATTTTGTTGTTTGTTATGATATAGAGAGGGAATTCGTATGGGGTAATAAGAGGAAGAAATATAAATTTAAAATAGCAGATCCCGCAGGCGAAAAATATACGCTGAATGAGAGGGAATTTTTGAAGTGTTGGCTCAGTACCCGAAGCAAAGGGCAGAATATGGGAACGGCACTGCTGTTGGAACCATCGCCTGAATTTTATACTTACAACAGCGAAAGCATTGAGCAACCCGAGCCTCGAACATTAAGCTTCTTTGGGCATTATCTCCTACCTTATAAATCTCAACTGTTGCAGTTGGGAGCTGGTATGCTGATATCCTGTCTCATTTCGTTGGTAACTCCGTTTCTTACTCAATCAGTAATTGACCAGGGAATCGGAAATAACAATTTGAACTTTGTTACGCTGATATTAATTGCTCAATTAGTGATTACATTAACGATGACTGTCGTAGGGTTTATCGAGAGTTGGATATCACTTTATATGAATACAAAGCTAAATATATCTCTAATCTCAGATTTTCTACGCAAGTTGATGAAATTGCCTATTCGTTTCTTTGATACTAAAAACATTGGAGATATTCTGCAACGAATTGGCGATCATGACCGGATAGAATCATTTCTGATAAATACCCCTTTCAGTGTAGTATTTTCTCTTTTTAATTTTGTCATATTTACCATTATTATGGCGTATTACAATATGACTATTTTGTCAATTTTCCTAGCTGGAAATATCTGTAATGTAATATGGATAATGCTATTCATGAGGTACAGACGTAAATTAGATTATAAAAGATTTACACAAGCTGCAGCGGAGCAAGGTAATTTGTATGGCTTGATAGCAGGAATGCAGGATATTAAGTTGAACAACTGTGAGAAACAATATCGTTGGAAGTGGGAAAGAATACAGGTGAATTTGTTCAGAATCAGTATCAAAGGGGTTACGTTAGAGCAAATACAGAGCATTGGCTCTTTATTTTTTACGCAAGCTACTTCCATTTTACTGTCTTATTTGTCAGCAAAGTATGTGATAGAGGGCGAGTTTTCATTAGGGGTAATGGTGGCTATTAGTTATATCTTGGGACAATTGTCGGGCCCTATCAGTCAAATCATAGGATTGGCACATTCATTTCAGGATGCAAAAATCAGCTTGGAGCGATTGAATGAAATTCATAATAAGGAAGATGAAGAGACTGCGGTTTCTGGAAAATTGAATATATTACCAGATGATAAGAGTTTAGCAATCAAAAATGTCTCGTTTAGTTATAGCGGGTCTGACAGGGATTTTGTGTTGAAAAATGTCACTCTTTCCATTCCGCAGAATAAGGTTACGGCCATTGTCGGAGAAAGCGGTAGTGGAAAGACGACCATTGTAAAGTTGTTATTAGGCTTTTATACACCGCAGAAAGGATGTATACATATCTCTGATGTGCCGATAGGAGAAATAAATCCGCATTTATGGAGACGCAAAGTTGGAGCTGTGTTGCAGGATAGTTTTATATTTTCGGACACAATCGCCCGAAATATAGCGCCTGAGGATGATATGATTGATAAAGATCGTCTGCTTTATGCGGCAACAATAGCAAATATTCATGACTTTATAGAATCGTTACCTTTAAAGTATAATACAAAAATAGGTATGGAAGGAAACGGGTTAAGTCAGGGGCAGAGGCAGAGATTGTTGATAGCACGTGCCGTATACAAAAATCCCGATTATATATTTTTTGACGAAGCTACTAACTCTTTGGATAGCATGAATGAAAAAAAGATAATGGGTAATTTGACTTCCTTTTATGAGGGAAAAACTGTCGTAATTGTTGCTCACAGGCTTAGTACGGTGAAGAATGCAGATAACATAATTGTAATGCGTAATGGTGTAATTGTGGAAGAAGGTAGGCATGAGGAATTGATAGGGAAAAGAGGCATATATTATTCTTTAATACAAGACCAATTGGAACTTGGTGCGTAGATTTATGGAAAATCAAGAGCAGAAGATAGAGTTGAGTTGTGAGGAGGTTCAGACTTTTTTAGGTAAAACTCCCTCATGGGTACTTCGTATTGGATTAAGTATGATTTTATTTATTATAGTCCTTTTTATCATTGGTTCAGCTATGTTTAAATATCCTGATACAATTACGGCATCTGCAATTCTTACCGGTACGACTCCTCCGGCACGGATTAAAGCAAATGTTTCAGGTGTATTAAGCCGTATTTATGTAGATGATAATCAATATGTAGAGAAAGGAACCTATTTGGCTGTTATACAAAATCCCGCAAATGTGGAAGATATGATATATCTTAAAGAATATTTGAAGCACTTTTCTTTTCATTTGGATTCTATTTCTGAGTTGCCAAAGAAAAATTTAAAGTTAGGGGAATTGCAAGAAAGTTATTCTACTTTCTATCGAATGCTCTCCGAATTTCAGGTTTACATACAATCTGAATATGCAAGAGATAAGTTGTCAATGGTCAGAAAACGCTCTGAAAAATTACATTCTTATATAGGTGCGCTTGAAAGGCAGAAAGATATTATAGCCCATCAAAATAAGTTGAATGCAAATATCTTTCTGCGTGATTCTATTTTATACCAGAAAAAATTGCTATCCTCTGAAGAATATGATATTGCTCAAAAAGAGTATTTAAATGGGTTTCTATCATTGGAAAATATCAATAGCATTATTCAGAGCTCAAGAATGCAAATAGTGGAAATTGAGGAGGAATTCATTGATTCGGAGAATACATTTAGGGAAAAGGATAATAATTATATAGTAAATATCGATACTTGGAGAACGCAATTATTGAATAATATACGGAATTGGGAGTTGAATTATGTTTTGATAGCACCTGTTTGTGGAAAGCTTACATTTAATAATTATTGGGCCGAGAATCAGAATGTAATAGTAGGCGAAGAAGTGTTTTACATAGTTCCTGTGGATAGCGGGAATTTGATAGCGAAGATATTTTTGCCTGTTATGCGTTCTGGAAAAGTAAAAGTAGGTCAAAAGGTCAATCTACATTTAGACAATTTCCCGGATAATGAGTTTGGTATAGTAAGAGGTAAAATTTCTAATATATCAAAAGTGCCGTCTATAAATCAAGAAGGGCTATATTACTACACTGTAGAAGTTGACTTGCCGGAAGGATTGCGTACATCTTATAAGAAAGAACTGCTTTATTATCCGGATATGTGTGGGCAGGCTGATATAGTAACAGAGGATATGTCATTTCTTGAAAGAATATTTTTGCCTGTAAAGAAGATGTTGATTGAAGGTTTTGGAAATAATCGCTAAAGCCCTGTTATAGTTTTAATTACCGAATATAGTTATAGGTAGAATTATATGTCAATTAACGATGTGAACTATAATTCTACCCTTTAAAGCTTATTTTCGAGTTTTCTACATATCTATTAACTTACTTTTGCTCCCATAATCACAAAAAGTGATAATATAAAGAATTAAATGTTTAATCTTAATTTTTTGCTAATGGGAAAACAGAAAACTTCCAGACGAGGCAAATGTGGAGTTAAAAATCAGATGTTGTTTACGGTGATTTTATTCCTTTTGTTTTTGTCGGTACCTTTGAAGGGGTACAGTGAGGAAAAAGCTCTTCCGGACGCTGTTCAGCAAAACACCGTGAAAGTGACAGGTACGGTGAAAGATCCGAATGGCGAGCCGATTATCGGTGCAAATGTAATGGTGGTTGGTTCAACTACCGGGGTGATTACCGATATTGACGGTAATTTTGCGTTAAATGTCCCTGCGGGGAGTAAGTTACAAATCAGTTTTATAGGTTATAAGGAACAGATTGTTCCTATTAAAAAAGGTATTAGTCTAAATATAGTATTAGAAGAAGATGCCCAGATGCTGGGTGAAGTAGAAGTTGTAGCTTACGGTGTGCAGAAGAAGGTATCTATTACGGGTGCTATCTCTTCTATGAAGGGAGATGATTTGTTGAAGACGCCTGCCGGTTCCATCTCTAACATTCTTTCGGGGCAAGTGACGGGTATTTCGTCTGTGCAGTATTCGGGTGAACCGGGTGCTGATGCAGCGGATATCTATGTACGCGGTATCGCCACCTGGCAAGATGCTAAACCGCTGATACAGGTTGATGGTGTGGAACGTGACATGTCGCAGATTGACCCGAATGAGATTGAAAGTGTAACAGTTTTGAAAGATGCATCTGCAACTGCTGTATTCGGTGTACGAGGCGCTAACGGTGTAATTTTGATTACCACTAAACGAGGTGCGGAAGGTAAAGCTAAAATCTCATTTTCTACATCTGCCGGTGTAAATGTGCGTACTAAGGAATTGGAATTCGCCAATTCTTATCAGTATGCATCATACTATAATATGATGATGGTGAATGATGGCGCGGCTCCAACTTTCTCGGAAGATCAGTTGATAGCATTCCGTGATCATACCAATCCTTTGCTTTATCCGGATATCAACTGGATTGATTATTGCATGAATAAGGCTGCATTTCAGTCACAGCATAATGTAAATATCTCAGGTGGAACGGGTAATATGCGCTATTTCGTATCTGCGGGTTTGTTTACCCAGGATGGTATGTTTAAACAGCTCAATATGAGTGATGACTTTAATTTCAATTACAAGCGATATAACTACCGTGCTAACCTTGATTTTGATATTACTAAAACGACCTTGTTATCTGTTAACATTGGTGGTCGAATAGATTCAAAACGTACGCCGGAGTCAGGTGAAAGTCAGGATCAATTATTCCGTCACCTTTATTGGGCTGTCCCATTTGCGGGTGCCGGTATTGTGAATGGTAACCGGGTGGTATCGAATCAAGAGTATCTTAATTTGAATATGGTTGATGGATTGAATGCTTATTATGGGATGGGTTTTCGCACTTTGACAACCAATAACTTAAATCTGGATATGATGCTTGATCAGAAACTGGATTTTATCACTAAAGGACTTTCCATCAAGTTGAAAGGTGCTTATAATTCAAGTTATTCTACTACAAAGATTGCAAGTTCTTCAAAAGCAAGCTATACTCCGATTATTGACGAAAAAGGTGCGGTATCTTTCCGTAAAAGTGGTTCAGACAGTCAGACAAGCTACCGAGAGGGTGACTATGGAAAAGCGCGCGATTGGTATATGGAATTAGCGCTGAATTACAATCGCAAATTCGGTGACCATAATGTAAGTGCATTATTACTTTATAATCAATCCAAGAAATACTATCCGGGAGGTACTTATGATTATATCCCTTCGGGATATGTCGGTATTGTGGGTCGTGTAACTTACGATTGGAAAACCCGCTATATGGCAGAATTTAATGCAGGTTATAATGGTTCAGAGAACTTTGCTCCCGGAAATCGTTATGGCTTTTTCCCGGCAGGTTCTATAGGTTGGGTAATGAGTGAAGAACCCTTTTTCGCCCCTTTGAAGAAAGCCGTAAATTATTTTAAGGTTCGTGCGGCAGTCGGTATGGTTGGTAATGACAAAATGGGTAGTAACCGCTTCCTGTATATCCCCGGCAAGTATAGCTATGGAAGCGGGGATGGCTATTTCTTTGGACAGAATGTAAACAATAAAAAGCCGGGGGCATGGGAGTCTAGTCAATCTAATCCGGATGCGAAATGGGAAACAGCTATAAAGCAGAATTACGGTATAGATTTTAGCACCTTTAATGAGCGTTTAAATATATCTGCCGATTACTTTATTGAAAAACGCCGGGACATCCTGGTTACACCTGATTATTTGCCCAGTATTTTAGGTATGACGCTTCCCGTAGTGAATGTAGGTAAAACGGAAAATAAAGGTTTCGAATTGCAGATGAAGTGGAATGAACAACTGAACGATAACTTCCGTTACTGGGCCAATTTCAACTTGTCATTTGCTCGCAACAAAATTATTTTTAAGAACGAAATAAACCAGAATGAGCCTTGGATGTATGAAACAGGGCGTCGTATCGGTTCGCGTTCTCTCTATAAGTTCTGGGGATTTTATGATGAGACGGCGGATGCCCGTTATCAAAGCGAGTTCGGAGTGCCTATTGCAAATCATGGAATAACCTTGCAACCGGGTGATGCCGTATATGTCGATTTGAATAAGGATGGAAAACTCGATGGGGATGACGCTACACGTGACATCGGTTTTACCGATATCCCTGAATATACAGCGGGTTTGAATGTGGGTTTCAGTTGGAAAAACTTTGATTTCTCAATGCAGTGGACAGGTGCTTGGAATGTAGACCGAATGCTGGATGAATTTAGACGCCCGTTGGGAGATACCAATAGTAAGGCATTGCTGTTATATCAATATGAGAATACGTGGCGCTCACCCGAAGATTCCTTTACAGCCAAATTCCCTCGTGCTTCCAATTCCAGTGCATCTAATAACTATCGGGGAACTGATTTGTATTTAATAAATGCCAGCTATCTCCGCTTGAAGAATGTCGAGATTGGTTATAATTTTGATTTTCCGTTTATGAGAAAACTGAAAATGAGCAATTGTCGTATTTATGTGAATGGTTATAACTTACTGACTTTTACCGGATTTGATTGGGGAGACCCCGAATCTCGTCAAAGTAGCCGTCCTAACTATCCATTAACCCGTGTATTTAATATCGGTTTGAAGTTAGGCTTTTGATAACCTTTAATTTAAAACTAACTTAAGAACTAAAACTTAAGAATGAAAATTATGAAACATTTGACTAAATGGTTTATAGCCGCATTTGTAGGAGTATCAATTCTTTCTGCATCATGTGTTGATGAAATAAAATTCGGAGATAGTTTCTTGGAGAAACCCCCTACGACAAATGATTTGAACCAAGATTCTATATTTGGTAAAGCGGATTACGCACGAGCATTCTTGTGGAGAACTTATAGCCAATTATATTTTGGTTTACCCTATAATTGGGGACAAGTCACCGCTAAAATGAATACAGGCGTGTTCGAGGCTCTCTCGGATTGTTATCATAGCCATAATTCATGGGATGGTCTTAACCGTTATTATTATCCGGGCTCTTATACAGCTGCAAGTGAGGGAGGAGATGATACGCGTTTTGGTTATGTGAAGGAAGATTGCTGGCCGGCTATCCGCGCTGCGTGGATGTTTATTGAAAATGTAGAACGGGTTCCTGACATGGATCAGGATGAAAAAAAACGATTGGCTGCTGAAGCGAAAGTAATCATAGCTTCTCGTTATTTTGACCTTTTCCGTCATTTTGGAGGACTACCCATTGTAAGAGGAACTTATGGTGTTGAGGCAGTTTATGAAATACCTCGTGGCACTGTTGATGAAACGGTTAAGTTTATGACCGGTCTGTTGGATGAAGCAGCTTCGGTACTTCCCTGGAGTTTGGGTACGGATGAAGCCAATTGGCAGGGGCGTTTCACAAAAGCTGCGGCTATGGGGTTGAAGTGTAAAATCCTGGTATTTGCTGCAAGCCCTCTATTTAATGATAGTGAACCTTATTGTAAAGAGCCTCCTCAAGATGCTGTAAATAATCTGCAAGTATGGTATGGAGGATATAAGTCCGAACTATGGACTGAATGTTTGACGGCCTGTGAAAATTTCTTTACCGAGCTGAAGAATGAAGGTAACTATGCATTGATACAAGCAAATGGTACGACTTGTAAGGACTATCGTGATGCATTCAATAGAGCTTACTTCCTTCGCGAAAACAATACGGAATTGTTGATTTCTACCCGTATAACAGGGCAATACGGAGGTGAATGGTGGCATTATTGGGGTGACCTCAATGAATCGGAGCAGAATTGGCCCAATAACCGTGGGTATACTCCTACATTGGAATTCATGGAAATGTTTCCGATGAGTGATGGTAAACCGTTTACAGAGACATATCTTGCTGACGGGGCTCAGCCTTTCTTTGAGAATAATGATAGAAATAAACCCATACGTGATCCTCGTTTATACGAAACGATTTTGGTTAATGGAGCTTCTTTCGACGGGCGTGGCGCTGAATTATGGCTGGGCGGCCGTGATAATATCAATGATACGGAAAAGGAAACTAACAAAACCGCTACCGGTTTCCGTCTTTACAAATTCTGGAAAGAAGGTAAAAATAGTTTCAAAGGAACTTATTTGCAATGGCCTTATTTGCGCTTGTCGGAGATATATCTAATCTATGCGGAAGCATTGTTACAGGCTAAAAATGATTTATCAGGAGCTATTGCACAGGTTAATGTGGTACGCCAACGTGTAGGATTGGGGGATTTGGCAGAATGCAATCCCGGCAAGTCTTTGAAGACAGACGCTAAAGCATTATTGGAAGAAATCCTTCGCGAGCGGGCTTGTGAATTAGGTTTTGAGGACGTTCGTTTGTTCGATATGATTCGTTATAAACGTGCGGATTTATTCCAAAAGAAGCTCCACGGATTGAAGATTTACCGTAACGATGGAAGTGGCAATAAGCCATGGTCGGGAACAGATGGTAATTCGGGAGCATATCCTTATCCTTCCGAGTTCAGATATGAACCTTTCGTTCTGAGCAACCCGTCTCGTGCATGGTGGAGTAATTTCAGCCCGAAGTGGTATCTTTCTGCTTTCCCGACTTCTGAAGTCAATAAAGGATATGGACTGACACAAAATCCGGGATGGTAATCTGGAATAACCATAAATAAATAAAGAAAAGGACAACATGAAAAAATATAAAATAACAATTTTAGCAATGTTGCTTTGCGCTTCGCTGGAAGGATGGGCGCAAGAAGGGGGTAATATCCTCGGCAAGGTGGTCGATAAATTAGGCAATCCGGTAGAAGGTGCATTGGTTTCCATCGAAAACAATCCATTGGTGCAGGTGGCGACAGACCGGAACGGACAGTTTGAGATTACAGCCGAAAGCGACCAACTTTTAAGGGTACGTACCGGCAGGGATGATACAAAACTGGTTCCGGTAAAGGAAGGAAAGGCGATGACTATCGTTATGGACTTTTCCGGTGAGAAAGTAAATTATGGATTCGGCCTGAACCAAACGAATGCTGAAAGTACCGGCGCCGTGTCTACGGTTTATGCCGATCAGATAGACAACCGTTCGACATTCAATGTAGGTAATGCGCTTTATGGCAATGTGGCAGGTCTCTATACCATGCAGAAGACAGGAGAAGTATGGGACCAAATATCTTCTATGGCTATTCGTGGATCAAAAACTTTGAGTAAAACCGGAATCTTGCTGGTGGTGGATGGACTTGAACGAGATAATGCTTATCAAGCTCTAAACTATATTTCTCCCGAAGAGGTTGAGTCAGTAAGTGTTTTACGTGATGCCGCAGCGGTTGCTCTCTATGGTTTCCGCGGCGCGAATGGTGTGGTAAACATCGTGACAAAACGTGGTAAATACAAAAGCCGTGAGATAAACTTCACTTATGACCATGGCTTCAATTACCAAACGCGTATTCCGGAAATGGCGGATGCATTTACTTATGCAAACGCGATGAATGAGGCATTGGCAAATGATGGAAAATCGGCTCGTTATTCACAAAACGAATTGAATGCTTTTCAAAGTGGTAAATATCCCTATCTTTATCCCAATGTAAACTGGATGGATGAAGTGTTTCGTGACTGCGGAACTTCGGATATTGCAACTTTAACCTTCCGTGGCGGTTCTACCAAAATGCGCTACTTTACGATGTTGAATTTGCAGAATAACCGTGGATTTATTAAAAATGCCGACGCTAACGAAGGATATTCTACCCAGTCGAAATATTCAAGGTTGAACTTCCGCTCTAATTTGGATATTGACCTGACCTCTAAAACCCGCTTGCAGGCTAACATATCAGGTGTTTTGAATGAGTTTAGCCGTCCGAGTGCAAATGGTGATAATCTGATAGGTAAATTATATACAGTACCTTCGGCTGCTTTCCCCATTAAGGCGGAAAATGGTTTGTGGGGTGGCAATAATACTTGGAGTGGAGATTATAACCCTGTATATTTGGCACAAGGACATGGCTATACTAAAGGCCATACCCGCGCTTTGTATGCCGATATGGCGCTGCGTCAGGATTTATCTTCCATTACGAAAGGGTTGGGTGCATCTCTACGTGTAGGCTACGATAACTTAGCCTCTTATTGGGAAGATCATCGAAGAAACGAAAAATGGGGCATGCAAACTGTTACGCAATGGGCTGATGGTGAGCCTGTGAAATTCAGCGATGTATCCGGAGGAACAGTAGGTCCCAGCGAAAGTTCCAAACTGGATTGGCAATACCGCTCTTTTAATTTCCAGGTAAATGTCGATTGGAATCGCCGTTTCGGTAAACACGACTTATATTCAATGTTGTTATATACCTATAAGTATGATGATAAAAACGGTACGAACGTTACGTTATATACCCAGAGTGCCGGTTGGTATACCCATTATGGATACAATAACCGTTATTTTGCCGACTTTACTTTAATGTTATCAGCTTCCAACGGGTTGGATCCTAACAGCCGTTGGTTACCGGCTCCTACGGTAGGTTTGTCATGGGTTATTTCCAATGAGAATTTCATGAAGAACCAGAGTGTGATTGATTTTATGAAACTTCGTGCTTCTTTTGGTATTATCAATACGGATAATATTCCCTATAATGGTTATTGGTATGATAAAATGGGCGGAGGCGGAACCTATCCCGTAGTTGGTGGTGACAGTAACTTTTCCAATGGTGACGGTGGTTGGGCTGAAGGCGAGTTGCCTTCACTGAATGGAACTCTGGAAAAAGCTTATAAATATAATCTGGGTTTGGATGTTTCATTGCTGAAAGGTTTGAACTTCTCCATTGATGGCTTTTATGAAAGACGTTCGGACATCTGGGTTAGCGCTTCCGGTCAGAACTCCTCAGTACTGGGTATTACGAGTCCTTACAAAAATGCCGGTATCGTGGATAGCTGGGGTACGGAACTCGGTTTGGATTACAGTAAGAGCTTTGGAGATTTTAAATTACGTTTAGGTGGTAATTTCTCTTATAATCGCAGCAAAGTTATCGAAATGTTGGAAGAACCTAAAGCTTATGACTATCTGACTCAGACCGGTAAACCGTTAGGACAGATTTGGGGCTTGCAGGCAATCGGGCATTTTGTAGATCAGGCCGATATAGAAAGCAGTACTCCCCAGCAATTTGGTCCGGTGAAGCCGGGTGACATCAAGTATAAAGATGTGAATGGGGATGGTGTTGTCAACTCTAACGATATGATTCCGATGGGCTATAGTTCTGCCTGGCCGGAAATATATTACGGCTTTAATATCGGACTGGAATGGAAAGGACTGGGCTTTGACGCTTATTTCCAAGGTGTGGGCAACTATACCGCCCAACTTACTTCCAGTCTCTATCGTCCGTTGGTAAACAACACCTCTATTTCTCAATATGCATACGACAACCGTTGGACTCCGCAGAATCCGACTGCACGGTTCCCGCGACTGACTACGGAAAATGTGGAGAATAATACGCAACAGAGTTCGGTATGGTTACAAGACCGTTCTTTCTTGAAATTGAGAAACTGCGAAGTTTATTATAAACTGCCTTCATCCTGGTTGAATAAGATTAAGATGAAAACAGCGAGGATATATGTAAGAGGTACTGATTTGTTTAGTGTCGACAAGATTGACTTATCAGATCCGGAAGCCATTGGTGACGTTTGGCCGGCTACCCGTTCTGTACATATCGGATTTTCACTGGGCATCTAAATGAATATAGTTTTAATTTAAACACTACTAAGATATGAAATTAAAGAATATATGTTTCGGCATTGTTTGCGTAGCAGCATTGTCTGGATGTACAGATAAAATGGACTATCATGAATATACCAGTTACGATAAAGAATATGTCTTTTCGGATTTTGGCCGGACAGCCGGGTTCGTGAACAATATCTATTCTTATCTGGACTACGACCTGATGGGAACCACTTCACTGGCTTCTGCTTGTGATGAAGCTGAAATGGCGTTGACATATTCGAATGTTCTTGATTACACCAATGGTAACTGGACTGCTCTGAATCCTAAGTCCGAATGGAAGTACTACACACCCATTCGTGCCGTCAATTACTATCTAAAGAATGCAAAAGATTTGGAATTTTATGATTTGCGTTTTAACCAGGACTATCAAGAGCAGATGAACCGATACCAGCGATATCAGTATGAAGTTCGTTTATTACGTGCCTATTATTATTTCCTGTTGGTACGCGCTTACGGTGATGTTCCCTTTACTACAGAAGTCCTGACGGAAAAAGAAGCCAATAGTATGGTGCGTACTCCGGCTTCTGAAATATTCGACTTTATAGTGAACGAATGCGATGCGGTATCTCCCGAACTCCCGGTTAAATATTCTGATTTGGAGAATGACGCGGCCGGAGGTAGCAATAATCCTGAAAGCGGTCGTGCGACTCGCGGAATGGCGTTAGCCTTGAAAGCCCGGACTTTACTTTATCGTGTCAGCAAATTGTTCAATGAGGACGAAAGTAAAGAACTCTATAAAGAAGCTGCCAAGGCGAATCTGGAAGTTATAAACTATTGCAATGAAAATGGGATAAAGTTAGGCAAATACACTGATTTGTGGGGTGCTGATAACTGGAAAGCTTCAGAGATGATTTTTGTGCGTCGCGTAGGTGATACTGATGACCCTGAAAGAACTAACTTCCCCATTGGTCTGGAAAATGCCAAGTCAGGAAATTGTCCGACCCAGACTCTGGTAGATGCTTACGAAATGAAGAATGGTGGAGAACCGGATCCTAAGAATCCTTATGCGGGCAGAGATCCCCGTTTGGCGATGAGTATCGCCGTGAATGGTGATAAATGGCCGAATACCAACCCCGATCCCCTTGAGATATATGTGGGAGGTAAAAATGCTTCCCCTATTGCTTATGCAACCCCGACGGGCTATTACCTTAAAAAATATGTAGATGGTTCTACCGATATCAGTGCCAGTACCAGTTCCGGTGGAAAGCGTCACAGTTGGGTAACATTCCGTTTAGGAGAATTCTTGTTGAACTATGCAGAAGCTGCGTTCAAGTATTTTGGAACAGCCGATGGTAAAGATGGTGAATTCACCATGTCAGCACGTGAAGCCGTAAATAAAGTACGTAAACGTACGGGCGTAGATATGCCGGAATTTCCCACAGGTATGAGTAATGAGGACTTCTGGAAACGCTACAAGAATGAGCGTATGGTGGAACTGGCCTTTGAAGGTCATCGTTTCTGGGATGTACGTCGCTGGAAAGAAGGAGGAATCAAGACTATTGCCCGGATGGTGATTACAAAAAATAATGATGAATCCTTCACCTATACCCGCAATACTAAATCACTGGTTTGGGATGATAAGATGTACTTCTATCCGATACCCGATACGGAACGTCGCAAGAATCCTAATCTGACACAGAATCCGGGTTGGTAAGACATGCGTGTTTAACTATTAAAATGAGATATTATGAAATTGAATTTTAAATATATAATTGCTGCCGGACTGATTATAGGAATAACCGGTTGCGACGATAAACTGGAAACGTACGAGATAGCAGGGAGTGTAACAACTCCCGCCGCTATAGCTGCATCGGCGGTAAATGCCGAGTCCCTTCCCGGGCAAATCAAACTGAACTGGGAAAAACAGGCGGAAGGTGCATTTGATTATCTTCAGATTAAGTATTATGACCCACTGACAAAGAAGGATGTTTGTAAAATAGCTTCTATCGGTACTACTGAAATGCTGATTGATGATACGCGTGCCCGTTTCGGTGATTATTCGTTCTATTTCCAGACTTTCAATGCCGCCCATCAGGGAAGTGAAGTTGTCGAAATAAAAGCAAAGTCTGGAGCCGCACCGACTACAACGACAGAAAAATCACGTAAAGAAGTAAAAATAGAACCGGAACAGCTAAGTACCAATGCCCAGGAACCCACCGAGGGTCCCATTAAAAACTTGGTAGATGGGAAAAGCAATACCTTTTTCCATACAAGGTGGAGCAATCCCCAGTTGGACCTGCCTCATCACATTCAAATCGATTTCAAGGAAGCACATGAGGTATTCGCTATCTATTATCAGAACCGGACAGACAATACATGGACTTCGGAGGGGCGTCCTTCGGTGGTAGAGTTGCAGGTAAGTAATGACGGAGAGCACTTTGAAACCATAGCTACGATTACAGGTCTGCCATCTGCTCACAGTAGTGAATATACGTCGGATTTTGTTGTACCGGGGAAAACATTTACTTCCTTCCGTTTCAATGTGATAGCCACTACCGGTAATACGAAGTATTTCAACCTGGCTCAATTTAAATTTTATGATGTGGAAGTAGACGTCTATGACCCTGAAACTGTACCTTTAGATTAATATTAATAGAGATACCAATATGAATAACAAGATAAAAATATGGACGGCTATGTATATAGCCGCCTGCATCACTTCCTTTTTCGCATGTGAAGGAGAAAAAGATTTCAGTTACAATGGTAATCTGGACTTGAACCTGCTGGGCATCAAGCAAGCCCAAGAGATATGGGATGGCGTGCAATGTAATGTTGTTACCGAACTGAAAGAACCCGGAGAAGGGGAAGAACAAAAGATTTCCAACTTTAATTACCGGTTGAATCTGGCGCTTTACCAAAATCGTCAGGCAGAAAAAGATGCGGTGGTAGAGTTGGTGGTAGCTGCGGATTCTTTGAATAAAGCTATCGCCCAGGTTGGCACATCTTCTGCTTATGATATCTATAAAAATGCAGAACTTCTGCCGGAAGAATATTACAATCTGTCTGCAAGTAAAATGGAACTAAGTGCCGATACTAAAACATCAGAAGATGTAGAACTGAATGTTTATTCCGGTAAATTGATTTCATTGGTTCAGGATGAACGGAAAGCAAGTACCACGTTTGTGTTACCTTTACGCATTCAGAATTCTACTTCTTATAATGTTAATGAGAAAGTGAATCTGGTAATGTTTTTCTTCAATGTCTCTTATGTAAAGCCTGCCAATCCGGAAAATTATGAAGCCGATGGGGTAGGGGTGCCCGATAATCATACGTTGGATGGAGGATATAAATTGCTCTGGCATGACGAATTCAACGGAACCGGTACTCCTAATACTGAGATGTGGAGATTTGAAGAAGGGTTTCAACGTAATGAAGAAGATCAATGGTATCAGAAGGGCAATGCCGAGATGAAAGAGAATGCACTTGTTATTACTGCTAAGCAAGAGCGGGTGAAGAACCCTAATTATAATCCCAACGCAACTGGTGGTAACGCTTGGAAACAGACACGCGAGTATGCTGAATATACCTCTGCTTGTATTGTTGCCCAAAACAAGTATGCTTTCAAATATGGAAAACTGATTGTACGCGCCAAGATTCCAGTAGAGCAGGGAAGCTGGCCTGCAATCTGGTCTACCGGAAACTGGTATGAGTGGCCTTTGGGCGGTGAAATAGATGTGATGGAATTCTATAAAAACAAAGTTCATGCCAACCTTTGTTGGGGAGGAAATAAACGTTGGGATGGTACATGGAATTCAAAGAATTATCCTATTACAGATTTCACTTCGAAAGATGCAAAGTGGGCAGAGAAATATCATGTCTGGATGATGGACTGGGATGATAAATATATCCGGATTTATCTGGACGACGAGCTTCTTAATGAAACGGATTTGAGTACTACCACTAATAAAAGTGACCACGGTGCCGGAGATGGCGGTTATATCAATCCATATTCCAATGATTTCGATGGCTTTGGTCAGGTTATGATGTTGAATTTGGCTGTTGGCGGTATAAATGGAAGACCTATAGAAGCTACTTTCCCACTTGAATATTGTGTAGACTATATTCGGGTATATCAGAAGTAAAAGCGGTTTATAGACAATATTCCGTATTATCCTATAGCCTAACAGATATTAGGGTAATACGGAATTTTTGTAAAACAGATAAGAGCGTATGAAGTATATAAAGTATTTTGTAGGATTACTGTTATTGACGGTTTTCTTTCTTCCTGCATGGTCACAAGCCGTACGGGGATGGAAAGATACAAATGGGGATTATATCAACGCCCACGGTGGCGGTATCTTGTCCTATGCCCATAAATATTACTGGTTTGGCGAGCATCGTCCCGCCAAAGGTTTCACTACGGAAGTAGGCGTGAACTGTTATTCCTCTTCCGACTTGACATCTTGGACGTATGAAGGAGTAGCTTTGGCTGTTTCCGAAGAAAGCGGTTCCGATATCGAGCGTGGGTGTATCATGGAGCGTCCCAAGGTTATATATAATCAGAAGACGGGTAAGTTCGTCATGTGGTTTCACTTGGAACTGAAAGGAAAAGGTTATGGTCCTGCCTGTGCAGCGGTTGCTGTAAGCGATAAGCCGGAAGGACCTTACAAGTTCGTGCGTTCCGGACGTGTCAACCCGGGTATATATCCCCGTAACATGTCGGAGCAAGAACGCAAGATGAGTTGGGATATGGATAAATATAAGAAATGGTGGACTCCTGAGTGGTACAAAGCCGTAGAGCGTGGAATGTTTATGGCGCGTGACCGGCAAGGCGGACAGATGTCGCGCGACATGACTCTCTTTGTAGACGATGACGGCAAAGCCTATCACATTTATTCCTCGGAGGAAAACCTCACATTGCATATAGCCGAACTGACGGAAGACTACCTCGGACACTCGGGCGAGTATATCCGCATCTTCCCCGGCGGGCACAACGAAGCACCTGCTATTTTCAAGAAAGACGGTACCTATTGGATGATAACCTCCGGTTGCACGGGATGGGACCCCAATGCGGCGCGCCTGTTTTCCGCCCCTTCCATTTGGGGACCTTGGACACAGCACCCTAATCCTTGCCGTGGTCGTGGAAGTGAGAAAACTTTCGGCGGTCAGAGCACTTATATTCTTGAACTGCCCAATCAGCAGTACCTTTTCATGGCGGATATCTGGAAGCCGGAAAGCCTGATGTATTCAGGGTATTTTTGGATTCCGATTCAATTTGACAGAGATGGGAAACCTTATCTGGAACAAACAAGGAAAGTCATCCCGCTCGATTCCGTCCGGTTGAGTGATCCTTGCATATTGGCGGATAAGAAGACCGGCATGTATTATATGACGGGAACGGGCGGTCTCCTTTGGAAAAGTAAAGACCTTGCTTTGTGGGAAGGACCTTATCGCGTTGCCGAAACGGATTCCGCTTCCTGGATGGGACCTAAACCGGAGATATGGGCTGCCGAGTTGCATGAGTATAAGGGCAAGTACTATTATTTTACTACCTTTACGAACAATGCCGTCCGCATCGATTCCGTCCGGGGAAATGTGATTCCCCGGCGTGCTAGCCATGTGCTGGTCAGCGATAACCCGGGCGGACCTTATAAGCCAATGAAGGATGCTGTTTATCTTCCGGCCGATATGCCAACGCTGGATGGTACTTTCTGGGTGGATAGCGACGGAAAACCATACATGATTTATTGCCACGAATGGCTTCAAAACCAAAACGGCACGGTGGAAAAGATAGAACTGAAACCCGATTTGAGCGGCCCTGTTGGTACAGGAAAGGTACTGTTCCGCGCCAGCGACTCACCGTGGAGCCGCGAAAAGATAGGGGATAAGGTTTTACCAAACCGGGTGACCGACGGTCCGTGGCTGTTCAGAACCGGAACGGGACGTCTGGGAATGATATGGACAAGCTGGGTATTTCAAGACTATACGCAGGGAGTCGCCTACTCGGAAAGCGGCACGCTGGATGGTCCGTGGATTCAGGAGGAGCAGCCTGTCACGCCTCCCAACTTCGGCCACGGAATGCTGTTCCGCACATTCGAAGGGAAATGGTTGATGTCCGTTCACAGCCATAAGGATATCAATGGGGAATACGTCCGGGTGCCCCACTTGTTCGAGGTCGATTTGTCCGGGGATAGGCTGGTGGTGGGCAAGCCGTATCGGGTAAGATAGAGTGATACTCTAAGAGTTTGCTGAATCAGTCCTGTTTCCCATGTCTTGATTTATCAGCCAAAGTAGTATTCTTCGTTGTATCTTTTGAACTAAGGTTTTTCAGCAATACCTTCTTTCTAGGATAGTCTACGGTTAAATACCTGATGTTCGGGGCAAAGAGGATGTTCTAGGTGGTAGAAGGTAATTTTATCGAAGTGGGCTATGAGCAGGTGTCTCATTTTGTTTACCTCCTCATGGAGACACCCGGTTTAGAAGGTGCTTGATGTCTCAAGCTATGTGGTATGCCCAGATTTCTTTGAAATGGGGTATGGGGCGTCGGCGGGATACAGTTGGAGTTAATAGTGGAGAGATTGGGATATTGCGAGGTGCAGTTTTCGATGACGAAGTACCGCAGGCAGTTACTGCTTTGGGAACATCGGTTGTTGAAACAATGAGTTTATCCGAAGAGTACCGCTTGGTAGTCAAAGTCGTTTGTCATATTTGTATCTTTTAGATGGATGAATAAGTGACAAAAATATTATATGTTCTTCGAATCTATCTTGATTGTGGTGGAATTATTGTTTTGACGGTACACAATCTTTTACAACTTGTGGAAGATTCCACAGAAAATTCCGACAAGGGAGAATCTTTTTTCTGAATAAAATGGATATAATTGTTTCCGTTAAATTTTTTTGTTACAAATTAGTGATGAGAATCTGTTTAATATAGAGGTTTATAGCTCAATTTTATCTTTATTTATAAAATCAACTGAATAATACTCCATAATTACATATAATTCTTCTTATAATAAAAGATAATTTTTCAATTTTGTCGCATAAATAAATTAACAACATGAATTATAAAAGAAAAAAGAAATACATAAATGTTTTTTCGCAGTTTAATATAGTATTATTGGTAATATTAGTCATATCAGGTTGTTATAAGCCTGATAAGGATTTACAGAAAGCTTTGGAATATGCTGGAAGTAATAAAGTTGAATTAAATAAAGTTTTGAGATATTATAAAGAATGTGATAGAGAAAAATATGATGCAGCTTGTTTCCTTATTAAGAATATGCCATATTATGGAAGCTATGATGGAGATGCTTTACAAGACTATTTACGTTATTTTAAAATTTATGCGACAACCAATATGAGTCCTCAGCAAGTGATAGACTCATTGGAGAAGGTTGGTAGTATATTTAATATAAAGAAACTAAATTATAAAAGAGATATTGCAACAATAGACTCTGCATTTCTAGTTAATCATATTGATTGGGCATTTAAAGTTTGGCGAGAACAGCCTTGGGGGGGGAATGTAACTTTTAATGATTTTTGCGAGTACATACTTCCCTATCGAATAGGAGATGAACCTCTTTCTTTATGGCGAGAAGACTTATATAATAAATTTAATCCTTTGTTAGATAGTTTGCGTAATCAAAGTATAGCTGATGATCCTTTAGATGCAGCTCAGGTTTTAATAGATTATTTTAATAAAAAGCAATATCGTTTTACTAGTCTTTTTCCAAATGGTCCAAACCTGGGACCTATAGTTTTGAAGTTAAAAGCAGGAAGTTGCCGTGAGTTTGCTGATATGATAGTTTATGCTTTTCGTGCCGTAGGTATTCCATGTGGTATTGATAGAGTATTGCAACGCCCAGATGATAATGCTTCACATTTTTGGAACTTCACGTTGGATAAAGAAGGTAGTACTTATATGACAGAGTTCCCTTATCAGAATCGTTGGCGTGAAGCGTATAAGTTTTCCGCCCCAAAAGGAAAAATTTATCGAGTATCTTTTGGCTTGAATGTTGAGAAAGCATATGAATTAGAAAGCGTTCATAATGTTTATCCTATATTTAAGTTTCCTTTTATTCATGAAGTAACTTCTCTTTATACAAAAACGCATATTGTATCTGTGCCTCGGTCCTGTATAAATACAAAAATGGGAAAAAACGACTTAGTATACCTGTGTTTTGCTAATCATCAACAATGGTTACCAGTAGACTACACTTTTCTTAAGAATGATACGATTAAATTCTATGGTATAGAAGGTGGTGTAGTAGGTATAATCGCTAAATGGGATGGGAAAGGTTTTGAACCACTTACTGCCCCTTTTTTGGTGGAACAGGTAACAGGACAACTTCATTTCTTTATTCCTAAAGATGAAATGCATACAGTAAATTTATATTGCAAATTTTATCTTACTGTCCAAGACTACATTTATAGTAGAATGTGTGGTGGAGTTATAGAAGGAAGTAATACTCCCGATTTTCATAATCCGGATACTTTGTATCAAGTGAAAGAAACTCCCAAACGTCTATATACTGTTGCTCATTTAAAATCGAAGAAGGCCTATCGATATATGCGTTATAAGGGAGGAAAAGAAAGTTTTTGTAATATTGCAGAACTTACCTTTTATAAAGGTATAACTGATACAATTTCTTTAACCGGCAGAGTAATAGGTACTCCTGGATGTTTTAGCAATGACGGTAAACATGAATATACAAATGTTTTTGACGGAAACCCTAATACTTCTTTTGACTATAGATATCCTGATAGTGGATGGGCTGGGTTGGACTTTGGGCAACCATATATAGTTGAAAAGGCTGTATATACTCCTCGAAACCATGTGAATTTTATATATAAGAATGATGAATATGAACTATTTTATTGGGACAAAGGGGAATGGATTTCTGCTGGTAGGCAGCTTGCAACGACTGATTCATTGACATATTCTGTTCCCCGCAATGCTTTGTTGTATTTGAAGAATCATAGTCATGGTAAAGATGAACGGATTTTTGAATATAGGGATGGACAACAAATATTTTGGTAATGGCGAATAAAGCTATATTATGAAAATATTAAGAATAGAATATTTGATATGGAGCCTGATATGTATAGCAAGTATATTTACTCATACATATCAGATGATAGACACTTGTATTTTACCAAAATGGTATTTTTCAACTTTTGTTTTATTATTCGGACTTTGTGTTTTATCAGTCAAACAAATATTAAATAAGCCCATTAGAATAAATATTGTAGTACTATGCTACATTATAATAATCTTATGCTTTGTGCAGGCACTATATGGAATAGAACAATGGCTACACTCTATTTTGAAAAGGAATTGTTATCTGGTAACAGGGAGTTTTAACAATCCAGCTGGTTTTGCTTCATGTCTATGTGCTGGATTACCTTTTGCTGAAATTTGTTGGAACCAAGTAAATGTTAAATTCGTAAAGGCAAGTGTTATTTTGATGGTTTTATTCATTATAGTTGCCCTTATCATATCAAAGTCTCGGACGGGTATATTCTGTTTCATTTTCATGCTAATAATCTATCTGTACAACTACTTTCCTTTAAAAACAAAATGTAAGATTGTTATCTTGTCTCTATTTATGATAACATGTTTATCATTTCTTTATTTTCTGCGAAAAGATTCGGCGAACGGGAGATTATTGATTTGGAAAAATACTTGGGATATGATAAAAGATGCTCCCTTTTTAGGAAATGGTTTTGGAGCTTTTAGAGCACATTATATGGATTTTCAAGCTAATTTTTTTAGAAATAATATAGATAGTGAATATTCAATGCTTGCAGATAATGTAATATCTCCTTTCAATGAATATCTTTCTATAGCTTTACAATATGGATTCATAGGGTTATTAGCTCTATTGTTATTCTTTCTGTGGCTTATCTATAGCTCTTATAAAAAAACAAGTATTGATAAGAAAGTTGCACTGCTTTCATTTTCAGGTATTGGTGTTTTCTCCTTTTTTTCTTATCCTTTTACTTATCCATTTATTTGGATAATTGTTTTCCTTGATATATGGGTATTATGTCATGAGCGTTTTAAGAAAACATATATTATTTCTCATAAGAAATTATTATGTTTTTTAGTTATAATATGCTGTTTGAAGGCTTTTCATTATCTAAGTTTACGTATAGATGCAGAGTACAAATGGAAGAATATTGCCTATCAACATCCAACAAAAGAAATTCTTTCTTGTTATGCAAAATTACTTCCTGCTATGGAAGAAAATCCTTTTTTCTTATATAACTATGCTATCGCACTTTCTGAAGCAGGATATATTGAAGAGAGCCTGAAAAGAGCAAAGCAATGTAGGCGTTATTGGGCAGATTATGATTTAGAACTATTGTTAGGTGAAAATCTGAAACGACAAAGGAGATACTCTGAAGCAATTTTGCATTATAAGAATGCTTCGATGATGTGCCCTTGTAGGTTTATCCCTTTGTATCAGTTATTTGTAATCTATAAAGAGTTGGGAAATAAAGATAAAGCTCGGGGTATGGCATTGTTGATATTAGAAAAACCTGTGAAGGTTAATTCTAAAGTAGTGATGCAAATAAAGTACAGAATAAGAATTTTTTTAAAAGAAGAATATGAATCGTTTAAATTGATGGGATGATAAATTTTTATGTATTAATTAAAAAATGAATAATATGTAGTATGTTAATTGTGTAGGAAGGAGAGGGAGCATATCTAAGATATGGATATAGCCATATGCCTACAATATGGAGAAATATTGCTTGAATATAAAACTTGAAATAAATAAAGTAAAATGAATAAAAAAAGTTTGCCTCAGATTACTATTGGATTAATAAGTATGTTACTATTGGAAATTTGTTTTTTTGTAGTAAGTTGTCAGCAGGATGAGGCGCTTAATTTGGAAATAAAGAGGGACTGTTCTTATTTGTCGGTTGATTTATTAAAATTACCTGATAATATGTCAAAAGAGGAAATGACTAACTTAGGTAAGGCATATTACCGTTTGGACATAATTGAGGAGGAAGGTCTGTTTTATATTAAACAGAAATCAGGAGTTGAAATAAATATTTCAGAGGAGCTATTCCAATATTTTGTAACTTTAATAAAAGAGATGAATAATCGATTTGTAATGGAAAAAATAGAATTGATGCTACCAAGAACTCGAACCAATGATGAGGGAAGTAATGGGGGGAGAAATGACTGTGTGGCACATACTGTAACTGCTGTTTTATCAAGTTTTGGAAGGAGTACTTCGGTAGGTGATGTGTCGGGTTGGATTGAAGGTCAGTATGGAAATGATGGCGTACCATTTAATGAAATGTCAAATGTATTGAATCATTATTTTAGGGCAAATTCTGTTCCTATTCCAATGGGATATACTCATGACTTTGCTAATCCAGTGAACCAATTAATTGGAGTTTTGGAAAATGAAGGTTCAGCACATGCTGTAACTATAATTGCCGTTAATGGTTCAACAGTGTTTTACCGCGATGATCAGAATCAAGGTAGCTATAAAACATGCAGTGTAGTATATCTACGAGGTTTATATAGAATAGAAGGGGTGAGATAATGGATTATCTTATTTTTAGGCGGGGTTTGTTCTGCTTTCTGTTATATGTAAGTCTGATAGCCCGCCCTGTAAGCGCGCAAAAATCGGATGGCGCTTTTCCGGCGCATGCAACTTATGTATCAGAAGCGTTGGATATCAGTTGGAAAATGCCTCGAGGTTTTCATGAAGTGCAGCGGGGAGATAACGACTGGTGGACGCCTGTCGAGAGGAAGAAGATAGGAAATGCGGGATTCATCTATGAATTGATGTTGCAGTCAAAGGATAAGGATTGCGTGATACTTTATCCTCGCATGGAACTGTTGCTTATCTTCTTCAACGCGAAAGACAGTACTTTCGCACAACGTACTTTGGTGGCTGAAATGAATGCGGCTCTAAAACAGGACGGTATGAAGCCGCAAGTGCGTGATGTCTCCGGTTTAGGTGAGTATGTGACGGTATATCAGGGCGAAGAAGCGGAGAACAGCTTCAATGCTGATACCGTTTACATTGCCGATATCCCTCTCCAGACCCCTTTCCATGGAAATTACACTTATTGCACAGGAATTTATGTAGTGAAAAAGGGACGTCCTTCTATGTTGCTGAAGTGCTTCTTTACAGAAGATGGTGAAAAAAAGAAAGACAAATATCTTCGGAAGCTATTTCGTTCGGTGAAATATAGGAATGAAGACTGGGAGTATGAAGATGAGAAATGCCTGCGTGAAAGCTATAAGCTCTATTTGAAGGGAAGGGGATAAACGCTTGCATTGGTGGTAAGTATAATATGACCGGAAAAAGAAAGAGGAGGATGTCAAAACAAAAGTTCTCTTACTATTTGTTTCTTTTTAGGCACGGATTACACGGATTTCACGGATTTTCTTTATTCCTTTTCCGTGAAATCCGTGTAATCCGTGCCTAAAAGAAATCATCAAGTATATTTTGACATACCCTCCTTCCTGTTGATTTATATATATCCGCTTTAGTATTTAAAGTTTCCCGTTTTCACATACACTTTGAAATCTTTGATACTTCCCGGAACTTCACTCTCCATTCTGGGAAGATATTGTATGCCGGTCAGTGTGCGGGAACTTCCCAAATCAATCACGACAGCGTGGGGATAAGGACTGCCCTTGCCGCTACTCCAGTAGGTTGATTCCTGCAAGTCGAAGATTTTATCGGCAGAACAGTTTACGCGCGATACATCTTCACTGTCGGCATAATTCACAATCCAGGGCTCGCGTGACAGGCGTTCGCCATTTTCATCCAGCACATACATTTCGGCAATACATGCCAGTTCCTTGCCGTTCAGGGCATTCAAAGCTTCCAAGCAGATATAGCGTCCGGTGACGGGACGGTCGAACTTGACTTCCTGCCAGCCATTGCCTGGCTTGAAGCTGCCGGAGAGGACGGATTGCTCGCCTGACAAATCGAGATTCTCACCTTCATTGCGGTGCGTCAGTGGTTTGGTGACAAGCAGTTGGTCCAGCAGCGGTTCGCTCAACCCTTCCGATTTGGCTTCTTTAGGTCCTATGATATCGAAGACGATGATTTCATTCTCGCCTTTCTTCAGCCAGCAACCCGGCATGTAGAGGGTCTGTTGCGGACCTATTTCCCAGATTCTGCCCATGGCATGCCCGTTGACGTAAACCAGGCCTTTGCCCCATGTCTCGAAGTTGAGGAAGGTATCGCCGGGCTTCTTCACCGTGAAAGTGGCGCGGTAACAACCCGGGATACGTTGGCCGAGTTCGTCTTTCAGCGAGTCGATAGGGCGGAACTTCATGTTCTTGTAGAAATCGTATGTATCTTCAAGGTTAAAAACTTCCCAATCTTTCAGGTTACAGGTGAAAGGACGCCCGTCGATGTCGACGGTAAGCTCCGCACTCCGGGTGATGCCCTTAAAGTCCTTGATGGCACGCCCGAAGTTGATGCGCCCCATCGCTTCCACCAAGATGTCGAGTCGCGCGCCTCGGGTGCAGGCGGGAAGTTCCAGCTGCTTTTCACCGTTGCGGCGGTCCAGTTTCCCGATGTACCTGCCATCCACAAAGACTTGAGCATAGTCATGCGCATCGTTCACAGTGAGGATGGAAGACGTTTTCATCTCGGGCAGCGTGGTGCGGTAGAGGATGCTGCCGAACCCCTGGTCGTATTCTTCCATGGTGCGGATGTCCCGGTCTTTGCGGGCTGCGGGAAGATTCTGGAACAGGGGCGCCATTTCGGTGAACCGGAAAGCCGAGATGCGGATGGGCTTGATTAAAGCCGGAACTTTGGCCTGCTTCTCGCCATTCATGTATTTGCCCAAGGTCTTTCGCAACTCCCAATATTTGGGAGTGGTCTGCCCGGATTCGCTGATGGGCGCGTCGTAGTCGTACGAGGTTACGTCGGGAGCAAAGCCCGGGGAGTTCGCTCCTGCCCAGTGCCCCCAGTTGGTACCCCCGTGAGTCATGTAGAGACTGAAGGAGATGCCCTTGGACAACATTTCGTCAATACCGGCTATCATGTCGGCGGCTGGACGGGTCTCGTGGTTGGCTCCCCATTTGTCGAACCAGCCGCTCCAGAATTCGGAACACATCAGCGGGCTGTCCGGACGGAGTTTCTTGAGGGGAGCGAACTGCTGGTCGATGTTGGCTCCCGTGCCGAAGTTCATCGTCCACACCAGGTCGTCAAGTCCGTTCTTGGTGAAATTGGATGCCCAGTCGCACTGGAACAGCGCCACGCCGGGATAGTTGGCGCGGACGATATCACGGATTTGCGAGACATATCCTTTGTCTTCCCCGTAAGAACCGTATTCATTCTCCACTTGTACCATAATAATAGGACCGCCGTGCTGGATGGTCATTCTCGCCACCTGTCCGGCAACGGCTTTCTCGAAGATGCCGACACGCTCAATGAAATAAGGGTCGGATTCGCGCAGGCGAATATCTTTCTTCTTGAGCAGCCACCAAGGCAGTCCGCCCATTTCCCATTCGGCGCATACATACGGTCCGGGGCGCAAGATGACGTACATGCCGTTCTGCTGGCAAAGGCGGCAGAATTCAGCTAAATCGTTCTGTCCGCTGAAGTCGAACTTTCCCGGCTGAGGCTCGTGTGAGTTCCAGAAGACATACAAGCAAATCGTGTTCATTCCGAGCGCCTTGCAGAGTTTGATACGCTGGTCCCAATAGGGCTTTGGTATACGCGGATAATGCAGTTCGGCCGCTTTGATGACAAAAGGTTTGCCGTTTAGCAGAAATGTCTTTTTACCGGCATCGAAACTGCCTTGTTTTTCCTGTTCGTTGCGTAGGCCATTGTCTGTGTTTTCCCGTATCCCTGGTGCGATGGCGCTAAGTGTAGTTTGCGCTTTTGCCGGAGACAAACAGAGGAGACAAACTGATAATGCCAAGCTTCTGATAAATTTTCTTCTCATTGAAAGATGGTATTAGAGATTAATATTCCGTTTGTATTTTTATGCCTACAAAAGTACGGGAAGTATAAGAACTTATGGTAGATAAATAAGTCAAAAAGGGAAATATTTAGGTCAAACAAGGCTATTATTGACATATACCTTGTGTGTCCCTCGTCCGGACCTGCCGATGCCGCTGTCCGGCTGGTCGGCCCACTGGCGCAGTTCCAGGGAAGCTGCGGTCCTTCTCAGCCCGGTAATCGCGCAATAGTCGCCGACCGTCATATACGGATGTTCCGCCAGATAATTTCTAGCCCGCTCCAGCCTTTCTTCGGGCGTATAGCGTTGGGACGAGCGTCGGAACTTATGTTGCGAGCGTTCCAGGTTGCAATTCAGGTTTGTTTCTTGCAGCAAAGCCTTGTCGGGACGAAACTTGATATCCCCCACGGCGATGCTCCGTGCGTTTCGCCTGGACTCCTCTTCCTTGCCCGTCTCCCGCTCCTTGCCGTCACGCAGGCAGAGGGAAGCGACGAAGGTTCCTATCCGTTCCAGCTTTACGGATTTTCCTTCTCCCATCTGGTAGGCCAATTCGTCAGCCAATTCGTCCAGTAGTCCCAGGATATCGCCCTTGCTGAAGGTAGATTTCTGGGATATTTTCTTGGCAATGTCTTCGGCAGTAATTTGCCCGCGTTGTACCAGGCGTGGATAAAGCACACGCTTTCCTTCTTTATTCGGCAGGTTCATCTCCTGCATTTCATATTCGGCCATATATAATAAGGTGTATGTTCTGTATAAAGAAAAAACTTCCGTCTTGTAGTAGGAAAACTTTTTTCTTTATTGTTTTAAATTTCTGTTTTATTGATAGAAATGTTTATTCTTAACTTGCGAATATAAATTCTTAGTTTTAGAATATATATTCTTAACTTAAGAATTTGAATTCACAGTCTAAAATTAGAACTTATTATTCATAAAAACAAACTTTCTTTCTGATAAAAAGTACTTTTCTTATATGCATCGAACGTTTTTTATATTAACACCCGATTTGAGGGGTATATATGGTGAACGAAACTGATGTATAGCTGCAAGTTGTACAAACAATTGTATGAATTTTGTATTTCGTTAGAATAAGAAACGTTATTTTTACATCCTCTTTTAATTAAAGCAATAAAATGGAAAAGACTTGGAGATGGTTTGGTAAAAAAGACAAGATTACTCTTGACATGCTGCGCCAGATTGGCGTGGAAGGGATAGTCACCGCATTGCATGAGGTTCCTAACGGTGAAATCTGGACTTTGGAAGCGATAGAAGATTTGAAGGGGTATATCGAATCTTTCGGCTTGCGTTGGTCGGTGGTGGAAAGCCTGCCCGTGTGCGAAGCCATAAAGTATGCGGGGCCGGAACGGAAGCAGCTGATTGAGAATTATAAAATCAGCCTTGCCAATTTGGGCAGGGCGGGCATCACAACGGTGTGCTACAACTTTATGCCGGTTATCGACTGGATACGTACGGACTTACAACACCCGTGGGCGGACGGAACATCGTCCTTGTACTTCGATAAAATACGTTTTGCTTACTTTGACTGCCGCATCTTGCAGAGGGAGGGAGCCGAAAACGACTATACACCTGAAGAAATGGAAAGGGTGGAGGCTTTGGATAAAACTATTACCCAGGCGGAGAAGGATGAACTCGTTGATACGATTATCGTAAAGACGCAGGGTTTTGTCAATGGAAATATCAAGGAGGGGGATAAAAATCCGGTGAATATATTCAAGAATTTGCTGGCGCTGTACAAGGACATAGACCGTGACGACTTGCGCGCGAACATGCGCTATTTCCTCTCCGCCATTATGCCTGTATGCGATGCCTATGGCATCAATATGTGTGTGCATCCTGATGACCCGCCTTTCCAGATGCTGGGTTTGCCGCGTATCGTCACTTGCGAAGCGGATATCGACTGGTTGCTCCAGGCGGTGGACAATCCGCATAATGGGTTGACCTTCTGTGCCGGTTCGCTCAGTGCGGGTTTGCAGAACGATGTACCGGCTTTGGCGCGTAAGTTTGCGGGGCGCACTCACTTTGTGCATCTGCGCAGTACTGATGCTTCTGAAGACGGTAACTTTATCGAAGCTTCTCATCTGGAAGGCCGTGGGCGTCTGGTGGAGTTGGTGAGGATATTCGAGAAGGAGCGTCCGGGAGTACCTATGCGGGTAGACCACGGGCGTATGATGCTGGATGATGCCGGTAAGGGGTATAATCCGGGTTATTCTTTCCACGGGCGGATGTTGGCGTTGGCTCAGGTGGAGGGGATGATGGCTGTGGTGGATGATGAATTGAAGAACTCAAAAATGAAATAAAAAGATATGAACGAGATGTTTAGTATTGCCGGAAAGGTGGCTGTCATTACAGGCGGTTCCGGTGTGTTGGGCAGCAATATAGCCCGTGGCTTTTTGCAGGCTGGCGCTAAGGTTTTTATTATAGGCGCTCACCGGGAGCGTGTGGAGGGAATGCTGAAAGAGTTGCAACCTCTGGGAACGGTTGCGGGCTGCACTTGTAATGTGCTCAGTATGGACGAGTTGATGAAGGTGAAAGAGGAAATCCTTTCTCTTTGGGGTGCGGTGGATATTCTGGTAAATGCGGCGGGCGGCAACATTCCGGGCGGAACGTTGACTCCCGAGCAGACCATATTCGACATGAAGGTGGCTGACTTGAATAAAGTGGTGGACCTCAACCTGTATGGTTCCGTTTATCCCTGCATGGTGTTCGGCGAGGTGATGGCGAAACAAGGTAAGGGGAGCATCGTGAATGTTTCTTCCATGGCTTCTTTCTCTGCCATAACCCGTGTGCCAGGCTATTCCATAGCTAAGAGCGGCATCGAAATCTTCACTAAATGGCTGGCTACGGAGTTGGCGCAGAAGTTCAGCGAGCATATCCGGGTGAACGCCATCGCACCGGGTTTCTTTATCGGTCATCAAAACCGTGCTGTTTTGATTAATCCCGACGGTAGTCTGACAGACCGCAGCAAGAGGGTGATAGCTAAGACACCGATGGGACGTTTCGGTGACATCAGCGAATTGAATGGCGCCGTACAATTCTTGTGCAGCGATGCGGCAAGTTTTGTTACGGGCATCGTGATGCCGGTTGATGGCGGTTTCAGTGCATTCAGCGGGGTGTAACGTGGACTTGTAGAGGGGGCTTTTTACACCTTATTATATATAGGTGGTGTATAAATGGGAATTTGGGGAAATGAAGAACTAAGAATGAAGAACTAAGAATGAAGAACTAAGAATGAAGAATGAAGAATTTGGCTGCGCTATGCAAGCACGCCGCAAGGTAATTCTTCATTCTTCATTCTTCATTAAATTATAATGTCTTCCTTATAGGAAAAGGTGAAAAACAAGTTGATTATTTGTGTAGTGTTCGCTGCTTTTAGCCGACATGTTGAATAACATTGTTTAGTAACACGGCTGATTAATTGCTTTTCTTTTGATTAATTTCTAATTTGCGGCTCACAAAAAATAATGGCATACGGAAGCATGCTGAGTATTCACTTTAAATCTTATATATCATGAAAGTATATCAGACGAATGAAATTAAGAACATTGCCCTCCTTGGCAATGATGGCTCGGGTAAAACCACTCTCACAGAAGCGCTGCTCTTTGAGAGTGGTATTATAAAACGTCGCGGCAGAATTACTGCCAAGAATACGGTCAGCGATTACTTCCCGGTGGAGCAGGAATATGGCTATTCTGTGTTTTCCACCGTTTATCATGTGGAGTGGAACGGTAAGAAACTGAATATCATTGACTGCCCGGGTAGTGATGACTTTGTGGGAGCTGCAATGACTGCGCTCAACGTAACTGATACGGCTATTCTGTTGCTGAACGGACAATATGGTCCGGAGGTAGGTACTCAAAATCATTTCCGCTATACGGAGAAGTTGGGCAAACCGGTCATTTTCTTGGTGAACCAACTCGACAACGAGAAGTGTGACTATGACATGGTGCTGGAACAGCTGACGTCTATCTATGGTTCGAAGGTGGTACCCGTGCAATATCCGTTGGCTACCGGACCGAACTTCAATTCTCTGATTGATGTACTTCTGATGAAAAAATATTCGTGGGGACCCGAAGGTGGTGCACCCACTATTGAAGATATCCCTGCCGAAGAAATGGAAAAAGCTACCGAAATGCATAAGGCATTGGTGGAAGCGGCTGCCGAGCACGATGAGGGTTTGATGGAGAAATTCTTTGAGCAGGAGTCTCTGACTGAAGATGAAATGCGCGAAGGTATTCGCAAAGGTTTGGCAAGCCGTGGCATGTTCCCGGTATTCTGCGTCTGTGCAGGCAAGGACATGGGTGTGCGCCGACTGATGGAATTCTTGGGTAATGTGGTTCCGTTTGTAGACGAAATGCCTCCTGTGCACAATACACGCGGTGAAGTGGTGAAACCCGATCCGAACGGACCGACTTCCCTGTATTTCTTCAAGACGGCTGTAGAACCGCATATCGGTGATGTGCAGTATTTCAAGGTGATGAGTGGCAAGGTGCACGAAGGCGATGACTTTACGAATGCCGACCGTGGCTCTAAGGAACGTATCGCCCAGATTTATGCTTGTGCCGGTTCCAACCGCATCAAGGTGGAAGAAATGGTGGCGGGCGATATCGGCTGTACCGTGAAACTGAAAGATGTACATACGGGTAATACCTTGAACGGCAAGGGTACTGAAAACCGTTTCAACTTCATTAAATATCCGAATTCCAAGTATTCACGTGCCATCAAGCCGGTGAATGAAGCCGATACGGAAAAGATGATGGCTATCTTGAACCGTATGCGTGAAGAGGATCCGACTTGGGTCATCGACCAGTCCAAAGAGTTGCGGCAGACGATTGTTCACGGTCAGGGTGAATTCCACTTGCGTACGTTGAAGTGGCGTCTTGAAAACAATGAGAAGTTGCCGATTAAATTTGAGGAACCGAGAATTCCGTATCGTGAAACCATCACAAAGGCTTCGCGTGCAGATTATCGTCATAAGAAACAGTCGGGTGGTGCCGGCCAGTTCGGCGAAGTTCACTTGATTGTGGAACCGTATTATGAAGGAATGCCGATGCCGGATACTTATAAGTTTGGCGGTCAGGAATTCAAGATGAACGTGAAGGGTACCGAAGAAGTTCCATTGGAATGGGGCGGTAAATTGGTATTTGTTAATAGCATTGTGGGTGGTTCTATCGACGCACGTTTCATGCCGGCTATCCTGAAAGGTATCATGTCCCGTATGGAGCAAGGTCCGTTGACCGGTTCGTATGCCCGTGATGTACGTGTTATCGTATATGACGGTAAGATGCACCCGGTGGATTCCAATGAAATTTCCTTTATGCTGGCAGGCCGTAATGCGTTCAGTGAAGCGTTTAAGAATGCCGGACCGAAGATTTTGGAACCGATTTATGACGTAGAGGTATTTGTGCCTTCTGATAAGATGGGTGACGTGATGGGTGATTTGCAAGGACGCCGCGCCATGATTATGGGTATGAGCAGTGAAGCCGGTTATGAAAAACTGGTTGCTAAAGTACCTTTGAAGGAAATGTCTTCTTACTCTACCGCTTTAAGTTCATTGACCGGTGGGCGTGCTTCGTTTATTATGAAGTTTGCCAGCTATGAACTTGTACCGAGCGATGTACAAGATAAGCTGATTAAGGAATTTGAAGCTAAACAAGCAGAAGAATAAAGCTTTCTGTTAATAACTATTAAGAAGAAGCATAGCGGTTAGGTCGTTGAGAAGCAACTACCTGACTGCTTGCTTCTTTTTTTATTAACACTGATTAAGAACATGGAGAAATGTGAATGTTAATATTTAATTTTTTATTAAATTTGCAAACCAAAGGTGTCTCATTTTGTTATAATGCTCGTAATGCAACTTAAAAAAACACCTACGGTTAATTAACGAGAACGGCCGGTTAAATCAGGTTAATTTGTTAGGAGTGTTAATTAGGGAGTGTTAATTTTGTGACTATGAAAAAGTCGACAATATGGATTTTGGGTATCGTGATGGGTCTTTCTTTCCTTAGTTTGCTGTACCTGCAGGTCAGCTATATAGAGGAAATGGTGAAGATGCGGAACGAACAGTTTGATGAAGCAGTGAAGCGTGCTTTAATGGCTGCTTCAAAAGATGTGGAGTCTGCGGAGGTTGACCGTTGGTTAAGGGAAGATATCTCCGAGGCAGAGAAAAAAGCGTGGGAACAGAGCTCGCAAGGGCAAGGGGCTATACAGACTCAGCGGTTTACGGTGACTTCACCGGATGGCTCTTTGTATTCTGAGTTGAAGGTATTTACCAATAAACCTTCGGAATTGCCCCGGGCAATGATTTCACGTAAGCATGGCACAAAAACCATACCTCAAACTTCACGCTCGATGGTGGATGCTATTAAAAATCGCTATCTGTATCAACGGGCTTTGCTGGATGAGGTGGCGTGGCAGATGGTTTATAATGCCAGTGACAGACCGATAGAGGAGCGGGTTAATTTCAAGAATCTTGACCAGTATCTCGGATCGGGACTGATTGACAACGGTGTTGATTTGAAGTATCATTTCAAGGTAATAGACCGGAACGGAAGGGAAGTGTATCGCTGTTCTGATTATAGCGATGAAGGAAGCGAAAGCTCTTATTCTCAACCTCTATTCCTGAATGATCCTCCGGCACGCATGAGTATCGTCAAGATACATTTCCCGGGCAGAAGGGATTATATCTTCGATTCGGTCAGCTTTATGATTCCGTCGATGATATTTACCTTTGTCTTGTTGATAACGTTCATCTTCACGATTTATATCGTGTTCCGCCAGAAGAAGTTGACGGAGATGAAGAATGATTTTATCAATAATATGACGCACGAGTTCAAGACGCCGATTTCGACTATCTCGTTGGCGGCGCAGATGTTGAAAGATCCGGCTGTAGGTAAGTCGCCGGCAATGTTCCAACATATATCGGGTGTCATCAATGACGAGACGAAGCGGTTGAGGTTCCAGGTGGAAAAGGTTCTTCAGATGTCAATGTTCGACCGGCAGAAGGCTACATTGAAGATGAAGGAATTGGATGCCAATGAATTGATTACCGGCGTTATCAATACGTTTGCTCTGAAAGTGGAGCGCTATAACGGAAAGATAGAGTCGGATTTGAAAGCGACAGACCCGATTATTTTTGCAGACGAAATGCACATCACGAATGTGATTTTCAATCTCATGGATAATGCGGTGAAGTACAAAAGACCGGATGTTGATTTGCTGTTGATGGTGAAGACCTGGAATGAATCGGGCAAACTGATGATTTCCGTGCAAGACAACGGTATAGGTGTTAAGAAAGAGAATTTGAAAAAAATATTTGATAAGTTCTACCGCGTGCATACAGGTAATCTGCACGATGTTAAAGGTTTCGGGCTTGGTTTGGCTTATGTGAGAAAGATTATTCAGGATCATAAGGGAACCATCCGGGCGGAAAGCGAACTGAATGTGGGAACTAAATTTATAATTGCATTACCTTTATTAAAAAATTGATTGATATGGATGAGAAACTGCGTATTTTATTATGCGAAGATGACGAAAATCTTGGCATGCTTTTAAGAGAATATTTACAGGCAAAAGGTTATGCTGCTGAGTTGTTTCCTGATGGAGAAGCAGGTTATAAAGCTTTCCTCAAGAATAAATACGACTTGTGCGTGTTTGACGTTATGATGCCTAAGAAGGATGGTTTCACGTTGGCACAGGAAGTTCGTGCGGCCAATGCTGAAATTCCTATTATCTTCTTGACTGCTAAAACGCTGAAGGAAGATATTCTGGAAGGTTTCAAAATCGGTGCGGATGATTATATCACCAAGCCGTTCAGTATGGAAGAGTTGACTTTCAGAATTGAAGCTATCTTGAGACGTGTTCGTGGCAAGAAGAACAAAGAAAGTAATATTTATAAGATTGGTAAGTTCACGTTTGATACTCAGAAGCAGATTTTGTCCACTCCCGAAAAGCAGACGAAGCTGACTACCAAGGAATCTGAATTGCTGGGTTTGCTTTGTGCACATGCCAACGAAATTCTGCAACGTGACTTTGCGTTGAAAACTATCTGGATTGATGATAACTACTTCAATGCACGTAGTATGGACGTATATATCACTAAATTGCGTAAACACCTGAAAGAAGATGATTCTATCGAAATCATCAATATTCACGGTAAAGGGTATAAGTTGATTACTCCGGAAGCTGAGTCCTAACAGGCTCGGCTCTCTCTGAGGAGCTGAAATAAAAAAGGCGATTGCAATGCAACCGCCTTTTTTATTTTCTTCTTTTTGATATCAATCCGCAATTCTCTTGTTGATGGCAATGTAAGAAATCAATCCTACAACAACCAAAACAGCTGAAGTGCCCAAAAGGGTATTGTTGTTAACATTACCTGTAAAAGAACATGCAACCAAAATTACAGCTCCTACCAAGATCAATATCAATCCCAGATTTTTTAATAAGCCTTTCATGTGTGTGTATTTTAATAGATTATTATTTTCTTATATTCTTGTCACAAAGAAAAGCATAATTCTTTAACAAGCGAAATTATTTTTGCAAAAAAACTATATTTTAATGAAGAATGAGGAGTAAGGAGTGAAAAACGGGATATTCTGACTGCTTTGTACCCAAGGAATTATTTAAATCATTCATCCGTAATCATTCATCACGAATTTCAGTCCGTCAGTCCTTCGTGTTGAAAAATATCTTTCTCAACACTTCCTGGCTCACGCTGAGTTCTTCGATGGTGATGTTTTGTAAAGCCTCTTTCAATGTTTGATTGGCAATGACGCGCGCCCGTTCTTCCAACTCTTTTCCGTCTTTGGTAAGGTGTATAAGATTGGTGCGTCGATCTTTCTTATCAGAAATACGTACTACGAGATGCTGGCGTTCCATGTTGTCGATGAGACGGGTCATGCTGGGCTTGTCTTTAAAAGTTGCATTACACAACTCTTGTTGCGTCACTCCATCTTTTTCCCATAAGAAAATGAGGACTGTCCATTGTTCGGGCGTGATTTCCAGACCATTCTGCCTGAAGTTACGGGATAGCTTGCGGTTGATTGCAGCGGATACTTTGCCATTCAGTATGGCAAAAATCAATCGGATATCAAAGTTGAATTGCTCTATCATGAAATTATTGTTTAAACAACTTTGCA
>NZ_CAUFUE010000001.1 GCF_959029255.1 uncultured Bacteroides sp. | reverse complement strand
TAAGATATTGAGTACGTGAGGAATAGAAATAAGGTTCATCTTCCGTACGCACCGCAAAAGATACTTAGATTAATAAATGTTTGACACTAATATTTAGTATATTAGTGTTTTTTTATGTTCTCACCTTTGCTACTGAAATATGGTTTTTCTTGGAATAAGTTGCATCTATTTTTTTAATTATAGAAACAAAAAAGAGACTGAATTTCAGTCTCTTTTACTTTTATAGAGTTCAAAATATAATTCTGATTATTTTTTCATCTTCATAACCCTCCCCATTTCTTTCAGATTATATTGAGCAGCTTCGTTGCCATTCTGGGCAGCTTTGGTAAATTCTATTATAGCTTCATCCGTATTTCCATTCAGCAGATAGAATATGCCGATATTGTTGGCGTATTCGTCAGTTTGCTTGTTTGCCTTATCCAGATATTTTCGTGCTCCTGACAAGTCTTTCTTGGATAAAGCCACGGCTGCGGCATTCAGATTGGCTACTTCATCATCAGGATACATTCGTACGGCAATATCAAATACATTGATAAAGTCATCACTGCCTTTAGGGTAGCTGTTGGCTACCAGATACATTTCGTTCAGACTGAGATACTGGGGTTGCGTTTTGATAACTTCTCTACCTTCGTCCACCTTAAAATTAGCAATGGTATAGTCTATACGGCAATTCACTTTCCGCAATGACGGATATATTTCCTTTAACATCAAACGATAGGGAGCGCCACCGCCTACTCGTTTTAACTCTTCCTTGCGACGGTTGATGTCAGAAGTATTTCGGATAATGTTGAGGAAGGTATTTCTATCTTCTATGTTGGAATTCTCCAATGCTTTTACCAGTCCTTCCCAGTTTTCTCCACCAAAGGATACATTATAAAGTTTGGCAGGTATCTGTTCGTGTACGGATAAATAGTTTTTCAGAGCTTCCGCACGGCTTTTGGAAAGTTGCTCATTCAGTTTCAGAGGTCCTTCAGGTGAAGCAAAACCTTCAATATAAACTCCTGTAACGGTCAGTTTCTTGTCATTTTGGATCTTATTGAGCATATTTTGTATGTTCCGTAATTCCGCTTGATTATTCATAAAATCAGGAAGGATAACGGATTTGCTCACAGGGAAGTCGAGATGAGCTTCATACTGTTCACTGCGAGCTTTCACAAGTTCAGCCTTAGGCTGTATGTAAGAAGCTTGAGGTTGCAAAGCGGCCAATCGTTTAGCTTCCGTTGATACACCGGTCAAAATCAGTTCCTGCGCCAATACCTCCTGATGCCCGCTACAGCCGCACAACTCTTCTTCCAGGTTCAGATTGGCATTTTCCATCCAAGGCTGGTAAGGAATGACTTGGGTATAGTTTAAAACCTCATTTTTATTATAAGGCAATTCTATTTTGCTTGCTTCGTCCAAAGCTAATGCTCGTTGATAGGCCTTCTGTTTTCTTCGTCCATTGATAACGATATCAGGCAGGACAACATTATTTTGCGTTCCTACCAAAACGGGAGTGAGGGTAAGAGTACGGTCACTGCTTACTTTCAGGTTCCGCATATCAATCTGCATGTCTATATAGAGAGATTCTCCTTGTTGCCACAGGGAGGCATTGGAGATGGTAATGGCATCTTTATAAAATTTCTGTGCGTGGGCCGGGAGGATGGCGATAAGGCACAAAATAAAATATATCAGTTTTTTCTTCTTCATAGCTGTATCATTTTATGAAATAAATAATGTTCAATCCCACCTTTGTAGGACCTATGTAATTCTTATGTCCGCTGTCGATTTTGCTACCGCATTTACCGCAGTTATACTTGTCATAATCAATGCGGGCATAACCTACACCTATCGTTGCCTCCATACTCCAGCGTTTATTCAGTATCCATTGATAGCCGTAAGAAATACCGGCGCCATAGATATTTCCCTCATATCGGTCGTGTCCCATACCGAACATGTTCAGATTACTTACATTAGCTTCGGCATAATGGGCGTGCAGTCCGAAAAAGTGTCCGTAGAACCGTTGACACAACCAATAGCGGAGTTCCGGTTGCACCAGCCAATGCTTGATTTGCTTGTGATTGGAAAATTCCCAGGGGTTGTAATTCCCGGAAACGTCCAACGTCAGTTTTTTGGATAGTCCGACTTCGAAGCCAAGATTGGCTGTTGTGGTGGCCCAATACAATGCATTTGTCTTGATTGCAAATTTGGGCATGTAGTAGCTTTTGTCCTGACTGTGCATACTGATAGAAAACGTAAGCATCAGGACTGCCATTACAAGAAATTTGATTGTTTTCATTTGGCACATTATTTATTATTATAAAACTAAAGCCGATTTCTGTTCATTTTTGCTTCAGCGTGGTTGATAAACGATTAATCAGTGGAATATGTTGCGGGAAAAACGAATGTTATGTCGGATTTTAATGAAATAATACAATATTGCACTGTATTAGGACTTATTACATCCGGGGAAACACGATAAACAAAACCGTAAGGAAGCGCGTTTTATCCGCATGACAATCAGAGAGCATTTCCTTCGTTTTTTGCACAACCGGGCATTGAAGCACAAGTTGTACGTTATCATCTTCGAATCCGACACTCCTGCGGGAAAGGCATTCGATGTGGCTCTCATCATTTGTATCCTGCTGAGTATCCTGCTTGCTATTGTCGAAAGCCTGCAAGGGCTTCCCGCATGGCTTGCCACCCCGTTCATTGTTTGCGAGTATCTTTTTACGGGATTTTTCACGTTCGAGTATATCACGCGTATATACTGTTCTCCCAATCCTCGGAAGTACATATTCAGTTTCTTCGGTATCGTCGACCTGCTCGCCACCTTGCCGCTATACCTCGCTTTCTTCTTTCCCGGTGCACGCTATCTGCTGATTATCCGTGCTTTCCGCATTATCCGTGTGTTCCGTATCTTCAAACTTTTCAACTTTTGGCTCGAAGGGGAGCGCTTGCTTAGTTCTATACGTGAGAGTGGCAGGAAGATTGCCGTTTTCTTTCTTTTCGTTGTTATCCTGGTTATTTCTATCGGTACGCTGATGTATATGATAGAGGGTACCCAACCCAATACCCAGTTCAACAATATTCCGAACAGTATTTATTGGGCTTGCGTCACGATGACTACCGTAGGCTATGGAGACATCACTCCCGCCACCGCCTTGGGAAAGTTTCTTTCCGCCTGCGTCATGCTGATAGGCTATACCATCATAGCCGTCCCCACGGGTATTGTCTCTGTGTCGATGATGAAAGAATACAAGAAGTTAAAAGATTTGCAATGTCCCAATTGCCATAAAAAAGGGCATGAAGAAAATGCCGTTTATTGCAAATATTGTGGACATAAACTGAAGGAAAGCGCAAAATAAATACACATCAGGTAATTTAATACTATAAATATAGGATATATTCCATTTAAACTAAACCATGATAGCTTCTTAGTAAACCCCATCTTTTATTATGAAAGATGCTTATTGTTAAAGAAATTATTGCCTAATATTAAATCGTTCCACCATGGGGTAAGTTTCGTTCCTCCATGGTGGAACGAAACTTTCTCCATGGTGGAATAAAACTTATCCCATGGAGGAATGAATAAACATTACCTATATTGCCGCTTAGTATTCCTATGCAACTTATCAAGCAATAACGAAGCTTTCCGATTTAAATCCGCTGTAATATCTTCCGGAGGTTGCCGTGAATTTCAAAACGCAATAGTCAGGATCGGTTACACCTTCTTTATAATACATGGTGTCGCCTTCCTCCCAAATCATTTCTTTACTGGCACTGTCCGTCAGCACTTCCATGGTGCCGCGCAGCATAACGCCTTTGAAGTATCGGGTATCACAAAAATAAATACAGGCGTGATTGTTTATCCGGTACTGGGCCACACGCATGGAAGATGTGTTGGTCGACAGATAAATGTGTTTGATACCTTCCCGCTTCCGGGGTTGCAACATTGCTTTGATGTTGGGGAACCCTTCCGCATCTATTGAACCGATAAAAGCTGTTTTCTGCTTGTCAATCATGTTTCCTACTGTTTTTTCCGCGTCTCTCATTTTTTTCTTTTTTAATGGGTTAATGATGGTGGCAAAGTTAGAGCGGATGTAGGAAAAAAGGGCAATAAAAATAAAGGGAGAAATGACACTTTTCACGGTTTGTGCGCGTTCCGGTAAGCGAGTGGCGTATCACCGGTACATTGGCGGAAACTGCGTATAAAGTAGGATACGGTTGAAAAATGAAGCTCGGATGCAATTTCCGATATCGGCAGGTCGGTATACACAAGAAGTCTTTTGGATTCGTCCATAATTTTATTGAGGATATACTGCTTGGCACTGACATTCATCGCCGAACTGACTATTTCATTCAAATAGTTAGGAGTAATGCAGAGTTTGTCTGCATAGAATTGAACAGAATGTCTTTCTTTTAAATTTGCTCCGACTAGTTGAACGAATTTGCTTAAGTGCATATTACTGGCTTCTTTGTCTGCGCTTCCGCAGGCTATCAGGGCTTTATAGGCACGGCAGAGCAACATGAGGGCTTCGTAGAGTAAAGCTCGCAGCACGTGTACATCGTCCGGCTTGTAAGTATCGATTTCGGTCTTGATATCGTGCAGAAGTTGAATCATACGTTGGTATAACTCGTCGGATAGGTGTAGCTTCATGGCCGTCTTTCCCGGGTGAAAGAATGGAAGGTGCTGTACGAATTGGGAATCTTTGAAGAAAGAGGATAAAAAGTCGTCTTCAAAAATAAGTGCAAAACCATCTATTATGTGTCCTGCGTCCCAATTCCGTATTTCTCCCGGTTGTGAGAAGATGACATCACCAGGTATCACATTGAATGTCCGGTTATCTACCGAAAATGTTCCTTCGCCTTCAGTGATGAAGGTTATGTCATAATAACTAAGGGTATGTATCGTGCCCCGGCGCAAGAACTTTTTTACATACTTCAGGGACACAACATCTATCAGAAGCTCGCTACCGTATTTGGTCTTATGGAAATTATATTTAGGGATTGGGCTTTTCATTAAATCAAGTTCTTGCAGGTGTTGATTGACTATACAGTGCACAAAGATATTAGAATTTAAGATAGTAGCCGACTGAAACGCATGTAACTTTCTGCCATGAAGAGCTAAATTGAATACTTATGCTTATCTTTGCAGCCACATTTATTAGCGGATAAGGATTTTCCGCGATTATCTTACTTATGAAACAGAAACGCATACCGTTAGTAGGGGAACAGTATCTTGTTCCTTTTATCTTGATTACTTCGCTCTTCTTCCTTTGGGGATTTGCGCACGCTATTCTGGATGTGTTGAACAAGCATTTTCAGGAGTTGTTGAGCATTTCGAAGGCACATTCGGCATTCATACAGGTGACCATGTATTTGGGCTACTTTGTAATGGCTATTCCTGCGGGGTTGTTCATCAGTCGTTTTGGCTATCGCAGAGGAGTGGTCTTCGGGTTGTTGCTTTATGGAGTAGGCTCGTTGCTTTTCATTCCGGGACAGTTTTATTTGTCATTCAATCTTTTCCTGTTCGCTCTGTTTGTCATTGGTTGCGGACTTACATTTCTGGAAACAGCGGCAAATCCGTATGCCACTGAATTGGGAGCAAAAGAAACTGCCGCCAGCCGGTTGAATTTTGCGCAATCCTTCAATGGATTGGGATGCATCTGCGCACCTGTATTGGCGGGACTGCTTTTGTTCTCCGAAGATGGTACGAGTGGAGAGGGAAATGTGGCTTTGCCATACGTCTGCATGGGAGTGGTGGTACTGCTGGTTGCCGTGATATTTACGAAAATCAAGTTGCCGGAGATTGAGCATAAGGTAGAAGTAGATAAAGAAGGCAACCGTGTGGGGCTGTGGTCGCACCGTCTTTTCATCTTTGGACTCATCGCATTGTTTGCCTATGAGGTGGGAGAGATTTCCATCAATAGCTTTTTCATCAATTACGTGGTGGAGCAGGGATGGATGAACGCCCGTGATGCTTCATTGGTGCTTTCTTTCGGAGGATTGGGACTGTTCATGCTGGGGCGCTTTGCCGGTAGTTGGATAATGGGACGTGTCCGTGCCGAAAAGATGCTGTTGGTATGTGCCACGGGAACTGTGGTCACTACACTGGTGGTGCTGCTCGATGTGGGGATGGCGTCACTGGTGGCGCTTCTTTGCGGATATGCTTTTGAAGCAATTATGTTTCCAACCATATTTGCTTTGTCGCTTAGGGGGCTGGGCAGTCACACCAAACGTGCTTCTTCTTTCCTGATGATGTCTCCGGTGGGGGGAGTGGTAGGACCTTTATTGATGGGAGTGGCTGCAGACCACACTACAATGGTGATGGCGTTCATCGTTCCCTTGGTAGCCTATTGTGTAGTATGGTGTTATGCCCGCAAAATAGTTTCTGTTTCCTGATTTTATTGGAGGAATATTTTTTCCATAAGAAACAAAAAGAGTGTTTACATTGTTATTTAAGTACGATAAAATTTAAATAGATAACGATGAAACAGGATTTTGCTACAAACCGTGTATACAATCTCTCGGGGATGTTTACACTTGCTCTTCGTCTGGTGGTAGGCTGGACGTACTTCTCAGCGTTTTGGAGGCGTGTTGTGCTGGAGAATAAATTAGTGGAAGATGCTCCGGGATATATCGGTGAGAAGTTTAATCATTTTCTTCCAAACGCATTAGGTATCAGGTCACTGATAGAGTATCTGGTGACGACACCGGATGTTTTGTGGTGGTCGATGCTTGCTTTTACCATTATAGAAGGGGTAGTTGGTTTATTGTTTATGCTAGGGTATTTCACCCGTCTGGCAAGCATGGGTGTGATTGCTTTGGCAGGTGGCATTCTGTTGGGGGCGGGATGGATAGGCTCTACTTGTCTGGATGAATGGCAAATAGGAGTGCTGGGAGTGGCGGCCGGTTTTACAATTTTCCTTACTGGAGGAGGATACTATTCAATAGACCACCTTCGGTCTTCTAAAAATCTTTGGGTTAGCGAACGTAAATGGTATCCATGGATTGCTTCCGGAGAATTGCCGTTGAAGGGTGAGCCTTTGAAAAAGTTGACGCTTATAGGTAGTGGGGTAGTCTTGTTCCTGACATTATTAACCAATCAGGTATTTCATGGCGGTGTGTGGGGAGAACTGCGCAATATGTCGGTAAAGCCTAAAATAGAGATAACTGATGCGAATTTGCAAGATAGGAGACTCCAGTTTACTATGTCGCGTGTGGAAGGTATTGATGTTTACGGTTCTTTCCTTATCGGCATTGCGTTGGAAGATATGGAAGGCAATAAAATACTAAATCTGAATATGGAAGATTTGGCCCATTTCCCTACTGGAGATATTCACAACAAGTATGTGGCGAAAGTGAAACCGGGCAGACACAGTATGGTTGTTCCGCTTGGCGCCAAGGCAACACTCGACATTGAAAGCGGTGGCCTGATAAATCTTTCGCCGGGAAACTATAATCTGGTATTGACTGATATCAGCGGAGTGACCTGGGAACAAGAGATTGTCAAAGGTGACTCATAGCGGATTATCAATAAAGGATATATCCCGCAACACCTGCAAGTATTATCAGCAGGATGGGATGTAAATTCCATTTCCACGTCACACCGAATGCCCCCGCGAAGATGAGCAGACTTTTATAATCAATAAAATTTTCTTCGTTCATCAGTAGCAGGGCGGCAGCGGCTATCAATGAAACAGACATGGGCAGCAATCCGGACATTGCTGCCTTGATGTATTTATTATCCTTGCATTTCACAAAGAAATAGGAAATGAGCAGTACCAACAAGAAGGAGGGCAGACAGACGGCGACCGTAGCGGCTACGGCTCCCCAAACGCTTTGCGTGACGGAATAGCCTACGTAGGTGGCGCTGTTGATGCCGATGGGGCCAGGCGTCATCTGCGAAATGGCTACCACATCAGTGAACTGTTGCAGGGTGAGCCAGTGATGGTGGTCTACTACTTCGTATTGTATCAGGGATAGCATGGCGTATCCGCCACCAAATCCGAACATTCCTATCTTTAAGTATACTAAAATGAGTTGCCAGTAAATCATGCTTGTAAGTTAGTCAGTTTATCTTTTAACCACAGTGTGTAAATCATTCCTCCCGCAATACCTGCCAGGACAATATAGACGGGAGACAGGCCGAACTGCCAAATCAGTACCGTAGCGATGGCGGGGAGTATCAGTTGCCGGTATTTCAGTTTCAATGCCTTCACCGCTGAGATACAAGGGAAGAGTATGAGGGCAACCACTGCCGGACGGATGCCGTTGAAAATGCGTATCATCACTTGGTTATCTTGGAAGCGGGCGAAAAACATGGCTATCAGCATCATAATGACGAAGGAGGGAAGGATGGTGGCAAGTCCGCACACCAGACTGCCTTTTACCTTATGCAGCTTGTAGCCAACGAAGATGGATATATTTACCGCAAAAACGCCGGGCAGGGATTGGGTGAGTGCGAACATTTCCATGAAGTCCTCTTTGCTCATCCATTTCTTTTTAACGATTTCACGTTCAATGAGAGGTATCATGGCGTAGCCGCCGCCGATGGTGAACATGCCTATTTTGGCGAAAGTAAGGAATAAAATCAGGTATTTCATCATGTTTCAGGTTCTAAACTTAAAAGGTTGCAATATAGGATAAAAACCCCAATATTGCAACCTTTTCAAGAGGAATAAGACGCTGTCCTTACTTTATCTTATTCAGATTTTCCTGTGCTTTTTCCGGTTCTACGGTTAATGCTTTGGTAAACCATTCTTTGGCTATTTCGGAGTCGCCGGACAACCATGTCAGTACGCCCATATTGTTCCATGCGCGCGGGTCATCCTTAACTCTTTCCATGTACTGGCTTGCGCGGTCAAAGTCACCGTAAACGATGTTGGCGGACGCTGCATTGATATTTGCCACAACGTCCGAAGGATAGTTGGTGGCGGCAATCTCGTACACTTCCTTGTATTCCTTGGTACCCGGTTGGTACATCTTTGCCACGCCATACATTTCTTGCAAGTTCAGCATCTTCGGGTTGGTGTAGATGAGCTGTGCAGCTTCTGAGTTGCGCACTTCTCTAATTTCATATTCAACGGAGATTGACAGGCGGCGCAGACGTGAGAAGTAATCATTGACCATTGTACGGTATGAAGCGCCCAAACCGGACTTCAATCTGGCTTCACGTACATCCAGGCTCGGATATTTAGCTATGATTTCCAATGCCTTTTCTGCGTATGTCGGCTTCTCCTCTTCGAGCATCTTGATGAGGCTGTCCCAATCTTCACCGGCTGATGTGACTTTCAGGATGCTGTCCGGGAAGTTATAGCTCCCTTTCAGGTAAAGAGCGAATGAGTCGGCACGTTTGGTAGCTACGCGGTCGTTAGTCTTCGCGGAACCGTCGGGTGAAGCGTAACCACATACGTTGATGGCCTTAAAGGTGATAAGGTCGCCTTCGGTCAGAGGATTCAGCGTCTCTTTCAACTTCTGCAATTCGGCGGCATTATTCTTATAGTCAGCTTTAAATTCAGTGCCGCCTACTGGATACTCTATATATAAGGTATTCTGTTCGGAACGGATTTTCAGCGGTTGTTCGGTTGGAGTGAGATAAGATACCATGCTCATGCAAGGTTCGCAAACGGCGCCTTTTTGGGGCAGGGCGGGAGCCTCTTCTAAAACTACCGGTTCTATCACCTGAATTTCGGGCAAGTCGATAAGGCAGTCTTCCTTACCTTCCTGAAGTATCCACATATCGGCTTTGCTCATCCATTCCTGATAGGGGATAGAAATTTTATAGTTTATGTGATCTTGGCGGTCGGCAGATTTGCCTTTTACAATTGTGTAAGGTTGGGTATAGTCACCTTTCTTGGCAATGCGGCGGTCTTGTCGACGCATCTTGAAGTTACTTTTACCGCTAACCACTACCGGAGGAAGTGTTTGATAGTTCTTTTCGTAAAACAATACCGGAGTAAAGGCGTAGGACTGCGTACTGTTTACTTTGACTTCTTCTACGTTGAAGGCAAAATCCAGTGTAAGGGTGTCATTCTCCAGTGTCAATGCCGGTTTGGTGACCTTAACCTCGCCTGCAAATGCCGTTAAAGGCAATATTGCGAATAGCAGACAATATATTTTCTTCATATTCTTTTAAATTTTAATGAATGTTTTTTTAGAGTGACTGCACTTCAGTTACTTTATATTTGCGCTTGTGTTTCGGTCCGAAGGTGAAGTTGATACCCAAATTCACATTGACTTGCGCACGGCTGATAGGCGCATAATAAGCAGGTTCGTACTTGCATAGGGGAACGTCTGCCGCAATGAAGAAGTTGAAACCGCGTGGGTGGAAGTTCAGCATGATGCCGGCATCGGAACCGAAGTTGGACAAAGCGTAGTTGAGCGATGCTTCGAACCAGGAGATAGGTGCGATGTTGGCGGATACGCGAGCTTCTGTCCAGGAATGGCTTCCCTGGATGCGGGTCGTGGAAAGAAGACCGAAGTTCAGACGGTCGTATGTGGGCAGGGTGTATTGTGCACCAAAGTGCAGGGTGGCTGCCAAAGCAGTGGTACGCTTCAAACCTTCACCGACTTTGTCGAACTTGGCCAGGTCGGCAAGGTCGTCGCCGAGCTGGTCTATCTGTTTGTCAAGCTTGTCTTTACCGTTACTGCCATCATCTTTTACTGAAATCTCAGTGAAACCGTCAAAGCTGAAGTCTTTGGTCATGGTTCCTTTGGTAGTGTTCTTCCAGGAAATAAAACCCAAGTCGAGTAGAGAAGCGGAGAAAGTCCATTCATCGTTCAATTTGTAGGTTGCTCCCAAATCGATAGCCATACCAAAACCGGTCGGGCCAAGGTTGTCATCGTTAAAGTCGATGTCATCGTAAGATATTTGGTTTTTGGTTCCTTCTTTGAGTTGATCGGTTCTTTCTCCATCCTGACCTATTGTATAGTCATTACTTTCGTAGTTGCCCGTTTCGCCTTTGGTGGGGATAATCAGCCCTTTGGCTGACATATATAGTTCGGCGTTTTTCGGAGTAATCGTCCATTTATCTTGTGAGGCGAGAATGTCCAATTCGTCGATGTGCATGGTTGCCTTTGCCAGTCCGACGAGGGCTTTTACTTTAGCGCCCACCGTCAGGCGGTCATTAACCTCACGAGCATGCCCGAAAGCGATTTCCGCGTAATTGGTCGATACGATGTTCACATTCTTCACGTTGTATCGGCTACCTGCCTCGCTGGCAATTCCGTTTTTCATAAACTTGAAGAGCTCGTCAGGCATGAATACGTTGGTATTGGACTTAACGGAGATACCGATAGTGTTGAAACCTCCCCATGCATAAAAGCCGGTTGAGAGGATGGATTCGTCGATATTGGCATTTACTTTCAATCTTTTGGGAAGTCCTTTCAGAAACTCTTTGCTGGTCACTTCTTCGTGCATGAAGGTGATGAGGTCACCATTTGATTTCTTGAAGATGAAATCGCCTACACCGCCTGTGGACTGCGCGCCGATTGTAAGATTACCCAGACCGGGGAAGCTGACGTAACCGCGTTCGCCCATAAAAGCTGGGTTGAGTTCGTGGCGGTAGGTACTTCCCTCCAGAAAATAACTGGAGCGGCTGTTTTGTGTCTGTGCAGTTGCACCGGTGATAAAAAACAACGCAAATGCTCCAGATAGTATAGTAGCTAAAACATGTGTTCTCATTCGTCTATATATTATATGTATATACTATATTGTTATATTTATATCGGGTTTAATTCAAATCTATTTTGATTCCGTTGGGCACTTTCAACTTCATATCTTTCAGTTGCATCCACTGGTCGCAGCGAAGTTGGACGTTGGTGGCCTGCCCCGGTACGGCTGTCACTTTGAAGACGAGTTTTTCCAGATTGCCGATAGCGCCATCCTTAGTCTCTTCCAGTGTGATGGTGAGTTGGCTGGTTGCTACGGTTTTGCCGTCTTTACTTTCTATGATGGTTCCTGCTACGGTTACTTTAATATCGTCAATTTTCTTGCCATTCAGGTCTTTAGGAATAACATTGTTATCCTTGATTTCCAACTGCAAGGGGATGATGTTGTCTGCTGTGATGGCGATAACGGCTTTCTTGAAGTCTATATCTTCAAGGTCGGAGTTGAGGTCGTCAATGGAATCTTTGTAAACGATTTGAAGACCGCTACCGAAAGAAAGGGGTACATCGATATCGTATTCACTATCCAATATGTAGTCTTGTCCCAGACCGACGGTATAGTAATCATCCGACTTTACGGCAGGATCTAATTTTACCGAGATACGGTCGGGGATGGTTTCGATGATGTCGTTCAAATTGGGTACAACGACATTGGTAGCTCCATCAAGCGTTGTCTCTATGCGTGTTAAGGAAATAGTCTGTTTATCCTGTCCGCTTGGTTTGAGGATAATCGGATTTCCTCCGTTACCGCTTCCAATCTTTACGCTTTTGGTAATCTTGCCATCTTTATAACCGGTCATTATTCCGTCCAATTCTATATTGGTATTCAACGGGTTGTTGGCTTTGAATGAGAAAATCGGGTTAGTGATATCCAGTTTTACATCATCATCCTGCAAGAAGTCCGGTAAATTACTCAATTCTACTTCGGTAGGTTCTACGTTCATATCGGGTTTTACCGTGCCGTGCATACTATTAACAGTCATCTTGTCGAGAATAACCCGAGGAGTAATACTTAAAGAGGCCTTATGTGAAAGGTCGATTCCGGTTACTTCAACTGTAGTCTTTACGTTTACAGCTTCATGGAGAGAGAATGTGTTTGTTGCAGCATCAACTTTTTTCCCTTCGCCATATTTGGCGCCAAATGTAAATCCGGTTACGTGCAACACGACTTCCAAACCGTTGTTCTTATCAATCTTTTTATTCGAAATGATATATTTGTTGTCCGTAAGCTGCTCCTTGAACTGTAAAAATTGAGGGAACTCGATTTCCATAGTCTTAATAGTTGCCTTATCATATATCAGTGTACCGTCAAGATTGAATTTGATGGTTAGGTTTACATCACCGGTGGCAGTCAAGGAACCAATCTCTATTACAGCCGGATCTATTCCTGTAGCTTCTGTATCAATGAAGCCGCTACTCTTTACATTTTCCGCCGTATAGTCGGCGCTAGTAGGGAATTCGTTTTCATTAATGACGCTGATTGAGCTGATCGAGTTGGTTGATTTATCCACGTCCACCAGCTTTACTGTTGTTGTTGTTTTGTCAATATCATCATATTTCAGCAGATGATATTCTCCATTAACAACTTGTAAATCGTCTCCATCATTTATTTCAATGATTTTATCCATTGTGATTTTTTCCGTGCTTCCTATCGGGAATGCCAGATATTCACCACCTACATTGATTGTCATGTCAATGTCCTTGTCCAAATCGTAACTGTTATCGATGCACGATGTAGTTACTCCTATGGATGTTAATACCACAACCGCACCAAGAAGCGGTTTTCTTTTTACTTTAAACATCATAATTTTACTGTTTATAGTTTGTTTGCTGTTGTTTGTGCAACATGTGTTAAAAAACAGAGATACAGATTAATTAAAAGGCATTTTAGAATACTTCTTAAATGCCGTGCAAAGATATGAAAAATCTTTAATCAGGTAACGGGAAAACAAAAAAAACTAACATTTTACTTTGTAGAAGTGTCAGAGTAACATATTAATGCTACAAAAAAATGTATAATTCATTTCTAAATGATTAAATTTCTATTTGTTTTTAGCTACTTTATTCTTAAATCTATTTAAAACATATTTATGCGGTAGAGTTAAATACCTATATTTAACACCTGAAAAAAATATATCAGTATTTATTAATTATGATGCAAGTAATTCAATTGCAAGGAAACGACAAAAGGCTTTATGAGCTTGTAGCCCCTCTGGTGATGAATCCCGAGGTACTCAGACAAAATCACAATTATCCCTTTCGCACAACCGAAGACTTCGTTTGGTTCATAGGGATGGAGAAAAAAAATGTTATTGGTTTTATTCCTGTAGAGCATAAAAGGAGGGAATGTATAATCAATAACTATTATGTGAAGGACAATAAGGAGGAAACTCTGAAACTACTCTTGGAAAAGGTTATATCCGAAACGAATACGGATGTAGACCTCACTTCGGTCACTTTTATTGAGCATAGGCAGGTCTTTAAGGAACTTGGCTTTTCAGAGGAGAAGGTCTGGACCCGTTATGTGAAAATGAAAAAAGACAAATGAATATGGTGCCATCTAAAAACGTATATGAACTTGCCCAAGACCGTATTAGTTTAATATTTAAAGAATTCGACACCATTTGTGTCTCTTTTTCAGGAGGAAAAGATAGTGGTGTATTGCTGAACTTATGCATAGATTATGTCCGCCGTAATAATTTGAAGCGGAAACTATGTGTATTTCACATGGATTATGAGATACAGTATACTCATACTATTGATTATGTAGACCGTATCTTGGAAGCTAATGCGGACATTCTGGAAGTTTATAGGGTATGTGTGCCTTTCCGAGTCACTACCTGTACTTCTATGTACCAGAGTTTCTGGCGCCCGTGGGATGATAGTATGAAAGATATTTGGGTACGGCAAATGCCCCCGAATTGCTACACTAAAGATGATTTTCCGTATTATACGGAGAATATGTGGGATTATGAATTCCAAATGCATTTTGCCAAATGGTTGCATTTACGGAAAGACGCAGTACGTACCTGTTTTCTCATAGGTATTCGTACACAAGAAAGTTTCAACCGTTGGCGTGCTATCCATCTGAGCAAAAAGTATCAGATGTACCATAATTACAAATGGACTTCCAAGATTGGCAATGACATCTACAATGCTTATCCTATTTATGATTGGAAAACTACGGATGTATGGACGGCAAACGGTAAGTTCGGTTATGACTATAATCATTTGTATGACCTGTATTATAAGGCAGGTGTCAACATTGAACGTCAGCGTGTGGCAAGTCCTTTCTTGTGTGAAGCCCAGGAAAGTCTGTCGCTCTACAAAGTAATCGATCCCAATACTTGGGGAAAGATGATTGGGCGTGTCAATGGTGTGAACTTTACCGGTATATACGGAGGGACACATGCAATGGGCTGGCAATCAGTTCGGCTTCCCAAAGGATATACATGGAAAGGCTTTATGCAGTTCCTCCTTTCTACTTTGCCCGAGGAAACCCGGCGCAACTATCTGAAGAAATTGACGGTGAGCATTGAGTTCTGGCGAACCAAAGGCGGGTGTCTCAGTGAAGATACTATCCGGAAACTGATGGATGCCAATATCCCTATCGAAGTGATAAATTATACGAACTACAAGACCAATAAGAAACCTGTTCGTATGGACTATCTGGATGATATTGATATTACTGAATTTAGGGAAATTCCTACTTATAAACGTATGTGTATTTGTATATTGAAGAATGACCATGCTTGTAAGTACATGGGGTTTGCTCTGAATAAGGAAGAGATTTATAAGCGAGACAAGATTATGGAACAATTCAAAAATATGATGTTATGAGTGTAGATAAAAGTCCGGTATATGGTGTGAAAGCAATTCCTGTGGACAAAATACAGGCGAATGATTACAATCCCAATGTTGTGGCACCTCCCGAAATGAAACTTTTGGAACTGTCTATTTGGGAAGATGGCTTTACTATGCCTTGTGTCTGCTATTTTGATGAGGAAACAGATCAGTATATTTTAGTCGATGGTTATCACCGTTATCAGGTGATGAAAACTTCCAAGCGGATTTATGAACGTGAAAACGGATTGTTGCCGGTTGTCGTAATCGATAAGGATTTATCCAACCGTATGGCATCTACCATCCGGCATAACCGTGCACGTGGAGCACACAACATCGAGTTGATGTGCAATATTGTAGCTGAGTTAGATCGTGCCGGAATGTCCGATCAATGGATAATGAAGAACATCGGTATGGACCGTGACGAACTGTTGCGTTTGAAGCAGATTTCGGGATTGGCGGATTTGTTTGCGAATAATGATTTCAGTATTCCGGATGCCAAGCAAGAATATATTCCTTAACAATTAAATTTATTCTTTTACAAACTTGCATAAGTTAACCAAATCGCCTACATTTGTCAGCATAAACAAAACGAACAGGTTTTATACGTCTTCGGACATTAGAAATAGTTGCATGAAGAAAATTTTGGTAAGCGGTGGCGCCGGCTTTATTGGCTCTCATCTGTGTACTCGGTTGATTAATGACGGACATCATGTAATATGCCTTGATAATCTTTTTACCGGCTCAGAGGATAATATAGCTCACTTGAAAGATAATCCTCATTTTGAGTTTGTACATCACGATGTAGAGTTCCCATTTGATGCGGAAGTTGACGAAATCTACAACTTGGCTTGCCCGGCTTCTCCCATTCACTATCAATATGATGCTATTAAGACTATTAAAACCTCCGTTTTGGGAGCCATCAATATGCTGGGATTGGCAAAGAAGGTAAATGCGAAGATTATGCAAGCTTCTACCAGCGAGATATACGGTGACCCGGTGGTGCATCCCCAAGTGGAGAGCTATTGGGGAAATGTGAACCCGATAGGTATCCGTTCTTGCTATGACGAAGGCAAACGCTGTGCTGAAACCTTGTTTATGGATTACCATCGTCAAAACGGTATACGTATTAAGATTATACGCATATTCAATACGTATGGCCCGCGTATGTTGCCTGATGATGGACGAGTGGTGTCCAATTTTGTAGTTCAGGCGTTACAGAACGAAGATATTACGATTTATGGTACAGGCCATCAATCGCGTAGCTTTCAGTATGTGGACGATTTGATTGAGGGAATGGTGAAAATGATGGATACGGAAGATGATTTTATCGGTCCGATAAATTTGGGAAATCCGAATGAGTTTTCTATTTTGGAGTTGGCTGAGAAGATTATTAAATTGACAGGTTCAAAATCCAAACTGATTTTTAAACCCTTGCCGCATGATGACCCCAAGCAACGTCAGCCGGACATCACATTGGCTAAAAACAAATTGGGCTGGCAGCCTACCATTGAATTGGAGGAAGGTTTGCACTATATGATAGAATATTTTAAGGACTATCGTTCTTAACCTTATAATTTCGAAAACGGGAAAAATATATAAAAAGATGAACATGGAAATAAATCCTTCTGAGTACAAAATCCTCATCGTAGATGATGTGATGTCAAACGTGTTATTGTTGAAGGTACTTTTGACAAATGAGAAATTTGCGATTGCTACGGCAAGCAATGGTCGGCAGGCTTTGGAACAAGTGGATAAAGAACATCCCGACTTGGTGTTGCTGGACGTAATGATGCCTGATATGAGTGGTTTTGAGGTTGCGCAGCATTTGAAAGCTAATCCGGATACTGCTGAAATTCCAATCATCTTTTTGACAGCTTTGAACAGTACCACGGATATCGTAAAAGGTTTCCAGGTGGGAGCCAATGACTTTATTTCCAAACCTTTTAATAAGGAAGAATTGATTATCCGTGTCACTCATCAAATTTCGTTGGTAGCTGCCAAACGTCTTATCCTGAAGAAAACGGAAGAATTGCAAAGAACCATTGCCGGTCGTGATAAGTTGTATTCTGTTATAGCCCACGACTTGCGTTCTCCTATGGGTTCCATCAAGATGGTACTGAATATGCTCATTTTGAATTTGCCCGCTGAAAAGATTGGCGACGAAATGTATGAGCTTTTGACTATGGCTAACCAGACTACTGAGGATGTATTCTCTTTGCTGGATAATCTGCTGAAGTGGACCAAGAGCCAGATTGGTAACCTGAATGTTGTATATCAGGATATTGATGTGGTAGAAGTAGTGGATAGCGTAATTGATGTGTTCAACATGGTAGCCGGATTGAAGAAAATTACTATCCGTGAAGAGAAAGCCGATAAACTACCAGTAAGTGCGGATATAGATATGTTGAAGACGGTGGTACGTAATTTGGTAAGTAATGCCATTAAATTCAGTAACGAAGGTTCTGACGTGCTGGTCAAGCTAGAAGAGCAGGACGGTATGGCGGTAGTTAGTGTGCAAGATCACGGTTGCGGAATCGATGAGGACGGACAGAAGAAATTGCTGCATACCGATACCCATTTCAGTACATTTGGTACTAATAATGAAGAAGGTTCCGGCTTGGGATTGTTGCTTTGCCAGGATTTTGTAAATAAGAATGGCGGTAAGCTGTGGTTCACTTCCAAGAAAGGAGAGGGGTCTGTATTCAGCTTCTCTATTCCTTTGAAGAAAGGATGAGGAAAAGGTATTTGAAAATATCAATATAGGTAATGCCCCGTAACAATATATATGTTATTGACTATAACAATATATGTTACGGGGCATTGTTTATACTTCATACCTAAAACTCATCTCTTGCATAGTTTCCTATAGTCGCAGTACTCACACTTCTTGTTATCTTCCGTTTGAGTAAAAGGTTCATCGGGATTGTATATTTCTTGTAATAATGCCTTTAGACGTTCCCTGAAATCATCCTCAAAGAAAGCGAAATTGTTTACCGGTATCTTGGGCTGGCGAGGTGCCCCCATTTCTATGACCGGTGAATAACTTTCCGATGCTGCCCGGTGAATATATAGTAGGGAAGGAGCCACTTTCAACGACTGTTTACGGCATAAAATACTGGCATATAAGAATGTTTGGAAAATATAGTTCGGACGTCCTTCGGCAGGAGTAAACAATTGTTCTATGCTTTCCGGTGTCTTTGGAGTACCCCCAGTCTTGTAATCAACAATACGCAAAGTATCATCCTTACTGTCCAGCCTGTCTATGGTACCACCTATCTGTAAGAGCAGTTGTCCTAAAGGGGTATCAATTTCCATTGTTTCCCTAACCTCCTGCTCCATACCTTCCATGCGGAAAGGTGTATATTGCAAGTCGTTACGTAAAAGTTGACGCAGGTAGGAAACGATGACTTTGGAGTGAATAAGCTGTGTACCGTTATATTCAGGTTGCTCTTCTTCTGATACGTGAAAGAATTTTTCCTTGAAAGCACGGTCTACGTAAGACTGCATTTTCACGTCATTCCGTAATAATTGCTCTAAGTCCTCTTTTCGTATTTCTTTTCCATTGGCTGTAAGGTCATTGTAAACCAGCTCGGCAGAACGGTGGAAAATAGTACCGAACAAAGCTGAGTCTATTTCGGCGCTGACTTCATCCGGCGTTTTCAGTCCTGCAACACGATGATAGTAGAACTTCAACCTGCAATCCAGATATTCGTTGAGTGCCGATGGAGAGAAAAAAGCTTTGGGATGACGATGAATATCGTATGCATCATACATCCGTTTCAGCACGTCAGGCACCTTCTTTATCTGAATATCACGGCTATGTTGCGGGGATTGTCCGGCTTCAAGATATTCGCGGGAGATGTCATGAGGTGACTCTACCAGAAACTGAAGCATGAAACGTGACATTTCTCCACGGTTCAATCCGTCTGACGCTGTATTATATAATAAGGTGATATTCTCCGCACGTTGTATCAGACGATAGAAATAGTAGGCATACACAGAGTTCTTATGCTCAATGGTAGTCATACCGAATGCTTTGCGCAGATTGTAGGGGATAAACGAAGAATCTCCTCCTGCTTTTGGGAGTTGCCCTTCATTGAGGGATAACATGATAAGATTACGGAAATCAAGATTACGCGTCTCGAGTACTCCCATTACTTGCATACCGATGGCGGGTTCCCCATGAAACGGGATATTGGTAGATGTGAGTAGCCGGTTCAATAATCGTTTAAATGTATCTGTCTGCAAACTCAGTCCGTCGGTTTCAATCAGATTTAGCAGGCGGTTGACGAGGGTATAACTTTTGAATAAAGACTCCCGGTAAAGTTGGTTGAAGATATCTTCCGTGTCCTTCTCTTGGCGGTAGATGACAGCTACCTCGCGTAACAAGTCGGTAATGTAGCGGGATAGGGCGGCTATACCGTTTTGAGGGCTAAAGACTTGTTCGAGAAAATCGTCTTTCTTGAGTTCCGAAGGGAGAGGATAGAAGCGATTGTCTTTCGTGAGTTGCTTCTCCAACTCCTCTGCAACCGTTGAGAGTTGGCGTGTATAAGGATGTTTCAGCACGGAAAGCACGGCTTCGTAGGTATAACGTCCTGTATCGGCACGATAACCGGTCGTCTGCATTTCCAGTAGAGCATTGATGTAACTGTATACAGGTGTTTGTGCCAAAGGAAATCCCATCGTGATATTGACATTCTTCACCTCCGGAGGAATAGAGTGGAGTACGGGCAGCAACAGGGCTTCGTTGCAAAGTACCACCGCATTCTCTTTCTCCGCCCCCCAAAAACCTTCTTCCTTATAATTTTTATTTTTTAATTTATAATTTATGATTTCTCTGATCCATTCCGGAATATAACGTGCCTGTGCATTCTCGGTAGGTGCGGAGATAAAACGTATTTGTTTGGGTTTACGTAATGTGTCGAATGCGCTTTCCGGTAATTGATTGGGAAATATCTTCAGGTTACGGAGGATAAATTCTCCGGCTTCGTGAATATATGGAGGTTTCTGTTCGTGGGGCAAGCGGGTATAGAATATGTCATAGTCCCAATAGAACATGGCTTTCCCTGCATTCTGCAATCGAAGGAAAAACTCAGTTTCTACTTTATTCAATACATTGAAACCTACAAATACGTAGCGGTCATAACGCAGGCGGTCGGTATCGAGCTGTTCCATGACATTGCGATACATCATACCTTCGTATGCAATGCCCAACTGAGTAAGATTGGTACGATAATGACGATAGATATCTCCTAATTTATCCCAAAGAGATATGAATTTCTCTTTAAGTTGCGTACGTTTTTCTATGGAGAAATTTTGAAAGAACTGTTGTATCGCTTCTTCCTGTTCTTTGTCAAGGAAGTCATAACTATCCATGATGTTCTTCAAATCCTGTAGATTGGTGAAGAGACGGTCAGCGTCCACCAGGTTTTTATCCACATCGTCAAAGTCGCTGATAAGTAATTCTCCCCAGAAGTAAAAGTCATCCAACGGCTCTTCACTATGGGTTTCTTCACGGAAAACTTTATAGAGTTCACATACCAACCGGATAGAGTCACCCAATTTCAACGTAGAAAGTTGCCGGAACAGTTCGCTGATATTTACGTAGGCAGGCGACCAGATTGGCTTGTCACTTTCTGCCGCCAGATACTCGTTGAAAAATAAGCTGGCACGTTTATTGGGGAATACGATAGCCGTGCGCGACAAATCGTTTCCTATTTTAGAATGAAGGTCGTGTGCGACCAGTTGAAGAAATGTTTCCATTAGAATTTGAATACGTTTTAAACTTAATTATCAACAATCTTTTCCGTTGGGATACTGTCTCCGGGTAATTCTGTATCTTTTATTTTGAATGTTACAGGGATGATGTATTTCACTTTTACCGCTATCCCTCGTTGCATGCCCGGTTTCCAGGGAGGCATGCTTTTGACTACCCGTAATGCTTCTTTGTCAAGTAAAGGGTGCACGCTTTTAAGTATTTTGGCATCATGGATACTTCCGTCTTTATCTACAACAAACTGTACTCTAACCCGCCCCTGAATGTTTCTTTCACTAATGTTCGGATATTTTGTGTGTTTAGCCAAATATCTCATCAATCCGGCTATGCCACCATCAGGAAATTCAGGCATGGTTTCAATGCATCCGAATATATCACGTTCATCAAGGGTGGTGGTATCTTGTACGTATGGGCTGGGCACGTACGGGATAGATATGTATGCCGAATCTGCTTCTTGTGCGGTTGATTGTAAGGGAGACAATGATAGTAGCCCGGCGGAAAGACCTGCCAGCGTAATCATTTTCCCCGACATCCGGCGATGTTCCAGTTGCTCTTCCAGATACCGTATCTCCGCTTCACACTTCGGACAAGTACCTGGACAATCTCCTTTATACTGACACTCGGAAGTGATGTACTCAATATCATTCGCTTCAGCTATTTGCCGGCGGACATCTTTCAATATTCTACAGGTTTGTTTTCCTCGTTTCATGCGATTGTTTTTTATATTATAAATGCCAGGATATGGGAACTGTATACAATACCCGCACCGGTTTGTCGTCTTTCACTCCCGGTTTCCATTCAGGCATGACATGTATAAATCCGATGGCTTCTTCATCCAGTTTAGGGTCTACTCCGCGCAATACTTTTGCGTGTTTCACACTTCCGTCTTTTTCTATAATAAATTGAACAATTGTTCTACCCGGTACACCATGGCCATAGTTAAAATGTGCTTTGGAAAGATTCAGACGCTTTAGCATTGCATCTATTTGTCCCGTGAAAAAGTCAAACAGGGCAGGCATTCCTCCCGGATATTCAGGCCACGTATCAGGCATGACATCTCCTTTTTTCCATAGATGGCGGTGTCTTCCTTTTGTATGAAATGATTTGTCTCTTGGGCAATACAGGCTACCGGAACAAAGCATGTAAGTAGCCCGGCAAGAATGCCTATAGAAGAAACATGTTTCATTAATCTATGAATATTTATGTTTTGTCTCATATTGGCGATGTGTAAAAAGTTTTATAAATGAACAGGTCGAAGTGCGTAAACCCCATTGACTTTAGTGTTTTTATGCTTTGTTCCCGGTCTTCCTCGGTATTGTAACCGGGAATGAGCGGGAGGCGTAGGGTAACGTCTTCTGCCCGTCCGCGGGTGGCGAGCAGTTGAAGATTACGTATCACCGCATTATTGTCTTCACCTGTATAGCTTCGATAGATAGCCGGGTTCATATCTTTAATGTCAACAATATATCGGTCTACTACCGGTAGCAGGCGTTCGATATGTTCTTGGGATACATTCAGTGAAGTTTCTACAGTCAGTAGCCAGTCATTACCGCAAAATTTACGAAAGTCATTGATGAAATTACTTCGTAAACAAGGTTCACCTCCACCAAACGTAACACCGCCATTTGTTGCAAGAAAATAGAGTGCGTCGACTTTTACTTTCTCATAAAGAGTGGAGCAATCATACTGTTCCCAATCTTCCTCTTTATCCAAAGATTGCGGATTCAGGCAATAATGGCAGTGCAAGGGACAACCATGAAAAGCGACAAGGGTACTAACTCCTTCACCATCTGTTTGAAGACGATGGCGGCAGATGCCGATGACCGGGACACTTTGTATGGTTCTCTTCTTTTCCATATTGCTAGTTATACTTTTTCTATATTTCCTTCTTCCACATACCACAGGTATCCGTTGATGCTGTTTGCATCATATCCCATGCGGGCCAGTAATTGCATATAACCTTGTACCTGCTTGTTGTATTTCTTATTCGGTTTACCGAATTTGAAGTCAATGACGACTATCTCGCCATTCCGCATCATTACCCGGTCAGGGCGGCGGGTACGCAGTTCCCCGTTCTCTTGCCAGATGATGTCACATTCATTGAATAATTGCCAGCTCCCCGAATACCAGTCTTTGACTTGCGGGATGGAAAAGGCTCGCCGGGTCAGCTCACGAACTTCTTCTTCTGTTTCCCTGCGGCCGATTACTCCTTCAAATACAAGCCTGTTGATAGCGTCATCGATGTCGGCTTCCGTTTCGATAGCGGAAAAAAGAGTATGTAGCAAACGTCCCCGATTGATGAAACGTTGCCACGACTCGGCTTCATCTACACCGGCTATGAAGTCCGCCGAACGGTTGGATTGGCGGAATTCGATGTCATGGCGCATACTCTCCATGTGAACGGGAAGCTTTACAGGCGTCTGTGCCAATTTATTAATTATGGGAGTGCCGGAAATATGATTGGATTTATTCGACGGGCATATTTTGCCACATTCATACGTGCTTTCTTCTTCATTCCAAGTTCCTTCTCCCGACTTGGCAACTTGAGGCAATACGGAGGAAAGAAGCTCGGACATGGTACCTTTCTGACCTTTCTTGCTCCATAGAATCAGGTTTTTTCCGGCACGGGTAAAAGCAACGTAGAGTAGATTCAGATTGTCAACCCATAGTTGCAAACGTTCGTCTAAATAATCTTTCCGGTATACCGACTCGGCCATGGTGGAGGAGTAGTTGACCGGAACGATATCCAATGCATTGTAAGGCTCTTCCGGTGCTGTACACCATACAAGTTGGTTATTGGTTTCATTCTCCAATTTCCAATCACAAAAAGGTATCAGTACGGTATGAAATTCCAGACCTTTTGATTTGTGGATGGAGTAGATACGTATACCATCCATTTCTCCACTGGGTATAGTCTTGGAGCAGAGCGTTTCATCCCAAAAGTGAATAAAGGCATCAAGGTCGGAAGAGTTGCTTTGCAGATACTCCGTTACGGCATCGAAGAAAGAGAACAGATAAGCGTCTTGTTTTTCAATATTACCCATATTGAAAATGCTGAATAACTCTTCCAGCAACTCGTATAGAGGCATTAAACGTAACTCATCCTTACGGGAAATGAAATCTTCAGGCAATAATGTTTCGGGAGAAGCCGTAAGCAGGTCATTCAAATCTATATTTTCTTCAAATGCCCTTTCCTTAGATATATTTTCTTCGGATACCTTTTTCTCTGTTCCTGCGCTCTCGTATACTCTTCCCTTATATTCCTCTTTTTTAGCTCCCCCCCTTGTGATTTGTAATTTATAATTTGTGATTAATGAAGCCCTTGCGATTGTCTCTTGTGGATTGGATAGACAGCGCAGTGCATCCATCAGCATGCAGATTGCAAGTGATGCATCCAAGCGGAAAGCTTCGTCTGAAACTATCGGGAGGTTCAGTTCCTTATCGAAGTAATCGGCAATAGGCGGAATATTCTTGTTCTTTCGCACCAGGATGGTGATATCGTTCAATCGGACACCTTCATTGAGAAGCTGTTTTACCTTTTCCCCTAAGGCTATCAAGGTTTTTTCCGTATAATTATGTTCGTCGTCCGGTTCAAGGAATGTAGCTTTCACATATCCTTGTGTTTCAGTTTTGGGCGATTCTTGTACAACGTCGGCGTATGCCCGTTTCAGAGAGAAACATTCTTCTTTCAACTCTTCCAAATGCAAGGAATTCAGATAATCTACGGCTGCCATGAAAAGCTGGTTGTTGAAACGGATAATATGAGTCTCACTTCTCCGGTTGGTCTTTAGAGTCTCGACGCGTACCGGGAAAGGAAAAGGAGCGGAGGACTCAACCGGAGGAGTAGCCCCCAAGCCATTCAGTATTCCCCAATCTCCATTTCTCCAACGATAGATGGATTGTTTCACATCCCCCACAATCAAACTGTCGGCGCCTTGCGAAAGTCCTTCAAGTAATAGTAAACGGAAATTATCCCATTGCATACGGCTGGTATCCTGAAACTCGTCAATCATCACATTCCGTATGTTAGCGCCTATTTTTTCAAACACAAAAGAAGAATCTCCTTCACGCACCAATTTGTGCAGGAGAGCATTGGTGTCGGATAACAGGAAGCGGTTGTGTTCACGGTTCAGCGTGCGTACTTCTTCATCGATGTGATTGAGCAGTTGCAGCTTGTTGAGGTGTTGCAGGGAAAGGCGGCAACTGTTTATCGTGCGGTTTTTCTGTGACCGCAACTTTTCGGCATCTTGCAGTAAAGGTATCAGGCTGGTTTCTGCCAGGCGGATGATATCATCTTTACGTGCAGAAGTTTTCGTGGTCCAGTTTTTGGCATCTGCCAGGCAGTTTTGCAGTGTGGCGTTTATGACATCCTTATCTGTCAATCTGCCGTCCCGTAATTTGCGGAAGTAACTACCGATACCCCGTGAACCTCCTTTCAACTCTTCAGGGCTGAGAGCATGGCTTTCAAGTTCACCTTCGAATTGGTCGTAAAAACCTTTCATCTGTTCCAATGCCTCGGTTTCCATTTCACGCAGCACGTCACGATAAAGTTTTATTGTTTCAGGATTACGGAGTTTTTGCCGTAAGCCTTCACCTCGTTCTATATAACTTTCATCGAAGATATTTCGTCCGAAACTCTTAACTTCAGACGAAACATTCCAGCGTTTGTCATCGGCAATGCGCTCATTGATGTAATCCAATAGCCATGCCAGTACGGGCGAAGTGGGAGAGAGTTTTTCGATGAGACTATCCACAGCGTTACTCAATATGTCGGCATTGTTCAGTTCGATATTCAAATTAGGGCTAAGCTCCAGTTCCCGGGCAAGGTTGCGCATGACGGATTGGAAGAATGAGTCAATCGTTTCCACACGAAAACGGCTGTAGTCATGTAGCATATATTGTAATGCCATTCCGGCACGCCGACGGATTTCTGCATCTTCGTCTGCTGACAGCATTTCTCCATTGACAGAAAATCCTTCCCCATTCTCTTTCTTCGTAATTCGTAATTCGTAATTCGTCTTTCTCAAGTCTTCCTTGATACGTGCCAAGTACACCTCTGAAGCCGGATCTTTTTTCCATATACCATAAAGTTGTGTCAGGATACGTTCTTTCATTTCTGCTGTAGCCTTATTGGTAAAAGTTACGGCAAGTATCTGTCGATAAGCACGCGGATTGAGTATCAAATGCTTGATGTATTCCACTGCTAAAGTAAAAGTTTTTCCTGAGCCGGCAGAAGCTTTATATATCAATAGTTCCATGTATGTTTACAGCATTGAGTTAGAATACAAACATACACAAAAAATACACAGCTCTTGCAATTTTCGTATCAAAAATAACGGAAAGAGTAAATAATATGAATGATGTGAAAATACTATTCTTACTCATTTTTTGCATTTCCCATTATCTTTATAGACAAAGGTGCTTTGGGTATATTGCAGAAAATATCCAACCGCTCATTCAAGAGTTCGGGAGCATTACCTTGATAGATTATTTTTATCATTACAGATTCCCCCACTCGGATTTTTTTCTTCTCAAACTTCACTGTTATGCAACTACATGAAGATACAATATCATCAATGACTAACAAATTCGCACCAACATTAGTAATCACAATTTCAGTCTCTTGTTTTTCCTCATACGGGAAATCACCAAAATCTATTCTGTTTGTAGAAATATCCACCTCAGCCAAAGGTCTCTTTGAGGTTATGGGTGCTTTCCCATCCGAAATGATTGATAAATATAAATTCCTTATTTTAGGATTAAGTACAGGGTTTCCTAACGCTTTCACCTTGTTGTTTTCATCCAAAAGAAATGTGCGGAAGTCTTCTCCTTGCAAGAAGTTATTCATTTTGTTTAATGTATCTGCATCATCCATAAAAACGAAAGAATCAAATTCATTATTCTGCAGATATTTAATGAATCTTCGTTTTTGATTAGAATAGAAGACCATCAAGCAGTTTACTTTATCAGGATAGTCTGTCTGGAGTTCCTTAATCAAACTCTTCCATCTTGATAATTGCAGTCGACAGCTTACACATCCTATTGTGTCGACATAATTTAATATTGTATATGGATATAACTTTTTCCTATATTGAGTAATGACCGTATCTTCCCCATAGGATGTTAACGGCATACTATCCGGAAAAAGTATTGTTTTGCCTTGCCATTCACGCACTTGTCGTAAAAGCTTTTTATCCTCTGATTCTTTACAAGAAAGGGCTGTCAAAGCGATAAGAAACAATAAAACTATATTTTTCATAATCACTTCAAATAGTATTTAATAATAACCGGATTATCATCCTCTTTTAGCCTTTCCATTTTACAGATTTCTTCTGCTGACATAAACCTGCGATCCACAAAATGAGAGATTTCATGTGGAGGGCAGAGAGAAAGCAGGATATTGTCTACTATATCGAAGCATAAAAACATGTCGAAGGGGATTCCGTCATTAAGCAGAAATCCTTTCTTTGTTTGCCGGTTATAGAGGAAGGTTCTGCCAGGCATGGTTGTCTTGACCATAAATACGTACACATAATCTTTATTGAAGAGTTTGATTTCCGGAATGACTTCGGTTGAGTTAAACAAAAATTGATATCTTTCCTGTAATCCTTTGGATATAGCACTCAACTCTGCATCATCCTTAGTCCGCTTCCCCGTAGATAAACCGGGCAGGTCTTCGTTTCTCACTTCCGCATCACCAAAGTCTAGGTAAGCTACTGGCAGAAGTTCTTTCTTCTGCTTGTCAATCTGATACAAATAATAATTCAAACCGAATGGAACAAAATCGAAGTTCGAACCTCGCTTATAGAAACAAGATCTTGACATATTATTGCTACCGATAGTTCCTTGAAAAGTCGTATTAACTTTCTGATGTGTTTCTATATTCTCGAACGAGACCTCTTGGTCTGTCCACATGTCAGGATAAGTGAACAGGTAGTTTACGGAATCCAACGGTATGAATTTGTTCACAGGAAACTCCTGTTTGTAATTTCTTTTTGCAATAAGTTCGAAAGTGGGGCTGTAGGTATAAACTGTTCCATACGGATTGAGTAAATCTATACCTTTTAGATAAGGGTTGAACTGGATATCCAACGCCATGTAGTATTCCTTTGGTCCCTTTCCTTTCATCTTCTTTGAATTGGCTATATAAGTTCCGTCACCGGAAAACGTATAGACAACCTGATCTCTGAAATAAAAAGCATACATATCCATTATCCTGTCGTAAATAGCTTTTGCGCGATAAGAGATTACTGAAGAGTCATTGGTTTCTAATGGAACGATTTCTATCTTTTCCAAAAACGAGGTAGCGTCTTTCGTTACGTTCTCATATTCTACGGGAATAATTTCCACTCCTTGGGGTAAGTTCCTTTCATTAGAAACGCAAGCGGAAAAGAATAACAAAATTGATAATAAACAAATCGGTTTCATTTTCTGTTGAATAAAAAAATAAATGTATGATGAGGTTGTCTCAGAACAAAAAAGTCCGCTCAATTTATCATAAACGAAACTAAGCGACTTCGAAGCATCTCACATATACTTACGTGAAATCATTCATTTTCACTCTGAATGACAAAATAAATATTTTGTGTGCGTACTGAGACAACCTTATTGTTAAAAATATCAAGTTCTAATGTTCATAAATGCAAGGTGTAAGACAGCTGTCATCCATATATCCGGAAAATTCGCAATCCTGAGCTCTCAATCCCCATGACACATAACAATCCACTGAATATATCCAACAAGTTCCACTTCCTTTATTCCATTCTCCTTCACATGTAATATCTACTTCCGGTAACTCATAACGAGCCAATGCCTCTACATTAGCTAACAACATATCTGACAATGTCTCTTTCTCTTGATTATTATAAACACTATAACCTGCTACTGCTCCAATTGCTACAATAAGAACAATTTTTTTAATTAAATTTTTCATGTTATTTCCCTTTTAAACAATAATAGTAATTTTGATTATCAAATTTATCCTAACATGTGAAATAATGTATAGAAACAAATCCTCTTTAAATATTCCTAAAAGGCGGTAAACGTATCGCTGTAACAATTTAATTCCTTGGTTTTATATTCAACCTCCTTTCTTGGTGGATTATGAAGCGGAAGGTACTACACTCACAAGCCGTCAGCCATCCGCTTCTCACCATCCATTTTGATGTTTTTATTTTAGCGTGAGTTTGATATGATATACTAATTATCTGTTTGATAAATAAGAATATAATAATAGATATCTTGAATTTATAATATCAATGTCTTACCATTATATTCATAATGGGCTAAAATTATAAATATTTATTGTATTATAGATGATTTTTGCAAAGAATTTACATCCTAACAGGAAAATATATGATTGAAGGCATAGAAGTCAAACATCCTAACAAGTTAAACAGCACTAGTGATACAGAAATATGTGAATTTATTAACGGATGAGTGGAGTTGAATTTATGGTGGGTTTATTTGTGGGATAATCACTTTTACAAATAATGTGTCATTATGATGATGTTTAGAAGGCTCATCATCATCTTTAAGCTTCCCATCATCATCTTTAGATGGCTTATCTTCATGATAATGTAGAAAATGACACCTTTGGCACGCATTTTTCTAACTTTCTATACTATATATATATTCAATGAAACAATATATGATATACTGTTTTTTTCGTACGTGTATAAAAAGTTATAAAAGAGGGTGACAAAGGTGTCATTCTAAAATGTATGTTAGTCTATATTACAGGTGTCTGAAACAAGAACGTAAACGATTTGCTATCCTTTAAATCCTTCACCGCGTCACCTGCATAAATTTCTCCACCGGTCAGAGCCAATTTCTTGATACCGGCTTTCGGGCTGAAATCAATCTTCTTTAAATCGAGCCAGAAAAGGTTGGGCGTTAATGTCGATTCAAAATAATAGACTTTATTCTTCTGGTCGGAAACGGAACGCCAACGGGTAGAGGAGATGTAGGGTTTATCCGGGGTCGTAATACCGAATGGAACAGATACGGTACGCATCACACTTAATACACTCGGTACGGCAATCTTGGCGTCTGCTGTTTGAGGGATGGCGTGGATATAGAAAGAGGCACGGACAAAGCGGTCTGTAGCACGATTGGTACCCGGTAGCATTTGGAGTCCGCCTACTTCTTTCCAATAGTCATTAACTGCCAGTTGAAGCTCGTATCTGGGGGAATTTGTCATTACTTGATATTCTTTCCCTTCATGGATATCGAGATTTCCATCCAGATATTCCAGGATAGCCGTATTACCGGTTTCATCCGTAATCGCCATGTGTAAGGTAGATGCCGAGCCATTGGGCATCATCGGTGCATCTATGCGGAATGTCTCTTTTTTCAGTTCATCCACAGCTTCACGTACAGTTGCAAAATTATCGAGTACATATTGAGTCCAGATACTGATGCCCATTACCGGACGGGTATCTCCGGGGCGGTCATAAATAGATTCGGGCAAGAACAGTAGACTGGCGACCAGACCTTTTTCATTCATACCGTCGCAAGTACCGATGTCGTAACCTGTAGCAATGACACTGCCATACTTGGAAGTCCATTTCACCGTTTCGCCTTTATTGTATCCGGCTCTTTGTATACCTCGCGGAAATACATAGATATTACTCATAATATCTTCTTTCCAATCCATGGTACGACCGGTAATCACCATGTTGTCAGGACCGATGTATGTAGCACGGGTACATGCTTCAGTCTGCCGTACGTTTGTTGAAAGTAGCGTAGCCAATACGGCTGTTGCTACCATTTCTAACTTTACCTTCATTATCTTATTAATTTAAAGGGTTAATATTCTAAATGAAGATATAACAAACGTCTCCGAAATCTGTTTTGCGATGGTATGTTAATGTCGTTATTGTCGTTACTCTGCCTTTTCTTTCAATAACTCCTCCATTTTAAGTACTTCGTCACGATATTGCGCAGCTTCAATGAAGTCGAGTTTTTTGGCGGCCTCCTGCATAAGTTTCTTGGTACGTTCAATGCTTTTTTCTAATTGCGCACGACTCATGTACTGGACTATCGGATCAGCGGCAACAGAAGTAGTTTCTGCCTGCTCGATGTAGGGGCGAGGAGCACTTCCTGATGATTTGTCTTTGCTTGAAGTCGTCTCTGCAAATCCTTCCGTACCGGCAAATACATTAAGATTCTTCGCTTTTTTGATTTGCTGAGGTATGATGCCATGTTCCTCGTTGTACTTCAACTGTTTTTCACGGCGGCGGTTCGTCTCGTCAATAGTCAGTTGCATACTTTCCGTTATTTTATCTGCATACATGATGACCATACCGTTTACGTTACGGGCGGCACGTCCGGCAGTCTGTGTCAGTGAACGGTGGGAACGCAAGAAACCTTCCTTATCAGCATCCAGAATAGCTACGAGAGATACTTCCGGTAAATCAAGGCCTTCACGTAGCAGATTCACGCCGACCAGCACATCGTATTCACCCTCACGTAAGTCGCTCATAATCTTTACCCGTTCCAGCGTGTCTACATCACTATGAATATAGTTACACTTCACGTTGTTATTCAATAGATATTCCGTCAATTCTTCTGCCATACGTTTAGTAAGCGTAGTGACAAGCGTGCGTTCATTCCGTTCGATGCGCAGCTGGATTTCTTCCATCAGGTCATCTATCTGGTTGTGGCTGGGACGAACTTCAATAATCGGGTCGAGCAACCCTGTGGGGCGGATAACCTGCTCCACAACAATACCTTCCGACCGTATCAACTCATAGTCGGCAGGAGTTGCGCTGACATAGATTACCTGTTTTGCCATCGACTCGAATTCATCGAATTTCAACGGACGGTTATCCATAGCGGCAGGCAAGCGGAAGCCATATTCCACAAGGTTGGTCTTGCGGGCACGGTCACCACCATACATGGCACGTATTTGTGGTACACTGACGTGGCTCTCGTCAATGACAATCAGAAAATCATCGGGAAAGAAGTCAAGCAGACAGTAAGGGCGAGTACCTGCTGCACGGCCGTCAAAATAGCGCGAATAGTTTTCGATACCCGAACAGTGACCCAGTTCGCGCATCATTTCCATGTCATACGTCACACGTTCCTGCAGGCGTTTGGCTTCAAAAGGACGTCCTTCATTCTCAAACCATTGCACCTGTTTGTGCAAGTCGTCTTCTATCTGATGAATGGCTCGCAGAGTGGCCTCCTTGGTCGTCATAAAGAGGTTGGCGGGATAGATTTTGTAAGCGTCGAACTTGGCAAGGGTAATCCCGCTTATCGGGTCTACTTCTTCAATACTGTCTATCTCGTCCCCCCAGAAAACAATACGTAGCAAATTGTCAGCGTATGCCAGATAGATATCCACCGTATCACCCTTTACCCGGAAATTACCACGATTCAGGTCAATGTCGTTACGGACGTAAAGGCTGTCTACCAAACGACGCAGAAATACATTACGGCTAAACATTTTGCCCTGTTCCACTTCAATCACATTGTTGTAGAAATCTGCCGGATTTCCCATACCGTAGATGCACGATACCGAAGAAACCACTACCACATCTTTCCGTCCGGAGAGTAGGGCGGAGGTGGCGGCAAGACGGAGCTTGTCTATCTCATCATTGATGGCAAGGTCTTTTTCTATATAAGTGTCCGAAGACGGCAGATAAGCTTCGGGCTGGTAATAATCATAATAAGATACATAATACTCTACGGCGTTATTCGGGAAAAATCCCTTGAATTCACTGTAAAGCTGTGCAGCCAAAGTCTTGTTATGGCTCAATATCAAAGTCGGTTTATTGACATTGGCAATGACGTTGGCAATGGTAAACGTTTTTCCCGAACCTGTGACACCAAGCAAGGTCTGTGCAGGAACTCCTTCCTGTACACCTTCGGTCAGTTGTGCGATAGCTTCCGGCTGGTCACCGGTAGGCTTATAAGCGGATGTTAATTCAAATTTATTCATTTTCTCTCTTTAGGAGCGGCAATATTCGGTAAAATCTTTGAGATAAACAAAATAATTTGTTTACTTTGCGGCAAAGAAAATGCAATTAAGTTAATAATAACCATTAATGTAATACAACGAAGAACATGATTTGGAATGAAAGTATCGAATGCATGGATCGCGAGAGTCTTCGCAAAATCCAGAGTATTCGCCTTAAGAAGACTGTGGAGCGTGTATATCATGATACTCCCTTCTACCGCAAGAAAATGCAGGAATTGGGTATTACTCCCGATGATATCAACAGTATTGACGATATCGTTAAACTTCCCTTTACCACTAAATACGATCTCCGGGACAACTATCCTTTCGGACTTTGTGCCGTGCCGATGAGCCAGATTGTGCGTATCCACGCTTCTTCCGGTACTACCGGAAAACCTACGGTGGTGGGATATACCCGTAAAGACCTTTCAGCCTGGGCCGAATGTCTTTCCCGCGCTTTTACGGCCTACGGTGCGGACAGTTCCGACTTCTTTCAGGTATCATACGGATACGGACTTTTTACCGGTGGCCTGGGAGCACATGCCGGGGCTGAAAATATAGGAGCCTCCGTTATCCCGATGTCCAGTGGCAATACGGAAAAGCAGATTACACTGATGCACGATTTCGGTTCGACGGTGTTATGCTGTACACCCTCATACGCCCTTTATTTGGCTGATGCCGTAAAAGATTCCGGCTTTCCCCGTGAAGAGTTCAAGTTGCGGATAGGTGCTTTCGGTGCCGAACCCTGGACGGAAAATATGCGTCGTGATATTGAAAACAAACTGGGTATCAAAGCCTACGACATTTACGGACTGAGTGAAATAGCCGGTCCGGGTGTGGGATACGAGTGTGAGTGCCAGCATGGTACGCACTTGAATGAAGACCATTATTTCCCCGAAATCGTTGACCCGAAGACTTTGGAACCCGTGGCTCCCGGTGAAACGGGAGAGTTGGTATTTACCCACCTTACTAAGGAAGGGATGCCGTTATTGCGTTATCGTACTAAAGACTTAACCGCCCTCCATTATGATACATGTCCTTGTGGTCGTACTTTGGTTCGTATGGATCGTATCCTAGGACGTAGCGACGATATGTTGATTATTCGCGGTGTCAATGTATTCCCCACACAGATTGAATCCGTTATTCTTGAAATGCCTGAATTTGAGCCGCACTACCTCCTTTTGGTCGACCGAAAAAACAATACCGATACCATGGAGTTGCAAGTTGAAGTTCGTCCCGAATATTATTCCGATGAAATCAATAAGATGCTGGCATTGAAAAAGAAACTCACCGCCCGCTTGCAAAGCGTGCTTGGCCTGGGAGTAGATGTCCGCCTGGTTGAACCCCGCAGTATAGAGCGTAGCGTCGGCAAAGCCAAACGTGTAATCGATAACCGTAAATTGTAAATCGTCAAATCGTAAATCGTCAAATTGTAAATAAACTTATGGTAGCAAAACAACTTTCTATTTTTCTGGAGAACAAGTCCGGTCGCCTTACGGAAGTGACGGAAGTTTTGGCTAGAGAAGGTGTGAACCTTTCTGCTCTGTGCATTGCCGAGAATGCTGATTTCGGTATTCTCCGTGGTATTGTTTCTGAACCTGATAAAGCGTATAAAGCTTTGAAAGATAACCATTTCGCAGTCAATGTTACCGATGTTGTAGGTATCAGTTGCCCCAATATCCCCGGTTCATTGGCGAAGGTACTTCGGTGTCTGTCCGATGAAGGAGTATTCATCGAATATATGTATTCTTTTGCCAACGGCCAGACTGCCAATGTTATCATCCGTCCTAACGACATGGAGAACTGCATTCGTGTGTTGACGGAAAAGAAAGTGGACTTACTTGCGGCAAGCGATTTGTATAGATTATAATCCCTGTTCGTCGACAATCCTGCCCCGTTCGTCTGCTTTTTGAAAAATTAAGGTTCGTATCGTTGCTTTATTCGATGCGAACCTCTATCTTTGCACATTATTTGAATAAAAGTAATGAAAAAGAACATCCTAATAACTCTGCTTGCAGCACTGCTGCTCTCCTCGTGTGGAGAATACAACAAGTTGCTGAAAAGCACTGATTACGAATACAAGTACGAAGCGGCAAAGAATTATTTTGCAAAAGGGCAGTATAACCGTGCGGCCACTTTGTTGAATGAATTGATTGCTATTCTTAAAGGTACCCTAAATGCAGAGGAGTCACTCTATATGCTAGGCATGAGTTACTACAATCAGAAAGACTATCAGACTGCCGCCCAGACTTTCATCCAATATTACAATGTTTATCCTCGTGGTACGTTCACTGAATTGGCACGTTTCCACGCTGGAAAAGCTTTGTATTTGGATACTCCGGAGCCTCGTCTTGACCAATCCGGAACTTACAGTGCCATCCAGCAGTTACAGATGTTCCTTGAATACTTCCCGCAGAGCGCCAAAAAAGAAGAAGCTCAAACTATGGTATTTGCCCTTCAAGACAAGTTGGTGATGAAAGAATACCTTTCAGCCAAGTTATATTACAACTTGGGGAATTACTTGGGTAATAACTACGAATCTTGCGTCATCACTGCACAGAATGCATTGAAGGACTATCCTTATACCAATATGCGTGAAGACCTGTCTATCCTTATCCTGCGTGCCAAATACGAAATGGCTGTATATAGCGTGGAGGACAAGAAGGCTGAACGTTACCGTGAAACGGTAGATGAATATTATGCTTTCAAGAATGAATTCCCCGAAAGCAAATATATGAAAGATGCCGATCGCATTTTCAAGGAAGCGCAAAAGATTTTGAAAGACTGAGAATAGAAAGAATATAATTGATAGAAAATTAAATTAGATAGAAACTTATGGATTACAGAAAGACAAATGCTCCTTCTACTACGGTTACCCGTGACATGATGGAGTTGTGTGAGGATACCGGTAATGTATATGAAACCGTAGCTATTATCGGTAAACGTGCCAATCAGATTAGTGTTGAAATCAAGAACGACCTTTCTAAGAAATTGGCTGAGTTTGCTTCTTACAATGATAATCTGGAGGAGGTATTCGAGAACCGCGAACAAATTGAAATTTCACGTTATTATGAGAAATTGCCGAAACCGACTTTGATTGCTACGCAAGAATATATTGAAGGTAAGGTGTATTATCGTAATCCTGCAAAGGAAAAAGAGAAATTACAGTAATGATACAACGTATTCAATCCGTTTACTTATTATTGGTAACTATCCTGTTGGTAGTGGCAATTTGCCTGCCGGTAGGACAATATATCGGTACGGACGGAGTGACAACCCATATATTCAAGCCGTTGGGCGTAACGTTGGCTGACGGTACTTTCCAGTCTACATGGGGATTGTTCGGTATACTTTTGTTGAGCGCGATTATTGCTTTCTGCACAATTTTCCTGTTCCGTAACCGCATGTTACAGGTACGTATGACTATATTTAGCAGTATTTTGCTGATAGGTTACTACATTGCTTTCTTCGTGTTCATGTTTATGTTGAAAAGCGATTTGGATGCAATGAATTTCCAGTTGGGTTGGGCTTTGTGTCTCCCCGTCGTATGTATCATTTTGAATTATCTGGCCTTCCGGGCTATCTATCGGGATGAACTGATGGTGAAAGCTGCGGACAGATTGAGATAAAACCTGATATCTGTTAGCCTTTAACAGATAATCTCTTTATATGAAACAGACCGTATGTTTTGAGTGAACATACGGTCTGTTTTTTTGTCGTACATAAGTGAGTTATTTATATAAACTAATAATATGATTATGGCGACTGTAAAAGTAAAGTTATGGTTACTTGTTCAAACCTATAAAATATACATCGGAAAAACGTTCGTCGGAACAAGTAAATATGTATCTTTGTTCTGTCATCCTAGAAAAGCGAAAGAATATGAGTAACAAAATTTATCCCATCGGTATTCAGAACTTCGAGAAAATTCGTAGAACCGGCTATTTTTATGTTGATAAGACTGCACTGGTTTATCAATTGGCAAAGACAGGGAGTTACTATTTCCTGAGCCGTCCCCGTCGTTTCGGTAAAAGTTTGCTGATATCTACTTTCGAGACTTATTTTCAGGGAAAGAAAGAGCTTTTTGAGGGATTGGCAATGGAAAAACTAGAAAAGGATTGGATAAAACATCCTATTCTTCATCTGGACTTGAATATAGAAAAGTATGACACGGCTGAAAGTTTGGATAAGATTCTGAATAAGCATCTTGTGGAATGGGAAAAACTTTACGGCAGTGAGCCTGCAGAGGCCTCCATTTCTCTGCGCTTTGCGGGAATAATCAAGCGTGCCTGCGAGCAGACGGGGCAAGGTGTCGTCATCCTTGTAGATGAATATGACAAGCCCATGCTGCAAGCTATCGGTAACGAGGAGTTGCAGAGGGAATTTCGCAATACCCTGAAACCTTTCTATGGTGCTTTGAAGACCATGGACGGCTGTATCCGGTTCGCTTTCCTGACGGGAGTCACCAAGTTTGGAAAGGTCAGTGTGTTCAGCGACTTGAATAATCTGGATGACATCTCGATGTGGAATGAATATATTGATATCTGCGGTATCAGTGAGAAGGAATTGCATGACAACCTGGAAGCAGAGATGCATGAGTTTGCCGATGCCCAAGGTTTATCGTATGAACAATTCTGCAATAAACTGCGCGAATATTACGACGGTTACCACTTTACGCAAAATTCCATCGGCATGTACAATCCTTTCAGCCTGCTCAACGCTTTTAAGCGTAAGGAGTTCGGCAGCTATTGGTTTGAAACCGGGACACCTACTTATCTTGTGGAATTGCTGAAGAAGCACCATTATGACTTGGAGCGTATGGCTGATGAAGAGACCGACGCTCAGGTACTGAATAGTATTGACTCCGAATCAACCAATCCCATTCCGGTGATTTATCAAAGCGGATATCTCACTATTAAGGGGTATGATGAGCGCTTCGGCATTTACACGTTAGGTTTTCCTAACCGTGAGGTGGAAGAAGGCTTTGTCCGTTTCCTGTTACCTTTCTATGCCAATACCAATAAGGTGGAAGCTCCTTTTGAAATACAGAGATTTGTTCGGGAAGTTGAATCCGGTGATTACGGTTCTTTCTTCCGCCGCCTTCAAAGCTTCTTTGCCGATACCCCCTACGAACTGGTTCGTGACCTGGAACTACATTATCAGAATGTCCTGTTCATCGTCTTCAAGTTGATGGGCTTTTATACAAAAGTGGAGTATCATACGAGTGAAGGCCGTGTCGACCTTGTTTTGCAGACTGACAAATACATCTATGTGATGGAGTTCAAACTGAATGGAACGGCGGAGGAAGCCTTGCAACAGATTAATGACAAACACTATGCACAGCCTTTTGAAGCTGATGGACGCCAACTCTTCAAAATCGGTGTGAACTTCAGTTCCAAAACGCGTAATATTGAACGGTGGATAGCAGAGAAAAATTGTTAGTTAGAATTAGAGTGACCTTTGGAAATAAAATGAAGCCTGAAAGTCGGACAAAAAGACTTTCAGGCTTTACTGTTTTTATAGGTATATATTTTATTTCTTGAGGTCGAACAGATAAGTAATCTTTGCCGTAATCACCCCGTGTGCGGAACGGGAGAAATAATCTTTCTTGGTGCTGTTGTAGAAGTCGGAGAGAGCGTAGTAATATCTTCCTTCTACGAGGAAATTACCGGCTTTAGTGCGAAGCTCCACACCGGCCCCACCGGTGATACCATAGTCAAATCTGTTATCTACGGCTTTATCATGCTGTTCCACGGTGATACCTGAATAATCTTTCCAGTTACCGCTTATCGTTCGGCTGTCACTCAAGAAGAAGCCAATTTGCGGACCGGCATGAATGAAGAACTGTAATCCCCGGTCTTTTCCGAACGCCAGATGAGCCAAAAATGGTATTTCCAGATAATTCATCTTACGGGTATACTGCAAATTGGGATAATCTTCGTAAAATTCGTCCCAACCATGTTGGGAAAAGTTTAATTCCACTTGTGCGCCACAAATCATGCTGAAATATTTCTCGGAAATATAACGTGCCGTAATGCCGCCATTAATGCCCATCAGGTTCTTCTGGCGTACTTTAGGTGAGAAGCTTACACTATTCAGGTTGATGCCTCCATTGACACCCACAGAGAAATTGTGGCGCTGTTCACCTATCTGCGCACTTGCAGGCAAGGCGAGCGTAACCAGTAATAGCGCTGTTCCTATAATTGTTTTTAGTTTCATCTATTTAATTGCCAATTACAAATTACTAATTACGAATTATCATTTTTAATTAGTAATTAATTCAAGTTAATCAAAGTCCAGTTTTACCAGTTCAAAGTTCTTGGTGAAATGCACAAAGAATACTTTCCGATTGATAAATCCTCCCCAGTTATTCACACGTTGAAATTTAAATCCGGTCTGGATGGGGACTAAATCCATGCGTTGAAGGTTCTTTTCAAGTGCCGAACCATATTTGGACAAGCCTTTCAGGAAGAAATAGCCAGTATCAAATCCCAGCATGCCGAACTTCGGATAACGTTCGTCCATATCCTTGCCATACCATCTGCGATAGTTCTTGGTGAAGTTGATGGCGGCGGGCAACAGGTTGTTGGTGTAGAATGAAGAATAGAAATACGTATCCAGTTCAAAGAATGCTTCAAGATGGTCTTTAGTGTACGTTTGCCATTCCGGGTATCCGAAAAGATGGATGCGGCTATCAGTCTTCTCGCGAACCAGCATAGTGAGCTGCGGAAGAGCTTTTATCAGTGTGATATTGCTGCCCGAAGTAGGGATGAATATGTTTTCGCGGCCATCCATCAACACCGCTTTCAGTGATTCCACATTGGCATCCTCTTTCAGTGTCTTCATCGGGATGGCGCGATTGCGTAATTCCTCTTTCAATCCTTTGATGAAATCTGCCTTATCTTTGGTTCCCTGGCTTGCTTCGAGGAAAATGACATTGGCATTGGGGAACTGGCGGACGAAGTGTTCATATACTTCGGAATAAAGATACGATTGGGGCGTATTGATTTGATAAACCGCAGGATTGCGGAATACCGTGTTGTCTTTGGAAGTAAACGGTATCACGAGACGTATTCCATTTTTGTTGGCAAACTCAGCCAAGGGCTTGATGTGTTGCTGATGCAGTGGCCCGAAAATGATATCCATGTCCTTCATTTCACTCTTGCCGAGTATAGAGTTAAGAGAAGCCGTTTCCGCTCCTGAACTATAGGTATAGAGGTCAATGGAAGTGCCCGTACGCTTCAGGCTATCCACTGCCATCAAGAATCCTTCATAATATTCCACCATCTTTGCCGCTTCGCTCCGGGTAGCTCCGTCCGGCAGGAAAGGAAGAATGAGGGCAGCCTTGATGGTACTGATGCGTTCGCTTACTTTCTTGTTTTCATTGAACAAGTCGCTATCCGAAGGCACGGTTTGTGGCTGGGCGCTTTGTTGGGTCTGTGCAGAGGGATAAGGAATACAGAGGAACGAGCCTTTCTTTATTTTGTTTTCGCCTTTCAACTCCGGATTGGCGGCTATCAGTTCGGCTTCGCTGATGCCATATTCACGACTGATGCTGAATACGGTTTCTTTTCGTTTCACTTTGTGCATGTCGCGGCAACGTGATTGCACGGGACCTTGTATGGCAGTGTTCTCAACAGGTGCCGGGGTACTTACTGTTACATCGGTAACACCTGCCTCTGTAGTAGAAGGAATACGGATGACCTGGCCGATACGGAAATTCTCAGCGCTCAATCCGGGATTGGCATCACAGATGGCTTTAGCGGATATGTTATATTTTACGGTAAGTCGGTAGAGTGTTTCGCCCGCTCCGATGGTATGGAAGGTCTCTTTCTGCGGACTGACTACAGCTTTAGGGATGCGTAAGGCACGTCCCACGTAGATTTTCTCATCGCTTCCGGGGTTCAACTTCACGATGTCAGCCTGGTTCACGCCGTACATACTGGCTATGGAATAAAGGCTTTGACCTTTTTCGATGGTATGTAGAAAATAAGACTGGTTTTCTTGTGCGTTTACTCCGAAACTGCATGCACCGGCAAGCAGCAAAGAGCAGATAATGCGGTTAATCGTTTTCATTCAGTAATCGTTGGTTTATGTTTACAATTTCCCAAAGTAGCTGCAAAGTTAACAATATTGTCCCATTTTAACCAAAGGAATGCGTTAAGAAATAATATTGTGCATTTCAAAACTGAAAAATACTTTATTTCAGCTGATATTAGAAGGAAAAAAGTTATTTTTGCCCGATTATAAAAAAACAATTTTGGTTGAATGCAGAGATGATAAGTGATATCTTTCAATTTTTTAGACGCAGATTACGCGGATGACGCGGATTTTTTTTCAGATGCTGATGACACGGATTGTTTATTTATACGGATAATTGCATAGCCTTTAAAATCCGCGTCATCCGCGTAATCTGCGTCTAAAAAATCGGAATATAGCAAATTATTATTGAAACGCATTCCAATAAACATAAATAAGCAGTATGCAAGAAGAAATAGAATATATCAACGTATACGGTGCCCGTGTACATAATCTGAAAGATATCGATGCCGAAATACCCCGCAACAGCCTGACGGTTATTACCGGATTGAGCGGTAGCGGTAAATCTTCCCTGGCATTCGATACAATTTTCGCTGAAGGCCAACGCCGCTACATCGAAACCTTTTCCGCATACGCCCGTAACTTTTTGGGCAATTTGGAGCGTCCTGACGTGGATAAAATTACAGGTTTGAGCCCGGTTATTTCTATCGAACAGAAGACTACGAACAAAAATCCCCGTTCTACGGTAGGTACTACGACTGAAATATACGACTACCTTCGTCTGCTATACGCACGTGCGGGTGAAGCCTATTCCTATCTTTCCGGTGAGAAGATGGTGAAGTACACCGAGGAGCAAATTATCGACCTTATCCTGAAGGATTATAATGGTAAACGGATTTACATCCTTGCCCCGTTGGTTCGTAGCCGTAAGGGACATTATAAAGAACTGTTCGAACAGATACGCAAAAAGGGATATTTAAATGTTCGTGTGGATGGTGAAGTGCGTGAGGCTTTGCCGGGTATGAAGCTTGATCGTTATAAGAACCACGATGTGGAAGTGGTGATTGATAAGTTGATAGTATCCGACAAGGATGACACCCGTCTGAAAAGCAGTGTTGCCACAGCCATGCGGCAAGGCGACGGCTTGCTGATGATACTCGATGTGCAGGCTGACACGGTGCGTCATTATAGTAAACGCCTGATGTGCCCTGTCACCGGATTGTCCTACCGGGAACCGGCCCCTCATAACTTCTCTTTCAACTCTCCACAGGGAGCGTGCCCCAAGTGTAAGGGACTGGGAGTAGTCAATCAGATAGATATAGATAAGGTGATACCTGACCGTAATCTTTCTATCGCCGAAGGTGCCATCATTCCTTTGGGAAAGTCCAAAAACAGCATGATATTCTGGCAGATAACCGCATTGCTGGAGAGATATGAAGCTACATTGAAAACTCCGGTGAAGGAGTTGCCGGACGATGCCATCGATGAAATCCTTTACGGTTCCGACGAGCGCATCAAGATAAAGAGTACACTGATAGGTACATCTTCCGATTATTTTGTGACCTTCGAAGGAGTGGTGAAGTATATCCAGATGTTACAGGAGAAAGATGCTTCTGCCACAGCCCAGAAGTGGGCGGAGCAGTTTGCCAAGACTACCGTTTGTCCGGAATGTCACGGTGCCAAACTGAATAAGGAAGCTTTGTCCTATCGCATCCATGACAAGAATATCTACCAGCTTTCCAGTATGGATATCAACGAACTCTATGACTGGTTGTTGAAGGTTGACCCTTATCTTAGTAATAAGCAACAGCAGATTGCAACTGAAATTCTGAAGGAAATCCGTACACGTCTCAAATTCCTGTTGGATGTGGGGTTGGATTATCTGTCCCTTGACCGTAGTGCCGTCAGCCTGTCCGGTGGTGAGAGTCAGCGTATCCGTTTAGCTACACAAATCGGTTCGCAGTTGGTGAATGTGCTGTATATTCTCGATGAGCCGAGTATCGGTTTGCATCAACGGGACAACCAGCGCCTTATTCATTCATTGAAGGAACTGCGTGATATGGGCAACTCGGTCATAGTGGTAGAGCACGATAAAGATATGATGCTTGCTGCCGATTACGTCATCGATATGGGACCGAAGGCAGGACGTCTGGGAGGTGAAGTCGTTTTTGCGGGTACTCCTCAAGAAATGTTGCAGACACATACATTGACTTCACAATATTTGAATGGAGAGCGAAAGATTGAAGTACCTGCCAAACGCCGTGAGGGAAACGGGCATAGCCTTTGGCTGCGTGGTGCGAAAGGGAATAATCTGAAGAATGTAGACGTTGAGTTCCCACTGGGCAAGTTGATTTGTGTTACGGGAGTATCGGGTAGCGGTAAATCCACATTAATCAATGAAACTCTTCAACCTATTCTGTCTCAGAAATTCTATCGTTCGCTTCAGGATCCGTTGGAATACGGCAGCATTGAAGGGCTGGAATATATAGATAAGGTGGTAAATGTGGACCAATCGCCTTTGGGACGTACTCCACGTTCCAATCCTGCTACTTATACGGGAGTGTTTTCGGATATCCGTAATCTGTTTGTCGGTTTACCCGAAGCCAAAATACGCGGTTATAAGCCCGGACGTTTCTCGTTCAACGTCACCGGTGGACGTTGCGAGGCTTGTCAGGGTAATGGTTACAAAACGATTGAAATGAATTTCCTGCCGGACGTATATGTTCCGTGTGAAGTCTGTCATGGCAAGCGCTATAACCGCGAAACTCTGGAAGTCCGTTTCAAGGGAAAATCCATTGCCGATGTGCTGGATATGACGATTAATCGTGCGGTAGAGTTCTTCGAGAATGTTCCTCAGATTTTAAATAAAATCAAGGTCATTCAGGAAGTCGGTTTAGGATACATCAAGTTGGGACAATCTTCCACAACCCTTTCAGGTGGTGAGAGCCAGCGTGTGAAACTGGCCACCGAACTTTCCAAGCGAGATACGGGTAAAACTCTTTATATTCTTGACGAGCCGACGACAGGGCTCCATTTTGAAGACATCCGTGTCCTGATGAACGTATTGAATAAGTTGGTTGATAAAGGAAATACGGTTATCGTCATTGAGCATAACCTCGACGTCATCAAAATGGCCGATTATATCATTGATATGGGGCCTGAAGGTGGTAAGGGTGGGGGAGAACTCCTTTCATTCGGAACACCCGAAGAGGTGGCGAAGAGTGAGAAAGGATATACGCCGAAATTTCTGAGAGAAGAGTTATTTTAAGTACTAATGATGGGAATTTAGTTGTCACCACAGAAGACACAGAGTCTCACAGAGCTTTTAATTTTTTAGACGCCGATGACACGAATGGCGCAGATTTTTTCTTTAGTAGTAGTGACAGAGTAAAAATCTGCATAATCGGCTCAATCTGAGTCTAAAAAACAGAATACGTAGCGTAGCCCGTAGCCCTAAAGTCGGCGTTATCTGTATTATCTGTATCTAAAAATAAAACTAGTCGAAGTATGAAAATTAATAAGACCAATGCAGCCCGTCTGCTTGATAAATCCAAAATCTCATACGACCTCATCCCATACGAAGTCGACGAGAACGATTTGAGTGCCATACATGTTGCCGCCAGTCTGGGTGAGAATATCGAGCAAGTATTTAAGACCCTGATACTTCATGGAGATAAGAATGGCTATTTTGTATGTGTTATTCCCGGTGAACATGAGGTTGATTTGAAGCTTGCCGCCAAAGTTTCCGGTAATAAGAAATGCGACCTTATTCCGATGAAGGAACTTCTTCCGCTTACCGGTTATATTCGTGGCGGCTGTTCCCCCGTCGGTATGAAGAAAGCCTTCCCTACTTATATCCATGAAACCTGCCTGCAATTCCCCTATATCTACATCAGTGCTGGGCAACGGGGACTTCAGCTTAAACTTGCCCCAAAAGATTTGATAAAGGAGGTACGTGCAGAAGTGTGTACTCTTTTCAATGAATAAATCCCTTCTTCCTGCACTTCTCTCTTTTCTTTGTCAACTTGTGTCTGAAATCTTGTTCATTCAAGTTTTACAAGTGGAGGTAAATGATAATTTACCGGCGTAGCGCCGGAGCAGGGTTTCCTTTCGGATGGGGTATTTTCAGACGCAGATGACGCAGATTTTAAGGCTACGCTGTGACTCTGATTTTTTCGACGCTGATTTAGCTGATTAAGTTGATTTTTTACTTTGTTGCTACTCAAGAAAAAAATCTGCGTCATCCGCGTCGAAAAAATTAAAACCTCTGTGACCTCTGTGTCCTCTGTGGTGAAAGAAGAATTCTTCATTCTTAGTTCTTCATTTCCCAAAATTCCCATTTATAAACTTTACACTAAACATACAATGTGTTGACGGACAGTTGCTTTTAACTTTATACTACTTTATCAATTGTACAGTGCCGCTTTATCGGCAGTACAGTGTTGCTTTACCCGTGATAAAGTAACTCTGTATCGGTGGTAAAGTGACACTTTATTGCTAGTAAAGTGATACTGTACTAATAGTAAAGGAGAAATATAGTGGCATTTTGTTGATAAGAACATACGAAACTTCCTTAACTGGAGTACTTGCGAAACTTGAATAAAAAAGAGAAAAGTGTATTCTCTGTGAACCAAAGCCGTCTCTTAACAGTTAACTAATCTAACTAATTTTTAAGAGATGAATATGAAACTACGTCTATTTTTAGCATCGTTCGTCCTGCTTTTTACAGCCGTTCTACATGCGGCAACGGCGAATGACATACAGGTCTCAGGCACCGTGGTGTCAGAAGGAGAACCCTTACCGGGGGCATCGGTATTGATAAAAGGAACACATAACGGTACGGTGACTGATATCGATGGTCATTATTCCATTAAAGTCCCATCAGACGGAACGCTGATATTCAGCTTTATAGGCCTTAAAAGCCAGGAACATAAAGTTAATGGCCGTACCGTGATTAACGTGGATTTGCCGGCGGACAGTGAAGTGCTGGACGAAGTGATGGTAGTGGCATACGCCACCGCCAAGAAATACAGCTTTACCGGAGCGGCCTCTACCGTGAAAGGGGATGAGATAGCCCGTATGCAGACTTCAAACGTGTCGCGCGCCCTTGAAGGTACTGTTCCCGGACTTCAGGCAAGTGCCGCCAGCGGGCAACCGGGTACTGATGCCGAAATCCGTATCCGTGGTATCGGCTCCATCAATGCCTCCAGCGCACCGCTTTATGTGGTGGATGGCTTGCCATTTGATGGTAGCATCAACTCCATCAATCCGGAAGACATCGCTTCCATTACGGTGCTGAAAGATGCTGCATCGGCCGCACTTTACGGTTCTCGTGGCGCCAACGGTGTGATTATCATTACTACCAAACAAGGACAGACCGACTCTAAGACCACAGTCAGCGTGAAAGCCAGCTTCGGTGGTTCCAACCGTGCCGTACGTGATTATGACCGCATCGGTACCAATCAATATTTTGAACTTTATTGGGAAGCTTTGCGAAACCAATATGCTTTGAATACGGATAAGTACACTCCCCAGACTGCTGCCGTACAAGCTTCCAAGGACCTTGTTGGAAAATTGATGGGAGGAGGGCCTAACCCTTACGGACCTAACTATTCCCAGCCGGTAGGTACGGATGGAAAATTGATTGCAGGAGCTGTCCCCCTTTGGAATGTAGATTGGCAGGATGCCATGGAACAACAGGCTCTGCGTACAGAGTTGGGACTCAATGTATCGGGAGGAGGAAAAACAAATCAATATTTCTTTTCGGCAGGGTATCTGAATGATAAAGGCATTGCCCTTGAATCCGGTTACCAGCGTTTCAACTTACGTTCCAATATCACCAGCCAGATAAATAAATGGCTCCGTGGGAGTGTCAATATGAGCTTCGCCCATTCCATGCAGAACTATCCCGTATCTTCGGATACGAAAACGAGCAACGTCATCAATGCCGGACGATTGATGGCTGATTTTTATCCTATCTATGAAATGAATCCCGACGGCACGTACAAATATGATTCCGAAGGAAACCGTATTTATGATTTCGGCTCTTATCGTCCGTCCGGTTCCATGGCTAACTGGAACCTACCCGCCACGTTGCCGAACGATAAATCGGAACGTATGAAAGATGAGTTTTCGGGACGTACATACCTTGAAGCAACCATCATCGAAGGATTGAAGTTCAAAACCAGTTTCAATTTTGATTTGGTCAACTATAACGCGCTTGATTATACCAATCCTAAAATCGGTCCTGCCGTAAATACCGGAGGTGGTGCAAGCCGTGAATATACCCGTACTTTCTCGTGGACATGGAATAATATCGTGACCTATGACAAAACCATTGGTGAACATCATTTCAATATCCTGGCCGGAGAAGAAGCCTATTCATACCGTTATGATGTGTTACAGGCCGCACGAGCCAATATGGCTGTGCCCGATATGCCCGAGTTGGCTGTCGGTTCACTGGTGACTGCCGGTACCGGATACCGCATCGATTATTCCTTGTTGGGATATCTCTTGAGTGCGCAGTACGATTATCAAGGCAAGTACTTCTTCTCGGCTTCTTATCGCCGTGACGGTTCTTCCCGTTTTGCTCCTTCCACCCGTTGGGGTAACTTCTGGTCGGTAGGTGCGTCGTGGCGTATTGACCGGGAGAAGTTTATGCTTTCCACCACCGACTGGCTTTCGGCACTGACGTTGAAGGCAAGTTATGGTGCGCAGGGTAACGACAATCTGGGTACATATTATGCCAGCAGCGGACTCTATACCATCGTTTCCCAAGCCGGTGAGAACGCTTTGGTATCTGACCGTCTGGCTACACCGGGATTGAAATGGGAAACCAACTTGAACTTTAATGTCGGAATTGATTTCTCATTGTTTAACAACCGTTTTTCCGGTTCATTCGATTTCTTCCAACGTCGTTCCAAAGACCTGCTTTATTCTCGTCCGCTTGCCACTTCCTTGGGTTATACTTCGGTAGACGAAAATATCGGTGCATTGAAGAATACCGGATTTGAAATAGATCTGAAGGGGATGCTCATCCATACGCGTGACTTCTCGTGGCGTCTGGGTGTGAACCTGACTCATTATAAGAATGTAGTGACCGACCTTCCGCTGAAAGACATGCCGATTACGGGTGTGACCCGTTTGAAAGTAGGCCGTTCGGTCTATGACTTCTATCTGCGCGAGTGGGCCGGGGTAAATCCGGAAAATGGTGACCCATTGTGGTATAAAGATGTAAAGGATGCGCAGAATAACGTTATCGGGCGTACCACTACCAATGATTATGCCAAAGCCGATTACTATTATATCAACAAATCTTCTCTGCCGAAAGTGTACGGAGGTTTCAATACCGCTTTCACTTACAAGGGATTTGAGTTATCCGCAATCTTCGCATATAGCATCGGTGGCTACATTGTAGACCGTGACATCACGATGTTGTGGAGCAACGGAAGCAGTACGGGACGTGCCTGGTCTACGGAAATGCTGAAACGCTGGACACCGGAAAACCGTTATACGGATGTCCCGGCACTGAAGACCGTTTCGAATAACTGGAATGCAAATTCCACCCGTAACCTGTTCAATAATTCATACTTGCGGATGAAGAATATCACCTTGTCCTATAACTTTCCACAGCCTATGATAAAGAAAATCAGTTTGAGCAGCTTGCAACTGTTTGTCAAAGCAGATAACCTGCTCACGATTTCCGGCAATCAGGGACTCGATCCTGAACAGGGAATTACCGGGTTGACATATTACCGTTATCCTGCCATGCGGTCTATTTCGGGTGGAGTTAATGTTTCATTTTAATGAAGAACTAAAAATGAAGAATGAAGAATTACCTTGTGGTACGCTTGCATAGCGCAGCTAAATTCTTCATTCTTAGTTCTTCATTCTTCATTAAAAAATATATCAAACTAATTAAATTTCTACTCATTATGAAGACTTCAATCAAAAATATAGCAATTTGTGTAGCCGGACTGTTTGTCATCTCTTCTTGTAGCGGCGATTTTCTCGACCACAAACCTACCGATGCGGTAGATGCCGGGCTTGTCCCGATCCCCTCCAATGCCGGGCGTATCTTCAACGGTGCCTGGTACAACCTATTTGAATACGGTAGTACGTATGCCAATATCGGCTATCGTGCCTTGATGTTGCAAGACGATATGATGGCGGACGATGTTGTTTCCCGCCCCATGTACGGTTTCAATTCTTCCTATCAGTTCGATGATGTGGCAATACCCTCCAACAATCGTACCGCCTTTGCCTGGTATCTGATGTATAAAACCATAGACAACTGCAATACAGCTATTTCCATCAAGGCCACCGGTGATGATGATACTCCTGATTTCCGTCATGCCCAGGGGCAAGCGTATGCTTTGCGTGCATTTTGCTATTTGCATCTGGCACAACATTATCAATTCACCTATTTGAAGGATAAGACGGCACTTGCCGTACCTCTCTATACCGAACCGACCAGACCAGGTACACAACCCAAGGGAAAGGCTACTCTTGAAGAACTTTATACCCAGATATTCAAAGACCTGAATCAGGCACAGACTTTACTCGATGGCTATGTGCGCCCCGACGACAATTCGAAATTCAAGCCTAACACAGCCGTAGTCAACGGGCTGTTTGCCCGTGCCTATCTGCTCACCGGTCAGTGGGAAGATGCCGCCAAGTCTGCCCTTGCCGCTGCCAATGGATATACTTTGATGACAGATGCCAAAACCTATATGGGGTTTAATGATATTTCCAATTCCGAGTGGATATGGGGACAACCGCAATCCGTCAGCCAGTCCGATGCCAGTTATAATTTCTATTACATCGATGTAGTGACTCCCGATGCCTACAACAGTTTCATGGCCGATCCGCACTTCATGGATAAGTTCGAGGCGAATGATATACGTTTGGAACTCTTTCAATGGATGCGCGAGGGATATCTGGGGTATCGTAAATTCCGTATCCGTTCCGATCAGACGGGGGATATTGTCGTGATGCGTTCTGCTGAAATGTATCTCATTGCTGCAGAAGGATTGGCTCGTAAGGGTCTGCTGGAAGAAGCGGTGAACCCCCTCAATACTTTGCGCAATGCCCGTGGGCTTGCCGATTATAATCTGATGGGGAAAACGCAGGAACAGATGGTTGCCGATATCCTGATGGAACGTCGTCGTGAACTTTGGGGCGAAGGCTTCGGCATAACCGATATTCTCCGTACGCAGCAGTCCGTAGTGCGCGAACCGTTGACGGAGGAAGAAGCTGCCAAAGAATATGAGTGTTGGCAGCAGGATGGCAGTTATGAAAAATATAATCCTGAGGGACATTGGTTCACTTCATTCCCCGACGGCACTCCTTTCACGCCGAATAGTACCTACTATTTATATGCCATACCGGAGAAAGAAACGAATGCGAATACCAATTTGAAATGAGATTAAAAAGAGAGAAACAGTACATCATGCCTTCAAAATAAATAGAAAAGTAAATAGAATTGAGTAAATATATACTTCGTTGCCTATTTGTGCAATCAATCAAAAAGTCTATATTTGCACAAAATATTAAGAAATTAATCTATTTACTAATATCTAATATCAAAAAAAATTATGTTTGAAGGACAACCTAAAGGGCTTTATGCCTTGGCGCTTGCCAACACAGGAGAGCGTTTCGGTTATTACACAATGTTGGCAGTGTTTGTGCTGTTTCTCAAAGCTAATTTCGGTCTGTCGCCGGATGTAGCTGGACAGATTTATGGTGGATTTCTTGCTATGGTCTATTTCTTGCCGTTCATCGGTGGTATCCTTGCCGACAAATTCGGTTATGGCAAGATGGTTACTATCGGTATCATTGCCATGTTTGCGGGCTATGTGCTGCTTGCTATTCCGGCAGGTACGGGTACGATGGGCATGGTGTGTATGATAGGTGCATTGCTGGTCATTAGTACGGGTACGGGACTTTTCAAGGGAAATCTGCAAGTGATGGTAGGTAATCTTTACGATTCGCCGGAATATGCCGCAAGACGCGATTCCGCTTTCAGTATCTTTTATATGGCTATTAATATCGGTGCTCTGTTTGCACCGTCATGTGCGGTAGGCATCATGAACTATGCCCAGAAGAGCTTGGGAATAAGTGTCAACGATTCCTATCATTTCGCTTTCGGCGTGGCATGCGTTTCACTTATTGTTTCTATGATTATCTATTATGCTTTCCGCAGTACTTTCAAACATGTGGAAGGTAGTACGAAACAAGTGGCCTCAAGCGCTGGTAAAGCCTCGGTAACCGAAGAACTTTCTCCCGCTGAGACCAAAGACCGTATTGTGGCTCTTTGTCTTGTATTTACAGTAGTTATCTTCTTCTGGATGGCTTTCCATCAGAATGGACTGACGCTTACTTTCTTCGCTGACGAGTTCACCGCTAAGAGTTCTTCAGGAGTAGAAAGCATGATGTTCACGGTATGGAATTTGGTGGCAATCATCTTTATCGTTTACGCCCTGTTCTCCTTGTTCCAAAGTAAGTCGGGACGTACAAAGCTTATTTCGGGCGCGGTTATTTTAGCGGCTGTGGCATTCTTGATTTATAGATACACGATACTTCCGGAGTCCACGGCAGTTGACGCTCCTATCTTCCAACAGTTCAATCCGTTCTATGTAGTGGCTCTTACCCCTGTTTCTATGGGCATTTTCGGCTGGTTGGCTTCCAAAGGTAAAGAACCGAGTGCTCCGCGTAAAATAGGTCTCGGTATGTTGGTGGCAGCCTGCGGTTACATTCTGATGATTATTGCTTCCATAGGATTGCTTTCACCCGATCAGCAGAAGGTGGCTGTTGAAGCCGGTACCGCTTCCTTTGTATCACCTGACTGGTTAGTATCTACTTATCTTGTGCTTACTTTCGGTGAACTGTTGCTTTCACCTATGGGTATTTCTTTTGTATCTAAAGTGGCACCTCCCAAGTACAAGGGTATGATGATGGGTGGTTGGTTTGTGGCAACTGCCATCGGTAACTATCTGACTTCTGTAGCTTCCAATTTGTGGGGTAACCTTCCGCTTTATGTGGTATGGGGAGTCTTGGTAGCTCTCTGCTTGTTGTCTGCCCTGTTCATTTTCTCCGTTATGAAGCGTTTGGAAAAAGTGGCATAAACTTTCCCTTTATCGAGCAAAATAAAAAGGCTACGCGAATATCTGAATATTTTATTTGCGTAGCCTTTAATTTTCAATTTTTAATTAATCAGATTTCCTTCCCCATTATATAATCATTCATATAATATCCGTTTCCTATCGGGAAATCTCCTTCTCTCAATTTTTTCATTCCTATATGTTCATAGAAGTGTAGCGCCTTGTTGTTTCGGTTCACATTCAGTTCCATCATACACGGACCGGGATGTACTTCCTTGATGTACTTAACGGCTTCGCGAAACAGGAAACTGCCGCAATGTGCACCTTGAAAATTGGGGAGTACGTATATCTTCTGCAAATGGAACAAATCTTCGCCTTGTGGTTGCACGGATACATATCCTACCGCCTCACATCCCTCATAAGCAATCAGATACACATGTCTCTCTTCCTCCATTTGTTTGCGGATATTATCTAAAGAGTACATCCATTCCATCATATATTCAGTCTGTTCTTCAGTAAGTATTTCCTTGTAAGTCTCAGGAAATATCTGCCAGGCAAGTTTATGAATCAACTCGCAATCGGCAATCGTTGCTTTTCTAATGGTAAACATATTGTTGTATTTATAGTATTTTGGGGCAAAGATACACTATAATGCTGTTATTTGTAACCTTAATAGTTAAATAATTAAAATATAAAGTACTTTGTAATACATAGTACTAAAGTAATGCATATATTTGTGCCATGCAAAGAAGCTGATAAGACAATATCAGGTTAAGAAGATTAGGAAAGAAAAATAGATAGCGTAATTAATAATTAGTAATTTATAATATAGAATGGACGTTAATAATGTAAAGTCACAAATGCGCAAAGGCATGCTTGAATATTGCATCATGCTATTGCTCCACAAAGAACCGGCGTACGCCTCGGATATTATCCAAAAATTGAAGGAAGCCCGTCTGATTGTGGTAGAGGGAACACTTTACCCCTTGCTCACTCGTTTGAAGAACGATGACCTCTTGAGTTACGAGTGGATTGAGTCTACACAAGGACCTCCGCGTAAATATTACAAGCTCACAGAGAAAGGAGAGGTGTTTCTTGGGGAACTGGAGATATCTTGGCGGGAGCTGAATGATACAGTCAGCCACCTTAGCAATTCATAATTAGCAATTTATACTTAGTAATTCATAATTAAAAAATATAGCAATGAAAAAAACATTAACTGTAAATTTAGGCGGGACGGTTTTCCATATCGATGAAGATGCTTATCGCCTTTTGGATAATTACCTAAGCAATCTGAAGATGCATTTTCGCAAAGATGTAGGTGCCGATGAGATTGTTGACGATATCGAACGTCGTATCTCTGAACTGTTTGCCGAGAAGCTGACGGCAGGCTCGCAAGTCATTACGATTGAAGAAGTAGAAGAGGTGATTGCCCGTATGGGAAAACCCGAAGATATGGAGGCTGCGGACACAGATACCGCTTCAACCTCTCATAACGGTACGAATACTGGCAGTAGCTACGGTTCCGGTTCATGGAATGCCGACTCCGCCAACCAGACAACCGCTTCCGTTCACCGTCGCCTTTTCCGTAATCCGGACGACAAGATGTTGGGTGGTGTAGTCAGTGGTTTGGCAGCCTACCTGGGGTGGGATGTTACTTTGCTCCGCTTACTGTTGCTTGTCATTCTTATCTGTGGCTACGGCACACTGATACCGGTATATATCGTATGTTGGCTGGTTATCCCCGAAGCACGTACGGCAGCCGAGAAGTTGAGTATGCGTGGTCAAGCGGTGACGGTAGAAAATATCGGCAAAACGGTGACCGATGGCTTTGAAAAAGTGAGTAATGGTGTAAACGATTATATGAAATCTGACAAACCTCGCACTTTATTGCAGAAAGCTGGTGATACGTTGGTGATGATTGTCGGCCTGTTCCTGAAAGTTTGTTTGGTAATATTTGCTATCATTTGTAGCCCCGTACTATTTGTTTTCGGAGTCGTGTTTGTAGCTTTGCTCTTTGCGGCCATCGCGGTAGCAATTGGAGGTGGTGCAGCACTCTTCTCGCTTTTCCCGATGATAGATGTTGTAATACCTTCTTCTCCATTGTCCGCCATTGTAATGTACATCGCCGGTATCCTGCTAGTCGGCATTCCATTGATTAGCCTTGTATGGGCAATCTTCAGCCAGTTATTCAAGTGGCAACCCATGCACTCCGGCCTGAAGTGGACTTTACTTATTCTCTGGATTGTCAGTGCTGCCGTATTTGGCATCTGTTTCGCCATACAGGGAGCCACCTTCCCGGCACTCGGCATCTTCCATATTTAAGAGAGTAGAAGATAACATGAATATATGAGAAGTTAATATGTATATTTAATTGTGTGTTATAATTGACAAGAGGATATTAGCCGTTATCGGCAATATCCTCTTGTTTCATAACGATTGTTTTTATATTTAGGCTTTATTTATTTAGCCGGTTTCAGCCATTGATCCAACCATTCAAAGAAGGTACGTTGCCAAAGGATGCCATTCTGCGGTTTCAGTACCCAGTGGTTTTCATCAGGATAGATAAGCAGTTCGGCAGGTACACCACGCATGACGGCAGCATCGAAAGCAGCCATTGCCTGGTTGGCAAGGATGCGGAAATCTTTCTCTCCGTGGATGCAAAGGATAGGAGTATCCCATTTTTCAATGAACTTATGGGGAGAATTGGCAAAAGTGCGTTGAGCCGTGGCATTATTCTTTTCCCAGTATGCGCCACCCATATCCCAGTTGGCAAACCACTTCTCTTCGGTTTCTAAATATTGCATTTCCATGTTGAAGATACCGTCGTGTGCGATGAATGCTTTGAAACGTTTGTCATGGTGTCCGGCAAGCCAATAAACGGAGAAGCCTCCGAAGCTGGCACCTACACAACCGAGACGGTCATTGTCAACAAACGGCTCTTTAGCCATTTCATCGATGGCAGTGAAATAGTCTCTCATACACTGCCCGCCATAATCACCGCTGATAGCTTCGTTCCATTCTACGCCAAAGCCCGGAAGACCGCGACGGTTAGGAGCTACGATGATATAATCGTTAGCTGCCATAATCTGGAAGTTCCAGCGGTAGCTCCAGAACTGGCTGACAGGGCTTTGAGGACCACCTTCGCAGAAGAGCAGGGTAGGGTACTTCTTGTTCGGGTCGAATTGCGGAGGATAGATGACCCACGTCAACATCTGTTTGCCATCGGTAGTCTTCATCCAGCGCGCTTCTACCTTACCCATTTCCAGTTGATCGTAAATTTGTTTGTTTTCGAAGGTCAACTGCTTAGCTTCGGCAAAGGCTTCACCGCTACGTTCATTGTTTACGGCGTAGATTTCGTCGCCCATACTCATGGAGTGGCGTTTGGCTATCACTTTATCGCCACAGAGGGCAAGCGAAGCATAGTCGTACATCCCATCGGTGAGCTGTACCAGTTTATCATTATCGGCAAGGTTGATATTGTAAATCTGTGTTTCACCGTGCCATACTCCGATAAAATAGATGCTTTGGGAATCTTTGTTCCAGAGGAATTCATCTACGTTTGACTCGAATGCCTGGCTTACAAAACGTTTCTCACCGGTTTCAAGGTTCATGATGAACAGACGGTTCAAATCGGCCTCGTAACCATCGCGTTCCATACTCTGCCAAGCGATGTATTTACCGTCGGGAGAGTATTGGGGATTGGTATCATACCCTTTATTCTCTTCTGTGATGTTTTCCGTCTTTTGAGTGGCAAGGTCGTAGATGTAGATATCCGAGTTGGTAGAGATGGCGTATGCCAATCCGGTCTTCTTGCGGCAAGTATAGGCCACTTTGTCGGAAGAAGGACTCCATGCCAACTGTTCGATACCGCCCCAAGGCTTCATCGGACTTTCGTAAGGTTCGCCTTCAAGAATATCTTTTACGTTGTTGATGCCGTTGCCGTCGAAGTCCGCAACAAACGGGTGAGGGGCGGTAGTCACCCATTCATCCCAGTGCTTGTACATCAGGTCGGTGATGATGATACCTGTTGCTTTTGGCAGGTCAGGGTGCTTGTCGGCAGTGCTTTTTACAGTCTTCACTTGAGCAATGAAAAGCAGTTTCTTGCCATCGGGGGAAAAGGAGAAGCCTTCAATATCCCCATCATATTGAGTGAGTTGTTTGCGGCCGCTACCGTCAGGATTCATTTCCCACACCTGGCTGCTACCACTTTCGTTACAAAGAAAAGCAAGCTTCTTGCCCTCTTTGATCCAAGTGGGCTGACTTTCCTGCCAATTGTCATGAGTAATCTGTGTGTTACTGCTGCCATCGGCATTCATAACGAACAGTTCATTGTTACTCTTGTTTTCCGGTACGCTATAATAAGCTACCGAATAGGCGATTTGTTTCTCATCGGGCGATACGGATACGCCACCGATGCGTCCCATCGCCCAAAGTGCTTCGGGGGTCATGCGCTTGCCTTCAATCTTGATATCCGATTGTCCGATAAGCGCCTGCTCTTTTTGTCCTGCGTCTTTGGTTCCGCCGCAAGATGCCAACATGATTGCTGCCGACATAAGTAATAGGTTTGATTGTTTCATATATGTTTGAAATTATGTTTTGGTAGCGAAGATAGGGAATAAATTCAAATCTTCTTCTGACTCCACTTCCCTTTCTTCATATAGAAGTAAGAAAGTATCAGAATTCCGATGGAATATACGTGTTCTGATGTCCAGGCGAAAGCTACATCCAGCTTCAAATAGGCAACGACATAGGTGATATAGCAGGTATATATTGCCAATGTTATCATTTCCAGCCCGAGTGCCGTACGTGTATTTCCCGTTCCCGATACTGACTGGAAATAGACATTGGCGGGCACGAGGAACAGATAAGCTGAGCAGAGTACCCATAATGACGGTATAGCAGCTTCCTGTAACTCGGGTATATCGGTATAAATACTCAATATCAACCTGGGGAACAGCGCAAAAAAGATTGCCAAAGGCAGTACGAGGGCGTATGCTATGCGTATGTGCTGGCGTATCGTGCCGGGCACGCAGTTTGTGTTACCAGAGCCGATGAGGTTACTTACCAGTGAGCCGCAGGTAGAAGCAAACGCCATCATCACCATAAACAGAATACCTGATACGTTACGGATGATATTGGTGATTGCCAGGGAACGTTCGCCCAAATGTTCCACATACAGGAAAAGCAGGAACCAGGTGGATAGAGACAGGAAATTCTGTACCATCGTCCAAAGGGATACATTGAGCATCCGTTTCAATATATTCCGGCGGATTCCGGGTATCTTGTCCAGTCCATACTTATGAATATCGATGCGGAAACGGGTATAGAGGATAAAGAATATTAGCGATACCAACTCTGCCAATGATGAACCGATAGCCGCACCTGCAATACCGAGAGCGGGTAAGCCGAACTTACCGAATATCAAGATGTAGTTGAATACGATATTGCTCAGCACCATCACAATAGAGTTGAGTGTAAGCGTCTTGGTTTGTGTTGTTCCCAGGAAGAATGCACGGAACATTACCGCTGTAAAGGAGAAGAAAAAACCGAAGACACGCCAATTGAGGTAACTGATGGCGGCGTTGTAGATATGTTCGGATGATACGAGGCGCACCAATATCATAGGAGCAAGGCTATAGCACAGCAGGAACATGACTGCCGCCATTCCCAACTGGAAGTAGACGCCCTGATAAAACAGGTTACCTATTTCCTTGTATTGTTGCTCGCCATTGCGGCGGGCAATGAGTATCTGCGCTCCGATACTGAATCCGAATGCCACCATGAACATTACGATATAGAAAATACCGGCGATGGCAGAAGCCCCCAGCTCTATCTCACCTACACGTCCCAGAAAGGCTGTGTCGGTCATACCAATCATCTGCTCCATAAGCAGGCTGATAAGAATAGGGTAGGCTATGAGCCAGATTTCTTTATAGGTGTATTTAGTTTGCATTGCGCAGCCAAATTCTTCATTCTTCATTTTTAGTTCTTCATTAAATTATTATTTCTCCTTCTTTCTACCCGAAAACAAAGCCGGGCAATCTGCATTGTCCGGCTTTCTCTGAAAAATATCTCGAACGGGGGTTTATTTCCTGTTCTGTTTTTCTTTCATCATCTGCTCCTGTTGCTTTTGCATAGCTTCCAGGCGGGCAGCGAAACCGGTTTTCTTCACTTTCTTCGGATCCTTCTTTCCCGCTTCGAGTTGGGCAAGAAGTTTTTCCTCATTTGTCGTTCTGCGCAGGACAAGTGTTGTCACCACACTGATTAACGTTGAAATGAAGTAGTAATAGTTCAATCCCGAAGGATAATCGTTCAAGATGAACAGGAACATGATAGGCATCAAATATGACATCCACTTCATAGCCGCCATTTGCGGATTGGCACCCGTATCTTGCTGTTGCATCATATACTTCGTGTTCAGAATATTCGTCACTGTCATCAGTACACAGAATAAGCTGAGGTGATTACCTAAGAACGGAATATGGAATGGGAAGTTGATGAAGGCATCGTATGTGGAAAGGTCATCTGCCCACAAGAAACTCTGCTGGCGGAGTTCGATAGCACTCGGCACGAACATAAACAACGCCATCAGGATAGGGAACTGTATCAGCATCGGCAAGCAACCACCCATCGGGCTGACACCGTACTGGCTGTAAAGCCCCATTACCTCCTGTTGCTTCTTCATCGCATCTTCCTGCTTAGGATACTTCTTGCCTATCTCGTCGATTTTAGGCTTCAGCACACGCATCTTGGCAGATGACATATAAGTCTTCCAAGTTGCGGGGAATACGACAATCTTCACAATCAGCGTCATCAAGAGCAAAACGATACCCATACTCAATCCCCAACTGGACAACCAGTCGAAGATGTTGATAGTGAACCACTTGTTTATCCAGCGGATAAGCGGCCATCCCAAGTATACCAAGCGGTTCAGTTCCCACTTTTCAGTACGTCCTTTGTCGAGGGCAGTCAGGGTTTTGTAGTGGTTAGGACCGAAGTAGAAGAACAACCGAGTAGGAGTCTTGCCGGTAGGGTCGAAAGCAGTACTCATTTCGGCAGAGTAGTCTTTGATATAACCACTGCCTTGAACCTCCATCTTCGAGTTCAACTTCGTCTTTTCAAAATCCGCATCCGCCAGAAATACAGAGGAGAAGAACTGATTCTTGAAAGCAATCCAGTCCAGACGTTCGGGAACCTCTTTCTCATCATTCTTGTTGGCAGATAAGTAGTCTGTCCCGTCTCCGGTGATTTTATAAGTCAGCTCGGACAAACGGTTCTCGTAAGTATAGCCTTTTTCTATCTGGCGGGCACGTTGTGACCACTCGATGTCTACATACTTGGTGCTGGCAAGCTTGTTTTCCATACCAACGGCATCGATAGTAAAATCTATCAGATAAGTATCATTGTGCATTGCATACTTAAAGTCGATATAGCTTGCACTGTCTGCTGCCAGACGCATGGTTACAGTACTATCCGTACGATTAACTTCCGTGAAATAATATTCGTCGGTCTGTATGGTTTCCTTCTTATTATAGAAAAGGAAATTCATGGAAACATCGTCACCGTTGAACAACATGACAGGTGTCTGCTTATCCTGTCCCATATATTCCTTCAGAGTGGCTGAAAAGATGCTTCCGCCTTTGGTACAGATAGTCAGTTCCGCCAGATTGTTCTGAATAGTAATCAAAGAGTCGGCACCTAAACGGGCATCGAAGAACAAAGAAGTTGAATCTATTGTTTCAGCTTCCTTCTCGTTGGCAAGGGCTGCTTCTGATTTTGCTTTCAGGTCGGCTTCACGCTGTTGTACAAGGGCTATAGAGTCATAATAACGCTGTTGCGCTTCCACCTGCTCCTTACTCGGACGGCTCAGGAAGCTGAACCCCACTAATAAAATAGCTATTAAGACAAGACCTGTGATGGTGTTTTTATCCATTCTATGTTAATTACAAATTACTAATTAAAAATTACAAATTTCAAGTTGCGAAATTCAAGTTACGTGATTACCGGTTCTTCTTTTCGTTTTCGATGGCAGCTTTCACAAACGCAACGAACAACGGGTGCGGGTGCAATACCGTACTGCTGTACTCGGGATGGAACTGAGTACCTACGTACCACTGCAACTCGGGAATCTCTACGATTTCCACCAAATCCGATTCCGGATTGATACCTACACATTTCATGCCGGCTGCTTCATATTCGGCTTTGTATTGGTTATTGAACTCATAACGGTGGCGATGACGCTCCTGGATGTGTTCGGTTCCGTATGCTTCGTATGCCTTACTGCCTTCCTGCAACACACATTCGTATGCACCCAGACGCATGGTTCCACCCATATTGGTGATGGACTTCTGTTCTTCCATGATGTCGATAACATTGTGCGGCGTCTTTTCGTCCATTTCACGGGAATTGGCATCGGCAAATCCCAGTACATTACGGGCAAACTCGATGGCGATGCACTGCATACCCAAGCAGATACCGAATGTAGGAATATCGTGCGTACGTGCGTACTTTATAGCTACGAACTTACCGGCAATGCCACGTTCACCGAAGCCCGGCCCGATGAGAACGCCTGCCATGCCCTTCAATGCTTCGGCAACATTCTCGTCCGTCAGTTTCTCACTGTTTACGAAATCTACCGATACTTTGCGGTCATTGTAGGTACCTGCCTGTGACAGAGCTTCGCGGATAGACTTGTAAGCATCCTGCAAGTCATATTTACCTACCAGCGCGATGTGCACCGGCGCTGTGTTTTCTGCTTTGTGACGACGTTCAAGGAAACTGCGCCATGGACCCAGTCCCGGAGTGTCGCCAACGGGAAGTCCCATTTTCCTCAGGATAGTCTCGTCCAGTCCTTGAGCCTGCATCAGGATAGGCACCTCATAGATAGTAGGTGCGTCAATGCTCTGCACAACGGCATTTTCATCCACATTACAGAACAAGGCAACCTTCTTGCGCAGATTAGTGCTCAACTCGTGCTCCGTGCGGAGTACAAGTACATCGGGCTGTATACCGGCGCTTTGCAGTTCCTTGACGGAATGCTGGGTCGGCTTAGTCTTCAATTCACCGGCAGCGGCGAGATAGGGTACGTATGTAAGGTGTACGCACAACGCGTCCTTACCCAGTTCCCACTTCAGCTGGCGGATACTTTCCAGATACGGAAGCGACTCGATATCACCTACCGTACCACCAATCTCGGTGATAACAAAATCGAATTTGTATTTGTTTCCCAGCAACTTCACGTTACGCTTAATTTCATCCGTGATGTGAGGAATAACTTGGATTGTCTTACCCAGATAATCACCCCGGCGTTCTTTGTCGATGACGCTCTTATAGATGCGCCCCGTTGTGATGTTGTTCGCTTTAGTAGTCTGGATGCCCAGGAAACGTTCATAGTGTCCCAAGTCAAGGTCAGCTTCGTGACCGTCTACCGTTACATAGCATTCTCCGTGTTCGTATGGATTCAGCGTGCCCGGGTCGATGTTGATATACGGGTCAAACTTCTGAATGGTTACTTTATAACCTCTTGCTTGCAATAACTTACCGATGGATGACGAAATAATACCTTTGCCTAATGAAGAGGCAACGCCACCGGTGACGAAAATATACTTTGTTTCTCCCACAGCTATACTGTTTTAAAATGTTCTTTCTAAAAATTAAAGCGCAAAATTATGAAAAAAATGAGGAAGTACATAACAGTTTGGTGAAAACAATTATAAAAAAAGAAATTAGTGTGCTTAAATCAGTTCTATTAAACTTTCACTTCCCGTCTTTTGTAATCTGAACATTTTGAATTAATTTTGCATCCAAATATAGATTTTAAACATATATGAAGAATAGACACCTTTTTATATGGGGTATTGCCATACTATTATCATCATCGGTGATGGCCCAGAATTCGACAAAAGTTGCACCCGAAAAAAAGAAGCAGACAACAACAGCGAGCGCTGACACATTATCGGGGATTTGGAGTGAATATTGGATATTGAAGCTGAGACCCTATGAAGACACCTTCCGAATGGATACGGTTTCGATATTGTATGAAAAATATCTAGGAGTGCTGGACTATTTGAATGACCCTGCCACCCCCGAGCGGTATATACCTTCCAATCCCGACTACTACAGGATGTTCCTTCCCGTCACCTATTATTATTCTCCGATGGAACGTCTTTCAAAATTGAACTGGAGTTTCGAGGAGGAGAGGGATACGCTTCCCGCAATGGTAAATGAGCTTTTGCCTTTTGATACGCTGAAATTCGTGTCGAAAGAAAAAGCAAATGAAGTGGTGGACCGCACGATGCTTAGCGCCTATATCAGCCGTCCCGATGTGGTGGTGATGACAGAAGATGAAATCAGAAAAGCTAAAGTCTTCAAAGATAATATAGAAAAAGAAGTCTCTTCCAAACCCTCTGTGGTGAAACTCTTTGCCAAGGAAGAAATGGCAGGAGTGAAGGAGGAAGCCGGAATCGTAATCCATAAACCCAACTGGTGGGTGACGGGAGGAAGCGGCTCATTGCAGATTACGCAGAATTATATCTCGGACAACTGGTATAAGGGTGGTGAAAGCAACAATACCCTGCTTGCCAACTTGCAGTTGTTCGCCAACTACAACGACCGTGAAAAGATACAATGGGAAAATCTTCTGGATGCAAAGCTGGGCTTTGGCTCTACTCCCTCGGACAAGTATCACAATTATCTGGTTAATACCGATCAACTTCGCATCTATAGTAAAATAGGTATTCAGGCGGCTTCCAACTGGTACTATACGGTTTCAACCGAATTTAAGACACAGTTCTGCCGTGGATACAAGGCTAACAGTGAAGAACTGGTTTCGGCATTCTTTGCTCCGGCGGACTGGTCGTCCAGTATCGGTATGGACTATAAGCTGAAAAAGAAAAAGTTCACCCTGTCCGTCTTCATGGCCCCGTTGACTTATATGTTGCGCTATGTAGGCAATAAAGATGTGAATGAAGTCAAATTCGGTTTGGATGAAGGCAAATCGGTAAAGCATAATTTCGGTTCCCAAGTGCAGCCTACACTCAGATGGACTATCATTCCTTCCGTTGTGCTGGATTCCCGTCTGGACTTCCAAACCAGCTATGAGTGGACGCGTATCGAGTGGGAAAATACGGTGAACTTTGTGCTGAACCGTTACCTTTCTACCAAACTTTACGTGCACGCACGTTTCGATGACAGTACCAAACCGACTGAAGGAAACAGCCATTTCCAGGTAAAAGAGTTATTGAGTTTCGGTATCAATTACAAATGGTAAATTCCAAGTGGCACATTGCCATATAGCCACATCGCCATAAGTCGTATGTGTGACAAAGGCGCAGGCATAAAGCGATAACCGGTAACGGTAAAAGCTTTATGCCTGCGCCTTTTTTAAGGGGGACGTCAGTCGAAACGTAGCTGAAAAACGATATAAGAAATGACTCAATATTTATGGGTTTTGAACTAAATGGCAAAAGAGTTATTTTCAGACATAAGAACAAAAGAGCATATTCACTAAATGATATAATCTGTGTTTTCTTATTTGTTCTTTTGTTCTTATGTCTGAAAAAAGATGTTCTATTTACCTCATTTCCATGCAATTATGCTCTGATTTTTATATCGAGCTTACCTTATCTGACTCGTACCCCCACCGTGTTTGCTCCGTGTCTATAGGACTGGAGCAGGTACGGACCGGGTACGGAGCAGGTACGGAGCAGGGGCCTATCCACTGCGATGGACTGTTTTTTTTCTTTGATTAAGAACAAAAAGATAGAAAATAAGTGGAAAAACACCGAAAAAGAGGAAAAAGAACGTTCACGCACACAGAAAAAGACGTCTTATCCCTTGCAGTTCACAAATAATGCGTAAATTTGCCGCGATTTGTAATGCACACTTTGCAAAATGGCGAATACTATAAAACATCAAGGTATTGTGGAAAACATAAACGGTTCTCATCTCCAAGTGAGAATCATCCAGACTTCAGCGTGCGCTTCGTGTAGTGTCAAGGGGCATTGTACCTCTGCGGATACGAAAGAGAAACTTGTCGATGTGGCCGATGCCAATGCCGCATCCTACCAGCCCGGTGACCGTGTATGGGTGACGGGCGAACTTTCAATGGGAGTGATGGCAGTTCTGTTTGCCTTTATATTTCCTTTCCTTATTCTGATAATCTCACTGTTTGTCTTTATGGCTATCTGGAATGACGAGCTGCGTTCTGCACTTTGTTCGCTGGCACTTCTTATACCTTATTATTATATATTGTGGCTGAACAAGTCGCGGATGGGTAAGAAGTTCTCATTCTCCGTACGACCGATGAACTAACTAATAATAAAACAAATAATTAATAAACAACTAATTTATGAATGTAATTCTGATTGCAGTGATTTCATTGGGAGCCATAGCGCTGGTATCGGCGGTTATTCTTTATGTCGCTTCCAAGAAATTCGCCGTGTATGAAGATCCGCGAATTGCGCAGGTGGCAGAAGTTTTGCCCCAGGCAAACTGCGGTGGATGTGGTTACCCGGGTTGTAGCGGATTTGCTGATGCTTGCGTAAAAGCCGGTTCGCTGGAAGGTAAACTTTGTCCGGTGGGCGGACAGCCTGTCATGGCAAAGGTTGCTGAAATTCTGGGGTTGGATGCCGCTGCTTCCGAACCTATGGTTGCAGTGGTGAGATGTAACGGAACTTGTGCCAACCGTCCGCGTGTCAATCAATACGACGGAGCGAAGAGTTGTGCTATTGCAGCCTCTCTTTATGGTGGTGAAACAGGTTGTAGTTTTGGTTGCTTGGGCTGTGGCGACTGTGTGACCGCTTGTCAGTTCGATGCTATCCATATAAATCCCGAAACCGGGCTTCCCGAAGTAGACGAGGAGAAGTGTACGGCTTGCGGGGCTTGTGCCAAGGCTTGTCCGAAGAATATCATCGAAATCCGTCCACAGGGCAAGAAGTCCCGCCGTGTGTATGTGCAATGCGTAAACAAGGACAAGGGTGCCGTGGCACGCAAGGCTTGTACCGTTTCCTGTATCGGTTGCGGCAAGTGCGTGAAGGTATGTCCGTTTGAGGCCATCACACTGGAAAATAATCTGGCTTACATTGACCCCAATAAGTGCAAATCTTGCCGTAAGTGCGAAGAAGTTTGTCCTCAGGGAACCATTATCGCGCTTAACTTCCCTCCGCGCAAGCCGAAGGCGGAAGGCGATGCTCCGGTAGCTGCCCCTAAAGCGGTGGTTACTCCGAAAGCAGAAGCTCCCAAAGCTGAAACAGCTCCTCAGGCAACTGCTTCCAAACCGGAAGCTCCTCAGGCTTGAGTATAGCCGGGAGAGGAACCACCTCGCCAGTATCATGGGTAGTGGCGATATGGCAAACTGGCAAATTGGCGGAAGAGCCGGAACGGCTTTCCTCAACGGGAGCTATATTTGCTTGATTATAAGAATATAATAAACGACTAAAAATACAGAATTGTATGTTGAAGACATTTTCAATTGGTGGAGTTCATCCACACGAAAATAAACTTTCAGCGCATCAGCCTATCATCAAGGCAGAGGTTCCGGCAAAAGCCGTAATCCTGTTGGGGCAGCACATCGGTGCTCCCGCAAAGCCCATCGTGGCTAAAGGCGATGTTGTGAAAGTGGGTACAAAGATTGCCGAACCCGGTGGCTTCGTATCAGCAGCTATCCATTCATCTGTCAGCGGAAAAGTCGCAAAGATTGACACGATTGTCGATGCCAGCGGCTATGCCAAACCTGCCATCTTTATTGATGTGGAGGGAGATGAGTGGGAAGAAACCATTGACCGCACAGACACACTGGTAAAAGAGTGCAACCTCTCTTCAGAGGAAATCGTGAAAAAGATTGCCGATGCCGGTATCGTGGGTTTGGGTGGAGCCTGTTTCCCCACGCAAGTCAAACTGTGTCCTCCTCCTGCATTCAAGGCGGAATGTGTCATCATCAACGCCGTAGAGTGCGAGCCTTACCTGACCGCCGACCACCAGCTGATGCTGGAACATGCCGAGGAAATCATGGTGGGTGTATCCATCCTGATGAAATCTGTAAAGGTGAACAAGGCATTTATCGGTATTGAGAATAATAAGCCCGATGCCATCCAGTTGATGACGAAAGTGGCTGCCGGTTATGCCGGTATCGAGGTAGTTCCTTTGAAGGTACAATATCCGCAAGGTGGTGAGAAACAGCTAATTGACGCCATCATCAGCCGTCAGGTAGCTGCCGGTGCGCTGCCTATCTCCACAGGTGCCGTGGTGCAGAACGTAGGTACGGCATTCGCTGTTTACCAGGCAGTTCAGAAGAACAAGCCGTTGTTCGAGCGTGTCATCACCGTAACAGGTAAGTCTTTGGCTAAGCCATCCAACTTCCTGGCACGTATCGGTACGCCGATGCAGCAACTGATTGATGCCTGCGGTGGCCTGCCCGAAGACACGGGTAAGATTATCGGTGGCGGTCCCATGATGGGTAAAGCCTTGGTTAATACAGATGTACCTACTGCCAAAGGTAGCTCGGGCATCCTGATTATGAACGACAAGGAAGCCAAACGTGGAGAGATACAGCCTTGTATCCGTTGCGCCAAGTGTGTAGGTGCCTGCCCGATGGGCTTGGAGCCTTACTTGCTTGCCACCGTATCGGCTCACGGAGATTTTGAAAGAGTAGAGAAAGAAGATATCATGTCGTGCATCGAGTGTGGCTCATGCCAGTTCACTTGTCCTTCCAACCGTCCGATGCTGGACTACATCCGCTTGGGTAAAGGTAAAGTGGGAGCGATGATACGCGCACGTCAAGCTAAAAAATAACGAAATATGAATAAATTAATCGTATCCCTTTCGCCCCACGTTCACGGCGGAGACAGCGTGAAGAAGAATATGTACGGCGTGCTCATAGCACTGATACCGGCATTCCTCGTTTCGCTTTACTTTTTCGGACTGGGCGCACTGATTGTTACGGCTACTTCCGTAGCCGCCTGCTTGTTCTTTGAATGGGCTATCGGCAAATTCCTGATGAAAAAACAGACTACAACCATCTGTGACGGCTCTGCCATCATCACCGGTGTGTTGCTGGCGTTCAACTTACCTTCCAACCTGCCCATCTGGATTATTATCCTCGGCGCCTTGTTTGCCATCGGTGTAGGCAAGATGTCATTCGGCGGTTTGGGTTGTAACCCTTTCAATCCCGCATTGGCGGGACGTGTGTTCCTGTTGCTGTCGTTCCCGGTGCAGATGACGACTTGGCCGGCTGTAGGTCAGTTGACTGCATATACGGACGCCACTACGGCCGCTACTCCGCTTGCCATCATGAAAGGTGTCATCAACGGTGCTCCGGGTTATTCATTGAGTGACCTTCCCGCATCATTGGACCTCTTGATTGGTAACAACGGCGGATGCCTGGGTGAAGTCAGCGCATTGGCCCTGTTGCTGGGTCTGGCTTATATGTTATGGAAGAAAATCATTACCTGGCATATCCCTGTATCTATTCTGGTTACGGTATTCATATTCTCCGGCATCATGTATCTGGTCAATCCCGAACTCTATGTTTCTCCGGTAATGCAGTTGCTATCCGGTGGTCTGATGCTCGGCGCCATTTTCATGGCTACGGACTATGTCACTTCGCCGATGAGCCACAAGGGCATGTTGATTTATGGCGTTTGCATCGGTTTGCTGACGGTGGTTATCCGTCTGTTCGGTGCATATCCCGAAGGTATGTCGTTCGCTATTCTGATTATGAATGCGTTCACTCCGCTGATTAACACGTATTTTAAACCAAAACGCTTTGGGGAGGTAGCGAAGAAGAAATGAAAAAGTTAGAATCATCCTTAAAGAATATGTTGCTGGTACTTACGGGGGTTACTGCTATTTCCGTAGCGTTGCTGGCATACGTCAATGAATTGACGAAAGAGCCCATTGCGCAAGCCAATGCCAAGACGCTGAGCGATGCAGTCAGTGCGGTTGTACCGGGTTTTGACAACGACCCGATTGCCGAAAAGAAGATGCAAGAGGTGAATGGCGTTGAATATGCCGTATATCCTGCTACTAAAGAGGGACAGTTCATCGGTGCTGCCGTGGAAGCTACATCAATGGGGTTCGGCGGCGAACTGAAAGTGCTGGTAGGTTTCGATGCTGAAGGCAAAATTATCGACTACTCCCTGCTGGGACACGCGGAAACTCCGGGACTTGGTTCAAAGGCTGCCGATTGGTTTAAGAAGGGCAACAAGGGAGATATCACGGGTATGAATCCAGGTGAAGCTCCGTTGGTTGTGAGCAAGGACGGCGGTAAGGTAGATGCTATCACAGCTTCCACCATTACTTCCCGCGCTTTCCTGAATGCCGTTAATGCCGCATACGCCGCATACGCCGGTCAGAACACAGCCGACGGCACTACCGGGGCTACTCAAAAGAATGTTGAACAACCTGCTGATACTGTGACTGCTGAAGTTGCAGATACCCTCGGCGTAAAATAAGAAAGGAGTAGAAGATATGAATAATTTTAAAGTATTGATGAACGGGATTATTAAAGAAAATCCTACGTTTGTGCTCCTGCTCGGTATGTGTCCTACGCTGGGTACTACCTCTTCCGCCATCAACGGTATGGGTATGGGCTTGGCGACGATGTTCGTACTGATTTGTTCCAATGTGGTTATTTCCGCCATCAAGAACCTGATACCCGACATGGTGCGTATTCCTTCGTTTATCGTGGTAATCGCCTCTTTCGTGACGCTGTTGCAGATGGTTATGCAAGCATACGTTCCTGCGCTTTATGCCACTTTGGGCCTGTTTATTCCGTTGATTGTTGTGAACTGTATCGTGCTGGGACGTGCCGAAGCATTCGCCGCCAAGAACAATCCGGTATCCTCCTTCTTCGACGGTCTGGGCATGGGCTTGGGCTTTACCATCGCGTTGACATTACTTGGAGCCGTTCGTGAGTTCCTGGGTACAGGTAAAATATTCGACTTGGCTATTCTTCCCGAAGAATACGGTATGTTGCTGTTTGTCCTTGCCCCGGGTGCGTTCATCGCATTGGGATATCTCATTGCGCTGGTCAACAGCTTGAAGAAGAATTAATAATGAAAAATTGAAAATTAAAGATGAGGGCGCACGGTGCTTTTAATTTTTAGTTTTTAATTCTTAATTTAATGATTATGGAATATATATTGATATTTATCTCGGCAATCTTTGTAAACAACATCGTATTGTCGCAATTCTTGGGAATTTGTCCGTTTCTGGGCGTATCCAAGAAAGTAGAGACAGCGTTGGGTATGTCGGCTGCGGTAGCATTCGTGCTTACCATTGCCACTATCGTGACGTTCCTCATCCAGAAGTATGTACTCGATGCTTTCAGTTTAGGCTATTTGCAGACTATTACCTTTATTCTGGTGATTGCCGCATTGGTGCAGATGGTAGAAATTATCCTGAAGAAAGTGTCTCCTTCCTTATACCAAGCTTTGGGTGTGTTCTTGCCCCTGATTACGACTAACTGCTGTATCCTCGGTGTGGCCATCCTCGTCATCCAGAAAGACTATGACCTGCTGACGGGTGTGGTTTACGCATTCTCTACGGCTCTTGGTTTCGGTTTGGCGCTTACCTTGTTTGCCGGTTTACGCGAGCAAATGAGCCTTGTAAACATTCCGAAGGGTATGCAGGGAACTCCTATTGCATTGATTACGGCAGGTTTGCTGGCAATGGCATTCATGGGCTTCTCGGGTGTAGTGAAGATTTAAAGTGAAATTTCACCACAGGGTGTATAGAGTCCCATAGAGGTTTATTTCTTTAGATGGTATCCATGAAAGAAAAAACTCTATGGGACTCTGTGTATTCTGTGGCGAACAATCATAGTTATCGCACACGACAATAGAGTTATGCTTTTTAGTTAAATTTTTCTTCTTTATTGAGTGTATTCTGAATTTATTTCCTTACATTTGTGCCGTAGTGATAACCTATAAAGCTAAATTATCTATTTATATGAAAGAAAAGATCTTGGTTACTGGTGGAACCGGTTACATTGGTTCCCACACTGTGGTAGAGCTTCAGAACGCAGGTTATGAAGTTGTTATTATCGATAATTTGTCAAACTCCAGCGCAGATGTTGTAGACAACATCGAGAAAGTATCAGGTATTCGTCCTGCATTCGAGAAATTGGATTGCTTGGATTTCGCCGGACTCGACGCTGTGTTTACCAAATATAAAGGTATTAAAGCGATTATCCACTTTGCAGCCAGCAAGGCAGTAGGTGAATCGGTTCAGAAGCCGTTGCTTTACTACCGTAATAATCTGGTTTCTTTGATTAACCTGCTCGAACTGATGCCAAAGCATGGGGTAGAGGGTATCGTATTTTCATCTTCCTGCACCGTATACGGTCAGCCCGATGAACTTCCGGTAACAGAGAAAGCCCCTATTAAGAAGGCTGAATCTCCTTACGGTAATACGAAGCAGATTAATGAAGAAATCGTACGTGACACCGTTACTTCAGGTGCTCCTATCAATGCTATTCTGTTGCGTTACTTCAATCCGATTGGCGCGCATCCCACGGCATTGCTCGGTGAACTGCCCAACGGCGTTCCGCAGAATTTGATACCTTACCTCACTCAAACCGCTATCGGCATCCGCGAGAAGCTGAGCGTGTTCGGTGATGATTATGATACTCCTGACGGTTCTTGCATCCGCGACTTCATCAATGTAGTCGATTTGGCAAAGGCACACGTAGTGGCTATCCGTCGTATCCTTGAAAAGAAGCAAAAGGAGAAAGTGGAAGTATTCAATATCGGTACAGGCCGTGGCCTTTCCGTATTGGAACTGATTAACGCTTTTGAAAAGGCAACCGGTGTAAAACTGAATTATCAGATTGTAGGCCGTCGTGTCGGGGATATTGTTAAGGTATGGGCTGATCCCGAACTGGCTAATAATGAGCTGGGTTGGAAAGCGGAAGTAGGTATTGAAGATACTTTACGTTCTGCATGGAATTGGCAGCTGAAACTTCGTGAGAGAGGTATTCAGTAAATAAACTTTGGATTTGTATTTTTTAACAAATAAGAAATAAACAAATGCTTCCCCGCATTTGTTTATATTGTGCAAATCAGCCTGAAGCTGTTTATGTGTATGTGAATATCCGTAATTGGTACGTATGCCTCCCCGGCATAGACAGGTAAGATTGCATAGTAGTTTTGTCGTGTTTTATTTTGTGTTTGTGTTGTGAATAAGCCTTGTCGCGAGACAGGGCTTATTTTTTTATTTAGATGCTGACTGAGGTTTCGCATGCTATGTATAGGTTTATAAATGGGAATTTGGGGAAATGAAGAACTAAGAATGAAGAATGAAGAATTACCTTGCGGCGTGCTTGCATTGCGCAGCCAAATTCTTCATTCTTCTTTCTTCATTCTTCTTTCACCACAGAGGACACAGAGGGTTTAATTTTTTCGACGCGGATTGGGCGGATTAAGCGGATTTTAATTTTTCAGACGCAGATGACACAGATGACGCAGATTCTTTTAGTAGTAGCAACAAAGTAAAAAATCAACTTAATCAGCTTAATCCGCTAAATCCGCGTCGAAAAAATCAAAGACACAGCGCAGCCTTAAAATCTGCGTCATCTGCGTCATCCGCGTCTGAAAATACCCCATCCGAAAGGAAAACCTGCTCCGGCGCTACGCCGGTAAATTATCATTTATATCTCTATGCATGAACTGGCTAAACTTGAAATACCGATTTATGGTAATAAGACAATAAAAAAGGCCACCACAGTGGGTGACCTCATGATTTTAGATTCTATATAATTCTCTTATAAGTTACACTTACACGTTTTCCTAGTCCCTTTAAATGTGCGAAAGATACTCCTCGATTTCCCCCACCGTCGCATCCTTCAGCATCACAACTTTATCTTTATCCAGCAGATAAAGAGTGGGGATTGCTTTCAGGTCATAAAGGTTTTGGGTTTCCATCACTTGTTTCTTGTCATATCCGTTTATCCACTTCTCAGGGAAGTCGGAAAGATGCCTGTTCCATTCCTCCAAATCAATATCAGGATAGATGGAAAGGACTTGCACTTGCTTCCGGGCGATGGCCTGGTTGATGGCGGATGCCTGTTTCAAAGCCTCAATGGTTTCGGCGCAGGCATGGCAACCGGGATTGTTGATGAATAATAGAGTATAAGGAGCATTTACCCCATAGAGATTACCTTCCTCCCCTGATGCGAGAGTGTATGTGAAATTCAGCGCCTTAGTACCTACACGGTTTTTCTGTGCAAGTTCCCGGCGGGCTTGCGGACGAATCTTCTCGGCATCATCCAGGGCAGGAGAAGCCAGCATTGCATCCAGCACGGAGATGTATAATTCCTCATTGCGCATGGGTGAATTGGGGTCATACAAATACTTGTCTGCCAAGTCCGTCAAATACAAATAAGACTTCTTCTCCTTTTCTGCCTGTGCAAATACCTCTTTCAACGCAACGTCGGCATCCTTTGCCGGAACAATCTTCAGGATGTCGATATAATCTACCCAAGCCTGCTCCGTGATTTCAGGATGATGTATGTAGTTGGTATCCGCAAAGTTCACATTATCCCAATAATGGCGCACCAGATAGTCGGCACGGAGTTCGGGAGTATTCAGCATAGGCGGAATGGCAGGCAGTACGAACGTGGTAATGGTATCGGGCAATACCCCAGCCTGTGTACCGGAGTGCACCTTGCCGTTTCCACAAGCAGTACAAAGGCTGAGTAGTAATAGGAGATAAGACGATTTGTATTTCATTATGGTTTCAAATTTTGTAATACGACTTTAGGGTACAAAGATAACGATAAGGTTCGTTATACGATATCTTTTTTCCTATAAATCCCTGACGCAACGCACTCTGTACAGCGTTGTTTTCGTACGGTTCATCATTGCCCCTAAAGAGAAATCCATTGCCCAGGCCTCTGTTGCCGAGTTGGTTGTAGACGCCCAGTATTGGGTTCCGTCAGTCAGGAAATCAACAAAACCTGCCAAGCTCGTCACTAACTCTTTCCTCACGTTATATATCAGATAAAGTTCCCTCTGTGTGGGTACGCGCCAAGTACCTGCCGGTGCGCCCAGTTCAAAATAAGCTTGGCATCCCGTGGCAGGTGAAGCCACCGTGCCACTTCCCGAGGAAGTGTTGGCGGCAGAAGTCCATCCGTTTGCCGTAGCCCAGCTTACACCTATAATGTCCGTTTTGGCAACGGTGAACCGGGGTGATACGGTTTGATTGGTGGCGTCGGAATAGAGGTGTACAGGCACAGGACGCGATACGGCGCTGCTTCGTAAAGAAGTAGATTTGAATCCGCTGTTATTGATATTTCCGGTCAAGGTTTCCACATACGGGCTGGTGAGTCCCGCCGTACCGCTTGGCACTGCGCGGACACAACGAACATACAGGGTATTCCCTTTGTCCGTGGTAGTGCTGCGCCCATTGTCAAAGCGTGTATAAGTGGCAAGGGTCGTTCCGCTTTGAGCCTCCGTACTTGCATAATAGGGATTGGCAGACAGCTTTTCCGTGGCAGACTGGCTCAGTGAGGGCGCACCGGTATAGAGCAACGCCAGTTCGTCTTGGGAAGGGAGATACCATTTTATTTCGTCCCCTTGTATGGTGCCGTCTCCGTTTGTATCGCGGTTTTTCTCAAAACAATAACGGGCGGCATAAGTATTGAAAATAGGGTCATACAGATTTTCCGCAATGACATCTGTACCCGTCCTTGGATAAGGTTTCCGTAATATAGTAGAAGAAGGTAAATAAACCAGGTTTACGGTATTATCGTATCCGGCACGTTTATAATAGTCGAATACGATATGGGGTAATACATTCTGCATATCCGTAGTAGGAAATCCCCACTGCATGGTGTACGTTTTTTCCGTACCGGTATCGGCTCCGGGAGTTAATACCAGGCCGGCTTCTTCCACATTCTCTACAGCCAGCTTATAATCATCCGTAGGGAGTAGAATCCCCAGTAAACTATACTTGCGCATCCCGACCGTTCCCATGGTTTGGTAACCTTTCTGCGTGATGGGCACGTCTACCGATGCCCCTTGTGCATTGGTGATACGCACCGTGGCGCTTCGTGTTGCGCCTTCTGTTAGAAATTCGTCGGCATACAGATAATAGGTCTGAAAAGTCATCTGCGTGGCATCCGTAAAAGAGATACCGGTGATTTGGGTTTTCATATCCGTAAGCGGGTTATACGTAGGCCGTGCCCATGAACTGGTACCGGCTGGTACAAACTTATTGATATTAATGGAGGATGCCTTCAGCCAGAAAGCAGCCGTAGCAGGCAGTCCCGAACTATCCAGAATTTGCAGGCTGAGCGTATTGGCAAACGAGCCGAGCCGTATAGGTCGCCAGTCGTAATGGCAATCAAGGGTAGCATTCTGTACAGATGCCTGGAAGCCCGAAGAAGCACCGTCAATGCGCGAATCAATGTCTATTTCATTGATACCTTTCACCGTAATTTGATAGGTATATTCTTTACTCCGTTCCAGATTATAGTCATTGTAACTGTTTGCACCCAGATAGATAGTGGCTTTTATGCCGGTATTTGAACCGGATTTCTGGTAAAATCCGTTGGCTATTATGGCAGTGGCGCGTGCAGGCGCATAAAGGTTTTTGTTTCGCGGGTCGGTATCGGTAGGTGAACCGGACGTACGCCCTCCCCGGCGATTCTCAAAAAGATAGAATACCGTGGCTTTGCCCGCCTTGGACACACCGTTGACGACAAATGTGGTGTCGGTCCATGCAAATGTGGCCGTAGACGATAAAAAGTCGGAAGCATTGGCGGGGTTGACGGCATCCGTGGTATGGGGCACGAGATAAGAGAAACGTGCAAAGTCCTGCAACTTCCAGTCCGCCCATGTCACTTGCTCTCCTGCCGGGACACTGTTGATGAGATTTACGTGTATCTTGGAAGCCACGTAATTCAGGCTGATGGGAACGGTCACGGTGCTTGGACTCACCGGAATAGTAACTCCCGACGCAACACCCCACATCAGTATCTTGTGGTTTGCTTCCACATCGCCTCCCGTGGTATAAATAACCAGGTTGTTCAAATCTGACAGACTGTGAATGTCATTTACCGCCTGTGTAAAGTTGGTATTTATCGCCGTCAGGTTAGCTATGGCATAAATGCTCATATTGCTGCCCGAACGTGTAGGAATATTCTGTATGCTTGCCAGTCCGTTTGCATCATTATAAGATGTATTTGTCACAAGTTTTCCAAAACGGTCGAAGACAAGGAGAATGATAGAACTTACTTTCTTTTCCTCAGCCGTCGTAAGTCCCGTGCCTCGTGTCTCCATACCTTGGTTAGCCAGTTTCAGATGTATCATGGCAGGCATTCCTTCCACGATTCCAGAGTCGGAAAGCCGTTCATCTTCATCGGTACACGAAGTGATGAATAAGCAGATGAGAGCCGAAAAAATGAGAATCATTGGTTTCATAAGGCAGCAGTTTCATTTAAAATTCCTGGTTGATGTTCGATTCGTTCCATTTATTGACAAAGAAACTGGCACTTCCTCCGGTACCTTTGTTCAGGTCGATAGTTATTGAGAGCAACTTGCCCGCTTCAAGGGTAAAGGGAGTTCCTTCTTCATTTGTTGAAGCTTCATATACGGTTTTGTTACCTTTATATAGAGTAACCGTTACGGGATTTCCATCCGAGGGCAGTGTGTGAAAAATGGGAGCTATCAGTTCTTTCAAAGAATTGAAACGGCATGTAGGGCGATAATTGTTGTGAGACGTGGTCAGTTCTCCCATAAAATTCATTCCTTCCGCAGTCTCGTTCACTTGTAAGGTGAAGTCCTCATCGTCGGTCTCAAATCGTTGAGGAATTCCTTTTACGATAATCTCCATACCGGCAACCTTCCGTTGCAGATTCAGTTGATGAGTGACTGTCATGGCACGGGTTATGGCTGAAAAGTCTACGTTGACCGAACCGTAGAATAAATCGTCAGGAGATAGCAGAGTTCCTTCGCCGGAATGTAGAAGGCTCATTTGCAGACTTTCCAATGGCGTGCCCTGAATAGGTTGGGGCATGGTCTGATTATTACTTTGACTGTTGCCCCATCCTATGACAGCAATTTTTTCTTGTTCCGGATAGTTGATGGGCACGGTTTCATTCTCCTTGCAAGCGATACTTTGCAGAAAATGATTTTGTGCGTCGAATATATATAACATTACTTCGGAAACAGCTCCTGTACCGGTCAGCTCGTTGCCTTGCCCGTCAAACGAGTGAACGGTAAGCACATGTTCATCATTCCCGGTCGGACAATCATCGTTGTCTTCGCGAATACAGGCTGCCTGCACAATGCAGAGCATCAGCAGGCAGCAACAGGTATAGACAGGGTTTAGTTTCATATCAATTGAATTCCTGATCTATTAGGATTACAGGATTCCATGCGGCAGGCGTAATGGTTACATTGATGGCACCCTTGCTGAGGGGAGCGTATGGGTCGTTGTTACCAAAACCTTTTATAATAGCTTTTACATTATAGATATTACCGCGTTTAACCACCAATGACTTGTCACCTGCATTAGTTGTACCTCCCGTGCCCGAACCGTTTTGGTCACCATTGATGACGATGGGGTAGTAGTAGGTATCCGAACCTATTTTACCTTCAAGACCTACGATTGTGGGAGCCATACTGTTATTTTCGAGTACATAGAAATAGTTCTTCGCAAAACCTTTGTCTGCGCTAAGATCAGCCACCATCAATGCGGCATCGTATGTGTTGGTTGCCGGAGCCACAGGCAGGTAACTGCCGCTGAATGCACTGATATCGTTTTTACCACGCAAGAAAGAATTCACATTGGCGGTCAGGTATGTATTAGGGGCTGAGAAATAATCAGTTTTTGACTTCACATTAAGCAGATAGGCTCCTGTGATGGAAAATCCAGTCATATTGCTTGGTAGTTGAGACAAGTCCCAGTCTATGTGCACACGCGAACCTAAGAAACGCAATGGTACGGTGACGCTGACCGGAGAAGCCGTTGTGGCGTTTGAAGCATCGATATTTTCTACGAAACCACTCATTCCCAGATTAGTACCTGTACGCATGGCTGTCAGCTGATACTTGTTGGCTAAGTTGTAAAGGTCGGAAACGCGCGTCACACTATTGAAGTCTGCTGCATTGCTGATGTTGGCAATTACATAGATATGCCTGCTGGCACCGGCAGTGATATTTACCGTCACAGGTGCATTGCCCGTTGTTGAAAAGTCAAAAGTCGATTTACCGTCGAGGACAGGATTAAGGCCGGTGCCACGAAATACGAGAATGATACCTTGGCCTATTTTAGACTCATCGTTGGCTACCGGCGCGCCGGATGCCTTGGTGATGACATCGGATGCAAGGTTCACCTTAAGCAAAGCCGGGGCACCCGGTTCAGTGGCTTCTGTTACTTCGTCGTTTCGACTACAGGAAGCCAGAAAGATGCAGCTGAAAGCCGCAATAGAAAGAAACAACTTTTTCATAATGAATTAATTTTAAAAACAACATAAATATATTGGTTTAGGAAAAATACTGAAATGAATACTTGGTTTGTGTATGTAACGTAAATCATTCAATTTAGTTTCCCAAAAAGAGTTATTTTTCCCTTTGCATGTAATGCATATAAAACGCATCATCTGTCCGGTGGAAACGCATTATCCGTTTGCCCCGAACGCATCATCTGTTTGCGGCGGATACATCGTGCGTTTTTTTCGTCCGCATGCATCCCTAGATATACGATAGTATATCTTATCTTCTAATTTACTTATGTTGTGTACGTTTGCTGGCCGCTTGGGTGGCCGCTTTTGCCCGTAACGCGCTGGCTGCTAGAATGAAAGGGTGGCCGCTTGGGTGGCCGAAAAATGGCCGCTGAAAAACTGTTAACCAATGTTACCTTTCCTGTAACAAATTGTTCTAATTGTAGTATTAATCGTTCAAAATCGTATAATTTATAGAAAAAAAGCTACTCACGAGAACAACAGGACGTAATTTGTTTATACATTTGCAAAGTTGTTTATATAACTATCCGGATGAACAAAGCGCCATCTGCGAATGTTATATCTACAAACATCGATTGAGTCTTGATGAAACGACGCGACTGGGCTGAACTTAATTTGAGGATACTACGCGACAACTCACAACTTTACCGGATAATAATTAAGAAAAAAAGAATATAAAAAGATTGCTTATGTCACAGATTGTCGGACATATCTCACAGGTCATCGGACCTGTTGTAGACGTTTATTTTGAAGGTACGGAGGCAGAACTGATGCTGCCGAGCATTCACGACGCACTGGAAATAAAAAGAGGTCATGGTAAAAGATTGATTGTGGAGGTGCAACAGCACATTGGCGAGAATACCGTGCGCACCGTAGCTATGGATAGTACGGACGGCTTGCAAAGAGGTATGAAGGTTTACCCGCTGGGCGGTCCCATCACCATGCCGATAGGTGAGCAGATAAAAGGACGCCTGATGAACGTGGTAGGTGACTCTATCGACGGAATGAAAGAACTGGACCGTGACGGTGCTTATCCTATTCACCGCGAACCCCCTAAATTTGAAGATTTGACCACCGTGCAGGAAGTTCTGTACACGGGTATCAAGGTTATCGACTTGCTGGAGCCTTACAGTAAGGGTGGCAAAATCGGTTTGTTTGGTGGTGCCGGTGTAGGAAAAACTGTGCTTATCCAGGAACTTATCAATAATATCGCCAAGAAGCTGAACGGCTTTTCTGTTTTTGCCGGTGTAGGAGAGCGTACCCGTGAAGGTAACGACCTGCTGAGGGAAATGATTGAATCCGGTGTTATCCGCTATGGCGAAGAATTTAAAAAGAGCATGGAAGAGGGTAATTGGGATTTGTCCAAAGTAGATTATAACGAAGTGGCAAAGTCTCAGGTATCCCTGATATTCGGACAGATGAATGAACCTCCCGGCGCACGCCAGTCTGTGGCATTGTCCGGCTTGACGGTGGCGGAGTCTTTCCGTGACATGGGGGCTGAGAACAACGGCCCGCGCGATATCCTGTTCTTCATCGATAATATTTTCCGTTTCACCCAGGCAGGTTCCGAGGTATCCGCACTGTTGGGACGTATGCCGTCGGCGGTAGGTTACCAGCCTACGCTTGCCACGGAAATGGGTGCCATGCAGGAACGTATTACTTCTACCCGCAACGGTTCCATCACTTCCGTGCAGGCTGTGTATGTGCCTGCCGATGACTTGACCGACCCTGCGCCTGCCACTACCTTTACGCACTTGGACGCAACGACGGTGTTGAGCCGTAAGATTACCGAACTCGGTATCTATCCTGCCGTGGACCCGCTGGAATCCACTTCCCGCATCCTCGACCCGCACATCGTGGGGCAGGAACATTACGAGGTGGCACAGCGAGTAAAGCAAATTCTGCAACGCAACAAGGAATTGCAAGATATCATCTCTATCCTCGGTATGGAAGAACTTTCGGATGCCGACCGTACGCTGGTGAACCGCGCACGCCGCGTACAGCGTTTCCTGTCGCAGCCGTTTGCCGTTGCCGAGCAGTTTACGGGAGTTCCCGGTACCATGGTTTCCATAGAGGATACCATCAAGGGCTTCAAGATGATTCTTGACGGCGAAGTGGACTACTTGCCCGAACCGGCTTTCCTGAATGTGGGAACGATTGATGAAGCCATCGAGAAGGGTAAGAAGTTGTTGGAACAAGCAAAGAAAAGCTAATTTTTTAGTGAATGTAATTTTAATCATATATTGTAAATCGTTAAACCGTAAATGAAAATGGTGAAGAAACTGTATTTGGATATGGTGTCGCCCGAAAGAGAAATTTTCAAAGGAGAAGTGGAGAGTGTTACATTGCCAGGTACGGCAGGTTCATTCACTATTTTGCCACAGCATGCGCCTATTGTTTCGTCTTTACAAGCCGGTGTGCTGACGTATGTGACGAAGGATGAGGAGCATACGCAAAACATTAAGGGCGGTTTTATTGAGATGAGTGGTGAAACGGTTTCCGTTTGCGTGGAGAATGAATAGCTCTCGGATTTATGATTTATGTTTTGTAAATTAGAAATTTGTAATTAATATCGTTTTGAGTATTAGTATAACTAAACGGAATTACTTGTGGCAGTCGGCTTTACTGACGTTGCTGATAGGTGTAGTAGGAGGTGGAGTTTATTTCAACTTTTTCCCGCACCATTATTTCGGCGGTTATCCGTTGATACCTTTGTTTTTCTTTGCTTTCGGGGTGTTTACCATCAGCATGACTGAAATGTGCCGTAAGCACTCACCGCAACGATTGTTGCAGATTTATATGTTGCTACGAGTAATGAGAATGCTGTTTTCCATCATTGTGATGGGGGTGTATTGCATCGTAGTGCGCGAAGAAGCTAAAGAGTTCTTACTGACATTCATTGCGAACTATTTGATTTATCTGATATATGATTCCTGGTTTTTCTTTATGTTTGAGGCGAACCGGAAGCTGAAAAAGAAAAGGAATAATGAAACGAATGCGTAACATATTAGCGTTGGTTTTTCTGGCATTGAGTTTGTCGGGCACTGTCTTTGCGCAGACTGACACGATAACCGTTGCCGAACAGAAAGATAACGAGGTGAACGTGAAGGAGATTGTCTTCGGCCATATCGGCGATGCTTATGAATGGCACATCACGACGTGGGGAAAGACTCATATCACTGTTCCGTTACCGATTATAGTATATAGCCACTCCAGTGGATGGCATGTATTTTTGTCCTCGCGTCTTGAAGAGAACGGAGGGACGTATGAGGGACTTACCATTGCTCCGGAAGGTAGTAAATATGAGGGCAAATTGGTGGAATCGGATGCTGCGGGTAATGAAGTGCGCCCGTGGGATTTCTCCATCACAAAAGTTGCCTTTGCGTTGATATTCAACAGTCTACTGCTGATTGCCATTATATTGGGAGTGGCTCGCTGGTATCGGAAGCATCCGCAAGGAAGTGAGGCGCCGGGCGGATTCGTGGGCTTTATGGAAATGTTTATCATGATGGTGAATGACGATGTAATCAAAAGTTGCGTGGGACCTAAATACCATAAGTTTGCGCCCTACTTGCTGACGGCATTTTTCTTTATCTTCATAAACAATATAATGGGGTTGATACCTTTCTTTCCCGGTGGCGCCAATGTAACTGGGAACATAGCCATTACAATGGTACTGGCTCTGTGTACTTTCTTTGCCGTCAATGTTTTCGGGACTAAAACTTATTGGAAAGATATCTTTTGGCCTGATGTGCCTTGGTGGCTCAACGCACCTGTTCCCATGATGCCGTTGATTGAGCTTTTCGGTATCTTCACCAAGCCTTTTGCCTTGATGATTCGTCTTTTTGCCAATATGCTGGCTGGACACATGGCTATGTTGGTGCTGACCTGCCTGATATTTATCTCGGCAAGTATGGGGCCTGTGCTTAATGGTTCGCTGACTTTTGCTTCGGTGTTGTTTAATATCTTTATGAATGCATTGGAACTGTTGGTTGCCTTTATCCAGGCATACGTGTTCACTATGCTGTCGGCAGTCTTTATCGGACTGGCGCAGGAAGAGCATAAGGAGAAGACGGGTGAGAAGGCCATAAAGTGATGAAGTTATGAAGTTATAAGGTGATTATTGAGAATATAAATATTAATAAAAATAACCATTTAAAAATTTGAACATTATGTTACTATCTGTATTATTACAAGCTGCTGCGGCAGGTGTGGGAATCAGCAAATTGGGAGCAGCACTGGGTGCTGGTATCGCCGTTATTGGTGCAGGTCTGGGTATTGGTAAAATCGGTAGCTCTGCCATGGAGGCTATTGCCCGTCAACCGGAAGCATCGGGAGATATCCGTATGAACATGATTATTGCCGCCGCCTTGATTGAAGGTGTCGCTTTGCTGGCTGTTGTTGTTTGTTTGTTGGTATTCTTCTTATAACATAAAATTATGTCATTGTTATTACCCGATAGTGGTCTGCTGTTCTGGATGCTCCTCTCATTCGGCGTGGTGTTTGTAGTGTTGGCTAAATACGGTTTTCCCATCATCACCAAGATGGTGGAAGGCCGTAAGTCCTACATAGACCAATCCATGGAGGTGGCACGCGAAGCAAACGCCCAACTCTCCAAGTTGAAAGAGCAGAGCGAAGCGTTGATTGCCGCTGCCAACAAAGAACAGGGACGCATTCTGCGGGAGGCGATGCACGAGCGTGACAAGATTATCGTCGAAGCGCGCAAGCAGGCGGAAGTCGCCGCGCAGAAAGAGCTGAGCGATGTGAAAAAACAGATACAGCTGGAGAAGGAAGAAGCTATCCGCGATATTCGGCGTCAAGTAGCGGTGTTGTCGGTAGATATTGCCGAGAAAGTAATCCGCAAGAACCTGGACGAGAAGCATGAGCAGATGGAAATGATTGACCGGATGCTGGATGAGATGCTGATGGCAAGCGAGAATAATTAAAGGCTGTCATTAGCTTTTAATCTTTAATTTTTAATTTTTAATTGAGAAATGGATATAGGAATTGTTTCGATGCGATATGCAAAGGCGCTCATGGAGTATGCCAAGAGTACAGGGACGGAGGACTCGATGTACGCCGAAATGCGTATGTTGACGCGAAGCTTCGAAAAACATCCTGACCTGCGCGAAGCATTGGATAACCCCATTCTGACGATACGGGAGAAGTTTACGCTTATCTGTGCGGCTACTGTGGGCGATGCTCCTGCCGGACGTGAGTTTACTCGTTTCATCACGTTGGTGCTGAAAAACAAGCGTGAGTCTTTCCTTCAGTACATTGCCTTGAGCTTCCTGAAACTCTACCGCAATGACAGGCATATCGGTGTGGCAAAGCTGATAACCGCTGTGCCCGTGAGCCGTGATGTTTGGGAACGTATCAGAAATAGCGCTTCTCATTTGCTGCATGCCGAAATGGAGTTGCAGACCGAAGTCGATCCGTCCATTGAGGGTGGTTTTGTATTCGATATCAACGATTATCGTCTGGATGCAAGTATCGCTACCCAGCTTAAGAAAGTGAAACAACAGTTCATTGATAAAAATAGAAGAATCGTGTGATTTACGATTGGACGATTTGCGATTTACGATTGAAGTTACTTTTAGTTGTAAAGAGTGAATCGGTCTGATGAAGAAAAGTAATGCCAAGCGTAAATCGTAAATAATTAAATCGTAAATAAAATGTTGTCTGGAAATATAAAAGTAAGCGAAGTTTCCGATATCCTCCGTAAGCAGTTGGAAGGGATTGATACCCGCGTGCAACTGGATGAAATCGGTACGGTGCTGCAAGTCAGTGATGGCGTGGCCCGTATCTACGGATTGCGCAATGCTGAAGCAAACGAATTGCTGGAATTCGACAACGGTATCAAAGCCATTGTGATGAACCTTGAGGAGGACAACGTGGGTGCCGTATTGTTGGGGCCTACGGATAAAATCAAGGAAGGATATGTGGTGAAACGTACCAAGCGTATCGCGTCTATCATGGTGGGTGAGGGCATGTTGGGACGTGTCATAGACCCGCTGGGGGCGCCGTTGGACGGAAAAGGACTGATAGGCGGCGAGCTTTGCGAAATGCCGCTGGAACGGAAAGCGCCGGGAGTTATCTTCCGCCAGCCGGTAAACCAGCCGTTGCAGACGGGATTGAAGGCCGTGGATGCCATGATTCCTATCGGACGCGGACAGCGTGAATTGATTATCGGTGACCGACAGACGGGTAAGACTGCTATCGCCATCGATACTATTATTAATCAACGTGCTAATTTTGAAGCCGGTGATCCGGTATATTGTATTTATGTGGCAATCGGTCAGAAAGGTTCCACGGTGGCATCTATCGTGAACACGTTGCGCGAATATGGCGCTATGGACTACACAATCGTAGTAGCCGCCACGGCGGGCGATCCGGCCGCTTTGCAGTATTACGCTCCGTTTGCAGGCGCTGCCATCGGTGAGTATTTCCGTGATACCGGCCGCCATGCGTTGGTGGTTTATGATGACTTGTCCAAACAAGCGGTGGCCTATCGTGAAGTGTCTTTGATTTTACGCCGTCCTTCTGGACGTGAAGCCTATCCGGGTGATATCTTTTATTTGCATTCCCGTTTGCTGGAACGTGCTGCAAAAATTATCAATCAGGAGGAAGTGGCTCGCGAAATGAATGATTTGCCCGAGAGCCTGAAAGGAAAGGTGAAAGGTGGCGGTTCGTTGACCGCATTGCCTATCATCGAGACACAGGCGGGCGACGTATCCGCCTATATTCCCACAAATGTGATTTCTATCACCGACGGACAGATATTCCTTGATACGAACCTCTTTAACCAAGGTAACCGTCCGGCTATCGATGTAGGTATCTCCGTGAGCCGTGTAGGTGGTAATGCCCAGATTAAGGCGATGAAGAAGGTGGCGGGGACATTGAAGATAGACCAGGCGCAGTATCGTGAGTTGGAAGCATTTACCAAGTTCAGCGGTGATATGGATCCTGTGACGGCGTTGACTATCGACAAGGGACAGAAGAATACCCGTCTGTTGGTACAACCACAGTATAGTCCGATGCCTGTAGAAAAACAGATTGCTATCCTTTATTGCGGTACGCATGGTTTGTTGAAGAATGTTCCTCTGGACAAGGTCAGTGAATTTGAACGCAGTTTTCTGGAATATCTTGAGATGAATCATCGTGAAGATGTGCTCGATGTATTGAAGACGGGCGTGATTGATGATGAAGTTTGCAAGAAGATTGAGGAGACGGCGGAAACGGTGGCGAAACAATTCATGTAATTTACGATGGGACGATTTACGATTTACGATTGGAGCTGCTTTCGTATTGTTAGAGTTACTTTCTGTGAAGAGTAAATCGGTCTTATAAATTAAGAGTATTTCCAATCGTAAATCGTAAATAATTAAATTGTAAATAGAAATGGCTTCACTGAAAGAGGTAAAAAATAGAATTAACTCCGTCAAGAGTACGCGTCAGATTACATCGGCGATGAAGATGGTGGCGTCTGCCAAACTGCATAAAGCGCAGGGGCGGATTGAGAATATGCTGCCTTATCAACGGAAGCTGAACGAAATCCTGACGAATTTTCTGAGTACGGATGCTACATTCGAGTCTCCCTATACCGATGTGCGTTCTGTGGCTAAGGTGGCGATAGTCGTGTTTTCGTCCAATACTTCGCTCTGTGGCGCTTTTAATTCCAATGTGGCGAAAATGTTGGAAAAGACGCTGGATGATTATAAATCGCTGGGACGGGAGAATATCATGATTTATCCCGTGGGCAGGAAGGTGGAGGATGCTGTGAAGAAGATGGGGTATACGCCGCAAGGCAGTTATCAGATTATGGCGGATAAACCTTCGTATGTGCAGGCTTATGAACTTGCCGGTTCGCTGATGAATGATTTTCTGGAGAAACGCATAGATAAGGTGGAGTTGATTTATCATCATTTCAAATCTATGGGTTCGCAAGTGTTGACGAGGGATGAGTATCTGCCTATTGACCTGAAGAAGGTGGCGGAGGAAGCCAATGAGTCTGTTTCGGAGGTGCGCAGTTTCAACAATGACTACATTGTAGAACCTTCTGTACCTGAGTTGATAGCCGGTCTTCTTCCCAAAGTGTTAAGTCAAAAGCTTTATACGGTTTTGTTGGACTCCAACGCTTCTGAACACGCCGCCCGTACACTTGCCATGCAGGCGGCAACGGACAATGCCAACGAGTTGATTCAGGACTTGACGAAGCAGTATAATAAGAGTCGTCAGCAGGCCATCACGAATGAGTTGCTGGATATTATTGGCGGTAGCTTGAAATAATGTCATCCTATTTGGAATAGGGACATTGGGAAATAAATAGGGCAATAGAACAGGGATAACAAAATAAGCGTTATCTTTGTTCTATTATTGTATATAAGAGGAATAGATATGGCAACCATGGATTTAAATGCGCAACTTCTTCGTGAAATCAGCTCAATTATTTCGGATAAGGAGCTGACGGAGAAGACTTTGTCGTTTGTGCGGTCTTTACGCAGGCAGCATTCACGCGCCTCCATAAAAAGTAAAGAGGAGGAAGAGACGATTAGTAAGGAGGAGATGAAGGAGATGCTGGGGGAAGGTTTGAGAGAGGTGAAACTTATAAAAGAAGGCAAACTGAAAGGAATACCTGCTGAGGAGGTGTTCAAGTGAAATATAATATAATTGCTACACCTTTCTTTCTGAAAAAAATAAAGAAATTGGCAAAGCATTATCTTTCTTTATACAAGGATTATGATGTGTTTTTATCCGAATTGAAAGCCTGTCCACAAATGGGTATCGATTTGGGAAACGGTTTACATAAAATACGAATGCGTATTTCTGATAAAAACAAAGGAAAGAGTGGAGGAGCTCGCGTTATAACCTTTACTGTTGTTGTTGCAACAGAAGAATCCCAATTATATTTGGTTTGTATATATGATAAGTCAGAACGTGAAAATATGACTAATGATGAAATTCGCTTGGTTTTAAGAGAAAGCGGTTTGATAGAATAATAAACATTTAAATGAATCAGAATCCCGAAATAGCGCTTGCATGGCAATTTATTGAAAACACAGGCACTCATCTGTTTTTGACCGGTAAGGCCGGTACCGGAAAAACAACATTCTTACGAAAACTAAAAAGTGAAAGCCCTAAACGAATGGTAGTCCTTGCACCTACAGGGATTGCGGCGATCAATGCGGGCGGTGTAACTATTCATTCTTTTTTTCAGTTACCGTTTGCTCCTTTTGTACCCGAAAGCTCGTTCAGTACAAACAGCAAGGTATCCTATCGTTATCGCTTTGGTAAAGAAAAACTCAATATCATACGTAGTATAGACTTGCTGGTGATTGATGAAATCAGTATGGTACGTGCCGATTTGCTGGATGCGGTAGATGATATACTCCGCCGTTTCCGCGACCACCATAAGCCATTCGGTGGTGTACAACTGCTGATGATTGGCGACCTCCAGCAGTTGGCTCCTGTGGTGAAGGATGAGGAGTGGCAAATGCTGAAATCCTATTACGACACTCCCTATTTCTTTTCCAGCCAAGCATTGAAGCAAACGGAATATTGCACCATCGAACTGAAAACTGTTTATCGGCAAAGTGACGGGAATTTTCTTGAATTGCTGAACCGTATCCGTGAAAATCGTTGCGATGCACAAGTCCTGGATACATTGAACCGGCGGTATATAGCGGGTTTTGTTCCCAGGAAAGAGGAAGGATACATCCGGCTTGTCACTCATAATTATCAGGCACAGCGCATCAACGACCATGAGTTGGAACAGTTGCCCGGCCGTACATACACTTTTCGTGCCACAATTGACGGGAAATTTCCTGAATATTCTTTTCCTACGGACGAGGTACTCGAATTGAAAAAAGGTGCCCAAGTGATGTTTGTAAAAAATGATTCTTCGGGTGAACATCGTTATTATAACGGTATGATTGGGGAGGTGACCGAAGTATCTCCGGGTAATATAGAGGTGCGTAGTAAGGATAGCGGTGAAACTTTTTTGCTCCAAGAGGAAGAATGGACGAATGCCAAATATGTGCTCGATGAGGAAACAAAAGAGATTACGGAAGATATTGAAGGTACATTCCGGCAATTTCCTTTGAAACTGGCATGGGCAATTACAATACACAAGAGTCAGGGTTTGACGTTTGAACGGGCTATTATTGACGCCAGTTCATCTTTTGCGCACGGACAGACCTACGTGGCGTTGAGCCGTTGCAAAACATTGGAAGGTTTGGTGCTGAGTGCTCCACTCTCAGCGAAGGCCGTTATCAGCGACCATGCGGTGGATGTTTTTACCGAAGATGCGCGTAGGAGTACACCGGATGAAAAACGGTTTCATTCGTTGCAACAGGCTTATTTCCATGAATTATTATCCGGTTTGTTCGATTTTTTGCCGTTGGAATTGGCTTTGAAACGATATGTCAGGCTGGTGGATGAACATTTGTATAAGCTCTATCCCAAACAGTTGGCGGCCTATAAAGAGGAGGTGGAGCGTTTCCATGAAAAGGTGACTAAGGTGGCTCAGAAGTTCGGTTTGCAATACAATCGGCTGATAGATGCAGCTAAAGATTATGCTTCGGACAAAACGCTGCAAGAGCGCATTCACCTAGGAACGCAATATTTTAAGGAACAGTTGGAGCCGCTAAAAGTAATCATAAGTAAGGGTGTACTTGGTACGGATAACAAGGATTTGAAAAAGAAATTGAAAGAGGCGGATGAGGAGCTGACGGATGCTTATCTGATGAAAGAGGATTTGCTGGAGTTTGTCATCCGAAAGGGTTTTTATGTCAATGAGTATTTGAAGCAGAAAGCGATACTTTCAATTGATGATACATCCGGAAAAGAGAAAGAAAAGGGTAGGGAAACGGCTTTATCAAACAAGGAACACCGGAAACAAAGAGGGGAAGAACTGAAGAATAAAGCTCGTGGCAGACAACGCGCTACTGCAATCGATGTACCTTCGGATATTCTGCATCCTGCGCTCTACGAGAAACTGATTGCGTGGAGAAATGCGGAAGCTGCCCAACTGGGGTTGCCTGTCTATACCGTTATCCAGCAGAAAGCGGTTCTTGGCATAAGTAATCTTTTACCGTCGGACAAAGACGCACTTGTCCGTATTCCCTATTTTGGAAAGAAAGGTGTGGAGAAGTACGGGGATATCATTCTTGAAATGGTACGTGCTTTCATTCAAACATAATCTTTATCCCTTCCTCCAGTGTATGCGGTTTATATCCCAGCTCTTTACGTGCTTTTTCAATACTCAGTCCGCTGAAGCGGGGACGAGGGGTGTTTTCTTTCATTTCCTGTGTGGTGACAGGAATGATGAGTGAACGATCCAGGTTCAATATGTCGGCTACACGATAAGCTATTTCAGAGATGGTCAGGCAATCGCTTCCACAAAGGTGATATATGCCGCTTTGGGGATGCGATATCAACTTTTCCACTCCCCAGGATATGTCACCCACAAAGGTCGGAGTGCGCCATTGGTCGGAAACGACATGGATTTCCACATTACTTCTCAATCGGTTAGCTACCAGTTGCAAGATGTTTCCATGTTGTCCAGGCAGTGCGGCGCCATATACGACGACTACGCGTACAATGGCATAATTCCGGCAAAGAGCAGCTATGCGCTTTTCACCTTCCCACTTGGTATAACCATAATAATTGACAGGGGCAGGCACATCTTCCTCCGTATAAAGACGGTCGGTATCTCCGCTAAACACAAAATCAGTAGACAGATGGATGAGACGGCTTCCATATTTTTGGCAATGTTCTGCCAGACTCGCCACAGCGGTGATGTTGACAGCATCTGCTTCTTCATGGTGTGCTTCGCAATAATCAGGAACAGAGAGGGCGGAAGTATTGATAACTGCATCTGGATGAACTTCCCGGAACAATTCTTCCAATACCCGGACATTACGGATATCAGCCCGTATATAGCGATAATCCCCCGAACCGGGGCAACAGTCATCGTGCATGGAACTGCCTGTAACCTGGTAAGACAGGTTATGTGACAAATCATTCAATATCTGTCGTCCCGTAAAGCCGTTGGCTCCGATAATCAATACTCTTTTTCTCATAATCATGCAGTTTGAAATTCAGGTTTCTTTCTTCGTTATACTTGGAATGACAACGTTTAAAATGGCGCTTTGTTCCCCTGCCGCACCTCTATACTGAAACCGAACGCACCGTTAGCGGACTTCAGCTCGAATGCTCCTTTGAAGTTGTTCCTTTCCCACGGCAATGCGGAAGGATTGGGAACTTTCCAACCATCTTTATCATATTCTCCGTAAGTATTGATTCGCATCCCGTTTTTCAATTTAAAGCTGCCCGTTTGCAGATTATCAGGGGTAGACCAAAAGCCAGTCAGTCCGAAAGGGTTCATACTGTATACCATGGAATTACTTAAAGAGAATTTATCAGAAAATCCTTGTGAATAAGTGGCATTCGGATTTAACCGGAAAATACTATTATAATCTTTACTGGCGTCAGGGATTTCCAGTGTGAATTTGGGCAATTGTGGCGGCGCCATTTTCATCAGGCTCATGTCCAGCAGAAATCCGTCAAAATTCTTCACTTCGGGAAGGAGTTCTCCTTCCCGGGAACTCCCTTGGGACGGTGGAACGGTGTGCAAACTGTCTGCCGGTATTTCATGCTGGGCGAATACCGACGAAAAGCCTGCAAGCAATATGACTATGCTAAAGAGAAATCGTTTCATATCTTTGCTCATTCTATTTCAACAAAGATAGCCGTTTCCTCCAATTCCCTAAAATTTCTTTGTATTATTTTGGAGTATTAAGCAAATCATTGTAAAACCATTAACTATTTACAATCAGCTTATATCCGATACCTCTCACGTTTACGATACGTATATTGTTGTCGTATGATAACTTATGGCGTAGCTTGGTGATAAAAACATGCAGGCTGCGCGAATTGAAAAAACTATCGTCTCCCCATAGGTCGAGCAAGACATTTTGAGTGTTGACAACGTGGTTTTGATTCTCGCAAAGCCGTTTCAAGATTTCCGATTCACGGTGGGAGAGTTCTACTTCCGTATTAGTATGCGGAGAAACTGCCGCACCGACATAAATCAGCCTTTGAGTGACGGAATTGAAACGATAGTCACCTATCTCGAAACTGTTTTTTTCTTTCGGCATTGTTTCAGTGAAGGAGAAAGCTTTGCCTACCAATGCTTTGATGCGGATAATAAGCTCTTGCATGCCGAAAGGCTTTTTCAGGTAGTCGTTGGCACCGAGCTCAAATCCTTCTACCACATCATTGATGGCAGAACGTGCCGTAAGAAAAAGTACAGGGGTATGCTTGTCGGTCTGCCGGATGCGGCGTACCATTTCAAAGCCATCCATACGGGGCATCATGACATCTGCCACCAGTACGTCGGGTCGTAAATCGAAAAACAGGCGGAGACCTTCTTCACCGTCACCGGCAGTCTGAATACTGAAATTCTGCCCTTCCAGTGTATCTTTGATAATCATGGCAAGGGTTTCTTCATCTTCTACTAAAAGTACTTTTATTCGGTCCGACATAGTTCCAGTTATATTATAATTGTAAATATACTTCCTTTTCCCAATTCACTTTTGATTGATATACTTCCACCATGTTTCTCGGTCATGGTTTTTACATAAAACAGTCCCAGGCCATATCCCTTTACATCGTGCAGGTTTCCCGTAGGAACACGATAGAATTTATCGAATATATGTCTCTGCTTTTCTGTAGAAATCCCAATTCCGTGGTCTCGGACGGATATTTCCGTTTTTTTGCCTTGTGCGGTGGCTACCGTACGGCAGCGGATATCTATCTTTGCCTTTTCACGCGAGTATTTGATGGCATTATCCATCAGGTTACTGATAATGTTACTGAAATGAGTACGGTCGGCGGTAACAGTCAGATTTTCCGGTTCGATGTCGAGAGAGATTTCCACGGGTTTGTCGGCTTTCAACTTATGTTGCTCAACGAGTTTATCGAGAACTCCCCGCACTTCCAGTTCTTCAGGATGGAGGCGGAAGGTCTTTCTGCGTTCCATACTCATGGATAATATCTGCTCTACAAGTCCGCTGAGCCGTTGTAACTGTTCCTGGCAAATATTCAGATACTTATCCCGTTTGACTTTTTCCTCGGCTTGGTTGAAGTTGAGTAAGGCATCGTTTGCAGCGTAGGCAACGGCGATAGGGGTTTTCAGTTCATGAGTAATGTTATTGGTAAAATCACTCTTCATTTCTTCCAGTGTCTTTTGCCGTAGAATAGTGCGGATGAGATACCAAAAAGCGAAAACAAGGATAATCAGTACTACGAATGAGGTAGTGAGAATTCCTAACATTTGGCGCAATACCAACAGGGTAATCGGTTCTATCCAAAGGCGGTAACTCTGGTTGGTGTTGAGGTCGAACGAATAGTCGTATCTTACAGCTTTCGGACTGGGAATGTAACCGGCGCTTCCTGTAACCGCCAACGTGTCTATATATGTATAAGTCGAATCCGGATTACTTCCCTTATGGATATGTATCAAGTGATGGGGTAGAGAGATGCCTTTCTCTTCCAGTTGTAGGGTCAACAAACTGTCATAGACCATGATATCCGGTTCCGTAATGATATCGAGTCCGGAGTGTAGGCCTCGTTGAAAATAAGTCGCCAACTCCAGCATGGTGTTTTTATCACGTAAAATCATATCTAAGCTGCCATTTGTCCTTAGCGCGGAACTGGGTGTGACAGTGTCCTTTAGAGCTTGTACTTTTGTCGTATTCTGTTCGTGTGAAAGTGTGATACTGGTACTGCTACGGACAAAGGAACGTCCATCGTCGTGGTAACTGGCTTCTACGCTTACTTCTCCGTGGTCTTTATCGTCTTTTTTCAATGACTCTACGCGGAGCATCATTTCGTTATAGTCACTGATACGCATAGCTTCCACAATATTTCGTTCCATGTCATTGCACATCGTCCGGTACAATCCTGTGAGCCAGTACGTCTGGTAGAAGAAAATACCCGTCAAGGAGATAATGACAAGTATGGCAATATATTTGAATGGTAGTTTCATGTTTTTTTCCAAGTACTTATGTAGAGACAAAGATAAGGAGTTATCTTATGTGCTGTATCATGCGATAAGACTAAATAACACTCCCGATAACAGTAGATAACACTCGGTAAGTCCATGATAACACAGATTTTCATGGTTTCTGTCGTACTTTGCGTTATCGAAATGTACATGAACTCTCAAAAACAAATTGAACATGAAACGAATTTACTATCTTTCTTTTGTATTTTGTGCATTAAGCACAACTCTCTCTGCGCAAGAAAATACTGATCATACTTCTACCGGCAATGAACGTACTCTCAGTGCCGATAGCCTTATTACGACTGATGCCCGGCTGGATAGCCTTTATCAGAGTCTTCCGGAGATTATGGTTACCGGTGAACGCCCTGTAGTGAAAGCCGAACAGGGTAAGTTGGTATATGACTTACCGAGAATTCTTCATGAAATGCCCGTAGATAACGCTTATGATGCCGTGAAAGAACTTCCCGGTGTAACCGAAATGAATGGCGTACTTCAGTTGGGAGGGCAGGGTACTACCGTTATTATTGACGGTAAGGTAACCACACTCACTACAGAACAGTTGTATGCTTTATTGAAAAGCATTCCGGCGAGCCGTATTGAGAAAGCGGAAGTAATGTACAACGCACCTGCCCGTTATCAGGTACGCGGTGCACTCATCAATATCCGGCTGAAACAGACTACGGGGGGACCTTCTTCCTGGCAAGGTGAAGTGTATGGCAAAGCTACCCAAAAATATTACGAACGTTTTGAAGAGCGTGCCAGCCTTCTTTACAATAAAAATAAATTCTCCGCAGATTTTCTTTACTCACACGAACACGGTCGTAGTTATAGCACGACGGACAAAAATGCCATGCACACACTGGCGGACGGCACGGTTCATCCCATAAATAATGATGAGGTGGGCCGTGGGCGCTCGCATACGCATAGTTTTCGTGTAGGGGCGGATTATAATATAGCCAAAAATTATCAGTTGAGTTTTGTTTATAATGGAAAGTATAATACTTATCACAACAAGACAAGCATCACCGGTACACAACAGTCCGTAACCCATAGCAACAGTACCGACTGGTTACATAATGGACGTATCGATTATCATACGCCCTTCGGACTGAAAACGGGGGTAGAGTTGACTTATTACAATTCTCCCTCCAATCAATTGATTTATAGCCGCATGCAGGACGACGAACTTAATTTCTTTACTAAAGATTGCCAGCGTATCAATCGCTGGAAAATGTTTCTGGCTCAGGAGCATAATTTGAAACATGGTTGGGGATTGAATTATGGGGTTGTCTATACCACCAGTATCGATCATAGTTATCAATATTATTATGACGTGGAGAGTGGTGAACAAAGCAGTAACATGAAATCCCGTAAACGGGAGCAGACATTGAACCTCTATACCGGTTTCACGAAAAGTTTTGGCAATAAGGTATCACTGGATGCTTCTTTAGCCGTAGAACATTACAAAACAGTGGTTTGGAATCAGTGGGATATTTATCCTACCGTAAATCTGACCTATATGCCTGCGTCGGGCCATATTCTTCAATTAGGTTTGAGCAGTGATAAAGAATATCCCGGGTATTGGGCTGTACAAGATGCCATATCCTATATTGGTGGTGGTTATTCGGAAATACACGGCAATCCGTTTTTGAAACCGGCACAGAGTTATGAACTTAAGATGACGTATATTTTGAAGGGGAAATATATCTTTAGCGCATGGTTTAACCATACTAAGGACTATTCTACTCAGACGCTATATCAATCGTCGCAACGTCTTGTGGAAATCTATAAATATCTAAACTTTGACTTCCAACAACAATCAGGTTTACAGGCTTCTATACCATTTAAAATAAACAATTGGTTGAATTCTCGGATTACTCTGATTGGTGTGTGGCACTATGAAAAAGATAATGACTTCTGGGATATCCCTTTCAACCGGAAAAAGTGTTATGGAATTGCTCAGATGACTAATACTATTACTCTCGCTGCCAAGCCCGATTTGAAACTGATGATAACCGGTATGGTTCATAGTGATGCCATTCAGGGTATTTATGATTTACCTACCTCAGGAGGACTGAATCTTGCATTGCGTTACGATTTTGCCAAAGGGAAAGGTGTTTTAAATCTTTATTGCAATGATATCTTTGAGTCAGCGCAGATTTCTCCGCGTATCCGTTTCAAGACACAAAATGTCACTAATCACTATTCATGTTTCCGTGAATTCGGAGTATCGCTTACTTATAAATTGGGTGGATATAAAGAGAAAAAACGTGAAGAGGTAGATACATCACGGTTTAAGTAATTTATAGTTTGTATCCTCGTCATTATTTCCCTTCTTTTTTGTATTTTTGCAACTTTCAAAAATCAAAGTTGTTATTTAAAGAAAAGACCTTGTATGAAATCGGACATTGAAATAGCACGTAGCATAGAGCTGAAGAAGATAAAGCAAGTTGCTGAAGGAGTAGGTATTCCACGTGACGAAGTAGAGAATTACGGACGATATATCGCTAAAATTCCCGAGCATCTGATTGATGAGGAAAAAGTAAAGCAAAATAACCTCATCTTGGTAACTGCCATTACGGCCACCAAAGCAGGTATTGGGAAGACTACCGTTTCTATCGGCTTAGCCTTAGGACTGAATAAGATAGGGAAAAAAGCGATTGTCGCATTGCGTGAACCCTCTTTGGGGCCTTGTTTCGGAATGAAAGGCGGAGCTGCCGGAGGCGGTTATGCGCAGGTACTTCCAATGGAGAAAATAAACTTACATTTTACGGGAGATTTCCATGCCATTACATCTGCTCATAATATGATTTCCGCTTTACTGGATAATTATATTTATCAGCATCAGGCAGACGGTTTCGGGCTGAAGGAAATAATCTGGCGTCGTGTGCTCGACGTGAACGACCGCTCCTTGCGTAGCATTGTTACAGGACTTGGACCGCGTACAAACGGTGTGACTCAGGAGTCAGGTTTTGATATTACTCCCGCATCGGAGATTATGGCTATTTTGTGCTTGGCTAAAGATACGGAAGACTTGCGCAGACGTATTGAAAATATCATTCTTGGCTTCACGTACGATGGTAAACCATTTACTGTGAAAGATTTAGGCGTGGCAGGAGCAATCACGGTATTACTGAAAGATGCCATTCACCCTAATTTGGTGCAGACTACCGAAGGAACAGCTGCTTTTGTGCATGGTGGACCATTCGCCAATATCGCACACGGTTGCAACTCTATTTTGGCAACGAAAATGGCAATGACGTTTGGTGATTATGTAGTGACTGAAGCTGGTTTCGGTGCAGACTTGGGAGCAGAGAAGTTCTACAATATCAAATGCCGTAAAAGCGGTTTGCAGCCTAAGTTGACAATTATTGTGGCTACTGCGCAAGGCTTGAAGATGCACGGCGGAGTCAGTCTCGACCGCATCAAAGAACCGAATATGGAAGGTTTGAAAGAGGGATTCGGTAATCTTGACAAACATATACGAAACCTGCGTTCTTTCGGTCAGACAATCATAGTTGCTTTCAATCGTTTTGCTAGTGATACGGATGAAGAGTTGGAGGCTATCCGCCGCCATTGTGAGGAAGATTTAAAAGTAGGTTTTGCCATTAATAACGCTTTTGCCGAGGGTGGGGAAGGTGCCGTAGATTTGGCTAACCTGGTAGTGGAAACCATTGAGAAAAAACCGTCGGCTCCACTGCAATATACGTATGAGGAAAATGACCCGGTGCAACGGAAGATAGAGAAAGTGGCATGCAACCTTTATGGTGCCAGCGTGGTGACTTATAGCAGCGCCTCGCGCAAGATGATGAAACTTATTGAAGAAATGGGTATTGCTCATTATCCTGTCTGTATCGCCAAAACCCAGTATTCTTTCTCTGCCGATCCGAAAATTTATGGTGCAGTCAATAACTTTGAATTCCACATCAAAGATATTGTTATTAATAACGGTGCTGAGATGATTGTAGCCATTGCAGGGGAGATACTTCGTATGCCGGGTTTACCAAAGTCACCGCAAGCGGAACGTATCGATATTATTGAGGGGAATATTGAGGGGCTGAGTTAATCGCGTTATTAGGAATATAATAATATAAAGTACATAAAAAAGCGCCTTGACAGTATGTGTCAAAGCGCTTTTTATATGTGTGATAGTGAATTTAGTATGCAAACAACGGATATTTCTCCATCGTTTTGTTGACACGCGCACGAATATCGGCAATCACTTGTTCGTTTTCTACATTCGAGAGGACCGTTTCAATCATTTCAGCAATTTCCAGCATCAAATCTTCCTTAGCTCCACGAGTGGTGATGGCAGGAGTACCCAGACGGATACCTGAGGTCTGGAAAGCAGAACGGCTGTCAAACGGAACCATATTCTTATTTACGGTAATATCAGCGGAAACCAATGCTTTTTCAGCTACCTTACCTGTCAGGTCAGGATATTTGCTACGCAGGTCAACCAGCATGGAGTGGTTGTCCGTACCGCCGGAAACGATTGTAAAGCCACGGTCCATCAAAGCCTGTGCCAATACAGCAGCGTTCTTTTTTACTTGCGCTGCATATTCTTTCCATTCCGGTTGCAGAATTTCACCGAATGCTACAGCCTTGGCTGCGATGACATGTTCCAACGGACCACCCTGGATACCCGGGAATACAGCGGAATCGAGCAGTTGAGACATCATCTTGATTTCACCTTTCGGAGTTTTCTTACCCCATGGATTGGGGAAGTCTTTACCCATCATGATGACGCCACCACGAGGACCGCGCAGAGTCTTGTGAGTAGTGGATGTTACGATATGGGCATATTTTACCGGATTGTCCAGCTCACCGGCAGCAATCAGTCCGGCAGGGTGTGCCATGTCAATCATCAGGATAGCACCTACCTTATCCGCTATTTCACGCATGCGTTTATAGTCCCATTCGCGAGAATAAGCGGAACCACCGCCGATAATCATTTTCGGCTTTTCGCGTAATGCTACTTCTTCCATCTGATCGTAGTCTACACGGCCGGTTTCTTTGTTCAGATTGTATTCACAAGGAGTATAGATGATACCTGAGGTATTTACCAATGAACCATGAGAGAGGTGACCGCCGTGTGCAAGGTTCAATCCCATGAACTTGTCACCCGGATTTAGAACGGCGAGGAATACGGCCGCGTTAGCCTGTGCTCCTGAGTGCGGCTGCACATTAGCCCATTCAGCGTCGAAGATTTTCTTCAAACGGTCGATGGCGATTTGTTCGCTTTGGTCTACCACTTCGCAACCGCCATAATAGCGCTTGCCCGGATAACCTTCGGCATACTTGTTGGTGAGGCAGGAACCCATTGCCTGCATTACCTGGTCACTTACGAAGTTTTCTGATGCAATCAGTTCAATGCCTTTGAGCTGACGTTGATGTTCTTTTTCGATGATGTCGAAAATTAAATCGTCTCTTTTCATTATTGCTTATTAGATAAGTTTAATTAATCAGTATTTTCTTATTAAGCGTACAAATTTAGAGGAAATAAATGAATAAATTGTAAGAAAAGGAAGAAATTTCCTATCAAAAAAACACTCCAAGCGAAAAACTGAGTACATTGTCACGTCGATGGAAACGGATTTGATCGGTGGGAACAATTATTTCATTACTATTTCCTTCCTGGATTGCCGCTTGGTAACTGATACGCTTGGATATATTGTGCAAACCGATATCATAACGGAAATCGAAGAAAATACGTGAGATAGTTACAGCCACACCGGTAGTAAAGCTCAGGTTGAAGGGATATAAATCTTCTTTAATATTTTGTTGGTCGAAGTTTTCGAATGTCACTTTACTTTTCTTATCCCAGATATAACGGATTTTCGGGCCGCCAAATACGGCAAGGCTGTAAGGCCCTTCCTTGATAATATTGTATCCGTAAATGACCGGAACCTCGAAACTATGGATGGAGGAGGTTATGGAAGCCATTTCAGGCGTACTGTTCTCGGGGGCATCTTCCGGTTGGGGCTTTTCGAACGTAATGTTACAGCGGTTGATAGTGTATGAAATTTCCGGTTGTAGGAAATGACGGCCAAAATTAATTCGCATGAAGAATGAACCGAAAAAGCCGATTTTATAGTTGTTTTGCACTTCATTGACAATAGCGCCATTCAGAATTAAGTCGGAAACAAGAAAAAGGGATGAGGTAAATCCACCTTTGACTCCGAAGTTCACGGGGTGTTCCTGTTTGTGTTTGGCTGTTTCCGCTTCAGGAACTCCGGGCTTAGTGGTTTCCTGCCCTCTCAGCAAGGTGGAAAAGAGTGACAAACACAGACCGGCTATGAACATTCCCCGTTTCATCTTCATTATTTCTTCTTTTCGACCGACCAACCGAATTTCCCGATTTTATCTCCCAGTTCATAATATCCACCGTGCACATATACCAATGGATTTGCTTCCGCCAGCTCTAATTTCCCGGTCTCGGAATTCAGATAGGTAGTATCCGCACGTACGTTTACCACGTCGGCAATAAACATATCGTGCGAACCGAGGGCTACGATTTCTTTCACTCTGCACTCGATGCAAAGCGGTGATTCTTCGATGAGTGGAGCGCCGACCACAGTACATTTACCGGGTGTGAGATGCATTTCCTCGAATTTGTTATAATCTTTACCCGAACGGACACCGCACCAGTCTGTAGCGCGTGCCATATCTTTCGTAGTCAGATTGATGACAAATTCCATATTTCTTTTGATGATATCGTAAGAATGACGTTCGGGACGTACGGAAATATAACACATGGGCGGATTGGTACAAATCGTTCCCGTCCATGCAATAGTCAGTATATTATGTTCTTCCGGTGTACTTCCGCAACTTACCAATACAGCAGGTAGCGGATATATCATTGTTCCGGGTTTCCAATCTTCTTTCATAAAATAAATACACTAAGAAAAATTAAATGATTTCAATGTTTTCTCTTATCTGTTCTTTCTCGCAATAATGGCACCTGATAACGCAATTTTCCTTGTCTATCACATGGAATAAGGTTGCCATAGGCTCATTGTTGGTGATACACTTTGGATTGGCGCATTTCACAATACCTTTCAACTCATCGGGCAGGCGTACTTCCCGTTTTTCTACTACTTCGTAGTCACGGATAATGTTCAGTTTCACATTAGGGGCAACCACGGCGATACGGTTGATTTCTTCGTCACAGAAGAACTTGTCGGCAATCTTTATGATGCCTTTAGTACCCAGCTTTTTGCTTTTGAGGTTAAAGCCGATGGTGATATTATTACTCATGTGCTCCAATCCGAGCAGTGAAACTACTGTAAAAAGTTTTTCGGAGGGTATGTGGTCAATGACAGTACCGTTTTCTAAAGCGGCAACCTGCAATTCTTGTTTTTTTTCGCTTGACATCTTGATATTTACTATTTAGCAATTTAACGATTTACGATTGAAAAATGCTCCGGCGCTATTATTCAGCGGCAGGCATCTTTTTTCACATCATCCAACGTGATGCCCAATACATCGCAAAGGATGGCCTCACGGGCATAAAGTCCGTTTTGCGCCTGCTGAAAGTAATAGGCTTTAGGGTTGTCGTCCACATCAAGAGCAATCTCGTTGACACGAGGCAGAGGGTGAAGAATACGCAGATTAGGGCGGGTGTGCTCCAGCATTTTGTTGCGCAGGATATAAACGTTTTTCACTCGTTCATACTCCATGAGGTCAGTAAAGCGTTCGCGCTGTACACGGGTCATGTAAAGAATATCGGCATCCGCGATGATTTCTTCCGTAAAATCCGTGTGCTCCACGAACTTGATATCATGTTCACGGCAGTAAATTTTATATTCTTCCGGCATTTTCAGTTCATCGGGAGCTATGAAATGGAAAGTCGGATTGAAATGACGCATAGCCATTAACAGGGAGTGCACGGTACGCCCATATTTTAAATCACCTACCAGGAAGATATTCAGGTTTTCCAGCGTTCCCTGTGTTTTGTAGATGGAGTAGAGGTCGAGCATCGTCTGTGAGGGATGCTGGTTGGCTCCGTCCCCGGCATTGACAATGGGAATGGTAGTAACTTCACTGGCATAACGGGCGGCACCTTCCAGGAAATGGCGCATTACGATGATATCGGCATAGTTGCTCACCATCTTGATGGTGTCTTTCAATGTTTCTCCCTTGGATGAACTGGTTGCCTTAGGATCGCTAAAGCCGATGACACGTGCTCCCAAACGGTTGGCGGCGGTTTCAAAACTCAAGCGTGTACGAGTGGATGGCTCGAAAAATAGAGTGGCGACAACTTTTTCATCAAGCAAGTGCCGGTTCGGCTTTGCTTCAAACTCTTTAGCCATTTCGAGCATGTAGAGGATTTTTTCCTTACTATGTTCGGCAATGGTGACTAAACTTCTGTTTTCCATATCGTTGATATTCGTTTTACTTTTCGAGAGTGTAAAGGTACGGAAAAACTACGGGGAATGGAAATCTGCGAGGAAGTTTTTTCTAAGAAAAATGTCCTCTGTGCGTATCATGGCACTTGAGTGTTCCCGGTCCCACGGCTTACCATCCGCAATCCCACAGCTGATGGCGGATGAAGTGTGACATTACAGTCGCCGAGGTGTGGCATTACAGGTGTTGAAGTGTGGCATTGCGGACGCTAAGATGTGGCATGGCGGATACTGGTGTGGGGCATTTTGGGGAGTAATATGTTGAATTCAATTTTATGAAGGGTGATTTTTCTTCACCACAGAGGACGCGGAGGTCACAGAGGTTTTAATTTTTTCGACGCGGATGACGCAGATGACGCTGATTTTTTACTTAAATAACAGCACTCTATTTATTAGCTGCAACTCTATCTGCCATCCTGTCGGGGAATCTCCTCCCTTTTATATGTTAAGAGAAGAGATGCTTCGACTTCGCTCAGCATGACAGATAGTAATAGAGTAAAAAATCAGCGTCATCTGCGTTATCTGCGTCTGAAAAATTAAAATCAGCTCAATTTGCGTCGAAAAAATTAAAACCTCTGTGGTCTCCGTGTCCTCTGTGGTGAAAAACCTAAATTCCCATTTATAAACCTTATGCGGAATATTCAAAACTTCTGTATTGAGTATAAGCACCAGCAGTTTCTTTCTCTTCTTTTTTTATTTCTTCTACTTCTTCTCTTCTCTTTTCTTCATCTTACGTGCGTGCGCGCGAAGTTTTCTGCGTAACGAACATTGTTACAGGTGATTATCTATCAAAAAATGGAGCGTTGAATTTCACGTGGTTTTGTAGTTGGTTGGGAGTTCGTTGCAAGTTCATTGCAAGTTGGTTGAGAGTTCATTGAATGTTCGCGGCAAGTTTTATGTGTGTTTTGATGAGCTTTTTTGATGGGTTTATACACCTATAAATAATTCTAATCGGTGTCTCTTTTTTAAAATATAGGTGGTGGTATGATATAAATTCCGTATCTTTGCATTCGGAAATTATAATTTTTTGAAACCAAACATGATAAAGAAAGTCATTACAGCACTCTGGATTTTCATCGCATTTATTGTACTGGTGTGCGTCATCATATTTTTCTCGATAGCGAAAGGCTGGATAGGTTATATGCCTCCCGTAGAAGACCTGGAAAATCCTAATTATAAATTTGCGACAGAAGTGTTTTCCGAAGACGGAAAAGTATTGGGCACTTATTCTTATAGTAAGGAAAATCGTGTATTTGTGGGATATCAGGATTTATCTCCACATATTATAAATGCCCTGATTGCGACGGAAGATGTCCGTTTTGCCGAACATTCGGGTATCGATGCCATCGCTTTGTTCCGTGCTATTGTAAAGCGTGGGTTGTTGATGCAGAAAAATGCTGGTGGGGGTAGTACTATCACGCAGCAGTTGTCCAAACAGCTTTATTCGCCCAGTGCCGACAATATTATGGAACGTTTGTTTCAGAAACCTATCGAGTGGGTAATTGCCGTTAAATTGGAGCGTTACTACACCAAAGAGGAAATCTTGACGATGTACCTCAATAAGTTTGACTTCCTGAACAATGCGGTGGGTGTAAAAACAGCCGCATTCACCTATTTTGGTTGTGAACCGAGGGATTTAAAAATAGAGGAAGCCGCTACGCTGGTGGGAATGTGTAAAAATCCTTCTCTTTACAATCCGGTGCGCTATAACGAGCGTGCCCGTGGGCGTAGGAATGTGGTACTCGACCAGATGCGTAAAGCCGGTTATATCACAGCGCAGGAGTGCGATTCTTTACAAGCCTTGCCGTTGAAACTGAAATATAACCGTGTAGACCATAAAGAAGGGCTTGCCACTTATTTCCGCGAATATCTGCGTGGGGTACTCAACGCTAAAAAGCCCGAGAAAGCCAATTATCGTGGCTGGCAGATGCAGAAGTATTATGAAGATTCCCTCGATTGGGAAAATAATCCTTTGTTTGGATGGTGTGAAAAGAACACAAAGAAAGATGGCAGTAAATATAATTTGTATACGGATGGATTGAAGATTTATACTACCCTTGATTCGCGTATGCAAAAATATGCGGAAGACGCAGTGACCGAACATCTGAAAGAATTGCAAGGTTATTTCTTCAAAGAAAAGAAAGGCGCGAAGAAAGCTCCTTATACATTTAGGTTGACCCAGGAACAAGTGGATGAAATCTTGGGACGCGCCATGCATCAATCAGACCGTTATCGCATCATGAAGAATGCGGGAGCATCGGAGGCGGAAATTAAAAAAGCGTTCGACACTCCACAAGAAATGTCTGTATTCAGTTGGGAGGGAGATAAGGATACTATTATGACCCCGATGGATTCCATACGTTATTATAAGTTCTTCCTACGTGCCGGTTTCATGTCCATGGATCCGCATAACGGACATGTGAAAGCGTATGTAGGCGGACCGAATTATCATTATTTCCAGTATGACATGGCTATGGTGGGACGCCGCCAGGTGGGTTCTACCGTCAAGCCTTTCCTTTATACTTTGGCGATGGAAAATGGTTTCTCTCCGTGTGATGAGGTACGTCATGTGGAATACACTTTATTTGATGAAAACGGAAAGCCATGGACACCGCGCAACGCCAATAAGAAACGTTATGGTGAAATGGTAACTGTGAAATGGGGATTGGCAAATTCGGACAACTGGATAACCGCTTATCTGATGAGTAAGCTCAATCCTTATAACCTGAAACGCCTGATACATACGTTCGGTGTGCGGAACCGTGAGATTGTGCCTTCTGTTTCTCTGAGCCTTGGACCTTGTGAAATCTCCGTAGGTGAAATGGTAAGCGCCTATACGGCTTTCCCCAATAAAGGCATCCGGGTAGCTCCGTTGTTTGTGACGCGGATTGAAGATAATGACGGCAACGTATTGGCGACTTTCTCGCCTGAGATGCAGGAGGTTATCAGTGCATCCAGCGCTTATAAGATGTTGGTAATGTTGCGTGCCGTGATTAATGAGGGTACCGGTGGACGTGTTCGTCGTTTGGGTGTAAAAGCTGATATGGGTGGTAAAACCGGTACGACGAACTTCAACGCCGATGGTTGGTTTATGGGCTTTACCCCGTCGCTGGTATCCGGTTGCTGGGTGGGCGGTGAAGACCGCGATATCCATTTTGACACGATGCTTCACGGCCAAGGTGCTTCGATGGCACTTCCTATCTGGGCGAAATATATGGTGAAAGTATATGGTGACAAATCTTTGGGCTACGATGAAACTGAGACTTTCAAGTTGCCTGAGGGGTTTGACCCATGCAAAGATAATGGAGAAGAAGGAAGCGAGCCGACTCCGGACATGGGCTTGGATGATTTATTTGATTAACGGTATTGTCAATTATCTATTATCAATTATTCGTTCAAATGGTCTACACTATCAGTATTGGAAGCAACGAGCAGCGGAAAGACAATTTGGCATTGGCGCGTAAAAGGTTATCCGAACTTTTTCCTGATGTCCGTTTTTCTAAAGAAGAAGAGACGAAACCTTTGTGTTTCAGGAGGCCGGCCTTGTTTTCCAATCAGGTAGCGCGTTTCGTTTCGAGCAAACAGGTTGAAGAGATTTCTTCACATCTGAAAAGTATTGAGCGTGAAGCCGGAAGGAAGCCTGAGGAAAAGGAACAAGAAATTGTCCGGTTGGATATTGATCTTTTGTCTTGTGACGAAACGATTTATAAACCGGAGGATATGAAGCGAGATTATATAATACGAGGATTGAAAGAACTATTATAATGAAATTTTTAGGAATTATCCCTGCCCGTTACGCATCAACGCGTTTTCCGGCCAAGCCATTGGCTTTGTTGGGTGGCAAAACCGTCATACAACGGGTATATGAACAGGTAGCTGGTATTCTGGATGATGCCTACGTGGCTACCGATGACGAACGTATTGAAGCTGCTGTAAAAGCTTTCGGCGGTAAGGTTGTTATGACCTCCGTACACCATAAAAGTGGTACGGACCGTTGCTACGAGGCATGTACAAAAATAGGCGGACATTTCGATGTCGTGGTGAACATTCAGGGAGACGAGCCTTTTATACAGGCTTCACAACTGGAGACGGTGAAGGTCTGTTTTGATGACCCTACTACACAAATCGCAACACTCGTAAAGCCCTTCACGGTTGATAATGGATTGGAGGGTTTAGAGAATGTAAACTCTCCCAAAGTGGTGTTGAATAGAAATATGAACGCGCTATACTTCAGCCGTTCCATTATTCCCTATCAGCGTAATGCGGAGAAAAAAGACTGGTTGAGGAACCATACTTATTATAAACACATCGGTTTGTATGCCTATCGTGTAGAAGTGCTGAAAGAAATAACCGCACTTCCCCAGTCAACCCTTGAACTGGCAGAATCATTGGAACAGCTACGTTGGCTGGAGAATGGATATACCATCAAAGCGGGTATCACCGAAGTGGAAACCATCGGTATAGATACCCCACAAGATTTGGAGCATGCAGAGTTGTTTTTGAAATCACAAACCCGCTAATCGGAGATATTGCCGGATGATACTTCTAGACAGAGCAGTTCAGCCTAAATTGAGGGATGTGGAACAACTGGCCGTACAAGTACCTCTGCGGATGGTTATGCCTAACGGCGTGCCGTTGAATGTACTCGATAGTGGTGAAAATGAAGTTGTGCGCATTGACTTGCTGATGGAAGGCGGGCGTTGGCAGCAGTCACAACCGTTGCAGGCACTTTTTACCAATCGCATGCTGCGTGAGGGTACACAACGTTTGAGTGCTTCGGAGATAGCCGAGCGATTGGACTACTATGGAGCATGGCTGGAATTGTCCAGTGCGTCGGAATATGCGTATATCACACTTTATTCCTTAAATAAATATCTACCCCAAACGCTGGATATATTGGAATCCATTGTAAAGGAACCCGTTTTTCCTGAAAAGGAATTGGACGTGATTATCAATAATAATATCCAGCAATTTCTGGTTAATTCCTCTAAGGTGGATTTTTTGGCCCACCGTGCATTGGTGAAGGCTGTATATGGTGAACAACATCCTACGGGGCGTTTGGTAGAAGAGGAAGATTATCATCGTATAACCCCTGAGGTTTTGCGGGAGTTTTATAACCGCCATTATCATTCTGCGAATTGCAGCATTTACCTTTCCGGCAAAGTAAATGACGACTGTATCCGGCGGATTGAAAGTCTTTTTGGAAGTGAGCCGTTCGGCAGAGACTTCCTCAAACCGGAGAAAAAGGACTATTCGCCGTTATCCTCTGATGAAAAACGTATATTCGTGGAACGTGCCGATGCCTTGCAAAGCGCTGTCCGTATGGGGATGCTCTCCATGGAGCGTAGTCATCCCGATTATTTGAAAGCGCGCGTGCTGGTCACTCTGTTCGGAGGCTATTTCGGGAGCAGGTTGATGTCCAATATTCGTGAGGAGAAAGGATACACGTATGGTATCTCGGCAGGAATGATGCCTTATCCCGGAAAAGGTTTATTGGTGGTGAATGCAGAAACCGCGAATGAGTTTGTTGAGCCTCTCATTGGTGAAGTTTATCATGAGATAGACCGGTTACAAAATGAACTTGTCTCCAATGAAGAACTTACCATGGTAAAAAATTATATGCTCGGTGATACTTACCGTAGTTATGAGTCGGCTTTTTCATTAGCGGATTCCTGGATATTCGTACAGGTTTCCAAACTTCAGGATACTTATTTTACGGACGTACTGGATGCTATACGGGAAGTTACGCCGGAAGAAATACGCAATCTTGCCGGAAAGCATTTGTGCAAAGAGATTTTAAAAGAAGTCATATCCGGCAAAAAAATGTCATAAAAAACGGAAAGCTTCCCTATGTTTTGGCAGATAAATCGTATCTTTGTCCAAATCCTAATTTTAGAAACTTGTAACCCAAAATGAAATATCTATATACTGCGCTTATTCTGGTATTCCTGTCACAGGGCGGTGCCACGGCCCAAGAGAAAAAAGGTGGCTTCTTTGATAAAATAAAAAGTACGTTTTCGTCAGAGATAAAAATCGGAACTTATACATTTAAAGACGGTTCGGTGTACACGGGCGAAATAAAAGGCCGAAAACCCAATGGAAAGGGTAAAACAGTCTTCAAGAATGGAGATGTGTACGAAGGAGAATATGTAAAAGGTAAACGTGAAGGATACGGTGTTTATACTTTCCCCGATGGCGAGAAATATGATGGACAGTGGTTTCAAGACCAACAGCATGGCAGGGGCATTTATTATTTCATGAATAATAATCGTTATGATGGCATGTGGTATCAGGACTTCCAGCATGGCAAGGGTACGATGTACTATTATAACGGTGATATTTATGAAGGAGACTGGGCAAACGACAAACGTGAAGGTCAAGGTGTCTATACCTGGAAAAATGGGTCTAAATATGTGGGCTCTTGGAAGAATGACAAAAAAGATGGTAACGGAACGTTGGTGTGGAACGACGGTTGTAAATATGACGGGCACTGGAAAAACGATGTCCGGGACGGTAAAGGTACTTTTGAGTATGCCAACGGGGATAAATACGTAGGCGATTGGAAAGAAGACATTCAACATGGTAAAGGTATCTATTTCTTCCATACGGGTGACCGTTACGAGGGTTCTTATGTACAAGGTACGCGCACAGGCGAAGGTATCTACTATGTAGTCAACGGGGATAAGTATGTAGGAAACTTCAAAGACGGTATGCAGGATGGACATGGTACGTTTACGTGGGCTAACGGTGCTGTATATGATGGTGAATGGAAAGACAACCAGCGTAATGGATATGGTAAATATAAATGGAATGTAGGCGATTCTTACGAAGGCGAGTGGAAAGACAACAAGTTCAACGGACAGGGCGTTTTGAAACAGACTGACGGTACCAAATATAAAGGAGGCTTTGTAAATGGGATGGAAGAGGGTAGTGGTGTCCAGGAAGACAAGAACGGTAACCGCTATGAAGGCTTCTTCAAACAAGGAAAGAAGAATGGTCCTTTCGTAGAAACGGATAAGAACGGAAAGGTGATACGGAAAGGAAATTATAAGATGGGAAGGCTGGAAAATTAAAAATTAGAAATTAAAAATTAAAGGCTGCGCAATGTCCGTCATATAACGGTGATGCGCAGCCTTTAATTCTTAATTTCTAATTATCTAAAAGCGTAGTTTTTAGATAATGTATTGTGAACTGATTGATTCGTTGTTCATCACTCTCTTAATGGTTTCGGCAAACATATCGGCAATGCTTAATTGTTTCACCTTGGCGCATTTCTTAGAGTAAGGAATACTATCTGTAAATACCATTTCCGTCAAACCGGATTCTTGTACGCGGAATGATGCGGGATCAGACATCACGCAGTGGCTGGCAATAGCGCGAACAGATGCGGCTCCGGCTTCCAGCATGATATTGGCTGCCTTGGTAATCGTTCCGGCTGTATCGACGATATCATCCACCAAAACTACATTCTTACCTTTGACATCACCGATAATCTGCATAGTGGCAACTACATTGGCTTTTTCACGTGTCTTATTGCACAGTACCAAAGGTACACCGAGATATTTTGAGAAGGTGCTGGCGCGCTTTGAACCACCTACATCAGGTGTTGCAATGACCAAATCTTCTAATTTCAAAGATTCAATATAGGGGAGGAATACTGCTGATGCATAAAGATGATCCACCGGAATATCGAAGAAGCCTTGAATTTGGTCAGCATGAAGGTCCATTGTAATCAAACGATCGATACCTGCTACTGACAGCAAATCGGCCACCAACTTAGCGCCAATGGATACACGAGGTTTGTCTTTTCTGTCTTGACGTGCCCAACCAAAATACGGAATGACAGCGATAATGCTTTTAGCCGAAGCTCTTTTTGCTGCGTCAACCATCAGCAAAAGTTCCATTAAGTTGTCGGAATTAGGGAATGTGGATTGAACCAGGAATACATTTGCGCCACGGATAGATTCTTCATAAGAAACAGCGAATTCACCATCAGCAAAGTGGGTGATATTCATCTTTCCTAGAGGGCAATCAAGGCTGGCACAGATTTTCTCTGCAAGGTATCTCGAATTTGTTCCGGAGAATACCATAAAGGGTGCTTTTTCGCTCATTTTGTAATAGATGTTACCTATTTGTTAATTTGCATGCAAAGGTATGAATTTCCCGTTACATAATACAAGACTTATTGTAGAAAAAATATTTTTCTTTCCCAGATTTATTCGTAGCTTTGCTTTGTGAAACGGCTTTCATCTATATTGTTGTCAGTGGGATTGCTGTGCCTGACGGGAACAGCAACCGTTTCGTGCGTGGGTACCGCACCTACCAAAGAAGTCCATCTGGTTGATTCATTAAACCAGGCGGCTTATACTTATCGTTACAAAGACTTGGATTCTTCCTGTCATGCGGCAACAAAAGCCTACCAGGAAGTAGGGCTTTATAGACAGGGAAAAGCAGAGGCGTGTAATAATCTGGGATTCTGCGCTTTTATGCGTATGGATTTCGAGAAAGCGGAAAAATATTATAAGGAGGTATACGACCTGACAAAGAATGAACTGGAATTGCTTATCGCAGATGTCGGTTTGATGAAGATTTATCAACGTACGGCACTGAATAAGGAGTTTTATGATTACCGCAACAGTGCCTTGCGCCGTATGAAACGTATTGCCGAAGATAATAACCTCTTTGTGGACAAACATGAAAGGATGCGGTTGACTTATGCCCGTTCGGAGTTTTATATTGTATCCGCCGTATACTATTATTATCTGCAACAACGTCCCGAAGCTATGGCATCCATCAATGAAGTACCCAAGCATGAAGAACTGGCTACGGATACCAATCAATTGTTATATTATCATTACATAAAAGGTTCCGCCGCATTGTGCGATGGAGACACGCCGGCTGAGCAACGGTTGAATGAATTTGACCAACTGTATACTACGTGGAAGATTGCATCCCGCAAAGGGTATCTATATTTTGAAGGAAACGGTGTGCAGGGACTGGCTAACCTGATGGCTTCACCCGAGAATTATGAGTTTTTCCAGAACAGACGCTCGCATGCGTTGAAACAATTTGGCGAACCGGTAGATTCGTTGTTGCCGATGCGTTTGGGGCAGTTGGCCTTGAAGAAATTCAGACAATATAATGATTTGTACCAGATTGCAGGTGCATACGTTTCCATCGGTAAATACCTAAATGCGCATGGCAATTACAAGGAGGCGCTCGATACCTTGACCCTAGCCTTGGAATGTGTAAATGACCATCATCGTAGCTTCTACGATTGCCATGACAGTCTGGACTGGCTGAAAGCGTGTGGCCGCAGGAATACAGCTTCTGTGGAGAAAGGCTGGATGAAGCTTAAACTGAAGACGGTTCCTGAATGGATTTCCCGCATCAGGGAGCAATTGAGCGTGGCGTATGCCGGACTGGAGATGAAAGAATATTCTGATTATAACCGCAATATTTATCTGAATATCCTAGAGGATACCCGGCAGGACAAAGAATTGGAAAGCAGGTACCAGGCTTTGGAGAAAGAAGCCGGACAACTGAATTTAATGCTTTTTCTTGTGATAGCAGGATTTATTCTCGTACTTCTCTTTTTCTGGGTTTTCAATAGACGCTCCAAAGTCAGGAACAGATTGCATCTGCATCGTTTGCAGTCTATGCTTGATATCTGTCAGAAAATAACGGCTTCTATTCCGGCGGATGCACAGACCGAGGAAGAAATAGTGGAGGCAATCGAGGCTGCTGTACGTCCCGAAATGGATGCGTTGCTGGGTACAAAGGATATTTGTATTGAGAACGGTCAGTTAGTCCTTCCGCAAAGTATGGGGAAGGATGAGCGGGCGATGGTGCGCGTGATAACTCCTTATATACAATGGGCGCTTGATAATGGGATGACGTCCATTTCATTGGGTGAGGAACAGCGTAGGCTCGAGAAACAACGTTATATCCATGAGAAACATATTGCCGGGAATAAACGTCAAAATCTTGTAAAGAAAGCCTGCCTTGCCATAGTCAACGGTATCCATCCATATATTGACCGTATTATAAACGAGGTACATAAGCTGACGGGAATGGGGTATATCCATGAGGTGTCCATAAAAAAAGAGAAGTATCAGTATATAGATGAATTGGTGACGACCATTAATGAATATAATGATATTCTGGCTCTATGGATAAAGATGAAACAAGGGAGCTTGAGTCTCAACATTGAAACCTTTGAGTTGAATGAGTTGTTTGATTTGCTTCGGAAGGGTAACCGGGCTTTCGAGATGAAACAGCTCAGCCTGGAAGTGGAACCAACCGATGCTTGTGTAAAGGCGGACAAGGCGTTGACGCTTTTCATGATTAATACGCTGGCAGAAAATGCACGCAAGTATACACAGCAGGGAGGGGGCGTGAAAGTCTATGCCCGTCAGGAAACAGACTATGTAGAAATATCCGTTGAGGATAATGGATGTGGTTTGTCAGCAGAAGATGTGATGCATATCATCGGTGAAAAGGTATATGATTCGAAAGCTATCGGAATGAATAATACCGCTGACCGCGAGGAGTTACTAAAGAGCAAGGGGAGTGGTTTCGGGTTGATGAATTGTAAAGGTATTATTGAAAAGTACCGGAAAACCAACGAACTGTTTAAAGTGTGCTTGTTCAATGTGGAAAGTTCTTTGGGCAAAGGAAGCCGTTTTTATTTTCGTTTACCCAAGGGAATACGCAAGGTTTTGATGGTTTTGATGGCTTTCATATCTTTAGGAGTGACTTCTTGCAGTGGGACAACCGATAATATATCGGAAGAAATTGCCCCCGATTCGCTGTCGTTGGCTTTGCAGCGTGAATATGAAGTCTTATTGGATTGTGCTTCAGATTATGCCAACGAAGCTTATTATTGTAATGTGGATGGTAACTATGAGATGGCATTGCAATATATAGATTCTGCCATGATTTGCCTGAACGAACATTATAAGAAATACGCCCGTTTCCCGGAACGTTTTATGACCTTGACAGGAGTCGGCGCTCCTGCCGAATTGGACTGGTGGAATGAGTTGTTTAATTCGGACTACCATGTGATACTGGATATCCGTAACGAAGCGGCCGTTGCTTTTCTTGCTTTGAAGCAATGGGATGATTATAGTTATAATAATGCCGCATACACCACTTTGTATAAATTACTGGGTGAAGATCAGTCCTTGGAAGAATATTGTCGTGAGCTGGAACGTTCCACTAACAATAAGATGGTAAGTATTTTGCTGTTTGCCATTCTTTTCTTCGCTCTGATTTTGGGGTATTATATCTTATATTTCCGCAAACGCTTGGTAAACCGTTGGAATTTGGAACAAGTTTTGGAAATTAATAAACAAGTATTTACGGCCTCTGTAACCCCTGCTCCGGAAACAGAAGAAATGTTGCAGCAAGAGGAAGATGCTTTAAGGGATATTCCGCAACGGATAGTGAATGCGGCATTTGATGCCGTCAATGAGTTGCTGAGCATAGACCGTTTGAGTATTGCAGTATACAATGATGCGACACGTCGCCTGGATTACGCTTCCAATCCTCCTGAAGAACTATCGGAGGAAATGCCGGAGTGGATGAAATGGATGCAGAGTTGTTTCGAGCAAGAGAAATTTGTGACTGGAAACGGTGTTCAGGCATTGCCTCTTATAGTGGAAGTGGGTGAAACAAGCAAATGCATTGGAGTGTTGTGCTTGGAACGTAGAGAAGGTACCCGGCAGGAAGCGGATCATCTGCTGTTGGAATTGATTACGCGTTATGTGGCAATTGTTATATTTAATGCGGTGGTTAAATTAGCGACGAAATACCGGGATATCGAAGTAGCGCAGGATGAAGCGCGCCGTGCTTCCTGGGAAGACAGTGTGCTGCATGTACAGAATATGGTACTTGATAACTGCTTGTCTACCATTAAACATGAAACAATTTATTATCCGAATAAGATAAAACAACTGATAGGTAAGCTCCGTTCCGGCCAGCTTGGTGAAAGCGAAGAACAAGAAACGGTGGCTGCTATCGGCGAATTGATAGAATATTATAAAGGTATTTTTACTCTATTGAGTCACTGTGCTTCCCGGCAATTGGAGGAAGTTACTTTTCGTCGGACGGTCATAGCCGTTCCTGATTTAGTTACTGCCGCTGAAAAATATTTCCGTAAAATGAGAAAGGAAGCGCCGGCACAGATTGATTTCTATACGGAGACTGTGAACAGTTTTGTAATCGGTGATATAAATCAGTTGCGCTTTTTATTGGAGAGTCTGATTGAAGAAGCACTGTCTGTTCCTTTAGGTGGAAATATTTATCTGCGCTGTGCAGTAGACGGTGAATTTGTGCGTTTCCTTTTTACGGATACACGCAGACAGAAGACACGTGAGGAACTAAATCAATTGTTCTATCCCAATCTGGCTCGTATGACAGCCGGTGAAAGAGGAGAGTTGCGCGGTACGGAATATCTGATATGCAAACAGATAATTCGTGACCATGATGAGTTTGCCGGACGACGCGGCTGTCGTATCAATGCTGAACCGGCGGAGGAGGGAGGCTTTACCGTTTACTTTACCATACCGAGGAAAGAAACAGGTCATAGCCGATGATAAATTATTAGAAATGAGTGTAATTAGATTAAATAAATGGAAGAGAAGAAGTTCAAAGTCATCATTGTAGAAGACGTGAAATTGGAATTGAAAGGTACGGAAGAAATCTTCCGCCATGAAATTCCCAATGCGGAGGTTATTGGCACAGCTATGACAGAGCAGGAATTCTGGACATTGATGGAAGCCGGTATTCCCGATCTTGTCTTATTGGATTTGGGATTGGGTGGCTCTACTACTATTGGTGTAGATATATGCCGGAATATCTTTAAACGCTATCCGGGTGTGCATGTGCTGATTTTCACAGGAGAAATCCTGAATGAGAAGCTGTGGGTAGATGTGCTGGATGCCGGTGCGGATGGTATCATCCTAAAAACAGGTGAATTGCTTACCAAGACGGATGTTCAGGCTGTAATGGATGGTAAAAAACTGGTATTCAATTACCCGATTTTAGAGAAGATTGTGGAACGTTTCAGAAGAGCTGTTCTCAATGACTCAAAACGTCAGGAAGCCATTATCAGCTACGATATTGACGAATACGACGAACGTTTCCTCCGTCATTTGGCGTTGGGATATACGAAAGATATGATTGCCGGCCTGAAAGGTATGCCTTTCGGAGTGAAATCTTTAGAGAAGCGTCAGAACGATTTGGTGAACAGGCTCTTCTCTCCCGGAGACAGGATGGGAGTGAACGCTACTCGCTTAGTGGTGCGTGCTCTTGAGTTACGTATCCTGGATATCGATAACTTGGAAGCGGACGAAGAATAGTTTCATTAAACGGAAGCCGATGAAAAGTAAATGGCGTATGCCACATCCCGCGACGATGTTCCTGCTGCTGACGTTGGTGGTCATCTTCTTATCCTGGATATTCGATATCTATGGTTTGAGTGTGGGCCAGCCGCAGACCGGTGAGGAAATACGTGTGCAGAGTTTATTGAGCCCTGAAGGTATACGCTGGCTATTGCGGCATGTCGTGACAAATTTCACAGGGTTCGCTCCTCTGGGCCTGGTCATCGTGGCGATGTTCGGTATAGGGGTGGCGCAACATTCGGGCTTTATTGATGCATGTATCCGTAAGGGTATGCGGAAGCAGCGGCAAAATCCGTGGCGTATCGTCATTAGTGTAATTATTTTAGGATTGTTGTCCAATGTAGTAGGGGATGCAGGATATATTATCTTACTTCCCATTGCGGCAACTTTATTCCAATCGGCGGGATTGCACCCTATTGGAGGCATCATTACGGCATACGTATCCGTGTCTTGCGGTTACAGTGCCAATATTCTGTTGAGTACGCTCGACCCGATAATCGCTACCGCCACCCAAGAGGCTGCCGACCTGACTAATGTATCGCAGGGTAAAATAGGTCCTTTAAGTAACTATTATTTTCTTGCCGCGTCTACTTTCCTGCTGATATTCATTATCTATTCTATAACTCGTAAAAATCTGTTGCCTGCTTTAGGAGATTATGTGGGAAGTATCAATTTTGCAGGTTATAAACAACTTTCACGCAAAGAAAGACGGGCGATGCTGGCTGCCATTATTGTAGGTTTGCTTTATGCAACACTCATATTGTGGGCTACTTTCTCATCATGGGGTATCCTGCGGGGAGTGAATGGAGGTCTTATCCATTCGCCGTTCATTGTGGGTATCTTGTTTTTATTGTCTTTCGGCATCGGACTGATGGGAATGGTATATGGCTTTGCATCCGGACGTTATCGTACCGATGGTGACGTGATAGAAGGGTTGACTCAACCTATGAAGTTGCTGGGGGTATATTTTGTCATAACCTTTTTCGCCGCACAGATGTTTGCCTGTTTCGAATATTCTCATCTGGATGAATGTATCGCTATTTTAGGAGCAGATTTCCTTTCTTCCCTCCGTTTGGGAAGTTTATGGATATTGATACTATTCATCTTGTTCACGGCTCTTGTCAATCTGATAATGGTTTCCGCTACTTCCAAATGGGCGTTTATGTCATTCATATTTGTTCCCGTCCTGGCCGGTATGGGCATTTCTCCGGATGTGACGCAATGCGCCTACCGTATAGGAGACAGCGCAACAAATGCCATCACGCCTTTCATGTTCTATATGCCGCTGGTACTGACTTATATGCAGCAGTATAACAAACAGTCCACATACGGTTCATTACTGAAATATACGTGGAGATATTCGTTGATTATTCTTTTAGCCTGGACTACCCTGTTTGTTCTTTGGTATATAGCCGGACTACCTTGGGGATTATAATGACGCTTTTTATTCAGATACAATCACCTCCAAGTTGTATCCCATAAAAAGTCCGCTCTCAATAACTCCCGTAATAGCCTTAATCTTTTGTTCCAATTCGCATTCAATCATATCAAAGCGAGCATCAAGGATATAATTACCATTTTCTGTCAGGACAGGACCATCTTTGCCACCGGCAAGACGTAGTTCCACTACAGAGGCGCCCAACTGCCGCATCTCATTTTCGACGTATGTCAGCGCTCCTGGAAACACCTCTACCGGTATCGGGAATTTTTCTCCCAGACGATTGACTAATTTACTTTTGTCAACAATGATATAACTTTTTCCACTACTTTTTATCAGAAGCTTCTCTTTGAACATTGCTCCGCCACGCCCCTTTATCAAGTTATATTGAGGGTCTACTTCATCTGCTCCGTCGAAAGTCCAATCAGGATGTTTAGCCCAAAGAGTTGTCTGCGGTATGCCAAGTTGTATGCATGTCATGGAGATTTCAGCAGAAGCCGGAATGATTTCTATAGATAGAAATTCTGTCTGAATGCGTTCTGCCAGAGCGAATAGAGTCAGATAAACAGTAGAACCGGAGCCTGCTCCTATAACATCGCCATCTTTGGCATATCCGGCAATCTTTCGGGCAACGGCTTCTTTACCTGCCTTATTCTTTATCGTATTCGACCATTCAAGGTTTTCTATCAACAGACTTTTCCATTCCATGTTTTCAGTGTTTATTCGTTGTTATCCTCTTCATCGTCCGTCAGGTTGTTGAGCTCTATTTCGAGGTTCACCAACTCTTGTTCCCAAATCTTTTTGATGTATTCCGGCGTATCTTTTGGGGCTTCTTTGATACGTTTTTGAGCTAATGATACTTCATGCTCCAATTGCGAATGTCTACTCATAAGTTTTGATATTAAGTTTATAATTTAAGTTTCGCAAGCGAAACTTATTAGTTAACAAGGTATCAGTAGACGAGTTGACAAGGGGGAAAGAATCGAAAATGATTCTCACACATCCTATTCCCATTGTTCGGCTGACATTCTTTCCTTGTCAATTTGTTCCTTGTTCACTTGTCAACTGTAAAAGTTGAGCTTGCGAAACTTCAGTTTATAATATAACAACCATCGATAAGTAAAAGTTTGATATATATATCTTAAACATTATATGTGTATTTTTGTCAGCTTCGGGAAAATATAGCAAACCCTTATTTCTTTACTCTCAATACTCTGATTCCCGTAAATCTCTTATTATTTTTTAGCATCTGCGCCAGCGGGTCATTGGAAATAACCACTTTCTTTTCGCTGGAAGAAGCATGGAGTAATTTTAATACTCCTTTATCATAATACGCAAATCCCAGATGAGCAACGTCGAGACCGGGAATATTAGTAGTGATAGCTATCACATCACCATTTTTTATCCAGGGAAAGCCATTGACGGGAAGTTTGTTTTTAGGAATATAGTGAAATGTTTGTCCGGAAAGCGATTGTTCAATTGCTTTCATCTCAGCAACGTTTTCCGGAGAATGAGCCAGTTGCTTATAAGCATCGGGATGAGTAGACATGAACGAAAGAGATAAAGTAACCGTATCAGGACTATTGACAGCGGTTATATCTGTAAGAAAGCCATACTTTACCCCATTGTTTACCCAATCTGCAATATAGTGTAGGCGAGAGGAGTAACCATTAATTTTACCGTCACGATAACGGATATTCCGTAAATTACGCTTAAAAATGGTATTATCCGGCTGGTAGCAATCGTTGGACGGCGAAAGTGCCATCGCAAGTACATATTCTACGAAAGTAGTACAATCTACCTCTTCCAGATTGATGACAAGTTGTTCTCGGTCGTTTATCTCAAGCGTATGCGCCACGTAAGGGGTATCGATGAACTTCAATGCATATTTTAGCGTCACATTATCCGTCTCTTGTGCGGAGACGGATAATGTGATTGCTAGAAAGCAGAATATACTGAACAGTTTTTTAGCCATTATCTTCAGTTTAATACTTAAGGATTAGCTTCTTGAAATCGGTTTTCTTATCGAACGGAACGATTGTAAAACCATACTCAATGGCATTCTCCTTGCCCGGACGAATCAAGTAAGGCTCGTGTGCGATGGCTCCCCAACTATTGTCTCCGCCAATACCCATCATGCGGTAATCGATGAAAACGTCTACCAGGTTCTCCGGTTTGGGGTCAGTCAGGTGGCGATGATTGGTCTTCTCTGTACGGGGAGCGCCATTTTCTATTGAATCACCGCTATCCAAAGTCTCCAATGGATAATTAGATGCATTCAGCTCAAACGTGCGGTCGGCAATAAAGAGCAAACCGTCTTTGGATTTATTGGTTAATGTACACCAATAAATATCCGTGCGATGATTGTTTTCCTGCGGACGTACGTATGGTTCATACATATCCTTTACGTTTGTGGCATACTCACCAATGAACTGGGATGTACGGCGGTCACGATAGTTCTCTTCAGGTCCGCGTCCGTAATACGTCAAAGTTGTGAATGTCCCCGGCAGTTGCATACGTAATCCTACGCGAGGTATCATGGGTGCTTGGGCATTTTCTGCGACAAAATGATTATCAACCTTGATAATGCCGTTTTCATATACCTTATACGTAACCTTCCAGCAAGCATCGGTTTCGGGAAAACGATACGTGACTTTTACGGTAGCAGAATCTTTATCTTTGGATACCACAAAACTTTCTGCTTTCGGTTCCTGATAGCTGGCTTCTTTCCAAGCCTTCAGACGCACAAGCAGTTTAGCTCCATAATCATTATCGATGGGAGCACGCCAGAAGAAGGGGCGGGGACCTTGTCCTTTTTCAATGAATTCCTGTTTTTTATACAAGTAAGAAGTGAGCAGACCGCTTGCTTTGTCAAAAGTAGCTTTGAAGTCTGCACCGGAGAAGATAACTTCCGTATCGTTTTCTTCGGGAGTTGCAAATGTTTGTTCCGGCGCCTGTTCCTTGTAGAATGTATAAACATAATCTTGCTCACGGGCAATAACCGTACCTGCCGGAAGAAATGGTTCAGCTTCACGAATCGTAGCATAAAATTCGATGCGGACATCTCCCGTCGAACTGTTGACAACAGGAATACCATTCAAGAAAGGACTGGTGACAGTCTGTCCGGGTTTGGCTTTAATATCCCTTATTCTTCCCCGGTATATTTCCTTTCCATGCTTGCGTACAATGTAGTGGAAATCGTACTTGTCGAGATTGATGAAAGAAAAGTCATTACGGATTTTCACCACAAAAGCTATTCGGTCAAAGTCCAGAAACTTAATATTCTGATATACTTTACCCATTTCTTCAGTCTGAGGTTTAATGCTGCGGTCGGGATATACTATGCCGTTAATGCAGAAATTACCGTAGGATGGCGTACCGTCTGCTCCGTAATCACCACCATACGTCCAGTATTTACGACCGTCGGCAGATTTGGTGGCAAAACCTTGATCGACCCAGTCCCAGATGCAGCCACCCTGAAGGATGGGATATTTCTCGATGATGTTCCAATAATCCTGGAAATTACCAAGGCTGTTTCCCATGGCGTGGGCATATTCGCACAAGATAAGAGGACGAGTCATTTCCGGATTTTGCGCATACTTTTCAATGACATCAGGACGGCGGTACATGGGGCAATAGATATCCGTATTCCATTCCAATTGCGCCCGTTCGTACTGAATGGGACGACTGTCGAGCGTCTTCAACATATTATAGGTGACGTAGAAATTCAATCCATTGCCTGCCTCGTTACCAAGTGACCAGGTTATGATACACGGATGATTTTTGTCCCGTTCGTACATGTTCATGGTGCGGTCTATATGGGCATCCATAAACAGGGGATTGTTGGCCAGTGTCCCGCCCACATTCAAATTGTATCCCATTCCGTGACTCTCTATGTTGGCTTCATCAATGACATAGATGCCATATTGGTCGCACAACTCGTAGAAACGCTCCGGTTGTGGATAGTGACAGGTACGTACCGTGTTCACATTGTATCTTTTCCAGAGTTCAAAATCCTTCATCATGAGTTCTTCGGGCACATAATGACCTGTATACTCGTTGTGCTCATGATAGTTAACGCCTTTTACAAGAATGGGCTTTCCATTCACCATCAATTGTTTATCTTTTATTTCCACAGTGCGAAATCCTACTTTGCAACTGGTAGCCTCAATCACCTCACCATTGATATGTTTCAGGCTGATGACAAGTGTATAGAGATTCGGAGTTTCGGCAGTCCACTGAAGAGGTTCTTTGATGATCTTCTTATTGAATTCGATTTCTGTCTGTTCGCCATTCACGCGAGTGGAAGATTGCGCTATCTGTTTATCTTTACTATCCAGCAAGCGATAACCTACGACAAATGGAGTACTTTGGCTGTTTTCACTGGTAAACTTGACTTTCAGTTTAAGGATACCGTTCCTATAATTCTCATCCAACGGGGTTTCGGTTTTGAAATCCGTCAGATGAATTTGCGGTTGCGCATAAAGATAAATATCACGTTCTATGCCACTGATACGCCAGAAATCCTGGCATTCCAGATAGTTTCCGTCAGAAAAGCGATGAACTTGAATTGCGATGACGTTTTCACCTCTGCGTGCAATGGAAGTGATATTGAAGCGGGCAGGGGTCTTGGCGTCTTTACTCATACCCACAAACTTTCCGTTGAGGTAATAGAAGGCCGCACCCCGTACACCATCGGCGCTAAGGAATATTTCTTTGTTATCCCAGTTATTGGGAATGGTAAAAGTCCGGCGGTAAGTTCCTGTTGGATTCCAGTCTTTGGGAACGTATGGAGGATTGGGCTTATCCCAATAAGGAGGATAACCGGGAGAGCAAAATTCGTATGTCTCATTGACATATATAGGAGTACCGAAACCTTGCAGTTCCCAGTTACCGGGTACAGTGATATCAGACCATTTGTTCACGTCTGTTCGTGGATTCATGAAATTTGTAGGGCGGTCGGCAAAGTTCTCCACATAGTTGAATTTCCATTTTCCGTTCAGTGAAAGGCGAAAAGTGCCATGAATACGGTCATTGATAACGGCATCTTCTTCAGTAGTATAAGAAGTGAATGTACTACGGGGTGACTCTTTGTTGATGCTCGTCAGCTTAGGATTGGTAATCTGATTGTATCGTTCATCTTGCGCAATGAGGGCAAGAGGAAGAAGAGAGAGACCGAGTAAAATAAGTCTTTTCATCATGATGCAAGTATTAATTTAAAATCAATCCGTCGCGCAACCATTTTTCCAGTTCCCCGGTCCACTGGCGCTTATAGGTAAAGTTATCGCGAAATCCCCAACCATGACCGCCGACAGGATATACATGCAGCGTAGCGGGCACTTTCTGTTCGCGCAAAGCGAGGAAATAGCCTATACCGTTCATGGGGGGTACAGAGCCATCATCGGCAGAAAGCATAATGAACGCTTGTGGAGAATGGGCGGATACCTGACGCTCAAGGCTATATTTCTGTTCGAGTTCGGTGGAAGGGTTCGAGCCGATTAAATTCTGGCGGGAACCTGCATGCGTAACCCCCTTCAGCATGGAAATTACAGGATAGAACAAAATCTGGAAGTCCGGCCGGGTTTCGTCGCTACTGTACAGTGTTGCGAGTGAAGCTGCCAGATGTCCTCCGGCGGATGCTCCCATGATGCCTATGCGATGCGGATTGATTTTCCATTCTTTAGCATTCGCACGTACCATGCGGATAGCTTGTTCGGCATCAGAAAGGGGAACTTCGTAGTGCCCGTTGGGCATGCGGTATTTCAAAACGATATATGTGATGCCTTGCGTGGTGAACCATGAAGCCATATCATGCCCTTCGTGGTTCATGGCAAGACGGGCGTATCCGCCACCGGGACACATGATGATAGCCATGCCGTTCGGCTTTTCAGCACGATATACGGTGATGGAAGGATTGACGACGTTGGCTACGCGTCCGCCTTCCAAGTCCTCCTGTGAACCGGTAAGGCCGTTTGTATTTGGTGCCCCGTCGGGCCATAGGGGTAGCTCGACGGGCTTTTGGGCAGATAACATGGTTGATATAAACAAGAAAGATAATAGTAAAATCTTCTTCATAATTCCTTTATTTATTTCGTTTTCATGGTTGCCTTGATAAAATAGAATATCAGGATGGCATAAGCGCAAAGTGCCAGAACTTCGGACCATGAGTTGTCGAGCCATGCTTCGTTTACTATATTGATGCCACCGAAGCGCATAGCGGCGCTTACTACTCCCATCAGCGCACCACCGGCAATAAACCCGGAAGCAAGTAATGTACCCTTCTCGCCACGAGCTGTGTTGACAGAAGCATCTTTACTGCGGGAGGTAACGTACCAATTTACAGCGCCACCCACAACCAACGGAACATTCAGTTCCAACGGAATGAACATACCCAATGCAAATGCCAATGCCGGAATTTTGAAAGCTGTCAGTGCGATAGCGAGCACGGCACCGATGGCATAGAGCAACCAAGGCGCACCTACGCCATTCATCAAAGGCTCGATGACAGCAGCCATCGCATTGGCTTGCGGAGCAGCCAGTTGTCCGCTAGTGAACCCGTATGTTTTATTCAAGATAATCATAACACCACCTACTGTAGCCGCAGAAACGATTGTTCCGAGGAATTTCCACGTTTCCTGCTTGGCAGGCGTACTTCCCAGCCAGTAGCCAATCTTCAAGTCGGTGATGAACCCGCCCGCCATAGACAGTGCCGTACAAACCACACCACCCATAACCAGCGCTGCAACCATGCCTTCAGGTCCTTTCAGTCCGACAGCCACCATGACTACCGATGCCAGAATCAGCGTCATCAACGTCATTCCCGAAACCGGATTGGTACCCACAATAGCGATGGCATTGGCAGCCACCGTTGTAAACAGGAATGCGATGCCGGCAACCAACAGGATAGCTACCACTGTATGCAGAATATTCCCCTGCATGACGTCGAAGTAGAAGAACAGCACTACCAGCAGCAGAGTGATAATGGAACCTATGGCGATAATCTTCATGGAAATATCGCGTTGCGTGCGCTTTATGTTCGCTTCAACGCTCGACTTTCCACCCATTTCCTTGGCAGCCAGTCCTACGGCGCTTTTGATGATACTCCATGATTTGATGATACCGATGATACCCGCCATCGCAATACCACCGATACCGATACTCTTGGCATAGTATTTAAATATGTCTTCAGGAGCCATTGCGCCGACAGCGGTGGCTATTTCTGGATTCCATTGGTTCAATATGCTGTCTCCCCAAATCATGGACATGCCGGGGATAATTATCCACCATACAGCCAGAGAACCGGCACAGATGATAGAAGCATATTTCAGTCCGACAATATAGCCCAAACCGAGTACGGCGGCACCTGTGTTCACTTTGAACACCAGTTTGGCTTTCTCTGCCAGCATCTCGCCAAATCCGCAGACACGGGTGGTAAAGTTCTCGTTCCACCAGCCGAAGGTAGCCACGATAAAGTCGTATAACCCGCCTATGATACCTGCCATCAGCAATGGTTTGGCCTGACTGCCGCCTTTCTCCCCCGATACAAGTACCTGCGTGGTAGCCGTAGCTTCGGGGAAAGGATATTTGCCGTGCATGTCGCTGACAAAATATTTACGGAAAGGGATAAGGAAGAGAATACCGAGCACACCACCCAGCAAGGAGCTGATGAATACTTGTGTAAAGGTAACGGTGATTTCTTTGGGGTAACTTTCCTGGAGAATATATAAAGCGGGAAGCGTAAAAATGGCTCCTGCAACGATAACGCCGGAACTTGCGCCGATAGACTGAATAATGACGTTCTCGCCTAAAGCTCCTTTGCGCTTGGCTGCGCCGGACACGCCGACAGCGATAATCGCGATGGGAATAGCAGCTTCAAATACTTGTCCTACTTTCAACCCCAGATAAGCGGCGGCAGCCGAAAAAAGGATAGCCATGGCGATACCCCACGATACAGACCATAAATTTACTTCGGGATACTTTTTGTCTGGGCTCATCAGAGGATTGTAGACCTCCCCCGGTTTCAATTCACGGAACGCATTATCCGGCAAGCCGGTAAGTTTCTCTTCTTCTTGTTGTTTCATAGTTTCATATAAGTTTATAATTTGTATTTTTAAAGTTTCGTAAGCTTAACTTATTAGTTGACAAGGAAGAAAGTAGACGAGTTGACAAGGGAGAAAGTATCTTTCCTTGTCAACTTGTTCCTAGTCTCCTCGTCAACTTGTACCTCGTCTCCTCGTTAACTTGTACCTCGTCTCCTCGTTAACTTGTACCTCGTTCCCTCGTCAACTTGTACCTCGTTCCCTTGTCAACTTGTACCTCGTTCCCTTGTCAACTTGTTAATCGACCTCAAAGAAAGCAAAAAAAAAGGAGAATTAAAAAATTCTCCTTTATTCTGTATTATAAAAACGCTTATTTGCTGTCTTTGGGTGTCATATCGCCCTCCACAAAAATTCTCATCATTTCTGTTTTGGCGTTAGTACGCAGGGTAATGGATTTCTTAAAGTGACCGGGGTACTTACCTGTACCGTTGTAGGTAATCTTTATAGTTCCTGTCTTTCCGGGTAATACCGGCTCTTGCGTATATTCGGGCACGGTACATCCACAAGATGCCACTGCCTGATGAATTACCAACGGTGCATCACCGACATTGGTAAACTTGAACGTGTAGCTTACTACCGGATTATTTTCAGAGAATGTCCCGAAATCGTGCGTGGTCTTATCAAACTTAATATCTGCCTTTCCTTGCGCGTGGGCAAAACCGATACTCATGACGAGCATCATCATATAAAAAGCAAGTTTCTTCATGTTCATATATCTTTTAGTTTACAACGGGGACAAAGGTAAGCCTTTTTCGGGAGATACACTCTTAACGGTGTGCGAAATTGTATTAAATCGGAAAAATAGAACAATTTCATGCCCGAACCGTGTCCGCACCCTACCTGAGCCGTACCCGGTCCGTACCAAGTCCAATTCTATAGATACGGAGCAAACACGGTTCGGATACGGTTCGGGTCATGATTTATCAGAGATTTAGGACAATACGGATAGAGTCAGAGCCCCTGTTTTATAACGAGAAGTGAAAAGTAAGGGAAGTTGAGGTCCTCAATTTGTCTGACGTCATCAGTATACTTTTCTTCCGGAGTTCCTACATTTTCAAAATAATGGTAGTGGTATTCAGGATGAAGTCGAATGCACCGGTGGACTTCATCGGTACATTGTGACAGTTTCATAATGACGATTGCACTCTTCCCATTTATCAGTTCCTCTATTTCTTCCGTCGTGGCGATGCCGGGAATTATGGTCAGGCGCTCTTCCTGACTGGCAATGTGCAGTCCGCCTCGTGCACCGGCGGCTATAAAGGCGGGAATACCGGCTATGTGTTCCACGGGGATACATGCGGCTTGCAGTTTCTCAAAAATATAATGCACGGATGAGTATAAACCGGCATCACCCTCCGCCACAATGGCTACTTTTTTCCCCTCCTTATATAATAAGGTGGTTTCTTCATAAACTTGGTCGTAAGCCATCAGGGCTTTTTCACGCAGTTTACTCATGGGAAGAGTGAAACGATGGATACTCCCAAAGGGAATTTCCAACCTGAGCATGATGTCGGCAGCCCGCGAGAGCGTTCGTCCGTCGCGCGTTTGAGTTTCGGGACAGAAAATACAATCGGCATTTTGCAAGGCTTTCAATCCTTTCAGGGTAATTAATTCCGGTTCACCGGGACCAAGAGATACGAATACGACAGGATGCATTTACTTAAAAAATTAAATTGAAAAAATAAAAGTTAGGAGATTTGGGTGCAAAAGTCGTGAAATAATCGGTAGTAAGCAAGATATTGTTTATCTTTGTTTTCATTACCAAACAATCTACATTTATGGATTATCAACTCAATACGCCTTTAAATGGCAATATTGCCCTGACCTACCGCTTCCACGAAAGCAAGCCTTTGCAACATGATAAAACCTTATATAAGTTTATTTGGGTGCAGAGCGGTACGTTGACGGTAGAAGTTGACCATATTCCTATGCGCCTGACGAAGGATGAAATTGTAACATTAACCCCGTTGCATCATCTGGAGGTGAAACAGATAGATGGCGAATACCTTACTTTTCTATTTAATAGCAACTTTTATTGCATCTTCGGACATGATAATGAAGTATCGTGCAATGGTTTCTTATTCTACGGTTCTTCCAATGTGATGAAGCTGAAACTGTCCGAAGAAGAGTCGTCCAATCTGCACGATATTGTGCGTATCTTTCGCCAGGAATCTACCATACATGATAATCTTCAAGAGGAAATGTTGCGTATAGTATTGAAACGTTTCATCATAACTTGTACGCGCATTGCCCGCCGCAAATTTGAAGTTGGGAAAGAAAAAGAGAAAGCATTCGATATTATCCGCCAATATTATGTGTTGGTCGATCAAAATTTTAAAGAGAAAAAACAGGTGCAGGATTATGCCGATATTCTTTGCCGTTCGCCAAAGACATTATCTAATTTATTCTCTTCCTGCAATCTGCCTTCGCCTTTGCGGGTCATCCATGAACGGATAGAGGCGGAGGCAAAGCGGCTTTTGCTTTATACAAAGAAAAGTATCAAGGAAATCGGTCTTATTTTAGGTTTTGAAGACCTTGCTGCATTCAGCCGTTTTTTCAAGAAAATGACGGGAGAAAGTGTATCGGAATACAGAAAAAGAGTACAACGGGAAGAATTGCCAACTGTTACGGAATAATTGCCATTTCACAGGCGGGCGAAAACCGGGACATTTGCAAAAAGATTTCACTTAAAAAACAAATGAATATGAAAACTAAATTGCAAAACCTGTTTGTGGCTGCCCTGACGCTTGCCGCTTCTACTCAAAAGTTAGGTATTAATTTAATCCGTGTGGCAATCCTTGTCATCTTTGTATGGATTGGTGGGCTGAAGTTCTGGAATTATGAAGCCGAAGGTATTGTGCCTTTCGTCGCCAATAGTCCTTTTATGAGTTTTTTCTACTCGAAAAGTGCACCGGAATACAAAGAATATAAGTTGAAAGAAGGAGAATTCAACGAGGTAAAGCATCAATGGCATGTGGAGAACAACACTTACGGTTTTTCTCATGGTTTGGGAATTCTCATTATGGCAATCGGTATCCTTACTTTCCTGGGCATCTTCTCTCCCAAAATCGGATTGATAGGGGCGATATTGGCGATTATAATGACTCTCGGCACGTTGTCTTTCCTTGTCACCACCCCCGAAGTCTGGGTACCCGATTTGGGTAGCGGGGAACACGGATTTCCATTGCTGACGGGGGCAGGACGTCTGGTCATTAAAGATACGGCTATTCTTGCAGGTGCCATTGTCGTACTGTCGGATAGCGCAAAAAGAGTGTTGAATCAATTAAAGAAATAGAGTTATGAAAAAGTATGATGCCATTATTATCGGGTTTGGTAAGGGAGGCAAGACGCTGGCCGCCGAGCTGGCAAAGCGGAACCGTTCAGTTGCTATGGTAGAGCGTTCGGATAAGATGTATGGAGGTACCTGTATCAATATAGGTTGTATCCCCACGAAGACCTTGGTGCATTCTGCAAAGTTGGCGGATAAAGATGTTTCTTGGGAAGAAAAGCAGGCGTATTACCGCCGGGCTATCGCGCAGAAAGAAGAAGTGACTTCTTTCTTGCGTCAGAAGAATTATCATAATCTGGCGGACAACCCACACATAACGGTATATACCGGCATCGGCTCTTTCGCAGGACCGGATGTAGTAGAGGTACGTATGGCGGATGAAATCATCCGATTGCAAGCTCCACAGATATTCATCAATACGGGGGCTGAAACTATCATTCCGCCGATTGAAGGTATAAAAGATAACAAGAATGTTTATACGAGTACTTCCATCATGGAATTGACTGAATTACCTGCCCGTCTTGTCATCGTGGGTGGCGGGTATATTGGTTTGGAATTTGCATCTATGTATGCATCTTTCGGCTCGCAAGTAACGGTACTTGAGGGATATTCTGAATTGATTTCAAGAGAAGACCGTGATATTGCCGCCAGTGTTCAGAGTGTGCTGGAACAGAAAGGAATAGAATTTCGGTTGAACGCCCGTGTGCAATCTGTAGATGGCTCTACCGTGGTTTACCGGGATGCGGTGACAGACGAAGAACACCGGTTGGAAGCTGACACCATTTTGTTGGCAACAGGCCGTCGTCCCAACACGGCAGGATTGAATCTCGGAGTGGCCGGAGTTGAATTGGATGAACGGGGTGCCATCATCATCAACGAACATTTGCAAACCAGCAATCCCAATATCCGCGCTATAGGTGATGTGAAAGGTGGCTTGCAGTTTACTTATATTTCTTTGGATGATTATCGTATCTTGCGCGAAGATTTGTTTGGAGCGGGAGAACGAAAAGTATCCGATCGGGATCCGGTAAGTTATTCGGTATTTATCGACCCGCCGCTTTCACGTATCGGCATGAGTGAAGCGGAGGCAATTAAAAAGGGATTGAAGATAAAGGTAAACAAGTTGCCTGTAGCGGCTATCCCGCGTGCCAGGACTTTGGGCGATACCAATGGCTTGTTTAAGGTTGTGGTAGATGCCAATACGGATAAAATATTGGGATGTACGCTGTTTGGCCCCGATTCGAGCGAAGTCATCAATCTAGTGGCAATGGCAATGAAGACAGGACAGGAATATACTTTCCTGCGTGACTTTATATTTACCCATCCCAGCATGAGCGAAGCGCTGAATGACTTGATGAGTTTTTAATAAGTTGACAACTGTAAAAGTTGAGATTGCGAAACTTCGGGCACAATATCCGGCAATTAATTGAGGGAGAACTTGCGTATCTCCTCAAAATTGACGAATATTGTGCTCGAATTTTTATGAAACTCAGATAATCATGACCCAAACATCAATGATTGCCGCAGCTTTTATCTGCATGTTATGTATAACAGCCTGTGGCTCAAAATCAAAGCAAACGACTTTAGACCCGGTTTCTGCTACTTCTTATACGATTTCCGATTCGGCTTCTGCCATCGTTCCTGAATATGCGAAAGGTTTTACCGTAAAATATCTTCCGGAAAACATCAGACTGGTGGATATCCATGATCCGCAGAAAGAGAACAGTAATACATTCCATTATGCTTTGGTGCCGAAGGGAACAAGGCCTGCCGGTGTTCCCGAAGAATATACGGTTATCGAAACCCCGGTGCGGCATGTCATTTGCATGACTTCCTTGCAACTGTCCAACTTCATTCGCTTGGATGCCTGTGAGCACGTGGTGGGAATTACCAGTACCCGTCATCTTTTTAATAAAGAGATGAATGAGCGCTTGAAATCGGGAAAGACTGCTAAAATAGGTATTGAGGGGAACTTTGATAATGAAGTGATAATGAGTGTAAATCCCGATGTCATCTTTATTTCTCCTTTTAAGAGGGGAGGATATGATGCGATGCGGGAAATAGGCATTCCTTTGGTTCCGCATTTGGGTTATAAGGAAATGACCCCGTTGGGACAGGCTGAGTGGATAAAGTTTGTAGGTATGTTCATCGGGCAGGAAGCGGAAGCCAATGCCAAATTTGCCGCTATCGAAAAACGATATAACGAATTGAAACAATTGGCCGCTGATGTGAAGAAACGCCCGGTGGTGTTCAGCGGTGAAATACGTGGTGGCAATTGGTATGCAGTGGGTGGAAAGAGTTTCCTTGCGGAACTGTTCCGTGATGCGGGCGCTGATTATTTTTTGAAAGATGATCCTCGTTCGGGTGGCGTCACTTTGGATTTTGAAACGGTGTACAGCCAGGCGGAGAGTGCCCAGTTTTGGCGCATTGTCAATAGCTACGACGGCACATTCACATACGATGCTCTGAAATCTCTAGATTCCCGCTATGCCGACTTCCGTGCATTCCGTGAGAAGGGGGTTGTTTATTGCAACATGCGTGAGAAACCTTTTTATGAAAGCATGCCCATGCAGCCCGAAGTGGTGCTGGAAGATTTAATCCATGCTTTTCATCCCGACTTATTACCTGATTATAAACCGACTTACTACGAGCGCCTGAAATAATGAAAAGACCTACCTTATTGCTGATGTCGGTATTACTGGCGTCCATCTTCCTGTTCTTTTTGCTGAACTTATTACTGGGTTCCGTACATATCCCGTTTCGTTCGGTGTGGAATATATTGTGGGACGGAGGGGATGAAAGTATTATCTGGCAAAATATCATCTGGAAGTCTCGTGTGCCCCAGGCTCTGACGGCATTAGTGGCGGGAGCGGGGCTCTCGGTCAGTGGTTTGCAAATGCAAACAGTGTTTCGCAATCCGTTGGCGGGACCGTCGGTGCTCGGCATCAGTTCAGGAGCCAGTTTGGGAGTGGCGTGTGTGGTGTTGCTCTCCGGTGCCATGGGCGGGGTGGCTTTGAGCCGTTTGGGATATATGGGGGATGTCGCCCTTTCCATAGCTGCTATTGTCGGCGCATTGGCTGTGATGTCGCTTATCGTTTACGTATCTCAGAAGGTGAAAGGAAATGTAACGTTGCTCATTATCGGTGTGATGATAGGTTATGTGGCAAGCGCGTTTATCGGAGTTTTGAAATATTTCAGTGTGGAAGAGGATATCCGTGCATACGTCATTTGGGGATTGGGTAGTTTCTCACGGGTATCGGGAGACCAGATGACTTTGTTTGTATGCATCATGGCGGTATTATTACCCTTGTCTTTCTTGCTGATAAAAACAATGAATTTGTTGTTGTTGGGTGATGGCTATGCCCGCAATCTGGGACTGAACATCAAGCGGGCACGCCTGCTCGTGATATCTTGTTCGGGCGTATTGGTAGCCATCGTAACTGCCTATTGCGGACCTATTATGTTCATCGGCCTTGCAGTACCCCATTTGTGCCGCGCTATTTTTCATACGTCCGATCATCGGATATTGATGCCTGCCACTTTGCTGGTAGGTGCCGCCTTGGCTCTGGTTTGTAACCTCATAGCCCGTATGCCGGGCTTTGAAGGAGCTTTGCCCGTTAATTCTGTAACAGCCCTGGTAGGTGCTCCCGTAGTGGCATCCGTCCTGTTCAGAAAACGTAAAAGTGAATTAAATGAGTAATTTGTAATTCGTAAGTTGGTTTTGAATAAAAAGACGATACATATTGAAAATCTTTCTATCGGTTATCCGGGGAAAGGGGATGTAAAAGTAGTGGCTAGCGGTATCTGCGCCGATATCAATGGTGGAGAACTGACCTGCTTGTTAGGCGCCAATGGAGTAGGGAAGTCTACTCTACTTCGTACCTTGTCCGCTTTCCAGCCCAAGCTGGATGGCGAAATACATATTCAGGGAAAGGAAATCGGTGATTATACAGATAAACAACTTTCGCGCGTCATCAGTGTTGTGCTGACGGAGAAATGCGAAATCCGTAATATGACCGTAAACGAATTGATTGGTTTGGGGCGTAGTCCCTATACCGGTTTCTGGGGTACTCTCTCCAAAGAGGACAAAGAGATTGTGGAACATTCCATCGCCCTGGTAGGTATTCCACATTTGACGCATCGCATGGTTCATACGTTGAGTGACGGTGAACGTCAGAAAGTGATGATAGCCAAAGCGCTTGCTCAGGAAACGCCTGTCATCTATCTGGATGAGCCTACTGCTTTCCTCGATTTTCCCAGTAAAGTGGAAATGATGCAACTGTTGCATCACCTCAGTCGGCAAACGGATAAAACCATCTTCCTTTCTACCCATGACCTGGAGCTTGCCTTGCAGATAGCCGATAAAATCTGGCTGATGGATAAGGTGAACGGAGTCACTATCGGCACTCCTGAAGACCTCTCGTTGAATGGTAGCCTGAGTAACTTCTTTGCTCGTAAAGGCATTGTTTTTGATTTGGAGACGGGATTGTTCAGGGTAGATAATGAATATACCTCGCAGATACGTTTGGTGGGACATGGACAAAAGTATGCCATGGTACGTAAGGCGTTGCAGCGTAACGGAATACTGGCAAACCGCAATATAGAATCGGATACATTTATTGAAACCGGTGATTTGAAGGGAGACGGCTCTTTTATGCTGCATCTGCCGGGAAAAGCTCCCGTGAAAGTGGAAAGTATTGAGGATTTATTGAAAGTAGTTTTGATAGAAAATGAAGTATAAGTAGGCGTATTAAGTTTGTAAATACTGAAATTGTCGTTAATTTCTTTTCTGCCTATTGAACCAATAGTTAAGTACGGTGTTCTCAATTCGAACCTTGATAGAACGGTTTTATCGGGTTCGTTGAATATTAACTTATTAAAACCTGACTTGATTATGGAATGTCGAAACTCTCATTTTTGGATTGGACTGGGTTTAGGTTCAATTATTGGAGCCATAGCTTATCGTTTGGCACATAGCTCCGAGGCTGAAAAGCTGAAAAACGAAGTGTACAGTGCTCTTCAGAAATTGGAAGAGCAAGCAAAAGAAAAGGTAAGTACTTTGGCTAATGAACATCTTAAAAAGTAAGAACCGCTTGCCATTAAAAAAAGCAGAGAAGCCCGGAGTTTTATGTACCGAACTTCTCTGTTTTTATTATAAAAAGGCAAAGCCTCCAGGATAAGAAACTAGAACTTTCAGACAGCCTTTAGAACCTGTATCCCAAAGTAAAGAACGATGCAAAGTTCTTAGGCAGAAAAGCGCCGTCTTCCGTAGAACCTATCATTTGGCTTATCTGTTCGTTGATTTTCACCAGTCCCACTTGCACATCCGCACCAAACATGAACTTGCGATATTCAAACATCAGTCCTATAACGAATCCGGCATCAAATCGTTTGTTTCCCATATTCTGATTTTGCATGCTGCCGAAAGTATCCAGCTTAAACCGATAATTGCTGTTATCACTATATTCCCTGAACAACTCTCCGGTTGTTTTTCCACCTACGCCGCAGGCTATGTAAGGACCGGCACTCAGTGAAGCATGATAATCCTTGCCCAGCCGCAGGCGGGCAGCCATCATAATCGGCAATTGGAGGTATAACTCGTTTATATCGGCATTCCCCACATGGCCTATTTCATCCTTGCCGCCTATGGATACAAATTCCAATGCGGATTGTAACACCCAAGTTCTGTTCAGCGCATATTCGGCGCCAACTCCTATTTTATAAGCTATCTTAGTTTCGCTGTTTGAATGTTTACCCCAAAAATTGGAAGTACCTATTCCCGCCTTGGTATGGAAGGAAAAAGGAGATTGCGCCATTCCTGCCAAAGCCATTAATGCAAAACAAAAGGTGATAATAATTTTTCTCATGCGTATATCTTTCCGTCTTCAGTGATTAATAATATAGTCAGTTCTCCGTCGGGTAGAAGCGGGTCACAGTATCGGTGGCAATTCTCAATCAACAGTTTACTGAAATTATCCAGTCTGTCGGCAGGAATAATGTCCCACAACTCACGAGCCAGGTTCATCTGTTCAATAGAGATGATTGTCTCTTCTTTACAGCCCGATTGCCGGGCTATCTCCTGAATAAAACTCTTATTCATTACTGTTTTTTTGCTGTGGGTATCCAGGTTTCCTTCGGCCAATTTTACCGCTTTGCCTATCATTACTCCCAGAGTGACGCGCGGCAATTCCAGTTCGGCGGCAATTTTCAAAGTATCGCCGATAAAGTTGCCATAGTGCACAAATGCCTGTCCGGGCAGGTCTGGGTAATATGCCTTGATGAAACGTTCACTTTTGGCTCCTGAACTGATGACAAAACGTAGACTGCCCGTGGCACGTGCCACCTCCATGGACTTACGAATGGAGTTGACGAATGCCTCGGATGAGAAAGGTTTAACGATACCCGATGTACCGATAATAGAAATCCCCCCTTCCACGCCCAAGCGGGGATTGAAAGTCCGTTTAGCTATTTCCTCTCCACCGGGGACGGAGATAGTGACCACAAAAGGATTGGGTTCATTGAGTATATGCTGTTGCTTGAGGCATCGCTTCACGTTATCTTCAATCATCTTTCGTGGAGTGCTGTTGATGGCGGATGTTCCCACCTCAAGTCCCAGGCCGGGCATGGTGACAATGCCGACACCTTCGCCACCACATACGATGATATTATAGTCGCTTTCGTTTACCGTATCCTTGGGAGAAGAATCATCCATCTTGAAAGGTACAGCCACGTTGGCCCTGATTTGCATGCCGTCGGTAATGTCGGGGTCGTCGCCCGCATCTTTAATAACGTACGCTTCCGTCTCCATCATCCAGTCATCATTCATGAAACTGGTATGAGGTAGCCGTTCCTGCTTTTCCACAGGCACCATAATGGTTTCCCCGCAGGGCAGCACTACCGGAAATTCCGCAGGACGTGGCTTCTGAGATACATTGAACAAATCCCAAGTGGCAGCTACGGCAGCGGCTGTTGCGCAAGTTCCGGTCGTCAGTCCGCTGTGCAGAGGATAGAAATCCGGTAGCAGCTTTTCTACCATCCGCCTGAGTCCGTGCTCGCCATTGACCGGCAAGAATGTTTCAGGCATTGCGGGGCGTCGGAGAGCAAAGATTTGAATCCCCAGTTCACGGGCAGCTTCAACCTTTTCCATGAAACCGCCGGATACTCCGCTTTCTTTGATGAGAATCGCTTCGGGATGTAACTGACGCATCAGTAGCCGTTCATCTTCACCGGCATGGTAATAGTACAGGTGCTTTTCTGGATATCCTTGTTGTTTTGCCAGTTTACGTGAACTTTCCCGGTCGAGGATGCGGAAGTAGCAACAAATGCTTTCCTGCCAGAGTGTTTTGAGCTTGCATATACTTTGTACTCCGGTAAGCGCCAGCAAAGTGAAAACACCCTCTTTTTTTATGTTTTGGATAGCATCCTCGTAATTCTCGCACCAAATGATGTCTTTTTCATTCCGTTCGGGGAAGATACGGTCATATCGGATGACGGGGATGTCGAGCTTCCCAGCTACTTCTTCCACCGTCCAGTGAAGCTGTTCGGCAAAAGGGTGCGCAGCGTCAATCAAGATCCGGATATAATTTTTCCGACAGAACGCTTCCAAATCAATGGTATCCATCGCCCCTTGCAGGCGGATACCATTGTGAAGAGGCACTTCCTGTTCATCCCCCTTTGTAGAATAGTAAAAGGGCTTTCCGGCTTCCTCAAGGGTTCGGGCAGCTATACGTCCTTCGGTAGTTCCACCTAAAATCAGTATCATAAATCGTTGATTAGTTGGCAGACACAAATGTGCCTGAGATATTGTATTTTCATTTCCTGAACAAATGTTTGAATTCATCCGCATAGAGTCGTGACAACCCTTCCCGGTTACCAATCGCTTCACCCACCACAATCATGGTTGTCAGCGTCAGTTTATTTTCTTCTATAATTTTGGCAAGGTCTTTGAGCTCGCCACGGAAGATGCGTTCGTCTTTCCACGTCAGATGATAGCAGACGGCAATAGGGGTTGTTTCAGGATATTCTTGCAAAAGTTCCTGTTGCACCTGCCCGGCGATGCCTGCGCTGAGGAAGATGCACATAGTACTTTGCGAACGTGCCATGAGATGTAACTTTTCCCGTTCTGGCATAGGCGTACGACCTTCGCCACGAGTCAGGATAATGCTTTGCACCTTCTCAGGAATCGTGAACTGCGACTTCAAAGCGGCAGCGGCAGCCTGGAAAGAAGATATTCCCGGAGTGATGTGATAGCTCATTCCATATTGGTCGAAGTAATTCATCTGTTCCTGAATGGCTCCGTAGATACACGGGTCACCGGTATGCAAGCGTACAATAAATTTGCCTTTGTCATAGAACTCCTTCATCAAGGCAAACTGTTCTTCCAGATTCATGGATGCGGAACTGCGCACAGTGGCGCCCGGTTTGGCGCACAATGTCAGTTCACGGGGCACAAGGCTGCCTGCATACAAGATAAGGTCTGCCTTCTCCAGCATCCGGCGTCCACGAACGGATATAAGGTCAGGGTCGCCCGGACCGGCACCCACAATTTCAATATGCCCCCTGCGGAGAATCCTTGAATCGACAGCGGCAGCTACGGTATAGTTCTCTCCTTTTTTCTTCGGCATCAGCAACTCACCGTTTCCCGAAGACAAGAGTGCGGCTGCCTCGCATACACTCGGGGTTCCTATATGCTTCATCACCGTCTTGCTGGGATGGGGGACTTCTATTTTCGCCAATTCTTCCGCAGCATAGAAATAAACGGGATATTTCTTTTTGAGCGCTTTCACTACCGGCTCTCCGCTTTTGACATCAATGGTAGAAATGGAAGCGATGGCGGGTGGGAAGATACCTTCGCGTTGCAGGTCCTCAAATATTGCCTTCTGTACTTTGCGGGTAGGACCAGCCTGACGTGCAAGTCCGATGCCCAGATGAACAGCACAAGGCACATAGCAAATCATCGGCACCTCTTCCGAGTTGGGTGCTTGGGTAGATACGCATAATATCAGCTTGAAATCTGAAGGCTTGAAATCTTTGGCATTGTAAAAAACCTGAACATGAGGGGGCAGATTTGCTTCCATCCACTCTGTGCCCTCGTCGCGTATGGTGAGTAGCAGGGCTGTGGGTTTACCCGAAACAAAGAGACTGATATGTCCATTCATGCAGGCTCTTACTTTTTCTTCCTCAGTAGTAGCAAGCTCGGCCATCAGGAGTGCGGAAGATTCGGCGCTGATGACGGGAAACCAGTTGAAGCGTTCCGCCAAAGTATCGAGAGCCCATAGCCCGGTAAGGTCGCTTTGCGTAGTTACCACCGGTTCGGCTCCCAGTATGCTTGCAACTTTGTTTGTAAGTTCATTGGCGCCTCCGATGTGTCCTGAAAGAACGGAAATGGCATGTTTTCCTATGCTGTCTACGCATATCACGGCGGGGTCGGTATATTTGTTCTTCATACACGGTGCAATGGCACGTACGCAAATGCCCATGGCTCCGATAAAGATAAAGGCATCAAAACGATTGAAGTTCTCGGACGTAAAACTACTTACGGATTCAATATGGGTACACCCGCCTTCGTGCCGGGGAGTGAATATTTCTATTTCCGTTTTTGTCTCGGATTTTTCTTCCGACAGTTCACTGAGCAGCAATTGCGCCGTACTCAGACTGACTTCAGAAACGAGGATAATAGCTGTTTTCATACAATAATATATATTTCAGGAAAGCGTGGCTTTCATTATTTCGATAGGATTATAATCATTCAGGGCAATCCGCAGGGAAGGCTGAAGTATCAGCCCGGCAGTTTCGGCACCGTCGATAAAGGCTGCCTTGCTCTCTGCCGATACAGAGTTGAAGGCAACACATCCCCCGGGTTGCAAAATGCTTTTGATTCGCACCAGCATTTCCCGCAGGTGTCCGCCATGCCCTCCGATAAAGACCGCGTCGGGGCGGGGGAGTTGATTGGTTTCTTCTTTCAGGAAATCTCCGATTATCGCCTTGATGCCCGGAGCGCCGAAACGGCGGGCATTGGTGTTCATCAACTTTTCACCTTCCGGACGTATCTCAAAAGCAATGACGGCAAGATGTGGAAACTGCAAACGCGCTTCTATGGAAACAGAGCCGGTGCAGAAACCTATATCCCAAAAGACACGACGTCGGTTCAGTTCAAGCGCCTGCAATGTAAGCAGGCGGATAGGCGATTTGGTAATCATGCGGGCACGGCCGTCAAGGTGCTCGAAATCTCCATCGGGAATGCCGAAGGGACGGGGCTGCACTGAACAGGATGGCTGCTTAGTACTGAACAGGCTGTCTGTTCCGGTCTGGACAGGGTGGCTGCATAGTACCAGACAGTTGGGGTGCTCAAAAGTGCCTTGAGCGGCCTCTTCGAGAGTCATGCAGCGGATGCGTTCTTTTTCGCAATTGCCAAGATGTTCTCCCACGTACATCATATAATAGTTGTAACCGTATTCCAGCATACGTGCAGCGATAGTGGCGGGAGTATGCTCGCGGTCAGTGAGGATGCCGATTTTGGGCACACGTTCTATTATCGCCCGGTCAAACTCTTGCCAGGGGCGCCCCGTCAGTGATACGGTGCGCATATCGTCGTATGGCATCACGATTCGGTGGGCCAATGTCTGCAAAGAGTTGAATGTAGGATAAAGATGTATTTCAGCATCCGGCAGTTTGCGTTTCACCGTATTGGCGAAGCCGAAGAAGAGCGGATCGCCCGAAGCGAATACAATAATCGTTTCGTCTGTTTCGGCAGATACCTTTTCGTATTGGCGGAACACATGTTCCAATGGCACAGTGATAGAAATCCATTCGGCATCTTCCGGCAGCAAACTTTTCACTATTTCCTTGTGCCGTACGCCGCCCGAGAAGACTTTTCCCCGCCGGATATGCGCCAAAGCTTCCGGTGGGAAAAAGGGTTCCCGCTTGTCGTCCATTCCTATGATTATGAACTTTTGTTTCATTTTTTATTGATTGAATTCAGCACGTAATAAAGTTTGGAATTACTCTTCTACAATCCAACGTTCGATGTTACGCGTCTGTGAGCTGAAATTCACACCTATCTTGAAGAGCTTGCGGCTGTCCGCCTTAAAAGGTTGTGCATAGTGTTTGTCATTAATCTGCTGCAAGGCTTCCTCCGCCGTTCCATTCAGTTTGAATTCCATGATATAGATGTATTTGTCGGTCTGCAAAACAAGGTCGACACGGCCTTCACTCGTGTGATACTCCACTTTTGTATAAAATCCCATTAACTTGAAGACGATGAACAGGACATTCTGATAATGCAGTTCCAGGTCACGAACCAGTTCGTAGGGGGTATCGGCAAAGAAGCTTTGAAGACGGCGGAAGAAAGAGTCGTAATCACCCGATTCTACTTCCCGAACAAATCTCTGTATCTCAAAAGGAGCTTCTACCTTATTGGTATTTGCATAGAAAGGTAACAGGAAACGCACAAAGCCTTCTTCCACCTCACGGTTGGGAAAACCTAAAGTGTAAATGCCGAAGCGCTCATCATACCCCTTAATCGTGAGGTATCCGCTTTGATAAATCACCGGAATGGGATTGGTTGATTCGGAATCAATACTGTTCAGCACTTGGGCATCGGTCTCTTCATCAGCCATACGCTCCAGGTCATAATGGTGCTTCTTCAACAATTCCACAAGATAGGTGGGTGTACCGGTTTCAAACCAATAACTGCCGAACTCTTTGCGGTCAAAGGCGTTGAGCAGGCTGAAAGGATTGTACATACCGATGGAATTATGCGTAAAGTGGTAACCGTCGTAATATTCGCGCAGTTTATTGCAGAATTGTTCATACGATAGACCTTGAGCATCGGCAAATTCATGCATTTCAGTCTCCAGATATTCGTGAAGTTCTTTGTCACTGATACCACAGATATCAATGTATTTGTTCCACATTGAGAGATCATTCAGATTGTTCAGGTCGCTGAACACACTAACCTTGCCGAATTTCGTAACTCCTGTGAGCATGGCAAACTTGATGCATCCATCCATGGTTTTCAGTACACCGTAGAAAGGTTTCAGCGTGTTGCGGTATTCCTTCTGCAAAGCTTCGTTGCCGATGGCCTGCAACATAGGCTTGTCGTACTCATCGACAAGGATGACGACACGCTGCCCTGTCTTTTCGTAAGCCCGTTTCACCACTCCCTTAAAACGGAGGGCAAGAGTTACTTCTCCCATACCGGTTCCATAGAGGGCTTCCCAACCCAAAAGGGCTTCATTCAATATGTTATCCAAACTGTCCGGAGCATCGTATTTTCCGATGTTCAAATCTAAATGAAAAATAGGATATTTTATCCAATCTTTTTCCAGCTTCTCCATTGCCAGACCCTCAAAAAGGTCTTTCTCTCCCTGAAAGTAAGCTTCAAGGGTAGAGATAAGCAAACTCTTACCGAAACGGCGGGGACGGCTCAGGAAATAATAACTGCCTGTCTTTACCAATTGATAAACCAATGCGGTTTTATCTATGTAGAAATAATTCTCCCGACGAATCTTCTCGAAGTTCTGGATGCCGATAGGATAAATCTTATTACTCATATCACTTACTTTTAAGATTACGATAGAACAAAGATAACTTTTTATTTTAAGGTAATGCCAATAAATTATTTATTTAGACATCCCTTCCCGGTCGCAACTGTTCCGCATCGTTATAGCAAAGCACAGCATTTACCAATGTTGCGGCAAGGTTACTTCCTCCCTTACGTCCTTCTACTATGATTTTCGGTATTTCTTTAAATGGTTTCACCATGTGTTTTGATTCCTGTACATGCACAAAACCTACGGGAGCAGCGACTATTCCGGCTGGATGCGCCTTCTCTTTGCGTATCAAATCACAGAGCTCCATCAATGCCGTAGGTGCATTACCAAACACAAAAAGCGCATCAGGATGTTCTTCTACCGCAAGGCGAATGCCCGCCTGAGTACGTGTAATACCTTTCTCGGTAGCCATTGCCGCTGTGCGGGAATCGCCAAGGTAGCATTTTACCTCTACACCGAGTCGTTCCAAAGCTCCCTTGCGGATGCCGCTGGCAGCCATTGTCACGTCAGTGATGATTGTACGGATACGACCTTCGGCAATACTTTGATAAAGGGAAGCTACGGCACCGGTATCCGTGTGAAGTAAGTCCTCCATTTCAAAATCGGCTGTAGTATGTATGGCATGCAAAAGCGCCCATTTATGGTCGAGGGGAATATTCTTATTCTTTAATTCTTTTTCGATGGTACGGAAACTGCGTATCATGATATCCTGACCTTTATTGGTCTGAAGATGATGTTCGCTCTCCTCAGGATGATGTTTAGTTTCTTCAGGATGATGTTTGTTCTCCTGAAGATGATGTTTAGCTTTTTGAGACTCTTCCCCGTAATATCCTCGTGGTGTAATCAGTATCCCATTCCATTCGTATGACTGTGAGTTACCTATAAGCACCACCGTAAACATATCGACATCTTCGGGATTGAAAGCTTCCAACGTAGTGATATGTACTTCTTGCTCCGGTCTGCCTGCCTGGCGTACATATCCTACCGGAGTTTCGGGAGAACGGCCTTCTTGCAAGAATAACTCTTTCAAACGATATAGTTGCCAGTAGCGGCCTTCACTTTTAGGATTATATACGGCGGTAACAAAATCTGCTGTCGCAGCAGCTATTATTCTTTTCTCAATACGTTCCCAAGGAGTCATCAAGTCGGAAAGTGAAATAACGCAGAAGTCATGACCGACCGGCGCACCTAGCAGGGACGCTGCTTTCTGAAAAGCACTGATACCCGGCAACGAAACTATATCCACGGAACTGCCGCGTTCCCGCTTCATTTCATAAATAAGCGGCGTCATACCGTAAATTCCCGCGTCACCGGAACTGATGACGCATACCGTTTTACCTTGTTCCGCCAGTTCAAAGGCTTGCTCTGCACGGACGCGTTCCCGCTTCATACCGGTATCCACGCACTCGGTTTCAGGGCGGAGATAAGGAGTTACAAACCGGAAATAATATTTGTATCCCACCACTACGTCCGCCTCTTGCAAAGCCGAAATCACGGCAGGTGTAATATCTTCTTCATTGCCCGGCCCAAGTCCGGCAACAATTATTTTAGGTTGTTTCATATATCATATATATTGGTATGCAAATATACGTTCTATTTGGCATATTTCAGATATGAAACCGGAACTTTCCATAAGATGGAAACAAATTCAGAATACAATTATTCCGGAATATAGATGATTTCACCATTTTCCAATTGATAGGCGATCCCTACTTTTTTACCTCTTTTACCTGAAGTGTTTTGTTTATCTCCGGGAGTGTATTTCTTAATCTCTTGTCCTTTCTTTGTGATGATTTCCATATTTTCATTACCCGGATTTTTAACCATCGTGAAATCTTCCTTTGAAAAAAATTCCGTTATATTGAAACGGGAGACAAGGGCTACCATCAAGGCGACGGCAAATACCATGGCTACATCGAACAAGTTGGCTACTGTACCCATAGGATCGGAGTCTGTATCATTATGAAGTAATCTATTCCGTTTCATTGGTTCATAGGATTGGAGGTTTCATTTCTAAAAATCTTGTCAAGGTATTCCAAATCGTTCATTTCCCGGGCATACCAACGTTGTTTTACTTGCAGGGTAATGACACCGATTACGGCAATTACCATACCTACTACGGTAGTGGCAAAAGCCACTTGCATATTGTAGGCCATGGAGGATATATCACCGGTGGCGAGACCAACCAGAGCAGGTCCCATAGGAATGAGAGTCCCCATCAACCCTAGCATTGGCCCAAGTTTTATGAATGTGCGTGAACGTCCTAACTCTTTTTCGGCATCTACCTCATAGTTGGCAAGCAACCGTACACAATAAGCTGGGTTGTTCCGGTGTTCGGATAGTTTTTTCAGACAACGGAGAAGAGGAGAATTTCCTGTTGAAGGAAACTGCCGCAATTGTTCGTCTACAGTTTCATAAGTGACACTTTCCAGCATCTCGGCAAGTTGTTTCTGTAATTTTCTCCGTTGATAAAATTCTCCGAAGAAACCTCCGATTAGAAGGATGGCACGTAGGAAAAACAAAAGTAACAGTACGACAACGGGTACCAACAGTCCATTGGATATCCAAAATAATGTGTTTGAAATAGTTTCCATGTGATGGTTATAATTTATAATTGTAAGTTCTAATAGCCGGTAACGATAATACTTAGCAGTACAATAAACAGATTTACAATGAACAGTACTTCCAGACGTAACGGTTCATTACCGATACTGTATTTGAGTAACCAACTGCCACCACAGACAAATAGGAGAGTGGCTACAGACATTATCCACCTGAGATTGTCAAAATCCATTCCGGGAAAGGAAAACAACAGTAATGCCAATACATAACATAGTACACCGCCGATGATTATACCGGGATAAATTCTTAATAATTTCGTAACCAACTGTTTGAGCCATGTATTCCTACTTCTTGTTTCGGCAAAACAGTTGAAACAGAAAGTAATCATAAAGGCAGCTTCCAAAGTAATGCCGACAGAGAGGTCAAGCATTTGCGAACGGGAAGCAAAAAATGCCGCCATATCCGGTTGGGATAGTTCGGTTATCCACGGAGTTATCCACCAGACGAATAAAGCGCAGCCTATGGCGGTCGCTATCACACCCCAACGATGATAAAACCCTACTTTCAGTAAGAAACCAAGAGCAATAAAGACGGCTAATATATGAATGATATATTCCATTTTACTCTTTTTTTCTCCGTTTCAGCAACCATACCATCCCGATGAATACGAGCAGAACACTGATACCGATAATTAGACCGTTTACCGTATTCTTACGGATGACCTGTTCGGAAGTTAGTTTACGCTCTTTGAGTACGATGTTTTTACCCTTCGCTGTACTGGATTCGTGTACGGCCGCCATGTCCCGGTCATACTCTGCTCTGTTCTGATTGTCCAGTAATTCTGATATGAAGCCTTGTAATTTAATATTGCCACAAACAAATTCCGTGCATGCAGCTCCTTGTTCACGAGTAATCTGTGCATGGAGAGTGGCAGTAGTTTTCAACTGGTTCTCAGTCGCTTTCCAGTAACCTTTGCGGGCACTTTCCAGCATTACGGCAGTCATAGCCTGAAATGAAGCCGGATTGACACGACGAAAATAGTCATGAATACCCAGCCGGTTCTCATCGATTATATACATTTTATACAAATCATTGTATAGCTCTTTGTCCATGGCTGACGGACGCATCACATGCCAACCAAAGATATTACGAAATATTTCTCCGAACATTTGTGCTGTACCGGCCCCGCCTTTCATGCGTTCTTTTATAAAAGTCGGGTTCAGTATAGTAGCTCGGGTCTCTACGGCAATCGCCTCTTTAACATTTTGTATACGGCGGTTGGTACGGTTACGATAATCTGCCATATATGCGTCTGGCTCTTTTCCTGTCAGAGTTTTTACAGCCAAAGACATACCTCCCGTAAATTCATAGACATGATCCAGAGAGACAGGCCCCCATGTATTGCTTTGACGGGGCTGTATGATAACATCGGTTTCCGCAAGAGCCGAGGCAAACAAATCTTTCTGATAACTTCCCCAATTATCTTCATCTCCATAAACAGCTCCCATGTTGTTAAGATATCCATGAGCTATTTCTTTCTCATCATCCCACGAACCACTGTTTTCCGTATATCCCATGATACCTGTACTGTATCCACTGTTTACCGGACCAAAAACGCGCATTACCGACATTTCACGAGCACGTTTGGGTGAAGTCCCTTTTTCAAGCAACAATTTTTCTTGTAGCAAAGTGCCCGATGATACATAATTGGGGTAAGTCTCATCTTTGGCTTGGGAAGCCAGGCGTATGGCATCTGTAAGCAGTTTCAGACGGGATCCGGCAATGTCTCTGAGTTGCCCGGATACCTGAACTACAACATTGATGCGGGGACGTCCTAATTCTTTGCCGGACACTAATTTTAAGTCGACTACCCGACCTTGACCGTCACGTACCGGTTCTACTCCTAACATCCAGAATACTTGCGCCAAAGTAGCACCTTCAGTGGTGATGAACTCACCGGCCCAGAATGTATAACTTACTTTACGCGGATATTCCCCATGTTTGCTCACATACTGTTTCAAGGTTGTTTCAGCCAGTCGTTTTCCATCTTCCCATGCCCTCGGGTTGGGAGTCATTTCGGCATTGACGCTATACATATTCCGTCCTGTGGGAAGGACGTTCGGGTTCAGTACCGGGTCTCCGCCTGGAGCAGGAAATACAGTACCTCCGTTCAGCGCATGTACCATCGTGTTGATTTCATTGGCTGTGGAAGTAATCAGTTGTTCCCGATAACGTAGAGCCGGACGAAGTTCCGGTAATACTCCAGCTGTATCCTTCGGGGGATTTTGCAAGAAAGCGGTCAGCCGTTTTCGTGCAGCTGGCAGATAATGATGAGCTATATAAGTAAAATCTTGTAATTGTTCTGTCGTTATTTTACCATTATCCCGGTCTCTCTTTGCGGCTTCATAGGCTAATGGATCAGCGGATACGGCCAGAGTAGTAGTCAGTAAGTCACGGGAGGAATAGGGCTCTCCCATGGTATAGTAGGCGCCGATTATTTTTTCATTGGCTATCTCTTCTGTGAAAGCATCCAACCGTTCCAGTTCTTCGGTGCTATAAGGACGGTCGGGTATAGAATCCAACCCGAGGTCACGATGCAGTCCCAAACGCAGGGTCTCTTTCTTGATGCGCATTCCAAGCATACGGTGGCGAAGGGTTCCTTCATCCAACACCTTATGTATGTCTTCCAATAAGGAATTGTAACGTTGGCGCATACCGCTTTCGACATAGGGTGGAGTAAGGTGGGTGACCAGTACGGCATGAGTACGTCGTTTGGCTATGATACCTTCGCCTACGTTTCCGGTAGTATAGAAATAGAAGTGCGGCAGGTTATTGATGAGAGCTTCCGCCCAATCTGCTTGTGACAAGGCTACATTTTTACCGGGAGTATATTCCAAATTACCATGTGTACCGAAATGGATAAGTGCGTCTGCCTTAAAGCCTTTTTGCATATACAGATAAGGAGCCAAATAACTGTGGGGAGGGGCTACGGGCATTCCATGCACTAGTTTGAATTCATCCTCGCCCAAAGCCGGACGGGGTTGGGGGAAAAGGAGAATATTCCCGAACCGCAGGCAAGCGATGGCAATGCTGTCTTCTGTTGCCAGCAAATTACCGGGAGCATCCCCATAACGGTCTGTTACTTCCTTGTACTTGGTTGGAATGATCTCTTTATGTACCCATTGTTCATATTGTCCGACAGATAACCATACGGGATGTGCCGTCTGCAAGAATTGTTCTTGGGCACCTTTGGCATAAGAACCCATCACTGAACCATCTCGATAGATACACTTCTTGAACTCCTCAAGCGTGTCAGGTAGTCCGTTTACATTATATCCCTCATTACGAAGCCGTTTTAAGAAATTGTACAAAGAAGGGACTACTTCCATTCCGCTTGCCAGCAGGGCATCCTTACCCGGTGTTTTGAAATAACAGATGGCTACTCGCTTCTCCGAGTTGCTTTTATCACGCAATGCCATATACCGGCTGATATGTTCTATAAACGCATCTATCCGTTCCGGTTCAGGAGTGTGTAGGAAATAGCCTTCTTTGTTCTCGTTCTGTGTAGAGATGCAGAAAGGAGCCATACCTCCGTCTATTTCAGGAACTACTACACGTGCGGTTAAAGTACCGCCACTGACGGGCTGATTAGGGTCCAACCATTCTTCATGCGGTTGTATCAAAGGGAAAGGCATGAAAAGAGGAATGTTTTCTTCGTGAAACCAGTGGATCAATGAATCGTTTCCCAATCGTCCCATAGGTAGGTAGACCATACCGTCGGGATGCAGCGAACGTATCAGATGTTCACGCCCCTTACCACTGCCGGTAATGGGATAGACATTGAAGCCAGCTTGTGTCAAGCGGGAAATCAGCGTGTCTACATGAGCACGGTTACCTTCCATCGGAAAGCTTACACCCGAGACTAAAGCGAGATTGCGTGCACCTTCATGATAACAGCCTTTATGTTTGAGATAGGACGTTAGTTCTTGGTGAGTTTTGAAATACCGGCCGTATTCCTGATGATAATACAGGTTATCGGGTAGTTCCACAGGAGCTTCAAACTCTCGGTCACCCCAACGATGGGGAGTCGCAATTTGTCTTAGATAACGTAGTGCGTTCCTGTAATTTTTTTTACAGGCATTCTGGAAATAGGTCTGTAAAGTAGTTTGCTGCTCGGGAGTGATGTTGTAGTTAGCTATAAAATTAAAATTCCGCAGAGCATTGGTAAAGATGGGAGTACCTCCGGTCGCTACACGCTTCATCTCAGCTACTTGTGTATCATCCAAAAAGAGTCCTCTGCCATACATCATGATAGCATCATAGCGAGAGAGGTCTTTAACTTCCTCCATCTTTATACAAGTCACTTCGATAAAGCGACAATCATTGTTCAAGGCGATATCCGCAGCTTGTGCAGGTAAGGGATTAATGATCAAAATACGGGTGGGGGTCAACCAATACCGGTAGATGGCAAAACAAGATGCAATCAATAAGACTACACAGATGAGGATGATACGGAATTTCTTTTTATTCATAGATAAAGCTTTTTACAAAGGCTATGAAGAATCATATAAGAAATATAGGATACGAGGCACATGCCCGGTATCCTATAATATAAAGTACATTGTTTTGAAAATAAACACATGGTGCATCAAGAGCCTTTCGAATAGGCTGCTTTCTTTTCCATGATGTCCACCATACGATGTTTCAATCCGAAACGGATATGGTCAATGAATATGTCTTGTATCTCCGGCACTTGTCCCAAGCCTTCCAAACAAGTATTGACCTTGAAACCTTCTTTCTCGAGCATTTCCTTCCATTCTCCGGCGATGTCGTTTTGGGCATGATCTCCGGCAACGAACATAAAAGGTATAAGTGTCACCTGCCTGGCTTTTCCTGACTTCAGTTGTGCCAGTACTGTATCAAAAGTAGGATATCCTTCGATTGTACCGACATGGAAATTGGTAAACCCGTTTGCTTTCAACATATAGTCTACTTGACTGTAGATGGCAGTATTGGGGGTATAAGTACCATGGCCCACCAATACAAAACTTTCTCGGTCAGACTTTTTGCCTTGTACCGCATGGTGGCGTTCACCCAGGATTTTCACTACTTTTTCCGTATCTTCCACAGAGTAGAGCAGAGGAGTGCCTACACGTATTTCCCGGAAGAAAGATTGTACGCTTTCCACATCACGACGGAGGGATTCCATCTCTACACCGTCAATGATATTGGTACTTTGTACAACGATGTGCGTATATCCTTCGCTTCGTAGTTTGAGCAAAGCCTCCAATGGAGTCAGTTTATCAATACCACGTTCCTTAAGTCTCCGGATGATAATACGTGAGGTATAAGCTTCTCTAAATTCTAACTCAGGAAAGGTTTCTTTAGCTTTAGAGTTAATAGCATCAATCGTTACAGTACGGGTATCATCGTATGTCGTACCAAAGTGTACCATGAGCAGGGCAGCCTTCTCGCCAGGCTTCATATTGGCGAGAAGGTCGTCTGCAATAAAATTACCTCCTTCATGCGCATGTGTAAAAAGAGGCAGTAATAGGAATAGCAAAAAGAAATTATTTTTCATCTTCCAATACACGGATCTGTTCAAAGTAGTAGCCTTCTGCGATTTCTCTGCCTTTAGTTACAGTACCGGTTGCAATGTCGTAAATATAGATACAAGGATTACTGTCTTCCGGATTGACACCGATATAGGCTTTACCACCGGCTATGGCAGTGCGTTGAGAGAAACGTCCACCACTATATGGCAGATTAGTTCCGTTATAACTGAGGCGTGTATATGATTTATTTGTCAGGTCTATGATAGCATAATAATGGCTATAACTGTCTATGCTGGTGCCAAGTTGATCTTCACGAGCATAAGCAAGTACTTTATTATTACCTAAATATTCAATAGAGAGCAGCTTACCGTCAGTACTGAAACCATCGTAGTTGGGGTCAAAATCATTTTCTCCGGCTTTTATTTTTAACAGGTGGGATCTTTCCACACCGTCTGCATCATTTGACAGACTGGCGAGATAAAGGTTGCCGTTTTCGTCAAAGGCTACACACTTCTGCAATAACTCTCCATAAGCGCTACCTACCATTTCGTCTATTAAAGTAGTTTGTATATTGCTTTCCACAGCCATTGTAGAAGCATTGATTACAGTAGTGAATACTTTGGTTGCAGTAGAATTCAAAGCACCTTTTTTAGCTTTTCCATAATAGAAATAGATAAGCTTGTTGTCTTTTTCGCGATAGGTCAAAATGCCGCTGGTTGTAAATGAAGCTGACCCTTCCGGTACTTGAATATCCAGTGTGCCTTCTTTCAGGATTTCCATGTTGGAGGCATTAAGTTGGGTATAAATAACCTTGGTGCCATCTCCATTAGCGGCCATGATGATTAATTTATTATCCGGCATCCAAGCGTATGTATATTTACGAGGAGAATATGTGTTACCATTATCCTTGAATTTCTGTTCCTGAATAATATTAATTTGATTATCAGATAAAGTGTATTTACCGAAACGGTCACCACTGACAGGAACTTGATAATAATAAGCACCTTTAATAATATTTTCCAGTGTCAGTTTGGAGTTTACTTCCGTACCTTCGCCCACGAAGTCTATAATTGGTTGGTCTGCCTCTAAAGAAGATACACTTCTAACCAAAGTCTTTACATCACGTCCCATACCACCGTGTTTGTCTATAGCAATCCATATATCAAAATGGTAACTGTCTTCTAACGGGTCCGGATCGGGAGTGGGTGTCGGATTTTCATCATCCGAACAAGCACTGAATGTAATAGTCATTATCATGACTAACATACCTAATAAAAATTTTAAATCTTTCATTTTAAATAATTGTTATGTGATAAATTAATGAATAAAAAGTCTGAATTTGGCAAAGAATGCCCGGCCCGGCTTTTGCAATTTATAATTGTCGTATACCGTCTTGTTAAGAAAGTTAGTACACTCCACAGAAACATTATACTTATCTTGTTTCCATGAGTATGTCAGGGTGGCATTACAAATATGTTGTGCCGGAATACGCGCTTTACTTTCTACCGCGCCATAAGCTTCCCACGAGAGGTAGAACCAATGTACCCATTGGTAACTGCACCCCATGCGGAACTTACTCTGGGGAAATACCAAATTATGAAAAGTATAGTTTGCTTCCGCACTACCAAAGAACCAGGGACGATTGGGAAGCCGGTTGTTATAAGTGGCGGAGAGCTTTCCGTCTGTTTTATATTTTTTCTGATCCCGTGCATCCTGATAACTGATGTTCCCGGAAAGTTGTAATTTATTTCGCCAGTTATATTGTATTTCGCCTTCTACTCCTTTGATGTGTACTGCCGGAACATTGTCATATTGCATGGTTCCATCTTCCTTTTGCGATACAACGGCTTGGATATAATCGTCCACATTACGAATAAAACCGTTGGCCTCATAATAAATGGTATGTCCATCGGCCGGATACCAAGTCCCGAAAACTCCTATATTGACATTATCGCTACTTTCGGGTTTCAGGGTAACATTGGCATATATCGTAGTGCCATTACCAAGTAATTCCCGGGCAAGTGGCAGGCGAACGCTATGCTCATAAGAAAATTTAATGGAAAAAGGGTCTTGTATGGAAAAACGTGAACCTATTCCATATCCCCAATAATTTTTGGTTTGTGAGCCTTTTACGCTATTAGATCCCGTAATGCTGGGCAAATCATTTTGCCTGATGTTCAGGTGGTTGATATAGTTTTTTATGAAGAAGACATTCTCCATTCTTTCGTTAAAAAAAGATTGATTGTATGATAAACCTAATACATGTTTGGATAATACGTCATTAGTAGGCTCAAAATCAGTGTCGATTTCGTCATATCTGTTATTCCCCATGCGGTTTAACAGATAATTCAGGTTAAGGCTGTGATGGTTGTTTAGACGATAGTCTAAATTAGTGCGTACAATGGTAAGTGGGCGCTTGTAATGACGCATCAGGCGTTCCCTTCCCATAATCTCACTTCGCGAACTGTTTATATAATCACCGTTCCAGTCGTATTGTCGATAGGCAGTATCTACCGTTAACGAATGATCCCATGTATGTGAGAATAGTGCATTCAGTTGTAGGGATTTTATTATGAAATCATCTTTTCTATAGCGTGCAGATACATTCCAAGCATCTGTTTCCCGCTCTGCCATACCATAGACTTTACTCTGAACAGAACCTGTCTGTAATTCTTTATTAACTTTGGAATATGAACCGGAAATGAAGAAAGCATCTGTCCATGGCTTATTAGTAAAGCCAACCTCCAATTGTCCCAGTAATGAAATATAATCGTCATGGAAACGTTTACGGTTTGCTAATATATATTTACGGCTTTCTTCGTCCCATACTTCAACACCCTTCATCATATAGTCATTCTTCGAATAATTCACTCCCACGGTAGGGCGGACAATCAACCCGGTCTTAGGTTCGACAAACTGCGCATTCAAGTCCGCCTTATGCGTATGAAACGAACCGATACCATACGAGACATCTAAATAGTTCTTTTTTTCCTGTTTGGTGATGATGTTGATGGCGCCACCTAGGGCATCCGTACCTAAGTTGGCCGGCACTACTCCTTTATATATTTCAATCCTGTCTATAATATTCACCGGTAGATTTGACAACGACACGCCACTTCCTTTCGTGTCAAGTGGAATGCCGTCTAAGAAATAACGAACGGAATTACCAGACATCCCATTAATGGAAAGATCGAAATCAGAACCTACTCCACCTTCTTCTCTTACTTTAATACCCGTCGCACGATTTACCAAATCATTAAGATTATTCAGAGAATTGATTATAGGCTTTATATCAAAGGCATTGACGGTAAAAGCACCTTCTTTGACTTTCTGTGTCCGGCTCTTTCCATATACCTCAACAGAGTTGAGTACAACGGAATTCTCTTCCAATATGAAATTTAGAGTTGTATTCTTCCGAATGTCAAGTATGTTTTTAACAGCCTGGTAACCGACAAAAGATGCGACAAGAGTATATTTACCCGGTGTAACGGGCAAAGAATATCGACCGTTATCATCCGTATAAGTCCCCAAAGCCGTGTTTTCAACGGCAATTGTTACTTGCGGAAGAGGCATGCCGCGCTTGTCGGTAACAGTCCCCGATAAAACTACTTTATTTTGAGCCATTGTTTCCACTTGGCACAAGCAGGCTATACAAAACAGGATGTATGTGAAAAATTTCATATCAAGCCATTAGCTTATAAATTCATTGACTTGCTTCCGAAAAGAAAAAGAGTATAGACAAAGAGAAATGATTTCTTTATGAATGATAAAGAATTACCAGACTCATTGTTTCACAGCTTTATTTCCCGAAAGCGTTAAAACCATATCGTTTTTGGCAGGTCTTCTGACTTGTCCGTCTTTGAAAAGCCTTCCCATCTGATTGGCAGACAGTGGCGGAGTATATTCAAAGAATTAAAAGGACTTACAGCAGCGGGTCTGTTCAGGACTTACACCTGATTCCCTTTTCATCGTTCTTTTCGTGTTATCCAGAAAGGAACGAAACCAAAAAACGTTGCAAAGTTATTAAAAAACTATATCTGAGCAAAAATAAGTTCTCTAAAATATTTTATCTATTGGAAAAAGAGAATACCAAGAGGTTATATAGAAGGTTCCAACGTTTGGTACGGGAAATACCAATGGTTGATACAGGGAATACCAATCGCTGGTACGGAAAGTACCTTGTGAAGGTATTAATATTTTTTCTTCTTCTTTTCATTGTATTGCCAATTTTCTTTCTACCTTTGTCCTATGAAAATGGTTTCCAAATCATCCTAGCATGACGAGGAATTAAAAGGGAATCCTGTGGAAGTCAGGAACTATCCCCGTAGCTGTAAGCTTTGTCTCCCTTATATGGAGGAGTGTAGTAACCTATCTATGCCACTGGTCATAAAAACTACCGGGAAGGCGTTGCAACAGAAGTAAGTCAGAAGACCTGCCATGTTTCATCAATCATTCATTCAATGCTTTCGGGTGAAAAGCTATAGGACGAGTCCGTTGAAGATTCATTTTATTACTTGTATTCTGTGCATTGTTGTTTGAATTTATCGTAAATAATTTTAAAATCTTAAATTATAGACATGATTAATTCAGAGACTTTTATCGTCAAGAGAGATGGGAAGAAAGAAGCATTCTCACTCGACAAAATCAAAAATGCCATCAGTAAGGCATTTTTATCAGTGGGTAGTTTCGCTACACAGGATGTCATTACCAATATACTCAGCCGTGTGAGCATCAGCGACGGAAGTAGTGTGGAAGAAATTCAGAATCAGGTAGAAGTGGCGTTGATGGCGGAACATTATTATGCTGTTGCCAAATCGTTTATGTTATATCGCCAAAAACATTTGGAAGATCGGGAAGTGCGTGATAAACTTCGTTTTTTGTTGGACTATTGTGATGCTTCCAATCCTGCCACAGGCAGTAAGTATGATGCCAATGCCAATGTTGAAAATAAGAATGTGGCTACTTTAATCGGTGAGTTGCCCAAAGCTAACTTTATTCGTTTAAATCGTCGTCTACTGACTGACCGCCTGAAGGATATGTATGGCAAAGAAATCTCTGACCGTTATATTGAGTTACTGAATAACCACTTTATATATAAGAATGATGAAACCAGTCTGGCGAATTATTGTGCAAGTATCACCATGTATCCATGGCTGATAAGTGGCACGATGTCGATTGGTGGTAATTCAACGGCGCCTACAAACCTGAAATCTTTCTGTGGAGGTTTTATCAATATGGTGTTTATCGTGTCCAGCATGCTGAGTGGAGCTTGTGCCACACCGGAGTTTCTGATGTATATGAATTATTTTGTTGGTAAGGAGTTTGGTGAAGATTATTATAAACATGCCGATAAGGTGGTCGATCTCTCTACCAAGCAACGAACAATTGACAAGGTAATTACGGATTGTTTCGAACAAGTGGTCTATTCTATTAATCAGCCTACGGGTGCCCGGAATTTTCAAGCTGTATTTTGGAATGTAGCTTATTATGACAAATATTATTTCAATAGCCTTTTTGAGCATTTTGTATTTCCGGACGGAAGCAAACCCGACTGGGACTCATTGAACTGGTTGCAGAAACGATTTATGAAATGGTTCAACAAGGAACGTACTAAAACGGTACTGACCTTCCCGGTAGAAACCATGGCATTGCTGACAAAAGATGGTGATGTACTGGATAAAGAATATGGTGATTTCACAGCAGAAATGTATGCTGAAGGACATTCGTTCTTTACCTATATGAGTGATAATGCCGATTCTCTGAGTAGTTGTTGCCGTTTGCGTAACGAAATTCAAGATAATGGATTTAGTTATACATTGGGGGCGGGTGGTGTGTCCACCGGTTCAAAGAGTGTGTTGACAATTAACTTGAACCGGTGTATACAGCATGCCGTGAAGTCCGGTTTGATTTATCATTTCTTCCTTGAAGAAGTTGTGGATCTTGTTCATAAAGTACAGATGGCTTACAATGAGAACCTGAAACAACTACAAAATAAGGGTATGCTTCCATTGTTTGATGCCGGTTATATCAATATGGGACGTCAATATTTGACAATCGGTGTGAATGGATTGGTAGAAGCTGCGCAATTCATGGGCATAGATATCAATGACAATCCCAAGTATGAAGCTTTTGTACAGGAAATATTGAGTATCATTGAGAAATATAATAAAAAATACCGTACAAAGGATTTGTTATTCAACTGTGAAATGATTCCTGCTGAAAATGTGGGTGTGAAACATGCCAAATGGGATAAGGAAGCAGGTTTCCAAACGTTTCGCGATTGTTATAACAGCTATTTCTACATAGTGGAAGATACTTCGCTGAATATCGTAGATAAGTTCCGTCTGCATGGTCGTCGTTATATAGAACATTTGACAGGTGGCTCGGCGCTGCACATGAATTTGGAGGAACATTTGAGTAAAGAACAATATAGGCAATTACTTCGTGTAGCTGCAACTGAAGGATGTAATTACTTTACTTTTAATATTCCGAATACAATCTGTAACGATTGCCAGCATATAGATAAAAGGTATCTGGAAGAATGTCCGAAGTGCCATAGTAATAATGTTGATTATCTGACTCGTATCATAGGTTATATGAAACGCGTAAGTAATTTCTCACAACCACGGCAAAAGGAGGCTGCACGAAGATACTATGCTCCGTTACACTGATTATGATATTGTTTTCCAGGAAATACCGGATGAGGTGACGTTGGCAATCAATATTTCCAACTGTCCCAACAAATGTAAGGGTTGTCATAGTGCTTATTTAATGGAGAATGTGGGAGAGTTACTGACAGAAGAGAGTTTGTCGGTACTTCTTGAAAAGTATGGCAATTCTATCACTTGCGTTTGTTTTATGGGTGGAGATGCCGAACCTGCCGAAGTGGCACGACTGGCTCAATTTCTCGGTAATCGACCGGCTATTAAAGTAGGATGGTATTCAGGAAAACCGGAGTTACCTGTCGGTTTTAATACACAGTATTTCCGGTATATCAAATTAGGCCCGTATATTGAAAGTCTTGGCGGCCTGAAATCCGAGCGTACCAACCAACGGTTGTATCGTATTGATAATGGTGTTTTTAATGATATTACATATCGGTTTAAACGGTAAACATAAATTCTCTCTTCTAACTAAAGCTGAACCTTAAGAAAAGAACCCGGCACACTTCCAATTCTTATTGGATTGTGTGTCGGGTTTACTTATAAAAGAAATTAGAACGGCTATTTTTGTTATTCTTCCGCTTGATAACCTTCACCATTTTCCCAAGCGCTGTCGTCGTTCCAGTTTTCGTACAGATGGTTCACCCAAATCTTACGGATTTCAGGATAACTGCCCAGCGCCTTGATACCGCAACCATCCTTAATACCATGATCGGCACCGGCTTGGCCTACAGGATGGGCTTCAAATGTTCTATCTACTTTGAAACCGATTTTCTCCAAACGTTCACGCCAGCTGAATTCGTTGGTATTGAGTTCTACTTTGCTTAAATCGTCTCCTTCTGCCATAGCTTCTATGCCCCAAAGGTCATTGTGAGCATGGTCTCCGGCGATTGACATGAAAGGAGCAAGATATACATTTACATTTTTAGGCTCCAGATTGTTGTCTGCACAGTATTTCATAATTTGAGAGTAGATACAATTGGGATATTGTCCGATTTCGCTTGCAGGTATTCTGTCTTTGCTCTCTTCTTCCTCTTCTTTAGGCCAGAAAAGCATGTTTCCATAGTCAACAGTACCAACAAAGATGTTTTTATTAGCGGCAAGGGCTTGCAAAGCTTCTTGCGTTTCTTTGTATTTACTGTTGGCATTGTAATTTTTGTCGGGGTTACCGTGCCCCATGAGGAGAACAAGATTGCTTTTACTTGACAGTTTCTCCTTGTAGTGGGCGTAAAGCACCTTAGCTACTTCTTTTGTATCCTCGTCGGTAGAAAGCAAATTGGCGCCTTTCAACACGTCGATATGCGGGAACCAATCAATCATGAAATTCTTTTTGATATCGGTGTTCATCAATGAAAGGTATTCCTCACCGGGGATGACATGGAGTGACTGCACAGCGACACGTGTGTATCCGGCATTGCCGATGGCCTTCAGCCAATGGTCCAGTTTGTAGCGCGCTTCTCCGGTAGATGCTTCAGCGCGATTGATACAAGTACGCGAGGTGAAAGACATGTAGATGTCAGTGTCAGGGAACTTGGCTTTGAAGTCGCTGATGACATCTTCATAGACGGTGAGCGATTCGTTGTAGGTACTTCCGAAAGTACATAGTAGAAGGGCAGTGTCGTGCTTCTTAGTCTTAGTCACGATTGCTATTGCCGGATTGTCCGTACTTTCTTCATCGTCGTTGTCACTACAGGATGTAAATCCTGTGCAAGTTGTGGCTGCCACGAGAGCTGCCATCAAGTAATACTTAAACTTTTTCATGTGATAATGAATTAGATTTATAAACTATGAATGAATCATTAAATAATGATGGATATCTACTTATTATTTATTCTTGAATTTAATCAGTGCCGATGCATAGAAATTTCTTCCTGGGGTGGAAGTTGCACGGTTGCGCCCGAAGGGGGTACGGTCTACATAATCAAAAAGATTATCTACGCCAACATTCATCGTCAGTGACCAATTCTTCATTTTCAGCAGGGAATGGGCAGTATTGATGCGCCAGGTTTGGAAAGCATCGGCATTGTTATCGTTGATGTAATGGCGGGTGGACTGGTACTTGCCATAGATACCGACTCTCAGCAAATAACTATTCCATGAATGCCGCCAGGTAGCATTAAACGTAATATTATGGTTGGAGGTGGCATCGATATAAAGGTACTTAAGGTAATCATCACCTTTATTGGGATATTGTGCCTTAGGGTCGGCATAACTGTATCCTCCTCCTAAAGCAATATCTTTTGTGGGGTGATAATTGAAACTGAAGTCCATGCCGTAGATACGCGCTTTTGTCAGATTCTTGTATTGCTTGCTCTTTTCTATCTCAAGGAATTTTTCCTCAGAACTAACCGGTATTTCAACCAGTTCAATCATATTGTGAATATGGTTCATATAGCCGGTCAGGCTTGCCTGAAACTTTTTACCCACATATTCGATACCTGCCGAGACGTATTGTGAAGTCTGGGCTTTGAGGTCGGTATTACCATGGTAAGCAGTCAATGAACCGCCGCCGATGACACCGCTATAATTATAATAAAGTTCTTTGATGGTAGGAGCTTTGTAGCCCAAGGAATAAGAAGCTCTCAAGTTGAAGTCCCCCGCTTTATAAAGTGTAGATACCTTCGGACTGAGATTCAGTCCGGTCTCTTTATGTTGAGTACCGCGCACACCGGCTGTCAATATGAAATGTTCCGTGGCGGTCCATTCTTCTTGGGCGTATGCGGCGAGAGTATAGACGGAGGCTGCGTTACCTTCGATTCGGTGGGGTGACTCCAAATGATTGTATTGGTATTCTATTCCGGTATTCAAGATATGCCGATCGCCGAAGTAGAAGATTCCTTTCACCTGTGCCAATGCTTGTTTCTGGATACTTTGCTTGATGCGCTGTCCGGCAAAGTAAGTGATTCGGTCGTGGTCTTTATTATCGATAAAGTAATCGGTATATTCGTTCAACTTATAATCGTAAAAATATCCATAACGTCCGTATGTAAAATCAGCGGTAATATAATTGCGGTTGTTCAGTTTATATTTACCTCCTGCTGCAAGGGTATAGTTGCGATAGTAAAAATCATTGGACAGATACTTCCAAGCACCGTGTGAGCGCATCACCCATCGCTCGTAATAAGTACCTTCGGCTGTGAGGTTCAGTTTACGATTGACTTGCCATTCCAAGTTCTGGGACAGTGTGTAGTTGGTAGAGCGGTTTACGGTCTGCAAGGTGGAACCTGATTTTAATTGGTTCTGATCCCACTGCATGTCAGTGTTACGCCAACCATCCGTATGGCGGAAATTGATTCCGGTCACAGATTTCAGCTTTCCATACTTGAAACCAAAACTACTGCTTTGGCGCACATCGCCATGTTCGCCTACACGGGTAGTACTGCTCAATTCCATTTTTTCCCTGTTGCGTTTGGTGATGATATTGATAACCCCGGCAATGGCATCGCTACCGTAGAGTGATGAAGCCGCACCTTTCACAATCTCGATACGTTCAATATTATCGGGGTTCAGTTGATTCAAATCGTTCTGGCCGCCGATGTCTCCATTCATGCGTTTTCCATTAATCATGATGAGGAGATAGTCGTTGCTGAGCCCATTCAACTGGATATGGCTCCCCATATCTCCATCGTGAAAGGTAAGCGATGGACAAAGTCCGCTCAATAAATCGTCTATACTACGGGCTTGATATTGTTCCAATGCCTTTCCGGTGATAACTTCGGTCTGCACCGGAGCGTCTTTGAGATAATGTTCCGTACCTGTACCCGTCACTACCACTTCATTGAGCAGTAGCGACAGTTCTTTCTCGTCTTTACTGAGAATACTTTGTGCGGATGCAGATTGCATGATGCACAATAGCATTGCCCCAAGCCAATACTTGTGTTCCATCGTTTACCGATTTTATTGAATAAATAAAAACGGTACGTCGCTTCTAATTGCAAACAATAATGACCCGAAAGGATAAAATAGGATACCTATTATTATAGTATGGGGGACATTGCTTCTAATCCTGGAAGCTACGTACTCTAGTCATGGAAGTTGGTAGGTATTCTGGCTCTCCTCTGTCTGTACTACCTTCCCATTGCGTCGCCGCAACAGTGGTTTCTGTGGTTACAGACATTTTTAATGAGGATTACAGCTGCAGGTACAGCTCCGGTTTCACACCGGATTCCCTTGCATCGGCAGGCAGATATGCCTTCCGATTGCCAATTCCGTGGGCAAAGATAGAAAAAAAGTATATATAGACATTATTTTTTGTAAAATTCTTCAGCTTTCGCCAATGTTTCCGGTTTTCCTATATCAAACCATTGGAAACCTTGGAGCGGATAACCTTGTATGGCTGCATGTTGACAGATGGACAGGTAGAATGGAATAATAGAGAATTTTCCTGTCCACTGTTCATTTTCCATATAGCGGAATAGGGAAGGAGAAATGACATGTATACCGCCAAATGCTAATTCTTTGTAATTTCCTTCGTGATAATTAAATCCCTCCGGCTTTATTTCTCCGGTAGACTTATTTATCCATCCATGCAGGTTATAACTATCATCGAATAAGAGATAACGGGATGTTTTTCTTTCACTGACAAGCAAGGTTGCTTCCACACCACTTTCCTGATGATGGCGATAGAAGGCTGTCAAATCTATATCAGTCAGGATATCTGCATTATGAACGAGAAACGGTTCGTTACCATCCAAAAAAGGACGGGCTTTCTTGATGCCGCCACCGGTATCAAGCAGCATACCGCGTTCATCGCTGATATGGATGTTCAAGCCGAAGCTGTCATTGGCACGAAGGAACTCGATAATCTGCTCTCCGAAGTGATGAATATTGATGGTGATATCCTCGAAACCGGCTTCTTTTAATCGTAATATCACTCGTTCCAGCATGGGCTTTCCGGCTACCGGAACGAGCGCCTTGGGCATATTGTCCGTCAGTGGGCGTAAGCGGGTGCCCAGACCGGCGGCGAAAATCATGGCTTTCATTGATATTATTGTTTCGATTTGAATGTCTGTTCAATGTTTTGTTCCCTATGAATAAGGTTCACCTGTACTCCAAACTTCTGATTTAAATGTTCAGCCAGATGCTGTGCCGAATATACCGAACGATGTTGCCCACCGGTGCAGCCAAAACAGATGGAGAGATTTGTGAAACCACGCTCCATGTAGCGTTTTACGGATGCGTCCACCAAAGCGTATGCATGCTCAAGGAAAGTGGTGATTTCCCCATCATCTTCCAGAAAACGAATGACCGGTTCATCCAATCCGGTGAACGGTTTATATCGCTCATATTTTCCGGGGTTGTTCACGGCACGGCAATCGAACACAAATCCACCGCCATTACCGGATGAGTCTTCAGGAATACCTTTCTTATAGGCAAAACTGGTAACCTTCACTACTAAGCGACGTTTTTGCAGGTCGTCGGTGAATTGTTTCAATTCGGTAAGCTCACGTAATACTTTGCAGAGGTAAGGATACTCGGGATAGGGCTCTTGCAATAATCGACGCAGGTTTTCGATGGCAAACGGTACACTTTGAATAAAGTGAGGCTTCTTCTCGAAGTAACCCCGGAAACCGTAAGCCCCCAATACCTGCATGGTGCGGAATAGGACAAAATGACGTAGCTGTCCATAGAAATACGCTTCGTCTACAGGCTGATACTTACGTAACGCTTCAATATATTCCTTCAACAGTTCTTTGCGCAGGCTTTCGGGATAGTTTGCCTTGGCTTGCCACAGAAATGAAGCGACGTCATAATAAACAGGGCCTTTACGTCCTCCTTGAAAATCAATCAACCAAGGCTCACCGTCCTTAATCATTACATTACGGCTTTGAAAGTCCCGATACATAAAAGTTGCCGAACTGCTGCGAAGCAACACATCGGACATCTTTTGAAAATCGTCTTCCAGACGGTCTTCCTGGAAATCCATGCCTGTAGCTTTCAGGAAACAATATTTAAAGTAGTTCAAGTCCCATAAGATTGAACGGCTGTTAAATTCTGCCTGCGGATAGCAATAAGAGAAGTCCATTCCGTCGGCTCCGGCAAACTGTATGGCAGGTAATAAACGAATAGTCTTGCGCAGTAACTGTTTTTCATCTTCACCGAATACACTGGTTTTACGCCCTTTCTCTATGGCATTGAAAAGCAGTGTGTCCCCTAAATCTTCCTGCAAATAATAGATATCATCATTGGAGCGGATATATACTTGTGGAACAGGCAAACCTTTTTGGCGAAAATGCTCCGCCATATAAAGAAAAGCGCGGTTCTCTTCTACAGACTCACCGCTGACTCCAATCAGAGTAGGGTTTCCGGTGAGACGGAAATAGCGGCGGTTAGAGCCGGAAGAGGGGAGTTCATCAATAGTTTCCGGTTCATGTCCGGTATGTGTGATGTAGAGTTTTTTAAGTTCGTCGGTTATCATAGCAATTATTTTATTTTGGCAGCTAAGATAAAGCTTTTGTCGGAGATATGTTTACCTTTGCGCAAGAAATGTATGTCTAACTTCAATCGTATATTGTAAATCGTAAATATATAAAATGCCTACGACTCCTCAGTTTCTGATTGCAGCTCCTACCTCCGGCAGTGGGAAGACCACCATCAGCCGTGGACTGATGGCGCTACTTGTAAAAAAAGGATTGAAAGTACAGCCTTTTAAATGCGGTCCCGATTATATTGACACCAAGTACCACTCGGCTGTTTGTAGACGTTCGTCCATTAATTTGGATACATTTATGGCTTCATACGGCCATGTACGCCAACTCTATGCCCGTTACGCCTCGGATGCCGACGTCTGTGTGGTGGAGGGCATGATGGGAATGTACGATGGATATGATCGTGATAAAGGTTCTTCGGCAGAGATTGCGGCATTGTTGCACTTACCCGTCGTATTGGTGGTGAATGCCCAATCAGCCGCTTATTCCATGGCACCGCTTCTGTCCGGTTTCATGCATTTCCGTCCGGACGTACATATCGCGGGAGTCATCTTCAACCGTGTAGGTTCTCCGCGACATTATGAAATGCTACGGGAAGTTTGTGAGGACTTGCAGCTCACTTGTTTGGGATATCTTCCCAAAGAGAAAATGTTAGAGCAAGATTCACGTTATCTGGGATTGGATTTCAGTAAGCAAGAAACAGCGGAAACGACTACCCGCCTGATTGATTTAATAGACCGCTATATTGACTGGAAGCATTTACTGAAAATTTCGTCATTGCCGCTCCCGGAAGAAATATCCGGGAATAACGGCAAAGTCTCCTGCTTACAACCATCCGGGAGATGCAATATCACAGTTGCCCGCAATGAAGAATCCTTTTCTTTTTTATATGCGGAGCATCTTGACATTCTGCATAGCATGGGTACGGTCGCTTTTTTCAATCCGGAAGACAATCAGCCTCTTCCGGTTGAAACCGATTTTCTTTATTTACCCGGTGGTTATCCCGAGAAACATGTGGAAAAACTTTCTCAGGCAACCCGGGCACTTACATCCATCCGGGAATATATAGAAGCCGGAGGACGAGTATTGGCCGAATGTGGAGGGATGATGTATCTTTCACAAGGTATTTGCCTCGATGAACTGTCACAGTCAAGAGGTGTTTTCCGCCATACGGTACAGGCATTGCCTTTTTCCATTTCCAATCAAAAGCAGCACCGGAAACTTAGTTTAGGTTACCGTCAGTTTGATTATAATGGATTAAGCCTGCGTGGACATGAGTTTCATTATACGCAATTCCTCCGGACGGAAAGGCAACCGATACCCACTTCTATTGTACAGGTATACAATGCCAAAGGTCAACCGGTCGATACCCCCGTTTTCCGTTATAAGAATGTGATAGCTAGTTATACCCATCTATATTGGGGAGAAATTAATCTGATGGAATTGTTTCAATGAAAATAAGAGAACGCATACAATTACTCCTTGACGACATGAACCGGGGAGTTTACGAAAAAGAGTCCGAAATCGGCCTGTCCTTGCTGGCAGCTCTGGCTGGTGAAAGTATACTGTTACTGGGTCCTCCGGGTGTGGCAAAGTCTATGGTAGCGCGAAGACTGAAGAGAGCCTTTGTCAATGCAAGAGCTTTTGAATACCTGATGTCCCGTTTTTCCACTCCCGATGAAATCTTCGGGCCGGTAAGCATCAGCCGGTTGAAGTCTTCCGATAAATATGAACGTTCCATTGACGGATACTTGCCCACGGCAGATGTCGTTTTCCTGGATGAAATATGGAAAGCCGGCCCTGCCATTCAAAATACCTTGTTGACGGTAATCAATGAAAAGCTGTTTCGCAATGGGGACATGGAACTGAAACTCCCCTTAAAATTGCTTGTTGCGGCAAGCAACGAATTGCCTACTCAGGGCGAAGGGTTGGAGGCGCTGTGGGATCGTTTTCTTGTTCGTGTGGTTTCCACCTGTGTCAAGCAGGAAGAAGCTTTCCGGCAAATGCTTTTGGACGATAGTAATGAAGAAGAGATGACCTCCCGATGGCAGATTTCCAATGAGGAATATAATGAGTGGCAGAAGAAAATAAAACAGATTACGATATCCTCCGAGGTCTTATCTTGTATCACGACTATCCGTAAAAATCTGGAGAAAGTAGAGATAGAAGGCTCGGAAGTACATCGCAATATCTACGTGAGCGACCGTCGCTGGAAAAACATTGTAAGGTTGCTAAAAACATCTGCTTTCATACATGACCGTGAAAAAGTAGGAATGATAGACATGCTACCCATCTACCATTGTTTGTGGAACGAACCCGACGAACGTGAAGACGTCCGGAGAATACTGATTCGTGCCCTGTTTGCTTTCTCTGTGAAAGAAATAGCTTGCATTTCCCGTTCTCTGAAATCCGATTTAAAAGTCAGCCGTGTACGCGATGCACTGGAAAAAGCCCGTAAGAGCGGTGACCACCGGGACGATGATTTGCAGATTACGGATTATTTCTATTATCAACTGGAAAACCACGGTACCGGAAACACCTATATATTTATTGTAGACTACAAAAACCTGAAAGAATACAATCCTAAGGATGCACCTGCTATCGGAGTGATGTATACAGATCCTCTGAACCCCAAGCGTACCCTTATCCGTACATTTTCCGACCCTAAGCTGATGGAAACAGAGGGTGCGGAACGTGTAAATCTTTTCAGGGACGACCGTAATATCTATATCAACGGAGTGCGTTTTTCAATGAGACGATTGAAAAGAGGAGAGGAGCAACAACTGAGCTTCGGAAACGTCTCTGTTACCGAACGTGATTATGAGTCGGAACTCGAAACAGCCCAATTGAAAATGGATAACCTCATCAAGGAACTCTCGGAAAATATCTTCATCTCCGAAGAAGATAAACAGGAAGTGGCACGTTATGTGGCTACTGTCCGTAAAGAAATTGCTTGGGCGCGTGTAGATGTACGCAAACTCCGGTATGGCGATGAGTAGCAGTAGGTACGATTCGGCTTTCTACGTACAGGTGCTGGATAAATATATAGAAACGGGCGAATGTGCCGATACGGATGACGAGCCACTGTATGCCTACCTGCTATCGGTAATGAATGATCCGGTAGTGAAAGTACAGGTATTGAGTGATGATATCTGCGCCCGTATTTTTTATGATACGCTCATTCAGTTTGTCCGCCAAAACCTGGAGAAGGAGAAATACAACCTGCAAAAAAGCCAGTCGGAGCAAAACTCCATGAAGCTTGTATTGGAGTGGTCTGTACAGAAGCGGAAGGACGGTTGGCAGGCATTACTTCAACAAGTATCCGACAAGTACCAAGAACAAGGCTTCGAGCAACACTTCTATCGAGGCCAGTTTGGTGCGGAAGGGAAATACGCCGATGATGAAGTTTGGGAAAAGATGGTGGATGACTGGCAAGAAGCTTTCCGGCGCAAGATACAGGAACAGAAAGGGGCAGAGATTGAACAGTATAAAGATGCCATAGACCGCAGGCTCCGTTCCAATCTTAATGATATTCCTGAATATCTCCGGCAGAATAACATCGAAAAAGATGAATTCTTGCAAGCTTGGGGATTGATGAGCGGTTTATGGAATAAAATTGATTTTGAACGTATACGCAAAATAGTCCGTATCCAGAAGGAACATCCCGAAATCATAAAGGTTGCCAACCGGATGGGACGTATAGCCGATGACGACGGGAAACAACAAATGCATGTAGCGGAAGGGGATGTATACAGGCTCGACCATTCTTCCAAATGTGACATACAGGGTGTCACCGTAGGAGATGATTTAAATGCATTGTTACCGATAGAATTGGCGCATTGCGCCGATGATGATCTTGAAGACCTGTTCGTCTATAAATATCTGACTCGTAAACTCCAGACTTTCCGTTATAAATCGGAGGTTATGCAGCCTGCCAGGCGTTTGGTAACTAAGCCGGTTCGCCAGAAAGGTCCGATGATTGTCTGCTTGGACACCTCCGGCAGTATGGCAGGGAAGCCCGAAAAAATAGCCCATTCCTTAATGGTGAAATTAGTTGAGATTGCCGACCGGCAAAAGCGCGATTGTTTCCTGATAGCATTTTCCGTCTCAGTCCATCCTATTGATATACGAAAGGAACGTGCACGCTTGCTTGAGTTTTTCTCAAAAACATCTTGCGGTGATACGGATGCTACCCGGATGCTGGAAACCACTTTCCGCCTGCTCGAGTCCCATCGCGAATACATCAATGCAGACATACTGTGGATAAGCGACTTTAAAATTCCATTATCAACCCCTGAACTTATCAGGAAAATGCAGGAATACCGGAAAGCGGATACTCGCTTCTATGGAATGCAAATCGGTATAGGAGAACATGAATGGACATCCTTCTTCAATCATATTTATAGGGTGGAATATACATCAGCCCGGCGTTATTGATTATCTTTGCGAAACTTGAATAAATAGCATTAAATACAGCAAATAAGATGAAAAGGGTTTATACAAAAACAGGAGATAAAGGAACCACCGGAATACATGGGGGTGCACGTGTACCCAAAGATGATATCCGTATTGAAGCAAATGGTTGTCTTGATGAACTGAATGCGGTTATCGGCATTGTACGCTCCATGCTGCCCGTCAATGATGCGTGGCAGGAGTTATTGCATGCCGTGCAGAAAGAACTGATGGTTGTAATGAGCCATGTAGCGACACCGGGTGATAAAATAAATCCAAATGTACTTGACGCAGCCGAGTTAACCCTGCGTTGTGAGAAAGAAATGGACGCAATGACGGTTGAACTACAAGACCACGGCTATTTCCTTTTGCCCGGTGGTACTCCCGTTTCCGCCCGGTTGCAATTTGCCCGTACGGTAGCCCGCCGTGCAGAACGCCGGTTGTGGACGCTTAATCGTCAAGATCCGGTCAATGAAGATATCCTGTGTTTCATCAACCGCCTTTCCGATTTATTCTTTGTCATGGCACGTATGGAAATGCAACGACAGAACTGGCCGGAAGAGAAGTGGCAGGAGTTCGCCTATAAACGCAAACTGAAATAATATTTACTTCAGTCGTAAGTCATACAGGCATGCGCGTACTTCTTCCTCACTTCCTATGTGTTTTCCTGCATCATCAGACAGCTTTACGCACTCACGCCATTCCTGGTTGGTGTTCATCTTGCATCGGGTCAGCTTCATCACAATATTGGAAGGTTTGAAGCCCGTATCATTCGTCAGATTGGTACCGATGCCGAAAGCACAGCGTATCTTTCCCTTGCAATGCTCCTGTATATCGAACGCTTTTTCAAAATCCAACGCATTGCTGAATACAATGGTTTTGGTAGTGGAATCAATGCCCAATTCCCGATAACGGGCAACCAACTTGTCGGTAAAGTCAAATTCATCTCCCGAGTCACATCGTACGCCATCAAATAGTTTAGCCTGTTTACGGCTCAGGTTATTCAGGAAGATACCGGATGTATAGGTATCGGACAATGCAATTCCCAAATCACCGTCGTATACATTTACCCAGTTTTCCAATGCCATATAATTGGCGTGTTTATACCCGAATTGTGCTCCATGAAACATAAACCATTCGTGCGGATGCGTACCCATCGGTTTCATATCATATTTCATCGCAAAATAGCAATTGGAGGTTCCCGTACAATATTTTGAACTCTCTTTCAGATAGCCGATAACCTTATCTTGTACATCGAAAGAAAAACGTCTTCGCGTACCGAATTCAGAGAAAGAAAGTTGATGTTTGTTGGAGAGCATTATTTTCTCTGACAACTTACTGATAATCTCATCCGTATTCGCCACGTTTCCAAGCGACCGGTTCTTTATTTCTGAAACGATGGCAAGCAGCGGAACTTCATAAAGCGTTGCCTTGTAGAGATAATCGGTGATTTCTATGTTCAGATGCCTGTCTTCATCCAGATTGATTTTGATTTTATCCGGCCGGAAGCGAAAAGAAGACAGCCATTCCCAATATACTCTGGGTAAGAAGCGACAGTGGCCGGTCATGTATTCCAGTTCTTCATTAGTCAGCGAAACCTTTGCAAGGTTGTCTACAGCTATATGGAGTTTGTGCAGAAATTCATCCGTATAAGCGGTTTCGTCCCGGTCTTTGAAACTGAAAGTTCCCATGGCATAGGGAAACAACTTGATATAGGCGTATGAAGTTGTAAATTTATAAAGGTCGGTATCCAGTATTGTATAAATCATTGCTGTATGTTTTAAACATTATATTTTTTGTAATCGGGCATGAAGATAGCGACTTTTTCTCAACTTTTAATCTTTAAACTGTTAACAACAGAATATTCCTATTAAACCATGTTATAAGATAGGCAGTTACGTCCCGATATTTTGGAGATATCCCCAAACTCCGTATATTTGCATTGTGTTTTTCATAGTATTAGATTTAAGGTTAACAAAAAGATTGGCTGTCTGGGATAGATAGCCTTTTTTTATGCCCTTTCCCTTTCTTTTTTATGCATCCATTGAGTAGTGCGGACCGCCAATATTCCATATACTGCTACTTGAATCCATAACACCAACATCTGCGGCCAAATATCAGCCATACTTGCCCCCATCGAGTTCAATTTCACAAAAGCCAATACGGCAGGAGCCACCGGGAAAATGTAATGCGCTGCCTGCCAATACCACGGCATCAGTTCCAACGGATAAGACACCCCGGAAAGAAAAATATAGCCAACCGAAAAAAAAGCTATCATCAGCAAGGGAGCTTCAGAATCCGTGAACCAACGTGAAACAGCAAGCGCAAAGAAACTCGTACCCAGCAGAAAAGGTATCATCATTGTGATAATATCCCATCCGCTGCCAATGTTCGGAATACTGAATAGATGCGGCAATAATCCCAATAAGAACATTGAGAAGACTACATACAACATTACATATACAAAAGTCCTTCCTGAAACTACCCGCAAAGCCTTCTTCCAGGTAAAATTATCTCCACTCTCCTCATTCCGGGAGAAGGAGTCCCTATATGAGGAGGTGGTAGGTGAGCTCTGCAATTTATCCAATTTTCGTCTTCTTCTGTCTTCCGCCTCTTCCCCCGTCAACATTGCGATCACCATCAGCATTGTCTGGAAAATAATAACAATCATTACTGCCGGAATTAAATAAGACCCATACCCTTCAGTATAATTGTATAATGCCGTCCCCGATACATTGACAGGTGCCGACGAAGCCACTGCCAACAATCCCTGCGGAGGTAGAAATACCGTTCCTTCCATACGATGCGCATCATTAACAGCGAGCATCACCCGCGAACTGGATTCTTGTAACCCTTTGAAATTGAGGAACGCATCTGTTGCGGCATAGAGTACAAATACGGATGTTTCCCCTCTGCCCACACGCGCCTCAAAATCGGCAGGCAGATAAAGGATACCGGCTGCTTCCCCTTGTTTCACCCACTTTCGTGCCTCAAGGATGTTGGGCGTTTGTGCATAAACCGAGGTTTGCGGCGTAGCATCCAGCCAACGGATATATTCGCGACTCAATGCAGAGTGGGAGAGGTCTACCACCGCCACCGGAGCTTTACGTACCAGATTGGGTGCATACATATAGTTATACAACAAACCGTATAGAAATATTCCTCCTGCCAATACCAGTAGAATAGCCGGATTGGTGGCGATTGCACGCCACTCACGACGAATGATATCTCCCAAAGAACCGGTAACTACCTCTTCTATTTGCTCGGGATGACGGTTCAACGATATTTTTTTTATCCAGTATTTTAGCAACGGCAATATCAGTAGTGCCAGTAACGGGAACACGAACAGGATGGCAACCGATTGCCAGAAATATCCGAACCCAGCATCAAAGTAAATCATAGCCTGTGCAGCTTCTGTAAAGTGCCGCACCGGGAATAGATAAGAAGCCGCGTACACCGGTTTGTACATTGCTGTAACAGGGAATGTAACCCCGGATAATGTCGCTCCTAAAGACCCCACCATTGAAACCACACTGATGATATAGGCTATTTTAGGGAATACCGAGAAAATAAGAACAGCTAAAGCCTGCGTAGCGATAATAAAAATGATTGTAACAAGATTCATCAACCATAAACTCCCCTGGAAAGGGATATGCAGAGGACCGAACAATACATAGTTAGCCAGTATGCCGATGATTGAAAACAGAATGGTATAGGGTAATAATTTCCCTGTAACGGCTGTAAGAATGTTGGCATTATCCGGATTCTCACAGTCTTTTCCCTGTGGAATACTTGTTTTCAGCCACTCTTGTGCCGTTCCGAACTTTATTTCACTGCCGACGGCATAAACCGTCACCAGTAAAATGAGTATCTGGAACAATACAAAGAAAAACGGCTGGCTCAGGTAGATGGAATAGTCCATATCCGGGTTGTAAAGCGGATGTGTACTGGCTTCTACCGGTAACAGGAAAGTTTGTATCTGTTCTTGTCCCACCCCTAATGCTTCTGCCTGCACAATGATGGGCGAAAGAGCCACCGGCGCAAGCGTATTCTCGAATGCAGCCATCAGTTCGCTGCCCACCGAGAGAAGTGCATAGTGATAATAGTAAATAAGAGTAGCATTCGTTCCCGTCACTGCCTTCTGTTCAAATTGGGGAGGAATGACAAGATATCCGTATATCTCTTTCCGTTGCAACGCCTGGCGGGCTGTAGCTTCATCGGTAAAATGCTCCGTCACCCTGAATGTAGGCACGGCGGAAACACGCCGTGATATATTCCGCGAAGTTACCGTATTGTCTTGGTCTACAATGCCGATAGGTATATTCTCCATCTGTCCGTTTCCGAAGATGGTAGACATGAAAAACAGGCAAAACAAGGGTAGCACAATGCAGACGCCAAGATACAGACGGCGTGAAGTCATCCGATGCCACTCGCGGAGAGAGACGTTATAGATTGATTTCATATTAAGTATAAATTTGTTCGCTACGGATTACATAGTCAGCAACACCGACATCCCCGGACGTAAACCTTCTACATCTCCTGTGGGACGTGCATGTATTTCAAAAGTCTGCATATCATAACTTCCCGTCTGTTTCGTAGATTTCCAAGTGGCGAAACTGCCCAGCGGACTGATATAGTAAATACGGAACTCAATGTCTTTCCGGTCAAGCGCCGGTACATCCGCTTTGAATGTGCCACCCATTTTGAATTGCGGCATCAGGTCTTCACGGATATTCAGTACGACGTGCGCATCGCTCATCACCACCAGGCTCATGATTGGTGTACCGGGAGCCACCAACTCACCCCGTTTTGGGAAGATAGTCGCTATCTGTCCGTCTTCGGGAGCCGTCAGGCGGGAATCTACCAATAGGGCGGAAACCTCATCTACCGTACTTCGGGCGGCATCAACCAAACTGCGGGCAGCGGCTTTGTCTTCGCTTTGCGCCCCGTCCACCGCCATCTGATATTGTTCGTATGCAGCGCGTTCGGCTGCCTGCGCAGCTTTATACATGGCTTCTACCTCGTCTTTACGCTGTGAAGTAACCACACTGTCTTTATATAAAGTGAGGATACGTTGATAAGTTGTTTTGGCAAGAGTCAGGTCACTTTGAGTCTTGTTCCACAACTGTAGTGCGGTGGCAACGATTTGCCTGCGTGTACCTGCATCTATTTTTTTATTCTGCTCCTGCGCTACTTGTTCCAAGGCGTTTACCTGGCGATATTTGGCTTCGATAGTAGGGCTGTTAATGACTACAAGCGTATCTCCGGCTTTCACCCAGTCCCCTTCCTGTACAAGGAAAGAATCTACCCTTCCCGGAAGTTTTCCGCTGATACGTATTTCGGTAGCTTCCACTTGTCCTTGCAATACCAGCGGCTGCCGGCTCATAAGTACCATGCCGATTACGGAAACGAGCACCGTAACGACCAGGATGATGATGAATGCAATGCTGATGCTTCTTTTAGATAAGTCCATATTGGTTCAGTTTAATTTTTTACTAAATATTTTTCAAAATGTTCCGGCGTACCACAGAGTGCCAATAAGTTCATCAGTGCCACGTCGTATTCATAATAAGCTGCCAATCGCGCCACGCGTACGGTTGCCAGCATTGTTTCCGCATCGATTACTTCTGTAGAAGTTGCCATGCCTTCGGCGAAGGATTTCTTGCGGATACGTACCAACTCCTCGCTCAGTTCAATAGTCGTATTCAGGGCACGTACATTGTCCTGCGCTTTTTGTAACTGGGAATAAAGTTTATCTATACCTACGCCCAAATCATCCTTTGCCTTTTCCTGCCCCAAGGCAAGAGTCTGTTGCGCCAATTTGGATTGGCGGATACGCTTCTCACGTGCCAGGCCGTCGAACAGATTCCAGGTGAAACCTACCCCTACCATAGTGCGGGGCACAAGGTTACTTTGTATCCCGTGCGAATAAAGTGTCTGCTTGCCGAACACGGCAATATCGGGCATATATCCGCTCTGGTCGATGCGAAGCTGCTGCTTGGCGATATGCGATTGCAGTTGCAATTGGTTTACCACATAATTCTCAGTCCGCATTGCCTGCATGAATTCCTCTTTAGCCGGTAAATTCTCATTGATGAAGAGTGGGGAAGTAGGCTGTATGCTGCCGGTATCTTCCAGGTTGAGCAGGGTGCGCAGAGCGCTCTGCACCACCGCAACTTCTTTTTGCGATGCTTCCAATGCACGTTGCGCCTCGTCCATGTTTACCTGGGCAAAAAGCCTTCCGGCTTTGTCAATCATCCCTGCCGCTTCCAGTTTCAGAGCATTTTCATAATGGAGTTTCAGACTGTTGTAAGTATCCTGCCGCACCCGTACTACTTCCCGGGCAAGGCGCAAGCCAAAATAACTCTCGGTTAAAAGTGTGCGTTGAGTTGCATCCGTCTGTTCACGATTTTCGCGGGCGATATCTATCATAGTATTCCCTATCTTGCCGGCGCGAATACGTTTGCCACCGGAGAACACCACCCATTCGGCTGTCAATCCCACGGAGGTCAGGTTGCGGGGAGCAAGAGGAAAGACAAGGGTATGGGCGCCTATCTGGTCCAGGATACCCGTTATAAACCGGTCATCCGGTATGATATTGTGTACAAAATCTTTTGCCGGATCAGTAAATTGTGAAAGCGGTTGTTTCACTTCCACTTTCTCGGACAAATGCACAAAAGTTCCGGCACCCTGCAAGCTGGGATACCACAAAGCATTCAGTTTGTCCCGTTCCGCACGGGCGGTTTCTATACCTTTGTCTGCTATCTTCAGGCTCCGGTTGCCTTGTTGCATCTGGCGGAGAGCATCGTCAAAGCTGAGGGAGAGAGTTTGCGTTGCAGTAGAGGCATCCGGGGTAATGCCCGGTACTTGCGCCGTTACAGAAAGGCTCGCTCCCAAAAGGGCGATGAGTAAGATTTGTTTCATACGTTAAGTTTATCGTTTAGGTTTAGAATGATACTCTTTCAAACACACTTTTTCCGTGATTGTTCAACAGATACGCCGAAGTTGAGTATCCGGTTTCTTCCTTTGTTCTTTTTTTCTTCTTTGTCTCTACCCGAGGCATACCAAAACCGTGTTTGCTCCGTATCTATAGGATTGGACTTGGTACGGACCGGGTACGGCTCGGGTAGGGTGCAGATACGGTGGAGGTATAAAAATGGTAATTCTTCATTTTTAGTTCTTCATTCTTCATTCTTCATTTGGTTTCCACTATCTTTGTCGTCGCAAAAACAAAAAATATGAATAAACTTCATCCCATCATGTTTGCCGGTACGGGTAGCGATGTAGGCAAGAGCATTATCGCCGCTGCTTTTTGCCGTATATTCAGGCAAGACGGCTATCATCCGGCACCTTTCAAGGCACAAAATATGGCACTTAATTCATACGCCACTCCCGAAGGGCTGGAAATAGGACGTGCTCAGGCCGTACAGGCTGAAGCTGCAGGCATTCCTTGCCATACTGACATGAATCCCTTATTGCTGAAACCTCAATCCGACCATACCTCACAAGTTGTTCTCAATGGCCGCCCCATCGGTAACCGTGATGCTTACGACTATTTCCGCAAGGAAGGACGCGAGGAACTCCGCCGGGAAGTCTGTGCTGCCTACGACCGCCTTGCCGGAACTTACAATCCGGTTGTGATGGAAGGCGCCGGTAGTATTTCCGAAATCAATCTTCGTGATTCCGATTTGGTGAACCTGCCGATGGCTCTTCATGCCGGAGCGGATGTTATTCTGGTAGGAGATATTGACCGGGGAGGTGTTTTTGCCAGCGTCTATGGCTCTGTCATGTTACTCCGCCCACACGAACGCGAACGCATCAAGGGAATTCTCATCAACAAGTTCCGTGGAGATATCCGCCTTTTCGAGTCAGGCATCAAAATGTTGGAGGAGCTTTGCGGTATTCCTGTGATAGGTGTTGTTCCCTATTATAAAGATATATTCATCGAAGAGGAAGATTCGGTAGCCCTCGCCGCCAAATCGATGCAAGCCGAACAAGGGAAAGTAAATGTAGCCGTTGTGCTTTTGCGCCATCTCAGCAATTTCACTGATTTCAATGTTCTGGAGCGTGACCCGCGTGTACATCTTTTTTACACGAACAATACCGATGAACTGGCAAAAGCGGATATCATCATCCTGCCCGGCAGCAAGAGCACGCTTGCCGACCTTTACGAACTTCGCCGCAACGGAGTGGCGCAAGCCATTATTCGCGCTCATCGTGAAGGCGTCACGGTTATGGGTATCTGCGGAGGTTATCAGTTGATGGGACAGGAAGTACTCGACCCCGACCATGTGGAAGGCGATATAGAGCGTTTGCCCGGACTCGGACTGCTGCCTGTAAGTACACGTATGACGGGGGAAAAAGTTACAAGACAAGTCAAGTTCGGGCTTCTTGCAAAATCAGACTGTAATACAGCGGTGCCGCATGGAAATTCTTCATTCCCCATTCTTCATTCTTCATTAATGAACGGTTATGAAATCCACATGGGAACTACTTCTCCCATAAACGGTGCATCCGCTTCTCCACTGAACATATTGGAAGACGGCTCTACCGACGGTTACTTTGTAGACCGCACTTGTATGGGAACCTATATCCACGGCATCCTCGACAACCCCGCATTCATTGATTTCCTTCTCGAACCTTTTGCCGACAAATTGTCCGGTGCGACGAAATCATTTGATTATCACCAATTCAAAGAAAAACAATACGATAAACTCGCCGAGCACGTGCGCCGTCACGTGAACTTGCCGCTTATCTATCAAATACTGACAGAAAACCATGATTGAAGGACACGGAGACGACTCCTATAAATACAGCCACCCCATAACGGCGAATTTCAGTTCCAACGTTTACAGTAAGGTAGACCTCTCACTTCTGAAAGCCCATTTGTGCCAACGAATAGAAGGAATCGGCAACTATCCCGAACCGGAACCTTATACGCTGGAAGCCCGGCTTGCTTTCCACCACGATTTACCCGCCGATGCCGTATGCGTAACGAATGGTGCAACCGAGGCCATCTACCTTATAGCCCAGACCTTTCGTGGCACCAATACCGCCATTTTGCAGCCCACTTTCAGTGAGTATGCCGACGCTTGCCGCATGCACGGGCATAAAGTGACATCTATTTACCGGCTTCCTTTGGCAAAAGACGGCTATCTTTTACCGGAAGACATACGCATGCTTTGGCTTTGCAATCCGAACAATCCCACCGGAACCGTGGTTGATAAAGAGTCTCTGACCGAACTCATCAAACACAATCCGCAGGTATGTTTCATCATAGACCAGTCTTACGAGTATTTCACCCTTTGTCCGCTTTTCACTCCGGCAGAAGCTGCGGCATTTCCCAATGTCCTGTTGCTCCATTCCATGACAAAACGCTATGCGGTTCCCGGTCTGCGGCTTGGATATGTCACAGGCCCCTCGGGCTTGCTGGCACGCCTACGTACCCATCGCATGCCCTGGTCCGTCAACCAGCTTGCCATTGAAGCCGGATTGTATTTACTGGAGCATGATGTTCCCAATCCGCTGGATGTCCCCGGCTATTTGCAGGAAACAACCCGTTTGCGTTCGGCTCTCGAAGCTCTCGGAGGACTGGAAGTGTGGGCTACAGAGACTCATTTCATGCTGATACGCCTTCGTTTTGGCAAAGCTGCCGCACTGAAAGATTATCTGGCGGAAAAGCAAGGTATCCTTATCCGTGACGCTTCCAACTTCGACGGTTTGGATGAACACTTCTTCCGCATAGCTACACAAACACCTGAAGAGAATGACCGCCTGGTAAAAGCCATCGGTCAGTGGTTTGAACAATAAATAACTTAAGTTTCGCAAGCTCAACTTAAATAAATCTATTTATGGAGAATTTTCTGATTATTTTAGGTGTTGCATTCAGTTTAAATCTACCGTTAGTTACAGCTTGGGTACTCGATCACTGGTTGGGTGACCCTTCCTGGTTGCCCCATCCCGTAGTCGCTTTCGGCAAAGCTATTTCTTTTTGCGAACATTGTTTCAACAAGGGCGGGGCACGGTTTTTGAAAGGCGCTGTTGTGGCATTGAGTCTGGTGGCAGGTACCTTTATCCTGACAACATACCTGTTGCATTGGGCTTCTATATATTCTCCGGGGCTACTGTTGACCTTGCAAATCCTTTTTATATTTTATTGCCTGGCAGGCACAACGTTGATACGTGAAGTCCGTGATGTCTTCAGAGCTGTAGACCGTTCACTGGAAGCGGGCAGAAAGCAGGTAGCCCGTATCGTAGGGCGTGATACATCAGAGTTGTCGGCGCAAGAAGTGCGTACTGCCGCTCTCGAGACATTAGCCGAGAACCTGAGCGATGGTGTCATAGCCCCCTTGTTCTGGTATATGCTGCTGGGGGTTCCGGGTATGCTTGCCTATAAAATGATAAATACCCTCGATTCTATGATTGGTTATAAAAATGAACGTTATCACCGTTTCGGCTGTTTTGCCGCCCGGTTGGATGATGTCGCCAACTATATTCCTGCCCGGTTGACTGCTTTTCTCATGGTGTTGGCATCCAAACGACTGTCCCTGCTTGTCTTTGTCGGTAAATATGGCAACCAGCATGCCAGCCCTAACTCCGGTTATCCCGAAGCGGCGCTTGCCGGAATATTGAATTGCCGTTTCGGCGGTCCTCACAACTATTTTGGAAAAGAAGTATGGAAACCCTATATTGGCAATAATGAACGCCCGTTGACAACGGAAGATATGAAAATCGCGGTACGCATCAATCGTTGTGCCGAGTGGTTGATGGTGGTATCTGTAATAATTATCACCACCTTGGCATCTTTCTTTCTAACCCCCTTGTTATTTTAACCAAATCTTTGCCTATTTAAAAGATATTAAATATCTTTGCGTACAAACAAAGAACATGAGGAAAATACTGAAATATATATGTATTATTCTTTTTTGTGCTGCAAACGTGTTTCGCGTTTCAGCGGTAAACAGAGAAGATGCAGTGATTTCAGCATTTAATGATAGCTTTGGATTCGATTATCTTACCAAGGAAGAGTGCGACACGCTGGATATCAGTAAATTATTACCGCAGCTCGAAGCCGACCGGCAATACAGAACCTATTTTGAACTGGAAAGAATTCTTATCAAATCTTATCTTTTCCGTGGAGAAATACGCCTTGCCATCGCCTATAGCGACCGGATGTATTCCAAAGCCCACGCTCTTTCCAATACTTTCGGCACCGCCCTTGCACTGAATGCTATGGGAGAGGTTTATACCTATACCGGACGCGTGAATGAGGCTAAGGAAGCATATAAAAAGTCTTTGGAATTATTTGACATCCTGGAAGGAGAAGACTTATATACCAGAATGTTGCTCGTTGAGCTTGTAGAATATAATATCCAAGTTCGGAACAAACGTTTGGCATCGCATTATGTGACTCGTCTCAATCGTTATCAGCCGGGGCAACTTACTCCACCCGAACAAGCCGCCTGCTATGTTTCCAATGTGTATTTTCAATTATTTAAAAATGCGCCGGACATTGCACGCCAATACATGGATAAGATTGCTTTGCTCAATCTCGAACAGTTTCCGGAAATAAGAGAATATTTATTATTGGTGAATGCCCGCTACTTCCGTTCGGTGAAAGAGAATGAAAAAGCCCTGACAGCATACGACGATTTTCTGCACACGGATTATGCTAAGGCAAATACACGTTCCTACCGGGAAACTTTACAGGAAAAAGCTGATTTGTTACTGGAAATGGGAAACAAGGAAGAAGCTTACATACAGTATGGTAAAGTCTTTTCTTACGTAAAGGCCGCTTTCGATAATAACTATCCCAAAGAAATAAACCAGTTGACCATGCGTTTTCAAGCTGACCAGCTGGCTTATCAGAATGAACATGACCGTATTGTTTCCATGCGGTTCTATCTGGCGGGAATCGTAGTATGCAGTATAGCTTTGATATTGTTTTTAATATTCAGTTGGAAAAAAATATTCCGTTTAAAGCGTTCCAAGCAACAGCAGGAAGCCATGAAACTGAAATCGGAGCGCGCCATCCAGCGCAAGAATCTGTTTCTCTCCAACATGAGTCATGAAGTGCGTACTCCGTTGAATGCGATTGTCGGCTTCTCGGCTGTATTGACCTCCGAAGATGAATCGTTTGATGACGATTCCCGTAAAGAATTTTGTGAAATTATCAAAGTCAACTCTTTCCAGCTATTGAAATTGATTAATGACATTCTGGATATGTCCGATTTCGAAAGCGACAATATCACTTTCAACATACAAACCTATGATGCTGTGAAACTTTGCCGCGAAACTGTTGAAACCGTGATTGCCTCCCGTAAACTTCAGGTGGAGATGCGCTTTGATACGGAATTCAAAGAGTTGATGATGGAAACGGATGATTCCCGTCTGCGCCAGGTCTTGATAAATTTGCTGGTAAATGCGGCCAAGTTCACCGAACAAGGCTCTATTGTACTTAAACTGCAATTGACCGACGAACAGACCGCTATTTTCTCCGTTACCGATACTGGCTGTGGCATTCCACTCGAAAAACAACACTTAATCTTCGAACGTTTTGAGAAGTTAAATGATTTTGCGCAGGGTAGTGGATTGGGACTATCCATCTGCCGCCTGATAATGGATCACATGCACGGTAAGATATGGGTAGACAGCCAATATACCCAGGGTACCCGTTTTTACTTTACGCATCCCTTGAAATATACCCCCGATTTATCTGAAACCTCTGCCTCATGAAACGAATACTCATCATATTATGCACATTGCTCTGCGGTTGTTTCCTTTCGTTGAGAGCCGAGGACGCCAATGCAGGCCGCTATCAGGACAGCATTTTAAAAGTGTCCGAAGCAATGCCGCCAACGCTTGTAAGATTGACTTACTTGCGTGATATGGCTTATCTGCACCAATATGCGCCTTATAACTTAACATTTTCGACCCGTCTATATGAGGAAGCCAAGCGTCAAAAAAATACGTTTTATGAAAACATGGGTGCATATTATTTGGCGGCTGCATACGATAAAAAGCACAATGCCGATAGTTTGTCCTATTGGGTAAATATCCTGAAAGGATTTGCCCCGGAGGTAGGTACTTATGATTATTATCTGGAGCAAAAGGCTGCTGTCAGCCGGGCTTTGGCATCCAAAGGAAAGATTGAAAAAGCGGTATATGTGGCAAAAGAAACATTGGCGGAAGCTGAAAAATTTGGTAGCAACAATGGTAAGATTGCGGCATATAATAGTTTAGGTTGCGCCTACGGTGTTTCCAGTCGTTCAAAAGAGGCATTGAATGTTTTTCTAAAGGCATACAAAAGTTTCTCTCCCCAGACTAAAACAAGTCTGAAGGTCGATATCCTGTCACGTATAGCACAGGTTTATGGAAATGCCGGATATGACAGTTTGAGAATACCTTATTTGGAAGAAATGCATACCACATTGCAAGATGTGTTGATGAAAGAACCGGAAACAAAGAAAAACTGGGCAAACTTCGAGATTGATTGTGAAGTAAAATACGTATTGCATTTCCTGAACTATGAGCAATTTGATTTGGCTCAAGCACATATCGATACAATCAAATCACTCCTTGGCCCTCATGTAGATCCTGTATTTTGGTTGAATTTTCAACTGATTCAACTCCAATATTTTCACAGAACCGAAGAATATGACAAGAGTATTGCCTTAATAGATGAAGTAACCCCCAATGTACTCAATAATCATGTAAACACATTTGCTACCCTTATAAATTACAAAGCGAATACCCAATATAAGAAGGGGGATATTGACGGAGCTATTGAGACACGCAAATTTTTGATTCATAAACAAGACTCTCTTAATAATGCATTTTCTGCCAATCAGTTGCAGGAGGTAAAGGAAATTTATCATATCAATGAATTATTGTCGGAAAGGCAAAAAATACAAGACGATAATTATATGAAAGGTTTTATTTTCTTGACAATACTCTTGTCGCTAATAATTCTATTCTATTTCTATACCCATATTCTTTCTAAGAAAATATCCCAGACAGAGAAACTGACGGCGGAAGCTGCTTTGCAGGCAGAGGCGGATAATATAACGAAAGACAGGCTGAAGTCAGAAATCAGCCATGATGTACGTACTCCGCTGAATGCGGTAGTGGGGTTTGCCGAATTGTTGACCGGCCAGGAAGAACTGGATGCGGAAACAAAGAAAGAATACGGTCAAATTATCCAGACGAATGCAGAAAATCTACTGACCTACATCAATGGCATATTGGAATTGTCACGCCTTGAATCAGGTAAAATAAAGTACGACAAGGAAACGTATGATATCGTGCAACTTTGTCGTCATATATTGCAAACAGTAAATGAAAAAGAGGACACGGCTTTGAAGGTGACATTGCAGACCGATGTGGAAAGCCAATGGATACAAACCGATTGCAAGTGGTTTGAAACGTTGCTTGTCAGTTTGCTCACTCCGTTGGAAAATGACACGGAGCAAAGCCAAGTAATAGTTCGCATGAAACGGGATACAGCGAAGTCTTTACTCATATTGGATGTTATCAATTCTCCTTTGGCAAGAGTGCATTTTGAGAGCAAAACGAGTTTAATCCGCCATGAAATCAATGCGCATTTCATCCACTATTTCGGAGGTATCTACAAGGTACAACCCGAAACAGAGGAAGGACCGATGATTTCGTTCACCATTCCTTTATAAACCTATTTTGATGATACCGCCATAAGGTGTCAGCGCATTGAATGCTTCTTCGGGCTTAATGACACCGGCGTAAATTTGCGCGCATATCAGTACACCGCCATGAGCAAAGATAGCTACACGGTGATAAGGTTTCTTTTTTAATTCATCCAGAAACTGGCTAACACGTTTATATTGCATGGCAAACGATTCGCCACCGGTGGCGGCTACATTCAGATAATCGGCATACCATTCTTGCAGTCGCGGGTCGTCATTGAGGTCGAAAGGTTTCATTTCCCACGAACCGAAATTGATTTCCATGAGCCGCTTGTCACGTTCGGCATCCGGGTAACCGCAATAAGTGGCAAGGCGTACGCAGCGCGTAAGCGGACTGGTATATACGTGGTCGAAAGGTGTATACACTTTCAAGTTTTCTGCCGTTATAGCAGCTTCTTCCTCAAATGTCGGCTTCAAAGGTACATCCGTTTGCCCGTAACATACACCGGGAGCGACATCAACAGAAGTGTGACGAATAAGTATGATTTCCATAAATATCTAATATCTTATTTAAGTTTCGCAAACTCAAATTATTAGTTGACAAGGGGAAAAGTAGACGAGTTGACAAGGTATCAGTAGACAAGTTGACAAGGGAAAAAGTATCTTTCCTTGTCAACTTGTTCCTTCTTTCCTTGTCAACTATTTGCTTCTTCCCTTGTCAACTGTATCCTAAACATCCCAAATAGAACGAAAGTTCGCATAGCAAAAACGTAGCTCCGCAGCAATCACCTGTATAGCCTTTCAAACGGCGTTTCATCAGTAGGCATAGCAGAACGAAAGTGATTAGCGGGAATAGGGTGGCAGGCCACAACCTTATCGGCAGGAACAATATAAAAGGGATTGCTCCGCAAATAAAAGCCACTGATAATTCCCCCCAACTCATGCGGTTGTACACCACTTTAGCTTTACTGTCTTCCTCCTTCCGGGCGTATGGCAGATAGTTGACCAACTGTGACGCGCAGAATTTCGACCAACAGTCGCCACAGAAAACAAGAATACATAAATAGGTTAAAGGGAGAGCGTGCAATTGGAACAACAGTAAAAAATAGAGAATCAGCCCGATAACCCCATAGCTACCTATATGGGAATCTTTCATTATGGCAAGCGTACGTTCGCGGGTAGTGCCGCCCCCAAAGCCATCCAGGAAATCAGCCAATCCATCTTCGTGCAGGCAACCCGTAACGAGCAGGCGGGCGATGATGGCTAAAATCCATGCAATGGATATAGGCATAATCTGCCCCGTCAACCACAATACACCTGCCATGACTCCCCCGGTCAACCAACCTACCAAAGACCAGTAGGGCACTACATGCTTGAAACATTCTGCCGGCACTTCCTTGATTTTCCAAAAAGGCAATCGGGTAAGAAATATAAATGCGGCTAATACGTTATTCATACTCAAAAATATTTCGTAATGGAAGCGTGCGCAAAATTATCCATCTCGTTAATCATCCGTACTGCCGACTCAACTATCGGGTAAGCGCAGATAGCGCCAGTTCCTTCCCCAAGTCTTAATCCTAGGTTCAGCAATGGTTTAGCGCCTATCTTATCAAGTACTGATTTATGTCCTGTTTCATCTCCACAATGCCCGAAGATTGCATAGTCCATCACCTCAGGATGCAATTTTCCGGCAGCAAGTATACAATTCGTCATGATAAATCCATCTACCAAAATCACCATTTTCAATTCAGCGGCCTGTAGCATGGCACCTACCGCCATCACCATTTCCAAACCACCAAAATAGCGGATAATGTCGTAGGCGGAACCGTCCCCTTTATAATTATCCAATGATTGTTTCAGCACTTCATATTTATGACGTATCCCTTCGTTATCCAGTCCGCTGCCGGCACCTACACATTGCTCCAGTGGTATGCCGGTAAAACAAGTCATCCATAGGGAAGAGGAGGAGGTATTACCAATACCCATTTCACCAAAACTGAGCACATTACTTCCCTCGTCGTGGCAACGGCGTACTATTTCCGCACCCCGTTCCAGACAGAGTTCCATTTCATTCTCCGTCATGGCAGCTTCGTGCAGATAGCTCCGCGTGCCCTTGCGCACTTTCATATTGATGATTCCTTTTTCGTAAGGCAAGTCATAATCTACCCCGGCATCCACAATCTTCAAAGTGAACCCATGCTGCCTACAAAGAAAGTTGACTCCGGCACCTCCATGAAGGAAATTACTGATTTGCTGCCAGGTGATTTCTTTGGGTGAAAGGCTCACACCTTCTTCCACAATACCATGATCGGCGGCAAAAATAATATTCTGCGGATGTTGCAAACTTGGTGTCAGTGTTTGTTGTATCAGTCCGATTTGCAGAGCCAGTTCTTCCAGTGTTCCTAAAGACCCTTTGGGTTTGGTGAGATTGTTGATTTTGTCTATCAATGCCGGGCGGATAGCTTCGTCGGGGCGTGTAATATGAAATGTTTTCATTGTATTTATTTACTATTAAATTATTTTTCGCTTCTCTTTCTTTCTCAATCCTTAATTTTCACAGGAATACCGGATACCATCAGGATAACCTCGTCGGCCTTTGCGGCTATATATTGATTCATCCATCCTTGCATATCGGTAAATTTCCGTTGAATTTCATTATCCGATGTGCCTCCCATACCTATTTCATTGGTAACAAAGATAAATGTGGCATCTTGTGCGGTGAAACGATTAAACTCCTCTTCAACGGCAGCCAGCGCCAAGTCTATATCGGCATTCAAGTCGAAGAAAAAGTTTGTACACCAAAGGGTTACGCAATCTATCAATACCGTTCTCCCTGACAACGAATGACGGCTCAATTCTTTTTCTTCCTCTATATTCGTCCATTCCGGCCCCCGTCTTTCCTGATGCCGCAGCACCCTTTTCCTAAACTCCTCATCCCATATACGTGCCGTAGCAACATAAACCGGGCTGGGAGAGAAGCCAAGCGCCAGTTTTTCCGCATAACTGCTTTTACCCGAACGGGCTCCACCGGTAATAAGTATAATTCTTCCCATTGATTATTCTGAAGTTTACGGGAAGCAAATGTACATGATTTCCATGGTAGTGGCAAGTAATGTAATTAAAAAAGCAGGAAATAAATCGAATATCTCTTGTTTCTTTTTAAAAGATTTCATTATCTTTGCCCCCGTTTTCAAGTCAATGGAAACAAAATTCGCGGAAGTAGCTCAGTTGGTAGAGCATCAGCTTCCCAAGCTGAGGGTCGCGGGTTCGAGTCCCGTTTTCCGCTCTCGCTGAAAATCAGGCAGTTACAGTTAATGTGACTGCCTATTTTCTTTATATATGCTACACAACATACCGCTTTTAAACCCTTTTATCCCCCTTTAATCATATCTTTGTGTGCAAATTCTATGCAAATCCCCAATTGAGTAGTATTCAAATTTCAGTCCTTTTTATAAGCTTCTTCTTCATTTTTCAGTGACGAATTATAATTCTTTAAAGCGAAAATAGTTAAAATCATTGCATGTATTAATATCATTCATTCTGACTCTTATAACTTTACTGTTTGGCAAGAAGGCTTTATGTACAGATAGCTTGTCAGGCACTTCATTTATAACAGAATATTGATATTAATATATGTAATATGGCAACAGTAAAAATCAAATTTCGTACTTCTTCCGTCCCAACGAGGGAGGGTGCAGTATTTTATCAGGTAATTCACGGCCGCGTGGCACGACAAGTCAATTCAGGTTACAAACTTTATCCGAATGAATGGGATGCGGTGAACTCAAAAATCATCATCCCGCTTGATACGGAAAATAGCCGCAGGAGTTATCTCACCTCGTTGAAAGGTATCTTAGAGAAGGATATCAAACGTTTCAAAGATATTATTGTCCGTCTTGAATGGACAGACCGGAACTATACCGCTGAAGAGGTGGCAGAGCGCTTCCTCACCTCCCCGGATTCCCGAGGATTTATAGCGTTTGGTCGAGAACTTGTCCAACAATTAATGCAAATCGGCAAAAAACAAACTGCAGAACGGTATACGACCGTCTTGAACAGCTTCGGACGATTTCGCAAAGAGAAGGATGTACCTTTGGACGAGGTAGACTCCAATCTGATGGTTGGATATGAAATCTTTCTGAATGCGAATGAAGTGTGTCCGAATACTTCTTCCTATTATATGCGGGGATTACGAGCCATCTACAACCGGGCCGTCGAAAAGGAACTGACCGTGCAGTGCAATCCTTTCAAACATGTATACACCGGAATTGGCAAAACCGTCAAACGAGCCATACCCCTGAAAATCATCCGTCAGATTAAAGAGCTTGACCTGACGTTGTTCCCGGCCATGGACTTCGCTCGGGACATCTTCATGTTCTCGTTCTACACACGTGGGATGTCATTCATCGATATGTCTTACCTGAAAAAGAGAAACCTGCAAAACGGTATCCTCTCATATCGCAGGCAGAAAACGGGCCAACTACTCTTCATCAAATGGGAAAGACCCATGCAGGAGATTATCGACAAATATGATACGGGGGAGAGTCCCTATCTCCTGCCGATAATAAGAAACACGGATGTGGACGAACGTCAACAGTACAAAAATGCGGCACATCTGGTCAATGACAAGCTGAAAAAACTGGGTGAGAGCTTGGGACTAGTTATTCCCCTGACAAGCTATGTCGCGCGCCACGCATGGGCTTCCATAGCCAAAAGCAAGAATATACCGCTGGCAACCATCAGTGAAGCGATGGGGCACAGTTCTGAGAAGACCACGCAAATTTATCTAGCTTCGCTGGATACGTCTGCCGTGGATAGGGCTAATTGCCAAATACTGAAATCTTTATGATTGAAAAAATATAGGAATTTTACTGGGGGAATTGTAAGGTTCTCTTATTAAGAGAATTAGCATAGCAGCTGCAAAAATAAAGAAAATACTGAAAACGACAATGAAAAACAATAAAAAACGGCTTTCGTATATAAAATAAATTGAGCCTGAATGTTAAGTAATATGGGATTTTGTTATGTAAATCTGTTGTTCTTAAAGTATACTTCCCTGGATGTTAAGAAGATATTATTTTATCTTTCTCTTAATAAGAGAAGTGGTTGAAAATATCTCTCTGTTGAACGACCTCACCTAAAGGTCGTGTGTCAGGACAAATTGTGAATGGATATTATATTGTATAGGAACTATAAAACAAATGTACTGTAACAGATTATGAAAATGAGACTCAAATTGACTATCATGGTGGTCATGTTGGCGCTGTTTTCAAACATTAAGGCACAGGAAATAGCTCTCAAGACTAACCTATTCAATGATGTTCTCCTGTCTCCCAACCTTGGTGTAGAGGTGGGGCTGGCGTCTCGCTGGACTATTGACGTTACTGGCGAAATCAATGCTTGGACTATCGACAGTCACAAGTGGAAGCACTGGTTGGTGCAGCCGGAAATACGTTATTGGTTTTGCCGACGCTTCGCCGGTCATTTTATGGGAATGCATCTTCTAGGCGGACAATACAATTTCGCCAACCTTGACCTCGACTTCAAGTTCCTCGGTAGTGATTTTCGTAAACTCGATAATCGCCGTTACCAGGGTTGGGGAGTGGGAGCGGGGATAGCCTACGGTTATGACTGGATACTGGGCAAGCACTGGAATCTAGAGGCAGAGATAGGTATCGGCTGGATCTACACGCGGTTCGATTCATATCCCTGCGCCAAATGCGGTAAGAAAATAGACTCCAACCGCCCCCATAATTATCTGGGTCCGACAAAAGCCGCCCTCAATATTGTTTATCTGTTTTAATATGACACCGATATGGAATTTCTTAAAACAATAACTTTGACAGCGACCATACTGTTAGGTGTCTCTGTCTACGCTCAAGATATCAATCGGATACATGTCTCCGATGTATTGATTATAAAAAATGACACTTGTATTGATATCTCCTTTACCATACATCCACGAGACTGGCGTCTCGGCCTCGAACATAAAACTACCGTAATGCCCATGATCATATCAGCTGACGGCAAAGATTCCGTGTCCATGCGTCCGTTTACCGTAGCCGGTAAAAACGCGTGGTATCAGGTTGTTCGCGACGGAGACAATTCGGATTCGTCCACGATACTGTTACGTGCCGGTAAAGGCAGCGATCAGACTTATTCCGTTTCCATACCCTACAGGGAGTGGATGGAACACTCACGTCTCAATTTCGTCGAAGTAGCGTCGTGTTACTGTGACGGTAATGTGCCCGAAGATCCCGTAGTGATTCCTCTGGCAAAAATGGACTGGCGCAAGAAAGCATTCCAGGCGGATTTCCGTTACGTGACACCCCCAGTCGATACCATAAAAGTATTCAACCTCTCCGGTCGTGCATACGTCAATTTTCGAGTGAATCGTATTGAGATAGATTCGGACTACATGGATAATCACGGCGAACTGCAGAAAATACTCCAAACGTTCCAAAACATACACAATGATCTCGACTCCACCATACATGGCATAACTATCACCGGCTATGCGTCCCCCGAAGGGCCATACACCAATAACAAGCGTCTGGCCAAGGGTCGTACTGCGGCGGTAAGGGAATATGTACTCTCCCGTTTTCCGCTCAACCCAGGATTGATACACGTATCGTCAGTGCCGGAAGACTGGGCGGGATTACGCAATTGGGTAGCAAACTCGGATATGACCGAACGTGATGCCATACTTGCAATCATCGATTCGGACCGCAAGCCCGACAACAAAGAATGGGTACTTAAATCAACTTATCCCGAACAGTACCGCTACCTACTCAGGAATGTATATCCTTCGTTACGTCATACCGATTATAGGATTACATACAACGTACGCAAGTATACCGACATAACCGAGATACGGCGCATAATGCAAGATCGTCCCAGTAACCTGAGTCTGAACGAGCTGTTCATCGGTGCAATTTCCTATCCGGAAGGGTCGCCCGAATACGCCGCAGCTTTTGAACTGGCTGCATCGATTTACCCCGATAGCGAGGTGGCCAACCTCAATGCCGCCATGGCCTCCATGGCAAGCGGCGACTTCCCGAAGGCCGGTACTTATCTAAACCGTGCAGGCTCAACTCCGGAGGCCGAATACGCCCGGGGAATCTTCCTCGCCTTGCAAGGAGATTATCCCGGTGCTTTGCAAAATCTACGTCGGGCCGACGACAGTGGATATCCTCAAGCCGGTGAGGCAATAGTCCAAATACGCTCTATTGAAGATGATAAAGGTACCGTGACCTTCCTGGACAACATGCCGAAGGATTAACATGTATTACGTGAAGAACCCCAAAATATACTAATTAATTTTTTTTATCATGAGTAAATTATCAAAGATTGCGACCATTGTCGCATTTTTGGGTCTGTTCGCATCCTGTTCCGCTGACAACCCGATTATAGAAAGTAAAAATAATGACAACGATGTCGTACAGGAAAACCGGACAGTTTACGTGAAAGTCGCTGTTCACGGCAAAAACGCTACCGGCACCCGTTCTGCCGATAAAGATGGAAATCCTGTTGCAGAAGATGATTTTCAGAATGGACAAGGAAAAGAATCAGAAGTCTCCACTATCTATTTTGTGTTTTATGATGATGAGGGCAACATTGTGGGTAATATCGTGAATGTGGATCTCAGTGGTAATAAAAACAGTGGAACTCTCCAACCAAGCGTGGAAAAATTCTTCGAGAACACAGTAGCCGTATCCCTATTGAAGGGTCAGAACAAACCTACAAAAGTGATGTGTTACGTCAATCCGATTTCATTGAATGACATTCAGAAGCCACTGAGTATCATTCAGACTGTCACGAGGAACAGAGTGAAGAGTGACGAAGGATTGTTCCCAATGAGTAATTCTGTATATTATCCGGACACAGAATCCACTACAATGCCTGAGGTAGCCGTTAGTGTAAGCGGTAAGGTTTATGAAACCAAAAAAGAGGCAGACGAAGCTACAGCCGGAGTGGACATTTATGTCGAACGTCGTGCAGTACGTATGACCTTCAAACTAAAAGATAATATTTATACCGGAACCACAATCAATCAGAAATATACTTCAGCAACTGGTACCATCAGAGATAACTCCAGTTATGATTTGACTTTTAACATTGACGGTTGGGATGTAAACGCCCAGACAAAAGAGACCTATATGGTTAAATCGTTCAGGCAACCTGATGTCACACCAGGAACAATTCGCGCTAATGATTTCAATTATAAAGATGCGAACGATATTATCAATAAACAGAATGGTGACTGGCAATGGAACAATTACGAGTATCACCGCTCATATTGGGCTGTTTCACCGGCATATTTTGTTAAATATTATCCCGAAGTGTCATCTGATGTAACTGGAAATGAGAACCTTGATTATATCAAGCCTGACGGATATCAATGGAAAAACGTTCTTAACGGATCGGAGCCCCAGTATTACAGGGAGGCGACAGTCGGCAGCAATGCCCTAAATTCGGGAAATCCTGCGGCTGCCGTTGCTTCCATTGTCCTCAAAGGGTATTATACCATAAATAATAAAGCCATAGACTTCTACACCTTTCAGAAGGATGCTAATGGCAAGTTCTTCGTCTTCCCCAAACTAGCGTCTGATGCTGATAATGGTATGACGATGAAGGATCGGTTTATGGAGCTACAGAGTGTATTGTACAAAAAAGAAAATGATAAATTTATAAGGCTTACTAAAGACGATCTTAAAGGTACCAAATATCCTGAAATCATCATTGAACATCCCCAAAAAACAGTTTTGGCAGCTGATCCCACAATTGAGGGGGCAACAGATATGAAAGTGGCTTCCAGGCATCAGACCCTTCAACTCACGGGAGTTCCCACAGACGAGCTTTATTATGCCAGCGGTAGCGGATATAGCCCGATTAATGATGCCGCTAGCTTGAAAAAAGTCAATCTTGCTCTAATCCAGCAGTTGGGTTTTGCTAGTTTCTACAATAAGGGACAAGCCTATTTCAACATACCGATAAAACATTTGGGATGGTATAGAAGTGAAAACAAACAAAAAACGTTACCAAAAATCGACTGGAGTATAGTTCGTGTGGGTGATTTCGGAATGGTACGTAACCATGCCTATAATATCGAAGTGGAATCTATAGAGGGTCTGGGTACCGGTATTGGAAATCCCGGCGATCCAATTATTCCGCCCTCAGAGACGAAGGATTACTATGTAAAATACAGGGTGAATATTCTGAAATGGGCCATGGTTCCCAAGCAAACGGTTAATTTGTAATATTCCCACCCTATTTTCCGGCCATAGCCGAAAAATGATTTTTATAGAGTCGAGGGGAAGAAATATCCCCTCGGTTCACTACTAAGATTCGAGACACAATGAAACATATCCTTATAAACAATCTGAGATTTAGGGTGTTAGCTATCGTGCTACCTATCCTTGCGGCTTCGTGTAGCGTTATTTATGACGATGACCTGAGACCTTGCCGCAATAACGTGAAAGTTCGTTTCGTGTATGATCTCAACATGGACTTCCGTGATTTATTCAGCGAGAATGTTCGTTCGGTGGATGTCTGGGCCTTTGATTGTGACGGTTCTCTGGCATGGCACGATTCACGTGAGGGAGAATCTCTGTCCGGTACCGACTTCTTCCTTCCGGCAGATGTGGCACCGGGAAAGTATGATTTTGTGTCATGGTGTGGGTTGGGTGACAATAACGGATACGAACTGAACAATTACCTGCCTTCCACGAAAGAGGAACTATATATGATGTTGACAACCACCCTCGAGGGAAACAGGCACGTCAGTTCATCTCCTCTTCCTTTGATTTTCAACGGCAATCTAAGTTCTGTCATGGTCGAGAGCGCTTCGACTACCGATATTGAACAAGAGATTACCATATCGCTCGTGGAAGACACCAAAAACATCAGCGTGTCACTTTCGGGACCGACAGTCGGGAGTCCGGAAAAATTTTCGATTTTCATTACCGACAATAACCGACGTCTCGGTTACGACAATATACCTTCGGAAGCGGTTACTTACCGGCATTGGACGTATGGTACGAACACACACGGTTCAGGCGTATATTATAAAATTGCCACTTCCAGGCTTATGGCTGATTCCAATGCACATCTGGTGGTTGTCGATAATAGCGATAACCGGCAGATAATAGATATCCGGCTTGTAGACTACCTATTGAAAATAAAAGACAATTATTCCATGAAAATGGACGACCAGGAGTTTCTTGACAGGGAAAACAACTACTCATTGCAATTAACTCTTGACAATAACGGTTCTTTCGACTTTAACAGTATCATCTATATCAATGGTTGGGTAGTGGTTCCGACACAAGTGGAAAACCCTCAATAATAAATATAACAATGAAAGTTACTTTTGAAAAACGACATAAGGCAGTTGCGAAAATCTGTATAGTATTGTTTCTGTTTACTACCGCATTTACAGGTTGTAGCCATGACTGCAACGAGTTCGAACCTTCTGCCGGGGACAATGATTACATTACTCTCCGCCTGACTATACCCTTTTCGACAGTCACCACTCGTACCGGCAACCAGGAATACGAGGAGGTCGATAGTACTTTTCCCAGTTTCGAGGATTTTATCAACCCGAACGATATCGGGATATTCTTTTTTCTCGGTGAGGAAAACGATGCTCCACTTGTTGGTAAATGGGCACTTCTCGCAAAAGAGTCGAAAGATCCGAATACCAGTATGACCGGATATGGTTCACACTATGTGATTACACTCAAAATGACCCGTGAAGACCTCTATAAAGCCAAACCAGACATAAACATAGGTCCAAACTCACTTGATGTGGTCAAATTCAGGGTCGTGACTTTAGCCAACGAAAAAATCAAGAAAACAGAAGAAAATGATTATTCGAACTATGACAAATACAAAACATACAAAGCGTTAATCGATGCGGCCTATACACAAACCCTGTCACTCGGTACTTCATTTTACAGTATTCAAAATGGACAGTTCGTTAGTTCTATACCTATGTTTGGAACGTGTCTATTCGAAATTAAAGCCAACGAACTATACTATACACGTCCCGATGAAGTCATTGATTTGGGAGATATCTACATGCTCAGATGTTTGGTTAAAGTCCGCCTGGTGGACAATACCGTAAAGAATGCCCAAGGATATCCCAAAATTTCCTGCGAAAAAAAAATAACAGGCAAGGATGGGGGGCTGAATTATATATATAGACAGGCCTACAATCTTCCCTTAGATGCCATCAATTATCAAAATGGGTTCCAGGTGGATGACATCCATCTATGTACCAATTCCAGAAATGCAAGCTATGTAGGTAATATCACAAATACGGGCAAGGAAATATACTCCAGCTACTGCCCCGAACAGTTGGCCGAGACTAACAAGGAGGAGTTACCGTTCCCGCGTTTCAGCTTCTCTTATCAAATGTCGGAAGGTGATATCTGGAAGACAGATACCATCCACCTGAGAGGCACTGCACTTCCTAACGGTGGTTTCGGATTAATCAGGAATCATATATATACGGTGGAGGTGACGAATGAAACTACCACACGTTCGGGAAAGAGCGACAGTATCCATGTAACGCTCTCGGACCAAGTCCTGTGAAATATCAAAGTAACTCTACCTTTAAGTAGCTAAAAGTTGATTATTGCACAAATAATACGGGTACGGAAGTTGCTTTAGAAGATTGGAATGAACTTACTTTATTAAAAGTATCCTTTGTCAGGTCATTTTAGGTATAGATTACGTAGTTTTTCGTCATAAAGCGTAATTGCCTATATAACAAATAGATAAGGTGTTTTTTAAACGTTCGAATAAAAAACACCTTTTTTTTCCTTTAATATAATAGGAGAAAAACCGATGAAAAGAATAAATATTAATTTGAAATGAAGAAGTATATTAACATTTAATAATCAACATGTTAGTATCATTATTTTCTAATCATCAAAATATTTTTTATCAAACATTTTGCCAGTATAAAAATCACCCTTATCTTTGCGCATATCAAACGAACGTTTAAAAAACACCTTTTTGTTTTCAATCCGTTCGTTTTCAGATAGATACAATCTTAAAATTACATTTCGGTTTGAAAGAGAAAAAATGTCTCGTTCAAACCGCGAAGCGTACTCAGGCCTCAGGTCCCTATTCTTAAAGGAATTTCATAAGTGATTGAAAATCAAAAATATTGGTTTGCTGCTCGTACACGTGACAAGCAAGAATTCGCTATCCGCAAAATTCTGGAAAGGCTGAAAACGGAAGAAGATGTAGATCTGGAATTCTATCTTCCTACAAGAACGGTAGTCACCCAATTGAAATATCGCAGAAAGAAAAGTGAAGTCCCCGTTGTCCGGAACTTGATATTTATCCGTGCCACCAAAAAGACCGCTTGTGATATTCCCAACGTCTACGGAGTCTCCATTTTCTACATGAGGGACCTTTCCACCCGCACCATGCTGGTTGTCCCGGACAAGCAGATGGAAGACTTCATGTTTGTCATGGACCTGCGTCCTGATGGTGTCAGTTTCGACAATGAAACACTTGTGGTGGGACATAAGGTCAGGGTTGTCAAAGGCGATTTCTGTGGTATCGAGGGGGAAATCACCACCCAGGCAAATAAAACATACGTGGTCATCCGTATCAAGGATATCCTGACCGCCACCATCAAAGTCCCCAAATCCTACTTGAAGATAATAAAGTAACATTTTAATCATCTCATATTCACATTCAATGAATAATCTACTTTCCCGTACTCATGAGCTCCAGCAATTGGCTCATGAGCTGATGTATCTTGGCATGGATGGCGAACCCATCTACTCGGATGACTTTTGCCGGTTGAATAAGGAAGTCCTCGTCAAATCGGACTCCCTGTTTCCGGAAAAAGGCTCCGACAGCGTTGAAGAAGCCAATTTATGTCTTGCCCTTTTGATGGGCTACAACGCGACAATTTACGACTATGGTGACAAGGAGCAAAAAAAGCAGGCGGTCCTGGATCGTATCTGTAATATTCTGGAACAACTTCCTCCTTCTTTACTGAAAGTCCGCCTGCTATCTTATTGCTACGGTGAAGTTTATGAAGAGTCCATGCTCCGGGAAGCCCGTTCAATCATAGAGGACTGGAAGAAAGCTCCCCTTACTCAGGAACAGACGGAAATCATCGAAGAATTGCAGAATATCGAGGATAATCGGTATCCTTTTGAAATTCTCGAAGACTGAACTATCCATCCTTTAAAATCAAGTATCGTTGTTCATCCTGTATCTTATACTTGCCTTTATAATATCAGTATTTATCGCCCGCATGCTTATTCCCCGCATCCTGCTCATCTCGATGCGTAAAAAGCTTTTCGATATCCCTGATTCGCGCAAGGTGCATAAGAAAGCCATCCCCCGGCTGGGTGGTGTTTCTTTCTTCCCCACGGTACTGTTCACCTTTTGCTTTATCTATGCGATAAGACTGTTGAGAGGTGATGGGGTAGCTTCCGTATATGCCGGTTACCTGCTCCCCGAACTGTTGCTTTTTGCCTGCGGAATGACTTTGCTCTACCTTACCGGTATTGCCGATGACCTGGTGGGAGTACGTTATCGCCAGAAATTTATCATACAGATAATCTGCGCCTCCTTCTTCCCGCTTTCCGGCCTGTGGATTAACGATTTGTACGGCCTGTTCGGCATCCATGCGTTGAGCCCATACACCGGTATGCCATTCACCGTTCTCGCCGTGGTTTTCATAACAAACGCCATCAACCTGATAGATGGCATTGACGGGCTTGCTTCGGGGCTGAGCAGCGTTGCCCTCCTCATCTTCACCTTCCTCTTCATCGACAAGGGGTTGTGGAGTTATGCCATGCTTTCCGTCGCCACTTTCGGTGTCCTCGTCCCGTTCTTCTATTACAACGTGTTCGGCAGCGCCGAGCGTTCACGGAAGATTTTTATGGGAGATACCGGCAGCCTGACCTTAGGTTATACGTTGAGTTTCCTTGCCATCAAATATAGTCAGGTCAATCCGGATGTCATCTCTTATACCGAAGGCGCTTTCGTCATAGCCTTCAGCACTTTGATTATTCCGGCATTCGATGTTATCCGTGTGGTTCTGGTCCGTATCCGTGAAGGCAAAAGTCCTTTTGAACCGGACAAGAACCACATTCATCATAAACTGCTTTCTATCGGACTCTCTCCCCGGAAAGCCATGCTCAGCCTGTTGTGCATGTCATGCGCATTCAGTGCGGTCAACATCTTGTTGATGCCATATATTAATAACACGGTGATGCTGGTTGCAGACATTGTGATATGGGTGGGACTAAATTTATGGTGGGATTATTTACGGGACAATCGCCTGAAAAAAGCAGCATTCAATGAACATCCGCATATTCAGCCACCGCATTGAAACAAGGGCAGGGCTTCTGCGGATTTAAATCATGATGTCCCACGACCAGGGCTGCGGGAAACAGGAGTCTCAGTTCGCGGATAAGCGCCAACAGGCTGCCCCGTTGTAACAATGTACGGGTATCTTTGGGATATCCGCAAGCGTCGAGTCCTCCTTCATAACAGATGCCTACGCTATGCGAGTTGTGATTGCGGCAATGCGCTCCCGGTTTCTCCAGCGGACGCCCCCGGTGAATGTCGCCATCCCGGGTAACGTAGAAATGATAACCTATATCTTGAAATCTACGGTGGTTGATATGGTCGCGACGGCACTGTTCAAAATCAAAGCTCTGCCCCTCACGGGTAGCAGAGCAATGAAGAATGATAAGGGTAATGGTTCTCATCGGCCCATGCAAGAGCTGATGCCGAATACTCCGGCTAGGCTGGTAGCCACGGCCACGATAACTTTGAGCACAATGCTCCATACTGATTTTGATTTTGTTCCCATAATGTTATTTACTATTTTACAATTTACTATTTACTATTTGATAGACTTATTTATTTACAATTTTACAATTTACCATTTACTATTTGATAGTCTGTGAAGTGCGGAAAGGAATGCACGTTTATATAGCGCAGCCAAATCGTAAATCGTAAATTGTCAAATCGTAAATGATTTTATCCCAGCGGGTTTTCGTTCTGGTCTTCACCGCCGCCCGAGGAGCTGCCGCCGCTGTTTGCACTGTCATCTACCGAGTATTGGGAAGCTTCTTTCAGTGCGGCTTCCAAGTTGATTTGGGCATTGCTCAACTCTCCGGTGGCACGGGCGCGCAGTTTGACGCCTTTCACATTATCCGCCACGGTGAGCGTCTTGGCAGATGTGGCGCCTTTCTTGCTCACAATGCCCACTGAAAAGATAGCGAGATCATCCAACTTCACGTTCTTGCCGTCCAGTATCAACTCCTTGATGCAGGAAATCATATCGGCAAGTACCCCTTTGATAACACCGGGTGAGAAAGGGGTGTTATGCTTCGACATGTGTTTCGACAGCATTTCCGTGTCAAATGTTTCGTTAATCACCGGGCGGGCATACCAAAGACCGTTGCATTGGTTTTTCTCGCCTACAATCTGAACTTTTTTGTAAGTAATCATACTTCTAAAGTTTTAAATTAATAATTAGTTTTACTCGGTCGGGAAGTTTTATGTTCCCTTGACCGAAACAAAGATACGATGCGCCAAAATGGAAAAATAGGTAAAGATGGATAAGGCTAGATTCCGGTAGGTTATAGTTGATTAAAACCAATGTTTTGTATGGATGTTTCACTCATTTTCAGTAACTTTACATCAGATAAAAACATCAGATTCACTAAGTTATGGAAAATTTCGTCATTCGTGCTTATGGGCGTACAGAGCTTGCCCAGTGTTACTTTCCTGCGCTTAATTCGCAGGTAGCTTACAGGAAATTGCAGAGTTGGATTGATTATTGCCCCCATCTGCGGGAACGGCTCAACGCCTTGTGTTGCAACTCGCAGAGCCGTATGTTCCTGCCAGTTCAGGTAAGGATGATAGTAGAAGCGTTGGGAGAGCCTTGAAACGCCGATAACCGGAAGATGATGATTGGCGAATGCCATGATGATGTTTAGACAACTCATCATCATCTTTAGATGGCCAATCATCATCTTTTCGCAATCAATCCCCTTATGCTCCGGTCACCGGCGGTTTCGCCGTAAATCGTGCCGTAGCGCATTGGTTACGATAAATTTCATCACCTTTCAACTCCACGACCCGATATCCCCGCTGATTGGCGGTTCTCACCAGTTCGAACCCCGCCTGTTTCATGGCGATACCTATTTTGGTGGGACTAAGCATTTGTTTGATGCCTCCGCTGATTTGGTTCAGGATGTAAGCCGTGGTGACAAAGATACATTCTTCGCCCGGCATGGGACGGCGGAAGCGCGTGAGGATAAGTTCCTGCTCTAGATTGGGGACTTCAAAGTCTACGTTATGAGCATTGACAGCATTCACCTCCCCGGCATCGAACCAATAGTGAAAGCCCTCTTGCCAAAGAGCGTAAGCCTGCGCATAAACCTCGTCGTAATCAACAGGATGCGTATAGGGGTCGTCGATGCTTTCCACCTCAAAAGGCAACCATCGACGGTTTCCGGTGGGGTCTGAGAGAAAATGGATATTATTGCTGGTACCGCAGAAACTCGCGATATGGGGACGGTGCTCTTTGTAGTGCCCGTAAGCTTCCCGTTCGTTCACGTTTTTCATGGTTACCATGGCTTTGAGTTGGTTCAACTCCGCCGGACGCATCTCATCTATCTCCTCCAGGCAGATGATGGCAAACTCAGTGAGAGTGAACATATCATCTTTGGTGATACGGTTATTATTGGATTTTATATAAAAATATTGTTGCAGTTCTGCGGGCAGCAGGTTATTGAACCAAGTGGTTTTATAACTTCCTTGCGGCCCGATGAGAACCAGGATTTCATGATTTACCACTTGCGTGTCAAACAAGGATGCGGTGATACCTACAAACCATTTTTTGAAGTATTCCGCAAACATGGTCGAATCCCCCTTGACATGCACCGTGGATGCCAACCGTTTGATGTAGTCTATAGTATGGTCCCAAGGTTTCAGCTTATTGAAATGTTCGATGAAAGGATTGAAGAGTGTGACATATTCGGAACCCAGCACATTTCGGATATCACCGATGCGTGCCGCTTTCGCATTCTTGCTCATCCGGCACCACAGGGAGTTGACAAAACGATCGTCTATTTCCACATACTCGCAGCCATGCCTTTCGTCACCGGATTTCAGCACCTCACACTTCCCGGTGATGGTGTTATGCCTGAATTTCGCTTGGGTGGTAAGAAAGGCTTCTATCTCCTCCACGGTGGCAAAATTATCGCTCCCGGCAGCGTCCTTATCCTTCTTCCGGTAAGACAGTTTCCGGGTGCCATGCTCATCCGTATTGAGGTAACACGAACGGAAAATGGAAACAATATCCCCGTCATAATCAGTGAACTGATTGGTGGCCCATTCCGTCGCCGCATTCCGGGGTACTCCGTACGCGTTGAGCAAATAGCCCATCCGCATGATATATTCGTTGCGGAAATGTTCGGTATAAACGATATTCTCCCGGTCCAGCTCTTCAGCAGCCTTATCCACGGCTCTTTGCAGCCGTTTATGAGAGTATTCCTTCGGAGATATCTTGCGAGGTACGGTGGTGATCCGGGGTTGCATCCGGAAAGGAACAGCTTCAGGATTGAAGAACACGTCAGGGTCATGGGCAAGTCCACACAAGCGGGTAACATTCTTGCATTTCAAGTCGCATTCGCAATCGAGCAGGCGGGAATAGTACAGATTGGTTTCTTCAAAAACACGGGCATAAAGTTTCAAGTTTCCTTTGGAATTATCACTGATAGAATCCGTAAGGAAAATCACCCGGATACCGCTACCGCTGATAGTGCGGTAGGAGAGGAGTGTATGAGGATCCTCCCGGATACTTTGCAGCATCGCTTCTATCCGGTCAGTGGGCACATGATCCAAGTCAGCCATGGAAAGTCCGGTCCATCCGGCAATATTCTCCCGCCGTTTTCCGCCCTCAAAGCGTACGGCTATGGCGAAACAGGGACATGCCGCCTTTTCCTTGGTAGCAGCGTCAGTGAGTCCTTGCTGTGCATAGTAGCGGTGTTTTTCGGTATGTTCGCATACCAGTGTGTCGTTTTTAATGAGTTCAACCACTTGCCCGATAGTAGTTTCTGTGGGTTGCATGTCTGAATAGCCTTTGAAAAGGCTGATTAAAATTTCTTTCATCGAATTGTTTTTATTGCTGTTAAAAAAATGATGCCGCGAAGTTTATGAATATCAGGCATACCGCCAAAAAGAGATAACTGACATGTGAGTTACGGGGACGTAATAAATTAACGTTTTTCGCGTTCGTTAACTATCGGCATGTCTTTATTTATAAATTCAATAAACAAATTAATTAAAATGAAAGAAGAAATTCTCCAGCATGTGGAGTTAGGTGATTTTTTGGAAATGCTGCGTTGTAGCATTCAGGTAGATGGCAAGTATCTCACGATTCATGAGGTCTGTAACCGTGTGTCAATGAGCACCACTACGTACCAAAGTATAAAAAGGGCTCTTATTTGAAGCTGAGTCGGTATTACGACATTTTCCACATTTTTACAGACGTGTACGATGTGCATTCCGATGAATATAAATCACTGGCATACAGATTTGTATGCTGCATGGAAACAGACTGGGGTACATACGAATAATGTATCCGATGACACCTTTGTCACGCGTTTTTCCAACTTTCTATACTATATACATGTATTCAACGAATCAACACTTGATATACTGTTTTTTTCGTATACGTATAAAAAGTTATAAAAGAGGGTGACAAAGGTGTCATCTTCGCCTAGTAAAACTATAGAAACAAAAATCATACTTATGAATAGAAAAGACGAACTTAAACAACAAATTCTGGCCTTGACCAAGGAATATTATATGGCAGCCCATGAGCAAAAGTCCCCCTTTGAACCCGGCAAGACTTTTGTGAATTATGGTGGCCGTTATTTTAATGAGAATGAACTTGTTAATTTGGTAGATTCTTCCTTGGATTTCTGGCTGACAGCCGGACCATGGGCGCATAAATTCGAGAAGAGTTTTGCGGCATGGCTGGGAGTGAAATATTGCTCGTTGACAAATTCCGGTTCTTCCGCCAATCTACTGGCTTTTTCAGTATTGACTTCCCCCTTGTTGGGTGAACGACGCATCAAGCGTGGCGATGAAGTAATCACGGTAGCCTGCGGTTTTCCCACAACCGTAACCCCTTGTATCCAGTATGGAGCTGTCCCGGTGTTTGTTGATGTCACTGTCCCTGAATATAATATTGATGTGTCACAATTGGAAGCGGCTTATTCTGCCAAGACAAAGGCTGTAATGATTGCACACTCTTTGGGCAATCCTTTCAACCTGGAAGCAGTAAAGGCTTTTTGCGATCAACATAATCTTTGGTTGGTAGAAGACAATTGCGACGCTTTAGGCTCTACTTATACAATCAATGGGGAAGAAAGGAAGACTGGTACGATAGGCAACATTGGCACGAGCAGTTTTTATCCTCCACACCACATGACTATGGGTGAAGGCGGTGCCGTATATACAAATAACCCCCAACTGCATAAGATTGTAAATTCATTCCGCGACTGGGGACGTGACTGTTGGTGTGTAGGCGGTGTAGACAATACTTGTGGTTGCCGCTTCACCAAGCAATTTGGTGACCTCCCTTTGGGATACGACCATAAATACGTTTATTCCCATTTCGGCTACAACCTGAAGGTGACAGATATGCAGGCTGCCATCGGCTGTGCCCAATTGGAAAAGTTGGATGATATTGTGGAGGCACGCCGTAAGAATTTTGAATACTTGAAGCAAGGGCTTGAAGGGACAAAAGGATTGATACTTCCCGAAGCTCAGAAAAATTCCAATCCCAGTTGGTTCGGGTTTCTTATTTCCGTACGACCTGATGCCGGGTTTACCCGTAATGACTTGGCGCAATACCTTGAGAGTAAGAAGATACAGACCCGTAATCTCTTTGCCGGTAACTTGTTGAAGCATCCCGCCTTTGATGAGATGCGCCGTTCGGGCGAAGGATTTCGTGTGGTCGGCAAGTTAGAAGGTACAGATTTCATTATGAATAACACACTTTGGATTGGTGTCTATCCGGGCATGACGCGGGAGATGCTTGACCACATGATAAGCACAATCAAAGAATTTATTTCCAGCCATTAACATCATGAAAGCAGTGATTTTAGCCGGTGGCTTTGGTACTCGTCTGAGCGAAGCCACCAACCTTATCCCCAAACCTATGGTAGAGATAGGCGGCAAGCCTATCCTTTGGCACATCATGAAGACATACAGCCATTACGGCATCAAGGAGTTCATTATCTGTTGCGGTTATAAACAGTATGTCATCAAGGAGTATTTTGCCAACTATTTCCGTCACAACAGTGACATGACCGTTGACTTGTCCAACAATACCACCACGATACTCGACAATCATTCGGAGGACTGGCGTGTGACTATGGTCGATACGGGATTGAACACCCAGACAGGCGGACGCATCAAACGGGTTCAGAAATACATTGGCAACGAACGTTTCCTGCTGACATACGGTGACGGTGTGGCGGACTTGAACATTGCTGATACAATTGCCGTACATGAAACTTCCGGTGCTCTCCTTTCGCTTACCGCTTACAAACCCGGCGGTAAGTTCGGCGCTCTCCAGATAGACCTGAACACGGACCAGGTGCTTTCCTTCCAGGAGAAACCCGATGGTGACCGTAATTGGATTAATGCCGGTTATTTCGTTTGTGAACCGGAAGTGTTCGATTATATTCCGGGAAATGACGATACGGTCATCTTTGAGCGTATTCCCTTGGAGCGGATAGCCAAAGACGGCAAGATGCACGCTTATCGCCATACCGGTTTCTGGAAACCGATGGATACACTTCGTGACAATACGGAGTTGAACGAAATGTGGGAGAAGGGACAGGCCCCTTGGAAAGTCTGGTAATGAACTGCTGAAAATCCTTAAAACATTTGTCGGTTACAGATAAAATGTATTCCTTTGCTACATAAAAATAAGGAGGATAGCCATGAAAGTTTCAGAACCCGCAGTTGCATACAATACTCCCTATCTTCAAGGTTTGAAGAATAGGCTGATTGCTTCCATCGACAGCACTACCGATGAAGGAAAGTTGCAGGAATGTCTTGAACTCCTGCACGAAGATACTATGCCTTGTTGCTTTACAGAAGAAGAATTGGACGAAGAAATCAGGTTGTCTGAAGCAAGCGGATATATCACTCAAGAAGAGGCGTTAGCTAAATTTGCCAAATGGGGATTCGAAAGATAGTTTGGAGTGCGAAGGCTACAGACCGCTATCTACAGATACTACAGTGGTATCAAGAGGAGAGGGGAGAACAGTTTGCTTCAAAATTCTTTAAAGGGATTTTAGATACCATAGATACTTTGGCTAAGATGCCTTCTATTGGAACATTGGATGAGTATCGCAGTACACCAAAGCAAAAATACTATTCTTTCCTGTCCCATCCTAAGTATCGGATTATTTATCGTTATACTACGAAAACCTTATATATAGTAGCAATCCATGCTACTATGATGAAACATAATTAATCATCCTATTGTAATTTATTCCATTCATTCATGATAGACATTTTCAATGCCTTCTATCATGGAAAGCGTGTACTTGTCACCGGACATACCGGTTTCAAGGGCAGTTGGCTTTCCATCTGGCTACACGAGCTTGGCGCCGAGGTCATCGGTGTCGCACAAGACCCATTTACGGAACGTGATAACTTTGTCCTTTCCGGCATAGGAAAGAAAATCAAGGCGGATATCCGTGCTGATATCCGTGACGGTAAACGGATGAAAGAAATCTTCCGTGAGTATCGCCCTGAGATAGTTTTCCATCTGGCAGCCCAGCCATTGGTACGCCTTAGTTATGACATTCCCGTCGAAACCTATCAGACTAATGTCATGGGGACTATTAATATTCTCGAAGCTATCCGTGCTATAGACAGCGTGAAGGTGGGCGTGATGATAACCACTGATAAGTGCTACGAGAATAAGGAACAAATCTGGGGCTATCGTGAGAACGAGCCTATGGGCGGTTACGACCCTTATTCTTCTTCAAAAGGAGCGGCGGAAATTGCCATCGCTTCGTGGCGCAGAAGTTTCTTCAATCCTGAAGAGTACGGGAAGCACGGCAAGAGTATTGCCAGTGTAAGAGCCGGAAATGTAATAGGCGGTGGCGACTGGGCACTGGATCGTATTATTCCGGATTGTATCAAGTCTTTGGAAGCAGGCAAGCCGATAGAAATTCGCAGCCCCCAAGCAATTCGTCCCTGGCAGCATGTTCTGGAACCTCTCAGTGGTTATATGCTTCTTGCGCAGAAGATGTGGGACGAACCTACGAGCTATTGTGAAGGATGGAATTTCGGCCCGAGAGCGGAAAGCATCTCTACGGTTTGGGATGTGGCTGCAAAAGTTGTCAAGAACTATGGCAGTGGTGAGCTGAAAGATATTTCAGACTCTGATGCGTTGCATGAGGCGAAGTTGCTGATGCTGGATATTAGTAAGGCGAAGTTCCGGTTGGGATGGGAGCCGAGGATGGATATTGAACAATGCATGAAGTTGGTGGTAGACTGGTACAGGAAATATCAGTTCGAAGAAGTGTATCGGCTGTGCGTGGAGGAAATAAATCAATATTTGGAACAATGAAAATCTTTGCTACGGGTGCTACCGGTTACTTAGGATTTCATTTTGTCAATGAAGCAATAAACTTGGGACATCAAGTTCTTTGTTTACGACGAAAGTCATCTAAATCTATGTTTGATTCTATTGTAGAAAATAAAATTGAATGGATAGATCTGGAAGACTTAACTTTGAAAGAGAAACTCAGTTTGTTTCAACCGGATGTGTTATTTCACGCAGCATGGGGTGGAGTAAGAGGAAGTGGCCGGGAAGATAGAAATATTCAGAATGAGAATTTAGCCATGTCCAGGCAGATGTTTGAATTATATCCTTATAAACAAATAATTGCTATAGGCAGTCAGGCTGAATATGGTTTTTATCATGGGCCTGTGGATGAAAATCATGAGTTACATCCGTCAATGGAATATGCTTATGCAAAGAAGCAATGTTGCGATGATTTGAAAAAGTATTGTGAATTTCGGGGCATTGACTGGCAGTGGATTAGAATATTCACAGTATTCGGTGAAAGACAAACAGGAGGATTGATAAAACTGGTTGTTGACAAATGCAAGAGGGGGGACAAAGAATTTGATACAACAGCAGGTTATCAACGATATTCATACCTTTATACTGCCGATTTTGCCAAAGCCTTATGCCAAGTGCTCGGAGTAAAGGGAAAGTCCGGCATATACAATCTAAGCCAACCCATGGAAGTACATAGCAACCGATATATTTTGGAACGTATAAAAGAGAAGCTGCATTCTGATATCCAATTTAATTTTGGTGCAATACCTTATATGGATGGACAGATTATGTTAATGGATGGAATGGTACAAAAATTCGTAAATGCTTTTGGTCCTATTCCTCATGCAGATTTTGAATTGGCATTAAATAAAACTATAGAATCTTTTAAATAAATGAGTATTAAAAGTTTGGAAATGGCGAAGAAGGTTCGAAAGACTTCTTTAACTATGGTATATAAAGCTCATGCCTCTCATATTGGCGGAGCATTGTCTATGGCCGATATTTTGGCTGTGCTTTATAGTGATGTTCTTAATTACGACACAAATAATCCTGGATGGGAAAAACGTGATCGTTGTTTGTTATCAAAAGGACATGCTTGCGTATCATTTTATGCAGTGCTTGCCCATGCTGGATTCTTTCCAATGAATGAACTTGATTCTTATGCACAGAATGGCTCTTCTTTCTTGTGCCACACGACTCACCATGTACCGGGTATTGAAATTTCGGCAGGCAGTCTTGGACATGGGTTTCCCATTGCTTGTGGCATAGCTTTAGGAGCAAAAATAAAGAAAGAGAGTTTTAATACCTATGTTATTTTAGGCGATGGAGAAATGGATGAAGGTTCGAATTGGGAAGCATTACTTTTTGGAGCACACCATAATTTGTCAAATTTATGTGCCATTATAGATTACAATAAGATTCAAAGTTTTGGCAATACCAATGATGTCCTGCGTCTTGAACCGTTGATCAGTAAATTGGAATCTTTTAATTGGAACGTAATTAGTGTCGATGGACATAACCATGATGAATTATTTCGTGCTTTTGATGATTTCAAGCATGAGGAAAACAAGCCGACTGTTATAATAGCAAATACAGTAAAAGGGAAAGGCGTGTCATTTATGGAGAATGAACTTGCGTGGCATTATAAGTCACCCAATGAAGAACAGTATAAACAAGCCATGAAGGAGATTGAAGGATGAGGACAGCATTTATAAAACAGCTTGTTGAAGAGGCTGCAACAAACGATAAAATATTCTTGATTGTAGGCGATTTGGGATATAGTGTGGTAGAAACTTTTGCAGAGAAATATCCGGAACGTTTTCTTAATGCGGGAATAGCTGAACAGAATATGATTGGAGTTGCTGCGGGATTGGCCAAAGAGGGCTATAACGTTTATGTCTATTCCATTGGTAATTTTCCTACACTGCGCTGTATGGAGCAGATCCGTTATGATGTTGCTTATCATAATTTGAATGTGAAAATAGTTTCAGTAGGTGCGGGGTATGCATATGGCTCTTTAGGAGCTTCTCATCATGCAACAGAGGAACTTGGGATGATGCGTACGATTCCCAATATGGTGATTTGTTCACCTGGCGACCCCATTGAAGCACAGACAATAACAACTGTCTCGACTAATTACGAAGGTCCCATGTATTTACGACTTGGAAAAGCAGGTGAGTCAATCGTTCACCAATCATCCATTGAAAATTTGAGAATTGGTGATATTATCTCTATTATCAAGAGACCTGAGGCGAAAAAGGCCTTGTTGGTTAGCGGCTCAATATTGGATTATGCAGTAAATCGAATAAAAGATTTAAACGATTTATTAGATATTTATAGCATTCCATTTGTTAAGCCATTAAATCTTGAACAGTTACGTGAATTGGCAGTACGGTATCCGGATATTTGTATTTTGGAAGAGCATCAAAAAAGTTGTGGTATAGGCTCTGCTATAATAGAAGTTATAAGTGATATGTATTCACAGAATGAAATATCATGTTATCCTCGAATTAAGCGTATAGCTATTGATGATAAATTTTATTCAGTTTCCGGCTCACAAGCTTATTTAAGAAAATTGGCGGGGTTGAAAATATAAAATGATAGCGGTACTACTTAAACTAAAAGATAGGTTAGGAATAGACAAATCTATCTTTTTTACTTCCCTTGCAAGAGTAATCCAAGCCTTAGGAGGAGTTGTCTCCATTTTGTTTGTAGCCCGTTATCTAACGGAAATCGAACAAGGTTTTTACTATACTTTCGGAAGTATCGTGGCCGTTCAAGTATTTTTTGAATTGGGGCTGAATGGGATTATCACTCAATATGTGGCCCATGAAACTGCGCATTTGCAATGGAAAACAGCTACGGAACTGACGGGTGAACATAAATATTTGTCCCGTTTGTCATCGTTACTTCACTTCTGTATCAAGTGGTATTTGTGCTTTGCCGGCATACTATTGATTACTTTAGTAGTTGTAGGCTTTGTTTTCTTTGGCAAATATGGTACGCATGATGACGTAACATGGAAATTGCCTTGGATTTTGCTTGCCGTCGGTACTGCACTGAACCTGTTGTTGGCTCCGATACTGGCTTTCATTGAGGGATTAGGGAAAGTAAAGGAAGTAGCAAAGGTACGTCTGTATCAGCAATGTACCAGTATACTAATTGTTTGGGGTGGATTGGTGTTTGGTATCAAATTATATGTGCCAGGTATAAATGGGTTTGTTGTCATTTTGTTAATTACTACTATTTTACTTTTTAGTGGTTTTAGAAAATTGTTGCTGAATATTTGGAACGTATCTTTAACGGATAAAGTTAACTATCGTAAAGAAATATTCCCATACCAATGGAAGGTTGCTTTAAGTTGGATTAGTGGTTACTTTATCTTTCATTTGTTCAATCCGGTGTTGTTTGCTACGGAAGGAGCAGTAGTTGCTGGACAAATGGGTATGACATTGACGGCATTGAATGGAATACAAGCATTGTCGTTAAGTTGGATGACTACCAAAATTCCGTTATATTCTAGTTTGATTGCAAAGAAAGATTATTCCTTATTAGATACAATCTTTAATCGAACATTGAAGCAGTCTGTTTTTATTAATGGAATTTTGCTTGTACTAATGTTCATTTTCGTTTGGATAATCCGTCATTATCATATTGTTATAGGTGGTATGGATTTAGGAAATCGTTTCTTGTCCTATTTGCCTATGGAGTTGATGATGATATCATTATTTGTTAATCAGTTTGTAAATTCATGGGCAACCTATCTGCGTTGTCATAAGCAGGAGCCTTTTTTGATAAACTCTATTTGTGCAGGTATTAGTTGCTGTTTGTCTACGATACTATTCGGTAGATGGTTTGGCGTGTTGGGGATAACAGGAGGATATTGTTTCATCACCATTGCTTTAATGCCGTGGGGATATTGGATTTATAAAACAAAGAAATATGAATGGCATGGAAAATAAATATCCTTTTGAGGTTACTCTTATATAATTATGTAATGATTGTTTGTTATGAATAATTTGTTTGATTACAAAAATCACTTTAATGAGTGTGATGAGGTACTTTCTAATTTATTGTATGGAGTAGTTATAGATGCAGAGCCTTTAGTATCTATTCTTATTCCTACATATAATCATACTATGTATCTTAAAGAGTCTATATTGTCAGCGATAAATCAAGATTGCAATTTTCCGTATGAAATAATAGTGGTAGATAATAATCATGAATTGTTACACTCTTCTAACTATGATATTGTGAAAGACATAGGTTGTGAAAGAGTAAATTATTACCTTAATGAAAAAAATATAGGACCTTGTGGTAATTGGAATCGATGTATTCAATTAGCTAAAGGTAAATATATTTCATTTTGCCATGATGATGATTATTTAAAACCAAATGCTTTGTCATCATTAATAGATACTCTTAATTTGATAGATAAAAAACAAAAATCACCATTGATTATAGGTGCGATTGATAAGATAGATGCAGTAGGTAACTATTTGTATAAATCTAATAAATCAAAAAAAATAGGATATGAATTTACATTACGAAATTTTTTAGAAGGGAATGTGACGAATGGTTGTGGATGTTTATTTTTGAGAGAACATTTGATAGAAATTGGAGGGTATAATAATCTTTTTTATCCATGCTTTGACTATGCACTAAATGTTGTATATACCTATAAATTTGGTGCATTTTACTGCAAACAAGCTACTGTTAACTATCGTATTACAGATGAAAGTGATAGTGCAAATTGCTATTCAGAAATACCTGTGACAAATGAAAATATCTGTCTGAATATTGTCAATGTTATAGGGGATAAATTTGGTTTTTTACACTATATACTGAAAGTAAATAAGGAAGTTTTGATATCAGCCAATAGTAGAAGATATGAAAACAAATATTCTTTGAATATTAGAAATCTGTATTATAGAATATTGTTGAAGGTTTTTCATTTTTACAATAAACTTAATAAATAATTTTGGGATACATCTTGCTCATGGATGCAGACGTGAGTTTTTAGTTTTTTGAATATTTTTATTCTATCAGTCTATGACTTTTGTAATTTTCTTGTATAGAATTTCTCATTATATTTCTTATAGTAATAGGGTAGTGTATCTGATAGGATTGCCGATACTTGTTCTGTATAAATTCATAACCATATTTTTATGCGGATTTGAGTTGCACGAAAAAACAAAGGTTGGTAAGAACTTGAAAATATATCATAGAGGGCATTCTACAATAATTAATCCATGTACAGTAATCGGAAATAATGTTGAGATAAGACAGAATACGACGATTGGTTCTACTAAAATTTCTTTTTTGGGAAATGATAACGCCCCAATAATTAAAGATAATGTATGTATAGGGGCAAATTGTTGTATATTGGGTGGAATTACTATCGGAGAGAATTCAATAATTGCAGCAGGGGCAGTTGTTACAAAGAATGTCCCTCCTAATAGTTTGTTTGCAGGTAATCCAGCTGTATTAATAAGAATGATAAACCTATAATTATCAAGATGAATAATATAGGATATTATTGTATAAAAAGAAACATTTTGTTAATGCTTGCGCTTTTTTCATTACCGTTATGGTCTGTGATTAAATTGGGTATGGATGTTTCTTACTTTGTTATTCCTACTATATTACTATTGATTATAGACCTTATAATTAATTTCAAAAAAGTGCAGATATTAATTTTATTCGTACTTTATTCCTTTTTATATTTTCTTTATCTAATTCCATATTTTTGGTTTCATATTCGACTCTCGGCGTATACGGAGTTTCAGAATTTTCAACTATTCAGTTTTGTATTATTTGAATTTTATTTATTTTATCTTGGGTTATCTTTGTCTTCCATTAAATGTTTTAATCCGCAAAATATCCGTTTAAAAGATTGTATCCATTTTTATTGTCCTTTTAAGATACAATTGGCATATCTGCTTTTTTTATTTATTGTATTAGGTGTGATTATGAAACAAGGACAAAATGTATTTTTGTCTTCAAGTCCTTATAATGCATATATGGATAATTTGGAAAGCAGTAGTGCGCTTCCAATGTTTTGGCTATTGTTTATGTTTTTTGGACATTATGTTATAAGGCAAAAACAGATGAGAATAATATCCTTTCCTGTTTTGTATGTGCTATTCATGTATTTTTGCATTACAAGAGGTTATCGGAATTTACTTGCTCCCGTTATATTTTTGATGTTTTTGTTTTATTTTGATAGTAAAATAAAACTTAAATGGTTATTGTGGCTATTTCTATTTGCATTTGTAGCGATGATTGGATTAAATGCTTTAAAAATGGGAGTTGATTTTAAATGGATTTATTTGTTGACAGAAAGTGATGAATTCATCTTATCTCATCATGCTGATAATTTATATATATCCGCTCAAGGATTGGGACTTGTTGGAGATGACAGAATTTCTTTCTGGAACAGAATAATGCTAAATATAGGTTTTTTACTTGAATCCATATATCCTCCTTCATTACTTCCTGATTTTATGAAATATCCTGCAATAATAAGATTACATGCGGATAATGGCGGTGGTGGATTATGTATTGGTGGAGCATTCTTAATGTGGGGATTTGGAGGGATTTTACTATTTGGTTACTTATTGGGTGAATTAATAAGAGTAAGCTATAATTATTCCAACAAATCACTGAAACTTATTTCTATGGTTGTTTTAATATTTTCGGCAAATTGGTTTTCTTATGACTTTCATGTGATTTTACGTTTTAGTGTTTTTGCATGTATAATCTATATATTATTTAAAGCCTTCGGATATGATAAAGAAAAATATTTTAGTTGTTAGTAATTCGCCTTTTTTTGGGGGAGGAGAACAATTTATAGTAGAAATATTATCAAATGTTCAAAATTCTTTTTTTTTAGTTCGTAATGAAAAACTATACGATGCTTTGAATACAGAAAAAAAGAGACTTTTTTCGTATAGTACCAATAATGTAAAAAAAGAGGAGTTTAGTGAGATAAAGAATGCTATACAAAAATGGAATATTGATATTGTCATTTTGAATGGTGGAAGTACTATATATTATAGTCCTTTTCTGAAAAATGTTAAGATTATAATTTATAGACATACGACTAACTTGTATGTTTCTAATTTTATAAAACGACTGCTTTATGTGATATTGTTGCATATTTGTTACATTTTCGCTCAAAAAATAATCCACGTGTCTGACTATTCTAGAAATGAACAGATGCTATTTAAAAGAAAATCATACACTGTTCATAATGGACTTCGACAATTAGACTATTCTATTAGTAAAATAAAACATAATCCCTTGAGATTACTTTTTCTTAGCCGTGTTACGGAATCTAAAGGTATAAAAGATATTGTGGAGATTGTATCAAAGTTTCCCCCTAATGAAGTCATATTGGATATTGTGGGTGATGGGAATTTGAGTAATTGGGTGAAAAATAAAACGAATGAGCAGATTCATTTTTATGGATTTCAAAAGGATGTGAGCTCTTTTTATAAAAATAGTGATGTATTTATTTTATTATCTCATTATGAAAATTGTCCTTTATCTATTATTGATGCAATGAAATATGGATTACCAATTCTTGCAACAGCTGTTGGTGGAATTCCAGAATTGGTAAAAAATGGATATAATGGTTTTTTGGTGAGTGAGAGGCAAGAATTAGAGGAAAAAATCTATGAACTGATTAAGAATGAAAAATTTTATGCAACATTGAGCGCAAATGCCATAAAAACGTTTAAAACTTCATTTTCTTCAGAAAGAGTTATTGATAATGTACAGCGAATAGTAAATTCAATATGAGAATAGGAATTGATTATAGTTTAGCGACTGCAACTCAGCGTGGAATGGGGCGTTATATTAGGGAGATTGTAAAATGTCTGATGGATATTGATGTGGAAAATGAGTATTTTTTATATACTTATTACCCTATTGTTTCATCGAAGTTAAATAAGAACTTCTATGAAAGACATATTCCTGTAAAAAATGAAATTCTTTCTGAACAGATATTTCTTCCATTATTTGCTAAAAAGGATGCATTGGATGTTTTATGGTGTCCTGGCAATACTTTCCCTTTATTTTTAGATTCAAGTATTCGTTTGGTTGTTACAATTCATGATTTAATATTTTTAAACCCAATGCGGTTTGCAGGGAAGCATTCTTCTTTTAGGCAGAAAATTGGACGATTATATCGGAAGTTTATAATAAAAAGCGGTAAAAATAAAATAGACAGAGTCGTAACAGTTTCAGAATATTCAGCGAAACAAATAAAATTGTTATTAGGAATAGATGAAGTCTCGATTACATATAATAGAATAGATAACTTTTATAAATTGAAACAGCAAATAGCTATAGATAAAAAAGAAACAGATTTCTATTTTACTGTTTCCGGAGATGCCCCAAGCAAGAATCTTCTTTATCTTATTGAAATTTTTAAGGATTATTTCCCTGATGAGAATTTGTATATTGCAGGAGTACCTAAATCTTCTGAGTTGAGAAAACTTAGTGGTGGAAATATACTATTTTTACCTATGGGAATGGAAGATTCTGAAATGATGGCATATTATTCAAATTGTCAAGCTTTTATCTTTCTGTCATTACAGGAGGGATTTGGAATTCCTATATTGGAAGCTATGGTTTGTGGTGCTAAAATCGTGTGTTCTAATACAACATCTCTTCCTGAAGTTTTAGGAAATCAAGGTATATTAGTAAATCCTTTAGATATAAAAGCAATTGTAACGGCTATCAATAATATAGATAGTTATAAGATTGATTTTGTAGAAAGAGAAAAGTTTATTGAGAAGTTTTTAAAATGGAATGATTCGGCGGTAATTGTCCATAACTTACTTGTAGAAACAATATCTTAAAAATGAAAAAAATTCTTTTTATTTCTTCTCGTCCTATTTATCCAATAGTTGGTGGGGATCAAATTCGCACAGCACAGCAGCTGAATTTTCTAACAGAAAGATACTGCGTTGATATATTTTATTTGAGTGCAACCAATAATACTGAAAATATACAAAAAAATCAGCCTAAAATTAGATCAGAATATAGATTCCATTTACCGAAGATTGTCAGTTGTTTACATACATTTCGTTTTTTATTCAACTATCTTCCATTACAAGTTAATTATTATTATAGCAAGAAAGCAGAAAAATATATTAGAAATAATTTATATAAATATGATGCTGTATTTTGTAACAATATAAGAACTGCTGAATATGTGAGGAAGGCGAAAGGAATTATTAAAATAATAGATTTTGTAGATGCTATATCCATGAATTATGAAAAAGCGAAGGATAAAGCTAGTGGTATAAAAAAACTGATATATACTATAGATTATCAACGTTGTAAAAGATATGAGCAATTGATTCTTAAAACGTTTGATAGCTGTGCTATTATTTCAAATGTAGATAAACAATATATTCTATATGGCAACAAAGATTTATGTGGTAGGGAATAAAGTTGATATACCAGATTTGCAAAAAGTATCTCAACATAATTATTTGGATACGATAGTATTTGTTGGAAAAATGAATTATGAACCGAATGTTGTCGCTGTTCTCCATTTTGCTAATAATGTGTTTCCTATACTGTGTTTAGATTATCCCAAACTAAAATTTGTGATTGTTGGTGCTCATCCTGATGAGCGAGTCAAAAAAATGGCAAAGAATGAAAATATCATTGTGACAGGATATGTAGAATCTGTTGAACCATATTATCAGCGTGCTACGATTGTTGTGGCCCCTATGTTATCTGGTGCTGGAATTCAAAATAAAATTATACAAGCAATGTCTTATGCTTGTTGTGTAGTAACAACATCCATTGGTGCGGAGGGATTACATATAGACCATGAAATTGCTATTGTTGACAAGGATGAAAGTATGATTGAGACGATTTCTTTTCTGTTATCAAATAGAAAAGCACGACTTTTAATGGGCAAGAGAGCACGACAGTATGTTGTCAATAATTTGTCAGAAGATATTATTCGTAAACAATTTAGTGATTTTATGAGTAAACTCGATGAAGTAGCATCCAAAAATGACGTGTAAATAGCTTTGAAATAGCGATCTTTGCCGCTGTAATCAAAATGAGAACCGACAAAAAATCAAAGTTACTAATAGAGTTCATGTATCAGAACAACACCTTGAAGGAGGTTGTCGAACTGTTGAAATCCGAACGTTCCTCCTCAAACTTGGACTATAAATCCAAGTTTGAGGAGAACCGTGAGCAACTTTCCCTGATGAACCAACATAAATATGGTAGTAATAGTTAGCGCCCAATTTTGTACATCCGGAACTTGGTTGTTGGAATAATAATCGTATCTTTGCTTCAAATGAATGGTTGAATAGAAGATGCAATATTGTCGGCTGCTTGATTGTTTATAAATTATAAAAAAATGAGTGTTTAGCTTGAACTTAACTTTATATGAGTAAATTTGCGCTTGAGAAGATAGAACTTATCAAAGGAAGGCAAACTTTCAATAAATTGCTTGTTGACGGTAAAGCCCCTTTCGACAGTTTTACAGAGGAGTTGGAAGAGCAATATGAGAGTGAACTGGGTTCTATCTATTACCGTATGGAAGCTGTCGCAAATTTGCAATCGCTCCCGAAAGATAAATTTAGGGAGCTGAAAGGTGGCAAAGGGGACGTGAAGGAATATGAATTCAAGTCAAAACACCTGAGAGTGTATGCTATTCATCAAAAGGATGGTAAGATTGTGGTAATGGGTGGATATAAGAATTCACAAGACAAGGACATTACGACTTTCAGAGCCTTGAAAAAACAATATATTGACTCTCTTAATACTAAAGAAATATGAAAACAAGAGCTGAACTTCTAAAAAACAAAGGATATTGGACTGCAAAACTCCAGACTGAGTTGTTCAGAGAAATCAGTAAGTTTATGCAAGAAAAAGGCATGAATAATACCCAACTCGCTGCCTATTTAGGTTGTAGCAAAGGCTATGTGTCGCAATTGCTGAATGGAGACTTTGACCACAAATTGAGTAAGTTGGTAGAACTGTCATTGACAATAGGAAAAGCTCCCTTGCTGGAATATGTGGATATGGAACAGTATATAAGCGGGGATAAAGAATCTGTTGTTTATGAAACATTTACGGTGTTGAAGAATGACAACTTTACATCTTGTTTCAAAGAAAGTGATAATCTTTTTGTAAAAAGGGCTTGATTATGGCTATACCTTATAGATTATTTAAAATCGAGACGAAGCAATTCGCCATGTTTCCCGACCTTTTCGTTGCCGGAAAAGAAATGACGGTAAGTACAGAATTAAGTTTCACACCCAGTACGGACAGAACCGCTATAAGAAGTATAGTGACGTTGAAGTACAAACAGGAACATGACTTGCTTATGATATTGGAACTGGCTTGCTTCTTTAAAATAGCACCCGAAGGTTGGGATGAAATGAAGGAAAACAATCGGTGGAAGGTTCCTGCGGATTTCTTGAGATATATGGGAACCATCGTAGTGGGAACCGCACGTGGAGTACTTCATACGAAGACGGAAGGCACAGTGCTGAATGCTTGTGTATTACCTCCTATTAATGTGGCAGAACTGGTGACGGAAGACCTTACTGTATAAGTTTTCACAGCTCCCTGTATTCTCCCACCGCATCGAAGTATGGACACGCCTTCAGGAGGGTCTCATCGGTTAGCGTCTAATTTTGCCGTATTGCTTAACCAATCCTAAAACCAAATCTTTGCTCTTGTTAAATCAAAAGCAAATTTTATGTATAGTTACAATGATTTTGAGCGTCTTTTCGTCCGGTACAAATTAGAAGGTGTTCAGTTAGGTGAAAGCCCTTCAGTCTGACGGTTACAATGTCTATATGTATCTGGATAATTATATGGTAGATATTGAACATCTTTGTTGCATGCCCCATGCACGAGCTAAGTTCAAGTATGCGTTAGAGCAGGGCGATGAGAAGGATGCTGCATTCATATTGGAGTTGATCGGTGAGCTTTACAAATTGGAACGCGAGTATGAAGAAAGCAAGTTGTCTGCCGAACAGATAAAGCTTTGCCGGAACAACTTGAAGACAAAAGAAATAATCATAAAGTTACGCAGTAAGCTTAATGTCTTGCTCAGTGACAATCATCCACCGCGAGGTTTATACGTCCCTTAGCCTGTGAACGAAAGAATTCATTGTTTTTCGGAAGCGACAAAATGACCCGCGTTTCAATGGTATATCATACAATCATCTCAACCCATAGGATGCAGGGTGTGTCAGTGCAGAATTATTTCAAGCAGTTCTTCAGTGAGATTGTTAAAAGACGAAAGGATTATAAACATTTATTGCCCTTGACAATCGAATTGAACTAACAACAATTCTTAAAAATCAATATCTTTTTTGACGTTATTTATTGGGAAACCGCCTTGTGGCGGCTTTCCTTGGGCTATACGTCAAAATTGAACGATAACCAACAGACACACCCCAATAGAATATTAACACTAAAATAATTATGGAAATCAATTATAAACTTTTAGATACTCAGAAGATTATCAGCTATATCCAGTCTGGTGCGGATGTAGTTACAGTAGAGGATATCATTCAGAATTCCGGTGCTGACAAACTCCGAGTATATCCCGCACTTTTCGAATTGGAACAGGAGGGGATTATTGATGTATTAGAACGAGAAGAATTGGGAGCACCAACAGTAGTATGTAAAAGAAGAGACTTCTCTAAAAGTTTAAAGTGACATTTTTATGATAAACGACAGGTAACAGCGGTTATTTGTTTTAGGCGGCAGCCGGGATTGCTTAGTTTGAGCGATTCCGGCTGCTTTATTATTTATAAATTAAAGATTTCTTGCTTTTCGAGAAAAGAGTAGTAACGGTAAGGATGCAAATACTACAGATGTAACCATCTATTGGAATATGTTAAAAGGATTAAGTTCAGAGATTAAGCTTGAACTGATATCTAAATTATCAGCCTCTCTACTAACTAAAAAAAAAATAAATTAACCGAGAAAACTAATTGGGTATCTCAGTTTGCAGGTAAATGGAATGACTCTCGTCCTGTTGATGATATAATTGAAGATATACGTAATTCTCGTTCCGCTAATAAAGAAATTGAATTATGAAACAGTAGTTTTGCACATATCAAAATATATATTATCTTTGTTGGAAGAATAAATATCTGAAAAAAAGATGAAACGTCCGTATATCATATCTTTAATTAAAGAGGCATTACATCATTACTCGCCGGATTTGAAGATTATTCTTTATGGAAGTGAGGCTCGTGGTGATGCTCGTCCTGACAGTGACATTGATTTGTTATTGTTGGTAGATAAAGACGTTGTTACGTTAGATGACAAAATGAAACTGACGGCTCCATTGTATGATATTGAATTGGAAACCGGTATTCAAATAAATCCGTTTATAGAAACTGTGCGTGAGTGGGGTAAGCGTTTTACTCCTTTTTATGAAAATGTGATAAAGGAAGGGATATTATTATGACCTCTGAACAAAGATTTGATATAGTTTTGTACAGAATAAATTCCGCCAAAACTTTGTTGACCGAAATAGCAGATCATATTGAGCGAGGATATTATAATACCGCAATGAATCGTATGTATTATGCTTGTTTTTATGCCGTCAGCGCATTATTGCTGCATGCTGAAATTGACGGTGTCAAGACACATGAAGGTGTGAGGCAAATGTTTGGCAAGCATTTTATCTTAACAGGAAAATTTCCTAAAGAATGGGGGCGGTTTTATACAGTAGTCTATAACTGCCGTTCAGTAGCAGATTATGAAGACTTTAAAAATTATGATTTAGCAGCTACTAAAGAATTATATCCGCAAGTTTGTGCCTTTGTGAAATTGATTGATGAACAAATCTTAAGCACATAAAAAAATATGGAATATTCGGATAAAGAAAATAATAACAAAGCTCGTTCATATAACATTGATAGACATAACTACAATCATGTATCATTTAAGGACGAACGATTAGTTCATGCAGATTTTCAAAAAAATAAAGAACTTAACCAAATCGTCAGAAGCGGTTTGGTTAATTCCACAATTCAACAAACAGTCTCCACTATTCAGAGACTTAAAAAAGGTGATGCAATTGTAGGACGTTTTACAACTATACCCAGCGGAACTTTGGGTGCCGATTGGGATGATACCCAAAATGTTTTGTACAAATCTTTCGAGATGAAAGCTCTTTTTACTACGCCAAGAACCCGCGATGATGGAAAAGGAGAATATCGGCAGTATATTAAAGGTTATTTCGCACGTAATGGAGTACATGAACATCATACTTTAATTCCTCCCGTGGATTTGGAAGAAGATACATGGCATGAAGACGGGGACGAAAATGGTGGATATGGACATCATGGTGTAGCAATGGAGCCAGGGAATATGTTTATTGAAAATCCTAAAGGTTCGGAGTTTTATTGCGGTGAAGATAATCCCGAGTCTAATCCAATAGAAGAAGGTTATACGAGCACAGAAATGCATTTAGATTTTTGTGGAAAACTAGTAAGTACAGATGCGCAAGGAAATGATGTTGATGTTTTGGCTGAGAGATTTTGGTCTGTATATGGAACGAAAGAACTTATGATGGAGTAAGTAGGCATTAGGTTAGCGTCCAAAAATAACGTATAGGATAAACGATATAAAAGCCCGAACTTTGTGTTAGTTAAATCAAAAGCAAAGTTTATGTATAGTTACAATGATTTTGAACGTCTTTTTTTGCGCTACAAATTAGAAGAGGTTCCCTCTGGAATCTCGATAGAGCAATTTTGTTTGTCCAACAAAGTACCTTATAACCTGTTTGCAAAATGGTACAAGGATAGCCGCAAAAAGATAGTACCCCTCCAAGTCTTGGGTACTCCTCCAACCGAGTTGGATTCTGTGGAAACCTCTCTACCGATTTTGAGTCAAGCTCCGACCGGCGATTCCCCGGTTCCTCCGCCTACCAAACTTCGCATCCTGGTGGATATCCGCATGAGCAATGGTGTTATCCACCAACAGTTGGATCGTGAACCCGAAGATGGTGATGTCTTTATCGTGATGTCCAAAGATTTACGTCTAGTGCGTTTGTTCAGCTATGACCGTTTGAAAGAATGAAACTGCCTTCTTCCGCAAGGAAGCTGAAGGAACGGGAGGAGACTCCTAAACCTTTTGAAGCCCCCTATTCAGAAGAGCGTCTTAAAGTCCGTAATAAGACCCTTTATGGTGGTAAGAGCCAAAAGAAATAATCATAAAGTTACGCAGTAAGCTTGATGTCTTGCTCATTGAGGGTCATCCGCCCCGGGGAGAATTGATGGAGAAGGCCATAAATTATATAAATACTTTTTAGACTCAGCTGTTCGCCTACTTGAATGACGGCTCTTATTCAATCGACAATTCCATTGCCGAACGTTTTATCCGTCCATTGGCCGGTGAGCGGACGTAGGGATTATGAACATTTGTTGCCCTTGACTATCGGATTGAACTAACAACAAGTCTTAAAAATCAATATCCTTTTTGACGTTATTTATTAGGGAACCGCCTTGTGGCGGCTTTCCTTAGGGGATACGTCAAAATTGGACGCTAACTAACAAATATGAACTATAAAATTATTGATACTCTAAAAATAATAGATTATATCGACTCTTTTTCCGGCAATGTTTCGGTAGACGAAATTATCTTGCATTCGGGTGCTCATAAGCTTCGTGTATATCCCGCTCTTTTCGAATTGGAACACTCGGGCTTTCTTGAAGTGGTGAAGACGGAAGAATTAGGAGCACCATCAGTGGTGCGGAAAAAAAAGCAATGATAATAAACGACAGGTAACAGCGGTTATTTGTTTTAGGCGGCAGCCGGGATTGCTCAGTTTGAGCGATTCCGGCTGCTTTATTTATAAATTAAACATTCCTTGCTTTTCGAAAAAAAGAATAGTAACTTTGTATGAAAATTAAAGATAATGAGTTCAGTCAGTTATGGAGCAGTTTCGCAAATTACCGATAGGTATACAAACGTTTGAGAAAATACGTAAGGAAAACTTTCTTTATGTAGACAAGACAGCTATGGTTTATCAGTTGGTCTCAACTTTTACTCCTTATTTTCTTAGTCGTCCCCGCCGTTTTGGAAAGAGTTTGCTCATTTCTACTTTTGAAGCCTATTTCCAAGGCCGTAAGGATTTGTTTGCAGGACTTGCCATTGAGAAATTGGAGAAAGATTGGGTTGAATATCCGGTACTGCATTTGGATTTAAACGCGGAAAAATATGATACGGTGGAAGCGCTTCATATCATGCTGAATACCAATCTTCTTCAATGGGAAGAAAAATATGGTTCCTTTAAAGGAGAAGATACGCTTTCCACTCGTTTTTCCGGTATCATCCGCCGTGCTTACGAGCAGACCGGCAGGCAAGTAGTCGTCCTTATTGATGAATATGACAAGCCTTTGCTTCAGGCACTTTTGAATAAAGAACTTTTAGATGAGTATCGTCGGATTCTTAAATCGTTCTATGGTGTATTGAAGAGTGCTGACCGTTATTTGCGTTTTGTCTTCCTTATCGGTGTTACCAAGTTTGCTCAGGTGAGTGTATTCAGCGACTTGAATCAGTTGAATGACATTAGCATGGACTATACCTATAATACATTGTGTGGCATCACAAAAGAGGAACTTGTAGAGACTTTTACCCCTGAAATTGATAAGTTAAGCCGCTTTTTAGGATGGTCGTTTAATGAATTGGTGGTTCGTTTGGAGAAACAGTATGATGGTTATCATTTCTGTGAAGATACCCGGGTGGGACTGTTCAATCCTTTCAGCATTCTGAATGTTTTTGAAAAATTGAAATTGGGTAATTATTGGTTTCAAACCGGTACACCCACCTACTTGGTTGATTTATTGAAACAAAGTGATTATGATCTTCGTTTGTTGATAGATGGCATTGAAACAACTTTTCCTGCCTTCTCGGAATATCGTGCCGAAGTGAGTAATCCGCTTCCCATGATTTACCAAAGTGGCTATCTCACCATCAAAGGCTATGACAGCGAAGTTGAACTCTACACGTTGAAATTTCCCAATGACGAGGTGCGCTACGGTTTTCTGAATTTTTTAGTACCTTATTATACCAATGTTTCGGACGATGAAACCGGTTTTCATATTGCGAAATTTATGCGCGAGCTTCGTGCCGGGAACGTAGATGCCTTTATGGAACGTCTGAAAGTATTTTTTGCCGGTATTCCATACGACTTGAGTGACAATACTGAACGTCATTATCAAGCTATTTTCTATATTGTTTTCACCCTAATGGGGCAGTTTATTGAAACGGAGGTTCGCAGCGCACACGGTCGCGCCGACGCGATAGTAAGGACTCAAGACACGGTATATGTCTTTGAATTCAAACTGAACGGCACTGCCGAAGAAGCCCTGAAACAAATTGAGGAAAAAGGTTATCTGATACCTTACCGATTGAATGGGAAGAAGTTGGTGAAGGTGGGCGTGAACTTCAGTAAGGAAACACGGAATATAGATAAATATATTATGGAATAACGATAAACTCTTTTCTACATTATATTATATACATCTTATTAAAATAGTGATTATATAATAAACACTATTAGCACAGAAATTTGTACTTTTGCACTCCGTTTAATGAACCTGAATAGAAAACTTTAAAATACGAAATAGAATGGCAGTAGAATTGAAAGACCTTACCAAACGTAGTGAGAACTATTCTCAGTGGTATAACGAATTGGTAGTAAAGGCCGATTTGGCAGAACAGTCGGCTGTGCGTGGTTGTATGGTTATCAAGCCTTACGGATACGCTATATGGGAGAAAATGCAACGTCAGCTGGACGATATGTTCAAGGAAACAGGACATGTGAATGCTTATTTCCCGTTACTTATTCCGAAATCATTCCTGAGCCGTGAGGCGGAACATGTGGAAGGTTTTGCCAAAGAGTGTGCCGTAGTGACACATTATCGTTTGAAAAACGATCCGAATGGTGGGGGAGTTGTGGTGGATCCTGCCGCAAAACTGGAAGAGGAACTGATTATACGTCCGACCTCGGAGACTATTATTTGGAATACTTATAAGAACTGGATCAATTCTTACCGTGATCTACCTATCTTGTGCAACCAGTGGGCTAACGTGTTCCGTTGGGAAATGCGTACCCGCTTGTTCTTGCGTACGGCTGAATTCTTGTGGCAGGAAGGACATACCGCTCATGCTACCCGTGAGGAAGCTGAAGAAGAAGCTGTAAGAATGTTGAATGTATACAGCGAGTTTGCTGAGAAATATATGGCGGTGCCTGTTGTTAAGGGAGTAAAATCCGCTAACGAACGCTTTGCCGGTGCGCTTAACACTTATACCATCGAGGCTATGATGCAGGATGGCAAGGCTCTGCAGAGTGGTACTTCCCACTTCTTGGGACAGAATTTTGCCAAGGCATTCGATGTACAGTTTGTCAATAAAGAAAATAAGATGGAATATGTATGGGCTACTTCATGGGGGGTATCTACCCGCTTGATGGGAGCACTTATCATGACGCACTCTGATGACAATGGTTTGGTATTGCCGCCGCATCTGGCTCCGATACAGGTGGTTATCGTACCTATCTATAAGAATGCGGAAATGCTGGCGAAGATTGACGAGAAGGTAGCGGGTATTGTTGCCAAGTTGAAATCGCTGGGTATCTCCGTGAAGTATGACAATGCTGACAACAAGCGTCCGGGCTTCAAATTTGCCGATTATGAGGTGAAGGGTGTTCCCGTACGCCTTGTAATGGGTGGCCGTGACTTGGAAAACAATACAATGGAAGTGATGCGCCGTGATACGCTGGAGAAGGAAACACGCTCTTGCGAAGGTATCGAGGAATATGTAAAAGATTTGCTTGAAGAAATCCAGGCAAATATATACAAGAAGGCGCTTACTTATCGTAATAACCGTATTACATCCGTGGACAGTTATGATGAGTTCAAAGAAAAAATCGAAGAAGGCGGTTTTATTCTGGCTCATTGGGATGGGACAACGGAAACTGAAGAAAAGATTAAGGAAGAAACAAAAGCTACTATCCGCTGTATTCCTTTTGACTCCTTTGTACCGGGTGACAAAGAACCGGGTAAATGTATGGTTACAGGTAAACCGTCGGCTTGCCGCGTGATATTTGCACGTTCTTACTAATAAAGATATACATATATACTTTATATATCAGGGGGGATATGGTCGGAAACGACTGTATTCCCTTTTTTTATTTTATCATTTTTGTAACTTTTGCCACACATTCCTGAAACAAGTTTCGACCATCTTTGTGCTATAAAAAGATAGGAGATATGAATATGAAATTGAACAAAAATGATTATACCGTAGAGGTAGCAGCCGGTGGCGGTTTTTATGCTTATTTTATGAATAACGTTTTGTGCAGTGCTTATGGTGATACACCGGATGAAGCCTGCGAAAATCTTGAGCATGTCGTAGATGATTTTGTCAGCGATATGTATATGGTTGAGGAATTTGTCTGACTTTATTATCTTAAGTAATAAATTTCATCCTTTTTTACGTAAACAATTCCATAAATTCTCTTGAAGTCATGCCTGCGGGACGCCGGTGTGACTTTTGTTTTTTAACCAGCGGGGAATAATAAAGACTCCGGCTATGAGGTAGGAATAATAAGTAATGAGGCGCCAAACAAGAGCTACGAGTAAAGTAATACCTATGCCGGGCAGGAAATCTGCATAATAGACTTTGAACATATACTCGTTCAGTCCGCTGCCTCCGGGGGTGGGACTGATAATGGAAATCATCCAGAGCACCCATTGGCGGGCAAAAGCAAGTGCATGGTTACCACCGGAAGTGAAAGCGAACAATAGTGCATTGACAATGGCGTAACGGAAGCACCAGGCGGATGCTGTGGCAAGAAAAGGAAGAATCCAGAAACGAAAACAATGACGGCTGATTTCTTGTGAACCGGTTACTAAGTCGTCCGTCAGCATTTTGATTTTTCCTTTCCAACGCCGTAGCAGAGGAAAGGAGAACATAGCCAAAAACATGGATTTTACCCATTGTGGTCTATGAAATAATGCAATATAGAGTAAAACAGTCCATAGGGCAACTATTGTAATAATGAGAAAAAACAGCCATTTCACACCGGAGTTGATAATGGCTGCTTCTCCAAATAACACATTGAAAGGTATCAGGCTGATTACTATGATGCAACTTAAGCATAAGAAAAGTTCATCCAGAAAAAGAGAGGCTATCATGATTGCAGTGCTTTTCCCGGCATTCATTCCTTCTTTATACAGATACAGAAATATCAAACCGCTTCCTCCTACTGACGAAGGTGTGATGGCGGAAGTAAATTCGCAGAGAACATTCACGCGGAATACCTGATGCCACGACAAGTATTGCTCGGTGAGTAAACGATAACGCCACATCATGCTTGCATTCTGGCAGATAAAACAACCGATTGCCAGCACAATACCCAGGAACATCTGCATACTAAAATGTAACCCTGAAAAAGTAAGTGAATCGAAATCCTTATATAATAAGTAGGCGATAACGGATAATCCCAGAAATATCGCTAAAATGATATGTTTTTTATTCATATCTCAGTCAGTTTGCATATCGCTTTATCAAATGGTTGTAGCGGTCGTTCACTTCTTCCGCTATATCTTGCCAGGAACGCGCTAAGCTGCGTGCGGCACAGTCTGCGGCCACTTCTATCTGCCGGGGATGAGCAAGTAGACAGGCAATTGTATGGGCATACTGTTCTTCATTGGCTGTGGATAGAAATCCATTAACTCCGTCTGATATGATTTCGGCAGCAGTAGAACCCTGAATAAGGAGGGAGGGAGTATGCAGAGCGGCAGCTTCGCGTACAACTAAAGGTGCATTGTCATAGAGTGACGGAAACAGGAATAAATCGGCTGCAAGATAATATTGCCTGAGAGTTTCACGTTCGCTGATAGCACCCATAAACGATACTTTGGGTGACGCATCGGCAGAACAGGAACGTGTGAGTCCCAGGTTCTCTGCCAAGAGTCCTATTTCTTCGGCTGCATATCCGGTGCCGATAAATAACATACGGAAAGGAACATCTTTTAAGCGTGCAAGGGCATGCAACAGAAAATTGATGTTTTTCTCCCAAATATGCTGTCCTACAAAAAGTAATAAAGGAACTGCGGCATCCAATCCCAAATTTTGTTTAGCTTCCGCTTGCAATTGGTGAGAGTAGGGTGTTCCGGCAAAATCATTTCCATTGTCCACCACTTCCACTTTTCCTTTGTAACCATATTCACGGAGAGTTTCTTCCACCGATGCTTGTGGTATCCAAACCTCATCTGCTTGTTCGTAAAAGGTTACAATATTCCGTATCAGGCGCTCTATCATGTAGCGGTTAGGAATAATTCGCTCAAAATCAGAACGGTACTTTGAATGAAAGGTAGCAATCATAGGAACATGTTTGCTATGGGCTATTTTGTGGGCTATATTTCCTGATGAGAACGGGCAGTGTGCATGTACCAATTCAAAAGGTATTTTATTGATTTGCTTATGAAAAGGCCAGTCGATGCGCGGAAATCCCAAACGATAGGGTTTGCGCATGGGTATGGGAAGCGAAAGATAACGGTATACGGGATAATCGTTGTTATCTGTAGCGGCAGGAGCCTGGGGGGTAATGACGCATATATCTCCCCGTTTTCGGTTCAACCAGTATGCATAGTTGCTGGTGGTCACCGATACTCCATCCATAATAGGCGGGAAACAATCATTGAAAAGTCCAATCATATTCGATTTTTTCACAAAAGAGCAGCTTTTATGTATCGGTAAAGTTACTACCAGATGACAATCCGGTTACATGCATTTCTTTTATCTACCATGAATGCGAAGATAATCGAATTGTCACAGCCTATACATCTTCACGTAACATCAAAGCGGGACATTTGTTCAACTAAAAAAAAAGCAATACTATGCGCTTACGTACTTATTATTCTACAATTGTGCTATCTGATATTCATTTAGGCACAACACATTCCAAAACTGTTGAAGTCAGTAATTTCTTGAAGTCGGTGAATTGTCGCAGATTGATATTGAACGGTGATATCATTGACGGGTGGGCTTTGAGGAAAGGCGGTACAAGAAAATGGCAGGCCAAACATACTGACTTTTTTAAAGTAATCATGAAAATGATGGAAAAACAAGGTACTGAGGTGATTTACGTGTGTGGAAACCATGATGACTTTCTGGATAGCCTGACACCAATGACGTTCTATAATATTAAAATAGTAAAAGAATTTATTCACGAGAGCCACGGAAAACGCTATTATGTGACACATGGGGATATATTTGATACGGTAACTACTAAAATAAAATGGTTGGCACAATTGGGAGACGTAGGATATACTTTCCTCTTGTGGGCAAACCGTATTTATAACAATTACCGCATGCGACGTGGACTGCCATACTATTCTTTGTCCCAAGCCATTAAACAAAAAGTGAAAACTGCTGTTTCCTTCATATCCGATTTTGAAATGGAATTGGTAAAGTTTGCCCGCGCCCGAAAGTGTGACGGTGTTATCTGCGGTCATATTCATCATCCTGCCAATACCTATTATGACGGAATTCATTACCTGAATTCAGGTGACTGGGTAGAAACTCTTTCTGCTTTGACCGAAGATGAGAATGGGAACTGGGATATTGTACGCTATGATGAGATGCTGGTAGATGAATATGCAATGAATGTTTCGGCGGCATCCTGAGAGTTGAGAATTTAAGTAACTTCAATTGTAAATCGCTAAATCGTAAATAAATGAAAGTTCTATTTATAGTTCAAGGAGAGGGACGGGGGCATCTGACTCAAGCGATAACCATGGAAGAGTTGTTGCGTCGCAATGGGCATGAAGTGGTAGAGGTACTGGTCGGAAAAAGTAACTCACGCCGCCTGCCGGGATTTTTTAACCGTAGTATTCAGGCTCCGGTGAAGCGCTTCCTAAGTCCGAACTTTCTGCCTACGCCTGCCAACAAGCGGGTTAGCATTTCACGCAGCATAGCCTATAATCTGGTAAAAATACCGACTTTTCTGAAAAGTATGCATTACATTCATCGCCGGATAGAGGATAGCGGTGCGGAACTAGTGATTAATTTCTATGAACTACTGACCGGATTAACGTACTTCCTGAAACGACCTTCCGTACCGCAAATCAGTATCGGGCATCAGTACCTGTTCCTACACCATGATTTTAAATTTCCTGATAAGAATAAATATAGTTTGTGGCTATTACGGTTCTTTACCCGGTTGACCTGTCTGGGCGCACAAGAAAAGTTAGCCTTGTCATTCCGGGAAATGGAAGATGATGAAGACGCGCGAATACGTGTCGTTCCACCGTTGCTTCGCCGGGAAGTACTTTGTTGTGAAAGTGTGAATGGAGATTATCTTCATGGCTATATGGTGAATGCCGGTTTCGGAGAGAATGTTGCGGATTGGCATAACAAACACCCGGAAGTCCCCCTCCATTTCTTTTGGGACAAGCCTGAGGAAGAGGAAGAATGCCGGGTGGATGATACGCTGAGTTTCCATCAACTTGATGATGTGAAGTTCCTGCATTATATGGCAGGATGCAAGGCTTATGCTACGACTGCCGGATTCGAGTCTGTTTGTGAGGCCATGTATTTGGGTAAACCTTTATTGATGGTTCCTGCACATATAGAACAGGATTGCAACGCTTATGATGCAGCCCGTACGGGAGCAGGTATCATAGCCGATGAGTTTGATTTAGGGAAATTATTGCATTTCTCGAAAAATTACCAGGTTAATACAATATTCCGCCAGTGGGTTCGTAGTTGTGACTGGCGCATATTACGCCGTATAGAAATGGATATGTCCTTACCTAACTATCCGGCAACAGTTTTTCCGTATCCATATTGTAACATGTCCGACATGGCTTTGCAATAATCAATGCATACTTTTGCCGGCAAATCAATAAATGAAGATGCTCAATAACAGAACTTTATCAGAAGCATACGTAGACCGTGATTTAAGTTGGATGTACTTTAATCGGCGCATTCTACAGGAGGCTACCAAAACGAATGTACCGTTGCTGGAAAGACTGACTTTCCTCGGTATCTATTCCAACAATCTGGATGAATTTTTCCGCGTACGTATCGCTACTCTAAGTCGTATAGCCGAACTTGAGGACAAAGGTCTCCGTTCGGAAAAGGAACGTGCCCAACTGCTTATCAAACAAATTAATAAACTGAATAACAAATACTCCAAGGAGTATGAAAATGCTATTCACGAGGTAACCGACCAGTTGCGTAAAGAAAACATCTTTTTGTTGAAAGAAGATGAACTGGACGAAGAACAGCAGGAATTCGTAAGACTGTTCTATCGCCAAAAGCTAAGCGGTTTTATTAGCGCTATATGGTTTTCGGCAGTGAGACAACTGACTGATGAAACGGATGAGAATATCTATCTGGGGATAAAGATGCAGGTTTCGGGCAAAAAGAGTTTCGATTATGCATTGATTGCGCTTCCGGTGGCTGAATGTGGACGTTTCGTGCGTTTACCGGACAAGGGGGGAAGAAGTTACCTGATGTATTTGGATGACGTTATCCGTTATTGTCTACCTATGATTTTCTCCGGATTGAAATATAATTCTTTCAAGGCTTATGCATTTAAGTTCACCAAAGATGCAGAAATGGAGATAGATAATGACCTGAGGAATGGAATGTTGCAAAAGATTTCCAAAGGAGTAAAAAGCAGAAAAAAAGGGGATGCCCTGCGGGTGATTTATGATGCGGAAATGCCGAAAGATTTGCTGAAACGTGTGATGAATAAGCTTAACCTGGACAAGCTGGATACAGTATTGGGAGGTGGGCGTTATCATAATCATAAAGATTTGATGTCTTTCCCGGACTGTGGCCGTAAAGACTTGAAATATCCCGTATGGGAGCCTGTCACAAAACCGGAATTGGATAGTAATGAAAGTTTGCTGAAGCTGATACAACAGGAGGACCGTTTCATACATGTGCCTTATCACAGTTTCGACTACTATATACGTGTGCTGCAGGAGGCTGCCATCAGTAAAGAAGTGAAAAGCATAAAAACCACCCTGTATCGCCTGGCCAAAGATTCCAAAGTGGTGAAAGCGCTGATTTGCGCCGCACGTAATGGGAAGAAAGTGACGGTAGTTATCGAACTACTGGCACGTTTTGACGAAGCATCCAATATCGGTTGGTCTAAAAAGATGCAAGATGCGGGAATTCATGTGATTTTTGGAGTGGAAGGACTGAAGGTGCATTCCAAAATAACACATATCAGCATGAAAACAGGGAATGACATAGCATGTATCAGTACAGGAAATTTCCACGAAGGAAATGCCCGGATGTATACAGACTATCTGCTGATGACGGCTGCCCGGAATATAGTACATGATGTTAATCTGGTATTCACGTTCATAGAGAAACCGTATTCACCGGTACACTTCAAGGAGCTATTGGTTTCGCCTAATGAAATGAAGCAGAAATTCATCAAATTAATCAATGATGAAATTAAAAATAAATTGGCCGGTAAAACAGCTTATATCCGGGTCAAGATAAATCATATCACAGATGTTGATATAGTGAGAAAAATTTATGAAGCGTCTGCCAATGGTGTGCCTGTCGATATGCTGGTACGGGGTAACTGTTCCCTGAAGACGGGTATTCCCGGAGTGAGCGATACTATCCATATCAATGGAATAATAGACCGGTATCTGGAGCATTCACGCATCTTCATTTTTGCCGCGAACGGTGAGAATAAAACGTTCATCGGTTCGGCGGACTGGATGCCGCGTAATCTTGACAACCGGGTGGAAGTAATTACTCCTGTATATAATCCTCAGATAAAAGCAGATTTATGGCAGGTAATAGATTTCGGGCTTCGTGATAATTGTCAGGGAAGTATTGTGGACGGAACCGGCGAGAACCGCCCTTGGACAACAGAGAGTGATGTGGCTTTCCGTTCGCAGGAAGAATTGTATAAAAGATATAAATTATAAAGTATAAAGTGGAAAATAGATGTTATGCTGCTATAGATATTGGCTCTAATGCAGTAAGGCTAATGATTAAGCAGGTAAAAGAAGATGAAGAATCTGTCAATAAACGGTTGGCTAAAGTAATGCTGCTACGAGTACCGTTGAGACTAGGATTTGATGTGTTTGCATTGGGGGAAGTTTCAGAGGTGAAGGTGGTTAAACTTCGAAGGTTGATGAAAGCATTCCGTCAACTGATGAAAATTTATGAGGTGACAGATTACCGGGCTTGTGCTACTTCTGCCATGCGCGATGCCAAAAATGGAAAGGGTATCATTAAGAAGATTTTGAAAGATACAGGTATCGGTATCGAAGTTATCAATGGTGAGGAAGAGGCGAGGATGATATACAATAATCATATAGAATGCCTGGAAGACCGTACTGGCAACTACATTTATGTAGATGTGGGCGGTGGAAGTACGGAAATAAATTTTCTGACTAATGGTGAACTGGTGCAATCTCTTTCATATAATATCGGCACAGTGCGTATGCTCAGCAATGCCGTGAAAGAGGAAACATGGCAGCAGATGAAGGATGAGTTGATGCGCTTGACGACAGATTTCCAAGGTATTAATATCATTGGTTCAGGAGGCAATATCAATAAACTCTACCGGCTCGCCGACAAGAAGGATAAAAAGAATTTAAGAATGCCTGTCGTTTCCTTGCAGACTTTATACAATGAACTGAAACCACTCACTGCGGAGCAGCGTATGGAAGAATTTAATTTGAAAGCTGACCGTGCAGATGTGATTGTACCTGCTGCCGAGATATTTCTTACCATAGCGGAAGTTGTGAAAGCAGAATATATACATGTACCGGTAATCGGGTTGGCTGATGGTATTATAGATGGTTTATATACCAAAAATCAGCCTCCGAAGGAATAAAAGTGTATCAAAACCGGTAAAAGTATGTCAAAGGGGATATTTCTACTTTGACATACTTTCTTCTTTTTTCTCCTGAAGTTTCTTCAATCTCTTCAGTTTCCATTTGTTCCAGAAGAGTAACTCGTTCCATTTATTGAAGTCTTTCTTGAAAACGATACCGATGCCTTGGGTGGTCAGATTGGTCTTGGTATAATAACGGTCATTCGTTTCGTTATAGGCTTTCAGGCGGATATCTCCGGAACGGTTTACCAACCATTCAGCCTGAAAGTCTCCCACAAAATTAGTATTAGCAATCGGGTTGTCACGATAGCCGAAATTACCGTTGATGAGCAGTCGGTTGTTCAGCAACTGCCCTGAAAGCATCGTTTCAAATTCCATATCAGTCCAGCCTTTTTCTCCCGTACTGAAGTTAGTACCTATGTTCCAGTTGTTACTGTCGATGATGTGCGAAAGCGCATTGTTCAATTGTCCCGAAAGGGTAGAGGACAATACGCTCGACATCATATTGGAATTGCCTGTGGCATCTACATTCTCGGGAGTATAGAATTTACCGATACCCAGCAAATAGAGTATCTGCATATTCATCTGTTCTTCCGTAGGTATATAGTTACGTATCAGCGCCTGCACTTCGTCACGTTCATTGGGTAGTTCGATACTCAGTTTTAAGGACGGAGAAGTGAGTTGCCCGGTCAAATCCATGATACAATTCACTTTGATATTGGTTTGGTCAACATAATTGCCGGCATTGGGCACTAAATCGTTCAACGAAGCTGAACTGACAAGATAACTTGCCCGTATATCAAGCGTGGCGTCAAGAGGAGGACCATTGAAATTGATATAACTTCCATCTTTGATGGTAAAGTCCTTGCGAATGACTTCCTGAAGGCTGAACTTATAAATTCCCTGACTGATGCGGTAATTGCCGAACATCTTGACATCTCCTTTATTATAGAATTCAGTACGGATATTTCCGGAGCCTTTTCCACTGATGTAATCGCCTGCGATAGGATCCATAATGATTTTCATCGTAGCATCGGGGGTAGCATCGATAAGGAGGTTCAGACGAATATCGGTATCGCTTTCTTTCTCTGCTATCTCTTTTTGAGCTTGCTCGAAATCGGAAATGAGAAGGATAGAATCCTGTACAGCGCGACGCGGAGTTTTATCCACAAACCGGATAAACTGGTTGCTGACAGCAGACGCAACGCCTTCCTTCATATACACGAAATTGGTATTACGGTTGGTAGTCATCGCCACATCAATATTGACACCATCGGCTGCGTTTCCGGCAATTGTAGCATTACCCGTACCGTAGACGGTACCATAGAATGGATAGTCGAGAGATTCTTTAGTATTCATTACCAGCATATTGTTGACATCGAACTGGAAACGGTATTCCAGATTTTTGAAATGCTGGTAATGCAGATGGCCGTTCATTCTGCCTTGATGTCCGCGCGTGTCAAAAATGCGATTGTTATGGAATGTCAGTCCGTCCGGCTGAATAATGATACTATCTTTCAAAGAAAAGGTAGTGTTGAGTACGTCCACTTTTAACGATGCATCACCGAAGACGCGTCCTTCCATGGTGAGTGCCTTGAATTTACCATAGAAATGTACATGGCCGGTGGCACGCCCGCTAAATTCGGGAGTGATACTGTGCATATAGTGATGTATGAACTTCAGGTTCGTATTGTTCGCTTCTATTTGTAAATCGAGCGAACTAGTGGGTTTTATGGGATAGACATAACCGTACACATGACTCTTGGCGATATCTTTCTCACGGATATGGGCGTCAAGATAGATACCTTTCACGTCGTGATGCCATTCTCCGTGAATATTGGCATCGCCAAGCAGGCCATCATTCAATCCGAGGTTACGAATGAACAAGTCCGTACTCATCACCGGTTTTTTCAAGACGCCACTGGCATAAGCCGGACCGGTGGCTTCACCTTTAAAGTTTACGCCAAGATTGGCTATGTCAAACACGTAACCGATATTAATATCTTGCAAATTTAGACGTACCGTGTCTTGAGGCTGGTCGGATACAATCCCGTTGATGCGAAGATGGCGTTCCTTGTGACTGAAATAAAAGTTGTTGATATGTATTTTCCCCGAGTCTACTACTATTTGCGAAGGATGTATCTGCCAAAGCGTATCATTGAGAATAACATGGGTAGGCTGCACATCAACTACGGTTTTTAAAGCCGATTTCTCTTTTTGATTTTTACGGGAGGAACGCTTATTAGTATCAGTGCCATCCTCCCTAGCACGGATAAACTGTGTAACAGCGGCTAATTTTCCGCTATAGGTTACAGAACTGCTGTTACCCCAATTCAATACAGTCTGGATATGGTCGTCCTTGGCTTGTGCCTCCAGTGCCACATTTACAGCCCCATTCACCTTGCGATTGGTGAAACGAACCCGTGCCTGGAACTGTTCACCGGGATTTTCACATAGAAGCATGCCCGATTCAATGAATTTCTCTCCATAACTCAGACGAGGAAAATAGCCTTCCACCCGTAACCGTTGCGCCTTGTCATTGAAATAACCTTTTAAAGTAGAATGGGTATATACTTTTACAGGGATTTGAAAGACGGTGGACAGTAGTTCCGTGTCGAAAATATGCAAGTCGAAGTGGAAGTTGTTTTCTGTTTCCTGGGGTTTCTTGTCCGGCAATATCAAAGCCGGAATATAACGGCGCATGATATTGAGCACACTGCCGGGAAGTGTTTGATAGGAATAATCTCCTTCAATACTACCTTTCAGAAAGCCGGAATTGATGGTCAGCAACTTATGTTGTTTGTCCTTCTGAATGGCCGCAATTTGCAGATTGTCCATGAAATAGTTCTTATCCGGTGCAGTGAATTGCAAACTGTCTATATTGATTTCACCGTTCATGTCGTCAATAGAGCCTCCCGTGAAATCAGCGGTTACCTTAACCGATATTTCCGTATCCTCATATTTAGGTGATAAATGGAGGTTGTGCGGGCGGAAATGCTCCAGGCTGGCACGGAAATTAAAGGTGGGTACCTGAGTGGCAATATTAATGGCGCCATTCATTTCCAACGAAACATTTTCGTCATCCAACGCTATTTTCCCATTAAATCCCCCCTGTTTGTACTCCCCATCCAAAGTGATGTTCTCGTAAGTATAATCACTATAATCGATGGATTCAAGCAATCCTTTCATTAAGATGGTTGGGTATCTTTTCTCATAATGATTGCCCTTGACATCCATATTAAAGGTGACTTTTCCAAATTTATCATTGCCCAGCAACTTGCCTAATTCAAATTCTGTGGTCTTTATGGCACCGGAGTAGGAGAAATAACCTTTCTCCTTGTCGGAACTTAGTTTTATATCGGTCTTTAAAGAGCCAATATCGGTACGTACCTCACCATAGGTGACGAGATCGGTGAAGTAACCGGATATTTCACCACGGAAAGCGACTGTCCCCAAATGTTGTAATGCCGGAGGAACTCCTTTATAATCGTTACTTAAATTGCGTACAAAAAAGGCAATACCTTCCTGATCGGCATAAAAATTGGACAAATTACCGTAAATAAAGGCGTCTTGCGGATGAGAAAGATCTTGCAGAGACACATCCCCCCTTAGCAGAAAGTGTTTTCCGGCAGATATCAATAACTGCGGGCAATTCAACTGGTTGATGGTTCCACCCGTTTCCACCTCCAACTTTATTTTCTCTTTAAACGGCTTGAAAGCAGGAACAAAGGCTGACAAATCTTGCAAAACAACTTCGGAGGGAAGTATATGGAACGAAAAGCGAACGTCCTTGGCAAAATTACCGAAAGCACCCAGGCTATCGTATTCCATGCGGATAGTATCCGCTTCCAGGGAAGTGTTGGGCAGGTCGATAGCAAAGTTTTCAATCCGCATTTTCCGGTCATTGGCAACCACCTTGAGACTTAACTTTTTCAATTCAAAACCGGAATGCTCCTCTTCAACACTCATACGCTTGATAGCGGCATTGATGGAATCACTTTGCAGGGCTTTCAAGGAAATATTAGCAAGAATATTGGATAAACGGATGTGTTTCGGATTGAACTTGCCCGGGGTTTCCTGTTCCGACCGTATATCGTATGATACCCTTCCACGGCGTATCAACAGGGAGTTGATACGTAAATCCAGGTTACTCTTTTTCTTGACGGAATCCTTGGAGGCGAAAGCATCGAGCACAAACTGGAAATTGGATTTAGCGTCAGGAGTTTGTTTCTCCAGATTGGCATTAAAACTGAACAACTGCACATTGCTGATGGATATTTTCCCGTTGAACAGGGGAATAATATCAAATTTTGCAGATAGGCGGGATACCTTCAACAATTCTTTACCGGATTGGTCGTCCAATAGTAAATCATCAATGATGATGCGGTTCAACAAGCCTATATTTATTCTTCCGATGCTGAGTTTACTGCCCAATACAGAGCTCAATTCTTTGGCAACGAGTACAGACATCTGCCGTTGAACGTATGGAATGTTCAACAACAAAATAGTCCCGATATATAGTCCTAAGACTATACCGAGAACCCAGCGTACTGTCTTTTTCAGCGTTCTGATAGGCGATTAATTTTATTTAGCCAACAAAAATATGAAATAATACGTTATCGATACTACTTTTATCACTACTTTTGCAGCGTTTAAACGTAAATAAACACTATGAGTACAATAATCTTAGGAATTGAATCCTCCTGTGATGACACTTCAGCGGCAGTCATCAAAGACGGTTATCTGCTTTCGAATGTAGTGGCCAGCCAGGCTGTTCATGAAGCCTATGGCGGGGTAGTGCCTGAACTGGCTTCCCGTGCGCATCAACAAAATATTGTTCCGGTAGTACACGAGGCATTGAAACGTGCCGGAGTGACAAAAGAAGAACTAAGCGCAGTGGCCTTTACACGTGGTCCCGGTTTGATGGGCTCCTTATTGGTAGGAGTATCCTTTGCTAAAGGATTCGCACGTTCTTTGGGCATCCAAATGGTAGATGTTAATCACCTGACAGGGCATGTATTAGCCCATTTTATTAAAGTAGAAGGTGAAGAAAACAAACAGCCTAGTTTTCCATTCCTTTGTTTGCTGGTTTCCGGTGGAAATTCGCAGATTATCCTGGTCAAGGCCTATAATGATATGGAGATTTTAGGACAGACAATTGATGATGCCGCAGGTGAAGCCATTGATAAATGCTCCAAAGTAATGGGGTTGGGATATCCGGGCGGTCCGATTATAGACAAACTGGCACGCCAAGGAAATCCGAAAGCATTTACATTCAGCAAGCCGCATATTCCGGGGTTGGATTACAGCTTCAGCGGATTGAAAACTTCTTTTCTCTATTCCCTGCGTGACTGGATGAAGGATGATCCTGATTTCATCGAGCATCATAAAGTGGATTTGGCAGCTTCATTGGAGGCTACGATTGTAGATATCCTGATGGATAAGCTGCGTAAAGCCGCTAAGCAATATAAAATCAATGAGATAGCGGTTGCCGGTGGTGTTTCCGCCAACAATGGTTTGCGCAATGCATTCCGCGAACATGCCGAGAAATATGGCTGGAATATCTTTATTCCTAAATTCAGCTATACAACCGATAATGCTGCCATGATTGCCATTACAGGATACTTCAAGTATCTGGATAAAGAATTCTGTCCGATGGAAGCGCCTGCTTATTCGCGCGTTACTTTATAAAGAACGGAAGAATTGACCAATGTCATGCCTGCGCTGCACTCACTCCATACCTGAGCCGTACCCGGTCCGTACCAAGTCCAATTCTATAGACACGGAGCAAACACGGTTTTGGTATAGCGCAGGTCATTAGAAGCCGGAGAAAAAGAACATTTAATGTAAGTATAGATATAACTATATAATATAATAAGGTATGAAACCTGAAGAGGAAATAGGAATATTGCTGAAAACAAAGAATTTGTCCCTTTCCACCGCAGAAAGTTGCACAGGTGGAGGGATTGCGGCTTTGATAACATCCGTTCCGGGCAGTTCGGAATATTTCAACGGTGGCATTGTGGCATATTCCAACGAAGTGAAGATGTCTCTGCTTCATGTTTCTGCCGACACTTTGGAAAAACACGGAGCCGTAAGCCGTGAAACCGTAACGGAAATGGCAAAAGGTGCGATGAAAACGCTAAAAACAGATTGCGCGGTAGCTACATCGGGGATTGCGGGTCCCGGAGGAGGAACTCCCGGAAAGCCGGTAGGCACCATTTGGATAGCTGCTGCCTATAAAAGTGAAATTGTCACCATGAAGCAGGAAGGAGACTGCGGAAGAGCAGGAAATGCGCAAAAAGCTATTCAAAATGCTCTTTTATTACTTCTTGACAAGCTTAAATGAGGAAAAATTGCTATCATACAGTGAATTATTTTAGGAAAAGCTTGTTTGGTAACGATAAAAGTACTTACTTTGCGCTCTGTTTGAAAGAAGTATAGATAAAAACTATAAAATAAAGATAGAAATGTCGAAGATTTGTCAAATTACCGGAAAGAAAGCCATGATTGGCAACAATGTTTCACACTCAAAGAGAAGAACTAAGAGAACCTTTGATTTGAACTTGTTTAACAAGAAGTTCTACTATGTAGAGCAAGACTGCTGGATCAGCCTGAGCCTGTGTGCCGCTGGTTTGCGTATTATTAATAAGAAAGGACTGGACGCTGCTTTGAATGACGCAGTAGCTAAAGGTTATTGTGATTGGAAAACCATTAAAGTAATCGGTTAAACGTAGAGGAGATACTGAATTATGGCAAAGAAAGCAAAAGGTAACAGAGTACAGGTGATTCTGGAATGCACAGAACACAAGGATAGCGGTATGCCGGGAACTTCTCGTTATATTACGACGAAGAACAGAAAGAACACTACCGAGAGATTGGAGTTGAAGAAATACAACCCGATCCTGAAGAGAGTAACAGTACATAAGGAAATTAAATAATAAGAGTATAACCCATGGCAAAGAAAACAGTAGCAAGTTTGCACGAAGGTTCTAAAGAAGGTCGTGCTTATACCAAGGTTATCAAGATGGTTAAGTCTCCGAAAACAGGTGCTTACATCTTCGATGAACAAATGGTTCCTAACGAAAAAGTACAAGACTTTTTCAAGAAATAAGATTAGCATAGCGACCGTAAGGCGCTGATAATTTATAAAAAAATCCCCTTATCGGTAGCCCGGTAAGGGGATTTGTTATATCTTTGCACAAAAGCGGAAATAGACTGTACTATTAATACGCTATAAAGCATTGTACAAACAATTAGAATATGGGATTTTTTAGTTTTTTCTCCAAGGAAAAGAAGGAAACATTAGATAAGGGATTATCTAAGACCAAAGAAAGTGTGTTCGGTAAGATAGCCCGCGCCGTGGCTGGAAAATCGAAGGTAGACGATGAAGTGCTGGATAATCTCGAAGAGGTGCTGATAACTTCTGATGTGGGCGTGGAAACGACGTTGAAAATAATTGAACGCATCGAAAAGCGTGCCGCTTCAGAGAAATACATGAATGCGCAGGAATTGAATACAATTTTACGCGATGAAATCGCTGCTTTGCTCACGGAAAACAATTCAGATGATGTAGACGACTTTGAGGCTCCTATTGCGAAGAAACCTTACGTTGTCATGGTGGTTGGCGTAAACGGGGTAGGTAAGACTACTACAATTGGCAAATTGGCGTATCAGTTCAAAAAAGCCGGTAAATCCGTTTATTTAGGCGCCGCAGATACTTTTCGTGCCGCTGCCGTGGAGCAGTTGATGATTTGGGGTGAACGGGTAGGTGTACCTGTGGTGAAGCAAAAGATGGGAGCCGACCCTGCTTCCGTAGCTTTTGACACATTGAGTTCTGCTGTGGCCAATAATGCCGATGTGGTAATTATAGATACCGCCGGACGTCTTCATAATAAAGTAGGCCTGATGAACGAGCTTACTAAAATCAAGAATGTAATGAAGAAGATTGTGCCGGATGCGCCGAATGAAGTATTGCTTGTTTTGGACGGTTCCACCGGGCAAAATGCCTTTGAACAGGCTAAGCAATTCACGCTGGCTACAGAAGTAACCGCAATGGCGGTAACCAAACTCGATGGAACGGCAAAAGGCGGCGTTGTCATCGGTATTTCCGATCAATTCAAGATTCCGGTGAAATACATCGGCCTGGGTGAAGCCATGGAAGACTTGCAAGTATTCCGTAAAAAGGAATTTGTCGACTCACTGTTTGGAGAGAATGCATGAGAAGGAAAACAATAGATATCATTACTTTAGGTTGTTCTAAAAACTTAGTGGACTCGGAGCATTTGATGCGTCAGCTGGAAGAAGCCGGCTATCGCGTCACCCATGATGCCGAACGTCCGAAAGGACAGATTGCCGTTATCAATACTTGCGGTTTCATCGGTGATGCAAAGGAAGAATCCATCAATATGATCTTGGAATTTGCACAAGCCAAAGAGGAGGGAGCATTAGAAAAACTTTATGTGATGGGCTGTCTTTCGGAACGTTATCTGAAAGAGTTGGCTATCGAAATTCCCCAGGTTGACAAGTTCTACGGTAAATTCAATTGGAAAGAATTGCTTCAGGATTTAGGTAAAGCCTACCATGAAGAACTCCATATAGAGCGTACTTTGACTACTCCTAAGCATTATGCTTATCTGAAGATATCAGAGGGGTGTGACCGCAAATGTTCTTATTGCGCCATTCCCATCATTACCGGAAAGCATGTATCGCGCCCGATGGAAGAAATTCTGGACGAAGTGAGATATCTGGTTGCCCGGGGCGTGAAAGAATTTCAGGTTATCGCTCAGGAGCTGACTTATTATGGGGTAGATTTATATAAAAAACAGATGTTACCCGAACTCATCGAACGCATATCCGAGGTACCGGGCGTGGAGTGGATACGTCTGCATTATGCTTATCCGGCACATTTCCCGATGGATTTATTCCGTGTGATGCGCGAGCGTTCCAATGTTTGCAAATACATGGATATTGCGTTGCAGCATATCAGTGATAATATGTTGGAAAAAATGCGCCGCCATGTGACGAAAGCTGAAACCTACCGATTAATCGAGAAATTCCGGAAAGAAGTACCGGGAATTCATTTGCGCACTACATTGATGGTGGGACATCCCGGTGAAACGGAAGAAGACTTCGAGGAATTGAAAGAGTTTGTACGCAAGGCTCGTTTCGATAGAATGGGGGCTTTCGCCTATTCCGAAGAAGAGGGTACATACGCTGCGGCTAATTACGAAGATGCTATTCCGCAAGAAGTAAAACAAGCGCGTTTAGATGAATTAATGGCTGTTCAGCAAGGCATTTCCGCAGAATTAAGCGCAGCAAAAGTAGGGCAAAAAATGAAAGTAATTATCGACCGCCTGGAAGGAGATTATTACGTGGGACGTACGGAATTTGACTCTCCTGAAGTTGATCCTGAAGTATTGATTGAATGTGGAGACAACACATTGCTTATAGGTAACTTTTACCAGGTAGAGATAGTAAATTCCGATGATTTCGACCTTTTTGGACGAATTATTTAAAGATTTTTCCCGTACTTCTTGTGTATATGAGGAAGATTTGCTAATATAGCAACGTATTTTTTAATTAATTGCATGGATTTTGAATAACAAAGAATTTACTTCTGAATTGTCGCGGAGACTGGGGTATACCTTGAAAGATACCTCAGATTTGATTGCATCCTTTCTGTCGGACATGACCCGGCAGTTGGAAGAAGGAAATGTCATATCTGTACAGGGCTTTGGTACATTCGAGGTTAAGAAGAAAGCCGAACGCATCTCCATGAATCCAACAACTAAAAAACGATTGTTGGTGCCTCCTAAGTTGGTATTGACTTATAAGCCAAGTACATTGTTGAAAGATAAGTTTAAGTAACCTCCCTTCTTACCCTCACCGCATTATGAACGAAAAGCTGAACATACAAGACCTGATTGATTTGCTGGCTGAAAAGCACGGCATGAGCAGAAAGAATGCAGATAGTTTTGTGAAAGAATTCTTTCTACTGATTGAAGAATCCTTAGAAAAGGATAAGTATGTGAAAATTAGAGGGCTGGGTACGTTCAAGTTGATTGATGTAGAGAGTCGCGAAAGTGTCAACGTCAATACGGGAGAGCGATTTGAAATACAGGGACATACTAAAGTTTCTTTTACCCCGGAACCTTCATTGAAAGATATCATCAACAAACCATTCGCGCATTTTGAGACTGTTGTTTTGAATGACAATACAGTGCTTGAAGATACTCCATTGGACACCGACAATGAGGAGGATGAGGATGGGGAACAAAAAAATCCTGAACCCAATATTGACACGAAAGTCCAGGCTACCGAAGTGAATGAAGAATCTCCGATTGTAGCGGAAGCGAAAGATGTGCAGTTTATAGAGCCGAAACCTGCTGAGGAAGAGGATATTGAATTTACAGAGAAGACAGTTGTGATTTCGGAAGAAGTGGAAACAGCTTTCGAGGAAACTCCGAAAAAACAGGAAGAAATTCCTGAAGAATTTGAAGAGGAGAGGCATCAAATTGCTGAAACAGCTCTGGAGATTTCTTCTAATGCCACTGAAGAGGGGACAGAAGCGGAGATTGAAATGACTCCAATTCCTGAACCGGTATTAGAACAATCGATTCCTGAACAGCCGGAACCTATGGTAAAAGAATCCGAAGATTCTTCTACAATGAAATACTTTATAGGTATCGTTGTTTTCGTGGTACTATTGTGTGGCGGCGCCGTGGTATTTATGTATTATCCGGATTTGCTGGATAGTTCCTCTTCAAAGCCTGTTGAAGAAGCGGTAATACAGGAAAAAGTAGAAAAACCGACTGATAATATGGCATCAGCAGATAGTCTTTCTTCTAAAGATATTGTCCAACCGGTTCAAAAGGACACCGTGGCTGAAGTTTTAAATACAACCTCTCAACAGAAAAACATATCTGAAGAAAACGCGGCGGCATCTACGCCCCGAAAGGAGCAGAAGAAATCCGAAGCAACACCTTTCAAACCAGATTCAGTGGGATATACCATTGTAGGAACGGAAACGACCTATACTATTAAGGAGGGTGAGACATTGACGAGGGTAGCGCTTCGATTTTATGGAACAAAGGCTTTATGGCCTTATATAGTAAAATATAATCCCGGTGTCATCAAGAATCCGGATAATGTACCTTTCGGTACTAAAATTAAGATACCGAAACTTGTAAAGAAGCAGTAAGAAAATACTGCTTCTTTTTTTGTTAAATACTAAACTCTATGAAAGTAGTTTAATCTAAAGGTTTCACATCGTTTTTTAATAAAAATTAGTTGGTATGGTTAATTTATTCCCGTACTTTTGGGAGCGAAAAAAATTACCGGTTATGAAACCGGGCGAACAAGGAAATTAAACATTAAAAATAGATTGATTTATGGCTGAAACAATTGATATCCGCGAATTGAACGAGCGGATTGAAAGACAAAGTGCTTTCGTTACCAATCTTATCACAGGCATGGACCAGGTTATTGTAGGACAAAAACATCTGGTAGAGTCATTGTTAATTGGTTTGTTGTCCGACGGACACGTGTTATTGGAAGGTGTGCCCGGTTTGGCAAAGACTTTAGCTATCAAGACGTTGGCTTCATTGATTGACGCGCAATACAGTCGTATCCAGTTTACTCCGGACTTGTTGCCTGCCGACGTTATCGGTACAATGGTTTATAGCCAGAAAGATGAAACTTTCCAGGTAAAGAAAGGTCCTGTTTTTGCAAACTTTGTTTTGGCAGATGAAATTAACCGTGCTCCGGCCAAGGTGCAGAGTGCTTTGCTGGAAGCGATGCAAGAACGTCAGGTTACTATCGGCAGGGAAACTTTTAAACTGCCTGAACCGTTTCTGGTGCTTGCCACTCAGAACCCGATTGAACAGGAAGGTACTTATCCATTGCCGGAAGCGCAGGTAGACCGTTTTATGCTGAAAGTTGTCATTGACTATCCGAAGCAGGAGGAAGAGAAGTTGATTATCCGTCAGAATATCAGTGGTGATAAGTTTGACGTGAAACCAATATTGAAGGCTGACGAAATTCTGGAAGCTCGTAAAGTTGTTCGTCAGGTTTATCTGGATGAGAAGATTGAGAAATATATTGTAGATATCGTATTTGCCACCCGTTATCCCGAAAAATACGACTTGAAGGAATTAAAGGATATGATAGGCTTTGGCGGTTCACCCCGTGCATCTATCAATCTGGCATTGGCTGCACGTAGTTATGCTTTCATTAAACGTCGTGGTTATGTAATTCCTGAAGATGTTCGTGCCGTGGCTCATGATGTTTTGCGTCATCGTATCGGACTGACATACGAAGCAGAGGCAAGTAATATGACCTCTGATGAGATTGTAAGTAAAATATTGAATAAGATTGAAGTGCCTTGATATAAACAAATATCGTAATATCAAGACGATATCCCAAGGATGCTTTAGCTTGTTTATTAAACATTTACGTATTACTGAATGGAAACTACTGATTTATTAAAAAAAGTCCGTCAAATTGAGATTAAGACGCGCGGATTATCCAACAATATCTTTGCAGGCCAGTATCACTCGGCTTTCAAGGGTAGAGGTATGGCATTTTCCGAGGTGCGGGAGTATCAGTTTGGCGACGATATACGTGACATTGACTGGAACGTGACTGCACGCTTCAACAAGCCTTTTGTTAAGGTGTTCGAGGAAGAGCGCGAACTGACCGTAATGTTACTGGTAGATGTTTCCGGCAGTTTGGAATTCGGTACCGTAAAGCAGATGAAGAAGGATATGGTTACGGAAATTGCCGCTACATTGGCTTTTTCGGCTATCCAGAACAATGATAAAATTGGCGTCATCTTCTTTTCAGACCGGATTGAGAAATTTATTCCACCTAAAAAAGGACGTAAGCACATACTTTATATCATTCGTGAATTGATTGATTTCCATGCGGAAAGTCGCCGGACGAATATCCGTCTGGGGTTAGAGTATCTGACGAACGTAATGAAGCGTCGTTGTACAGCTTTTATTTTGTCTGATTTTATCGACCAGGAGAGTTTCAAGAATGCTATGACTATTGCTAATCGTAAGCACGACCTTGTTGCCATACAAGTGTATGACCGCCGTGTGGAAGATTTGCCCGCCATAGGTCTGATGAAGATTAAAGATGCTGAAACAGGCCATGAACAATGGATTGATACCTCTTCACGTGCGGTGCGTCGCGCTCACCATGATTGGTGGGTGAATAAACAAGTGGAATTGAACGAAACATTTACCAAGAGTAATGTCGACAATGTGTCGGTACGTACCGACCAGGACTATGTCAAGGCATTAATGAATTTGTTTGCAAAACGAAATTAATCGGAAAATGAAAAGATATTTATTTCTGATAACGCTGTTGGTTGCATGGTCGGGCAGGGCAGTAGCCCAGTCGGTAACAGTGGATGCGACAATCGATTCTTTGCAAATCCTTATAGGGGAACAGGCGAAGATTAAATTGCAGGTTTCGCTGGATACTGACAAGCGCGCTATTTTTCCGGTCTATACCGATACGTTGGTAAAGGGAGTGGAGATTATAGATGTTGCCAAGCCCGATACGCAGTTGCTGAATGATGGCAGGCGCTCATTGATAACTCAAGAGTATACGGTTACCTCATTTGATTCGGCACTTTATTATCTTCCGCCCATGGAGGTGCTTGTGGATAATAAAGCCTATCGCTCTAAGGCATTGGCCTTAAAAGTATATTCTATGCCGGTAGACACGTTGCATCCCGATCAGTTCTTTGGACCTAAAACAGTGATGCAGGCTCCTTTTGCTTGGGAAGATTGGTACGTAAGCATCTCTTGCGGAATATTGTTTATTCCTCTGCTTTTGTTACTGATCTATCTGATAAAGCGTATACGTGATAATAAGCCGATTATACGTAAGGTGAAAGTGGAGCCAAAGTTGCCGCCACATCAACTGGCTATGAAAGAGATTGAACGTATCAAAGATGAAAAAGCATGGCAGAAGGGACAGTCGAAGGAATATTATACAGAACTTACAGATACCCTTCGTACATATATTAAAAATCGTTTTGGTTTTAATGCTTTGGAAATGACGTCTTCTGAAATTATTGATAAGTTATTGGAAATGAAAGATAAAGAAGCAATAGCAGATTTACGCTCATTATTCCAAACTGCTGATTTGGTGAAGTTTGCCAAGCATAATCCAATGATGAACGAGAATGACGCTAATTTGATTAATGCCATTGACTTCATCAACGAAACGAAAGAGAAAGAGGATGAAAATGCCAAAACGCAACCAACTGAGATTACTATCATCGAAAAACGTTCTTTACGCACCAAGATTTTACTTGGTACAGGTATTGTGTTGTTGGCTGCCGCTCTTATAGGTTCGCTGATATACATTGGAGTGGAGTTATATAATTATTTCGCTTAAGTATAAAAGGGAAGAGTGACTTCAATCGGAACTATACATTAGTGAAAAATGAAAGATGTTTTGAGCGAAGCTAAATTGTAAATCGTTAAATCGTAAATAAATATGGTTTTTGCCAATATTGAATATTTATTTTTGCTGCTGTTGCTTATACCTTATATAGTATGGTATATCATGAAGCGGAAGAATAGTGAAGCTACTCTTCAGATTTCGGATGCTCGTGTGTATGCACATACTCCTAAAAGTTATAAGAATTATTTGTTGCATGTACCGTTTGTACTTCGGATTTTGGCGTTGATATTGATTATCCTTGTTTTGGCGCGTCCACAAACTACCAATAGTTGGCAGAATAGTGAGGTTGAAGGTATCGATATCATGCTTGCCATAGACGTTTCTACGAGTATGCTGGCTGAGGATTTAAAGCCTAACCGCCTGGAAGCAGCTAAGGAGGTGGCCGCAGAATTTATTAATGGACGCCCGAATGATAATATCGGTATTACTTTATTTGCAGCGGAAAGTTTTACACAATGTCCGCTGACAGTAGACCATGCCGTGCTCTTGAACCTGATTAAGGATGTGAAATGCGGACTTATTGAAGACGGTACGGCTGTAGGTATGGGTATAGCCAACGCGGTAACTCGTTTGAAAGATAGTAAGGCTAAATCTAAAGTCATTATTCTTTTGACAGATGGTACCAATAATAAAGGAGATATTTCTCCATTGACAGCTGCCGAAATCGCGAAGAGTTTTGGTATTCGTGTCTATACAATTGGTGTGGGTACTAACGGTATGGCTCCGTATCCTTATCCGGTAGGTGGAACCGTACAATATGTGAATATGCCGGTTGAGATAGATGAAAAGACGCTGACTCAGATTGCCGGTACTACGGATGGTAATTATTTCCGCGCAACCAGTAACTCTAAATTGAAAGAGGTTTACGAGGAAATCGATAAGTTGGAGAAAACAAAACTGAATGTGAAAGAATATAGTAAACGCCAGGAAGAGTACCGGTGGTTTGCACTGGCGGTTTTTTTATGCGTATTATTGGAAGTTTTGTTGCGTAACTCTATTTTGAAGAAGATTCCGTAATCTATTCTTTGCGTATCTTCTTTATGCGATATCATTGCGCGGACGAATTGTAAATTGTAAATTACTAAATTGTAAATAGAAAGATGTTTCGATTTGAAGAACCTGCATATTTGTACTTGTTGCTATTATTGCCGTTCCTGGCAGTTTTCTACTTGTACTCCAATTACCGTAGGCGGAAGGCTATCCGTAAGTTCGGTGACCCTGTGCTGATGGCACAATTAATGCCTGATGTTTCCAAATATCGCCCGGATGTAAAATTTTGGATGGTGTTTGCAGCTATCGGATTACTTGCCGTGCTGTTAGCACGTCCGCAATTTGGTTCTAAACTTGAGACGGTAAAACGCCAGGGAGTGGAAGTGATGATTGCGTTGGATATATCTAATTCGATGTTGGCACAAGATGTACAGCCCAGTCGTTTGGAAAAAGCAAAAAGATTAGTGGCACAATTGGTAGATAAAATGGAGAATGATAAAGTGGGTATGATTGTTTTTGCCGGTGACGCATTTACGCAGTTACCTATCACGAATGACTATATTTCTGCCAAGATGTTCCTGGAAACCATTGATCCGTCTTTAATATCTAAGCAAGGTACAGCTATCGGTGCTGCTATTAATTTGGCATCGCGTAGTTTTACGCCTCAGGAAGGGGTGGGACGGGCTATTATCGTTATTACCGATGGAGAAAATCATGAAGGCGGAGCAGTTGAAGCCGCTAAGGCAGCCGCAGAAAAGGGTATTCAGGTCAATGTATTGGGAGTTGGTATGCCCGATGGTGCACCTATTCCGGTAGAAGGTACAAATGATTATCGTCGCGACCGGGAGGGTAATGTTATCGTTACCAAGCTGAACGAACAGATGTGCCAGGAAATAGCTAAAGCCGGTAATGGCATATATGTGCGTGTAGATAATACCAACGGTGCACAAAAGGCTATTAGCCAAGAGATTAATAAGATGGCTAAAGCTGATGTAGAAACACAGGTTTATACCGAATTTAATGAGCAGTTTCAAGCAGTGGCGTGGATAATTTTGTTATTGTTGCTTGCTGAAATGCTGATAATGGAACGTAAGAACCCATTGTTCCGCAACATTCATTTGTTCTCTAATAAGAAATGATGCGTATGTTACAGAAGAAATATATTGGAATGGTTTTGCTGTTGTTAGCAGCTGTATCGGTTTCTGCACAGAAAGCGGAACGCGATTTTATCCGTAAGGGTAACCGTTTATTCAAGGATAGTGTGTATGTAGATGCAGAAGTTAACTATCGGAAAGCTTTGGACGTAAATCCAAAGTCGACAGTTTCTATGTATAATTTGGGAAATACCCTGGCTGAACAGAATAAGTTGGAGGAAGCCATGGAACAATATGTAGGAGCAACAAAAGTCGAAAAAGATAAAGATAATCTGGCACAGATATATCATAATATGGGAGTTATATTCCAATCGCAGAAAGATTACGCGAAAGCTGTGGAAGCTTATAAAGAATCTTTGCGAAATAATCCCAAAGATGATGAAACCCGTTATAACTTGGCACTGGCTCAGAAACTGCTGAAAGATCAGCAACAAAACCAACAGAATCAGGATAAGAACCAAGATCAGAATAAACAGGATCAACAACAGGATAAAAAAGACCAAAATAAGCAAGACCAACAGCAAAAACAAGATCAGCAACCACAGCAACCGGAGAAAAAAGACAATGAAATGTCTAAAGAAAATGCGGAACAGTTGTTGAATTCTGTCATGCAGGATGAAAAGGATGTACAGGATAAAGTGAAGAAACAGCAGCAGGTTATCCAAGGACGTCGATTGGAAAAGGATTGGTAACAAACATAATAGGAAATAATATATGAGAAAAATAATTTTCTTGTGGATAGCATTGATAGCGACCAGCTTGCATGCCTTTGCCGATGGAAAGGTGACATTCACTGCGTCTGCTCCCGATGCAGTAGCAGTGGGCGATCAGTTTAGACTATCGTATACAGTGAATACAGAGAAAGTAAGAGATTTTCGGGTTGCTTCCATTAAAGGGTTTGATGTTTTGATGGGACCGAGCCGTTCATACAGTATGCAAAGTATTAATGGTGTTAAAACAGAGAATCTCACATTTACTTATATTTTAATGGCTACAGCCGAAGGTAACTTTACTATTCCGGGAGCAACTATTACAGCTAATGGCAACCAAATGGTTTCTAATTCTGTACACATAAAAGTGTTGCCTGCTGACCAAGCAAATGCATCTACCGGAGGTAGTAGCAATAATAAAGGTAATGGTTCTGCCAGTCACCCTTCTTCCGGTACAGCAATATCCAATAATGATTTGTTTATCACGGCCACTGCCAGTAAAACAACTGTTTATGAGCAAGAAGCTTTCTTGTTGACATATAAGATATATACATTGGTTGATCTTCGTATGTTCGATAATGTGAAATTACCTGATTTCAAGGGATTTCACTCGCAGGAGGTAGAATTGCCTAATGACAGAAGATGGGGACTGGAACATTATAAAGGTAGAAATTATCAAACTACAGTTTATCGTCAGTTTGTACTATTCCCCCAACAATCAGGTAAGTTGACCATTGACGCTGCACGCTTCGATGCTTCTATCGCTAAAGCGACACAAGTATCTGATCCGTTTGAAGCTTTCTTTAATGGTGGCAGTAATTATGTGGAAGTCAAGAAGACCATAATGACTCCTCAATTGACGATTGATGTAAAACCTTTGCCTGCCGGTAAACCTGCCGGGTTCTCAGGAGGAGTAGGAGAATTTAATATAACTTCTTCTATTAATAGTACAAATATCAAAACCAATGACGCTGTTACTATTAAATTAGTCATTTCAGGTACAGGTAACTTGAAGCTTCTTTCTACTCCTGAAATTAAGTTCCCGGAAGACTTTGAAGTTTATGATCCAAAAGTGGATAATAAATTCCGCCTTACCAATGCAGGGCTATCAGGAAGCAAAGTGATTGAATATTTGGCAATTCCTCGCAATGCGGGTACCTATAAAATTCCTGCCGTAAACTTCAGTTACTTCGATATCAATTCTAATTCATACAAGACATTGACTACGGAGGAGTATGAGTTGCATGTAGAAAAGGGTGCGGGAAATGCGGCACAGACTATTGCAAACTTTACGAATAAAGAAGATTTAAAGATACTGAACGAAGATATTCGATACATCAAACAAAATGATGTAGTTCTTTCTCAGAAAGGTGATTTCTTCTTTGGTTCATGGTTGTATTGGTTATTCTATCTGATACCGGGAATAGCGTTTATTACATTCTTTATTGTTTATCGCAAGCAAATTACTGCTAATGCTAATGTAGCGAAAATGCGTACAAAAAAAGCGAACAAAGTAGCCGTAAAACGTATGAAGCAGGCTGGTAAATTGTTGGAAGAGAACAAAAAGGATGCATTCTATGATGAAGTATTGAAAGCCCTTTGGGGATATATCAGCGATAAATTGAATATTCCGGTTTCTCGGTTATCGAAAGATAATATCGAAGAGGAGCTTCGCATTTATGGTGTGGACGATACACTTATTAAGGAATTCATTGATGCGTTGAACAATTGTGAGTTTGCCCGTTTTGCTCCTGGTGATGATAATCAGGCTATGGATAAGGTTTATTCAGCTTCTTTGGAAGTTATCAGTAGAATGGAGAACTCAATTAAACATTAATAGGAGGGCATAATGATGAAAAAGATATTGTTTTTTATCCTTACTTTGGTAATAACATTGACCGCTTTTGGGCAAAACTCGGTAGATACATTACAATCAGTTGGTGATACCATTGCCGATACACATACTGCTGAGTTTTCTGCTGCAAGGCAAGAAAGAAATGTAACAAAAGCTGAAGGAGATAGCGCCTATATGAGAAATGATTTTGCTTCGGCTATTCAAATTTATGAGAATTTACTAAAGAAAGGTGAAGCTGCGGAGGTGTATTATAATCTGGGAAACAGTTATTATAAAGCAGATGATATTGCTAAAGCAATCTTGAATTACGAACGTGCTTTACTATTGGAGCCAGGTAATGCCGATATTCGTGCAAACTTGGAAATAGCACGTTCTAAGACGATTGACAAGGTTGCTTCAGTACCTGACATATTCTTCGTGGCTTGGATAAAATCCTTGATTAACAGTTTGAGTGTGGATGCGTGGGCTAAATTAGGAGTAACATTCTTCATTCTATTATTAATTTCTCTTTCTCTTTTCTTCTTTTCCAAACAGATTTTATGGAAAAAGACAGGTTTCATCACAGGAATTATCTTTTTAGTTTTTGTGATAGTGAGCAATGTTTTTGCATCACAACAAAAAGATGAGTTGATGAATCGTAATCAAGCCATTATTTTATCTCCTAGCGTAACTGTGCGCAGTACACCTAGTGAAAGCGGTACTAGTTTATTTATATTGCACGAGGGACATAAGGTTGAAATTAAAGATAATTCGATGCGCGAATGGAAAGAAATTCGTTTAGAAGATGGTAAAGTAGGGTGGGTACCTACATCTACAATAGAAGTAATTTAGTAGCAGTCTATTATAGAAAATATTATAGGAAAAACGACACCTGTCAAGTAAAGAAAGATATTTCTGTTCTTTTTGTACTTGGCAGGTATCGTTTTTTCTATTTTAGGTAATGTTAAACATCGGATTTGAAAAATATATGCAAATAGTTTGTTTTATCCTTTTTTTTCCTTAAGTTTATAGCGTGATAATAAAACATACAGAGTATTAACCATTAAATTTATGAATATGAGAACGATAACATTTAATGAACTTCGTAAAATTAAAGATTCATTGCCTAGTGGTAGCATGCATAGAATAGCTGATGAACTCGGGCTTAACGTTGATACAGTAAGAAACTTTTTTGGCGGACATAATTTTAAGGAAGGTAAGAGTGTAGGGATTCACTTAGAGCCTGGTCCGGATGGTGGTTTAGTGATGATTGATGATACCACTGTTCTTGATCGAGCGTTAATGATTTTAGATGAAATAGCTAGTAAGACGGCAGAACCCGTTCAGGCTTAAGAAAAGAAGCTAAAAGGATCCCAATTGCTGACAAACAATTGGGATTTCTTGTTTGTTTTACAATATAAATGATAGGCTTTATGGAAGAAAAATTAGTTACATTAGCAATTCTGACGTATGCAAAGGCACAGATACTAAAGAATGTTCTCGAAAATGAAGGTATTGAAACTTACATTCATAATGTAAATCAAATACAACCGGTAGTATCTTCTGGTGTTCGTGTCCGCATCAAAGAAAGTGATTTGCCTCATGCTTTGAAGATTACCGAAAGCTCAGCTTGGTTATCTGAAGAAGTAGTAGGAGGGAAGGCTCCTAAAGTACAAAACACAAGTAATAAGGTTATAATTCCGGTTGATTTCTCTAATTATTCGATGAAAGCATGTGAATTTGGCTTCAATTTTGCACAAAATATTGGAGCAGAGGTTGTCTTGTTACATGTTTATTTTACACCTATTTATGCAACATCTTTACCTTATGGCGATGTCTTCAATTATCAATTGAGTGATGAAGAAAACGTAAAGAATATCTTGCAAAAGGTACATTCTGATTTAAATGCTTTATCTGATAAGGTAAAAGAGAAAATCGCTTCCGGTGAATTTCCTAATATTAAACATACTTGCGTGCTACGTGAAGGAATTCCTGAAGAAGAAATCCTTAGATATGCTAAGGAATATCATCCAAGAATCATCATTATGGGTACACGTGGCAAAAACCAAAAAGATATTGACCTAATTGGAAGTGTGACTGCTGAAGTTATCGAACGAAGTCGTGTACCGGTTCTTGCTATTCCGGAGAATACACCATTTAAACAATTTACCGAAGTAAAACGTATTGCATTCATTACAAACTTTGATCAACGGGACTTAATTGCATTTGACTCATTAATAAATAGTTTAAAACCATTTCATTTTTCTGTATCCTTGATTCATCTTGCTGATGTAAAAGATACATGGAATGAGATAAAACTGGCTGGTATTAAAGAATATTTCCAAAAGCAATATCCACAATTGGAAATTCATTATGATGTTGTGAAGAATGATGATTTCCTTAATAGTTTAGATAAATATATCAAAGCTAATGAAATTGATATTATTGCTCTAACATCTTATAAACGAAATATTTTCTCACGACTATTTAATCCTGGCATTGCCCGAAAGATGATTTTCCACTCTGATACGCCATTATTTGTTATCTATGGCAGACCCAGCTGATAATGTAAGCTCTACGTTTTTAATCAATATCATGAAAATGTTTAATATAAATAACACTTAACACTTGTAATTAACAAAAATAAAGATAGCTCAAAAGCAAAAGCAGACAGGAAGGAAGGCGGGAAGGGTCGGGGTTCACAGTCGAAGGATGTCGCTTCGCTCCTTGCTTACGAAAAACGGCTCTCCGAGCCTTCAAACGTCAAGCGTTTGATTTTCGGTGTCTCGGCTACGCCTTTGACAAAAACCATGGCGGCGTAATAGCATACGATAAGTCACATAATATAGTCCATCCTTACAATAGACAATAAGATGCATAAGAGGAACACCATTTAATAAAACTATAGCACCATCAAATTGATATAAATGCACAACAGAAAGGGAAGATAAGAAATCAAATATCTCCAGAAGGTCATGAAAGGGAATAGGACACCATTTAACACTGTAAATATTTTTCATACTGTCATTTTTCGTATAATAGGACAAGAAAAGAGGACGGTTGAAAATCATTAATCAACCGCCCTTCGGGAAAATGACTGGGTTTCACTTAAACAAATTACGAATAGACTTATAAATCACAAAATAAATTATAATTACAAATAAGCCTATAACAAACCATTCACTATCAGCAGGCAATAAACCCAAAATTAAACATTTCATAACTAAATATATTTGATTAATACAAATATATAAAATTATTCGTATAGAGGACGAATAACACGACCAATAACTTTAGAAGCACCCATCATATCACCATCATGCATAATATTCCATAGTTGTTCTTCAATTACCTTAACACGAGTTTTATAAGTCTGATTATCAAAACGGTAATTTTGACCTTGTATCATATTCTCCGTCTTCATATTCTCCGTAGACTGTTTAACATTACCAGCACGTGCAACAGTTTCAGCAAGCTTCTCAATTTCATGCGCAGCTTGTTTGTCAGTCAACTGTTTTTGAGAACGCCTATAGGCAATATCGGCAGCAGATTGTGCCAATTGCATACGTTGGACTTGTGGCAAAAAGTCAAGTTCCTTAGTACGCATAAGGTTTTCAGTAACAGCAAGTTTAGTTTGAGCACGAACCAAACCTGTACGCTCGTTAGTTTCCTGTAACTGTGCAGTTTTAAGGTCATTGTCAAATGAAGCTATAAGCTTATCAAGTTGAAGACGTTCAGCAGTAGTACGGGCGTTAGAACGCATGGAATATATTTCAGCAAGCATTTTGCTAGCCTTATATTTACCTTCAATACGCAAGTTAGCAGCTTCCGCATTCTTAACACTACGTTCAGGAGCAGACATAAGGGTATCAATAGCATGTCCGAGACCTTGTACAAGACCTGAATAATCAGCAGAATAAGGAGAAGCAGCCGGAGGGTTAACACCTTGTGCACCGGGAGAGCTAGGAGCAGATGGCGAAGAACCAGCAGTACCAGCAACAGAACCAGCAACACCAGCAGAACCGCCATTCATCATAATATAAGGGTTCAATCCGGCAGCTTCCAAACGTTGGCGTTGAGCTTCGGGGGAATTATACTCATTCGTCTTATTCCACATATCGACCTGAAAATCCTTTTGGTCGCCATACAAGTCCCAAGCATTTTGCTTGGCATCATTATAAAACTCCCATTGGTCACCAACTTGCATCTGATACATTTCCTTGTTATAATTCATTTGCTTATCCAGCATTTTCTCATTAAACGCATTATTCATTTGCGCTATCTCTTTATTAGATTTGTTCTGCATAGAAGTAGAACCAATACCTCCAAGAAGGGAAGCACCAGCTCCAATACCAGCAGTTAAAGCAGCAGCACCCATAATTCAAATATTTTATAATTACACATAACTTTATATTTTAGGGGGTATAGCGTCGAGCCGATGGCTCTCGGTCAACCGACGTCTTCGACATCTGATAGGAAGACTCATTGCCGAATCTTCTGCGCATCCGCTCCGAAGTTCAGAGTGTATATAGGGGGCAAACACGCCCCCTATTACCCCGTGTTAGTCCTATTCAGATGGAGTAGGAGAGGGCACAGGTTCTGTAACTTGTTGAAGTTGTTGTTCAGTTTGCTGTTCAGCAGCAATAGCAGCAATCAAATTGTCCTGACTACTCATAAGGTAATTACTCCAAGCCATAAGTTCACTAGGAGATTGGAGGAAACGAGATTTAACAAACGAAATCAACTGATTATCAGTAAGCTTAGAACGCAATTCCGAGAATTTAGGTTGCTGTACAGAAAGGTTATTGAAATAATCAATCAAACGTTCACGGGACATCTTATCAAGACGTTGCTGATTAAACAACATATAAATGTCACTAGTTATAGTGACAGATTTTACACCATCACATTCAAATTCCTGAAACATGAATTCATCCAGAGGAGAAGACTGCAAGAATTCAGAAGTTCTCATAACAGAACTATTCAAATTATTAGGTTGAGCAACACGTTCAAATGGCTCAACACGACGTTTAGTACACCACATAATAGTAATATTTAATAAGGTAAACCATCAGTATCCAAATTTCGCACAACCTTAACATCAAAAAAAGTACTACAAAGCAATTGGTCTGTATCAATAGTTTCATCAGCCTGAACTGCAAAAATAGGGTCAACACTATTAGGATTGACTTTAAAATAGGTATAATTCATAGGAGCAGTACTAGGAGAAGGTTCGTTTGTGGGGTCAAGATTACCGAACTGATTCAGCACAGAATAGTCATCGTAAGAAATAACCCAAGATTTTAACGTACGCTTGAAACCACCGACAGAACTATCAACATCGGTTTTGTAATCAATGTAGCGGGGAGCATATCCAAGATTTAAGTAAGGCGCGTTTGCCAAATCTTGTAACGGGTTCATCAAATGAACAAGAGGTACAGCTTGCATGCCGACGCGGTCAAATTCAGGAATTGCATAATCGGTGGCATTAACCTTCGTTAGAGCAGGGTTAACCAAATCGGTCGTGTAATCTATCATAGGCAAGCAGTGATAAATGCACATCAATATACCGTACTTTCCATTGGAATTAAACGAGATAGTACCATTATTTACACCAACACCTTTACCAGCAATATCAGCGGCATTATTACCTGTGATATTAGTATTCACAACCTCATTGATATCAATTGAAGAGGTAACACCGCCAAGATACTGACACAATTCGGAATAAGCGTCGCCTACAGAAACACCCCAGTGTTTCTCAATTTGGTCTTTATAGTCCTTATTCGCAGATTGGGCAATCTCTTTCCATTTCTGTAAAAATTCAGCTTGGCGAAGAGCAAGAATAGAAAATTCCGCAGTAGCAGTAGTATTCTGTCCTATAGGAATAGTAGCAGAAGTGCTCCAAGGTTGTCCGGCAACAGGAGTAGTAGTACCTGTTTGTTGCATAGGATTAACAGCGGATGCATAGATAGTACCAGTAAGAGGGTTAGAAGTAACTACAGCAACATCACCATATTGTTGACGAGGTAATACGCCATGAAACAAGTCTTTCTGCCAGTTGCAATAACGAAGGTCAAAGAAGTTATAGTTAGTTGCAAAATTAGAATCACCAACACCAACAAGCATACTTTGTCCGTTCATGTAATCAAAGTTAAACGTAGAAGGAGAAATGCGTTCCCACTGAGAGTCACGGAAAAAGTCTGCATAAATCTTCTGATAAGCAGCGAGACCGTAAACATTCATATTCAAATTTGCCATCAAAGGATACTTAGACCAAGTATTAGAAGCTTCAGCAGCATAGTACTCAAAGTTACCGTAACCAAGATACTCAAGCAATTTGGCAGAAGCCAAGCCACGGGAATAACCAAAGTAATTCGTACGATATTGCTCATCAACACTAAACGACACGTTGTTTAAGTAATCTGCAATATCCTTACAGGAAATATACGGCATCTCACCATTTAGCACAAAATTTTGGGTAGGGTCAATACTTACAGCATGTTGGGGGTTATCATACATCTGTGTAAGCACGGTAAAAGCTTTGTTCCAAAGGAGTTCATAAGGCACAAAGAAGAAATCATAATATTCCTTCATACGCGCATAAGCAGCAGTGTTAATAGGTTGAGTACGGGAAAATGCCTTAAGGTCAATTTTAAAGCTATCACCGGGCAAAACCTCTTTACACATAATAGGAAGCAACTCACCAACCTTAGCAGTGAAGTTCTTCTTAAAACTCAAATCAAAACCATTACGGGAAGGCTTGTTCCGCAACGATTTTAAAGACATGATATTTGCCATAACTAATAAAAGTTAAAAATGTTAATATAATTACTCATCGATGAATATCTTATTCAAATCATTAAGTTTTTTATGCTTTATACGGTCATTAAACAGCTTTTTAACATTAGTATCAAATAAACGATAAACAGGCTGTTTTTTATACAACTGAAAGTCCAAATAAACATTATCATAGAAATAGGGATAATAAGAATTGTCCCAAGTATCTTTTAACAAGTCGTCATCGCCTATTAAGTCGCTCTCATAAAACAATTGTTGGGACTCAAAAAACGTTTTCAAATGCAAGTAGTCCAATTCCTTATAAAAATCCTCAATAATACGCAACTTTCGAAGTTGCTCCGACAAGGAAAGGGAATCACATACAAAATATAAGAAATGTTTAGATATCAATAACTCACTATATATACGATGGACATAACGAGACATTTCCTCACTATCAATAGAATGCACCAAAACATCAGGCTCATAAAAATACTGAGATATCTTATATAATTCAGAAACATCTGAACATTGACCGAAAATATCCAATTGATAACTAGCCTTATTCAAATGGAAATAATAGATATAAGCTGCTATCGATTTCGCAAGGTCATACGCCGTTTCACAGGTAGGGAATAAGCGCCTTGCGACATCATATATTCGATAAGAGTAAGCACGTTCACGTGAAGATTTATCAACATATCCTTTACATTTGGGGAAGTAGTAAGAGTAAGCCGAGCGCCACACGTCGAATTCCTTATACTTTCCATTGAGCACGACGCTTCTTTTAATAAAGTCGCGAGGGGAAGACGCATATACTTTCGTTCGTTGACCTTCAAAAAAGCCTTGACCCAACCTTTGAGAATGTACGTTGAACGGACAGACGGAAGACATTTTAAAAACTTTGGGTAAAGTGCAACTGCTATTAACATAGCTCGCAACGTACGATGAACACTTACCTTTGGATAATTGGCAATCGACACGACCAAATTGCCATGCTTCAAGTACAGCTTTTGAACATACCTGTAACGCTTCGTCTGATTGGAGGAATAATAAGATATGATAATGCGGGCGGAAGTGTATAGGTCCATATTCACCAATGGCAAAGTAACGCACCTTTTCGGAGGGCAATCTTTTAGTAACATAATAACGGAATCTTTTAAAAAATAATTGTAAATCAGTTTTACGAAGATAAGGAACATCACCAAATAGATAGAATTTATTCAATAAACGTTCCTTATCATCTTCCTTTAAATCAGAAGCACCCAATATCTCACCTGTTTCCTTATCAACCAAATCATTACCATAAGGACGCTCAATGCTATCGACAATAGTAGCACGAGGAATGAAACGATTGGCATAAGTAAGAGTAATGAACAATGTATGCTTAGACGAATAACTTTCCAAATCACACTGAAAAGAATAACGGGAGTTCTTAGCAAGTGTACAGGCTTGACAATGTCCACAAGGAACAGTCATACTTTCATGAGTATAAGGGTTAACTATACGCATAGGAGATAGACACTTAGATAAAGGGTTAATCAACGACATAACTACTTAATTTGCAAATCAACTTTAGTACTATCAACAGAAGTAGCCTGAGACTGTTCGGTACTCTGATTAGAGTTCGTATTATTCTTGCTGATACTCATAGACATAGTACAAGATTCAACTAGGAGCGTCGCAGCAATCGAAATAATAGCAGTAGCAACAATTTTAATAATTTCATAAATCTTAGCTTTAGTCATAACATTAATATTTAAGTTAATAATCAATCACAGAATAACCGATATAATACCAATTAAAAACACGAGACATGGCTTTATAAACATTAGAAGCTTCAATCAAAGTACAATCCTTAAAAGTCTTATGATGAAAATTACCATCAAACCAAGTCATATAAGTTACAATCACTTTACGATACTTATGAGTATAATGCTTATACGCCATAACCATAGGTTTTAATTACAGCACAAACATAAAAATAACAATTGTAAAAGCAAGTAATATCATGATTATGTTTAATATATATATAGAACACTTTACTTTACCCCTTATTTTTTCTCACAACTTTTAAAGTTCTTCTCAAAAACATCATTCTCATAAAAAGTCATAGCTAAAATTGTAAAAGGAAATAAATAAAAAACCTAACCAAAATTTAATTGATTAGGTTTTTTATTTATAGGGAAAAATACAAGGATTATTGCATCATCTTCTCTATTTCATCAAATTCCGGCCCCATTTGCAAGTTGTAATATACTCTATACAAACCGTTCAACCACAGATCCTTTTGATCTGGTTTCAATTGTCTTGCTTTCTCATAATAAGGTTTTGCATTTTCATAGAAAGTTTTCAATGTATTTTGGTCTTCTTTATATTTAGGATCGTTTACATCAGTAGTAGCCTTTTCCGAAAAATCTTGAGCTTGCAGACAATAAATTAAACCTAAATTAGAGAATGCTTCTGCATAGGTTGGGTCTACTTCGATAGTCTTTTTGTAGAATTCAATAGCTTTATCATAATTCTTCATATTATGATAAAGATATCCTTTTACATACAGATAGAATGTGTTATTAGGATCTTTTGCCAACATATCATCAGCAAATTGCATTGCTTCATCATATTTATTGTTATTGCTATAATAATCAATCAAATGACCAAAGAAGAACGAATGCTCAGGATATTTTTGGATACCTTCTTTCAAAGAAGCAACCCATTTAGCTGTATCTCCCTGAGCCTTCAACGCAGTAGAAATGAATTCCATAGCATATTTTCCAACTTCTTTGTCATTCTGAGCATAAGGAGCATATTTCAATACACTAGGATAATCTTCCATTTTAGCTGCCGCCAAACTTGCATAGTATGCAATTTGAGGCAGTACGGTATCAGTTTGCAGCAAGTTTTCTTTCTCAAACATCGGATTTGCGGCCACATCAACGTATGTTGCAAAGAATTCAAGAGCTTCTTTGTTTTTGTCCAAGTTGAAGAACTGAATACCACCATTAATCAAGTTCGGGCGTGCTGCTAAGATTGCAGCAGAATTAGGCTTTCTGTATTTGTTCTTGATTTTGCCTTTCTCATTAGGTTTTTGTGCTAATTCGTCACATTTGAAATAGTACTTACACATATTCAATGCACTATTATATACTTTAAGAGTATCATAGGGCTTTCTTAAATATGCATTTTCCATTTCCTTTTCATTGATTCTTTTCTGAATAAAGCCTGCTACATCCCATGTATCAGCATTGTCCTTTGTTTCAGAATTGGTCAAGGCTCCGTTGATAAGTTGCTCTGCTTTTGCAAAGTCCGGTTTTACTTCATTAGCGATGCTTTTGGCCTCTTTCACATTCTTTTCTTGTGCGAAAATAAACCCTGCAGCAAGCAGTAAAACCATTGAAAATAGTACTCTTTTCATGATTGTAGAAAAATTTAAATTAATATTATGTCTATTCTTCATTTTCATTATTTATCTCCTCATCTTGTGGATTCTCCATAATGTTTTCTTCTCCTTCTTCTGCAAGTTGTTCCTCCTCGTTTTCTGAGGTAACCTTACATACGGAACCGATTTCATCATTACGTTTTTCGAGATTAATCAGACGTACGCCCTGAGTAGCACGTCCCATAATACGAACATCTGCAACCTTCAAACGAATGGTAATCCCCGATTTATTAATAATCATCAAATCATTTTCATCCGTTACGGATTTGATTGCTACCAATTTACCGGTCTTATCTGTGATGTTCATAGTCTTTACACCCTTGCCACCACGATTTGTCTTACGATAATCCTCAATATCAGAACGCTTTCCATAACCCTGTTCAGATACTACCATAATAGTTTCTGTTTCAGGATCTTTAATACAAATCATTCCGATAACTTCATCTTGACCATCTTCGTCAAGTGTCATACCACGCACCCCCGTAGCAGTACGTCCCATAACACGCACAGCACTTTCGTGGAAACGAATGGCGCGACCATTACGATTAGCTATGATAATTTCGTTATCCCCATTAGTCATACGAACCTCAATCACACGGTCATCTTCACGTATTGTGATAGCGTTCACACCGTTTTGACGAGGGCGTGAGTACTGTTCAAGTAATGTCTTCTTAATAACACCATTTTTGGTACAGAATAATACATAATGACTATTGATGAAATCCTGATCGTTCAAGTTCTTAACACGCAAATATGCATTTACAGCATCATCAGAATCTATATTTAACAGATTTTGAATGGCACGTCCCTTAGAATTCTTAGTACCCTCAGGAATTTCATATACTTTCAACCAATAGCATTTACCTTTCTGTGTAAAGAACATCATAGTGTTGTGCATCGTTGCAGGATAGATATGTTCTACGAAATCCTCATCACGGGTTTCAGTCCCCTTAGAACCTACCCCACCACGGTTTTGTGCACGGAACTCACTCAATGGAGTACGTTTGATATATCCCATGTGTGATATGGTAATAATCATTTCATCGTCCGCATAGAAATCTTCCGGGTTGAATTCCTCCGAAGAATAAACAATTTCAGAACGACGTTCATCTCCATATTTCTCTTTTACTTCAATTAATTCATCCTTAATAACCTTGCGACATAATTCATCATTTACAAGAATTTCCTCCAAATAAGCTATTTGCTTCTGAATTTCTTCATACTCAGCGTGAAGTTGATCTTGCATCAGCCCGGTAAGTTGGCGCAAACGCATTTCAACGATAGCACGAGACTGAATTTCACTTAATTGGAAACGTTCCATCAAACTTGTAATGGCATCATTCGGAGTTTTAGCAGCACGAATAATCTTTATTACTTCGTCAATATTATCTGATGCAATAATCAAACCCTCCAAAATATGGGCACGCTCCTTAGCTTTACGCAATTCATATTGGGTACGGCGGATAACCACATCATGGCGATGCTCAACAAAGTATTTTATTAAGTCTCTCAGATTTAACAAACGAGGGCGTCCATGTACAAGTGCTACATTGTTTACACCGAACGAAGTCTGCAATTGAGTCATTTTATAAAGCTTGTTCAGTACTACGCTGGCATTTGCGTCACGTTTCACGTCTATAACAATACGCATACCCTCACGGTCAGATTCATCATTGGCATTAGCTATACCTTCAATCCTCTTTTCGTTGGCTAAATCTGCGATGTACTTAATTAATTCGGCCTTATTGACACCATACGGAATTTCCGTTACTACAATCTTGTCGTGTGCTGAACCGGTTTCAATTTCAGCTTTAGCACGCATGATGACACGTCCACGCCCCGTAAGATAAGCCTCACGCACACCACTCATGCCATATATATAACCTCCGGTCGGAAAATCAGGAGCTTTCACATAAGTCATCAACTCTTCAACATCAATATCATTATTATCGATGTATGCAATACAAGCATTGATAACTTCAGTCAAATTATGTGTCGGCATGTTAGTTGCCATACCTACGGCGATACCTGATGCTCCATTTACCAAAAGGTTTGGAATACGAGTCGGCATAACAGTTGGCTCCAACAAAGAATCGTCGAAGTTGCTTTGCATATCAACCGTTTCTTTATCAAGATCCTGCATCATTTCTTCACCGATTTTTTGCAAACGGCACTCGGTATAACGCATAGCTGCAGCACTATCGCCATCTACTGAACCGTAGTTACCTTGTCCGTCTACAACCATATATCGCATAGCCCATGGCTGTGCCATACGCACCAACGCACCATATACAGAAGAATCGCCATGAGGGTGATACTTTCCTAATACTTCACCTACAACTCTGGCTGATTTTTTATAAGGTTTATCAGACGTATTTCCCAGTCCCATCATTCCGAAAAGAATTCTTCTGTGAACGGGTTTAAAACCATCTCTAACATCCGGAAGGGCACGTGAAACAATGACCGACATAGAGTAGTCAATGTACGATGACTTCATTTCCTCCTCGATGTTAATCTTTATAATTCTGTCTTGTTCAAGCATTTAAAAAGATTATTAATTATACATTTTAGGGTTTGTGAAAAACCACGCTAAAATACTGCTTTTTTACGACATACAAAAGTTTTCATCTATAAACTTTGTTGCAATTGTATACAATTTCGCTTTATACCTTTCTTCAGCGTATGGGGCATTTTCCCGGCAATCTGCTTATCGGCTACATACATGTACCAAGCATCGGTACAAGGAATACCCAACTATGATACACGCTGTGCCTTAGTAGGGTACGAAGCGTACCATAGTGAGGTACGAGAAATTCCATGTGGGGAAATAAACGGTTTCCTGCTTGAAAATATTTATATAAAAAGTGAAAAACGGCTTCTAATCCGGCTGTCGTGTATATATATAATGTATAAAACAAAAATGCTTTTTTATTTGTGGCATGAGATTTGTATAGTAATAAATCGAATTATATGATGCGTGAATTTAATTAATACGTATCTTTGTACATGAATAACCTTTTAATTGAGGAGAAAGAATTAGTATGAACAATCAATTTTCACAAAGAGTTTCTGACATTATTACTTATAGCAAAGAAGAAGCCAATCGATTGAGAAATAGATATATTGGCCCTGAACACCTACTACTTGGCATGTTGCGAGACGGTGGTGGAAAAGCTATTGAAATTATGATGAAACTCAATATAGATTTAAAACAGGTAAAAAGTCGTCTAGAGAGTTTCCTGAAGGATGCTGAAGATGATACTCTTTTGCCTGATGCAGATGTGCCCTTGTCTCCAATGGCAGCTAAAATATTAAAAATGTGTATGCTGGAAGCTCGTCTGCTGAAGAGTTCAACAGCAGATGCCGAACACGTATTGCTAGCTATATTGAAAGACGGAGATAATTTGGCTGCCACAGTTTTGGAAGAAAACCAGGTAAACTACCAGTCTGTATTTGAACAACTTTCGATGAAATCGACTAATCCCAATGCAGGAATGGGTTTTACAGAAGACGATGAAGAAGATGAAGAGGAGATGAATATGTCACGCGCTTCGCGTAGTCCTGGCAGTAGCTCATCATCATCTGCACAAACCGCCTCCAAGAAACCGTCCAACGACACTCCCGTATTGGATAATTTCGGTATGGACATGACGCGTGCCGCTGAAGAAGGAAAGCTGGATCCGGTGGTAGGCCGTGAACGGGAGATTGAACGGCTGGCACAAATCTTGAGCCGTCGTAAGAAAAATAATCCGGTACTTATCGGTGAACCGGGAGTCGGTAAATCTGCCATTGTAGAAGGGCTGGCATTGCGTATCGTACAGAAAAAGGTATCGCGTATTCTATTTGACAAGCGTGTAGTGATGCTTGACATGGCATCTGTTGTGGCCGGAACAAAATATCGTGGGCAATTTGAAGAGCGTATCCGCTCTATAATCAATGAACTACAGAAAAATTCGAATGTTATTCTCTTCATTGACGAAATTCATACGATTGTCGGTGCCGGTGCAGCAGCTGGCTCTATGGATGCTGCAAATATGCTGAAACCTGCTTTGGCACGTGGTGAAATACAATGTATCGGTGCCACTACGCTTGATGAATATAGAAAGAATATTGAGAAAGATGGCGCTTTGGAACGTAGATTCCAGAAAGTAATTGTAGAGCCTACTACTGCTGAGGAAACTCTTCAGATATTGAAGAATATCAAAGAGAAATACGAAGACCATCACAATGTGAATTATACCGACGAAGCTCTGGAAGCGTGTGTCAAGTTGGCAGACCGCTACATCACCGACCGTAACTTCCCCGACAAGGCCATTGACGCCTTGGATGAAGCAGGTTCACGCGTACATCTGACAAACATTAATGTTCCTAAAGAAATTGAAGAACAAGAAAAGTTGATAGAAGAGGCGCGTAATCTAAAAGCTGAAGCAGTGAAATCGCAAAATTTCGAGCTTGCCGCCAGCTATCGTGATCGCGAAAAAGAATTGTCTGCTCGTCTGGATGAAATGAAAGCCGAATGGGAAGCTCGTTTGAAAGACGACCGTCAAACCGTAGGGGAAGAAGAAATAGCGAATGTCGTATCCATGATGTCCGGCGTACCCGTACAACGTATGGCACAGGCAGAAGGTCTGAAGCTTGCAGGTATGAAAGAAGAATTACAGGCTAAAGTCATCGCCCAGAATACTGCTATCGAGAAATTGACAAAAGCAATTCTGCGTAGCCGTGTAGGATTGAAAGACCCCAATCGCCCTATCGGTACATTCATGTTTCTTGGCCCTACCGGTGTTGGTAAAACACACTTGGCAAAACAGTTGGCTAAATACATGTTTGGCTCCAGTGATGCGTTGATACGTATCGATATGAGTGAATACATGGAGAAATACACTGTTTCTCGCATGATTGGCGCCGCTCCGGGTTATGTCGGTTATGAAGAAGGCGGACAGTTGACTGAGAAAGTACGGCGCAAACCTTATTCCATAGTCTTGTTGGACGAGATAGAAAAAGCCCACCCGGATGTATTCAATATCCTGTTACAGGTATTGGATGAAGGTCGCTTAACTGACAATTATGGCAGAACCATTGACTTCAAGAATACGGTTATCATTATGACTTCCAATATCGGTACCCGGCAATTGAAAGAGTTTGGTCATGGCGTAGGTTTTACCGCACAAAGTCGTACAGATAATAATGAGCATTCTCGCGGCGTGATACAGAAAGCTTTGAACAAGACTTTTGCTCCTGAGTTCCTGAATCGTCTCGATGAAATCATTACCTTCGACCAACTCTCATTGGATGCTATCACCAAGATTGTCGATATTGAGTTGAAAGGATTATTTGAACGCATTGAAGCTATTGGCTATAAATTAGTTGTAGATGAAGATGCTAAAAAGTTCCTTGCTTCCAAAGGTTATGATGTACAGTTTGGCGCACGTCCTTTGAAGCGTGCCATCCAGAATTATCTGGAAGATGGACTTTCCGAGCTAATTGTATCAGCCGGTATACAACCAGGAGACACCGTAAATATCTCCGTAGATAAAGAAAAAGATGAATTAAGTATTAAGAAAGCGTAATCATCTTTTTTATAAAAGACCGTCAAAATGTCAGTCCTTATTGGGCTGGCATTTTTTTTGTTTCATATTTGCCAAAACGATAAAAGTATAAACCTAAAAATATAAACGTAGTATGCAAAAAGGAAATATTGGGGTAACTACCGAAAACATTTTCCCCGTCATTAAAAAGTTTTTGTACAGCGATCATGAGATTTTTCTTCGCGAGTTGGTTTCTAATGCAGTAGATGCTACTCAGAAACTGAAGACCTTGGCTTCTATTGGTGAATTTAAAGGTGAAGTTGGAGACTTAACCGTTCATGTTTCTTTAGGCAAGGATACAATTACTGTGTCTGACCATGGTATCGGTTTGACAGCTGAAGAAATTGATAAATATATCAATCAAATTGCATTTTCCGGAGCTAATGACTTCCTGGAAAAATACAAGAATGATGCAAATGCTATTATCGGACACTTCGGCTTAGGTTTCTATTCTGCTTTCATGGTAGCCAAGAAAGTTGAAATTATCACCAAATCCTATCAAGAAGGCGCCCAAGCTGTAAAATGGACATGCGATGGCAGTCCTGAATTTACTATTGAAGATGTAGATAAGACCGAACGTGGTACTGATATCGTACTTTATATCGATGATGATTGCAAAGAATTTCTTGAAGAATCTCGTATTTCTTCTTTATTAAAGAAATATTGCAGTTTCCTTCCCATCCCTGTCGCATTTGGTAAAAAGAAAGAATGGAAAGACGGTAAGCAAATGGAAACGGATGAAGATAATATCATCAACAATGCAAACCCGTTGTGGACATTGAAGCCCAGCGAATTGAAAGATGAAGATTATAAAAAGTTCTATCGTGAACTCTACCCGATGTCCGATGAACCTCTATTCTGGATTCATCTGAATGTAGATTATCCATTCCATCTTACTGGAATTCTCTACTTCCCAAAAGTAAAGAGCAATATTGAGTTAAATAAGAACAAGATACAACTTTATTGTAACCAAGTATATGTAACAGATTCTGTTGAAGGAATTGTCCCCGACTTCCTTACCCTGCTTCATGGCGTACTGGATTCACCGGATATTCCGTTGAATGTATCCCGTTCTTATTTGCAAAGTGACTCTAACGTAAAGAAAATATCTACATACATCACCAAAAAGGTATCAGACCGCCTGCAATCAATTTTTAAGAATGATCGCAAGCAATTCGAGGAAAAGTGGAATGATTTGAAAATCTTTATCAATTATGGAATGCTCACACAAGAAGATTTCTATGACAGAGCTAAAGATTTTGCCCTTTTCATCGATACAGACAACAAATATTATACTTTTGAAGAGTATAAGACTTTGATTAAAGATAACCAGACAGATAAGGATGGAAATTTGATTTATCTGTATGCTAACCATAAAGATGAACAATACAGTTATATTGAAGCAGCCAAGAATAAGGGCTACAATGTGCTGTTGATGGACGGCCAGTTGGATATCGCTTTGGTAAGCATGCTGGAGCAAAAGTTTGAAAAAACACGCTTCACTCGTGTAGACAGCGATGTAATCGATAATTTGATTGTCAAAGAAGACAAAAAGATTGATGTTCTGGAGTCCGGAAAGCAAGAAGCACTGTCTGCTATCTTCAAGAGTCAACTGCCTAAAATCGAGAAAACCGAATTTAATATAATGGCACAAGCTTTAGGTGAAAATTCTGTACCGGTAATGATTACACAGAGTGAATATATGCGCCGTATGAAAGAAATGGCCAATATCCAAGCTGGAATGAGCTTCTATGGAGAAATGCCGGACATGTTCAACTTGGTATTAAACTCCGATCACAAGCTTATAAAAGAGATTTTATCGGACGAAGATAAGGAATGTGCCGCAGAGATTGCACCTGTTCAGAAGGAAATGGATGAGGTAAACCAACACCGAAATGACCTGAAAAAGAAACAAGATGGTAAGAAGGATGAAGAAATACCTACTGCTGAAAAGGATGAGGTGAATAATCTGGACCAAAAGTGGGAAGCGTTAAAGACACAAAAAGAAAATATATTTGCCGGATATGCTGCTAAAAACAAGACTGTTCGTCAACTGATTGACTTAGCGTTACTTCAAAATGGCATGTTAAAGGGAGAAGCCCTGAATAACTTTGTTAAGAGAAGTATAGACTTAATTAAATAAAGCCCCTTTAGATTTTATTCAATATACAAGGGCATTACAATTCTCATGAGTTGTAATGCCTTTTTTTTGTCTGTTTTTACTGTTATACAAGTGTTTTTTTCCGTTGAATACGATGTTTTTGGAAACTATTGTTTATATTTGAGCGTTGAATAAATCAGCACATTTCACTCTGAACTATTAGTCATGAAGAGAATTCTGTTGTTTTTGTTGTTTTGCCTATGTTTGCTATCAATAGTTCAAGCTCAGAAAGTGGGACTTGTCCTTAGTGGTGGTGGTGCGAAAGGTATGACGCATATCGGTATTATCCGTGCCCTGGAAGAAAACAATATCCCCATCGATTATATTGCCGGTACTTCAATGGGTGCCATTATCGGTTCTTTGTATGCCATGGGGTACTCTCCAGATGATATGGAGGCTCTGTTACGTTCTCCCGATTTCAAACGCTGGTATTCCGGAAAGGTAGAACCTAAATATGAATATTATTTTAAAAAAAAACGTCCTACACCCGAGTTTTTCAATATCCGGTTTGCTTTTAGAGACTCAATGCATCTGAAACCACAGATACTTCCTACCAGTATGGTTAATCCCATACAGATGAATTTAGTGTTTGTAGAGCTATTTGCACGAGCTACGGCATCTTGCAACGGCGATTTTAATAGGTTATTTGTTCCTTTCCGATGTATCGCTTCCGATGTGTATAATAAAAAACCTCTTATAATGAGAAAAGGCGATTTAGGAGATGCTGTACGTGCATCTATGAGTTTTCCTTTTGTTTTTAAACCGATAGAAATTGATAGTGTATTGGCTTATGATGGAGGCATTTACAATAATTTCCCTACTGACGTGATGCGGGAAGACTTTCGTCCTGATATTATTATTGGTAGTGTGGTGGCAGCCAATCCCAGCAAACCTAAAGAGAACGATTTGATGAGTCAGATAGAAAATATGGTAATGCAGAAAACGGACTATTCTCTTTCCGATTCTTTGGGCATTGTAATGAATTTCAAATATGATGACGTAAATTTGCTGGATTTTGACCGTTTACAGGAATTACATGATATTGGTTATAACCGGACTATCAGTTTAATGGATTCTATAAAAAATCGTATCCATCGACGTGTAAATGTCGATAACATTCGATTAAGACGATTGGTCTATCGCAGCAACTTGCCACAACTTCGCTTTCGCGATATTCATATCGAGGGAGCTAATGAGCAACAACAAGTTTATATCAAGAAAGAATTTCATGATGAAGACCATGAGGTGTTTACTTACGAAGAGCTAAAACGTGGTTATTTCCGTCTATTGGCAGATAATATGATATCGGAAATTATACCTCATGCTGTTTACGAACCGGAAAGTGATTTGTACGAGCTCCATCTAAAAGTTAAAATGGAGAATAATTTCTCTGTTCGTATGGGTGGAAGTGTCTCTACAACAAGTTCTAATCAAATATATTTAGGATTGGGATACCAAAATTTGAACTATTACTCCAAAGAAATTACTTTCGACGGTCAGTTGGGTAAAGTGTATAATAATGCTCAATTGATGGCAAAAATTGATTTGCCCACCCGTATACCTACCTCATATCGATTCATTGCATCCATAAGTACCTTTGATTATTATAAAAAGGATAAACTCTTCTCTAAGAATGACAAACCATCTTTCAATTCAAAGGATGAACGTTTTGTAAAATTAATGGTAGCCCTGCCTTTCCTTTCAAATAAGCGGGCGGAATTCAGTATTGGATATGGAGTGCTTGAAGATAACTACTTTCAGTCTAATGTGATAAATTTTGATGAAGATCGTTCGGATAAGAGTACTTATAAGTTATTAGGCGGAGCTATCGGGTTCTATGGAAGTACTTATAATGCCCGTCAGTATGCGACGAGAGGGTATTATGAAAAGTTGGTAGCTCAGGTTTTTACCGGAAAAGAAAAGTTTCGCCCCGGAAATCCCAAAGAGGTAACTTCTACCAAAGAGCGTCAGTCCTGGCTTCAAATCTCTTACATGAAAGATGCATATCACTCCATGAGTCCTAAATTCACTCTAGGATGGATGGCGGAAATGCTCTATTCATCGAAGAATTTCTCAGAGAATTATACGGCGACAATGATGCAGGCTGCGGAATTCGCACCTACTCCTCATAGTAAGTTGATGTATAATGAAGCTTTTCGTGCCAACCAATTTCTAGCGGCGGGTATTAAGCCTATATTTATTTTCAACGATATGTTTCAGTTCCGTACCGAATTTTATGGATTTATGCCGGTATTTCCCATTGAAAAAAATGCATTAAACAAGGCTTTTTATGGAAAAGCGTTTTCAAAGTTCGAATATATGGGAGAAATTTCCGTTATCTGCCAATTGCCTTTCGGAACTATATCAGCGTATGTAAATCATTATAGCTCACCGAAAAAGGAGTGGAATGTTGGGCTAACCATCGGTTGGCAGCTCTTTAACTACCGTTTCATCGAATAAAAATCTTCAAAAAAAGTTTGCGTAACATTTGCTAATTAAGAAAAAGTACGTATCTTTGCACCCGTTAAACAAAAAGGCCGCGTAGCTCAACTGAATAGAGTAGCTGACTACGGATCAGCCGGTTACAGGT